>JBGAGF010000031.1:0-82732 GCA_044226855.1 Aggregatilineales bacterium
AAGAATGCATTCCAAGAACTGAAAGACAGTGGGGTGGAGCCGGATATCCACATCCTTTTGCTGAGCCCGTGGACGCCGGTTGAGCTTGCCCAAAATCTCATTACAGAGCATCCCCAAAATACCCTTCCGGTGCTGGTCGCGCCGGCTGATCTCAGCGTGCTGCCAACCGTCACCACGCTGCAACTGATCGATTTCCGCAAACGGTATGAACCTGTACTGGCAAGCGCACTGCAGTATCTCCACACCGAAAATGATCAACAGCGTTCCGTATTCAGTATCGGTGTGCTGCCGATTCGTGTCAGCGAAGTCTTTCCCCTGCGGGAGCTTCGTTCGCTCAGCCGATACATCATTTGTCTGGCGTCCCTTTGCATCTTGACGGGGTTGTTGGGGGTGTTCAGTTTGTTTACAAGATTTGCAGTGGATACATCTTTTATATTGAGCCTTGTGGCTTATATCGTCTGTTTTGTATTCGGCTTCCTCTTCCGCAGGGTCGTCACTGATTTACGCAACCTCAGGCCGGGTGTGGGCACCCGTCTTATGCGCTTGACCCTCGCGGCAGTCGTTCTTCTGGTGAGTATGTTCATTTTCGGACTCCAACCAAGGATGGGTTCGCAAGAGTTATCCGTATCTGATATGGGAGGTGATTTGGGTTGGCATCTGGCGGGGAGCGCATTTTTTATGACGGTCGGCATCATTGTGTGTATCGAAATCATCCGCGCGACGAGACAAGGAAAACTCCTTTCACAACCCCAACCGATATTGGGCGTGCCTCGTACACCTCCTCTACCGGCTTTTGTCTTCTTCCAATATAGTGTTTGTCTGTTACTCGGCGTCGCCCTGACATATATCGTTGTTACTGCGATTGAAGGGGACGCAGCGGGCAAGCTGGCATGGTACAGTTCACTGTCGATGTATGGATCAACTTTTCTTGGTGTGATCATTGCAGGGATCATCTCCGCTTTACTTACACTGGGCATTGCAGCCAGTCCCGCGTTGCCAAATGATGATCCCGTATTTGCAATTGGTGATGCCCCTGCACTTCGGAATTACTTGAGAAGCTCTCTACGCCGAAGTCCTGCTCCAATATTGAGCGGCACCCGTAACCCATGACTATGACCAGAATTTAGAATTCGATCTCCGCAATCTGACTCAGGTCGAGAGAGAAGTCGTCAAGGTCGGCGGCGAGTTCGGTGTCGATATCCCATTCGGTGATGGAACCGGCTTTATCGCCGCGGTTGTTGAGCGAACGGTAGACGCAGAAGCGGCAGCGGGATTCGTCATCAGTGAGCGGGAAGTCGGGGCGGGTGTTGATGTCATTGACGAGCTGCAATAAGGTGTCGTGGTCGGCTTTGAACTGGGCGGTGCTGTAGGGGAAGCGGCGGGTCGCGCCATCGTGCTCGGCGTACCAGTAGATCATCTCGATGCGGTCGGGAGGGATGGGTTGGCCGTTATAAAAGGGGCTGCCTCCGGCGGCGAGGACATAGCGATAGACGATGGTTTGCAGGCGGCGTTCCAGCGTTTCGGTGCGCGGGATGTGCTGTCCGGTTTTCCAGTCGAGGATGAGGGCGCGTCCACCGGGTTCGACGGCCAGCAGGTCGAACTTGGCAAGGAGCAGGTAATCTCCGAGCGGGACGGTGAGGGTGGTTTCGGGGCGGCGTTTGGCCGGGACATCCTGTAAGGCGGTCTGGAGATAGGCGGCGAACCAGCGCTGGACATCGGCATCGGTGAGGCGGGCTGAGAGGACGTCCGCGGGAATGCCGACGAGGTGCTGGTGGACGAGGTGGTGGAAGGCTTCGCCCTGCTCCATGCGGCGTTCGAATTCGAGCATGTCATCGACTTCGGGGGCGGGCCAGCGCTGTTTGAGGAGGTATTTGAGCTGGAAGCGGCGGGGGCAGTCGACGTAGTCCTGCAGGCTGCTCTGGCTGAAGATGAAGTCGTCAGGGAGATTCATGAAATACCTCAAATACAAATACGATTGAACCGCAGAGACGCAGAGAATACAGAGAAAGACAAGATATCCCCACCCTAACCCTTTTCAAATCCTCACCCCCCGCCCCCTCTCCATTTCATGGCAGAGGGGGAAAACGGGCAACCCCCACCCTAACCCTCCCCCATAGAAAAGGGGAGGGAACTTATTATACCGGTTGGGCGGTGCGCTGTTCCCACCAGCCACGCAGGGCAGCGAGGGGGCGGGCTTCGAGCTGGTCACCCTTGCGGCCGGAGTTCCATGTGACGATCAGTTCGCGGCGGGCGCGGGTGATGCCGACATAGAGCAGGCGCAGGCGTTCGGATGCGTAATCGATACGGGCGTCGCGGGTGGCTTGACCTTCGATGTAATCATAACCGGTGACGAGAGACTTCAACTGTCCCAAGGCTTCGGCATCCAGATTAAGCTGATCACGGATGAACCACTTTTCGCCGATGAAGGTGTCGAAGGGGTCTGCCGAGGGATAGTCATAGTTGTTGACAGACATGAGATAGACGCGATCCCATTCGAGTCCTTTGGCTTTGTGCATGGTGGTGACGGTGACGACGCCTTTGTGACTGTCGGGATCGAAGGCATCATCGTCATCACCGACGCCGGTGAAGTTGCGCTTGCCCTGTGCGATGGCACGGAGTTCTTCGCCGTATTCGGGCAGGCGGGCTTCGGGATGAAGTTCGGCGAAGCGGCGCAGATAGAGAGCGACGGCGTAGGCGGTGGCGACCTCGGATTCGAGGGTGAAGAGATCGGCGGCGATGGTCAGGATGAGCTGGTCAACGGGCAGATCTGAAGCGGCCAGCCAGCGGCGTACCTGTGCGCGGAAGGTGACGAGATGGGTATGCATGTCGGCATATTCTTGAGGCGGCACTTTCTCATCGAGCCAGTCGGATGTGCGCGGCCAGATGAAGTCCTCGATGTTGGGGATTTTACGCAGTTCGGTGACCACCGAGTCGATGCCGCGTTCAACTTCTTCATCACCACGATCATCACGACGCCAGACGCGGTAGACGCCCGCCAGCGCCGGACTGCTCTTGGGATCGAGCAGGTAATCCATGAGGAAGGCTAAGGCTCCGACGACAGCGCGCGTGCCGGTGGTCGAGCGCAGATTCTCCACATAGGGAATGTTGGCTTTGCGGAGCGCCTGTACCATGCTGGCGCCGCTGCTGTTGATGGGCAGGAGGACGGCAACAGTTTTGTCGGGGTTTTCGGCCAGCCACTTTTTGAGCGATTGAACGATGGCGTTACGCTCCTCGTCCGGCGTGTATTTTTCGCCGCGCAACTGCACCGAGAGCGGGAAGTCGGGCGGGTTGCCCTGTGGATCATCGGGCGGCGTGGGTTCGATGAAGGGTGCGGCCAAGGGCTGACGCGCGCGAATCTCCGGCGTGGGATGTTCGAGTGACCAGCTAATGAGGTGGTTGGCGAGGTCGATGAGGCTGGCGGTGCTGCGTCCGGAGTTGGGGAGCGTCCGCGCCTGTACGTTCTTCTCGGTCAGGAAGTCACGCAGGAAGCGGGGATTAGCGGTGGTGAAGGTTTCGAAAATGGCTTGGTTGGGATCCCCGACGCGCACCCAATTGCCGGCATCACCGACCAGCTTGCGCAGGATTTGTTCTTGAAGCAGGCTGCTGTCCTGTGCTTCGTCTTCGAGGATGTAGGGCCAGCGGTCACGCAGGCGGGAGAGGTACTGCGGATCGAGTTCGAGGACGCGCAGGGCGAGGCGGATGAGGTCCTGAAAATCAACCGCGCCGCGATAACGTAAGCCGCGCTCGTACTGCTCGTAGATGTTGAGGCACATTTCGGCCAAGGGCAGCGAGAGGCCGTAGCGATCCAAGCGGTCACGAATCTGGGACTCGGTGAGCTGCATGTCCTTGGCTTGGCGGATGAAGGTGCTGGCCATGCTCTTAACCGTATCCGGCCAGTGGTTGCTGCGGGTGTAGGCGTTGGCGTAATGCTCATCGTTTAGATAGCTGTCGGCGGCAGAGGGGTTGGCGCGTACCCATGCCTCAACCGCATCTTGCAGCATGTCGTCAGCTTCGCGCTCGTCGATGACGCGGAAGTCATTGGCGAGGCCAACTAAGCTAGGACGTTCACGCACGATATCATTGGCGAGGCCGTGTAAGGTGCGCACGCGGTAGCCGAGTCCGGGTAACAAGTTGAACTCCGACTTGAGGTAGCGGGCCATAGCCTGCGCGAAGTTGCCGACCGCCGATTTGACGAGCGTCACGATCAGGATTTCTTGGCCGTCCGTGAGATCAGCCGTCGCCACCATCTTGGCGGCCAGATAGGAGAGCGTTGAGGTTTTGCCGCTGCCGGGTACGGCGCTGACACCCATCTTCCCTCTGGAGTAGGCGAGGATTTCTTGCTGTTTAGGACGTGGTTTGAACATCATTTTCCTCCCTTGCCAAACGTCGGAGCATACTCTGGATGGCGACGAGCAACGCGCCGCGCTGTTCATAGCCCTGTTCGCCGTACTGGCTGAACCCGAGATAGATTCGCTTGCGGCAGCGGCGGATTAATCCGGCGACCAGTTCGTGGAGCGCTTCTTGATTGGCGGCGACTTCATGGTTATCGTCCCACTTTTCGCCGTCCGTCCACTGGCGGCTGAGCACGTAAGACTGTGTGAGCGGCTGATAAAGGCGCTGCGCCCATCCGGTGCTGCCGACATTGAGCCAGAACTGATAATCGACCGGCACATTGTTAGTGAGGAAGGTGTAAGCCGGCGCGATGAGGACGGCGTCTTTCTCACCAGCCTCACGATCACGGACGTACTGGTTGGCGATGACTCCCATGTCCACCATGCGGATGTACTCCAAACTGGCCGGCAAATCGGGTTCGATGCGGGTGACGGTCTGGCGGAATTCGCGCGCCGAGTCGATGAGGTTGGCGGCGGCGTTGACGGCATCATACTGCTGATGGAAGCCGAAGTTGCGCTGTGATAAGACTTCGCCAAAGAGTTTGCTGAAGAAGGCATCCAAGGCCAGCGGATCGCCCTGCTGGTAGGCTTCAATCCACTTGCGGAGGCGTTCGTAGCGATTGCCGAGATCGAAGGTGATGCGGGCTTGCAGCTTGGCATCGGTGATGCTGTCGAAGGGCAGAAGCTGGCCGTTACGGAACAGTACATCAATCAGCAGGCGGGCGCGCACTAAATCCAAC
Source organism: Aggregatilineales bacterium (assembly GCA_044226855.1). Taxonomy (GTDB): domain Bacteria; phylum Chloroflexota; class Anaerolineae; order Aggregatilineales; family Phototrophicaceae; genus CFX2. The sequence goes on from JBGAGF010000031.1 coordinate 5,132, forward strand.
TCGCCGATGGAGGAGGTCAGCGCGAAGGCCATATCGAATTTTTCCGGTGGCTTGTTCCAGTTGGGATGCGCCAGTTTCGCCAGCGTGATCAAGGTGCGCACGGCGGGTTCTTCATGCAGAGCACGAGAGGGACGGTGCGTGCGGCTGGCGATGCCCTGTTCGGTGAGGCGGGTTTGCAGGGCGAAGCGCAGGGCATCCGGTAGAAAGGCCGACAGGATGACGATCTCTTTGGGCGAGACGCCTTCATTGTGGATGAGGGCGGCGATGTTATCGACCGTCCAATCGATCATCTGCGGTAGGTAGCGGTTGTCGGCATAGGCAATGGCCTCACGGGGATCAGCTTCAGGCTTCACCCCATCACCATGATTGAGGCTGCGCGACATTTCCATCTGGAAGGCTTCGACTTCCGGCGACATGACGCGCGGATTATCGAGCATCATCTGCACTTTGCAGCGGTCTTTGAGGGCGTAGGCATTGACCGAATCGGCACCGAGGAAACGGCGGTATCCGCCTTCCGAGTCATAGATGACCAGCGCCGAGTCGCAGTCGTCCAGCCAATCGCTGATGACGGTGTGCATGATGGGCGCTTCTTCTTCGACGTTATCGATGATGAGATGGCGGTACTGCTCGGTGAGATATTTGCGGGGCTGGGGCAGCGTCCATAAATATTTGGAGAAGATTTCCATCTGGAGTGAGAAGTCGAGCAGGTTGTTGCGGCGGCAAATCTCGCGGAAGAGATTGGCGCAGGCCTGAGCATCGTCATAAACATAGGCTTGGGCGCTGTCGCCTGTCCACGCCGATTTGAGGCGGTCCCCGATGGTGCGGTAGGGAAAGCCAACGACAGCCGCTTTGTTGAGGTTATCGACAATCTGGGTGTAGAGACGGTTCTTGGGGACGTGGATGCTGTTGAAATAATCCTTGCGGACGATTTCCGGCTCGACGTAGCGCGTCATGTAATACTGCACCAGTTCGAGGCTCAGGAAATGGGGGCGATCTTCAGGATGCCCGACGCCGACCTCCTGCGCGATGATCGGCCAGAAGAGGTCAATGATTTGAAAGGCCAAACCGCCTAAAGTGGCGGTACGCACATTAGCGCCATTTTCGACGCGCGAACGGCGCAGCGCGTCCTTGTAGGGCATGGCTAAAGCCGCTTGTGGCGCAAGGATGAGAATGGAGTCGGCAGCCACACCATCCCGAAGCAACTGCTTGACCCGTTCGATGGCGGCAGTTGTCTTGCCGGTTCCAGCGACGCCTTCGAGGAACACGGTGGTATCCAAGTTTTCTTTGGCGACGGCCTGCTGATTTTTGAGTAAACGCATACGGGTTCTCCAATTCACTTAGAGACGTTTAAAGGCGATACTCTCATGGTTCGCCCATCGTACTGATTATCCGAACGTTTGACAACAATGTGGAGAAAAACGAAAAGAAATTGAACCGCCATCCCACGGGAGGCTTCGCACAGACACAAAGAGCGCCAAGACCAAACAGAGAAAAAGGCTCCAAAAACGAGGGTGTTATTATAGAACGAACGAGCGAAGTAATCAAGGGTTAATTTGGGAAATTTGAGAGAGAATTTGGGATATTTAGTGGCTATCCAAAAGTGGGTGAAATGGGCTAAAAGGAGCGCAGAATGATGACATAAATCCTCACCCCTAAATCCCCTCTCCATTTCATGGCAGAGGGGACTTTTCATGCCTCTCTTGGAAAAGAACAGGTGAGTGTAAAAGATTTGGAAAATGATCTTACACCTATGAATCTCCGGTTGGCTTTATGATGAGAGTCTAAGCGGAAACGAATTTATAGGTGTAAGACATGAGCATCAATCGACAGGTTATTCGGCGCACGGGCATGGCGCTGGTGGTGAGCATTATCCCGCTGGTGGCATTGGCAAAGGGAGAGCATCCCACACCGCTTCAGAGCGCAGCGCTGACTATCGAGCAGGCCGCTACCCTGCAAGCGCCACCGACCGATGCCGAAGGGTATTACGAGCGTGGATTGAGCTACTATGATCATGAGGAATACGACAAGGCGATTGCCGATTTCACGAAGGTCATCGAGCTTGATCCGAAGTCGGCTAAAGCTTTCAACAGTCGCGGTACGGCTTACCGCGATAAAGGGGTGATTGATAAGGCGATTACGGATTACACCTCGGCCATCATCAACAACCCGCGTTTCGCGCTGGCCTATCACAACCGCGGCTTTATGCTGGATGCACTGCAACGGTATCCGCTGGCGATTGCCGATTATACGAAAGCCATCGAACTGGACGCGACCAGCGCCACAACCTATAACGACCGGGGCAGCACCTATACCAAACAGAAGCAGTACGACAAAGCGCTGGCGGATTTCGCCAAGGCGATTGAACTGAAGCCGACTTATGCCACGGCCTATTACAACCGGGGTTTGATTTACTACTATCAGAAGCACTACAAGGACGCGATTGCCGAGTATTCGAAGGCTATCGAGAATGATGCTGAGATGAGTTCGGCATATATGAACCGTGCCATCAGCTACACGCAGTTGAACCGATACGATAAGGCAGTCGAGGATTACAGCAAGGTCATCGAGTTGAATTCGGACAATCTGCAAGCCTATTACAGCCGGGGAATCAGTTACTTCTTTATCAAGCAGTATGAGGAAGCGGTGGCCGATTTTGATAAGGTGATCGAGGCCAATCCGAAGCTGGCGGATGCCTATCTATTCAGGGCGGAGTCCTATTATTTCCTCAAGCAGTATCGCGAGGCGTTAGCGGATTGGGATCAGATGGAGAAGTTGGGCCAAAAGCTGGCTTTCGCCGATAAGGTCTATAAGAGTGATGCCGAGGCGGCGCTTAAGAAGCTGACTGCGACACCATCCCCGACCGCCACTTCCGTGAAATAGGACGATTTAAGCGAGGGCAAGATGCGCTGCGGGTGCTGACATCCATAAGACCCTCACCCCTAACCCCTCTCCCTCAGGGCGAGGGGAACCGACCAATACATTACTCGCTTTGCAACCGCTCCTATCTCTCTAGCGAGCATCAAGTTGGTTCGATTTTTCTAACCAGATGGGCGAGAGTGGGGATTGCACGAATTGCGAACTAGGAAAGTGCGCTAAAATAGAAAAATATATTATTAAAGATAAGGCGAGCGACGATGTCACAAGACCAATCGCAGCTTACAACACAACTTCAGCGCTCTCAACGATGGGCCATGATCTTCGGCGTCATCACGGTGATCGCCATTCTGGTTGCTGCCGGCGCATCGGTGATCGGCATCCAAGCCCAGCAGGCGGCTTCAACGGCGACAGTGGCACAGGGTGTGGCGTTATATGAGCGTGGCACGGCGCTTGCAGAAGCAGTATCCGCGCTCAAGGCTGCAGCAACCGCAACCGTGGCACAGGGGCAGGCGCAAGAGGCAGCCGCCAGCGCGACAGCCGCGCAGGGTGTGGAGCAGGATAAAGCCGCGACCGCCACAGTCGAACAGGGTAAGGCGCAGAATGCAGCTGCGACTGCGACTTTTGAACAAGGACAAGCGCTAGATGCCCAAAGCACTGCCGTTGCACAGGCCGCTGAATCCACGCGGGCGCAGGGCGCTGCCGAGCGTGAGGCGCATGTCGCACAAACGCAGGCCGCCATCGCTAACAGCACGGCCATGCCGATCCCCGCGACGCTGACGGCTGTGGCCTCCCAAATTGCCGAAGCGCAGACCAACCAACATATCGCCGAGCAATTGGTAAGCGCGAATCTGAGCCTCAATAACGGGGATTGGAACGCCGCGCTCGAAACCACCAACGCGATTATCAAGGCACATCCTGAAAGTGTGGCCGCTTATTTGAGCCGTGCCAGCATTTACCAGCAGTTCGAAGATTACGATAAGGCGTTGGACGATTTCACGAAGGCGCTTGAGCTGCAGCCGGATAACGCCCAAATCTACGTTTACCGTGCCCGTAATTATTACTATGACCTGTATGAAACCGATAAGGCGCTGGCCGACTATAACCACGCCATCGCGCTAAACCCGACTGATCCGCTCGTCTATCGGGAGCGGGGTACGATTTACAGTGATGAGTTAGAGGATTACGATCAGGCGATTGCCGACTTCACCAAGGCGATTGAACTCGACCCGACCTATATCAACGCCTATATGAGTCGGGCGTCGGTTTACAGCGACGACCTCAACGAGTACAGCAAAGCCATCGCGGATTATAACAAGGTGCTCGAACTTGATCCTGAGAATATCTATGCCCTGCAAAGCCGCGCCTACGTTTACCGAGACGACTTAAAGGATTATTCACAAGCGCTGGCTGATTTCACCACGCTGGTTGAACTCTCCCCTGATTATTACAGCAGCTATGAAGATCGAGGGGATGTCTACGCCCGGATGGAGCGCTATCAGGATGCCATCGCCGATTACAGTCACGCGATTGAACTGGCGTCCTATGCACCGGAGCCGCTGTATAAACGCGGCGTGGTTTATTATTACCTCAGCCAATATCAGAAAGCGATTGCGGATTACAATCAGGTAATTGAACTCGATTCGACTTTCTCGAATGCTTACTACAGCCGTGGCCTCGCTTACTACTATACTGACGAGTATGACAAAGCCACTGCCGATTTTGATCAGTTTATCAAACTCGAACCGGATAACTCGCGTGGTTATGGCAGTCGTGGCCTCGTTTACTATTACCAGCACGACTATAAACAGGCGCTTGTCGATTACACGCAAGCGATTGCGCTGGATGCGACCAGCGCGTGGAATTACAACAGTCGGGGGCTTGCCTATCTCCAGCTTGGACAGTATCCCAAAGCGGTAGCCGATTTTGGCCAAGCGATAAAGCTCGACCCGACCTATACCGAGGCTGTTGGAAATCGGGGTCTGACCTATCTGAATATGGGGGAGCATGAAAAGGCCATCGCTGACTACAATGTTGCGCTTGCGCTCGACTCCAAGCTGGCATGGGCATACTCGAATCGTGGGCTGGCCCGTTATTATCTGGAAGAGTATGACCAAGCACTGAGTGATTACAACAAGGCGCTTGATCTGGATTCCAACGACGCGCAAACTTATACCAATCGCGGCTTGGTCTACAACGTTCAACAAGAATACGACAAAGCGCTGAAGGATTTCAGCCTGTCGCTGCGGCTCGAACTCGATCAAGCCAAGGCTTATAACGGTCGGGCGGCGTCCTACTATGGTTTGGGCCAGTACGATAAGGCTGTTGGGGATTATACGCAGGCCATTGCGTTGGATCGCCAATATGTCGATGCCTATTTCGGGCGTGCCTATACCTATTACGCCATGCAGCGCTACGACGACTCGATCACCGATTATAACCAAGTGATTAAGTTCGCCCCGGGTTATGCGGCAGCCTATAACAATCGGGGTAACGACTTTATGATGCTTAGGCAATACGATAAATCGCTGAAAGATTATGATCGCGCGATCAGCTTGAGCGCGGATTATGTGGACGCTTACGTCAATCGGGGTTATATCTATGTTTTGCTCAACCAATATGAGAAAGCCATTGAGGACTATAATCAAGCTGTTCGTCTAGCCCCGAACTATGCCACTCCCTACAACTACAGGGGAAGTGCCTATTTCTATCAAAAAGAGTATACCAAAGCGCTGGCCGATTTTGACCGTGCCCTGCTGCTGGATTCACACATGGCATGGACGTATGCTATGCGCGGGTGGATCTACAAAGATTTGAAACAGTACGATAAGGCGCTGCGTGATTTCAACAAATCGCTGGAAATAGAACCCAAGAATACTTATGCCTTGGAAGGACGCGGGTGGGTATTCTATTCGAAGAAGTTATATAGCAAAGCTCTGGCTGATTTTACGCTGATGGTTGAGGCCGCGCCGGACTATCCTCGAGGGTATGCTGCCCGTGCGTATGTGTATTACTACGCTGGACAATACGAGAAGGCAAAGGCCGATTGGGCGCAGTATCTCAAGTTGGTGGGCACGGTTGAACCCGAATTGGAGGAAACCGGAAAACGGATTACGACCGGCGAGCTATTCCGTTATATTCGGTGATACTGATTTGATTGGTAGGACTGCATTAAGTGGTGTGGCAGTATATTCCAAAAATCCTCACCCCTAAATCCCCTTCATCAGCACGTTCGCAGGCTCACTCCGCCGATAGCCATTTCATGGCAGAGGGGACTTTCAAGACCTCTCAAAAGCCGTCCTAATGAGGTCGATTTCCTGTCCCCCGATTAATGTGGTGCTATCATTTGATTTAGAGAATAAATCTTATAAGGAGTAACCTGCAATGGCTTCACAAAACACGTCTCAGCCAAGCGGCGGATCGCCTTCGGAAGTCATGCTCCAGCTTACATCCGGGCTTTCAGTTGCAAGCGCCGTGTATGCGGTGGTCAAACTCGGTATTCCTGATTTGATCGGCGATGAAACCAAAACCGCTGCTGAACTGGCCGAAGCAACCGGTACCCATGCGCCTTCACTCTACCGCTTGTTGTCGATGCTGACGAGCATCGACCTTTTAACACGTAATGAAGATGACCGCTTCGCTCTCACACCCGTTGGAGCGACGCTGCGAAAAGATGTTCCCGGTTCACTGCGGGCGTGGGCATTAAGCCAATTAGATGAAGAACATTATCGGGCATGGGGTGATATTCTTCATACTGTCAAAACAGGCGGAACCGCTTTTAAACATCAGTTTGGGATGGATGTGTGGCAGTACCGCGCCCAGCATCTTGAACAATCCCAACTCTTTGATGAAAGCATGGCTAACCTGATCGGCATGTTCAATCAAGCGCTCCTTGAGAGTTATGATTTTTCATCTATTCAGAACATGGTTGATATTGGCGGGGGTAACGGAAGTCTGCTCATCAATATACTCAAGCATAATCCACATATGCGAAGCATTGTGTTTGACTCGCCGCATGTGGCTGAAGGCGCAAATCTCCGCGTGGCGGAGGCCGGATTAAGTGACCGTTGTACAAGTGTTGGTGGTGATTTTTTTGTCTCTGTACCAAGCGGCGGAGATATGTATGTCCTATCACGTGTGATCCATGATTGGGATGATGAACACAGTATTGCGATCCTCAAGAACTGCCGCCGTGTGATGTCACCAGAACATAAACTGCTGCTGGTTGAGCGTGTCATCCCATCACAGATTGATTCCTCATCAAAGAGCCAATCGATTATGCGATCCGATCTCAATATGATGGTGATGGTCGGTGGTCAAGAACGTTCCGAAGCGCAGTATGCGAAGCTCCTCAACTCAGCAGGTTTTCAGATTAAACGGGTCATCCCTACACGTTCCGTTATGAGTATTGTTGAGGCTGTACCCTTTTAATACAATTCATTCATACTGAGCTGTGAAATCATCATAACCTAATTTGTTTGATGATCAGTTTGCCTAGAATCAGCAGGGGCGACCCCGAATGCGGATGCCGCCCCTACCAAGACGTTTCTAAGTTGTCCATTACGGATTGATTTGTTTACCTCGATCCTCGTTTAATTCAAGCAAAAGCACGCGTACGATAGGGTTCATAAGCCGGATTGCGTCGCACAATTAACGCGGCACAATTATCTGAGCGCGGGTCGGTGATGTGATCGTAGAGCACCGCTTTGACCTTGAAGCCATTGCGCAGTTGGGGCGTCAGCGTCGGGTCGGTCAGTTCGCCGTGAACGACTTTATCCACGTAGGCTTCGATGCCCATTTGTTCACGGTAGCGATGATAACCGGGGAGCATTCCACCTGCGACTTCGCCCTTGAGATTCAAGCGGCGCACCAAGGCTTTGCGGGCGTCATAGAGCATACTGGCGAGGCGCATCCCACGAAAATCGGGATGAACGCTCATATCGCCGCCATACAGCCACTCGCCTTCGGGATCATGATTATCCATCCAACCGTCGGACACGGCTTCGACGAAGGTGTGCGGCTTATCAAAGAATGACCACTTGACGCGGAAGGTCACGGTTGAACCGGCGACTGTCCACTTGTCACCTTGATGCACCAGCGCCGTAAACTGCCCTTGAGAGAACAGTTGGATATGGTGCAGGTAATGTTCCTCACGCAGCAGCTCATCATGAGTCAGCGTGGGGAAAATCACACGCTGCATCTTCGCCAACGAACGGGCAAACTTCGCCGACGTTGGCACGACCATCGTTCTAGGGACATGCTTGGCGTTTATGTTACACCTCCTATAAATACCGTTTTCGTTTCCATATATTCTGCTAACCCTTCAAGGCCGCTTTCGCGACCGAGTCCACTTTGTTTGATGCCGCCGAAGGGGGCTTCGGGCGTGGCGGGCAGCCAATCGTTGACGCACACCATGCCGAATTCGAGTCCCTCATACATGCGGACGGATGTATTTAAATCATTGGTTTGGACGAAGGCTGCCAAACCGTAAGGTGTGGCGTTTGCCATCGCCAGCACTTCTTCAGTCTCGTCAAATTTGACGATGGGCATGACCGGCCCGAAGATTTCTTCGGTGTAGAGGCGCATGCTGTCCTTCAATCCGGTGATGACGGTCGGGCTATAGAAGTAACCGGCAGGCATATCGCAGGGGCGCGAACCGCCGCTGAGGGTGGTGGCTCCGGCGGCGACCGCTTCGGTGACCATCGCCTCAACACGGTCACGCTGCACGGCGTTGATCATCGGACCGGTTTCGGTGCTCTTGATCAGACCATTGCCGACACGCAGCGAACGCGACGCCTTCGCGACACGCTCGGTGAATTCATCGGCGATTTTGCTGTGAACGTAGAAACGCTGGGGGGCGACGCACACCTGTCCGGCGTTGCGATACTTCCACGTCACCGACTGCTTGGCGACTTCTTCGACGTTCACATCAGGGAAGATGATGCAGGGGGCATTGCCGCCCAGTTCCAGTGCCAATTTGGTGACGGTCTGTGACGCGCCATCCATCAGCAGCTTGCCGACGCGGGTACTGCCGGTGAAGCTAATCTTGCGGACGCGGGCATCTTTCAACATAACCTGCGCCATCTCTGCCGGATCGCCATTGATACAGTTGATGACACCCGCTGGTGCGCCGGATTCGTGCAGCGCCTGCGCCATGATCATGGCTGAACGCGGCGTGTATTCAGATGGCCGACCGACGACGGTACAGCCTGCCGCGAGGGCTGCTCCCCAGCAGCGCACAATGTTATAAACGGGGAAGTTCCACGCGGTGATGGTGCCGACCACACCCAAAGGCTGCTGCACCACCATGATGCGGCGGGTGGGGACCCGTGCCGGAATGGTGCGCCCATAAGCACGTTTGGCTTCTTCGGCGTTCCAAATCAGATAGTTGGCGGCACTGCGCCACTCGGCCAGCGATTCGCCGATGGGCTTGCCACATTCTTCGGTGGTGATGACCGCGATTTCTTCGGCATGGGCTAGCAGCCAATCCGCCGCTTTCATGAGCACTTCGGCGCGTTGATAAGGGGTCTTACGTGACCAACTTGGGAAAGCCGCCGCCGCCGCATCCACCGCCGCGCGGGCATCCGCACCATTACCAAAAGGAATATTTAAAAGAACCTGTTCGGTGGCCGGATTCAATAATGGCCATGTGCCACCGTTGGAGGCGTCGACCCATTCCCCATTAATCAATTGTTTAAATATAAAAGCAGACATCTACTTAGTCCTTACTAGCAGCTATGAACGCAAAAATAACTGATGTGACCAGCCACCGGGTACGTTAAATGTACCGGCGAACCGCCAGAATCAGTTGATGTGTTAGCTCAGAGATTGATGCAAAAATCAGTGTGGAACGAAGCACCCACAGGCAGGAAATGAGCTTCTATCAGTACCGGAGCAGGGGGATAGTGATGATGGTACGAAGTCGTAACAGGATGTAGTGGGCTGCGGTGTCTGAGTGTCAGTCTTGCAGGATCTACGAACATAATAGCACCTAATTTATGCTGATCGCACTTGGCGAACTCGAATGCTCATGATAAGTAAAACACATTCGCAAACGGCTCGTATGGGCTTGAAAGCACCAATAGTGTACCAGCTTTTTGTTAAGAAATGCCAATCATTTGTGAATCCTTAATATTTCATAGGAAGAGAGTACCCCCACGTTCATTCTATTTTTATTAAACATGTAGATTTTTTACATAGGGAAGCATTGAGAGGGGCTTGATAGATCGCCGCTTTGCGGGGCACTTTTTAGCCGTTATACTTAATAAGAAGAAGTCACGCAATCTAAAGTAGTTAGTAAACCTCGATACCACCTATGCCAACCATAAAAGACGTCGCCCGCGAAGCAGGCGTTTCTACGGCAACTGTTTCCTACGTCCTCAACCAGAAAAAAGCTTATCTCATCAGTCCAGCGACCCGCGAGGTTGTGCTAGAGGCCGTCAAAAAAGTTGGCTATGCCCCAAATACTGCTGCCCGTAACTTGAAGATCAGCCAGTCGCATCTGATTGGCTACGCATGGCATGTCGCGCCATCGTCCGGCATGAACTCGGTGCTGGACAGCTTCACCTATTATCTGGCGCAGTCGGCGGAAGCGGCCGGCTATCATTTACTGACATTTACGCATACGGCCAAAGGCCCTTTGCCGGTGTATGAAGAGATGATTCGTTCGGGGCGTGTCGACGCTTTTGTACTTTCTGATACGACCAACGACGATAAGCGTATCCCTTACTTGCAGGAGATGAATTTCCCCTTCGCCAGTTTCGGGCGTTCCAATCCGGATTGGGATTTCTCGTGGGTGGATACGGATGGTCAACAAGGCACACAGCAAGCAGTCCAGTATCTCATCAGCCTCGGACACCGGCGGATTGCGATGGCGGCGTGGCCGGAAGACTCGATCTCCGGTAATGCCCGCGCCAACGGTTATATCAACACCATGCGCGCTGCCGGATTGAGTATCCCGCCGGTTTATATCCAGCGCGGAGAACACAGCGAAGAAGCCGGACGCCGCGCCCTCAACTGCTGGATGCAGCTTCCGCCGAAGGAGCGCCCGACCGCCGTTTTTTGTGTGACCGATCTGGTCGCCAGCGGCGTCATGATTGAGGCTGAAGCACACGGCTTGGTCATCGGGCGGGATTTATCGGTCATCGGGTTTGACGACGCGCCGCTCGCCCAGTACATCCGTCCCAGCCTGACCACGCTTCAGCAGCCGATCCCCGAAATTACACAAGCCCTGCTGACTATTTTGGAAAGCAGTTTGAAGAATCACAACAGTGTTCCTCATCATAAGCTGATCGCGCCGCGCCTGATTATCCGCAGTTCGTGTGGCAGTCCTGCTACCTAAATCGCTGCTTGGATTGAGATAATCACCCTACAGCATGATCGTCACAGGCGCATATTCGGCTATGCCTTTGCATAATAAAAGAATTAACTAAACTCCTGTTTTATAATCGAAATTTATTTTTTGTTACATATTGCATGGAACTGCCATGACCTCTTGTATATCCACAGGGAATATAATGTAAATTGTAATATTGACGTACCAAAGGCATAAGGATCATGGCGCACGACATACGTTGGCTGAAACCTGACCGTGTTCTGTACGTGAGTTATCAGGGGCACCAGACGCCCGACACGCTCAAAGCCTGTTTGGATGATATGGCTCTGGCACTCGATACGGTTGATCATCCGGTTGTAGTGCTGATCAACTGGGCTGAAGTCACTCAAGCGGATAAAGATGTTCTTCGCAGCCAACCCGGACACCGCGCCTACAGCCATCCGATGGCGGCAAGGGGTGTACTCGTCGGCTTTAATCCGCTGGAAGTCATGATGAACGAAACCACCGCCGTCAACACTCGCGGCAGCAAGAACACCCAATACTTCCAACATATGGACGAAGCACTCGAATACTTGCAGCCTATGCTGGAGTAATGTTACCAGTTAGTCCTGTTCAATCAAATACACCTCTTGACCTTCACGCTGCGTCAGGGTTTATGCTGTGGGCATCTGAGATACGGAGGTTCAACATGGATAGTCAAACCATCGCCCACTATCGGCCGTTAAGCGAACTGATGCCGTCGGATTGGCAAAGCACTGACCTGACTCTCGCGAACAATGTCCACATACACTACACACGAACCGGTGGCGGCAAACCGCCTGTGATCTTGCTGCACGGTTTCCAAACAGCGGGCATCACATGGCTGCGCACGGCGGAAGCGTTGGCGGGTTATGACGTCATCATGCCCGACTTTCGTGGACACGGCCTTTCATCCGGCACTGAACACGGCTTCTCCGCCGAAATTTTGACAGAGGATATTGCAGCGCTGATGCGTGACTTGCAGCTCGATCAGGCGTTTGTGGTCGGGCATTCGATGGGCGGTGAGATCGCCGGACGCCTTGCCGCCGCCCATCCGGAGTTGGTACGCACTGTGGTGCTGGTCGATCCGCCGCTGCATCCCTTCAACCTGCCACCGGTTGATCTAGATCATCCGCCGTCATGGTTGCAGCCTGTCGTCAACGCGCTGCGTACGCTCAAAACACAGTCGCATCAGCAGCGCCTACAGACCATGAAAACGCTGACGCCTCCGACTTCGGCGCAGTGGCATGAAGCGGATTACGTCACATCAATGGAGGCGGCGGCTCAATTTGACCTCAAGACCTTTAACGCGCGGGTGGATTATCAATTGGCGACGCCGCAGATGATCCAGCAAATCATCTGTCCGATTCTGCTAATGACCTCGCGCGATCTGCCGGAGACGGAGGCCGCACAGAAGGCTATCTTGATGGACAATTGGCGCGACGGCCAGCATGTCCACTTTCCTGACAGTGGACACTTCATCATGGTCGATCAATTCGAGCGCTTCATCACGCTGCTGACCGACTTTCTGGCCGACAATTGAATATCGGGGGCAGACGTTTTACTGTCCCTCGTTTTAACCTTCGGCTGTTAGCACTGCCTGCTGATTATGATCTATAGGAATCCGCTTTCCCTGCCAAACATCATGAAAGTGGGTGCACAAGGCTTCGCACCCACGTTTCCTTATTTCGCCACCAACGCCTCAGCCACCGCCATCACATCTGCTTTACATAACGGAGGGATTTGAGCATCAGTTAACACCCCGACTTGAGTGGTAAATGTTGATAAATTCTTGGTGTCGATCTGGGAAATCAACGATGCTTCAAGGCTCGCCTCCATCCCACAAGCTTGGGTGATCGATTGCAACTTTTCAAGCGATGGCGCAGGGACAACCATCTGAACAATATTCGTTAATCGTCGGCTTGTAGGTTCAGCCTGATTAAGCTGAATTTGGGGTAAAGTGCTGATGCTATCAAACGTTGATCCGCCATAAATTAACCGACCACCATAAGGACTAAAACTAAAATTCGTTTCTACGCGTGCCTCGTTTCCAATAAAGCTATCGAGTAAGGTTCCCGTTGTCGCATCCAATATTCTAACCGCACCATTCACGCCATAAGTGGCGATTTCTTGATCGTTGGCGCTCCATTGGATTCCATAAAGTGCAGTTTCTTGTTCGACTTCAAAGGTTTTCACCGGCTCAGGGCTGTCGAGACTAAAGATTAAAACAAGTGGATTGGGTCGTTTACCATTGATGAGATCAAGATCTTGTAGAGTACCAATCGCAAACTGTTTACCACTGTGGCTCCAAGCCAGTCCAAGAGCATGGGGAGCGGGGTATTGAAAGAGTTTTGCGTCCAAGGTTTGGTCGAAGGTTAATTTGGACGGAAAAACAAACACGCCACCACTCGCGATCACAATTTTTTCGTCATCCGGACTGAAAGTAGCGGTCCACGAATTGAATACCTTGATCTTCTGTAGAGGCTTATAAGTCTTGGTATCCCATACAATCACTTCTTGATCGGCGGGACTGCCGCTGATGAGTTCTGTTCCGGTTGAATTCCAATTGACGGAAGTAATGACCCCCTTATGCCCGGTGAGAGTAGCGATCATCGTTTTTGATTCGACATCAAAGATGTTGACCGTTTTGCCGTAACCGCCGATGGCGAGGAACCGACTATCAGGACTCCACGAGACCGCTTGGTAGCCACCGGATTGTGACTCGGCTTGATAATCAATTTTCCCCGTAACGCTGTCGAAAATCAGAATGAATCCTTCATCGCTGCCTTGAAACTGTTTTTGTCCTACCGCTCCAATACGACTTCCATCAGGACTCCAGTCGACAGCAAGTGCGTACCAAAGACTTCTCATCTGGGATGGAGGGGTAAAGGCTTGAACACTGATTGCGGGGAGCATGAACAATATCGCGCCGATCCATTTGCCCATCGTCACGTTCATAAAAGTTTCCCTTACGCGCTCGGATACATAACAATTTTATTCGATGGACACGAGTCGCGCATCCGCTTTTCATCGTTTTTGATGGGACATCAATGCCTACGCTTTGCATCCCGTTGAGTTCAGATATTCGTCAGGAAACTCACGGTATAAACATCGGCAGTTTCCGACTTTCTGGCCGACAATTGAATATCAGGGGCAGACGTTTTGCTGTCTCTCGTCTTAACTTTCGGCTGTTGGTCGGGTCGAGCTAGATCGACTTCATCACCGGCTCGACATTGGGATGATGCAGGCATTCCTCGATTCGTTCCTTGAGCTGCTCGGCGATGTTGTGCTTCTTGGCGCTGTAGGAGAGTCCGCGAGATTTACCGCTCTTGAAAATGATGATCAGTTGCGACCAGTTCCCACCCACTGACGACGGCTTGTAAGCATGGACGCTCTTGATGTCGTCCAATAAGATGGTTTCATCATGCCCGAACAGACGTGACAGCACATCGGTCGAGCGGATGACCAAGCGGTCGGGATAAATGATCAGTTCGTGGGATAGTCCTTCGGCGGTCATAACAGGGGTATCGTGTGGGAGAACAGTGCTGGTTGACATGGTGCCCTCCTGAATACACAATTTCTTAATTCGAGTCTAAACGGTATACTGGTCGCGCCGACATGCCCTTTAGCAGGGTTATCGGCTGTCATTTATCATCCCCTCGCTGTGGGCGGCACAACAGCAGGCTTCATCCGGTGAATTTCCGTACTATGCCACACAAAAAACCGACATTATTTGTAACCTTTGGTCTGCCCGGTGCAGGCAAAACCTATGCCGCCCGTTTATTTGAACACTTCGGCTTCACCGTCCACGATGGCGACGATGATCTGCCCGACGACATGCGCCATGCCATCAACACCCAGCGGCCCGTCACTGATGACATGCGTGATGCATTTTTCAACCGCATTATCGCGCACGTTCACCAACTGCTGCCGGATCATCCCAAGCTGGTGGTCGCCCAGACCTTCATCAAAGAGAAATACCGCCGCCGCTTCTTGGAACATTTCCCCGATGCCCAATTCGTCTTGGTCGTGGCCGAAGGCCCGATCCGCGAACTGCGTTTGGAACGGCGCACCAACCAGCCGCTCGAACCGGAATACACCCGCAAGATGATCGCCATGTTCGAGACGCCCCGCATCCCCTACCGCATTATCGTCAACGACGCCGACGGCACACTGCAGCTCGACGAGCAGATCGCCGCACTGGTCAAAGACAGCTAACGACAACTGATTTCATGCTACAATCGGCACTAGAAGGTGTTATGAGGAAGTAATCATGAGCGATCTTCATTTGCCCGACAGCCTGACCGAGCGTATCCAAGCGATTGCCGAGCGCGAAAACCGGTCGGTGGAAGATGTCGTTGCCCGTATGCTCCAACATTATCCAACGCAATCGGATGCGGTACAGGAAGAAAAATCGAATCTTGATCCGCTTGTGGGTTTAATTGGCTTACTTGACGATGAAATTCAAGATACTGATTTATCGAGTACGGTGCGTGAAACCTTAGCCCAACATACGCATCCCAAATACGGATGGACGAAACGTGACCGTACTGATTGATACCAGCTTTCTTGTGGCGTTGGCTGTCAGCAATGACTCAAATCACAAATCCGCAGTAGACGTTCTTCCCGAACTGAGAGGTGAGCGTGTTTTACCTATTCCAGTGATGCCAGAGTCTTTTTATATGGTATCGGTGCGCTCACACTATCGGGCTGCGGTGAAGTTGTATAACTACATGCAGACGGCAGGATTTAAGATCGAGCCACTTACCCCATCTGACCGCTTGCGGATGGGTGAGATCATGACTCAATATCTGGACGCCGAATTTGACTTTGTTGATCTAGCGCTGATGACCATTGCTGAACGACTGAACATCACGCAAGTTTGTACCTTCGATCACCGCGATTTCTCGATTTTCCGCCCCAAGCACTGTTCGCATCTCGAACTCTTGCCACATGGGTAAGACATGACCTATTTCATCCGCATCTTCTGCCAGTCGGAGCAGGCCATCCCCTGTTACAACCTCGGCCAAGTCATCGAAGATGGTGTGTACTTTGATGACCAACCGGAATATACGCCTGCCTTGAACAGCACCGAAGCGCGCCAGCCCGATTGGACGCACTTTCAAATCCGCTATGACGCCGAAAAGCACCCGATCATCCTGACCTGCAATCGTGGCGACGCCCACTTCCAAGCCGAGCGCGATGAACTCATCGCCCATCTGCCAAACTTGGTTCAGACGCCAGTTCAGCATGACCTGATCGACAGCCTGAACACCGCCGCCCAACTCATCACCATCGAGCTTGACCGTGACGACCTCAGCGAAGAGGCGTGGGCAATGCTCGACTCGCTGGAAGCCTATCTCGCCGAAACCTTAGGCGGATTGATCTATGCCCCTGATGACGCCTTTTATGGCAGCGGCCTCGAACTCCTGTATAAAATTCGCTAGTGTCCAACTACTTATTCCGCTTCACGAATGACTTGAGTTGAGGCCGAAAATGAAAGAGCCTGCTATTTTGAGGTGGTTAGATTAAAAAGAAGAAAACACGTTAGCTTAAAGCACTTACACGGTTCTTTGATAGTAAAACGGCCTGCACAATAAAAATTGACAGCCACAAAATGATTAGAGGTAGTACAGCAATCATGACAATTAGTGCTATTAAGGATGATCCATCTCTAATTGTGTTGTCTTTATCAGATTCCCAAAGGCGCGACAGCATCGGATAAGCCGTAAGGTATCTTATCCTAACCTGTTGATTTTCCTGCAAATTTCGGAAATGGCGTAAACTCACCTGTTGCTCAGTTTCGCAACTCTTAATTTGTGCATCGTGTTCAATAGAAAACTTGTATGTAACAAAAAAACGTGGTGCTTTGCCACCACTTCGCGTTTTGTGGGCAATGATAGTGCCTATTGTAGATGCCCCCCATTTTTCTAGGCAGTATAATTTGCTCCATTCGCGTGCTGATAGCCAAAGCTGATATAGTAGAAAGCTACATATAGCAATACCAATAAGAATGAAACCTATATCTTTCATTTCACACCTCAAATGCCTACCAACGAAAACACCTTATAAGCATCGTTATTGGTAGTTACCGCACCACCTATTGACAATTTGAGAGCAAGCGATTTGCCCTATCATACGATGTGTAGCTGTTGTGGTCATGAGTTTTTTCCTCCCTCGTTTACGGGGGAAGTGTCGCGTCAGCGACGGAGGGGGTTCCTCTGTAGTTGCCTATACATCACGTACAACCTCCAAATCCATCTGACCTCACACGCTTTCGAAGCCGCTTCAGCAGGCTTGTCTTCTCAATAGCTGGACGGCTTTAGCCTCTAGCGTTACTTCGTCTGTCCTTGGCCGCTCAATCATATCGTATAGATTTATTACAACTTTGGTTTAAACGCACAAACCTTCACCGACAGATTTCCAACCATCCTTAAACCTTTCACGCCTCCCCGTTCCCTCAAAACGGTTAGCACCAACCCTCAAAAACAGTTACCAAATGTTCTTCCAAATGGTAACCCGTTCTCACGCTCATTCCCTTACAATAAACCATAGGATTGCCTGTAGGGATTTGCCGGTGGCAAATCCTGCCGCCTGCGACGCCCTGCGGACACCAAATCCCGCCACACCTTAACAACCTGAACGCACCGCCGCCATTTTTCTCACCGCCAAACTGCACTTGTGAAAGTGAAGAATGTGAAGAAATTTGTGAATTAACTTGGGAGGTTGCCAGTGTCAATGCCGCCGCCACTGCCGCCAAAGCAAATCTGGCACAGAATCCGACTTTGCCATTGCCGCTTTTGCTGCATTTGCCGCATATTTCGCCGATTATCGCTCTGACACTGACGACATCGCCGACATAACCTGTTACGGTTTGGAGCTAAAAGCTAGCCGCCAACCGCTCGCGCCCCCATCGCCGCCAGTACCATGTCCTCTTCTTCTGGCAAGCCGCTGACGCCCACCGCGCCGATGCACGCACCCTCATGGAAAATCGGCACACCGCCGCCCCACGCCGTGTAGCGCGGATCGCCGAAGTTGGACATCGGCCACTGCTTCTCGCGTGACGAATCGCCCACTTCTTTGGAAGGCTTCTGTTCTCGCGTCGCCGTGAACGCCTTGTTGATGGCAATGTTGATCGAAGGCAGACGGCAGCCATCCGTCCGCACAAAGGCGATCAGTTCGCCGTGCTCGTCACAAACGGCCACCGCCGCGCCTTTACCCTGTGCGTCCAGTTCCTTCTGGATCACGCCGATAATCTTCATGGCGTCGGTATGCGAGAGGACATAACGTTGGTACATGAATAGTTTTCCTTTTTTGATAATTCTAAACAATTTGTATCACCCTTATTTCTCCCCACTCTACGAAGTGGCTATCAACGGAGTGAGCCAGCGAACGTGTTGATGAGGGCAGGGGGTGAGGATTAATTATGCCTTCAAACTGGCTTTAAAAAAGGCCACCAATTTTTGCTCGTATTCCGCCGTATGGTTGAACATCGCCCGCACATGTTCGCTGCCCTCCACAATCCACGGCTCAATTGTCTCACCGTTGGCCTTGGCCGCCGCGGCTAAATCATACGCATACTGCACGCTCAAGCGCGTATCGGCTGAACCATGTGTGATGAACAGCGGGCGGTTATTCAGCTTGGCAATCGCAGCCAGCGGACTCTTCTCGGTCAGGTCACGGTTAGAAATCAACTTGCCCATGAAGATGCCGGCTCCGGCCAGCGCCGTCGGGAAGTTATTGCGCACCAGTTCCGCATCAATCGTCACGTTGATGTCCGAATAACTGCTGTCCTCCCAGACCGCCGCCACGCGCGGTTCTTCGCCCATCGCGATCAGAACCGTCGCCGCACCCAATGACGTGCCGAACAATCCGATTTTGTCAGGCGCGAACTTCTTGGTGTTGACCAGCCAATCCCACGCGCCCAGCACATCGCGGTACTCGACCACGCCGCCCCCATAATGCCCATCCACCACCTGCGAGTCACCGTGATTGCGCAGGTCGATCATCATCACGTTAAAACCCGCTTTGTTCAACATCCCGGCGGGCATCAAGATAAACGGGGTACGCTTGCAGTCATTCAGCCCATGCACCAGAATCACCGAAGGCGCTTTTGCTTCGTCCATGCCCTGCGCCGGAACATACCACGCTTTGATGGTCACGTTGTCTTCGCGGCTGGGAAAGCTCACCTCTTGGTAAGCGCTCATCTCGTAGCCGGTCACATCCCCGACCTCATCAATTGCGCCAGTCGCGACGAAGGCTTTCGGCGTGTTTTGGAGCCAATCATCCGTCTTATAATGTTTGCACTGCGCTTCGACCACCGAAATTTTGTTGTAAACGATTACGCCCCCCGCGACGTAACCGACAGCGATTAAGAGCACAAAGAACACCACTAAACCAATCAAAATCCGATTTCGGCGCTTCACCATAACCTCCTCTTCCAATAAGCACTATTTCTTTAGATTACAACACCTTCATAAGATGGGGGAGACGAAGTCTTAAGCCTGCGGGTGCCCGTATGTAAGGCTATAATCATCAAATCGGTTTTCAACGCTTGAGTGAGCTTGTGTCATGAGTTCAGCGGGTTTATTGAACGCGGTTCTGCTGCTCCTGCCGATGCTGATCGCCGGTTATATGGGCCTGTTTGCGTGGCGAAGGCGCACAATACCGGGCGCGGCCAGCTTCACCTTGGTCATGGCTGTGATCGCGGGTTGGTGCGCGACGGCTGCCCTCGTGGTCATCAGCCGCGATTATTACGCCGCCCGCTTCTGGCTCACCTTGATGCTCGCCCTGATTCCCTTTTTGCCGCCTGCAATTCTGGTCACGGTCGCTCAAACCACGCAAAGCCCTGCCTTGATACGGCGGGGGCGACTGCTGCTCTGGTTCATCGTTCCGGCCATCACGGCGCTGCTCAGCCTGACCAGTGCTTCCCAGCAGATTTATATCTACGATGTGCAGTTCGTCCGTTCCGGCTTGGATTACACCGGCTGGATCAACCGCTTCGGCTTCTGGTCGATTATTCACCTTTCCTACAGCTACGCCCTCGTAATCTATGCGGTGGTGCTGCTGGTTCGCCAGTTTACGCGCATGCGCCATCGCACCTACCGAATGCGCATCCTCCTCCTGACAGTCGGGCTGGTCCTGCCGTTCGCGGCCAATATCATCAACACGCTGTTCATGGAGGTGCGCTATTTCATCACGCCCATCATCTTCAACTTCTCGACGCCGGTTCTGTTCTGGGCGCTCTTTCGTTACCGTCTGTTTGAACTGCTGCCGGTTGCTCGCGAAGCCGCCTTTGAGCACATGGATGACGCCATCGTCATCGTCGATCGCGAAAACCGGATCGTGGATGTTAATCCCAGCGCCGCAGCCTTGGCCCGTCAATCCGCGCGGGACATCATCGAAAAGAATGTGTTCGAGGTTTTCAATGACTTTGAACACAGCTTCCCCTCGCTGCTGGATCATTATGCCAATCATCAGGCGATTGAGTTCCAAACAGGCGATGAAAAACGCTACTTTGATCTGACCATCTCGCCGATCACCCGTGACCTCGAACTGGTCGGCAAATTGATCATCCTGCGGGATGTCACCGAGCAGCGCTTGGCCGAAGCCCGTGCCCGTCATTTCGAACTGGAACGCGAGCGGCTGAACGCGTTGTCGGCGTTTATCGAGTCCGCTTCGCATGAATTCCGCACACCGCTGTCGATCATCAAGAACTCAACCTTTATTATCAACCGCACCGAGGACAGCGCCAAACGTGCCGAAAAGGTAACCCAGATTGATGATCAAGCCAACCGCATTAGCCTGCTAGTGGAAGCGCTGCTGAATGTGGTGCGGGTTAACGCCAATACTGAGCTGACGCTCGATCCGCTCAACATCAACACTTTAATCACCAACGTTCAACAAAACGTCCGTGAGGAGGCGGCCGCGAAGAACCTCCAGATTGAACTCGACCTCGCGCCGCAGCCGTTGATAGTAAATGCCGAAACGACCTATCTAACACAGGCTGTCCAAGCGATTGTCCACAATGCGGTTCGCTATACGCCTACCAGTGGCCGCGTAACCATCACGACCCGCCAGCAGGATTCACAGATCATCATCACAGTTCAAGACACCGGCATCGGCATTGACCCCGAACATCTGCCGCATATCTTCGATGTGTTTTATCGGGTGGATAAAGCCCGCAGCACCGCCGGATTCGGCACAGGCCTCGCCACCGCCAGCCGCGTGATTACCTTGCACGGCGGTCAGATTGACGCCCAAAGCCAGCCCGGAGAAGGCACCACCATTACGATTCAGCTTCCGGCTATCGAGTAAGATCGGTCATCGGCGGCTTGTCTATAAACTGTAGGAAGTGATTGACATTCGTTTTTGACTAGGCTAGACTAACTTTACAAAAGAAACCAATCGAGAATTATCATGTTCGTTTGCGCGTGTTGTTGTCTGAAGCGGGGACGTTAACCACCTTCAGACGCTGATCTAAACTAAACTGGCATACCCAAAAGCCAACAGCAACTGATGAAGCGTGGCGCGTCCCAATGTGGGCAGCGTCACGCTTTTTATTTGCGGTTGGCTTTTTTGTTACTCCCATCATTGCCAGATCAGACTGACTATCGACCATTAGCCGAGGACTAGAGACGAAAATGGCCTTACCCCAACTGGATATTCACACCATTTCCCACGTTGATGCCCGAAATATCGACAGCCTAATCGGCAATACGCCGCTGCTAAGTTTTCGTAAACTGACCGCCCATCTGCCGGACAACGTGCGGGTGTATGCCAAAGCCGAGTGGATGAACCCCGGTGGCAGCGTCAAAGACCGTGCCGCCTCCAACATCGTGCGCGAAGCCATCCGCAGTGGTGCGCTGACTCATGACAAAATTCTGCTGGACAGTACCAGCGGCAACACCGGCATCGCTTACGCCATGATCGGTGCAGCCAAGGGCTACAAAGTCAAGCTGTTCCTGCCGGGGAACGTCAGCCCTGAACGTACCGCCATCCTGACGGCTTACGGCGTCGATATTGTCTACACCGATCCGCTGGAAGGTTCGGATGGTGCCATTCGCGGTGTGCGTGCTCTGGCCGCTGCCGAACCCGACAAATATTTCTACGCCGACCAGTACAACAATCCCGCTAACTGGCAAGCGCATTACAACAGCACCGGCGTCGAAATCTGGAAGCAGACGCACGGCAGCGTAACTCACTTCGTAGCCGGACTTGGCACCAGCGGCACGCTGATGGGCACGGGCCGCCGACTGAAGGACTACAACTCGGAAATACAGGTCATATCGCTGCAGCCGGATTCGCCCTTTCATGGTGTCGAAGGCTGGAAGCACATGCCTACCGCCATCAAACCCGGTATTTATGACGAGTTCTTTCCTGACCGCAACTTGGGCATCAGCACCGAAGCCACCTACGAGATGGCACGCCGCCTCGCCCGCGAAGAGGGTTATCTGGTGGGCATCAGTGCGGCCGCCGCGATGGTCGGCACGCTCCAAGTTGCCGAAGAAATCGCCCAAACCGGTGAAGACGCCCTCATCGTGACGCTCTTCCCCGACAACGCCTATAAATATCTGAGCGAAGCGTTCTGGAAGCAGTAACGATTTGTTGTCACCCAATCAAAAAGCCATCTTCATCGGGATGGCTTTTTTGTTGAATCTTAATTACCAGAAAATTATCTACCAACTTTCGACAATCAGGTTATCAATAACATTGAAGTGAGCGTCGCGAGTAATTAATGCCAATCCATATTGAATGGCAATGGCAGCAATCCAAATATCATTCTCCGGGATTGGACGGCCCTTGACCTTGAGTTGCTGCTTAATCTGTCCATACACCTTGCCTGTTTCAACATCACAGTGCAAAATGCTGTTGCCCATAACAAAGTCTTCCACACGCGCTAGATTAGCCTCAACGCGTGTGGATTTGTAAACACCGAAATACAGTTCTCCAATAACAATTGCTGGAATAAACGCCTCATGATCTTGTCGAAGCCATTTCTGCATTGCTTCATCTTTATCAATAATGGCGCTAGCAGCATTTGTGTCAAGCAATTTACCATTCATCGTAGTCAATTCGCTCACAATCCTCTTCAATCGCACTCATGATTTCGTCCCAATCTTCTTTGGGGAACAACCCACCAAATTTAAGCAGACTGCTCGATGGCACACCGCGCGGACGACTGCTGGCGGGTAAATTGCGGGCGAAGTCGAGGACTTTCTGTTGATCTTCAGCATTCAAACGATGCACCACAGTCAAAATCTCGTTTTCCAGTAAAGGTTTGTCCATCGGTTATCCTCCACAATGCTGATCACATTCATTATAACGACTTTTTATTTCGCAGCCGGAATTAAAAAGTGCATCCAGAGTGGATGCGCTTGAGGTAATTGAGGTTCGAGTTTCAGCGGCGATTGTAAATTGCTTCAACACACGACTTGCGCAAAGAACGGATTCTTTTGGGCGATTTCCAGCGGATCGCACCCCGAAACCAAACACTCAGGACACCAGTGGCCGCCCAGCAATACGAGCGTCGGGCTGGCTTCAAAGGTGTGCCCGAATGCACAGCGCCAGTGAAGCGCTGTTGATAAATCGCCTGTGTCCATGACACAGGATAGACATTCACCACCCCGAAAGGCCGCCGCCTGTTTCATATCGCCGATGCCCAGCTCGGTGAGCGGTTTGCTTTCGTCATATCCATGATCAAGCCGCTGCGGTTGGTCAGGCGGCGTCATCAACTCGAACGAATCCCAATCGGGGATGCGCTCCCATAAATCACGGCAGCCGAAATAGGCCGCGATCTTGTCGTTCTCGTCATGCTCAATCCAATGCAGCGTACCCATTTCGCGTTTTGCGATTGGTTCGAAGACCAGTTTGCGCACAATCGTGGATGGTATCCAGTTCGCCAAGCGGGCATAGAGCGGCGCGTGCCCTTTCAAATCCGCAAAGAAATCCTCAAGTGACTCTCTCCGAAAGTGGAGATAACTCTCCAGCACATCCGAGTCCTCGTACCACTGCCCGTGAAAGTTCTTCAGGGCGAACCAGCGCGGTTCAAAATACTGGCGAAAATCCGCAATCCCCAGCGCCGCGAAACTTCGCTGTAAAAACGCGTAGTTGGTCGTTCGGAAGCGGCTGCCACCACCGATGTTATAGATATTGCGCCAGAATGTTTCCGGAACATCCGCCTCGCACACGTTCGCCAGAAGCCTGCCCGAATCCCCGACCGTCACCCACTCAAACACGCCGTTCAGCGGTTGGTGAAACATAATCGGGTCAAGCGCGTTGGCAATCGTCCCGTAGGCGATGCCCGTTTGTCGCAAGGATACCCAGTATTTCAGCCCTGATTCGATCACTTCACGTTCGGCAATCGTCTTGGTCAGCGCATAATGGTCATAGGTGCTGATCTTGATGGGATCACCAACGCGCCCCCAATGAATCGGCGGATTGCGATCACCGGTTTGCGCCACCGACCCGATGAACACCAATTTGATTTCATCGGGTTCCGGCTGTGCCTTAATCGCCCGAATGATGTTCTTAATCGCACCGATGTTGACCTTGGTCGTCAGTTCGGGCTGATAATCGGCCAGCGGGGAAACCAGACCGCCCACATGCAGCACGTAATCCGCGCCCGTGACGCACTCCAACACATCGGCATACCGGGTCAGGTCACCCCAAACGATTTTGACGCCTGCTTCATGTTCATAAGCCGACATCATTTTCTTGTCGCGTTCGGTTGGCAGCACCAGCAGCACAATATTGAAACGGTTGCGTTTTTTCAGAAGTTCTTGGAGTCCGGCATGCCCCATATGGCCGGAAGCGCCGGTCAGGAATACAGTTTTCTTGTTGCTCACGGATGTCACTTTACGGCAGTGTTGAAGCTCGGTGTCAGGTAATCTTTTCGAGGCTGTGCATCGAGTATTAGCGAATGTAATTTCTCAGAAACCGTTTGAAAAAAGATCATTTCCCGTAGGGGCGCGGTCTTTGACCCGCCCTGTATGGAATGCATCAACCTTTTCAAATGACCTCTAACCTCATTATAAATGGACTCTCTGTCTAGAATCACAAACGCACACCCCCATGGATGTGCGTCTGCTGTGTCAATCAATTCACTTTACCGGCTGACGATGTTGGTGACCACGTTCCCACTCGCTACATCCCACTGTGCAGAGCCTTCGGTGCTGGTTGTCTGAACAATGCTGTTATTGACGAACTGCACGGCGGTGATCTTGGCGTCTGATCCGGCGTAGACCACCGGCTTACGGTCGCTCAGCTTGGCGGGCAGGTTTTGCAGATCCCACACCCGCAGGTTGTTACCACCGATGACCAAGTACCGGCCATCCGGGCTGATTGCGATGCGTTCGGCGTAGCTGGTGGCATCAGTGTTGGCGTTAACCTGCACGTTGTTCTGGGTGCCGCGTTCCCAGACGGTGACTCCCGCGCTGTTTTCACTCTGCAAGCGTACGGTGTAGACAATCACATTGCTGCCATCAGCTGAGAGCGTGAAACCGATTTGCGCGTTTTGTCCGGCAGGGTTGTCATAGTAACCGACCTTTTCGCCCGTCGTGCTGCTGTATACCGTGACGCCCGGAGCCGAGTAGTAATAGCTGGTCGGCAGCAGCCACACTTCATGATGGTCGGTGTCCCAACGGCTGATGTAATCGTCACCACGGAAATCGGTCAGCTTAATCGCCTTGTCCTGCCCGACCGTCCACAAAGCCAATCCCTCACCGTTGCTGACAATCGCCTGCGTGCCGTCCGGACTCCAGCGCATTCCCGCATTCGCGAATGAACCCATCCGTTGACCGCTCGTCATATCCCAAATCACGGTGCTGGTAGCCCCAAATTCGCCCAGCGCAGCCGCCATATAATGGCAGTCCGGCGACCAGTTCATCACGTTCAGGTGCGAGGCATCCAATGAGGTTTCAACTTCCTGAACCGTCTTGCCGGTATTCCAACTGACCAGCACCAACCGCTTGTTGCGATATTCGTAGCGTGGGAACAGTCCCGCCTTGTAATAAGCGCCGTCTTTGTTCGGGCATGCATCGCGCAGAACCGAGGTCGCGTCATCTTGAGCACCGACTGAGATAATGCCCGCGCTCACCACTGCCATCACCAGCATCAGAATTCCGATAACCTTACGCATGATCTTGTTGTTCTCCTGTGTATTTGTATTGTCGTTCGTTGATGTCTCTACAATACGACGGGAGGCGCGTCGGTTACTGGTTGCGCGGCTGATGCAGACACCATGCGTGATCGATGCACGCCTTACGGATGCCCTACGACCTGACGCTTACCCTACGCCAAGGTAAAGAAGCATACGGAAATAGGTCGCACTTTCAGGCCAGACTACCGTCTTTTCACCTTTAACCTTATACTCACTGCTAAATCAAAAATCGCCTAAAAATGTTTCCCTTCCTCGCTTACGCCTCATCTAATGAATCTTCTCCCCTCCCTGTTTTATGGGGAGGGCTGGGGGTGGGGTAATTGATGAGGGCTAGGGTAAGGAAATCCGCTTTTTACACCCATGAAACTACTTGTCGTCTGTGCCTCACTCGATCTCACCCAGCCCTTCAGCGCCACGCCCGCATGGTGGCAGCTCCTGAAAGCGCTCTACGAAATCGGCGTGGATGTCATCGCCACACCCTATCAGGGGCCAGCGATTGAATCCCTCTGGTGGCGTGCCGCCCCCAATCCCGCCCAATGGCAGGGCGACACCTTCAAACGGCTGCGTGATGCGACACGAAAATTACCTGTAGGGGCGCACGGCCGTACGCCCTCGTCACCCGCCTCACAGACCACCGATAGCGAATCCGCCTCGGATAAGCTGGTACGCCAGACCGTGAAAACCTTCATCACCCCCATTTGGGCACGCCATCTCGATACGCTGCTGACCCAACAGCCCGACATCGACGCCGTGCTCATCCTGACCGCGCCGCTCAATCATCTCGTCGGGGTGGCATCCGAAATCCAGCGCAAGCACCACAAGCCGGTCTTCTATTACGATGGCGACATGCCCGCCAGCCTACCCAGCATGAGCGGCTTTGCCAGCGGCTTCCGCATCTATCAAGGTGCGGACCCCGCCGAATACACTGCCATCATCAGCAACAGCAAGGGCGGCGAAGACGCGCTCAAGGCCCTCGGTGCGAAAGCCGTCCACACTGTCTATTACGGCGCTGATCCCGATGTCTTCAGCCCGATTGCCGTTCCCTCGCAGGACATCGACGTGCTCTTTTATGGACATGGTCGCGAATACCGCTGGCAGTGGGTCGAGGACATGCTGGCCGAACCCTCACGCCAGATCAGCGACGCCCATTTCGCCGCGCGCGGCACCAAGCTCGGTGACTTGGGACGCACTCAACTGCTGCCCTATCTCAGCTTTAGCAAACTGCGCGAATATGCCTGCCGCAGCAAGCTCAACCTATGCATCACCCGCCAAGCCCACGCCAGCGTCTATGCCTCGTCGTCCTCACGCCCCTTCGAACTCGCCAGTATGGGCTGCTGTATCGTCTCCAATCCCTACTTGGGCATTGAGGAATGGTTTGAACCCGGCAAAGAGTTATTTGTGGTCAACTCCCGTGAAGAAGCCGTTGACCGTTACCGCTATCTGCTCGCCCACGACACCGAACGTCAAGCCATCGGCACCGCCGCCCGTGAACGCGTACTCAAGGAACACACATTCCAGCACCGCGCCCGCCAGTTGGTGCAGATCATGCAGGGTTATACGGGATGAGCCAGCGTGAAGCCTGCCTCGCGGCCATTCGCAGCGTCTATCCCGATCTCGCGATCCAATCCGCCGAATACCGTACAGGCGGACAAAACAACGACATCCTCAGCGTGAATGGCGCATTGCTGTTCCGCTTTCCCCGTTACCTCGAAGCGTTCCAAGCACTGACCAATGAAACCGCTATTCTGCAGGCCATTCACGGTAAACTGCCGCTGCCCACACCCCATCCCATTTATGCCCACTTAAACACGTCCGATTTCCATCAATCCTTTGTCGGTTATCCGCTGATTGCCGGAGACCCCATCAACATCTACACCTTGGAAGCCACTTACGACAGCCTGACCGGCCAGCGCTTGGCTGATCAACTGGCCGATTTCCTCAAAGCCTTGCATGGTATCGCGTCGCCTCAAATTCCCCGGGTTGTCAGCGATGGTCGCGACGATTGGGCAGACCTGTACAGCCGTATCCGCGAGAAGTTGTTCCCGTTGATGAGCGCTGCGGGTCGTGAACAGGTCATCCATCACTTTGAGCCGTATCTGGCAGAGGCACAGCACTTTGCTTACACCCCCGTTTTGCGACATGGCGATTTTGGTACAGGCAATATTCTGTTTGATGCCGCGCAGAGACGCTTCACCGGCGTCATTGATTTTGGTTCGGCAGGCTTAGGGGATGCGGCGGTTGATCTCGCCGCCGTTTATGGCTGGCGTGGACGGGGAGAAGCCTTCGCCCGCCGCATGTTCAGCCGCTACCCTGAACTCGAAATCATGCTGCCCCGCGCAAAGTTTTACGCGGGAACCTTTCTTTTACAGGAAGCACTGTTTGGCGCAGAAAATAACGAACCCGCTCTCATCGAAAGCGGGCTTGAACCTTATCACTAAAAAAAGAGACACAGGTTGCCCGGTGCCTCTCTTTCTCGTCTCCCTCCCCTCCCTGTGTTTTGGGGAGGGGCTGGGGGGTGGGGTAATGGATGAAGGGGTGAGGAGACTGAGGGCCACAAACTCACCCCTATTTTTTCTTACTCCACCCAGTAATCAATCACTTGGAACTCTTGCCCATTGCTCGGACTCTTGTACACATAGGTGTACATCCCGTATTTGTAGCTGTTGCCGCCGAAACTCTTCGCGTCGAGGTTACCAATCGTCCCGATGTACTGGGTGTTATTCCCGCTTTCGATGCTCAGGGCATTTTCCGTACCCGCGCCGACGCTGAACCCTGCCAGCACCGTCCCGAACGTCCCGTCCACCGACAGGTCATAATCCACGGCTAAGACGTGCCCCTTGCTCAGCGTATTCCCGACGTTCATGAACACCTGTATGTTGCCTGTACCCTGCCCGACCGCGCGCGGCCCGTTCTCAAGGAAGTGACCGGAATGGCCATTCTTCATATTAATCTCGTCGGCCAGTGACGGATAGCTGTGCGGATCGCCAACCGTGTGCTGGAAAATGGCGTTATCAATCTTCAGGCTGCCATCGGTCACATGCGTGTTGTAGAAATCACGCTCGACAATCGTTGTGATCGGATCACGCGGCAGGTTGATAAACACCTTCTGGCCGATCATCTTGGGATCAGGATGCGACACAATCGTATACGTGTAGCGATCCAGCGGCACGGTGGTAAAGATCACCGAGTCTTCCATCGGGCCTGTAGTGAAGAGGACACCTTTTTCCAGCGAATAGGATTGGCTCTGAATCTTCGACACAGCAGTGGATAGCGTTCCCTTAATCTCCAGTGCGCTCTGCGTGAAAACCCGTTCCTCAAAACTAAAGCCGATGCTGACGCTGGCCCGCACCGTGACCGTTTGCTCGTTGGTGGTCGTGGTGCTGGTCGATTGACCGAATGAGGTCGTGCAGGCATCCGTGATTTGTTTCACCGTGCCGTTGGGATCATAACAGGGCGGCGCGGCGATGGCTGCGATAATGATTGGCGCGGTGAACACCAGTTGGTAGCTGCCCGTGTCATAGCTCAACAGTGGCGTGTCATTGTCCACGTTGACCGGCAGCAGGATCGGGTTGAGCGCCTGTTCACTGTTCGTAAATTGGACGTTGAATGACACCAATCGCCCGATACCGCCGTTGGTCGCGGTTTGGCTCGCCCCGTACACGTTGACACTCTGACCACCGGCCTGCGTATAGGTGATCACGTCTTCACGCCCGTCGCCCGTTACATCACCCACCGCCATACTAAATGTGTTCCGTCCAATCCACTTCTGGTTGCCACCGGGGCTGGTGATCAGCGCCGAATCTTCAATCTGCGAAGCGCGCCCGTCCTTGAACGCCAGCGGCTTCCATGCGCCGCCGCGCCAATCCTCGAAGATAAACTGGTTCACTTGAACTTCAGCGAATTGGTCGCCATCAATATCCAGCGTATTCACATACACGTACCGGATCGGGTTGGGATTCTCGTCCTGACAGTTCGTATTGCGGTAGTTCTTGATGGCCGTACCAAGGTCTTTGAAGCTGTTGGTCGCGTCGTCCAATGACATCATCAGATAATCGTTGGCTTGGCAGGAACCCGGCTCGGTGAAGTTGCCGAGGCCAGCGAAGACGATCTCCCCGATGTTATCCCCATCGATATCGCCGATAGCCGCGTCTGCCACCACAGCGTTCTTGGTGACGCCGCTGCTCACGACGCTGACGATGCCTTTCTTAATTTCGAGTCCGGTACGACTGTCGCCGTAATCGTCCAGAATGGAATAGCGAGCCGTGCCTGTATCGACCGTATTGGTACGGTTCAGGGTGTTCATCACCACGACCGTTTCCAATCCGTTGTCATAATCAATATTGCCCATCTTCACCGATGCGTAGTTGATTCCGCCCAGCGCCGGATAGGTTTGCTCATTCATCAGGAACATCGTGGTCAGATTGAGGCCATTAAATTTGTAGAAATCAACGATGATCTGGTCACTTGCCGAGATCGCCACCGCGATTTCCGCTTTGCCATCCCCATTCAAATCGCCAGCCGCAATCGCGATATCGGAGGGGTTTGTTCCACCAATCGGCAAAGGCACTTCGCTTGAAGCGAATTTTGCGCCCTTGTCATCAATCACACGGATGAAACCGTTTCCCTGCCGGATGCTGACGACAATCGTCTCTTCGAAACCGTCCCCATCAATATCGCCTGCGGCTGCCGCCCGTTGGACTTGCGGATTCGGTGCGCTGGCCGCAGCCGTCATCACTGACCACGGAGCAGAAGCCGCCGGAAAACTCGTCAATACCGTCGGATTGGCCGTGCCGGATGCGCCGGTCAAATCCTCGATCAGTGTGGCCTTATCGCTCCGGTTGGCTAATGGAATGCCAACCACCATCAGTTCATCTTTCTTGTTGAGCGCATAGGTTGAACCGAAAGGACTGTAGCTCGCGGGCAGCACACGGCGCTTTTCGTCGATACGCTGTCCGGCATTGGTATTCACGCCCAATTGGTTAAGCGAGTTTTCCACGCTCGTGGGTGCCGAGGCAGTTGGTGTCGGCGTCGGTGTAACCGTCGGAGTGATAGTTGGTGTGACGGTGGGCGTGGATGTGGCTGTAGCTGTAGCCGTGTCGGTTGCCGTCGCCGTATGGGTTGCGGTCACAGTGTTGGTCGGTGTGTTGGTGTCGGTTGCTGTAGCCGTATGGGTGG
Source organism: Aggregatilineales bacterium (assembly GCA_044226855.1). Classification (GTDB taxonomy): domain Bacteria; phylum Chloroflexota; class Anaerolineae; order Aggregatilineales; family Phototrophicaceae; genus CFX2. The sequence goes on from JBGAGF010000031.1 coordinate 36,694, forward strand.
CTGTTGATGTTGGCGTGTTGGTGTCGGTTGCGGTGTTGGTAGCAGTTTGTGTTAAAGTGGCGGTCGCGGTATTAGTGGGTGTTGAGGTAGCTGTGGGTGTGGCTTTTGGTGTACAGCCTATCATGAGAAGAGTGAACCCGACCAAGACGCACGAATAGAGATAAGATCGGCCCCGAACAAACATGAACTTGCCTTCCTTAGTGTAAGTTATTTTCTTGAAAGTTGGTTCAAAAAGGGAAACCATCAATCAAGATAACTCTGTTGCACATCGTTGCGCTAGCGAATTGACAAGTTTCTAATGTTGAGGTCTGAAGTTATTTAGACAAACTGGTGTATTTCGTAGGGCGGAGGCCTGCCTCCGCCGCCTACCTACCAGTCGATGAGGCACGGCATACCGTGTCCGTCATCCAATTCCCTAATAAACGGATCATTTCACAACGATTTTCGTAGAGGCAAGATATATCTTGCCCGCATTTACTTCCTCCCTCGCTTGCGGGGGAGGATTGAGGAGGGGGTTCTTGTTCGCTATCAGCGGAGTGAACCTGCGAACGTGGTGATGAAGGGTCAGGATGGGATTTCTTTCTCCGCCCTAATTTGTTAAACATCTGATCTTGCCCGTATGGTTCCCTCCCTCGTTTGCGTTCAGGAGGCGACACTTTTTGAAAACCTCTGGATTCCCCCTCTGCCATGAAATGGAGAGGGGGCTAGGGGGTGAGGATTTGAGCCAGAAACCACAAAACTGTAGTGTAATGAACTCGTTTACGGGGTAGGGGTTCTTTCCCCACCCTAATTTGTAAAACGCCCTGATCTTGCCTCGCGTTTACTAACCGCCGAATGTCGCCTGCAACCCCTTAATCAACTGCTGCTTTTGCTCAGCGGTTAAATTCGCGTCTGGATGCAGCGGCAGATAAATGTCAGGTGGCATCTTCCCGCGTTCGATCTGTTCAACCATTTCATCGCCTTCAATATGCCGTCCGGTCGAGAAGTTCAATTCTCGCCGCCCCTTATTAATATCTTCATTGACCAACCACGACACAGGTGCAATGGTCGAGTACCACGGATACTTGGTTTCATTGCTGTGGCAGTCAAAACACGCGGCCCGCGCCAGCGCTTCAGTTTGAGGCGAATCCCAGTTGATGGTCTTGGTGACGGGCGGATTACCGGGTGGAGCGGATGGGGGATAAATACTTGCGATGGGGATCAGTTGTAGAGCAATAAACCCCACCACCAATATTCCGACGATGCTGAGAATGATGATACGAACACGGCGGGACATACCGATTTCACCTCGTTATAACAATGCACTTCTACTGTTATGTCACAGGTAAATCTCGCCGTCTATGTGACAAATGTAACACTCTATTACAAATCCACTAATGTAAATCCGATCTTGGCTCGAATGCATTCCAAGCATAAAGTGGATAGTTTCATACGCTGCAAATCCACATTGGTTTGTAAACTCGAACCAAATTCGCTTGCAATATTTGAACTTTTGTTCTATAATGAGAGTGTATCCTCATTTTTCATGGTGACTTTGTGCTGCATGACTTTGGTTTCTCTTTTTTCTTTGCATCTTCGTGTAAAAATGGTTTTGCATTTTAAGCAGCGGCAGTGCACAAATTGCATGGCGGTGGCAATACGGGAGCCATCCGCTGCAAATGCGCCAATTCGGTGGCATCAGCCGACTTTCCCGCCGACATAAAATGTCAATTCAGCGCCTCGCTCCCTCGTTCCCGCCTGCCATTTCGGCGGATAAAATGCAAAATATGCAAAATGTGCACAGAGTTGAGAATTTTGAGAATTACCTAATCAAAAAGGCCGCCGGAGCGACCTCTTTAACAATGCGTATTCTGTGTATCGTTTAGCCGTTGAAATCGACTTCACCAAACGTCGCGATCAACCCTTTAATCAGCTGCTGTTTTTGCTCCGCAGTCAGATTGGCTTCAGGATGCATCGGTAAATAAACGGACTTTGGCATTTCGCCTTTTTCAATCTGTTCTTCCATGTCATCAGAAAACAGGTGCGTGCCTTCCGAGAAATTCATCTTACGCCGCCCCTCATTGATGTCGTGGTTGACCAACCATGCCACCGGCGCGATGCTCGAATACCACGGATACTTGGTTTCGTTGCTGTGGCAGTCAAAACAGGCCGTTCGTGCCAGCTTTTCCGTCTCCGGCGTATCCCAGTTGATGGTATACGTCACGGGTGGATTACCCGGATGGGCAAAATCCGCGCTGATGATGCCCGCAGGAAAGATTTGCAAAATGACGAAACCCACAATGCCAATACCGATTACAGCTAAGATGATTTTACGAGTTCGGTTCATGCTAAGCCCACCTCTCTAGACTCTGTTATTTCTGTATCGTTATCAAAGAGCCAATTGGATTGAGATAGGTATTCATTTTAACGAGGTTTAATGGCATCTAGGGAACGAACTCGGCTATATGAGAACAAACTTTTAGATTGCTCTCATATAACCATTACTTCAGACGTGAGGAGGTAATAACCGAACTGACCCCTTAACTAGCCACCAGTCGGCCCCGGAATACACAAAATCTGTCCCGGCAGGATCAAATTGGGATTGGTAATCTTGTTCGCGTCCACAATCGCCTGAATCGTCGTGTGATACCGCTCCGCGATCTTGCGCAGCGTATCGCCACGCAGCACAGTATGCTTCTCCACACATATCGACTGCTCGTTAGCAGCCGCTGTTGGAACCACTGGCGCCTCAGGGGATTCTGCTGTCGCTTCAGAAGTCGTTGTGCTGCCGGGTTCTTCGCCGTAAGCACGGGGTGGTGTAATCAATTGTTCACCCCAGCCGTTCGCCACCGCAACTTGATTCAACGTCGATTGCAGCTCTAACCCGCGTTGGTACTCGTCTTGGCTGATGTTCCGTAAATCATCAACCACCACTTTCCCGTCGGATTCGATATGAATATCGACAGTCTGGTTCGCCAGCAGAGATGCCTGATCCGTGCCCACCCGCTGGATGATATTCCCACGGTGGATAGTGCATACCGTAGGGGTAATCGTCAGCAGAGTCCCCGGGCTGAACTCGGTATCCACACCATTGAACATCATGTTAACGGTGATGTTCCCCGGTGTTTGGATGGTTAAGATTGGCTCGGCTTCGTAGCAATCTTTCTTGCCCGGCCCCGGTAGGAAATAGAAGGATTGGAACGCGCTTTGCTGCTTGCTATCGACCGGCACTTCATTAGTCAGCTTGGCATCCCCCATCAGCATGAAGATCACCGCTTGCCCCGGCAGGGTGTTCGGGACGTTGGCCTGCACGTTCAGCAGCGCCACGCCAAAGCTGTTATCCGTCTTGCTGAGCGGCTGTGGATGGATTTCGCGCAGTTTCAACAGTTCCGAGCGATCACCGGGAGAAGCGAAGAAATTGGCCGGACGCGGACTATCAAACGTGACACTGTCCACTGTTTTCGCGCCGTAGCAGGCTGCATTACGGCTCAAGGGATGACACAAGTCCGCCACCGATTTGAGCGCCGTTTCAACCGCCGCCGGACACTCAACGGCCTGCGCATGGACAATCGCAACCGTACACAAAAGACTGAAGACTGTGAGAAACAGGCGTCGTAACATAAATCCCCCTGAGTAATACTTCCGAGATTACAGTGTGTATTCCAATATAGGAGGATTTTGTAAACAGAGCGAATCGACTTACGTTGGGCGCACCACCTGCAAACCAAGCGCCACCGTCGCACCGATACCGATGCACCATACTGCCACGCCCAGAGCCATCCCGATGATCAGTGAACGTGGCTTGACTCCCAATGACAACCCCACCAGCGCCCCGATCTGTGCGCCGAGCGTCACCGGAGCCAGCAGCGACAAACCGATCAATCCATAGCGATCCCATACGCGCCAGATCAGTTTCTTAGAATCATGCGTCGTGCTGATGTTGAAGCGTTTCGTCAGCCGTTCCCGCAGCGGTGCGCCAATTAATACTACAACCACCACGCCCGCCGTATAGCTAATTCCGGCAGTCAGCGCCGCAATCCAGATCGGGAGCTGCAACGCTGCGCCCGCCGGAATAGCCGCAATAAAGTAGAAAAAGGCCAGTGAGAAGGTGCTGATGATGGCTGGGATCAAAAGCGTTTTCCTTAAATTTGAGCTGCAAAGTCGCGTAAGGTTAACGGCTGTGACAGCAAAGTAAAAGGTGGATATTCTCGGTCTTTAGGATGAATTTTGTAAAAATGGATTGACAGACGCTCATGAGTCGTCATACGATATGTCGAGTAACGACATATAGCAACACGACATATGAGGTCAATGATATGGTCGATAGGACAGCGGCAATCCGCGTGAGTGGACTGCATAAGCAGTTCGGGCGTGGCAAACGGCAGGTCAAAGCCGTGCAAAATCTGGATTTGGAAGTGCAATCTGGACAGGTCTACGGATTTTTAGGGCCGAATGGGGCGGGCAAAACGACAACCATTCGCATGCTGCTGGATTTAATCCGTCCCACCAGCGGCGAAGTGACGCTGTTCGGTGAATCGGTGAAGCGCAATCCAGCTATCCTACGGCGGGTGGGAGCACTAGTCGAAGGTGCGACCTTCTACCCTTATTTGACCGGACGCAAAAATCTGGAAGTGCTGGCACGGAGCGGCGGCTATTACGATGCAGCCCGTATCCAGTCCGTTCTTGAACAGGTCGGCATGGCGGATCGTGCTGACCGAAAGACCAAAGGTTATTCTACAGGCATGAAGCAGCGCTTAGGGCTGGCAGCGACATTGTTGAGCGACCCTGATCTGATCATTTTAGACGAACCCACTAATGGCCTTGATCCCGCAGGTATTCAAGAGATGCGCCTCTTCATCCGTGAATTAGCGGATAAACACGGCAAGACGGTATTCCTATCCAGTCACATGCTGAATGAGATCGAACAAGTCTGTGATCGGGTCGCCATCATCAACAAGGGCAAACTGGTGCGCGAAGGCATGGTCAGCGCTTTGCTCAGCGAACAGTCCCGTTTGGTGGTCGAAGCCTCGCCGCTCGATCAAGCGCAGGCCATTCTCAGTCCTCATTGGACGCTGCATGTCAACGGCGGTGTACATATCACCCTCGAAGCCACGCGCAATGATGTTCCGGCCATCATTCGCAAGCTGGTCGAAAACAACATCAATATTTACGAAGTCGCAGCGCAGCGGCAGTCCCTCGAAGAGTATTTCTTGGCCGTCACGCAGGAGGCAGACCACAATGATTGAGTTATTCCGCGCCGAATGGATGAAAATCAACGGTAACCGCTTTATGGCGAGCTTTACCGTCTGGTTGTTTCCGGTTGGTGTCACCACCTTCCTTTTATTAGCGCTGATTCCGGCCTTCGCTTCAGAGCAGTTCCGCGCACAAGTCAACAATGCGCCGCCCACTTGGAGCATGCAAACGCTGCTGCCTTGGACGGTGATCAACTCCATCATCACACGGATGATCTTAGTCGCATTTGCTGCAGATATCTTTGCCGGAGAGTACCAGCGCAGCATGTGGAAGAATTTGCTGCCGCGCCGCCGCCGGACAACCTACATTCTGATAAAGTTCTTCACCATGAGCTTCATGCTCCTGATCGCATTTTTGGCGACCTGCCTGTTAGCCGGAGTCATCAGCGGCCTCGTCGTGAAGGTGACAGGTGCGCCCTATAACCTCACCGCACCGAACGAAACCCTCGGCGACTTTGCCAACAGTTTCGCGCTGCAAGCTTTCGTCGCCATAACCTCAGGATTAATCTCGGCCTGTTTCGCCTCACTAGGAGCCATTCTCACCCGCTCGATCTTAGGCGCAGTCGGCTTCGGCGCAGCCTGCACACTCGGTGAACAAGCCATCCTGCTGGTACTAATTATGCTGGGCGGCATCTTGAACACCCCCGGTATCGTCAGACTGTATCAATATACACCCGGCTATAATCTGTCCAATATCAGTTCATGGGCAACCAGCGGCACAGCTTTCACATTAATGGGCAGCGTCAGCCAATATCTTGACCCGATGCCCGCCGCCACATCGTTTATTATCTTAGCCATATGGGTTGTCGGCCTAATCGGCTTGACCGTCTGGCTGTTCCGCCGTCAAGATATCATGACCTAAAGCAGACTCAATCGGGTAATATCCTTGAATGGGCAATCGGATGATTTTTTCACTTTTAAATCTGAGTATGTTTTTGTGGGCAAGATAATGATCTTTTACTATTTAGCACGGAGTTCCCTCGTAGGGGAGGGTCTGTGACCCTCCCGCATTGGCTTCCTCCCTCGCTTGCGGGGGAGGATTGAGGAGGGGGTTCTTTCTCCGCCCTTATTTGAAAAACTTCATTATCTTGCCCTTACGGCACAATAAAACGAACGGCATACCAAAGAAACAACAAATGACCGATAAACAAAGCACAAAACAAGAAGGTCTGCCGCTGACGGAGGCCACTTTCTTTATTCTCTTGAGCATCGCCCAGAAGCCGAAACACGGTTATGCTATATTGAAGGATGTCGAGTCCTTAAGTGGCGGGCGCATCAAATTCAGCACCGGAACGCTCTACGGGGCGATCAGCCGTCTGCTGGAACAAGAGTGGATTGAACAGATCGAAAACGACCAACCGCCGGATGCTGGCCGTCCCCGTAAAGATTACGCACTGACGGATCGCGGACGGAGTATCCTCAATGCCGAGGTTAATCGCCTCGAAAGTGTATTGGCCTCTGCGAAGTCGCGTTTCAGGGAGGAAACCGGATGAGATGGGAAGTGCTCAGCACACGAGTTCAAGAATCCGACGGCAAGCGTAATCGGCGCAAGCGGTTTGAAGCGCTGCTGATTCGATTCTACGCCGCGCTGCTGCGCCTCTATCCGGCGGCCTTTCGCACAGCCTTTGCCGACGAAATGCTCGACGTATTCGGGATGACCCTGCGCGAAGCGACCAGCACTTTCGCATTACTCACCCTGATGTGGCGCGAATTTGCTGCGCTGCCTGCGGACCTCATGTGTGCCCGACGCCGTCCATCCACATTCCTGACCAAACCTAAAACCGTGTGGCGAGCGCGGCAGGTAACCCGCTGGAGCAGCCTCACCCTCAGCCTGTTTATGCTGTATAGCATCATCCAAACCCTGCTGAGACCTAATCCTTTCGCACTGGACGCCATCCGCTTAGGCATGTTTTTTGCACTGTTGTTTCTGACCTCTATGAGCATGCTGCTCGCGTGGCGATGGGAGCGAAAGGGCGGATTGCTGACCATGGCCGGCGGTATTGCGGTAGGCTGCTTCCTGACGTTCTACATCGGCTATTTCCACCCGGTTGAGGTCAGCTTGCTCGGCCTTCTGTTGATTGGCCTGTTGTGGGCACTGCCGTTCGTGACCTTGGGAATGCTCTTCTGTCAATTGAGTCAGTGTCCGGTAAAGCAAATGGATTTAGCGTGACATCCGCCATTAGTCAAAGATAGGCAACGCAACCGATGGAGAACCGAATTCAACACGGCAAAACTTTGGAGCAGGCTGAAAAGCGGATCGCCCTTTGTTTATTTACCTATCTGCTTCAGTTTTATCCCACTGCCTTCCAATCCACTTTTGCCGATGAAATGTGCGCTGTGTTTGGCATGGCTCTTTCCGAGTCAGTCGGACAAATGGAGCTGATACGCATCATGTTTCGTGAATTAATCCTATTTCCCCTGAGTCTGATCGCCACGCATCGCGCAGCCTACAATCAACTGCCCGCGCCCATCCGCCGTCAAAAGAACATAGTCTGGTTTGTACGTATCATCGGCGGCATGTTGGGTCTGGTCCTCCTTGCAACCATCCAGCGACTGCTGTCCCCATCCTATAACTTGTATCCGCAAGCCGTACCTTTTGTGATTGCCTTGTTTGTTGCAAGCGCTAGCCTCCTGTTTGCGCTGCGCTGGGGACGTGTCGGCGGTCTATTGACCATCATCAGCGGTGTAGCGGTTGGCTGCTGCATGACCCTCTACGTTTATGTGATGGGTCTGGACGAGGTGGGCATCGTTGGCACGGTATTCTTCGGTTTGGTATGGGCGCTGCCGTTCTTGATCTTCGGCATCTTGTTTTATGAACTCAGTTATCCACTCAAACAAGCGCTAATCCGTACATAGTCCGTTTGTACAGTAGACCAATTTCATATATCCAACTTAAGCCTGATGTAGTTCAGGCGATTTGTATTGTATACTAAAAATTGAACACAAGTGTCTTATTAAACGTTAGAACAAATGGATATATCGAAAACGCGCTTGACGGGGTATAATTGATCTGCTATGATCTTCTGTGAACCCTCAATGCGCGGTAGACCAGTCGTTTTGCGTATTTTACTTAAGACAACGATAGACCACCTCACATTGACATACAGACGAAAGGCTGGTTAGACTTATGATTGTGACGTTTCCCGGTTAAATCCATTTATTCTGGTTCTTCCCGTCGTCCAAACCTTTTCAAGTGAAGGCCGAAACAACTCTGGGCGTAACAGATACGCCGAGAGTGTCTAGCTGTCTGTGGAGGGTGCTTTGACCCCACCTGTTCAAACATATTCATACGATGTTCGCAAGAGTCTTTCTAAAAACCTCTTTCGTGGTTTTTGGCGGATGATGACCGGATTCCGCCGTTACTATTTTGTTGCGGTCGTCACCTTGGCCGTCTCGGCCTTGATGAATACCTCGTCTTTCTTATTGGTCGGCTATTTTGTCGATAAAGTCTTGCCCTCGCCGGATGTCGGACGGTTAGCACCCTTGGTCGGCTTAGGCTTCGTCCTGCTGGCAGGCGGACAGGGTATGTTCAGCTTCTTGAGCGGACGCTTTGCCGCACGTACGGCAGAAGGTCTGGCGCTGCGTCTTCGTGATGCCATGTACGACCATGTGCAGCGTTTGAGCTTCACCTACCATGACAACATGCAAACGGGTGAACTGCTCTCCCGCGCGACATCGGATCTGGACGCCATCCGGCGTTTCTTTGCCGATCAAGCCATTGGTGTCGGGCGTATTCTGCTGCTCTTTACCGTGAACTTCATCGCCATTCTTTCCTTAAATGTGAACTTGGCGTTGGCTTCGATTGTGGTAGTGCCCTTTATTGCCCTGCTGTCCTTGTTCTTCTTTGGACGGATTTCGCGGCTTTACGAAAGGCTGCAAGATCAAGAAGCCAAAGTGGCGACCACCCTCCAAGAGAACCTCAGCGGTGTGCGTGTGGTGAAGGCTTTCAACCGTCAGGATTACGAACGCGAAAAGTTTGAAGTCCAGAACTTTGAACACTATAAACGCGGTCGGCGCTTCTTGATGCTGCATGCCATGTTCTGGCCCTTGAGTGATGTGCTGGTCTTCGGGCAGATCGTCGGTGGCTACTTCTTAGGTGCGTCACTGGTCATCAATGGAACCATATCGATTGGTGCCTATCTCGCCTATGTCAGTCTGCTCGGTCAGTTGATCAACCCCATGCGCAACTTGGGACGTCTGCTGGTCGATATGTCAACCGGTATCGTGTCTTACAAGCGCATGATGGAAGTCATCGGCGAAGAACAAGAGTCGCTGGTCGATGGTGGACACGTTCCGTCAGGCGACCTACGTGGTGATGTCGAGTTCAAGAATGTGAGCTTCGAGTACAACGCGGATACACCCGTGTTGCATGACATCAATCTATCGGTCAAGGCCGGGCAAAGCGTCGCGCTGCTGGGTTCGACCGGTTCCGGTAAGACGACCTTCGTGAGCTTGATCCCGCGATTCTATGAATACACGTCGGGCAGCATCACGATTGACGGTGTGGAATTGAAGGAAATCCCGCGCGGCTACCTGCGAAGTCAGGTCGGCGTAGTAGAACAAGAACCATTCTTATTCTCGCGCAGCATCCGCGATAACATCACCTTCAGCGTCAGCCGCAAGGTGACCGAAGAAGAAGTCATCGCGGCAGCCAAGGCAGCAGCCGTACACGATGTCATCATGACCTTCCCTGAAGGCTACGACACACTCGTCGGTGAACGCGGTGTGACGCTCTCCGGCGGTCAAAAGCAGCGTGTGGTGCTGGCGCGTGCCTTGCTCAAGAACCCGCGCATCCTGATCCTCGATGATGCGACATCATCAGTGGACAGCGAGACGGAAGACGAAATTCGGCAGGCGCTGCTCAAGCTGATGAAGGGACGAACCTCGTTCATCATCGCGCACCGCATCCAGACGGTGATGCACGCCAATCTCATTCTGGTGTTCGATAAAGGGCGGATTGTCCAGCGCGGTACGCACAGCGAACTCATGCGCGAACCGGGCATCTACCGCAAAGTCTTTGAGTTACAGTCACGTGTTGATGAAGAAGTCGAAAAGGAGGCAATCGATGTCCTCGGACTTCCAGTTTGAAGAAGAAGATTTCTCAGATACTAGGGTTGATACCAATACCCTCTTTCGTATCCTTAGTGCGGTAAAGCCGCATTGGCGCTGGGTTGCAGGCTTCATGGCCTGCATCATGATCGTCTCAGTCTTTGAAGGCTTTTTTACCTTCCTGAGCAAGCGGATTGTCGATGAAGGCATTATCCCGCGCAATACGACCGCAGTGGTACAGACGCTCGAAGTCTATGCCGTGATGGCGGCCATCTTCGCCGTAATGGTCTTCGGTTTCATCTATCTCGCCGGTGGCTTGGGCCAGCGCGTGCGCTACGATTTGCGTAAGGCGGTCTTTGACCATCTGCAAACGCTGTCGTTTTCGTACTTTGATAAGACTCCAGTCGGCTGGTTGATGTCTCGTGTGACCTCGGATACCGAGCGTATGGCAGACCTCGTGACGTGGGGTATGCTGGATGTGACGTGGGCCATCATGAACATCATCACCGCCTTGGTCTTCATGGCGACCATCAACTGGAAGCTGATGCTGATCGTTCTGGTGATGATACCCATTCTGCTGCGGGTGGCGCTGTGGTTCAAGAACAAAATCTTGGTCGAGTACCGCGCCTCCCGTAAGCTGAACAGCCGCATCACGGCCACCTATAACGAGAACATCACCGGTGTGCGCGTGGTCAAAGCCATGCGCCGTGAAGAAGCTAACCGTGCCGAGTTCGATACGCTGGCCGAAGAGATGTATAAGCGGTCTTTCCGCGCGGCATGGCTCAGTGCCTTGTTCCTGCCTGCGGTCCAAATCCTGAGCGCCTTAGCCATCGGCGCCATCATTTGGTACGGCGGTTTGCAGGTCAATCTCGGCATCATGACCATCGGTGGCATTCAAGCCTTCATCGCTTACGTCACTTTCATGATGTGGCCGGTGCAGGACTTGGCCCGTGTCTACAGTGATATGCAGCAGGCAGTCGCCAGCGCCGAGCGTTTCTTCTCGTTGATGGATACCAAAGCCGAACTGGTCAATAAGCCGGATGCTTATGATCCCGGTACGATGCGCGGTGATATCGAGTTCCAGAATGTGAACTTTTACTATCAGGCCGAAAAGCCCGTTCTGAAGGACTTCAGCTTGAAAGTCCGGCAGGGCGAAACCATCGCGCTGGTCGGGCCGACAGGCGGTGGTAAGAGTACGACCGTCAACCTGATCTGCCGTTTCTATGAACCGAAAACCGGCATGATCAAGATTAATGGCCGTGACTATACCGATTACACGCTGGAAAGCATTCACTCGCGTCTCGGGGTGGTGCTTCAGACCCCGCACCTGTTCAGCGGAACCATCCGCGAGAACCTGCGCTACGGACGGCTGGACGCGACTGATGCCGAGATCGAAGAAGCAGCCAAGCTCGGTGGTGCTCACGACTTCATTATGGCGTTGGAAAAGGGCTACGACGAGCAGGTCGGTGAGGGCGGTGTGCTGCTCTCCACCGGACAGAAGCAGCTCATCAGTCTGGCGCGTGCCGTGCTGGCCAAGCCGGACATCTTCGTCATGGACGAAGCCACATCCAGTGTCGATACACTGACCGAGGCGCTCATCCAGCGCGGTATGGAAGTGCTAATGAAGAACAGCACCAGCTTTATCATCGCGCACCGCTTATCGACGATCCGCCGCGCTGACCGTATCTTGGTCATCGAGAAGGGTGGCATCAGCGAGATGGGCAGCCACCACGAGTTGATGCAGTTGCGTGGGCATTACTACAACCTGTATATGCAGCAGTTCCGTGAAGAACTGACCGCGCAGTACGATCCGTTCGCCAACAATGACCGTCATGTGGTCGTTGAGCACGACGAGCCGCATCTGCCGGGTCAGGTAGTCGCCGCCGGTGACTAATCCCTTCGTCAGAAAAAGTGCATTTGTAGGGGAGCACCGACGTGTGCTCCCTTTTGATTCCGCAAACACAGAAATTACGCCTTCTCCACATCGCGCTCCGTCACCGTCGGCAGGATATGCGCACCTGTGATCAGCCGCGCGGCACGGTTACGCGTGAAGTAGCTCCATCCCCACTGGATGAATACCAGAATGCGGCTCTGGAATTGGACGATATACATCAGGTGGATGAACAGCCACATCATCCAGCCGATCCAGCCGCTGAAGTGGAAACGTCCCAGATCAGCCACCGCCGAAGCGCGCCCGATGGTCGCCATGCTGCCCAGATCACGATAATGGAAGGGTGGCAGCGTTTGACCCTTCAGCCGTGCTTTGATGGCGCGTGCGGCATAGTTTCCCTGCTGCATCGCGACCTGCGCCACACCCGGCAGCGGCTTCCCCGTTTGATGCGGATAGTTCGCCAGATCGCCGATGACAAAGATTTCAGGGTGGTTCGGCAGGCTCAAATCCGGCTGAACGACGATGCGTCCGGCGCGATCCAGTTCGGCTCCGGTAGCGGCAGCCAAGCGGCGTCCCAAAGGCGAACCCTGCACCCCTGCGCCCCACAGCACGGTGTGGGATTGGATCGTCTCCGTCTGCTCACCGGTGCGGATGGTGACGCTCTCCGGTTGAATATCCGTGACCATCGCGCCAGTACGAACCGTCACGCCCAGCTTTCGCAGGGACTTGGCCGCCTCAGCCGAGAGATCAGCCGGATAGGGCGGCAGGACTCGGTCCGTACCTTCCAGCAGGATGACTTGTGCCGTAGTTGGGTCAATATGCCGGAAGTTGTGCTTGAGGGTGTGATTAGCGATCTCGCCCAGCGCCCCCGCCAGTTCAACGCCGGTTGGCCCGCCACCCACCACCACGAACGTCAGCCATTTGCGGATTTCGTCTGGATCAGTTTCGCGCTCCGCCGTTTCAAACGCCAGCAGCACACGCCGCCGGATTTCAGTGGCGTCCTCGATGGTCTTTAATCCCGGTGCGACTTCTTCCCATTGGTCGTTGCCGAAATAGGCGTGGCGGACACCCGCCGATAAGATCAGCGTGTCATACGGGATGCGGCCATCACTGAGGATGACTTCCTTCTTGTCGATGTCAAAATCTAGCACCTCGGCCAGCAGCACTTGGGTGTTCTTCTGTTCCTTCAGGATATCGCGCAGCGGAGAAGCTATATTGGCGGGTGAAAGTGCGCCGGTCGCCACCTGATACAGCAGCGGTTGAAACAGGTGAAAGTTACGGCGGTCGATGAGCGTGACGTTGACATCCGCCTTACGCAGTGACGTAGCGGCGTGCAGCCCTCCGAAACCTCCTCCGATGATGACAACGCGTTCTTGGTTGGTCATGTTCATTCCCTCTAAGGCTTGTTTGTGCTTTTCTTCACAATATAGACGCATTATACTACGTCTTTCATACCTCCTTCCAGAACGGAACACGTAAAATCCGTCGAAAGTATGAGAGCCTACTTCGCAAATCTCCGGATCGTCATAGAATAGTCATCACAAGCACACCAGAGTTATATGGGGGATGTAAATGGAACAACACGACGCGCAGTTGATCGCCGAGTCGCGGGCGATTTGGGATGCCAACGCTGAAGCGTGGGATCAGCGCATCGGTAATGGGGGCGGCTGGCAAACGGTCTTGATCGCTCCGACCGTCGAGCGCATGTTGAATATTCAAACGGGTGAAAGCGTGCTGGATATTGCCTGTGGCAACGGCCAGTTCAGCCGCCGCTTAGCCGAATTGGGCGCGAACGTCGTGGCTTCGGATTTCAGCCCTAAGTTGATCGAACTGGCAAAACAGCGCACGACCGAATACGCCGAGCACATTCAATATCATGTAGTGGATGCCACGGACGAAGCCCAGCTCATGGCGCTAGCGGGTGACGATCACCAGCGTTTTGATGCGGCGGTCTGCAACAACGCCCTGATGGACATGCCCGAAATCGAGCCCTTGTTCCGCGCGGTCGCCAAACTGCTCAAGCCGGATGGACGTTTTGTGTTCAGCATTATGCATCCCTGCTTCAATGGCTTGGCAATTTCGATGTCTCCCGAACTGCCGGGCTACGCCCAACAGCCGACCTATTCCATTAAAGTGTCGCGCTATCTTTCATGGGAACTGACCAGAGGAACGGCTATCCGCGAGCAGCCGCGCGAACAGTTCTACTGGCACCGTCCGCTGCATGTGCTCTTGAACAGCGCCTTCAAAAGTGGACTGGTGATGGATGGCATTGAGGAACCCAAGCTGCCGGAAAACGACTCCGATAAAAACGCCTTCAACTGGGTGCACTATGACATGCCGCCGCTGTTGTTCGCGCGGCTCAGGCCAGCGAAATAACCTATAATCCGGCGTCCGTTTCGGATAAGGAGCTCTATTAATGAGTCAATGTATATTCTGTCGAATTGTAGAAGGTAGCGCAAAATCTTGGAAGGTCTACGAGAACGATAGTATTTTCGCTTTCTTTGATATTCATCCCGCCAATGAGTACCATACGCTTGTTATCCCCAAAAAACATTATGAAAACATCTATGATATTCCTGAGCACGAATTGAAAGAACTTATAGTGGTTGTAAAACAGTTGGTTACTTTGTTTGATGTTAAGCTAGGCATCAAAAATGTTCAAATCATGAATAGTTCTGGGGCTGAAGCTCAACAGGATGTGTTTCATGTTCATTTCCACATCGTGCCGAGAATGACGGGAGATGGTCAAGATATTAAGAGGATCACCCACCCTGAATGGGTGGGAAAATTTGATCAATTATTAAAACAATTGGAATAACAGACCATTAGGAGAGCCAGGTTGTTCCATTTTCATTCCATGTCGATCTTAGACTCGCAACCTTACCCGTGCTCCAGCCAGTCTTGCATCGGTGCCAGCCAGTACATATCCCAACCTTCATCGTGGCCCATACGCTCCGTCTCGTTGGGGAATCGGCTGTGAATGAGGTGGACGCGGGTGCTGCTGCCTTCGGGGTACAGTTCCCAACGCACCAATGAATCCTCCCATGACGGCTGCCAGCCGTCTTGCCGCCACGTGTATTCCAGCAGCGTCGGCGAGACGATATGCGTGAAGCGTCCGCTGGTCGCCCCGTTGAAAAATTGATAGGTGCCGCCTTCGCGCAAATCCACCTGCACTTTGTTGTCCTGCATCCAGATGCTCATAGTGGTCGCGTCCGTCAGCGCCGCCCAAACCCAATCAATCGGCGCGGAAATCGTTACATGTTTATGTATATCAGGCATGAATAAACTCTTTTTTGTATGGCTTCGTCGCCGGATAACTATAGCCAGCCCTCGCTTATAAATCAAAAGCCCCACTCCTCATCGAGAAGAAGGGCTTTGAATGCCATCCATGTTGTAGGGGCAAGATATATCTTGCCCTGAATTCTATGTTATGACGACTACCTAGAACACGCTGCGGTGATTGTTATTGCTGCCTGTGCCGGGGAGCGAATTCATGAATTCCTCGTTACTCTCGGTCAGGCGGAACTGGTTGATGAAGCGTTCGTAGGCGCCCACCACACCCATTTCAGGATCTTCCGAAAGGTGCGACAGCATATTGCGCATGGTATAGGCGCGAGCCAGAACATCCGGCCCCAGCAGCAGTTCTTCACGGCGAGTCGACGACTGCTCGATGTCGAAGGCCGGGAAGATACGGCGTTCTTGCAGCTTACGGTTCAACATCAGTTCCATGTTGCCCGTGCCCTTGAATTCTTCGTAGATCAAGTCGTCCATCTTACTGCCGGTGTTGACAAGGCAGGTGGCGATGATCGTCAGGCTGCCACCCTCTTCCACGTTACGGCCAGCGCCGAAGATGCGCTTCGGGGGATGAATAGCTGACGGATCAAAACCGCCGGAGAGCGTACGACCGCTGCTCGGCACGACAAGGTTATAAGCGCGCGCCAGACGGGTGATGCTGTCCAGCATGACCACCACGTGCTGCTTGCTTTCCACGAGGCGCTTGGCACGGTTAATCGCCATCTCCGCCACGCGGACATGATGCTGCACCGGATCATCAAAGGTCGAAGCGATCACTTCCGCGTCCACCGAGCGATCCATATCCGTCACTTCTTCAGGACGTTCGCCGATCAGGGCGATCATCAGATGAACTTCAGGATAATTCTTGCTGATGGCGTTAGCGATTTCTTTCAAAACGGTCGTCTTACCGGCTTTCGGCGGCGAGACGATCAACCCGCGCTGGCCGCGTCCAATCGGAGCGATCAGATTGAGTAAACGGGTAGAAAGAATGCGGGGGCTGGTTTCAAGGTCATAACGTTCGTTGGGGTAGATGGGGGTCAGGTCTTCAAAATTGGGGCGGTTCTTGGCTTCTTCAGGATTGAGACCGTTGACCGCGTCCACTCGGAGTAAACCATAATACTTTTCCGAGTCTTTGGGCGACCGTACCTGCCCGATGACCATATCACCGGTGCGCAAATTGAAGCGCTTAATCTGCGTCTGGCTGACGTAGATGTCATTTGGCCCCGGCAGATAATGCTCTGCACGCAGGAAGCCGATGCCATCATCGACGATCTCCAGCACGCCGCCGCGCAGTTGATAGCCCTGCTTTTCGGCGTTATGGCGCAGCAAAGATAAGATCAGTTCAGGCTTTTTAAGTCGGCTGTAGCCCGTTACATTATTCTCGCGGGCGACGTGACGTAATTCTTCAAGTGTTTTTTGCTCTAGTTGGGCAATGTCCATGTTCAGTGTGACTCCGGGGTGGGAATAGTCCCCAATTCAGAAAACCAGATCGAATCGTATTCCATTGGTAGTGAGGGGGATACGTGTGGAAAGGCGACCATCACGCCGATACGCCAAATGACTGTTTAAAATCACTTTATTTGAATGTGTTACTCAGTGTGTGTAGATGAGAAAGCGTGGTCGTTTCCTTAATTTGCACTATAGCATAGGTTGATGGAATAGGCAAGACACTTTTCTTAACACTTGTTGAAAAATGTGATAAATATCATTTGTCGAACTCGACAAAGCGCTCCTCACCATTGGTCTCAAGCATATCATTCAGCTTTTTGCCGATGGGCAGCAGACACGATGTGGGCGCTTTTTGTAACAATCCCCATTGAGCGATTGTGAAAGTTGACATGCCTGCGATCAGCCGCCCATTGATGTTGTTGCCCAGTGCGATAATCATATCTTTAGGCAAAGTATTCGGTTGCAGCAGCCAAGATATCTGCTGATTCATCTGGCTGCGACGGGCCTCGTTGTAGTCAGGGCAATTTGCGACCATTTTGGAAATCTCATGAACCTCATCCGCCAGCGGTCCGGTCAGTGGTGCAGCGCTAGGCATAGCGGTCATCTGTTTGATAAGGTCATTCGCGCCAGCCACACCCGGCAATAGTGTGCCCTGCGGCGGATCAATGATATTCCCATTAATGTCAACCGCTGTCTTGGGACTATTTCGGTTGTTGCCGGTAGCCGCCAAAATAACCAGTGCGAGACTACCGACAAAGATGATGATGCTCACCGCCAACCAGCGCTTATCACTTTTGCTGGGAGGCGGCAGTTCCTTTAGTAATTTCATTACGGCTTTCGGAGTGATAGTAAATATTGATAGAGTGCTGTGCCACCGGTTTCACTGAGGCGGTTCGTCGCATATTGATGACTCGGACCGAGTTTGCCACCGGAGCGCATGAAGGCGATGAAATTCCCTTCATTTTCGGTATACGTCACCAAAGATGAACCCTTGTCCGTGCCTTCGCCATTTGCGCCGTGGCATTCTCCACATTTGAGCGCATCATAACGGCCTTTCCCACGTTCTACAAGCTGCGGGTCGAGACCGGAAGGAGCCTCCGTCACTTCGGCTTGAGCGACGCTGGTAGCAACAGCGGTTTCGATGACCGCAACCGGAGTTCGCGTCTGAAAGCTGTAAGTCGGAATAATGGTCGAGGTCGGGATGGCTGTCGCCGAATTAGCTCCACCGCCGCAGGCAGTAAGTACCACGGCAAGCAACAAGGCGACAACGAACAAATAGGATGAATGAGATAAATGTTTCACGTCAATTGTCCCTTATATTTTAGGTTATTGGGAACGGTTAGGGTCAAGCGCTTCCTGCAACCCGTCGCCAATAAACGAAAAACTAAGCATGGTCAGCGCCACCAACACGGTTGGGAAAAGCGCCAGATGATAATAAACACGGATCGTGTTGCCGATGCCTGAACCAACCATCTTGCCCCAACTGGCGGTCGGTTCGGTAATGCCGATACCCAAAAAGCTCAACCCCGCCTCGGCAAAGATCGCGAGGGGCACAGCAATTGTGAAGGAGATCAACAACGGCGAAATCGCATTCGGCAAAATATGGCGCATGATGATATCGCGATGCTTCGCGCCCAGAGCGCGTGCCGCTGTGACGAACTCTTTTTCGCGGTAGGTTAAGAACTGTGCGCGTGTCAGCCGGGTGGACTCGATCCAACTGGTTATCGCCAGCACAAAGATGACATTACCGAGTCCGCTGCCCAGCACGCTCAACAAAAAGAGCGCAAACAGCAGCGGCGGAATAGCGGTGGCGATGTCAATACCCCGCTGAATAGAAAAATCGACCTTTCCGCCAATGTAGCCGGAAATGGCACCCAAAGGGATACCAATGCTGAAGGCGATCAAGGGTACCACCATCCCGACGATCATCGAGGTACGCGCCCCGTAAATCAGCCGCGACAGATAATCACGACTGGAACTATCCAATCCGAGGGCGTGCTGCGGATCAACGCCGGGCAGCGTACTGGCGCGTAGGTTTAGAAATACCCGGTCATAAGGATAAGGGGTGATGACATCCGCGAAGATCGCCAAAAAGAGTAAAAGACAAAAGATGATCAGCCCGGCCATTGCCAAACGGTTGCGCCGGAAGCGCCGGATTGCATCAGCCCAGGGCGAACGCTGCTCGATCGTTTCACGCAATGTGACAGGTAGTAAAGGTTTTGCGGTCATATTAGCTGTAACTTTATCAACCATGTTAACTGACGCCTCGACCGCTAATTCGCACACGCGGGTCAATCAACGTGTATAAAATGTCGGTGATCAAGTAAGTAATGCCCCAGAAAAACGCAACCAGCAGCACCAGTCCCATAATCATGGGGTAGTCGTGGGCGAAGATGCTGGTCACGAAGAATTTACCAAGGCCCGGAATACCAAACACCACTTCAACAAATATCGAGCCGGTGAGCAGGTTCGGGATTTGTGGCAGGAGTACGGTAATCATGGGAATCAAGGCATTGCGCAGAACATGACGGATCATGATGGCACGTTCACTTAGGCCTTTCGCCCGCGCGGTACGCACATAATCCGCACCCAGCGCATCCGCTACGCAGGCGCGGGTATACCGTGCGACCAGCGCCAACGGTGCTAAGGCGTAGGTGATGACCGGCAGGAAATAATCTGCGGATAAAATGGCAGGGCCATTCGGCCACAAAGGGGGAATAATCCACTTATGAGGATCGCCCCAACCATTCTGATAGCCAAAAATGAGCAAGAGCAAGCTGGCAATAATAAAGTTTGGAATCGTGATACCGAGTGAAGCCGTAAAGGTCACAAGGTTATCAAGCCACCCGTTACGGCGATAGGCCGCCACAATACCCATAATTAATCCGAAACCGAAGGATACGATGATGGTATAAACACCAACTTGCAGTGTCACAGGCCACGTACGGAGAATCAATGTAAATACGGGAGGATTACCGGGGACAGCGAATGAATAACCAAAATCGAGCTGCAAAGCACTCAAAATGTAATTGACGTAGCGTTGGGCGACAGGTATATCCAGACCATATTTATGATTCAAATTTGCCAGCGCAGTTGGGTCGTAACCGCGTTCTCCTAAGCTGAATGGCCCACCGGGGACAGCATTCATCAAGAAGTAAACGATGGTCGCAACGGCGAACAGTACAAAGAAAAGTGCAATGAGTCGCCGAATGATATAGCCAGTCATGAAGGCTCCCGGAGCAATGTAATAGTCATAACCTATCGATCTATTTTGCGGAATACTCTACATATAAATCTGCTGTAAGGAATTGGCTTGAACATCTGAAAAATCTTGTGAGAACTGCATTGTTTTTACCCAAAATAAGAGGCAGAGGCGAACTTTTAATTCACCTCTGCTCATTTAGGTAAGATTCAGCGATTACTGGCTGCGATAGGTCTTGACGTCTGCTACAGCTTTAGTGATGTAGAACGTGCCCCAGCACCAGTCATTACCCCAGTGAAGAGCGCCGACACCCTGAGCGTCAGGGCGGAAGCAGTCACCGGCGACATAGGGCTGCCACAGGTTGCCCTGAATACGGTGGTCAATGAAGATACCGCCCACGTCTTCGACGAGGATCTTTTCGGCATCTTTGTACATTTGAGTACGCTTGGCGGGATCGCTCACCAAAACGTTGGCGTCAGCGACCAGCTTGTCGAACTCAGGATTTGACCATGAGTGACGGCCAGTGGAAACCCACACACCCAACATGTTCGAGGGATCGAGGTAATCCATACCGTAGCTGATGGCACCGAACTTGATGGTCGTCGGACGAGCCAACAATGCTGCCATGTAATCCGTCTGCACCATGTTATTGACGGTGATCGTTACGCCCAAGCATTGGCTGATCGAACCAGCGACCGCCACGAACCAAGCCTGATGCGTATCATTCTCTTGACGAAGTTCCAGCTCTTGAGCCGGGAAGCCTTTGCCATCCGGGAAGCCGGCATCTGCCAGTAACTTCTTGGCTGCATCGCAGTCATAAGCCTGAATATCCTTCAGCGCACCGTCGCTATCGGAAGCCGGGAAGCCGGGAGCAAGGAAGGAATAGGCCGGAATACCAAACTGCGCACCGATCACGTTCTTGACAATCGATTCACGATCAACTGCCTTAGCAAAGGCCAAGCGAACGTTTTTATCGTTGAACGGTGGATTAAACGTATCGAACAGTAGATAGTCAGTACGGAAGTCGCCGAAGTTCGGGCGATAGTTCGCGCTTAGAACCGGATCTTTCGAAATAACTTCGAAGTCTGCGGGGCTAAGGCGTTCGTAAGTCACCATATCGACGTCATGGGCTTGGAAGGCGACAAAACTGGTGTTAATGTCACCATAAAAGTAGCGTAATTCTTTCAAATACGGCTTGCGATACCCATTGTACGTCGGGTTAGCGACTTCAGTAACGCTTTCACCCGGTTTAAAGGATTGCAGCATGAAGGGGCCAGAGGAAACCGAGGTCTTCGGATCCAGAATGTAGCCGGGGCCGATTTCTGTTAATGCCTTAGCCTGCATCGGCGGCCAGAAATAGAAAGTACCGGGGGCATAGGGGCGAGGGCCTTCAGTTTCGATGACAAGCGTGTTGTCATCTTTGGCAGTCATGCCGATTTGGTCAGGGGTGACTTCACCTGCAACAGCTTGGTCCCAGTTCTTGATCGTGCCCGCCGAACCTTTTTGCCACATCCATACGAAGTCGTAGGCATTCTTGGGGTCGACCATAAAGCGGTAAGAGGCGACATAATCATTTGCGGTCAAGGGTGTACCATCGCTCCACACCTGTCCGGGGCGCAGATGGAACGTCCACGACAAACCATCAGCCGATGCTTCCCACTTTTCAGCGGCACCGGGGATCAGGTTCAGATTTTCATCCAGATTGACCAATGCATCGCCGAAGAAGTCAGTACCGCAGATACGTGAGTACACGGTCACGACCGACGAAAATGATTGGGCTTTATCAGTTGCACTACATAACTCGCGGTAAATCTGTTGGTCGTACGGAGCGGCATCCGCTGGCAGATCACGTCCATAAACATCTTTGTTAGCGTCTTGCGCACCCGCTAACGGCAATCCCACAGTCGCGAGCAGCAGCATCGCTGACAGTGCGATGAGCACTACAGACAGTTTTCGATACATAGTGGCCTCCTAAACCCAATGTCGAAAAAAGGAATATTTACAATCATTAAGGATTGTGGCGAAGATATTACACTGTGATTGGTGGGAGTGCAAAAACTCCAATCTACTCCGTCTTTCGGCGGATTTTGCTTGACGTTTTAGACCTGAATATGATATTCTCCGAATATCGTATAAGGAGTAGAAAGGAGCGCCCCGATGTCAATAGCGCTAAAATTTCATATCGGTTTTGGATACGCTCCTGTGAGTGCGCTGGGCTAATCCTTCTACATAGCCAGTGTTTTCTCCCCGCAGCCTGATTGAAGCGGTGCATTTCCTCACTCGTATTTCAACCTCGATATGACCGAACTTATTATTGAGTCTGTCCCACGCTTGGATTCATCATCCCGGATGTAGGCAGAGCCGCGCCTTTCATTGATTTGGAAAGCCGAACGTGGCGCTTGCCATGTTCTTAATACGAGTGAGTGTGTCATTAACATGTTTGCAATCAATCCGCGCAAAATGAACGCGCGACGAATCTATCTCTTATTCAGCGTGGGCTTGTCCTTCTGCTTCTCCATGAGCTTCATGATCATGATGGTCTTCATGGTGCAGACTGTTAACCTCTCGCCTATTCAATTGGTCTTGGCGGGCACGGCGCTCGAAGTCAGCATCTTCATCTGCGAGATACCGACCGGCATCATTGCCGATGTCTACAGCCGCCGCCTCTCCATTATTATCGGCTTTTTCCTGACCGGAATTGCCTTCATCTTTCAATCTTTGACGCCCACTTTTTTCGGCGTCATCTTCTTCAATATCCTGTGGGGCATCGGCTACACCTTCACTAGTGGTGCGACTGAAGCGTGGATTACCGATGAAGTCGGTGAGGAACAGGTCGGCGCGTTATTCCTGCGTTCCAGCCGCCTCAGCAATCTCTTGGGGATTGCCGGCAGCGTCATCGGCATCATCCTTGGCAGCCTGATGATCACCCTGCCTATCCTCATCAGCGGCCTGCTGATCTTGGGCATCGCGGTGACCATGGTGCTCTACATGCCCGAAACCGGCTTCCACCCGACGCCAGTTGAGGAACGCAGCACTTTTGGACAAATGGCCGATACGCTGCGGGCAGGTGTCAAACTGGTGCGCGTCCGTCCCATGCTGATCGCCATTCTCGGCGTCGGCTTGTTCTTCGGCCTCTACAGTGAAGGGCTGGATCGCCTCGGCGATGCTCATCTGCTGCGGAGCTTCACCCTGCCGGATTTTCACGGTTTGCAGCCGGTGGCATGGTTGGGCATTCTCGGCTTGATCGGCAGCTTCATCAGCGCCCTCGCCACCCGCGTCATGGAAAAGCGTGTCGATACTCGCCGCAGTCAATCGCTGGCACGGGCATCGTTCGCACTATCAGCGCTGCTGGTCGGGAGTGTGTTCGGCTTTGCCTTAGCCGGAAACTTCGTGATGGCCGTCATCTTCAATTGGGCGATTGGCACACTGCGAACGCTCAATGGTCCAATCAACAGTGCGTGGATCAACCAGCACATTGACTCGTCGGTGCGGGCGACCGTCCTTTCGATGAGCAGTCAGGTCGATGCCTTCGGGCAGATTGTCGGAGGGCCGCCAGTCGGTTTCGTCGGGGAACGGTTGGGCATCCGTGCTGCGCTCATGAGCAGCGGCCTGATCCTCGCGCCGGTGCTCTATCTCTACAGTCGCATCGTCCGCGCTGACAATCGTGCCGCAGCCGCCGCCAGCGTAGTTTCCGTCCAACCCTCCGTCGAGGTTTAAGAGGCATCAAGACCGTCAGGTTAATCGCCTAACCCGACCAGCGGGGCAAGATACATCTTGCCCTGCAATGCTCAGCATCTCGCTTTAATCCCTCTGGCGTCTAGACCACTAAAGGTGTTCACACATTAAATATGCCAGACTATCACAAGGTTCATAACCCATTCTCCTGCAATTTTTGAGGTGCAAAACCGGGTAAAACTTGTGTTGATCTGCTGGGTCTAAGCCGTAGCAGCACCTGTAATTTCACCAATAACTTGACAAAAGTTAAGTCTCACCTAAAATACATTCAATACTAGATAAAAATATAAGTTTGGAGAATCAAATGAGCCATGCACCTCCTCTGCCCTCATCACGCCGCCGATTTTTAAAGCTTGCAGCGATAGGTGGAACAAGTCTATTCACAGCTGACATTTTGAAAAATCGGCTGCCAACCCAGCAGGTGCAACCGCCTGACTCACCAACCAATGAACATGATAAACATTATTCATCTGAGATGCTCATGGGGGTGGTCAACCACGATAAAAACGGCTTTGATCCGATGCAGATGCTGGTGGATTGGAACTATGGCACCGTGACGACCGAAAATGGACAAACCATCCGTTCGTATAATATCGGCGCGGGAGATATTGAGATTGAGATAGCACCGGGAGTATTCTTTCCTGCTTGGGCGTTTGATGCCAGAGTGCCGGGACCAACCATTCGCTGTACTGAAGAGGATCACCTGCGTATTCACTTTAGTAACTTTGGCACGCATCCTCACACCATGCACTTTCACGGCTTCCATACCGCAGACATGGACGGGGTACCCGGCATCGGCCGGGGGCAGGTGCTCCCGGGTGAAGAATTCACCTACGAATTCGACGCCGATCCCTTTGGTTGCCACCTGTACCACTGCCACGCGACCCCGCTTAAACGCCACATTCACAAGGGCATGTATGGAGGCTTTATCATTGACCCCAAAGCTGGGCGGCCACCGGCGCGGGAATTCCTTATGGTGATGAACGCCTTTGATACCAACTTTGACAGTGCCAACGAAATCTACGCGGTCAATACCGTCGGGCATGAATTTATGCACCGGCCCATTCCAGTTCAGGTTGGGGAACTCATTCGTGTTTACCTCATCAATGTAGTGGAATTTGATCTCATCAACTCCTTCCATCTACATGGTAATTTCTTCAACTACTACGATCATGGTACAACGCTTGAACCGACCCTGCGCATGGTTGACACGATTATGCAAGCACAGGGACAGCGGGGAATTCTGGAGTTTTCCTTCCGCTGGCCCGGCAAGTATATGTTCCATGCACATGTGAGTGAATTTGCCGAACTCGGTTGGATGGGTTTTTTCAATGCCGTAAAGCCGGCGGATTTTAAAGCAGCCTTAACCGATGTCGGACTGGATGAAGAGTGGGATTATAAGGGCACACACGGCAGTACCGTCACTGTGCGAAAGAGTGACCAATGACCACCACATCCCAATCAACACCCACAAACACGGGCGGAACGCGCTGGACATGGGGATTAGCCCTTATTCCTCTCGTATTGCTTGGCCTTGTACTCACCTATCTGGTCGTCACAGGTGGCGGTCTTACGGCGCTGTCCGGTCCTCCGGTTGAACATGTTACACTGGAGCGCATTACGCTCCCCGAAAGTAGTGTCATACAAGTTGAAGTCGTCAATGATGGGCCGCAGAGTGTCACAATCCCCCAAATTTTAATTGACGATGCCTACTTTGGTTTCACCGCCTCACCCTCAACTACTATTCCCCGGCTGGGCAGGGCAACCTTTACCATCCCTTACCCTTGGGTGGAGCAAGAAACGCATCATGTTGTCCTTCTTACTTCGCTGGGAGCAACCTTTGAAGGAACAGTTGATAGTGCCGTAGAAACCCCTCGTCCGTCGCTATCCCTGTTTGCCCAATTTGGCCTGATCGGTCTCTACGTGGGCATTGTGCCGGTATTCTTGGGCGTATTATGGTATCCCTTCATGCGCCGCCTGAGCGCCAACGCCATGACTTTTGTCTTGGCACTGACGGTTGGCCTCCTTCTCTATCTGGCGCTTGGCACTTGGCTTGATGCCAATGAGTTTGCCGCTGAACTGCCGGTGTTCTGGCAGGGTATACCGCTCATCGTCTTCGTCGCCCTATTAACTTTGGGTATCCTACTCGTCATCGGTAATGTCCGCAAAGGGAAGGATAGCGTCCCGCTGGACATTTCCTACCGTATTGCGTTAGGGATTGGCTTTCACAACTTAGGTGAAGGGTTAGCAATCGGGGCAGCCTTTTCGACGGGTCAGGCAGCTCTCGGCACCTTTCTCATCTTAGGTTTTACCCTACACAACATCACCGAAGGTGTAGGAATTGCCGCCCCCATTGTCCGCCAGAACCCCGGGTTGAAGCATTTTGCTCTGCTTATTCTTCTTGCTGGTGGGCCAGCTATTTTGGGCACTTGGTTGGGCGGCTTTGCCTTCAATCCAGTGTTGGCAACAGTCTTCTTGGCAATGGGAATTGGCGCTATCCTCCAAGTCATCTGGGAAGTCGGACGCTTAATTATCCGCGACAGTGCTCGGCACAATCAGTCGTTCATCTCTTGGCCAACCCTAGGTGGAGTTGTGGCTGGAATTGTGGTGATGTATCTCACTGCGTTTCTAGTCAAATTCTAGACACACCGTCATACAGAACAATGTGGGGTGATTACGCTCACCCCGCATATTCTGTTTGTAAATGAAGTTCATATTGAGCATATAAGTCGCAACAGCCCATTTTACGCAACTTGCCTAAGGTTCTATTTTGCTGCTCACTTATTCGTAAACAGGTTTATTTTCGGTTAACCCGACAAACCCTTCTCCAACCATCTCTCAACCCTCCCTGTTTCTCCACTCCCTCAAAACGGTTAGCGCCACACCCGACAAAGAGTTACAAAATGGTCTTCCAAAATGTAACCCCTTCCCCCTCCACCTGTCGTATCATAATCATCAGAGAACCTGTATTAGCTCCCTTGCCCTGTTACTACGGGGAAAGGGTTGGGGTTAGGGGTATCTTGCGGGCTATTCAATCGTTGCAACTGTGACAAAACTCGACCCATTCTCAACAGCAACTGCATCATTTCGCCCACTGCCGCCGCCATAAAACATCAAGTCACCGCCGCCGACACAAAAGCGCTCGGAATTTGCAGTTTTTGCTGTATTCGCGGTATTTAAAGTTGACGACTAGCGACTAAAGACTGGAGACGGATATGGCAATCTTGGCGTCAGATAGACCTCACCCCGATTGCCGCGAATCCAGCCGAACCATCCGCTGGAATCGCTACAAACGTCGCCAAATCCGCCAATCGGATATGGCAAAATTGCCAAAAACCGAGCATTGCTCCCCTTCCCCTGTTACTACAGGCTTTCGGCGGAGTGAGCCTGAGAACGTGCTGATGTAGGGTCGGGGGTTAGGGGTACTGATTGGGGCGACGATTTTCTGCCGCCGACACAAAACATCAAATTGTCGCCGCCGCCGCCGACATCGCCGACAAATGCACTGTGAAAGTGAAGAATGTGAAGAAATTTGTGAATCGAGGGTTGTAGGGGCGGGAGGTGCGTAGCCTCCCACCCCACACTTGCGAAAAGAGTTTACGACTTCGGCGCGTTCAGGAACTGACCAAAATAGGTCGTCCAATAGGCGAAGCCCGTGCCATTACCCACATGCAGCGGATTAGAAGCGTCCCACTGAACCACGTAGGTTTCCACCACGTCGTTCGCGTCCAGATCAGAACCGTCATGGAACTTCACGCCTTGACGCAGGTGGAACGTCCATTCGGTGCCGTCGGCGTTCACATCCCAGCTTTCAGCCAGTGACGGCACGATTTCGGTGCTGCCCACCTTGAACGCAGTTAGCGACTCGAACATCTGCACACAGGCGCGCGAGGTTTCGTCGTCGGTATTATCGGCGCAGTACAACATGATCGGCTCGGCGTTCTGCATGAACACCAGTTGGTCACTGTCAGGGTTCTTGGTCACATAGAACAACTCGCGGCGCAGTGGGCTGGCCTGTGCGCCTTCGATGCCCTTCTTATAAACAATCGCCGAACCACCGTGTGCAATCGGAACCATCGGCGCCAAATCTTGCACCAGTTGGTTGACCTTCAGATAAGCAGCCGCGCGGGCTGCGTCATCCGTCGAACGGCCACCTTCGGCCACTGCGGCTTCAATATCGGTGTAATCCTTACCAAACGAGGCTTGCACCCCTTGGAACCAGAAGCCGAACAGGTTGCTGGCATCCGGATAATCCGCGCCGCCGCCCAGCAGATGCATCGGATACTTGCCCGAAATCGCCTCGGAGATAAACGTACCGGATTCGACCACCTGTATGTTGATCTTGAAGTACTTGCCGTCGCCCAAGCCGTTCAACTGGGCTTGCAAATCTTGGGCGATGATCGGCGGCTGCGGCAGATAACCACGCACCACATCGCGGTAGCTGATGGTCGATTCAATCGGCAGCTTGACGCCGTCATCCTTAGCGGCTTGGTCGAGCAGTTCCATGGCCTTCTTCTGGTCGAAAGCGTATCCGGTAACTTCCTTCGAGTAGCCGAAGATTGCTTCCGGCAGCAGTTGGGTCGCCACGCTCGATCCCGGAGGGAAGAAGTTATCGACCACCCGCTGCTTATCCACCGCGTAGGCTACCGCTTGACGCACCTTAACGTTATCAAACGGCGGGAAGTTGTTGTTCATCGCCAGATACAGTGTGTTCAGACCGTCGCGCGTCAGCAGTTGATAATCGGGATTGTTCTCCAGTGTGGCGAAGTCCGCCGGAGCCGGATTATCGAACACGTCGATGTTGCCCGATTGCAATTCGGTGAAGCGCTGCGCCGCCTCGGAGTTCCAGCGGAAAACCAGCGTCTTGGCCTTGGCCTTCTCGCCCCAATACTCATCAAAGCGGGTCATATCGAGTTCATTGCCCCGATCCCACTTTTGCAGTTTGTACGGCCCTGTTCCAATCGGGTTGGTCAGCAAATCACCCTTGCCGCCCGTCTTCTCCAGATAATCCGATGACTGAATGCCGAACGCATCCTGTACCACCTTGGAGGTAAAGGCCGGGTCAGGATAGCACAGCGTGAGTTTTACGGTCGCCGTGTCAACCGCTTCGATGCTCTTAATTTCTCCGCCGTAATCGCAGTTCGGCGCGGCCAAAGACATCAACTTGGCGTCTTGTCCCGCCACCGGCGCGATCAAGCCCAAAGCCAGCACCGCCATACTGAAACACCCTGCAAGTCGTAATACGCGTTTCATATCAACTCCCCATAGGTATCCGGTCGAAATGTTAATGAGGCGAAACCAAGAGATTTTTAACGATATTGCCCTCCTTCATGACCAGCGCAATGTTATTGACCTGTTCAAGTGATGTAATATCTGCCAGCGGATCAGTCTTGCTAATGACCACGTCCGCCAGTTTGCCTGCTTCCAGCGTCCCGATTTTGTCCTGCCAGCCCAAGCACTCCGCAGCCGTGCGCGTCGTCGCCACAATCGCCTCCATCGGCGTCATCCCAATCGAGCACATCAGTCCCAACTCGCGCAGATTTTGCCCGTGTGGAACTACTGGCACGTCCGTCCCCATCGCGATTTTGACGCCTGCCTTATGTGCCTTGGCGATGCTTTCCTTGTGAATATCCAGCAGATGCCGTGCCTTACGAACGCCCCACTCCGGCATGTTGTGTTTGGTCTCGTGCATCTCCAGAATGCCGATGATGGCGATCAGGGTCGGCACAAGAAACGTTCCATGTTCTAGCATCAGTTCAATCGCCTCGTCATCAAGGAAGATGCCGTGCTCAATCGAATGGATGCCCGCTCGAACTGCGTTCTTTGTACCCTGTGCCCCCTGCGAATGCGCCATCACTTTGGTGTGTCGGCGGTTACCCGCTTCCTCCACAATTGCCCGCAGTTCATCCATCGAATACTGCGCGTCCTGCGGGTCATCCATCGGACTCATCACGCCGCCGGTCGTGCAAATCTTGATGATGTCCGCGCCCGAACGCAGGATTTCGCGTACTTTCTGCCGTACCCCATCCACGCCGTCAGCAATACCCGTTGGGCGACCGGGATACGGGAACATCTCGTCCAGATTCGCGCCTGAAGGCTGCCAGTAATCAATATGCCCGCCCGTCATGCTCATCACGGTGATGCTGATCATCATCCGCGGCCCGACGACCAACCCCTTGTCGACCGCCATCTTCATGCCGAGGTCACTGCCGCCCGCATCACGCACCGTCGTCACGCCTGCCTCAATCGTCCGCTTCATATTGCCGATCGCGCGGTAGAAATTCAACGACAGTGGATCGGTCATCTCGCGCATCACGTCAAAGTCGTCGTGCCACATATGGACATGCGAGTCGATAAATCCCGGTAGGATATATCCACCTTTGGCGTCGATCCTCGTGATATCGCTGTTGGGCAGTGTGACCGTATCAAAGGTTCCCACCGATTTGAGGCGTCCATCCTCGGTCAAGATGGCGGCGTTTGGCACAGGCGCTGTGCCCGTTCCATCAATTAATGTCCCGTTATGAATCAGTGTATAGGTCATAGGCCGTACTCCTTGGGAGGATGGAGGTCAGTTTGAAATGAGACTTCTGTGTGGATGGCGTCAAACATAACGCGCGGCTTGGGGATTTGCGAATGACTTTATATCCATTTGTTACGCGGGATGGACTTATCACGCGAGGCGTTTCGCTATACGCTTTTGCTAGCTTCGTAATGAAATGTGCCGCAAAGTCTGTATAAACATTGATTAGGAATCACAACAGGAGGACGTATGCGAAACCGTACAGCACTCATGATGGGATTGGCGTTGATCGGCGCCTTGTTCATCGGCTATATCGACAGCCGTGCCAGCGAAGTCCTTGCAACCTTGATGATTATGCTGCCGATTGCATTCGCGCTGGGCTTCATCGAACCGAGGCGGGCATGGCTGTGG
The DNA here is from genome assembly GCA_044226855.1 of Aggregatilineales bacterium. Taxonomy (GTDB): domain Bacteria; phylum Chloroflexota; class Anaerolineae; order Aggregatilineales; family Phototrophicaceae; genus CFX2. The sequence goes on from JBGAGF010000031.1 coordinate 67,476, forward strand.
GCGCTCATCATCGGCTTGAGCGTGCCGGTAACCTACCTGTTTGTGCTGTCGACAGGCCAACGCTACGCTGACCCGCCTAGTGGCTACATGACATTAATCGCGCTGCTTCCGGCTTTTGTCGCCTCTTATGCCGGTGTCGTGCTGCGGAAACTTTTCGGCCAAGCCACCATCTCTCTGTAGGTAACGGTTACAAGGTACATAATGCAATAACTCAGCCATAAGCATTTGCGTCTATCGTAGGGGAAGGTCAAAGACCTTCCCGGGCGTCTTGGACTAATTATCACCTACCCAATGACCATCACCTGTAGGGATTTGCCGGTGGCAAATTCTCACATCGGCATTCGATAAATGATAAAGCCGGGATTCTCGGCCACTTTGTCATGAAGCTGACGGGCAACAGTGTTCGTTTCATGCGTCATCCAGTAGACGCGGTTGGCCCCGCCCGCTCTGGCATGGTCATACACTGCATTGATCAGTGCCCGACCAACGCCTTTGCCCCGTGCGCTTTCCAGTGTGAACAGGTCTTGAAGGTAACAGGTCGGGCCAATGTGAATCGTGGTGCGGTGATAGATAAAGTGTACCAGCCCAAGCAAGCTGCCTTCACTTTCCGCGACAAAGGCATGCACCGGTTCATAGGCATCAAAGAAGCGTGACCATGTGACCTGCGTCACTTCGTCTGGCAGGGCGGTGGCTCCCTGCCGTCCGTAAAAAGCGTTATAGCCATCCCAAAGCGGCTTCCATCCGTCAAAATCATCTCGCCTGACCGGCCTTATTACGAATTCGTCAGTCATATCGCATCCTTGTCTATTGAGGTGATGAGTGTGTTCGTATCATAGCCTGTTCGCCAAGCGCTCAATAGCCACATACAGACCACTTCTCTCGCCCCCGTAAGCTGCGGGGTTTGGCGTGGCTCATGTGGAACATTTACACTTGATCAAAACAAAACACATTGAGGTATAGACTTCAGATGTCCAATCCATTTCCAATCGCTATTGCTCAAATGCCAATTACAGGCGATGCACGCATCAATGGTCATAAGGTGCGCGAACTCATGCACGAAGCCGCAAACGGTGGTGCGCGGCTCATCCAATTCCCCGAAGGTGCGTTATCCGGCTATGCCAAGAACCCCATACAAGATTGGGCAGAAGTGGATTGGCAACTCGTGCGCGAGGAACTCGAAGCCATCATGCTTCTGGCCGCTCACCTCAAAATATGGGTCGTTCTAGGATCAGCCCATCCATTAACACCGCCGCGTTGGCCTCATAACAGTTTGTACATCATCTCGGATGCGGGCCAAATCGTCACGCGTTACGACAAGCGCATCTGTTCCGCGACCGAGGTCAACCGCTTTTATACCCCCGGTTCTGAACCTATTGTTTTTGATGTGGATGGCTTTCGCTTTGGCTGCATGATTTGTGTTGAGATCAACTTCCCTCAGCTTTTCATGGAATATGATGCGCTGGGCGTGGATTGCTTATTGCTCTCTGCCTATCCGATTGATGAAATTTTCTACCTCAAAGCGCGGGCACACGCCGCCATTCACAACTATTGGCTGGGCTTATCGGTTCCATCCGAGTGTGTAGAGTTGATGCAGTCCGGTTTAATTGGCCCCGATGGGATGCCTCTCAAGTGCGTGGCAACAAACGAAGGATTGGTCATTGAGCATATGAACCGGAACGCGCCTGAACTTGATATTGCGCTCAACAAGGCGCGCCCTTGGCGGTCAAGTGTCGCTCACGACAAAAAGTATCAAACGCGCCACCTCAATGATCCCCGCAGTGTGGATCGTACCCGCTTGTGAAATGGGGCGGGTTTTGTAGGGACAAGACATGGTTACAGATAGGTAAATGATCATTACGGAGAGATTTCGTAGGGAAACGTCTGAGACTTTTCCGTCAGACTATACCTGAAGTCTAGCCCGAGTCGTTCCCTCGAATTTATGAAGACATCGAAGCCATATCGGAGCAGCTCTTGGCACAGCGACGACAGACTTCGGCACAGGCCGACATTTGTTCATCACCTTCCGCCATGCTCTGGCAGTCCTCAGCGCAGCGTTGGCAGGCTTTGGCACACACACCACATTGATCGGCGTGAAGAGCGGACTCGATCAGCATCAGCCGAGCGCTGGTCTGGCAGACTTCGGCACATTCGATGAGCAGTGTGATGTGGTCTTGAGCAGCATGGACACCGCCGAGGTTTAAGCAGTGCGGAACGGTCGCCAAGCAGGTGCGAAAACAGTCCAAACAGTTCTGGATACACTCATCCATTTGCTGCTTCATATCCTGCCGCGTTTCGGAGTAGTTCATAATATGACCTCATCTTCCTGTTGATCATCTAAAGTTAATTTCACTCTAGAGCAATCACACAAGGTGGCAGTGGGTCATACAGCCTATTTTGCGTGGGTCATAAAATCTAAATGATAAAGAGCGTCACCACACAAATGGAATGATGCGGTAGTGCACTTTTTTACGATAGGTCTCATAGCCAGTGAGGTTGGTCGCTAGAAACTTTTCTTCCTCCATTGCACGCATGGCGATGGTCACAATCAGTAAAATTGGGAATGGAAACGCCACCCATGAACCTAGCGCAAGCGGAGTCACAATCATCAACAGACTGGCGCCCATATACATGGGATGCCGGACGATAGCATAAGGGCCGGTGGTAATCACCTGTTGATCCTTGGCCACCTCAATCACCGCGCTGGTGTAGCTGTTGGCTTTGAACGTCAGGAAAACAATGTAGAAGCCAACCGCCGCCAGCGCATCCGCCGCTAGACTCACTACTGTGGGCATAGATGACCAGTGATAGCGAAAATCAATTCCAGCCACGATAAACACGGCCATGAAAAATACACTCGCAAGGCTTTGAATGACCTTCTGTGTTTTTTCGGTCTCGGCAGTTGGTCCGGCTGCCACACGGCTGGCAAGCAGTTTTTGATCGTACTTCATGAGATAGAGGGTGACGAAGAGCGTTGATAAACCGAAGACCGCAATATACAGCCATGCCTGCCAATAATTGAAGGTACCCGCAGACGCGAACAGCATCGCTCCGAGAAAGACGAGCAAAAAGGCCAAGCCGGCTATCGATTTAATAATGAGGTTGCTCATGGTGTTTCTTTCATTTTTTCATCCCTGCTATTGTATGCCCATTTTTGAGTCGCAAGATAGCACTAAGGATCATACGCCAATCGTGATGTTGTTCATCCCACGTTACTTGAATCTGGTTTAGATTCAGTTTACATAACAGGCGTAAGATCTGTGGCATAAATGAAGAATTGAGAGCAACGATATCAAGTAATCGGTTTCCTGTTTCAGGGCAAGTGGCAGATGGATTTGAGCCAGTACGCGCCGAGTTTGAAGCCAATTTTGTCAAGCGGGGGGAGGTCGGTGCGTCTCTATGTGTTTTGATTGATGGCAAACCTGTCGTTGATCTGTGGGGTGGTGCAAGTGACACAGCCCAAACACAGGCGTGGCAAGCTGACACCTTGGTCAATGTATGGTCGAGCACCAAAGGCTGGTTGGCGCTGGCGATGCATACCCTTGCCGATCAAGGCTTATTGGACTTTGAAGCGCCAGTCGCCCAGTATTGGCCAGAGTTCGCCCAGCATGGCAAGGATCGGGTTCTCGTCAAGCACCTGCTAACACATACTGCTGGACTTCCGGGAGTCAGTGTGAAAGTGCCTGATGATACAATTTATGATTGGAATGCCATGATACGTGCCCTTGAACAATCAGAGCTTTTCTGGGAACCGGGTACACAGTGCGGTTATCATGCGGGCAGCTTCGGTTGGCTTAATGGTGAAGTCATCCGTCGAATTACGGGTATGCCGGTGAGCCAGTATCTTCGAACGAAGGTCGCGGAACCGTTGGGTGCAGACTTGTGCATCAGCCTGTCGCCTGAAGAAGAAGCACGTACCGCTAACATTATTCCGCCGTCCTTTTTCGGGAATATGATGTCGCAGATGATTTTCGCGCTGGGTGGAAAAGTGCGTTCAGCGGCTTTCCGTAACCCTCCACGTCCGATTAAGGCCGCCAATACCATCCGTTGGCGTCAGGCAACAATCCCCTCATCGAATGGACATGCCAGCGCACGAGGACTGGCACGGTTATATATTCCGCTGGCCTGTGAAGGGATGAGCAATGGAGTGAGATTCTTATCAAAAGAGAGTGTCGAACGGGCTCGCAGGGAAGCATTTACAGGAAAAGATGCTGTGATCGGGATGACGATCAAGCGCTCGTTGGGCTATATGCTGGCTGACCCTGATCATGGTGATCCACGCCCCGCATCAGCCCTCGGCCATCCGGGCATGGGTGGTTCAGTGGGTTTTGCCGACCCGCAGCATCATCTGACGATGGGATACGTCATGAACCAGATGCGATTAGGGATGGATGATCGCTGGCCGTCATTAGCGCGTACGGTTTACGCCTGTCTCAATCAGGCTTAGGCCGTATTGCTGTAGAAAGCTGCTCGTACCTTCACATCATTGAAGTTGGGATAATCGTATTCGGCCATCAACTGTTGTAGGCTGATTTCGCGGCTGTGCTCCATACCAATGAGCAAGTCACCGAGTACAATATCGACCACCAGCAGCATGCGCCCAAAGTTCTCGTATTGGCCTTGCAGCGCCGCGAATAAGACTGCGAATACCCGATCACGGAGTTCCGCATCCATGATGCCGCTCCCCGGCCAACTCACCGTCCACTGGTCGTGATAGGTTCCGATTCGCAGCACATCCAACCGAAGCTGCGCCAATTGAGCAATGGCCGCTTTGCGATCTTGAGCATCCACCAAGCGATTGGTCCCGCGATAGGGGGCATTGGGCAGTTGGGCGTACATCTGTCCCGGCGCAGTCATTTCGACCAAGCGGAACAAACTGCGTCCGGTTAAGGCTAGCCCCGCACCTAACGATAACGCGCACTTACGGTAGTAGCGCACCCGGGCAGCATCTTCGGCATGTTTATCGATGCGCCAGAGCAAGGATAAAAAATCACCAAAGTCGAGCGGCAAACGCGGTGGTTCATCCGGCCCATAAGTTGAGGTGAGTTGGGCGATACGGTTACGTTCTGCAGGGTTTGGCATAGTTGCTTTATATGTGGATTAGGGGAGATAAACTCGCCCGAAAAATACATTCCTATCAAACTCAATATTGTACTGACAAACAGATTATGATTGTTAGAAGTATATCAAGTGAATAACAAATCTAAGGAGACTATACAGCAGTTTGGGGGATACGCCAAGCAATAAACAGCCCAATTACAAAATCAAAACAAGGCTCGCGGCCTTATGAATAGAAACGAGGATGGTGATGCTTAGGCTTGATCTTTGCCGAGAATGGCTTCCATCAAATCATCAAGGGTGATTTCTTCCGCTAGTGATTTCGCGTCGCTAATCACACGCGGGCACAATTCGGATTCCAGATCGCTAAACATCTCTTCGGCGCGAAGTCGGGTCGTTTGGCGCATCGGATATTGCATGGCAATCGTCAGAATCTCAGCAGCGCGCTCCTTTTCGCCCTTATCTACCATTACTTCGGCCATTTTGATTAGGGTATCCATTATCATGAGCAGTGCTTCATTCTTCATTGCGATTCGGAGCGTTTTATGAAAACGTTCGAGTGAGGGGTCGTTATAAGTGTCCATTGTGCATAAATACCATTATTTGTTTTGACATATTATAGCATATGCCGATTCCCTTGCGCCGAGCTTACATTAGGGAGAAATGGTACCTATCACAACCTCCATAAATAAATGAGGGGATGGTTGTTAGCAGCCATCCCCCGATGAAGTAAAGACTACAGATTCTTGACGAGGTTCGAGAAAATGTTACCAATGGCCGGGCCAAGCAGCGCGAGAATAACGATAACAACGACTGCGACCAGAACCAAAATCAACGCATATTCTACAAGACCTTGGCCTTCTTCACGGGGCATATACAACATGAGGACTTCTCCTGAATGAATGAATAAACGACTATCCTTACAATAGCATCAACATTAATTTTACGTCAATACGCCAAGCGTTAAGATTTCGACTGCTAGTACCAAATTCCCAAAAGCAGAATAAAAAAGAGACAGGTGTCTGTCTCTTTTAGGTAATGCTTGGCGCATATTTTATAGGCGCTTGACCAAGTTTGAGAAAATGTTGCCGATGGCTGGCCCAAGCAGCGCCAAAATCACAATGACGACGACGGCAACGAGTACTAGAATAAGAGCGTACTCTACTAAGCCTTGACCTTCTTCACGGGGTTGATAAATCATGCTTCACTCCAGAGATAATGACAGATAATTCGGACGGAAAAATAAAGACATAAATCCTTGAATGACTCAATCGTAACATGGGTTTTTCAACAAGGTCAAGAAAACCTTAATTCTTCTTCAATTTTTATATCAAATAGGACTAAAGTCGGGGGATATTTTCGAGGTGCTTATCGAGCGTTGAGAGAGCTGATTGAATTTCTGGCTTTTGAAATTTAGGCACTTCGTTTAGCTTCGAAACCCAATAGCGATCATTCATGTTGGTGGCATAAAGCGTATTTTGTACGCCCCTCCCTGTACCTTGGCGTAAGAGGGAAGGATATTCATCTGAGGCATGAAACTTCAGCGTCAACAGGGCGGTTTCGAGGTTCATCTGCCGTCCATCTAAACGGAACTTGATCTGCTTACGCGCGGCTTGGTCTATCCCATTTTGATCTGCCGCACGCATCACCGCCTCAACTAATATTCGATATTGGTTGATCCACAACGTGATCGGATTTTCCATTGGTGGGGTATATTGCTCGCCGCGCACCGTCATCCGCAGTGCGCCCCAGAATGCCCGCGCATATCGGCGTATCGGGTTCATGGCTAACGGCGCCAATGTCGGCGAACGTATTCAAAGCCTGCCCCAACGAGTACGATGACCTGCACACCCAGAGCAACCACCAGCCAAGGCGGTGTTGTCGATGCGGTTGTCACTGCACTCGCGTCTGTCAGGACCGGAGCGCCCGTGCTCACCATCGCTACCGATTGAATAGTTGGACTGGGAGCAGTAGTCGGTTGGAAGGCGACCATTCCGTTCGGCACACTATTGGCAGTGGCGACCATCATCACAGGCGTAGCCGTTGGCTCAGGCGTTGCGGCATTCGGATCCGGTGATAGGCTCAATGTCTCTTCAGGATAAGGTGTTGGATACATGGGAGTAGCGGTTGCTGCTGCAGGATCAGGTGAGCTATTGGCTGGCGCATCACCGGGCGTCGGAGTGAACGTCCCCGCTTTCGGCGGTACGAGGAAGATTTCGCCTTCCTTTAACTTACGATAATCGGCTTCAGTCATGCCATTGAGCGCCAGCATTCGCGGAATGTCATTCCACGTATAGCCGTAAATCAGCGCAATTTGGCCCAGCGTATCGCCTGCTTGAATTTGATGCTCGATATTGCCGTGCGCATCCACGCCGACTACATATGAAGGGGGTGCTTGAAGCGCACCTCCACCGGAGCTTTTGCCATTACCGCCAACGGCTGCCGGAGGGACGTATTCAGGGCCACCGGGATCACCAAACACGATGACAAAGCTCGTTCCCGACGCGCCGTGCCCGACTGCGACCCCTACTTCTTTATATCGGGTGTTGACCAGCCCGGCATAGTGGATGCCAGAATTCATCCAGAACGTCCATGCATTATCGACCTTCGCCATAGCGCCGCAGTAAATGTTTTCGCCGACAGCATCGCTACCATAACCCGCAGCACGAGCGCGGCTGCGCGGATTGGAACCGTCCGGATGGGTATGGGCAACTGCACAGCCGTTATCTACCAGCCATTGGGCTTGGCTCTGGGCGGCGGCTGTCAATGGGCCGTTGACCGCGTACGCAGGTAAACCTTTGCCGCTGCGTAAGGCGTTCATACGTCCTACGATGTCGCCAGCATCATCTTGAGCTAGCGTCATTGTGGATGCCCACAATAAGAGGAATAGAATAAGCAGAATTCGTTTCATAGCGGACTATTCTAACACATCATCCAACCATCAAAAAAAGGCTTACATATCTCCTATTCTTCGCGCCTGCCCAGAATGCTAATCCATGTGGAATGGCCGAAAGCATCAACAGAGTGATTCTGTACCGAGATTTTTGACTGTGTAACAAGGTTGAGGATTTCATCGGACTAAAAGAGTGTAAAGAGCCGGAGTCCTCCATCACTATCGGACCACTCTTCACCACTGCCATGACGTACAGAAAGATAGACTACGCCACCGATACACAGTACCCGCCGCACTTCGGATAATACGCCGGATACATCGGGACGCGAGATATGGAGCAGCGATGCGCACATCCATATGCCATCCAAGCTGTTTGCCGCCAGTGGAATTCGGCGCATGTCGGCGCAGGCAAAGGTGTTATCAGCCACTCTTTTCAGCGCTTCCTGCATCATGCCAAGCGAACGATCTAGACCGATGGTGTAAAAACCGCTTTTTTTGAACAGCGCAACATCACGACCCGGCCCACACCCTAAATCAAGTATGGTTCCGTTGGTTTGACAGCGGCCATAAACTGTTTGAGCGGCTGATCCAGCGACATATTCCAGTAGCGATCCGCGTAACTGGCCGCAATCTGGTCATAGGTACAGTTGGTTATTTCTTCGGCAGACATCGCCTGTCCTTAATCCACTTTGCTTCAATAGGTTAGTCAAAAATGAGTATTTCTATCAATTTCACAACCTACTACCCCATTAAGGGTTTCTTAAGATACTATTCGCAACTTCGTGGTAATTTAAAGTAATACGTCAGTCCGTGTCGAGAGGTTAACAATGAGTGATAGTCCGTTTGTTCAAATTGTTCTGGTGATTCTGATTGGCTATTTGTTCGGTTCCTTCCCCACAGCCTACATTGTTGCCAAAGCAAAAGGAATAAACATTTTTGAAGTCGGCAGCAAAAACATGGGGGCGACCAATGTCGGGCGTTCGCTCGGCTTCTGGTGGGGCATCCTCGTCTGGGTTTGTGACAGCGCCAAAGGCATCATCGCCATTGCCTTAGCAACCCTCGTTATGCCGGATCACTGGGCCAGCGCCACAGCCATTGCCGCGACCGCAGCGGTTATTGGTCACAACTGGTCAATCTTCGCGACACTGCTCACCGGTACTATCCAAGGTGGTAAGGGTGCGGCCATCTGGTTTGGCACCATGTTCGCCATCGCACCGCTTCAACTCTTGGTTGCGATTTCGGTTTTGGGTGTAGCCATTATCGCCGTGACCCGCTACGTGTCACTGGCCGTCTTGAGCATGTGCGCACTGGCTACAATCTGGCTACTCGTCCTCGTCACTCAACACTCCATGCCAACCGAGTACATTTTCTACATTACCGTCGTCGCAGTGATGATCATTTACCGTTTCCGCGAAAATATCCAACGGCTGCTCACGGGGACCGAGCGGCGTCTGGGAGACCCCGCCTAGAATATCCAAATAGAATTATTCCAATACTGAAAAATTTCAGCCGCAGCCTTTTTTAGAGGTGCGGCTTTTTGAGTTGAGCCGATTTTAGGCTGTCGGGGAGTGTGCCGCGCGACGCCGTTGAATGTAACGCCACCCGGTAATGCAGAAGACCAACCACAGCGCGGCAACCGAATAGCCCGCCACCACGTCACTAAAGTAATGAACACCCAAGGCGATACGGCTCACGCCGATCAAGATCACAATAAGGCCTGCCGCAATAATTACCACAAACCGTTGAGCATTATTCTTGAGAAGCACACAGATGATATATGCCAGCATGCCATAGGCGATGAATGACATCATGGCGTGGCCGCTGGGAAAACTGTAAAAGCGTTCGATGACAATCGGGGTAGCAAAGGTCGGGCGGGGACGCGCGAAAAACACCTTCAGCAGCGAGTTCAAGATCTCGCCCCCGACAATGGTGATGATCCACATCACCAAGCCGAGCCACTGGCGTTTCCATGCAAAGATGAGAGCGACAACCATGCTCCATGCAAAGAGGATGGTTCCGCCAAATAGACTGACGATGAGGAACGTATCGGTACTGCCGGTGGTGGCTACACTGTGCAGGGCGTTCGCTAGGGCGACATCAAATTGAACGAGCCCTTCATTTTCAGATACACCATCCACCAGCTTGCCGAAGACCAGCAAACTGACTGCACAGACAATAAACCCACCCAAGACATAAAGTGTTAAGACGCCGCGTAACCGCGCAGGAACACCTTTTTCTAACCGTTGAAACCAATTCATCGTGACCTCAGGTCGTTGGCAGATCGACCCAGCGCGATCCTGTGAATGGATATACCACATATATCCGCCTCACACATTGGTCAACTAGCCTATACAAGATAGGCGACTGTGCCACCTAAAGTCAGATGAGTAACGGGTCACATGTAGAATCAAGCGGTGATTTTTTCCTTAGCCCGATCTCGATCTATAATGGCGATGGCGTCCTTCAGCGTTCGGGCAAAGGCACCATTTCCTTGCCCCATAGGAGCGCCCTTCATGGCTACTTTGAGCACAATCTCAATCATGGCTCGTACAAAGCCAGATGAACCCCGCGACCCTGCAATAACGTAGTAGCCAATATTCGGCTCTTTGCCCATCTTGGATATTCCCAGTTTAAGATGCGGCATCGGATTACCAATGGGCATGCCAACCTCATCATGGAATATCACATCTACACGGCGATTAGCCTGATGCGCCTCAGAAATAATATAATCAACCGATTTATGATATTCATCCCACGTTGTATCTCTGGCGATAGTGGCTATTAAGATCGTATGTGCGTCATCGTACCATTTGACTTCAAGTGACATCATCAACCCATTTCACTAATTACTGTAATACTCAGTTATATTTTAAACCTGAAAGCGCAAAGTTTGTGATTAAGTTCACGGATTATGTGAATAATGGGGATACAGTGAGGCAGAAAACAAACGAGGGACTTGCAATGTCCCTCGTCTGGTCATCAACGTTACAATATCGAATTAGGATTCAGCCAATCCTGTTTGCGGGTTAACCGAAGGAAGTTCCGGTTCATCCGATTCCTTTTCCTTGACATAGCCAATCATCCGGTGATGATCTTCATCCCACAGGCGAATGTGCAGCGAGCGAATGCTCTTCATAAAGGTCATCGGTTCGACCGATTGGAACAATTCGCTGTTCTTGTAGCAGTCTTCCAACTCGTAGTTGGGAACGCGAGGGCTGAGGTGATGAATGTGATGGAAGCCAATGTTGCCCGAGAACCATTGGAAGATGCGCGGCATCTTGTAATAGGAACTGCCATGCAAACCAGCTTCGGCAAAATCCCATTGGTCGTGACGTTCCCAGTAAACATCTTCAAACTGGTGCTGCCAGTAAAACAACCAGACGCCTGCTGAAGAGGCAATCGCGATAATCGGTAGTTCGACGAGCACAACGGCTTTGAACCCGATGATCAAGCTCAAACCAACAATAATCGCCAACAACATAATGTTGGTGAAAATGACGCTGCGCTTTTCACGGGGATCGGTGGCGGCGTTCATGGGGTAAAAGCGCTGAAGCACAACGAAGTCAATGGTGGGGCCGACGATGAAAATGACAAACGGGTTACGATACAGCCAATAGGTAAACCGCTTCCAACGCGGCATCTCGTAATATTCTTCTTTGGTCAGAGTCCAGATGTCGCCGGTTCCACGACGATCCAAATCGCCGGCTGTGGCGTGGTGAATGGCGTGGCTGTGACGCCAAGCCCAGTAGGGGGTCATTAAGAAGATACCCGTGAAGATACCGATAAAGTCATTCCACTTGCGTGAAGGAAAGAACGATCCATGCCCCGCATCGTGAAAAATGATGAACATACGCATGGTAAAGCCCGCAGCCGGGAAAGCCAGCAGTAATGTAATCAAATATGAGACTTCCAAGCTGCGATACATCAAATACCACAGGACGAAAAAGGGCAAAATGCTAGTGGCACATTGCCAGAGGCTCTCGCGCCAATTGGCTTTCTGGAAGGGCGCGACATCCCGTTTCCAAAGCTTGGGGTCTAACTCTTGATGCGACGTTTGTGAGGCAGAAACCATTACACTCATTCTCCAATCATACGTATCTGCATAGGCGGAAACAAACAGTGATCTAGGTGAGTTATGGGGCTCTCACCTTAGCTTAGTTGTATAAAGCGTAATGCATTATACCGAGTTGTCGATGCATGAACAGTAGATCATGACATTTTCTCATATGAAAGAACGTATTAACTGAGGTTAAGTTACGCAGGTGGTGACAAAAGTACCCAAAGACGTGACACATAAAGCGCGTTTTGGCAAGAAAAAGGAATACCTTGCGGTATGACTCGTCGTAAAGCGAACTCTCATATCTTAGTCCATTGTAAACGTCGAAGTCTGGTTGGTCGCCTCTCTAGCGACATCCTACTGATGTTCCTATACTCATAACCAGTATTAACTCTCACCCGAACGGCAGCTTCATCATGGAAACACCTTACCGCTTTGACGACTGGTTCTTGCACAATTGGTCACGCGCAGCTTTGCCGTTGGCGGTTGTGGTGGGTTTGCTCAGCCCACTCATCTTCAAAGCCTACGGGGTTACGGCTTTACTGGTTGCTCTGCATTTGGTTATCTATATGGTTCACCAGTATGAAGAACACGCACACGGGAAGTTTAAGGCGTTTACGAACCAATTCTTAGCGGGTGGACAGCCCAAAATCGGGGATGCGCCGATTTTCTGGGTGAACATCGTTGGGGTATGGGGCATCTATCTGGTGGTGATTTACGGCGCTATTGTGGTGAATCCGGCTTTGGGTCTGATCAGCGCCTACACGACTGTCGTGAATGGCTTACTCCACATCATCGCTTCTATCGTGACTCGGCGCTACAACCCCGGTTTGATCACCAGCCTGATTCTGTTTCTGCCCATCGGAGCCTATACCGTTTGGGTGATCAGCCAATCGCCAGATACAACCTCATCTGATCATGTGTTGGGTATCGCAGCCGCAGTGATCATTCATTTACTCACATTTGGTTATCTCGGTAGAATAGCTCGACGTTAGTGTTTTTAGGGGTCATGACTGTTCACAAGTGAGGTTAAAAGCCTATAATGACAACGTTCATGCTTATTCCTCTGGCTTTTGTTACCTGACAGGGCGTTTATTGACGGGTATCGTATAAGTCTGGGAAGTGTGAGCGTATTTTTCTGACCTCTCCATATCTTATATCAACGACGTGTTAAAGGAGCTATTTTCGTGTCCCGCTTGGGTCGTTCGGTCGTGATGTATATCGTTGGGCTTATTCTTTTCGTCGGGCTTCCACTGTTAGGTTGGGGCATTACAGATGTGCAGGGTTTTATCGCCAATCCGGCGCGGCTGGGCTATGTCATCCTGCTTGTTGTCTTACAGGCCATCTTGGTCATGACGTTTCCCGAGATGGGGCAAAACCGTGGTGAAGGAAACAACACTGTCCGGCGGCAGCGTTTTGTGGTGCTTCTCCTGCAAGTGTTCCCGCTGGCGTTGATTATCGCAGCGCCATTCATGGACCGTCGCGCGATCCTGACGTTGAGCACGAGCGACATCCCGCGCTACGTGGGATTAGTTCTATTCGCGCTAGGGTTTATCGCGGTCAATTGGGCGGAAGCGGCGTTGGGTAAGCAGTTTAGCGTACAGGTTACGCTCCAAAAAGATCATGAGTTGATCACGGACGGCTTATACCGTTACGTACGCAACCCGCGTTACATGGGCATCATCACCTTCAACTTGGGGTTGGCGCTGGTCTTTAACTCGGTGGTTGGTCTGTTACTGGTATTGGGATTAACGCTGGTTCTCCTGTGGCGCATTCACGATGAGGAAGCCTTCATGCACCAAGCATTTGGCGCAAAGTGGGAAGCTTATTCCAAACAAACATGGCATCTGATCCCCTATATCTACTGAACATGGGTAGGGCAAAGCCTCTTTTGCCCTACATCAAACTTTTATAAGAAATCCGTTCGACTCGTTGACCCTAAACCCAGACGCTCATACAATGAAGGTAGCGGCAGAAGATGTCGCAGTATTTAAATTGACTATTCACAGAGTAAGCCCCTCTTACTCTGGAAATGAAATCCGTGATGACTGAGGAAAACAATGGCGCAAAAAGATTATTATAAGATTCTGGGCGTGAACAAAAACGCGACCGAGAAAGAAATCAAAGCGGCCTTTCGCAAGCAAGCGAAACAGTGGCATCCTGACGCAAATCAGGATAAGCCGAATGCTGAGGCACGATTCAAGGAAGTGAACGAAGCTTACGAAGTGCTTAGTGACCCCACCAAACGCTCGACCTATGACCAGTTTGGTACGGTCAATCCACAGGATTTTGGATTTGGTGGCGCGGGCAATCCGGGTGGACGATACACCTATACCACCAGCAATGAAGATTTCGCGGGGTCGCCGTTTGCTGATATTTTCGAGCAAATCCTCGGTAATCGAGGGCGTGGTTCGCGCGGGAGCCGAGCCTCGCAAGAACCGTTTGGTTTTAACAACATGGGGCGTACCAACGGGCAGGACATTGAGCAGCCCGTAACGATCAGCCTAAAGGAAGCCTACAGCGGTGGGGTTCGTATCGTCACCAAGGGTGACCGTAAACTGCGGGTGAACATTCCGGCAGGCGCGACCGACGGCACACGCATCCGGCTGGCAGGTGAAGGTGGTGCAGGCGCAGGCGGTGGATTGACGGGCGACCTGTATCTGATCGTCCAAATTGAGGATGATCCACAGTTCCAGCGTAAAGGTGATGACCTGACGGTTGAGGTTAAGGTGGATATGTTCACGGCCATGCTGGGCGGTGAAGTCGAAGTGCCCACGCTCGACCGTCCGGTGAAGCTGCGCATTCCGGCTGGTTCACAATCCGGCAAGAAGTTCCGACTGACCGGTAAGGGGATGCCAAATGTCAAGCAGCCTGACCATACCGGTGACCTGTATGCGCGGTTACTGGTGACTGTGCCGGAAGGCCTGAACGAAAAGCAGCGTGAGGCGGTCGAAGACCTGCGCAAGAAGCTGCATTAATCACTAAAGTGGGGAGGACGCATAGGTTCTCCCCTACGAGATGAAGCTAGGAGGGTGAGCCGAAGCGGTTCACCCTTTTTATTTGCCTCCAACGTGCGGAATGTGTAAATAACGTGAGTTATGGATAAGGGATGCCTCAAGGAGAGAGATGAAGTAATCACTCAGGTAACCAAACCAAATCCGTGAGGCATCCAAAATGAGTTTGCTGGAACTGTATTGTGTTGTTGATGATTTCTGCCAAGCAATGGAAAGAGAAGCATCAGGACGATTACTG
>JBGAGF010000003.1:0-499148 GCA_044226855.1 Aggregatilineales bacterium
TCAGGCACATCACTGAGCAATGGATACAGATTTACAACCATGATCGACCGCATGATGCGCTCGCTGGTCTGACGCCAGCGGCCTATTATCGGGTTCACTCTCTCTAGTTTTGTTTGGTACTAATGATGGGGTGGCTACCGAGGGGTTTGAGTTTTTCCCACAGTTCGGGCGGCGTTGACCACGGGACTTGGGGCGTGTCGAACTCAGAAGGCATGGCAGTTTACCCCCTCCCTAACCCTCCCCCGCAAGCGATGGAGGGAACCAATACATGCCGTTTGTATTGCGAAGAAGTTAAGTTATGTCTCACGAAGCCAAAGCCAATATGTTAGTAGACAAACATGCGCATTTAAGACGCTTCTATACTTTGATTCACTAAATTTCAGCGCTTATCCTGATTACCATACTTTTCTCTTTCTAGCTGCCAAACCTTATGGCGTTCCTCATGCCATTCTGGTGTAAATTGCCAATTTGGCGCATGTGGTTTACTGTGGGGGCATTTAGAACAATGCTCTTCATAGAAAATCCGATAGAGTTCATCAATTGAGTATGTTTCGATTGCACCATGTTCTAGATGCTTGATGCACGCCATTAGCTTTCTTCTTGCGGAATAAAGATTCATCATACGTGCAGGATCACCAATACCGCCTGTATACTCAAATATTAGATGTTCACAATTTTTTAGAACCCGTGTGGGATTCAAATCTTCAATTCCCAAGTTGATAATCCACGCAATTTTCGCATTCGTGTAATTGGGGTCGTTTACATCTTCGATTTTTTTATCGGCTAGGCTTAAATCAAATCCAAACGCTTTTGCCTGTTTTCTATAAAAACTTTCTAATCCGTCCCAATCAATAATTGTTCTTTCCAAATTTCTAGAGTTAGCTTCCAGTTTATCTTGTAATCTTTTGTTCACGACTATCTTTAGACTTTGATCATGTATATTGGTCGCAATTTTAGTCGCCGTCTCATATTTAGCTCGACTCACTTCTGGTTGATCTTTGTAAACACTTAATTGCAATTCATAGGTTTTACAACATCTATCTATTATCGCATCTTGATGATTTTGATCAGGTAAAACTCCTAATGCGTTCATAGCGAAGGTGATTAAACTTTCAATGATTTCTTCAATTTTGTTCGCCTTATCGTATAAACGTTCTTCTCTTAATCGCATAAAGTAGATATTCATATGCAGAATAATACGTGTCACAATATCCGGAACAAAAAACAAATTATGCTCAATTAAGGTAGGGATAAATTGAGACAATTCCTCATATTTATCAATGACCATTTTCTCTATTACATTTCTTTCGATGCTTAACATAGAAAGCAAAAATGGATCTAATAGGGAGCTATCATTGCTTTGTGAAGCAGAATGTAGATTCCAATTAAGATATCTTTCCAAGTCCAAATTAGCAGCCATTCCTAATTCAGCAGACAAGGTATAGCCCTGAGCTAGTAACATTAGCCTTTGATCACCTGACTCTTTAGCAAAGTGAGTCAAACCCTCTGCACGCCAAGCATCCCAATCCTCTTGATCCATATCATCTATATGTGCATTATATTTATTTACAAACACCAACTCAAGCTGTAACAATGCATCGAATTTTGCCTCAGGACTGCGCTCTGTGCTCTGAATAATTTTGTCGATTAAATCCTCTGCCTCATCATATTCATTTAGTTCAAGAAGACGGGTAAGTTTCGTGATATAAGCTATGTCATTTTTCTCACTTAGGTGCCGTAATTCGTTTTCGATGTCCGCATCTTTTAGTTTAGAAATATAGTCAGCATATGTTGGGGGTTTGATTTTTGCTACCCGTCTTAAAGCGATATGATTGGCAGCCTTAACGATCTTATCGAAGAGTTGGGGAAGTGTTTCTGGCAAGACATTACTGGTATCAAAATAAACGGTAAAATGATCTTTGTCCGATTTTTTCGCTTCGTTATACGCTTCAATTAAAGAGTCATTTCCATGTATATCGCACCAAAACGCAATCTTTTTGGTCACGTCTACCATGACAAATATCGTTGGTATCTCTACTTGTTCGATTAAATAAGTTCCTTTGCGTACAGGATAACTAAACGTAATAAACTTGCCATTTAATGCGCGGGTAGGGTGTTTCTTACCTTTGAGTTGCACTTTGAAAATTGTGCCAGTGCTTTTGCCGTTCTCAAATAGCTCAACTTCAGCATCAATACCGTAGTCATCACTTGATTGTCTTCGAATTACAATATTGTCTGGGAGAAAATATTCAAAAACCCTTTGGGCACGAGTATCTATTTCATGTGGTTCATTGCGCCGCATTTTATAACTCAAATTATTCTACGAAATTAAGTTCTAGTGGAATTATGATTACTTTTGCAGTATTTAACAAGTCAAAGCTAGAATCAGAAATCTCTTTAGAAGTTAGGTGTGCTGTATTCTGGCGAATTATATACAATCATCCCAGAAGGTTTGTAAACTCTTACCGAATCGCGTTGACATCGACCAAACACTTGTTCTATAATAAGGAGAGGGATTCAAGTAATTTAGGGCAATCCATGTCAACAACTCCCGCTGCAAACATCATTCAGCACCACCCAAAACCATTGCAACAACAGCAGCGGCAGTGCACAAATTGCACAGCGGTGGCAATACGGGAGCCATCCGCCGAAAATGCGCCAATTCAGCGGCATTAGCCGACCTTCCCGCCGACATAAAATGTCAATTCAGCGGCCTAACGGGAGCTTCCCGCCAGTCATTTCGGCGGACAATATGCAAAATCTGCAATAAATGCGAATCTTGTGCACAATTTGCAGCATTTTTTCCAAGTCACTCTTCGAAAGTGTGAGCCGACAGTCCACTGTGTGGGTAGGATTCCCTCCATCGCTTGCGGGGGAGGGTTAGGGAGGGGGTTAGCTTCCGACTTTCGATAAACTACTTAGCTTTACCACAAAACAGATAGACCATTTCCACCAGCGTTATGGGGTTTGAGGCGGATTGGGTACAATCGGACGGCATTACCGATCATCAACCCAATAGGATGCCTAAGATGTTCCCGATGCCGCGCTTTGACGACTCGATTGACCGGCTTGCCAAGCTCCGCACTGCCTTCCCGCGTGTCGAAGAAATCTTCCGTGAGTTCGGGGAGAAGCAGCCCGTGCCGGGAATTGCTTACGGGATTGTGGTGGATAGCAAACTGGTGCAGTCAGGCGGCATGGGCATCCAGAACGTCACCAGTCAAGCGCCGGTGACGCCGGACAGCGTGTTCCGCATCGCCTCCATGACCAAGAGCTTCACGGCCATGGCGCTGATGAAGCTGCGCGAGGACGGCAAGTTCAATCTGGATGACGCGGTGGAACGGCATGTGCCCGAACTGGCCGGACTGCCCTATCCCACACGGGATTCGGCGCGGATCACGGTGCGGCAGCTTCTGACGATGAGCGCGGGCTTCCCGCAGGACGATCCGTGGGCCGACCGTCAACTGGCTGCGGCAGAAGATCAACTGTCGGCATGGATGAAGCAGGGCATCACCTTCTCCAATCCACCGGGGGTCAAGTACGAGTATTCCAATTTCGGGTTCGCGATTCTGGGGCGGATCGTCACCAATCTGGCGGGGATGCCCTATCAAAAGTACGTGACCGACAACATCCTCAAACCGCTGGGCATGACGTCCAGTACCTTTGATATTCACGTGGTTGATCCTAAGCGGCTGGCGATGGGCTACCAGCGCATCGATGAGCAGTGGGTAGAAGATACGCCGCTGCCGGACGGGGCCTTCGCCTCGATTGGCGGGCTGTTCACGACGGTCAACGATTTCGCCAAGTATATGGCTTATCTGCTGGCGGCTTTCCCTCCGCGTGATGACGCCGAGAGCGGGCCGGTGCGCCGGAGTTCGCTGCGGGAGATGATGCAGCCGCACAGCCAGCGCGGCGTCGGCTCGTGGCGCTCCACGCCGGATGCGGTAACGCGCTTCACCAGTGATGCCTATGGTTACGGACTGGTCAGCGGGATTGATTCGATTTTAGGTTTCAACGTGTGTCATGGTGGCGGGCTGCCGGGTTACGGGACGTTCTATAAGATCCTGCCGGACTGCGGCGTGGGCGTGGTGGCGCTGACCAACCGAACCTATGCAGGCCCCGTCGAGAGTGTCAATCAGGCGCTGATCGCGCTGCATGACTCCGGCGGATTGGTGCCGCGTCAGGTGCCGACTTCTCAACCGCTGCTGGATGTGCAGAAGGGCATCAACGACCTGTATGAGACGTGGAGCGACGATGACATCACGGCGCTGTCAACCGCCTCCTTCTTTCAGGATATGGCGTTGGAGCGGCGGCGCAAGCAGGTGTTAGATTTGCGGGCCAATTTCGGCAAGGTCAAGTCGATCACACCGTTTGTGGCCGAGAACAATCTGCGGGGACGGTGGACGCAGACCCTAGACTTCACGGCGGCCAAACCGCTGAGTGCGCTGCTGAAGACGACCGTTAATCAACTGCTGAAGATGATCGCCAATTGGGATGAGGACAAGGCCAAAGCCCTGTTCGCGCCATCGCTTAAACGCAAGCTGATCCAGAGCCAGTTGGAGGCGGTGCGGGTGCAGTATGGTAAGCTGCGCGGAGGCAATGTGCTTGAAGGGGATGGTCAGACACAGGCGCGGGTACGGCTGGACGGCGAACGCGGCATTGTGGATATGAAGGTCACTGTTGACGTCAAGTCGGGGCAGGTTACAGGGGTCGTTTTCGGCCGACCGCGTGAGACAGCATTCGTGCCATAAGGGTTAATATATGGGGTTACATGCCCGTAAATAACGGACTGACATCTTACAGATTGGAATGGGTTATACCTATCACTTCCGTCCATATAGCATTGTACATAATATATGCTTCTTGGTAAACTCTTACAGCTTATATAGGAGTTCAGAAGATTACGACCAAGATGATTGATATTTCGACGATGCCAGCGGTGATGAGTTACTTACGGGGGCTGCTGGACGAAGACACTGAAGTAATTGTTATGAACGGGAATGTTCCCATCGCCAAAATCATATCCATGCAAAACGGTCAATCGCGCAAACCTGACCGTGTTCCTGACCTGTATCCGAGGCTGTGGGTCAGCGATGACTTTGACGATTTACTGCCGGGTGAATACTGGCTGTCGAACCAAGAATGAGATACTTGCTCGACTCGCGTACCTTCTTGTGGTGGTGTGGTCAATCCGCCAAGCTCTCGCGCACTGCGTTTGAGCTGATTAAAAATGGCGAGAACGACATCTATATCAGTCTGATTAGCATCCGCGAAATCCAGATTAAGTCGCAGCTTGGCAAAGTGGATTTACCCAAGCCAATCATGGACATTTTTGCCGAGCAGCATGAGCGGCACCACATCGAACTGCTGGCGATTGCTTTGACGCATATGCAGGCGCTGACCATCTTACCCACTCCGCATGTCGATCCGTTTGACCGGATGCTGATTGCGCAGGCCATCGCCGAAAAGATGACCATCGTCACCAGCGATCCGCAGTTCGCTGCATATCCGGTCAAGGTGTTCTGGTAGGCGGGCGCTTCAGTCGAGCACCTGCAAATTGGCGAAGCTGGCGGCCAACCGTTTGATTCCGACACCCGGCATTTTGAAACTAACGGTGACTTCTTCGTCGCCGCCGGAGCGTTTGCTTTCGATAACCACACCATCCCCGAACTTGGCATGACGCACATTCTGTCCAGTGCGGTATTTCAGCTTGTCTTTCGCAGGCGGCGCGGGTGGTGTTCGCGGCGGTGATGACAGCAGTGAACGTGAGGGTTGGCTGGGCGCGGGCAGGCCGGGACGATCCCACGTGGTATCCTCGATGTAGCTGCGTGTGTCCCGCGTTTGCATCAGGCGGGCGGACATGCCCTCGGTCAATCCCGATGGAATATCACGCAGGAAGCGCGATGGCACTCCGGGACTGCTCTCACCATACATCATGCGGCGGAAGGCATAGGTCAAATAGACGCGCTGCATGGCGCGGGTAATACCGACGTAAAACAGGCGGCGTTCCTCGGCCATACCATCCGGCTCGTCAAAGGAGCGCATGTGGGGCAGCACGCCTTCTTCCAAGCCGGTGAGAAAGACGTAGGGATACTCCAAACCTTTGGCAGCGTGGAGCGTCAGCAGTGTGACGGCGTTCATGTCTTCGGACAGCGAATCGACATCGGCAACCAGCGCGATATCTTCCAAGAACTCGCTCAAGGGAATGCCGACTTTATCTTTCAAGAGGCCGCGAAATTCCCGCACGTTTTCATCGCGTTCGAGGGCTTCATCGGTGGTGTCGCTCGTTTCATGCAGATGAAGCGTGTAGTGGGTTTGGGCGATGACGTCATCCAACAGCGCACCGAGGTCATTGGACTGGGCAATCTGCTGCCATGACTTCAACTGGTTGTAAAACTCGATGAACTTCTTAACGGCGCCGTTCCCTAAGGGTGAGACTTCACCGTTCGACATCGCTTCCAAGGCCTGCGCGAAGCTCAAGCGCTGCTTGGCCGCCCATGCCTGAAAATCCTCAACCGACTTTTTGCCAATGCCACGCTTGGGCACGTTAATGATGCGGTTAAAGCTGACACTGTCATCCGGGTTATTGACGAGGCGTAGATAAGCCAAGAGATCACGGATTTCACGGCGCTTGTAGAAGCCGACACCGCCGACCAGCTTATAGGGCATCCCTTCTTTAATGAAGGCCTCTTCCAAAGCACGGGACTGGGCATTGGTGCGGTACATGACGGCGAAGTCGCGGAAGTCCAAGCCCTGCCGTTTGCGCTGGTCTTCAATCATCGTCACCACATACTCAGCCTCTTCTTGATCGCTGTAGGCTTCGAAGACCTGAATAGGCGCACCGCCGCGACGATCCGTAAAGAGCGCTTTGGGCGTGCGGTGGGTGTTCTGATCGATGACGCCCCGCGCGGCGTCCAGAATAATCTGCGTCGAGCGGTAGTTTTGCTCCAACAAGATGACTTTAGCCTGTGGGTAATCTTTGCGGAACTGCATGACATTACGGTAGTCCGCACCACGAAAGGCGTAGATGGCTTGATCTTCATCGCCGACCACGAAGACATTATTCTGCGGCGCGGCCAACTGGCTGACCAAGACATATTGGGCGGCGTTGGTATCCTGAAATTCATCCACCAACAAATATTCGTAGAAACGTTGATATTTTTCGCGGACTTCGTCGTTGTCCCGAAACAGCACCGCCGTATCCATGAGCAGATCGTCAAAGTCGCGGGCATTGTTGGAGATGAGCAGTTCTTGATAGCGGGCATAGACGCGGCTGGTGATCTCCCCTAGATAGCCCTGCCCGACAAATTCACGCGGGCTGACCAGTTCGTTCTTGGCGGCGGAGATGGAATTGAGCAGCGAACGAGGCTTGTACTTCTTGGCGTCCAGATTGAGTTCGGTCAGCGCTTGATTGACCAGCGAGAGTTGATCGTCGGTGTCATAAATCAGAAAGTCGGCACGCTGCGGGGTGTTTTCGGACTCGCGGCGGAGAATGCGGGCACAGATGGCATGGAAGGTACCGACCTGTAAGCCTTTGAGCTTGTCGTCCAGAATCTTTTCGACGCGGGCTTTCATCTCGCCAGCCGCTTTGTTGGTAAAGGTCACCGCCATGATAGCCGAGGGATAGATGCCCCGTTCACGGATCAGGTAGGCGATGCGATGGGTGAGGACGCGCGTTTTACCGCTGCCGGGGCCAGCCAAGACCAGCACCGGGCCATCGGGAGCAGTCACAGCCTCCCGCTGTCCTTCATTCAAACCCGTTAAGAGACTAAGACTATCTGCTGCCATCGCATCTGCTCCATTTGTTCTGATGCTGCGAATTGTAGCAGAAAAGGCGATTGGCTGTTAGCGCTTAGCTGTTGGCTTAAAGCAACCATAAATGGCGTTGTCCGGTCGTGAAAAGCATCATGATTTGCGTCGCTGTATTCTAAAGCGCTACAGCTACCAACTAGACAAGCACACTGAAGGCGCTTCAAAAACCAGAGTCTTGTACATGACACGGCAGAATTCAGTGTCTAGTCGTGCAGATTCTCGGCTGAATAAGCACAAAAATCAGTGTCGGACAAGCCTTAAATGGCAGTCAAAATCCTTTATTAACAGGCAGATTTTGAAGTTTTTCAACCACAGTATGTAAAAAATACTTGACATCAAGTAAAATTAATCATACACTGAGAATACTAAATCATACATATAGTAACGTTTACAAGACAAAAGGCTATCCGTATGGCAATTCAGGAAAAGCGATCAATCGTCTCTCTAGTCAGTACAATTCTGGTATTGATACTCTATGCGGCC
Organism: Aggregatilineales bacterium; assembly: GCA_044226855.1. Lineage (GTDB taxonomy): Bacteria > Chloroflexota > Anaerolineae > Aggregatilineales > Phototrophicaceae > CFX2. Next base: position 8,293 of record JBGAGF010000003.1, read on the forward strand.
TTTATGCTGCCCAAATATCCGGAAAGCAATTCATATTCACCTGAGGTCTTTCACTTTTGGGGTTCATTCATCTTGGTCTTCATTCCGGTGTCCATCGTGGCGAAAATCGTCATTTACATCCTTTTCAGCATCATGAACACCATCGCAACCCGCGAAGCAGAATCTTCCCTTACGGATGAACGAGACAAGCTCATTGAGTTGAAATCTGCACGCAACGGCCTCTTCATGTTTGCAATTGGCTTTCTGCTGGCAATGGGAACGTTGGTATTGAGTATGCCACCCAGTGCGATGTTCATCGTTCTACTTGGCGCGGGGGTCATGTCAGAGGTGATTAACGACGTGTCCCTGTTCTATTTTTACCGGAGAGGATTCTAGCGTGGGCAAAGCCATCATTCATAATAACATCCGCAAACTGCGGTTTAACCAAGACGAAATGACGCAGCAGCAATTGGCGGATAAGGTGAACGTGACCCGCCAAACCATCGTGGCGGTAGAGGCGGAGAAATACTCCCCTTCTCTGGAATTGGCCTTTCGTATCGCGCGGGTCTTTAACTTAACCGTAGAAGAGGTGTTCTCGTTCGAAGAAGAATAATCCTGAAGTTTCCCTAACGTTCTCAATCCACTTTAAGACCAATAATCAACCCGTTCGGTTTCACGTCAGACAATGTGATGTTTATTCAATGCGCCCTGATTAAGGGCATGATGGAGGAAAAATCATGAAGGCTATAATTGCTACTCAGTATGGATCACCGGAAGTGCTGCGGCTTCAAGAAGTCGCCAAACCCACCCCTAAAGATAATGAAGTGCTCATCCACATCCACGCAGCCGTCGTCGGACCTTCGGACGTCGCCTTTCGCAAGGCCGACCCGATCATTATACGTTTCCTTTATGGATTGACCAAACCCCGAATAACCTCTCCGGGAGTGGAGTTGGCCGGAACGATTGAGGCCGTTGGCAAAGCCGTGACCCATTTTAAGCAGGGTGACTGCGTTTTTGGGATGAGTCCAAATACGTTTGGCGCTCATGCCGAGTATCTGTGTCTATCTGAAGATAACGTAATTGGCCTCAAGCCCATTAACCTTTCTTATGAAGAGGCTGTCGGTATCGTCGATGGGGCGACCACCGCACTCACCTTCCTTCGGGATGTCGCCAAACTTCAGCGCGGCCAAAAAATCCTGATCAACGGGGCTTCCGGCGCAGTCGGCGCTTATGCCATCCAACTCGCCAAATATTACGGCGCAGAGGTAACGGCTGTGTGCAGCGGCAGCAACACCCAATTGGTCCAATCGCTGGGCGCAGACCGTGTCATTGATTACACCCAGACCGATTTCACACGAACAGGCGAGACATATGACGTGATCTTTGATGCCGTCGGAAAACGCAGTTTCTCGGCCTGTAAAGCGGCGCTGTCGTCCAAGGGTGTTTATCTTACGACTGTCCCAAGTCTATCCATCGTCTTCCAGATGCTGTGGACGTCGGTGTTCAACGGCAAGAAAGCCAAGTTCACCACGGCGGGGTTGATCCAGAACAAAGCCAACTTGAACTTCCTCAAAGAATTAACCGAGGCGGGTAAACTCAAAGCGGTGATCGACCGGTGTTATCCATTGGCGCAACTTGCCGAGGCGCATCGCTACGTTGAAGCCGGACACAAAAAAGGAAATGTGGTCATTACCGTTTGAGATGGCACTTTACAGGACGAATGCAACTTTCTCATGACATTCCCGTAATGGTGCTATAGGAAGCACGTAAGGGGGAATGTCATGAAAGCGATGGTTTATACGCAGTACGGTCCGCCGACTGTACTGCATCTCCAAGAGATCGAAAAGCCTATTCCCAAAGCCAATGAGATACAGGTAAAAATCCGTGCGACCACTGTAACAGCCGGGGATGTCATCATGCGGAGTCTCCATGTTCCCGGCCCGCTCTGGCAGCGACTGTTCTCGCGCCTCTACCTCGGGATTCTAAAACCCAAACGTCCCATACTCGGGATGGAACTCGCCGGAGATGTTGAATCCATTGGCAAAGATGTGAAGTTGTTCAAAGTCGGCGACCCTGTTTTTGCCCTGACCTTAGGAGCCAATTTTGGTGGATATGCGGAGTACAAATGCTTGCCTGAAAAGGGAATCATCGCCGTAAAACCACACAATATGACCTATGAAGAAGCCGCTGCTGCCCCAAGCGGTGGAATTACGGCCTTGACCATGCTTAGACAGGCCAATATCCGAGCCGGACAAAAGGTTTTGATCTATGGCGCTTCGGGAAGCGTCGGAACGTTCGCAATACAAGTTGCTAAGTACTTTGGGGCAGAAGTCACCGGAGTTTGCAGTACAACCCACTTGGAAATGGTCAAATCATTAGGGGTCGATCAGGTCATCGATTATACGCGAGATGATTTTACCGAGCGGGATGAGACATATGATATGGTTTTTGACGCAGTCGGCAAACTTCCAGCCTCGAAAGCTAAGAAAGTACTCAAGGAACAGGGACTCTATCTCAACGTTATCAATGCGTCGGGTCGCATCCAGCCTGAAGATTTGATTTCACTCAAAAAGCTGATTGAGGATGACGTCATTAAAGCGGTCATTGATCGGTGTCTTCCGCTGGAACAGATTGTCGAAGCCCACCAATACGTCGAAACGGGTCACAAAAAGGGCAATGTCGTTATCGTGGTCTGAGCCACACTCGATTTTCACAGCCTATTATCAGCGTCCTACAATGTTCATTTATTTGACATCACATATGTAAATATATAAAGGAGATTGAACCGAAAGGAAGATCATGAAAGCAATCGTCTGCACCAAATATGGATCTCCGGAAGTTCTACAGATCAAAGAGGTAGAAAAGCCTACACCTAAGGAAAATGAAGTATGCATAAAAATCTTCGCGACAGCCGTAACGGCAAGTGACTGTATAGTCCGGGGTTTTAAGGTTCCTATCATGTTTTGGATTCCGATGGCGTTAGCAGTGGGTTTTCCAACACCGAGGCAACCCATACTCGGGATGGTGTTAGCTGGGGAAGTTGAATCAACCGGCAAAAATGTGAAATCATTTAAGAAGGGTGATCAAGTATTTGGTTTTGACCGTTTCGTTTTTGGTACGTATGCTGAGTACAAATGTATGCCCGAAAATGGGATCTTGGTAACAAAACCAAGCAACATGAGTTATGAGGAAGCCGCCGCAGTTCCTTATGGCGGGCTTCTGGCATTGCATTTTCTCAGAAAAGGAAATATCCAAAATGGGCAAAAAGTTCTTATTTATGGAGCTTCCGGCGCGGTCGGTACATCTGCCGTACAGATTGCTAAGTACTTTGGAGCACACGTTAGTGCTGTGTGCAGTACCACGAATTTAGAACTCGTGAAATCTTTGGGCGCTGATAGGGTGATTGATTATACAAAAGAGGATTTTACGACCAAAGAAGAGCTCTATGATTTTATCTTTAATTCCGTTGGAAAAAGAAAAGCAAAACTACAGTGCGAAAGTGTACTCACTCCGAACGGTAAATACATAACAGTCGATGATGGGTCACCAAAGCTTCATCGTGAAGAATTAATTCTACTTAAGGAACTGGTTGAAGCAGGAAAGATAAAATCGGTGATTGATCGCTGTTATCCATTGGAGCAAATTATCGAGGCTCACCGCTATGTCGAAACCGGACACAAAAAGGGCAATGTCATCATCAGCGTCAGTTAGGTTATCTAGCAAAGGGGATGTCATGAAAGCGATTGTTTACACGCAGTACGGTTCACCGGATGTACTGCATCTCCAAGAGATTGAGAAGCCTACGCCGCAGGCTAATGAAGTTCTGATCAAAGTGCAGGCAGCATCCGCCAATCCAGCCGATTGGCACACCATGCGCGGTTCGCCCTTCTTAGCGCGCCTCGTCAATGGACTGTTCAAACCCAAACATCCCCGCCTTGGCTCGGATGTCGCCGGAATCATCGAAGCGGTGGGCAGCGGCGTCACGCAGTTTAAAGTGGGCGATGAGGTCTTCGGATGCCTTCCTCTGAGCGGTATGGGCAGCTTCGCCGAATACGTGTGCGCCTCTGAAAACGCCGCGCTGGCCTTGAAGCCTGCCAACGTGAACTTTGAGCAGGCGGCTGCCGCGCCGCTGGTGGGGTTCACGGCGGTACAGGGCTTGCGCGATACCGGACACATTCAGGCGGGGCAGAAGGTTCTGGTGAACGGCGCATCGGGCGGCGTGGGGATGTTCGCCGTGCAGTATGCAAAAGCCTGCGGCGCTGAAGTCACCGGCGTATGCAGTACCCGCAACTTGGATCTGGTGCGTTCGATTGGCGCAGATCATGTGGTGGATTACACCCGTGAGGATTTCACCCAAACCGGTCAGCAGTACGATGTGATTTACTGCGCGGTCGGCAATCGCAGCATTACGGACTATAAGCGGGCGCTCAAGCCGAAGGGCATCTGCGTCGTGGCTGGCTTCACCAACCTGAGCCTCCTGTTCTCGCATATGTTGATCGCGCCGCGTCGGGTCGGAGACGGCAAGCGAGTCGGTCTGATGCCGACAGCAAGCTCCAATAAGCAAGATATGTTGGTCATCAAAGAGCTGATTGAAACCGGCAAAGTCAAATCGGTCATCGACAAGCGCTATCCATTAGGCGAAACGGCAGAGGCCATCCGCTACCTCGAAACGGGACATGCCCGTGGTAAAGTGGTCATTAACGTGCCGTAATCTTATGCGCTTAAAGGAAACCCATGAAAGCAATTGTGTGGACAAAATATGGATCACCCGATGGTCTGCAATTCAAAGAAGTCGCAAAGCCTGTACCCAAGCCAAATGAAGTCTTAATTCGAACGCATGCGGCGACTGCAACAGCGGGCGATTGTGAAGTTCGCAGTCTCAAATTCGCGTTCTGGTTCACAATTCCCTTGCGTATCATGTTCGGCTTGACAAAACCAAAGGAACAAATACTGGGTCAAGAACTGGCGGGAGAAGTTGAAGCCATCGGCCAAAATGTCACACGCTTCAAAGTGGGCGATCCCGTTTTTGGAAGTCCGGGCCTGCATTTTGGTGCTTACGCCGAGTACGTCTGCCTAGCTGAGACAACAGCTATCATTATCAAACCCTCGAATATGAGTTACGAGGAAGCCGCAGCGATGCCAATCGGCGGACTCGAAGCCTTATATTTCATGCGGCAAGGCAACATCCAGCCCGGAAACAAGGTGCTGATTAGCGGTGCGGGCGGCAGTATCGGCACGATTGCGGTACAGCTTGCTAAAGAGTACGGAGCAGAAGTCACAGCTGTCGACAGTGCCGGAAAACTCGATATGCTGCGCTCGATTGGTGCCGATCACGTTATGGATTATACACGCGAGGATTTCACCCGAAACGGCGAAACGTACGATGTCATTTATGACGTGGTCGGCAAGAGCTCGTTTTCGGGAAGTGTTCAATCACTCAAGCCTAATGGACGTTTTCTGTTAGGAAACGCGGGGCTATTCCGAATCATTCAAGGGCGATGGGTTTCAATGTCCAGCGGTAAGAAAGTCGTTACTGGAACGGCAAACCATAATATTGAGGACTTAGTTTTCCTCAAAAAGCTTATCGAAGCCGGAAAGATCAAAGCGGTCATTGATCGGCGTTATCCCCTCGAACAAACAGCCGAGGCCCATCGCTATGTGGAAACCGATCAGAAAAAGGGTAATGTGATTATCACGATATGAGGGATTTGCCGACGACGACAAATCCCTACCTCGAACAACAGGCTTATTCAGCCAGACCAGCGGTGATCGAGTCGATCTTCTTCATGACGTCATCGGTCAACTGCGGAACGACCTTGATGGCCTCCATGTTTTCCTTGACCTGCTCGACCTTGGATGCGCCGGTGATGACGGTGCTGACCTGCGGATTCTTGAGGCACCATGCCAGCGCCATCTGCGACATTGGCACGCCGAGTTCATCGGCGACCTTGCCCAGTTGACGCACCGCTTCCAGACGCGCCTGACCACCCTCGCCCAACAGCATCTCCTTCAGCCACTCGTAACCGGGAAGGTTGACGCGTGAGTCACCGGGGATGCCGTTGTTATACTTACCGGTCAGCAAGCCGGAAGCTAACGGTGACCAAATGGTCGTGCCGAGTCCGACGCCATCCGGATTATAGAGGGGCGCATATTCCTTCTCGACACGGTTGCGCCAGAAAATGTGATACTGCGGTTGATCCATTGTGGGCGGAATCAGGTCGAATTCGCGGGCGACATCATAGGCTTTCTGGATGTCTTCGGCTGACCATTCGGACGTACCCCAATAGAAAACTTTGCCGCGTAGAATGAGTTCGGTCATGCCGCGTACGATTTCTTCCATTGGCACTTCGGGGTCGGGACGGTGGCAGAAGTACAGATCAAGGTATTCGACGCCCATGCGCTCACAGGCTTGTTGACAGGCTTCGATCAAATGCTTGCGGCTGAGTCCCATCTGAGTCGGCTTGGGATTTTCCTTCGCACCCCACATCACTTTGCTCGAAAGGATGTAGCTGTCGCGTTCCCAACCGAGCTTCTTAAGCGCCGCGCCCATTACGAGTTCAGATTTGCCTTTGTTATAAACTTCGGCATTATCGAAGAAGTTCACCCCGGCGTCGTAAGCGGCGGCCATGCAGTCCACCGCTTTATCAATATCCACTTGGCTGCCGAACGTCACCCACGACCCAAACGATAATTCGCTCACTTTAAGACCGGATTTTCCTAAACGACGGTATTCCATTATCAACTCCTATTCATTTGAATTTATTCTCTACGGACTATAGCAGACGTGTATCGATCCAACGAACCATTTTGGTATAGGTAGGTCTATGGAAGTTTTCGCTGAAAAGGAAGTTTACATCAAGTTTAAGAATAAGTTGCAAGATGGAGCATGAAATCGGACAATTAGACTGAACACATTGAGGTAATGATGTTGGATCAAGAAACACAGCAACAACAGGTCACGGAACGTCGCGGCGCTAGAAACCTGCCTCACGAAATCACACTGGGGCTGCATGACATTCATGATCTCTTTGCGCTGCCCCGCCATAACGCCTTCCACGAGAACTACCTGCCCTTATCCGGCGTTGACCAGATCGCGCTGCAATTGAAATATGCACGACTGCGCAACGGTCTGCATGTGACCATCGTTTTGCCAGAGGGGACAAATCAAGAGCCTGATCTCCATGCCGAAGTGCAAACGGCTATCCAGCGCTACTGCAACACGCGGATTAACAATTTGATGTTCGAACTCAAAGCCCGCCAACTGACCGTCATCCGCAGCTTGCAAGTCGGCGTATTGGTTTTGGGAATTTCGCTGGCGTTGGCGGCGGCGGTTTCGCGCACCGAATTCTTAGTTGATTGGCTGCGAAACCTGCTCGCGAACAGTATCAGTATCTTTGGAACTGTCGCCTTATGGACGCCTGCTGATGCCTTCCTATTTGGGATGCGGCCTTTATATAACGACATCCACATTTGCCAAGCGATCAGTGATATGACCTTTGACATTCAGTATGAGAAATTCGACCCAACCGTGACAAACCAACCTATTTACAGAAGAGGTAGACGATGAAATTTCATTTTACAGAACTCAACAGCACTTACAGTATTGTTGCCCGCGACCCGCAGACCGGACAGTTCGGCGTGGCAGTCCAAACCCACCAGATGAGCGTTGGTGCCGGTGTCCCTTGGCTGCTGCCCGGTGTCGGCGCGGTCGCCACCCAATCCATGACCAACATCAGCTTCGGGCCAACCGCCTTGCGGATGCTGCGCGAAGGTGTCAGCGCGACGCATGTCATTCGGGCGCTGGTGGCATCTGATGACCACGAGAACCGCCGCCAAGTTGCTGTCGTGGACGCCGAAGGTCGAGCGGCTGCCCACACGGGGCGCGGTTGTATCGCTGAAGCCGGACATCATATCGGCCAAGGCTACAGCGTGCAGGCCAATATGATGACCCGTAACACGGTGGTACAGGCGATGGCGAAGGCCTATGAAACGGCAGAGGGCGATCTGGCGCAGCGTATGTTAGCAGCGCTGGAAGCGGCACAAGCCGAAGACGGTGATATACGCGGGATGCAGTCGGCGGCCTTGGTCGTTGCTCCAGCAAGCATCACTGAACCGGAGTGGCTACGCGATTACAACTTACGGGTGGATGAGCACGAAAAGCCGGTCGAAGAACTGGCGCGGCTGGTGCGCAACCGTCGAGCACAGATTGTCGACGAAGAAGGCCACAAACTGTTGGAACAGGGTCAGCATCATGAAGCCACGCTCAAATGGGCAGAAGCACGGGCGATTGCGCCGGAGCAAGAAGAGTTATCGTTCTGGCAGGCGATGGCACTAGCCGATAAACCGGGCGACGTCGAAGAAGCAGCGGCTATTCTCAAACCGATGTTAGCCAAGGAACCCCGCCGCAATGAGTGGATTGAACTCATCCGGCGGCTAGCGAACTGCGGCCTGTTAGAACGTGAAGGCGCGGACAGCGATTTGATCAAGCTGCTCGGGTGAAATCAAATTTTTTCGCATAAAAATCAGGGTAGGGATGTACAGCCGTACGTCCCTACAAGACCTTTATGATCCTAAAAACATTATGCCGATTGGATTGCCATTTATAAAAGTCCAAAGAAATCGAGAACCATGATGAAGATACGGCGCGCGACTCCGGAAGATGCGCCAACGCTTGCCAAGGTGCATGTAGACTCATGGCAAGCCGCTTATCAAGGTATTGTTCCGGCTTCGCATCTTGAACGGTTCACCTACCAACGCCGTGAGAATGCTTTCCGGCAGGCACTCAGCGCCAACACTGAAGAAACCTACCTCGTCACCGAAGATCATCAAGCGGTTGCCATCCTCACCATCGGGCCAAGCCGTGACGATGATCTGGATACCTCTACAACAGGGGAACTTTGGGGCATCTACATCACGCCGGATTATTGGCACAAAGGCATCGGGACAAAACTGGTTCACAAGGCCGAAAACATGCTGCAATCCAGAGGCTGTACTCAAATCGTGCTCTGGGTACTGGAAGGCAATACAAACGCACGGCAGTTTTACGAAAAGGTCGGGTTTCGTCTGGACGGTGTGTACAAGATGGTCGAGCTGGGCAAACCGTTCAAAGCCGTTCGCTATAGGAAGATGTTGAACACTTCCTAGACAATTGTGCGCCGCTGACCTAGAACGACCACACCGCCGAAGGCCACGTTCATAACGGCTCAAAAAGATGGGAGAAGATGACCTTTCCCATCTTTTTATGGTGTTGCTCCAACTCATTAGTGGCGCAACTAATCTAACGCCATCAGATGATGTACATAAAATCCAGATGATCGAGCTATCATAAATTATTTTATTTATAATTTATTGACACTAAATTTTTATCGGTTTTACACAACCATATCGGTAGTTCGATTAGCCAGAATGAACAAGAAAATTTACAAAACAATTGAGAAATTCACATTAAATTGAGAAATCTTAATAGAACTCTATTGACCGTAACATTTGAGTCGGTATGTAATGAAGTTAACAAATTGTCAAGAAATTGAGGTTTTGTAAAATGCCCTCTGCCAAACGAATTCTATTTTTCCTGCTCTTAACACTTTTTTCAGTGATTGCTGTCCATGCACAGGACGCAAAGCCCCTGACCATCGGCTTTGCTCAAGTCGGGTCGGAAAGCGCATGGCGCAAATCCTTTACCGCTGCTGCGATGGAAGAAGCCAAGAATCGTGGGATTAACCTGATTTTCGTCGACTCAGAAAACAGCCAAGAAAAAGAAATCGCCGCCCTGCGTTCGTTTATTGAGCAAAAAGTGGATGCTATCATCCTCGCCCCGGTGGTTGAAACCGGCTGGGATGAAGTCCTAAAAGAAATCCAAGCGGCCAAGATTCCGCTGGTGGTGATTGACCGCAACGTTACTGCGGATCCTTCTTTCTATGTGACCCGCGTCTCTTCTGATTTTGTCTTTGAAGGACGTTTGGCGGCTGCGTGGTTGGCACAGGCCACCGCCGGAAAATGCAACATCATTGAATTGGAAGGCTCAATCGGTTCCAGCGCTGCCCGTGATCGCCAAATTGGCTTTAACGAAGTGCTTAAACTTTTCCCCAATATGCAAATTGTCATCACCGAATCGGGTGACTTTCAGCGTGATACCGGTCATGATGTGATGGAAAGCATTCTGCAGACCGAAGACGTCTCGGATATTTGCGCCGTTTGGTCACACAACGACGACATGGCCATCGGTGCTATCGAAGCCATGAAAGCCTACGGCATTAAACCCGGCAAAGACATCAAGGTTGTCTCGGTGGACGCCATCCCAGACATTTTTAAATCCATGATGGATGGCGACTCGAACGCGACCATCGAACTCAGCCCTTATATGGCTGGCCCCGCCTTTGACGCCATCAATGATTATCTGGCTGGCAAGACTGTCCCGAAGTGGGTTCCGGTCACCGGTGGGATTTACCTTCCGGACACCGCTGCCGAAGAATATCAAAAGCGGTCTGCGAATTCGTAGAAGATTGTGCAAGACTCAACTTATCTCAATGACTTTCAATCGGGCGATAACTTTATCGCCCACATCGTTATCTACCCGTTAGTGCGCTCGTTATCGGGCAGGGAAACATATAAATGACCCGAATCGGTAATCTCAGTATCAATATTAAACTAAACCTCTTATTGATCTTCGTATTCAGCATTTTGCTTATAACGACGATGTTACTGCTTTCCTCGAATACGGCGACCTTAACCGAGGAAATCGGCAGCGAGCGCATTGCCCAAGAAGTCAGCATTATGAAAAATCATCTTGCTGAGATTGAAAAAGAACTGCTCGTCAATGTGAATTTCACCGCCTCGAGCATCCCACTCATTCAGGCGGTCGGTCGTCGAAATGCCGAAACCGTCGCGGGACTTGTAGAGGCAGCAAACGCGTCATTGGGCATGGACGACATTGATGTGGTCGATGGCGACGGCAACTCCCTCACGGACCTTAAGCCGAGTGCCAGTGAAGAACCCCTAAAGCATTTTCTGGCCGATGCCCTTAAGGAAGGAGCCCACACCGGTCTGATCTTCCGTGAAGTCGATAGCGGGATCGAAATCAACTTGGCTGCGGTGGCCCCCATTAACAATATCCGTCAAGGAACGGTCTTGGGCGCTATCCAGATGGTTCGAACGATTGATGATGATTTCCTACGCACGCTGGCCTTTGAGCGGGATGGCGTTTACTTGGGCATCGTCTATGACAACAAGCTTCAGGCCCGCACCACATCCAGCGAGAGCGATCCGGATCACATTTTGCATGGGAACATCGCCTTCGATGTAAACGCGGTTAATCAAGCAGCGAACGGCGAAACCGTTATTTTAGATAAGTTGATCTCAAACGGTAACGTCCCTTATACAGCCGCTTATATCCCACTACCCGGCAGCCGCAGTACCTTCCCTGTGACACTGATGGTGCTGGTCGAACTGAACCAAATTAGCACCTTCCAGAGCAGCACCTTGCTCAATACCATTCTCGCTTTTGCCATCTTGGCCGCTATCTCCGTCTTCGTTATCTACTACGTGATGCGCAAGATGACGGTTGAACAGCTCAACTCGCTCAAGAACATTGCGCGAGAGATGATTGGAGGACACTACGACCGGCGTATTCCAATTACCAAACAAGATGAAGTCGGTCAGCTTGCTTTAACCTTTAATGAAATGGCCGAAGCCGTCCAGCAGCGTGAAGTCAGCATCCAAACAGCGCGCGCCCAAGCCGAACGCTCTGATCAGGTGAAATCGGCGTTCTTGGCCAGCATGTCACACGAACTGCGCACGCCGTTGAACGCCGTCATCAACTTCACCCGTTTTGTTCTGGATGGCGATACCGGCCCTGTGAACGAGCAGCAGGCCGAATTACTCACGGAAGTGGTCGGCAGCGCCAAGCACCTCTTGAACCTGATCAACGATGTTTTGGACATGTCCAAGATTGAAGCCGGTTCGCTCAACTTGTTTGTTGAGGACGATGTCGACTTGAACGCCATCGTCAACAGCGTGGTCTCCACCGGACGCGGCCTGTTGTCCGGCAAACCAACCCGTTTGCACACCGAAGTGGAAAGCAATTTACCGCTTATCCGCGCCGACCGGCAGCGTATCCTGCAAGTGCTGCTGAACATCATGTCCAACGCTTGCAAATTCACGGAAGAAGGTGAAATCCGCGTCAAGACGTCGCAGAAAGACGGTGAAGTCCTCATCTCTATCTCCGACACAGGGCCGGGCATTGCACCTGCCGATCAAGCGATGGTCTTTGAAGCCTTTAAGCAGACTAAAGAAGGCTTGCGCCAAGGCGGTGGTACCGGTTTAGGAATGCCAATTGCCAAGAGCCTTGCCGAAGCGCATGGCGGTCGTATGTGGTTGGAAAGTGAATACGGAAAAGGTTCGACGTTCTTTGTTTCACTGCCGATTAAGTCCGAAATGTTAGTGCCGATGCCAATGTAAAGTAGAAAGGAATCAGCATGTCAAAAACACAACCTGCGATTCTCTATGTAGAAGATGACCCACAAAGCCGTAAGTTAATGAGCATCTTGCTCAAGGGCCGGATGAAGCTGTCCCATGTGACTATTCTCGAAGACAGCCAGAATTTTGTTGAAAATGTCACCGCAATTGATCCGAAGCCGGATGTGATCCTGCTCGACATCCACATGAAACCCTATAACGGGTTCGAAATGCTGGAGATGCTGCGCCAGATCGCGACCTTTGACGGCACGCCGATTGTTGCCTTGACCGCCAGCGTTATGAATGAGGAAGTGCAGAAACTGCGAAGCATTGGCTTCAACGGCTGCCTTGCTAAACCCATTGACCTACAATCTTTCCCTGAAATGTTGGAGCGCATTCTGGATGGCGAGACCATCTGGCGCATTCTCAACTAGAAACGGATGTTTATCCATGCTTCTCAAAGACAAACGTATTTTTATCGTTGAAGACAATATGCAGAACCGTCTGGTATTCCAGATGGCACTGATACGTCACGGCGCATCAGTCGATTTTGAACGCTGGGGGCGCGATACGATTTATCATCTGCAAAACCAATCCCGCGTCGACTTGATCATCTTGGATCTAATGTTGGCGGAAGGCATCACCGGATTTGACATCTATGATCAAATTCGCAGCATGGGGAAATATGCCTCGGTGCCGATCATCGCCGTGTCTGCCATGGATCCCTCGATTGCTATTCCCAAGCTGAAGCAGAAGGGCTTTTCAGGGTTCATCGCCAAGCCGATTGACACGACCTTATTCCCCAAGCAGATTGCATCGATCATTGCCGGGGAGTCCGTTTGGTCCGTAGGGGAACGAACCCTATAGATTAATGCTTCAGACTCCAAGTCGATGCTATGATAGTAAAAATAATGGAGAACAGATAATGAGTCAAACTCATGCCCTCGTCATCGATGACAACGCCCAGAACCGGAGGGTCTTAGTCCAACTCCTCGCCAAACAGGGAGTTGATGCGATTGAGGTTCCCGATTCGCGCAAGCTCAGCAATTCGATTCCATCATTGGGGCCGGTGGATGTCGTATTTCTGGATTTGGAAATGCCGGGTTTGGATGGCTTCGACGTCAAGAACTTACTACGGGCACACCTCGGCGCAACGCCCATTGTGGCCTATACCGTCCACGTCAGCGAAATGAATGTCGTACGGCAGTCCGGTTTCGATGGTTTTATCGGCAAACCGGTGGATAACAGCCGCTTCCCCGACCAACTGGCCCGCATTCTAAATGGTCAGCAGGTGTGGGATCGCACCTAAGCGATCACAAATGAATCTGTCAAATCAAAGGACGCACCGACAAGATGCGTCCATTTGATTCAGATGATTATTTCGCTGCGACTTGTGAAGCCAATCGTTCACGGTATGCCGGAATGCTGACCATCGGCGGTCGCTCTGTGTCGCTAATGTCCACCAGATCCAGCGCGAAACGATCCGGCTCGTGGACGATTAGCTTCATGGTACGGTTGGCTTTATCCAGCAGTTCTACCCCATAGCGATTTTCCAGTCGTGATATAAACACCTGCAAAATCGCGAACGACATCTTGCTCAGATCGACCAGCGGTTGGTTGTAATGAATGCGCACTTCCAGATCAGTTTGGGCGATAGCTTCTAAGCCGAAGCGCTCCAAAATGTCGATCAGCAAAGCCGTTTCCACGCCGTAGCCGCTGAAAAACGGCACCTGCTCCAAAGCCGAGCGCCGTCCGGCATATTCACCGGAAAGCGGCTGCACCACGCCGGAAAGTTCCGGATAGAACAGGTTAAGCAGTGGCCGCGCGACCAATTCAGTAACACGTCCGCCGCCGAAGCTTTCCACCTTTTCGCCGACTTTGATCGGGCGCTGGTAAAACCCTTTGACGTACTGCACCTGCGGGTTACGCAGCAGCGGTCCCAGCAAGCCATAGACAAACAGCGGATCAATATTGGTGATGTCGGTATCCACCCAGACGATGATATCCCCTTTCAAGACATGCAAACTCTTCCACAGCGCCTCGCCTTTACCGCGATAGCTGCCGACTTCGGGCAGGATGTCCGGATGCTTGAAAATTGGGATGCCATATCTCTCAGCGATTTCAACCGTGCGATCGGTCGAATTGCTGTCAATCAGCACGATCTCATCCACCAGTGGCACCTCATCCATCAAGGTGGTTTTCAACGTTTGGATAACGTTGCCAATGGTGTCCTCTTCATTCAACGCAGGCAGCCCGATGCTGATGGTCACGCCCTGCGCCTGCTTGAGCGCCAGCAGCGCTTTGATGTCCGCGAATTCGCTGTGATGAAAAGTGGTTTCAGCAAACCAGCGATCCACGCGCGTCGAGAGTGTTTCTTCCGGCATAAAGCGCCAGCGCGGCGGATGGAAAGCGAGCGCTTCAGGATGGATAGCACGCACCAGTACCACCGAACTTTGGACACTGGCTTCAATCCGCTTCAAGAATTCAATCGCGGCGCTGCTGAGTTTGGTCGCGCCCGCCCCAACAACGACCGTCTTATGTCCGGCAGCTTCATTGATAATGCCATCGACAATCGAAGTGGTGGCAGTCACCGTGCGGCGAATGTTCGGATCAGCCAGCGTCAGCGACCGTAGATTCGGAACCTGCTTCTGGTCGGTGGCGTGGAACAGTGTGATGGGTTCGCCCTGTGCCAGCGTCTTGGCGACATGCAAACCGAGTGAGGCGTTCGGTCCACCGCGTAACGACAGCAGCACAGGCCCTTTTTCCAGCCACTTCAGGCCATGCACCAGCACCACATCACAGCGCGAAAACTCTAAAATGTCCTCGACACTGGTATTGCCTGTGAGTTCACCGGCTCCATTCCACTGAACCAGAAGCAGATCAACGTTCATCTGCTCGATTTCATTGATAAGGCGTGTCATCGGCGCATAATCGACCACCACTGCCGTGGACTGCGGCGTCGTTATAGCTTCGTCAGCCGTCAGGGTGTCCAGCGCATCGCGCCATTCACGGGCGAGATTCGTGCCTTCACTCAACGATTTTTCCGCTGGAACCGTGACCAACCCACGCACGTCAATTTCACCAACAGGCTGCGCGATCTGCCCGGCTAACTTGACCCACTCTTTAAGATCCGAAAAATCCGACATCGCCAATAACACACGATACGGTTTGTTTTGCATAGCTATTTCTCCAACAATGGAATCAACGACTGGCGGATAATGGTTTCCCATCGATACTGTTGACGGACCCGAACACGTAAACGAAAAGCGGACGATTGCTTGAGAATCGTTTGAATCTGCGCGGCGATGGTTTCCGGCGAATCCTTCTGAGGATCAAAGTAAGTCGCCTCGTCGCCACCGGTTTGCCGCAAAGGCGGTAAGTCCGAGCAAAAGACCGGAATGCCGCTCAGTCCGGCTTCCAGTACAGGGATGCCGAAGCCTTCTTGGGTACTGGGAAAGAGCAGCGCATCCGCCAGACGGTAGCAGTCACTAATCGTATCGTCATCAACCAGCAGCGGCGTCAGACTATCCGTGCCCTCTTGATACAGAAAATGGGCGGCATCCTCGATCTTGAGTTCGGCTCGCAGTTCCAGCAGCTTATCCAGATAGGATTTATTGGTCGGGTTGTGCGGGCCGGGTGGGCCGGTGACGATCAAGCGGAAATCTGCACGGGTTTTCTGACGCAGCGCGGCCAAAACTTGCAGTCCCAGTTCAATATTCTTGCGCCGTGTCAGCCGCGCGGGCAGCAGCAAAATCCCATCGGCGTCCATCAAAGCGAGCTTCTTGACCAAGCGCTGCGTGGTTTCCGTCCAGCGTAGAAACTGCGACGGATCAATCCCGCCTGTCACAATCGTGATCGTATCCGCCGGAATACCCAGCAAATCGGCCATCTCTTGCTGTCGCATAGTCGAGATGGTGGTGTAATCCACGTCCGGCCACGCCTGCCGCAGCAAATCCCAAGGTGGCCCGGAATGCAGTTCCGCTTGATACTGCGAATTCGTCCATGCCAGATCATGACAGTAAGCGATCAAGTGCAGCTTGCTCTCCGCTGTGTACTGTTCCAGCGCCGCCGTTAGCGCCAGATTCTTGTGCAGTGTCGGGATATTGTGGGCGATACAGGCCTCGACCCCATCCAGCATGGTTTGAAGCGCGGCTTTGATCTGTGCATACAACGTTTCGTAGTTATCGGTCACTTGACCTTTGGCGAGTTCAGCCTGTACGCGCAGCACATCAGGATGGGATGAACTCAACAGGGGATGAACAATGGTTTTAATTTGTGGATGGAACGTGTCTCCATCCCCACTGACAACATGCACATCGTAGCCGCAGTCCGCCAATGTTCGGGCTTGATGCGCAATCGTGACTTCGACCCCACCGATCCCCGGTGGGCTGGCATAGTGCATGATGGCAACGTGTTTCAAATGCTTTCCTTAAGATGTATTGAAATACTCCTTGAGAAAATTCAACTTAACATACACCGGTTCTGCTTCACAACAGCCAGTTGGGGGATTTTTCGCCTAAGCAGGGGATACTTAGCGTATTGTAATGCCCCTTTGCAGGTTAATGAAATCACCCATTGGTGTGATCGATACACGCTGATTAGTCGCCGCATCATACAGTCCCACGATCAGCGAGGCGGTTCCGGTGGTGGCGTCGGCATGGAAATTGACCATGTGCTCATCGACGATGTATTCGCCTGTCCGCCATCCGGTGGTGGGACGCGCACCGTTGGCAGGAAGCGAGTCGCTTTGGGCCAGCACGCGGCCATCATCGGTGATCAGTTGGGCGAAGACGGTATAGCTCGTTGCGCTGGGCCGCTGCGCCTTCCACACGAGTTTCAGTGTAAACGGTTGCCTGCGGTCACTCATATCGCCCTGCACCGAGTAGCCGACTAATGTACCGATGTTGGGAACGTCTGTATTGATAACAGTATCGACGGCTGGCTGCTCGTAAATCGCCGGGATTGCGTCGATGGTCACGCTGCCAATGACCGTTCCATCAGGCAGTTGGACGTTGGCCGTGCCTGAAGCGGCATCCAACGGAATTTGCACCTGCCGCCAATCGAGCGTGATGCTGTCGTGATCAGCATAATGAGGCGCTTTAATCGCTGTCTGCCATGTGCCATCCGCCGCCACCAACTGCAAATCGGGAATCGCATCTTTGCCCGACCACAGCAGCGCCATCTGCAATTCATCACCGTTATGCAGCGTGATGTTGTTCAGGTTATGCGCGACCAGCTTCAAATCAGTGTTCACAACACTCAAATCGGCCTTCACCGGCAACTCGGTGCTGCGGTTGACCGCCGCCCAATCCGAACCGGACATCCGCGCCAACGGCACTTGCACATCCGGACGGGTCTGCCCATCGACCGTCAGCGCATACCCCGAAGGCTGGGCTTGCTCATCATACCCGCGGATGTGAACCGTGTAGTCGCCAGATGGTGCGCCATACGGCAGCCGCAGCAGTGCATAGGCCGTCAGCACCGAACCCGCCGGAAGCTGAGAACTGGTGCGCTGGATGCGATCCGCAAAAATGGCATCGGTATGCGCCACTTCCCAGCCGAGGCTGTTCTCAATACGCACCGCCGCTTTCAGGTCAACAGCGGTCGGCTGCGTCAGCGTCATCTGAATCGGCAAACAAATCGCTCTGTCGGCGCTGGCAGGCTGAACCTCGCCAACCGCCGTGATCATCGCCATACTCAGGCGAACATCAAACGGCTTCAGCACCGGCGGATGCAGGGTCGGCGCGTGAAACAGCAAATTGGTCATGCCGTACGCATCGAAGCGTTCCGGCTCGTTGACCGTCCCATCCCCCAACAGACAGCCCATCATCCCGCGATAATCCGCCCGCTGCGTGTACCAGATGTTGAGCGCAACATTACCCGATTTAGGCAGCAGCGGCAGCACAGTATCCAGATCAGCACCTTCCGGCAGCGTGATGCGCTTGGCTTTCACCCCGAGCCGATCCCAATAATAGGCCAACTCGTAACGGTCAGCATACGACCACATCAAGGCGCTGTCGTTGGCCGTCAGATGGTCAGCATAGTAACGCACCATGCCCCGCGCATCATCGTGTTGATACGCCGCATTGGTTGTGGCGAAGTGGACGGCCACGGCAAATATGAATATGAAAAAAACAGTACTGAGTGCTGAATACGAAATGCTGAGAGAAGCCAACCAACCCTGTTTTCGTTTAGGGAACAATCCCCCGGCCACCGCCACCAGCAGCAGCCCCGCGATCATCACCAGATAGCGCCCATGCACTTCGTTACCGAGGACGCTCAGTGCCAGCCAAAGTCCAGCCGTCAAAATCGCGACATGAAGCACCAACCATCGTGCATTCGCTTTCCGCCAAGGGATCAGCAGCACCGCCACCACAAACGCCACCGCTGACAGCACGATCAGCAGCGGCTCGTGCCCGACCATCGCCCATGTTCCTGTCCACAACGCCTGCCATAACCGTCCGAGTTCGCCCAAGGTGAACGGTGAGGTGCTGGTTACGGCACTGTTGGCTTCCGAAAGGCGCAGGAAGCGGTTGACGAAATATGGCATCCACAGCAGACCGACCACGATCTGGCCGCCGAACCAAATAAGTAGTACTGAGACGCTTGATTTAAGGAATACGCGCCGGGAGCGAATAAAGTTGATCAACCACGCCAGAATTGTGACAGCATTCAGCCACAGGACAATCACAGGACCCGTGTTATGGGCATAAAGCAGCGCCAATTCGGACGCCCACAGCGTCAGCCACCAGTGCCAACGAGGCGAACGCGAGGCCGGGTGATCATCAGGAATCAGCTTGTGCCATGCCAACGCACATAGCAGCACCAGCATTGCCAGCAGCGTGTACATCCGCGCCTCTTGGGATGCCCACCACAACAGCGGCGAAAACGCTGTCAGCAGCGCCGCCATTATACCCGCGCGAACGTGAAACAACTGTTTGCCTAGTTGATAAGCCAGTGCGATGTCCAGCAGACCAAAGGCTAGCGACACCCAGCGCAGGGAAAATTCACTATCGCCCAATCCATGAGCTGCAATATTGACGATGATATAATAGAGTGGTGGGTTAGTTTTATCCGAATCGATAGCGGCTTGTAGATGAGGTTGGATAGCAGAATAGGCCGACCAGCCCTCGTCAAACCAGATGCTTTGCGCTTGAATCTGGTAAAAGCGAACAGCAGCAGCCAGCACCAACACAATTATTACAAATAATGAAACTTTGTTACGATTAACCATATAAACAGCCTAGCACGTCGCCTATGTAAAATCAACCTTACACCCTAATATGTAGGCCATTGACTTGCGAGAACCGTTCATAAGACAGTAGAATAAGCACAATTTAACCATGGACAACCATTAGAGAAAATTTGTCTTTTATGACTGATCAACCAAAACCGAATCAGCCTCCCGCAACACCCAACACAGCGGAGACAAAGCCATCCCCTAAAGAAGGGACACCTGCGTCAAATCCAGCGCCGGTGACGCAGGCCAAGCCGGCTGATCCGAATGCCAAGTCCGATAAACCGGCAGAGACGACACGGCAGGTGGAGCCGCCAAAACCCTTAGGGGATGCCAAGCCCGTTATGCCGGAAACGAAGCCACAGGCCGCGCCACCTAGTCCGGTTCCTGCCGCCAGTGGGACGCCATCTGCACCAAGTGCGCCTGCCGCGCCCACGCAGCCCAGCGTTCCCGCTTCATCAACTGCGCCGGACGCTGCCAGTGCGCCAACAATTCCTAGCGCGCCCAAACCCGCAGATGCGGCTCCGGTCAGCAGTACACCCGTTTCTCCGGCGGACAAACAACCAGAACCGGCCAATCCCGAGCCACCCAAACCGCCACCCTCTACGGTTACCGCTCCGCTGTCATCGGTGCGCCCGCCAACAATCATTACCGGAGACAAAGACGATACCATTCCGCCATCCAGCAACGGTGGCAAGGTGACGCAGCGCTTTAGCGACCCCACCACCACAGCTCAGTCGAGCATGGGCACCATCTGCCCCAACTGCGGCCATCGCAACCGTCCGGGCACCTTAATGTGCGACAACTGCGGAACCAGCCTGATTGGTGGAACAAAATCCGCCATCGGTACCCGTGATCTGGTCAGCGCCACTGAAGCGGCAGCCGCAGCCAGCCAGCCCTTGCTGGACGCCGCGCAGTTGAATGCGGTCGAATCTGCTGGCGGTACCAACTTCACGGATGAAATGGTACTGCGGATTGAAATCGAAGGCGGTGCGACGCCCATGCTGGTTTACCCCAAGCAGGAGATCATCCTCGGACGCCGTGACCCGAATACCGGCACACTCCCCGATGTTGACTTAACCGCCTATTCCGGCTACCGGATGGGCGTCAGCCGTACCCATGCGTCGATCCGTTTGCAGGACAAGCAGTTGAACCTCTCAGACCGTGGCAGCAGCAACGGCACATTCCTCAATGGCACGCGCTTGGTCGCCCACCGCCCCTATCCCATCAAAGACGGTGATGAAATTCGCCTCGGCCAAATGGTGCTCAAGATTTACTTCCAATCCAACAAGACTCGGAAGTAATACAGTCTTTAGTCGATAGTCTCTAGAATCACAAAGGCGGCTCAACCAAGTCGCCTTTTGATTTGTGATTGTATTGGCTTCTTAACTTAACTTTTTCATTGTCCGGTTTCCCCCTCTGCCATTTCATGGCAGAGGGGGCGGGGGGTGAGGATTTCTAATGCCCTCTACTAAACCCTTAACACGATCTTCCCGCGCCGCAGGTCACGGCTCTCGGCGAAGGCGTGGGCTTTGGCCGTATCCGCCAGATCAAACACGTTCGACACCACCGTTTTAAGCTGTCCACTTTCAATCAACTTCGCGATTTCATTGAGGTGTTCCTCCACCGGACGCACCAGAATGCCGCTGGCTTTGATCTGCCGCTTCTCCGCTTCGGCCTGATCTGCACCACCGGCAATCGACACGAACCGTCCACCCGCTTTGATTACACTCAGCGAACGGTTGATGATCTCCGGATTGCCGATGCAGTTGAATACCACATCGACCGGCTCGACCACATCCTCGAAACGCGTCGTAGAATAATCCACCACTTGATTGACACCCAACTCACGCAGGAAATCGACGTTGTTGGTTGATCCGGTGCCAATGACGTGTGCGCCTTTCCATCTGGCGAGCTGCACCGCGATATGCCCCACGCCGCCCGCCGCACCTTGAATCAGGATGCGTTCGCCGCTGGCGAGATTCACCGTCTCGAACATGGCCTGCCATGCCGTCAGTGCAACCAGCGGGAAAGCCGCCGCTTGGATCGAGTCAATGTTAGTCGGTTTCAGTGCCAGATGGGTTTGCGGCGCGGTCACATATTCGGCATAGGCCGATCCAACTTCCGGAAAACGCACCATGCCAAAGACCTCATCACCGATCATGAACTTAAAGGCGTCGTCACCCACGGCTTCCACCACGCCCGCAATATCCCAACCGTCAATGAACGGAAACGGATCTTTGAGCATACCAGCGATGCCCCGTCCGGCGCGGGTATTCCAATCCACTGGATTGATGCCAACGGCCTGAACCTTGACTAGCACTTCTCCGGCTGCGGGTACCGGTTTGGGCGCATCTTCGTACTTCAACACTTCCGGCCCGCCGTATTCATGAATGCGAACCGCTTTCATCGTGTCAGTCATCTTGATTGTCTCGCTTTTCTAAACATCATCACTTTTGTCGGTCATAGAAGGCTTTTTTAAGCCCCTCTGCCATGCAATGGAGAGGGGTTTGGGGTGAGGATTTCGACTAACTTTCAGCCTCAGCCACAGAATGCAGCCCTACGTGTGTCCTTTATATTACCCTCGTAGCCTGACCGTGACTAATCCGTTGGGTGGAAGATGTCCGATTGCACCTATACTGAAACTAGAACTTGAGCGAGGGGCTTTCACATGAGCGTATTCAGATCCATTCGTCGGAAAGTCTATTGGATAGAGATACTACTCTTGATCATGTTGATTGTTCCGACGGTTCACGCACAGGACTCATCGAATCAACTCTTGTATGCTGTAGCAGATGACAAGGGTGATAACACCATCTACACCCTCAACGTGGATATTGGGGAAAAAACGCAAATTGGAATCGTCCACCAATTTGGAAGCGAAGCCGGATGGTCGCCTGACGGAAAGTTCATCTACTTCCTCGATAACACCGGGGCGTCCCAGCCAATGCTGACACTGGTCGATGTTGAGACGAAACAGCGTCAAACCATCCCTGAACGGCTGCAAGAAAGTCCGTGTTCACCGCCCCTCTGGTGGTCACCGGATGGTCAGTGGCTAGCCTATGCCACACAATCCGATTCACAGATATTCCTCAAAATTTTCAACACCCAGAATGGCAACATTCAAACCCTACCTGATGCAGCACTTTCGTATGGTGAGGTGAGCTGGTCACCGGACGGACGTTATCTGGCCTACCGCACCGCATCGCAGCCGGTCAGCGACAAAGTTGCCATTATCGACATGGAAACTCAGCGAACCGTCGTGCAGGCTATCGCATCATCCTATGATTTTTTACAGTGGTCGCCTACCGAAAACCGGATTGCTTTCGTCGCTACTGAGTCGCTGCAAGCCACTATCTACAATCTGGCTGATGATACCAAGCAGGAATATGAAGGGGATCGAATTGGAAGCTGGTCACCGGATGGGCAGTTCGTGACCGTCTACCGGCAGAATCAAGCTCAGGAAACCTTACTCTCGATCATTGATGTGCCTGCCAACGCGACCGTGGAATTTGACGGGGATATGAATCAAGCCTACGTCGATACGAACGCCGCTTGGTCATCGGATGGGCGCTATCTGGCGCTGGCATCCATCGACACAAGCAACGAGTACAAACGAACCTTATATGTTGTCGATGTTGCGGCGAGAAGCAGCCAACAGTTAAAACTTGATCCGCTGCTTTTCAACAAAATGATGTGGTCGCCAGTGGGCCACACATTCGCATTCGCCTCTAATCTTAAACCCACTGACAGTGGGGACATTTACACTGTGTTGTGGCTGTTTGATGTTGATCACCAACAATCACAGCAGTACAGCGTCAAGATCCCACTCTATTTCTATGAACAAACACTTAACTGGTCAAGTGCGGGGCGTTATCTGATTGTTCGTACAGCCTCAAGTGTTGCATTACTGGACCAAGTATCCGGCAAACTGAACCGAATCGAAAAAGACTCGCAGTCCTTCTTCCTGCCGCGCTGGTCACCGGATGGCACCCGACTCGCGTTGTCCTCACGCATATCTGATTTCTATGATATTTATATCTTCACACCTGAAGACAAGGCATTACGAAACATCACCAATACGCCCGACGAGTCAGAAACCTTTCTCGGCTGGCGCGGGGATAAACGCGGTGAAATCCTGAGCTTCTGCGGGGAAGGATAACTTTAGTACTATTAAATGATTTAAAGTTTGAATTTAATAACCGAGAATGGCGGCCACTTCACTGGCGGCTTTTTTGGTCGCGCCCAGAATATACGCGAGGCGGGCATCTTTTTCGCACAGCACAGCCAACGACGCGCGTCCTGCCGGATACACCACCATCACACCGTCTTCGCCTTCCATCAACAGGCGTTCCAACTCACCCTGCTGCAAGCGTCCTAATGTGCGCTCGGCCAATCCGATGAGCGTGGCGGACATGGCAGCCACCTGAGGGCTGCTGGTCGGGTTTTGGTGCGGATTATCCTCGTCACCGGGGGGATAAGCCGAAACCAACAGACCATCATTATTAACGACGACGGCGGCTTTGATGCCATCTGCGGCACCATTCAACTCTTTCAGCGCGCGTTCAAGCCGGACTTCGCGAGTTTCCTGAACCATAAAAACTGTGCCTTGCTGTTAAGCCGTTGTATGCTTGTGTAAATATAATCGATGCGACAATCACATTCCACAGTATAGCCCAGATTAGCTATCGGCTCAACAAAGGTTGGTAAATTTATTCTAAACGTGTAAATAGCATGTCTTTTGACGTTAACAATAGGTGTTTGTGGGGAAGCACCTAAGTCTGCTCACGCCGCTGTTTCTCGGCATCCTCATTCGCGAAGGTCGCCAGCAGATAACGCTCATCATCGGTGAGTTCCGCCTTGAGCAGCAAATCCGGTCGCTGCTGCCATGTCCGGCGCAACCCCTGTTCCCGCCGCCACTTCGCCACCTTCGCATGATCACCCTCTTGCAAAATCGGTGGCACCGTCAAGCCGCGCCATTCCGGTGGACGGGTAAAGTGCGGTCCTTCGAGGATACCGTCGGCATGACTATCCGAATCAGCAGCGCCTTCCGCGCCCAGCACGCCGGGAATGTGCCGGATTACTGCGTCAATGATCACCATCGCCGGAAGTTCGCCGCCCGTCAGCACGAAATCCCCGATGCTGATCTCGTCCGTCACCAAGAGCTGCCGTACCCGATCATCGATCCCCTCGTACCGCCCGCACACCATGATGATTTGCTCATGCTGTGCCAGTTCTTTGGCAATCGCATGCGAGAACACCCGTCCCTGCGGCGTCATCAGGATGACCGGCGTACCCTCAGGCGCACCCTGTAGTGCATCCTCCACCGCTTTCGCCACCGGCTCAGCCTTGATGATCATGCCGCCCCCGCCGCCGTAGGGAATATCATCCGCCGTCCGGTGTTTGTCAGTCGTATAATCGCGAATGTCGTGCAGCCGCAAATCCAGCAGCTTACGGTCACGCGCTTTCCACAGCATACTCTCGGTCATCGGCCCTTCAAACATGGCCGGAAACAGGGTCATCACATCAATTCGCATAGGTTGTTCTGTTCAATTCGCTAAATCAAAATAATTGTAGGGGCAAGATAGTTCTTGCCCTGCATTCGCCCCAGATTTATACCCGACTTCTCATCCCGTTTGCTCCCCTTCCCCTGTTACTACGGGTGGAAGGGGTCGGGGGTTAGGGGTATCTCACGACAGCCCAAGCTCGCTGAGCGGAGGCAGCGGTTGATCATACAACCAGCGCTGGAAAAACGCCTTCAAATCCTGCCCGCTGACCTTCTCCGCCAGCGCCGTGAAATCCGCCGTCGTGACGTTCTTGCCCACATAATCGCTGGCATAAGTCTGCATCACCTTGAAGAACGTTTCATCCCCCAGCTTGACTCGCAAGGCTTGCAGCGTCAGTCCCCCGCGCTGATACACATTGCTGTTAAACATAGTGTCCGTACTTTGCACATCTGCCGGACCGCGCTGCACCGGCGTCGTCTGCGCCTCGGCATCCTCCGGCAGCGGTTGCCCCGTGACAATCGCATTAAACTGGTAAAAGTCGAATACCTTCAGCGTCAGTTCGCCCGTAAACGGAATCATCGACACCAGATCAGCCAGTTGCTTGACCGATGTACCGCTGGCGGGCAGCTGAGCGATTAACTTGTCGATGTCCGCCTTGGACGCCGCCGAGTCCAGCAGCAGGTGCAGCAGTTGCCCGATCTTATCCGATGCCAGCACCACATCCGGAATTTGTCCTGATGACAACAGCCCGATCATCTCGTCACGGCTGAAACGGTAAATCCCCTGCAGGCCATCATACCGCTGGCGGATAGCTCTTTGCAGCGCCTCTTGACCCTGATCATGCTCAATCCACAGCAGTTCCGCAAAGGTGGCGAATCCCTCGTTCAACCAGATTTGATCCCACGTCGCCACGCTCACGCTGTCCCCGAACCATTGATGCGTCAGTTCATGCACCACCACCAGTTCGGTCACGTCCGTGCCATAAATTGGGCGGGTCTGCGTTTCCAGCGCCACACCCAAATCCTGATTGACGACGATGCCGCCCGCAGTATCGAACGGGTACGGACCGAAACTGTCGCTCAAGAATTGCAGGATTTCCGGCTGCCGCGTGAACGCCTTTTGCGGATCGGTGAATTCCGGCGGGAAGTAATTCACAATCGGCAGTTTATTCGGCCCCGTTTGATCCACCGTCTTGTACTTACCGATATTCACCGTCGCCAGATAGGTCGCCATCGGTTCGTTGATATGGAAGCCGTAGGTCGTCAAGTCGCCGTTTTCTACAGGCTTATCCGGCACACCGTTGGCCGCCACTTCGTAATTCTTCGGCACCGTGATTTCATACGTGAACAGCGCCTTATCGATGGGATGGTCATTCGATGGGAACCAGCCCTGAGCGCCCACCGGCTCAGAAAGCACAATCACGCTGTCATTAGCCGCATACCATCCGTTGGTGACGCTGTTCGGAACTTGGCTTGGAACGCCACTGTAATTCACCACCGTTTCAAAGGTCTTCCCTTTAGCGATGGCCGCCGTCACCGTCAGTTCCGTATCCTTGCGCGTGAATTGCGCCCCTTTCCCATCCACCGTCACGCCTAAAATGGTGAACCCAAAAAAGTCCAGATTAAAGGCGCTCAAATCCTGTGTTGCGACGCTCTTAATCGTGGTATGCGCATCAATCGCGCCTGTGACATTGCTCCATGTGATCTGAATGTCGTAGCTCTGCACATCGTAGCCGCCGTTGCCATTCTGCGGATACAGCTTATCGCCCACACCGTCTGCGCCCGGTTTCGCGTCCTGTGCGCTTGTGATCCCAACTGTCAGTGCCAACACCGTCATTAGAATGAATAATGCCCGTTTCCTCATGAGTCCTCTCCACTTCCCGATAAACCCGATCCCTCAATATGACCATTATACGCTGAGCAGCTCATGAAGGTTGAGTATGAGGATCATGTTTTTCAAAAGGTCTTAAAGCCCCTCCTTGATACTTCGGGGAGGGGTTTGGGGTGGGGTACTTTCTCATCCAACTTGCATCCCCACCGTGCCCACGCCATAATCATCCCATCATGAGCACACCCTACCCATCCCATCCCCTGACCTTTGACCGCCTGCCCGAAGCCGAGCAGTTGGAACGCTCGCGCCAGTTCCTCGCCACCATGCGCACCCGCCGCACCGTCCGCGACTTCTCGACGGAACCTGTGCCCTTCGAACTCATCGCCAATGCCGTCGCCACCGCAGGCACCGCCCCATCCGGAGCCAACCAGCAGCCGTGGACGTTCGTGGTCGTCAGCAATCCCGACATCAAGCATCAAATTCGCATGGCCGCCGAAGCCGAGGAGAAAATCAGTTACGAGAGCCGCATGAGCGCCGAATGGCTGGCCGCTCTTGCTCCTTTAGGCACGGATTGGCACAAGCCGCACCTCGAAGACGCGCCCTATGTAATCGTCGTCTTCCGTCAAGCCTATGGCCTCAGCCGCGACCCCGCCACCGGAGAGGAAACCAAGGTCAAACACTACTACACCGAAGAATCCGTCGGCATCGCGGTCGGACTGCTCATCGCCAGCCTGCATCAATCCGGCCTCGCCACCTTGACCCACACGCCCAACCCGATGGGCTTCCTCAGTGACATCCTCCAGCGCCCGCCCAACGAACGCGCCTATGTCGTCATTCCCGTAGGCTACCCCGCGCCGGATGCCACCGTCCCCGCCATCACCAAAAAGCCCCTCGACGAAATCATGGTACGGTTTGAGTAATAACTTCAGCTCCCAATTCGACACTTACCATTCTGTTAGCATTAGTAAAGTGATTCGGAATTCCTAAGATTTAGAAAATTACCCTCTCGTTATAGGTATTAAAAGGACGCTATAGAATTTATTAATAAATTTGCTTTATGTATATAATAAATAAAGTAGAGGTTTACACTTCACACATCATATATCATAGAGTCGGTGTATGGAACAAAAACAAGATCAGAACCTTAGAAAACATTATTGGCGCACAGTCTTTCAGATTGCTGGGAATAAGGCTTGGGAGCAATCTGGAATGAAAGGCATGGTGCTATTTCTTGCAGGTATAGTCGCAGTAATGGCATGTTTTGGCGTATTTATGGCTGTCGGATTAATGTCATTACAGGACGCTAAAGGTAATGTTATTTCAACTGGTAGCGGTGGTCTTGCTGTATTGTTACTTTCTATAATTCTTGCACTCATTCTTGGTTTTTTCTTGTCGTTCAAAACGCCACAGGAATTGTACCTTGAACAGGCGAAAACAATTGATGGTTTGAAAGAACAAGTTAAGCCCAAACTTCAAATTGAGTTTAGTGAAGAGGCGATACAGACTGATATTTCTGACAATGGCAGAATAACGTTTTATCGTGTTCTAATAAAAAATACAGGTAATGAAGGAATTACTGATTTACGGGTCAAAATAACAGGCGAAAATCTGAGACAAATTCTTCCTTTTGTGCCAGCCAAACTTATTGCCACTAACGAAGCAAGTGGCAAACCACATTTGAATGCCAATGACGAAATATTAATTGAAGTTATTTATGTTATAGAACTCAAAAATGCGCCTATTGATTCACACTATATATTTAAATTTGGTTTTGAGGAGGGGTTGCTGAATAGCCGCCCAGAAATGTTGAAACTTGAATTAAGCGGCCTTATCTTTGATGTTGAGGCTACTGGAATGAATACAGCAAAGGTCACGAAAACATTCACATTTGATGACACAAAAAGAAATGCTAAAAACATTGATGGTTTTGGAGAGACAAACAGTGATAGAGAAACAACCTAATCCATAGAATATTGGGCCTTTCAAATAACACAATGGATTTTCTCGTCTGATATAAAGCTAAGCCCCACCTCATAAAATACACTTATTCGTATGCCGCCGATCTCGCCCAAGTTATACAATTTTCTTCCAAAATGTAAACCAACTACTGTAGATATTTTCTAGGGCAGAGGCGTGCCTCAGCCACCGCCCCAAAATCGGTAAATTCGCCTACCGCAAAGCATAGGCACATGCTACCCTCTACTTCCCCACCTCATCCTTGAGCATGATCGCCACTTCAACTTCCCACTTGGATTTGAGCGGCTGGATTTTCGGGTCGGTCAGATAGCGCTCGTAACGGGCACGGAACGCCAACCCCTTCCCCTCAGGAGCCTCCCATTCATCAATGGCATAGCCGTTCTCGATAATCCATCGCGTCAGGGCCCCGCTGCCCGTATAACCCGTTCCAATGTAATTCAGGCTGGCATAGCGTCCACCCGGCATCACTCCGGCGCACACCCGTCCATCACACACCACCGCTTGGGCAACCGGAATCCCCACCTCAACATCCATCACACCGTCCATGTCGATGACATAAAAGCGGAAAAACGGCTTTCCCGCTGGCTCGACACCCGCCTGCTTCATCCATGCGCGTAGTTCTTTGAACAGATGCTTATCGATCAGCGTGAACATCCCCTTAAACGGTGTCTGAACCCTGATCCCAAGATAATGTTCGTCAGGTCGCTCATACACCGCCGCTTGGCTCACCTTGGTTCGTGTCTTGGCTACCAGCGTCATCTCGGTCGCAGTCATCATCATTTCTCCTTCAGGAAGCCGTTATAGATAACAGAAGCATAAACCCTCAGGTCGCCTCAGAGTCAAGACGCCTGTTCTACCCATATCTGGAACAGCTTCAAGGGTAGCCCGCACGAAACGGTGAATGTGGTAGAAATGGCCCATAGGCGGTCTGGAAAGCCCCTCCCTGATGCTTCGGTTCAGGAGACGACACTTTTGAAAAGTGCTGTCTCTTCTGTCTAAGTTCCCCCTCTGCCATGTAATGGAGAAGGGGTTAGGGGGTGAGGATTTGACCGAGAAACTTCAAAACTATCGTGTGGTGAAGATACTTCGGGGAGGAGTTTGGGGTGGGGTACATACGGCAAACCATCACGCTCCCCCACTTCTCTATCGACTAAAGACCACCGACTATCTTCTTGCTCGTTCTTGTAACTTGCCACTAGCAACTTCTTACTACTTAAGTTTATTTTCGGTTAACCCGACAAACCCTTTCCCAACCATCCACCAACCCGCCGCACCGCACCACTCTCTCAAAACGGTTAGCGCCAACCTCGCGAAACAGTTACAAAATGGTCTTCCAAAAGGTAACCCATTCGCGCCTGTTCTCCCTTACAATAAACATCAGGAACACTGTATTTACTCCCCTCTGCCATGAAATGGAGAGGGGTCGGGGGTGAGGATTTCCCACACGCAACTTAACATCACCATCGGCAACCATTGCCAATTTGCCATTGCCGAAATTGCCGCCATTTTCGTCCCGCCACCACCGCCGCATCTCAGATTCGACTGGCGACGGATAGCTGACGACTACCTTGTGCGCTTCAGCGCCCGTGATGTTCTCAGGCAGTGGCTTGAGCCACTGACGACCTGACAATGCCACCGCCATCGCCGCCGCCATAAAACAGCAAATTGGCGTCGCCGACGACGAGTGCGAAGCCTCCCGTGGGACGACAGCGCCGACACAAAACCGGGTCAAGTCCAATTAAGCCAAAAGCGGTGCGGAATTTGCCGCATTTGCAGCATGTTTCGCACATTCAGCGCTTCGCTCCCTCACATCCGCCGTCAAGACCACCAGTTGCAATTGCGTTTTTTGCAGTATTTTCGAATCAAAAGCGGCAGACTTCCGCCCACCGCTTCTAAACGAACTCTATTGGCAGTAATGCCGCCGCCACTGCCGCCATCACCGCCTTGGCATGAAGCTGGAGGCTGTCGACTTATCCCGTAATTGTTCCCGTCTGCACCTGCGGCGGCGTAATCACCCGCTCGGCCTTCAGCACCGTACCGCTGGCATCCGCCTTCACCGTCACCGGAATACTCACTGTCACACGGTCGATGAAGCACAAGCTCTCCTTGACCGCCTCGCAGTAGTAAATGGTCAGGTCACCCTTCACGGTCGCCTTCCCCTCGCTAAGCGTCACCGGAATGCTCAGTGGCAGCTTGGGCGCGACAATGCTCTGCGTCTGATCGTCCTTGGCAAAGCTCACCGCCGTTCCATCCGATGACCACTCGGCCAAGAACGGTGCCGTTCCATTCAGCTTGTAGCCCTCCGGCAGCGCCAGATTCAGCTCGATCTCCCCGCTGCCTGCCTTCACCGTCTGCGCATCCACCTTAACACTCGCACCTGTGGCCGCGTTGCCGCCCACCACCGTCACCTCATTGGCGATTTGCAGCACCTCCGGATTTGGGAAAACCACCGTGTTCACTGTTCCGGCTTTCACGTCAATCACGCGGATAGCGTCGTTATTGGTATCCGCCACGTACAGTTTCCCCGCGTCATAGGCCAGCCCACCCGGTTCATCAAACTGCGCCTCGGCTGCGTCTCCGTCACGGAAGCCGCCCGTTCCACCCAACCCGACCAGCGTCTTAATCGTCTGCGTCTTCGGGTCAAGCAGCTTGATCTTGCTGTTGTAGGTATCGGCTACAAAAATCGTCCCGTCGTCAGCCGGTGTCAGCGCCAGTGTGTGCTGCAACCGTGATTTACCCAACTCACCGTCCACATCCCCGAAATCGAACAGGTTATCTTTAGGCGTTCCGGCCAGCGTCGTCACCTTGTTGGTCGTGAAGTCCGCCGCCCGCACCGAGCTCGACTCCGCGTCCGAGAAATACAGCACGTTATCCTTCCAGAATAAGCCGCTCGGCTGTGCCAGTGTCGCGTCAAAGAAATCCCCGTCGGCATGACCTTCCGCCCCGCTGCCCACGCTCGGCCCGATGGCTCCCTTATCCATCGACAGCACCCAGATTTGGTGCGCCCCCGCCATCGCGATATACAGGTTATCGAGGTTGCCCACCGTAATATCCCACGGGCTGCTCAAGTCGGTCTTCAGCGGAATTCCAGAGTCACGTCCATAGCCCTGCTTGCCCGTTCCGGCAATCGTTGCGACTGTCTTTCGCGTCAGGTTCACCGCGCGGATGGCATGGTTCTCGGTATCCGCCACGTACAGCATCTCACCTTTGAGCGCCATGCCCTGCGGCTTACTAAACATGGCCTCGTTATAGTCGCCGTTCTTCAAACCTGCTGCGCCCGTGCCGATCACGTCCAGCACTTTGTAAGTCTCTAGGTCGGTCACCACCAGACGGTTGTGGCTGCTGTCGGCGATGATCAGCCGGTTACCGGCCTTGTCCACCATCACCTTGCCGGGAAACGCCAGCGTGGACGGCGGTTGAGCGTCCTTCTCCAGCTTGATCGGCAGCGGGTCACGGTTGATCTCGCCCAGCTTGTCGAACTGCGCGATCATCCCACCAATGACCCGTTCGAACGCCTCCTGTGGGATTTCGCCAGCCTGTACCGCCAGCATGACCGCGAACTCGTGATCATTAATCACCGGATGCGTCAGCCCATAGCGCTCGATCACCTGTCGAATGTTGCTGGTGTCGCCTTCGTTAGCGAACTTGGCCGAATGCACTCCGATGATCGCCAGCGCGTCCCCGAATTTCTGCTCCAGTTGGTTCAGAATGGGCATCATGTGCATACAGTTGATGCAGCCGTACGTCCAGAAATCCAGCAGCACCACCTTGCCTCGAAGCTCCCCCAGCGTCAGCGGTCTGCTCACGTTCAGCCAATCCAATCCCGTTGGGAAGTCCGGTGCGGGATAGGCCGGATCACCGAAGTATGAAGGGGTCGGCGTCGCCTCTTGAGCACGCATCACCGCCGCTTCACTGAACAGCATCACAACGACCGTCAAAACGAGTCCTATTCCAATAAACCGTTTGGCTCTCATCGCGCTTGTTCCCACCTATAGTCAATTGCTTATAGTTATAATAACGTTCCGCTTCATCCAACTGGATTGTAGCAATCAAATATGAACAAAGTATGACAGTCCAGTACCCTCGGCTGAGAAAATCGAGTAGAAATACTTACGCCTTACTTATGGCACATGGGTTATAAAAGTGATAGAGTGTGGTTCAGGTTAGTCAATGAGGTGACAACATGCTGCAACAACTTGCGGAAGCCAGCCGTCCGGTTTTGGACTTCCCCTACATTCGCAGAACCCGCCGTAATCACGGCCTCGAACACGCCACTATCACCGTGCTCACGCCGCGCGGTTATCGTCTGTCCGGTCGCAGTGATGACAGCGGCTTTGTCCTGTTGGGACAAGTCCCTGTCGCCGATGTTGAGAAAGCAGCAGCCGAAGCGCTGCGCCGCATGAAAAACGGTGAACATCAACTGGCCGTCCATCCCAACTGCGGTACCAATCTGGTCACAACCGGCTTTCTGGCGAGTGCCGTCGCCTTCCTCGGCATGGCCGGCAGCAACCGAAAAGACGCTATCAACCGCTTCCCCTACGTCAGCACCGCCATGATGGGGGTTATCCTGTTTGGTCCGCTGCTCGGCATGAATTTACAAAAGCACTTCACCACCGAAGGCAACCCCGGCGATCTGGAAATCGTCAACATTACCCAGCGCGAAGTCAACGTGCCTTTCAGCGGCAAAATGATCGTCACGCGCGTCAACACGCAGGCTGGCTAGACCAAAGGATTATTCAATGGTAACCATTCATCCCATTGATACGATTGTCTCTGATCCCGGAAATCGTGGTGGACAGCCAATTATCGCGTGTACATCTGTACGGGTTGTCGACGTGATCGCCAGCCACGTCTATCGCGGGTTGCAGGCTGAAGAATTGGCCACCAACTTTGCCCTTGATATGGGACAAGTATACGCGGCCTTAGCCTACTACTATCAACATAAACCAGAAATGGACGCTCGTATACGCCAAGATACAAGTACGGCTGAACGCCTGCTGGCCGACTTGGAAGCCAAAGGGAAGTTGATTCGCGTTGAGTGAGTTAAAGTTCTATTTTGATGAAAGTGTCGAATTGGCGATAAGTGAACAGCTCCAAGCAGGTGAATTTGATGTCGTTTCTGCCCATAGTCTCGACAGGCTTGGCGATAAAGACCCTAATCATTTGAAACGGGCTACCGAAATGGGACGGGTCTTTGCAGCTACGACACAGACTTTTTGCAACTGGCTACCGAGTATGTTGACCACAGCGGAATTGTTTTCGCGCAAGCCAGCAAAGCAACGATTGGCGGTTGGGTTCGTGAAATTAGAGCATTACACGCTCGACTGACTGCCGAAGACGTTATAGGACAGGTCATTTTCCTCTCCGCGCGATAAGAACATGAAAAGGTAGAAAACTCAAATGGCACACGACCTGAATAAAGATGAACACATGCGTCGGGAAGTGATCATGCATTCGCCCGTGATCGCTATTGTCGGGCGTTCCGACGATCATTACTACTCCAGCTATCAGGTGGGCGAATACCTCATTCAAGAGGGCTTTACCGTCTACAACGTCAACCCCTTCTTGGACAATATTGATGGTGAGGAAGTCTATAAATCTCTTAAAGACCTTCCTGAAAAAGTCGATATTGTCGACGTGTTC
The DNA here is from genome assembly GCA_044226855.1 of Aggregatilineales bacterium. GTDB lineage: Bacteria > Chloroflexota > Anaerolineae > Aggregatilineales > Phototrophicaceae > CFX2. Next base: position 42,919 of record JBGAGF010000003.1, read on the forward strand.
CGGAACTCGGATGCACTGCCGGAAGTCGTACAGGAAGCCATCGACATCGGCGCGAAAACCGTCTGGGCACAGCTTGGCGTATCCAATGACGATGCACGTTTGATGGCCTTGGGCGCAGGACTAAACTACGCCGAAAACATCTGCCTGCGCACCGAACACGAACGCCTCTTCAAAGGTTTACAGCAGGGTTAACTATGGCGGCCAAATCTCCCAAAACCTTCTACATCCTGCACGGCGAAGATGACTTCAGCCTTGAACAGGAAGTCACCAATCTCCGCTCGAAAATGGGTGACGACAACGGCGGCCTCAACACCAGCGAGTTTGATGGCGCGTCTGCCAGCCCTAACGAAGTTATCAATGCCGTCAGTTCCTATCCTTTCCTTGCCGACAAGCGCTTGGTCATCGTCAAAGGCATGATCGGCTGGATCACCCGCAAAGGCGCGGGCGAAACCGGCAAGAAAGCTGTCGAAACCCTTGCCGCTGCACTACCCACGCTGCCGGAATGGGCGCGCTTGGTCTTCGTCGAACACCAGAGCTTACCCGATAGCAACAAGTTGGTGAAGCTGGCCAAGGAGCTTGAAAACGGTTATGAGAAAGCCTTCACTGCGCCCAGCGACAGCACCGGCTGGATTCTGCGCCGTGCCAAAGAAGCCTATAACACCGAAATTCAGCCGCCAGCCGCCGCAGCCCTCGCCAGTGTCATAGGCAATGATCTGCGCCGCGCCGATAATGAACTGGTCAAACTGGTGAGTTATATCGATGGTGAGCGGGCCATTACCGAGGCCGATGTTTCGCTGCTCACGCCCTACGTCGCTGAAGCAGAAATCTTCAAGATGGTCGATGCGCTGGCCGAAGGCAAAGGCAGTGCGGCGCTGGAAATGCTCCACCGCCTGCTGATGGAAAAGGACAACGACCCGTTCAAGATTTACGGCATGATCGTGCGCCAATTCCGGCTGCTGCTCACCGCCAAAGAATTTCTTGTCGGAGGTGGCTATCCCAACCAGATGGGCGAAGAACTGCGTATGAACCCCTATGTCGCTAAGAAGATGACACAGCAGGCCCACGCCTTCACCCTGCCGCAGTTGGAACAGGTTTACCGCACCCTGCTCGACAACGACATCCGCATGAAAACCGGACGCATCGAACCGAAGCTGGCCCTCGATTTATTGGTGGCAGGATTAGCTCGATAATTATCGGCTGTTGATTTTCACCATGCCCTGCTTCTGCGATAAATAAATGCTCAGTTGCAGGGCAACCCACGTCAGGACGCCAAAAAGCGTGATCACCAGCACGAAGCTTGCCATACCGGCTCCATAATTCCTTTCAGAATAGAATACGGAACTAATCAACATGAACGGCGAAAGTACGCCGCTGTCTGCAACTGTTATCGCGCTCATCATGGTCATTTCGAGAAGGCGCGGCTCAACAGCCAGCCAACTATGAAAGGGCTTCGATGCAACATCCGTCGCCAAATATACATATCGGTTGTAAGCAATAAAAGTGAGGGCGATCAACAAGGCGACACCCAACATCACAAAGAGCCATGTCGAAACTGCCCGCCCGAATCCGGCTGGAACATGGGCCCTCCGGCTGGCTGAAAGCACACCGATGGCCGCCATTAGCGGGAGCTGCGCTAGCGTGAGCAGGAAAATAACAGTCATTCCAAACAGTAGATTAGGCAGTGACGGGATAAAATCCAGAAGCGAATATTGCCCTGCACCGATATATGGATAATCACTGTGGATCTCGTGCAGCATCAACGCTACGGGAAAGACAACTGCGCGGAGAGCACCCAGCAGCGCATATTCTCTCCACAATGAACGCGTGATAGCCTTCCATTTTCCGATGATGACGGTACGGGCATCGACTCCTGTCAGGATGAATGCCTCCCAATTCCCTGCTGAAGTGCGTTCGCGTCCTGCAATCAAGGTCGCGCGAACCAGCGTCCGCTGCAGTAAGCCGAGGCTGATAATCGACTGCCCGATGATGAGCAAAACAGCGATAAAACTGACTTGATGAGCGGCAACCAGTGGCACATTCGGGAACAATAGCAACGCGCCAATTGACCACAGAGTCAGGAAGACCAGTGCCGCATAAGCTCGCTTCCGAATCTGGTACCGGCTGTTCTTTCGCACCAACGCCAGATTTCGCTTATGCTCAAATTGAAGTATCGGATTTTCGACCATAACCGAAACCTTCCATCTGTTTATATATGCACACTTTACTGGTCGACCGATGAACTCGCAACCAACGATCAGCCACTTTCTCGAGAAGTCCCCCGAAACTAGGGGGCGAACCCATGTAACTTTTTGAACACCCATTACGTATATAGAGATGTAAAACAATTCCGAAATTTGGAGGGAACGTAAACGCAATGGGTATCGTGATCTTTTTCATCTTCGCTTTTGTCGCGTTGGTGGTGATTTCTGCGGTCTTTAAGGTGGCTCTGGTACTTCTGCTGCCCGCACTGCTGTGGATGCTCGCCGGTATGTTCGCTGGGCGCATTATGCGCGGTCGTGGATATGGGCCTATAGCGGACATCCTGCTTGGTTTGGCAGGTGGTGTTGTAGGCCGCTGGTTGTTCGGATTGCTCGGCGTCAGCGTCGGTAGCGGCATCATCGCCAGCTTGATCGTCGGCACCATCGGCGCGGTGGTCTTGGTCTGGTTGGGACGCCTGCTCAACGGTAAACCGCGTCAGATTGCCTAAGAACTTAATTTGATCTTCTAGAAGGGGCGCAGTTCGCGCCTCTTTTTGATTCCTGAGTAGAAGGCCATGAGATAATCAAAAAATCTCATTACTAATGAAAGATTGGACAAACCACTTATGGGTATTCAGGTCGTGTGGGATGATGTTGAACAAAGCGTCATTCGGTGGGATTTTGGCAAGGAATGGGATTGGAACGATTTCTGGGAAGCCTTCGCCGAGTCCATGCGAATGGGCGAAGGGTACACACGGCGCGTAGACATTATCCCCAACATCACCAACACCAATGTGCTGCCCATCGGTGCATTGGGCGCGTTCAAGACGGTTGATACCAAGTTACCGGATTTTGTCCGCTTGGTAGTCATCGCCGGAACCGACAGCATGACCCGTTTAATGATCAAGACCTTCTCCCAGTTAAACGGTATCCAAACATGGCGAACCGCAGCCACTTTGGGCGAAGCCCGCGCCATCATCCTGAAAGATCGAGCACAGTAGGCAGTTCGCACAGTCGATTTGCGCGTCCGCACACAACTTTGTATCCTACTCGAATGCACTTATTGGCAGTACGTGAAAGGAAAAAACATCATGCAATACCGACCGTTTGGACGTACCGGATGGCAAATATCCGAGATCGGCTACGGCATGTGGGGCATGGGCGGATGGACGGAGTCAGACGACGCCGAGTCGATGGTCTCGCTGCAGCGTTCGGTTGATTTGGGCTGCAACTTCTTCGACACGGCCTTTGCATATGGCGACGGTCACAGCGAGAAGCTTCTCGGACAACTGCTCAAAGACAATTCCGATAAGAAACTCTATACCGCCAGCAAGATTCCCCCCAAGAACCGTAAATGGCCGTCACAGCGCGGCTTCACCTTAGACGAGGTGTTCCCACCGGAATACATCCGTCAATATGTCGCCATGACGCTCGAAAACCTCGACACCGACAGCCTCGACTTGATGCAGTTCCATGTCTGGGAGGATGCGTGGGCCAAGGACGAGCGCTGGCAGCGGGCCTGCGCCGACTTGAAGGACGAAGGTTTGGTCAAGGCGTGGGGCATCAGCGTCAACCGCTGGGAGCCGGATAACTGCCTCAATACGCTGCGTACCAAACAGATTGACGCGGTGCAGGTCATCTACAATATTTTCGACCAGAGTCCCGAAGATCACCTCTTCCCGCTGACAGATGGCCTTGATGTGGCAATCATTGCCCGCGTCCCCTTTGATGAAGGTACGCTCACAGGCACACTCACCAAAGATAGCAAATGGCCGGAAGGCGACTGGCGCAACAGTTATTTCGTGCCGGAAAATCTCAACGCCTCGGTGGATCGTGCCGAAGCGCTGCGTCCGCTTATTCCCGAAGGCATGACCATGCCGGAGTTAGCTCTGCGCTTCATCCTTGCCAATCCCAGCGTCAGTACCATCATTCCCGGTATGCGGAAGATCAAGAATGTGGAAACCAACATTGCCGTCAGTGATGACACACTACTGCCGCAGCGCTTGGTGATGGAACTCAAAAAGCACCGTTGGGATCGCAAACCGACCAAGTGGTCACAGTAGCCGCACAGCGACTTCACAAGGGAAAAAGATTACAAAATCTAAACTTTTAGTGGGCATTTTGAACATCATTTATGCTACGATGCCAGCCCCGACAACTTCAGATGGAGGCTCGTATGACACAGCAATCGACGTTCATTTTGCCTGCTCCTTTCGTATGGATCGACATTCCCAACAAGGGCTACAGCATCAGTAAATATCCCATTACCAACGCGCAGTATGCTAAGTTCATGGAAGCAGGTGGTTATGACCAGCAGCAGTGGTGGACGGACGCCGGATGGCAAGCCAAGCAGCAGGGCTTGATGTTTGACTTCAATACGTTCCAACCCCTAGCAACCGGCCAACCTTGGACAGAGCCGCGCTATTGGAACGACAGCTTATTCAACGGCGCAGAGTATCCGGTAGTCGGTGTGACTTGGTATGAAGCAGTGGCTTTCTGTAACTGGTTAAGTGATATATCCAGTGAGTCGATCAGCCTGCCGACTGAAGATCAGTGGCAGTACGCTGCTCAGGGTGATGATGGCCGAACCTATCCTTGGGGCAACGAGTGGGATTGTACGCGCTGTAATAACTCGGTCAAACCCTGCGAGAGCAACGCCACGACTTCGGTTCGACAGTATGAAGGCAAAGGCGACAGCCCCTTGGGTGTAGTTGATATGGCCGGAAATGTCTGGGAGTGGTGCCTAACCGAGTTTGAAGCCAAAACCAACGATCTGGCAGGCGACGCCATACGGGTGATACGCGGAGGAGGCTGGTATTACTTCACCAAAGCCGACTGCCGCTGCACCTTCCGCTACAGTGACGTGCCTTATGGAAGCTACAACTTTCGGGGCTTCCGCATCATGCGTAATGCCTAACCCGCCACCCGAACGCTGAAGCTGAAGGTGCTACCTTTGCCCACTTCGCTTTGAATATGGATGCCATCGCCCATTTGCTCAACCAAGCTGCGGGTGATGGCAAAACCCAAGCCTGTGCCGGGACGTGAACGCGTGAAATCGTCATCGGCGCGCCAGAACTTCGTGCCCAGTTTGGCAATCGCTTCCGGCGAGAGGCCGATACCCGTATCGGTCACACTGAACTCAATGTGTCCATTCCCGTTTTGATGGACACGGAAGGTAATCTTGCCACCGTTGGGCGTGTATTTATAAGCGTTACTGACGAGATTGGTCAGCACTTGCAGCAGGCGGTAATAATCCACCTGCATGTCGGGCAGTTCCGGCTGAATATCCTCGATATACTCGTGCTGATATTCCTGCATCTGGGTCATGGTGCCGTCACGTACCGCTTGCACAATATCGCCCACCGGAACGCGCGATTCGTTCATATAGAAGTGACCGCTCTCGATGCGGCTGATGTCCGCCAGATCAGATACCAGAATCGCCATGCGCTTAACGGTGTCTTTCACCCGCTGCAAGAACTCTTTCTGACGGTCGGAGAGATCACCCACCATCAGCGCCAGATCGGTATAGCCGGAAATGCTGGTCATCGGCACTTTCAGGTCATGGGCTACAATGCCCACGAACTCACTCTTGGCAAGGTTGGCCGCCTGCACAGCCGCATACAAACGGGCATTTTCAATCGAAACCGCCGCCCGTACCACCATCCGCTCGATCAAATCCTGCTGCTCAACCGTAAAGCCTTCCGCGCCCTGACGTTTAATCACGACAACACCAAACACCGTGTTTTCGCGGGCAATCGGCACGATGGTGATGCTGTAGTCGCGTCCGGTTTGTTCGCCGCTGACCGTCAGTGGTTTGCCCGAATGCACCACATCCATCAGATGTGAGTATTCATCATCCAGATACTCCGGCTGGTGATCGTCCTGACCGTAGTGATGCGCGGCGTGTACCCGCTCACCTTCCAATAACCCCAAGTGTCCGCTAGTCGCGTTCGATAAGCGACAGGCCCATTCCAGCGTAATCTGCATGGCTTTGTCGGCGTCCAACGTTTCGTTCAACTGCTGGTCAACACGGCGCAGCGTTTGCAACTCTTCCACGCGGGCGGTCAGCGCTTGGTCGGTCGCGCTGAACAGACGTGCGTTATCAATCGCAATCGCCGCCTGCCCCGCGAAGGTGTCTAGCGCAGCCAGATCATCATCCACAAATAGTCCGGTCGTCATCCGGTTATCAACATATACCACACCGATGACCGTTCCCCGTGCGCGGAGCGGCGTCGCCATAATGCTGCGCAGCGCCTGCCCGATGATGCTGGCCTGTCCGGAGAAACGGGGGTCTTCAATGGCGTTGTTGGTGACAATCGCCTTACCGCTATCTAAAACCTGATTGGTAATCGTCCGGCTGTATTTAAAATCATCACTGCCAAGGGTTTTCTGATCAAGGTTACGGGCTACCTGTACCGTCATCCCGCCGTCGTCGTTCCGCAGCATCAAGAAACCGCGATCCGCTCCGGTCAGATGAATGATGGCGTCCATCACTTGGTTGAGTACGGTCTGCAAATCCAGCGATTCGCCCAACATCCGGCTGACGTTATACAGCGCTTGAAACCGCCCTTCCTTCTTGCGCTGTTTGCGTTCCGCGTCAATACGCCCCAATAAATCCGTCAGTGATTCGACCTGCTTGAGAAGGAATTGCCCATCCACACGCCCGCCGCTGATTTGTCCGCGAATGATATTCACGTTCTGGCGTATCGTGGAAAGCTCAGCGTCGGTAACAGGAGTCACAGCCGTAGGGTTGGTCGTCATATCCGTTCACTTCTTTTTCTGATTATTTTGGGGTCGAAAAGAATTGTAGTAATCGCACCATTCGGTGATCGGGCAGCGTTCACAGTGGGCAACGCGGGCGGTACAGGTTTCACGCCCATGCCGGATGAGGTTCAAATGAAAGGTCAGATGGTCTTCCGGCGGAACAATCGCTTCCATCACATCATGCGCTTTGTCCGCGCTGATTCCTTCCGGTAGAAAACCAATGCGCTGTCCGACGCGATGCACATGCGTATCCACCGGAAACGCGGGACGGTTGAAGCCGAAGCACATCACAATAGCCGCCGTTTTGGGTCCGACGCCGTTCAAACTGGTCAACCACGACTTGGCTTCATCCATCGGCAGATCGCGCAGAAAGTCGATGCTCATCTCGCCTCGTTCCTCATAAATGCGGCGCAGCACTTCCTGAATACGCGGCCCCTTCTGGTTGCCCAATCCGGCCACTTTGATCTCTGCAATCACATCTTCGGGTGAGGCGTCTCGCACTTCCTCGTAGGTTTTGAAGCGGGCTTTAAGCGCATCAAAAGCACGGTCGCGGTTGGTATCGGTCGTACTCTGGCTCAGAATGCAGCTAATCAGTTCATCCAACGGGGGCAGCCACTGCCGCCACGCCGGATAGCCATAAACGCCACCGAGGGCCTTTGCAATCGGATCATACTTCGCTTTGCGCCGCTTAAAGTCAGGTATGGTGATGTTGAGTTTGGTTGTTGTCATACCTTCATTCTATGCGGGAAAAAGTTACTGGCAAGCGGGAGCAACGGGTTTCTTAACATTTGGTATATATTGAAAACCAAGTTGCATTGATGCCACAAAAATCAGGTTATGATAATCCCTAAAAAGTGGAGACGATTGTTATGAACCGTCACTTCATCCGCTACCTGATTGTTAGTCTCATCTGCCTGCTGGGTGTGAGCGCTGTTTCCGCGCAGCAGACCAACGGCGGCCCACAGCCGACAACGAAACAGGCTCAGACCGATTACGCACAGGCGCAGGCCGCCGAAAATGCGGGCAATTATGACGAAGCCATCCGGCTTTATGGGCAGGTGATTAAAGAAGAACCGGACTTCTGGCCTGCCTACTACAAGCGCGGTGAAGCCTATGCCAGCCAAGAGAATTATACAGCGGCAGTCGATGACTACTCTCATTTGCTCGAACTACAGCCTAATTTTGCTGGCGGTTATGTGGCGAGGGCTGTAGCTTATGAAGGATTGAATGACCACGCAAAGGCTTTAGCCGACTCGAACAAAGCGATTGAACTCAAAACCACGGATGATTATGTCTATTTCAATCGGGGGTTAGCTTACCTCGGCGTCAAAGAATATGAGAAGTCGATTGCTGACTTCACCCATTGGATTGACCTTAACCCCAAGACCTATCCGGTGGCCTATTTTTACCGCAGCCGTGCCTATTTTTCGGTGAGCAATTTAAAAGATACCATCTCGGATCTCAATATTTTCATCGAACTGCAGCCCAAGTCACCAACTATTCTGGCCGACCGTGCCTACATTCACCGGCTGCTTGGCAACTATGACGAAGCCATCAGCGATTACACCAAAGCTATTGATCTCAAGCCCTCTACCGGCCTCGACCAGTTCTATTATCAGCGCGGGCAACTTTACGGCTTACAAGGTCAATATGACAAGATGCTGGCTGACCTGCGTGAATACGCCAAAATCGCGGGCAGCCAAGCCGATACCAGCGTCTTGAACATGCTCAAGAATCATCCCGAATAGAAATTCAACTTTGCAACACTGCGCTTGTAGGGAAAGGACTGAGTCCTTTCCTTTTTGTAGGCACCTAAACCGGAAACACTGCCCGCCAGATCCACAGCGTCACCATGCCGACCACAATCGTCAACAGCATATTTTTGGTGCGCCATGAAACCAGCGCCGCCACAATTCCGGCAGCCAAGAAGCTGTTGTTCAAATTCAGGTTGAGGTTGTTATCTTTCAACAGTAAATCGGGAAAAATGATGGCCGACAGCACCGTGACAGGCACATAACGCAGCGCACGAAAAACGGGCTTGGGCATTTCCAAGCGACCGAGCAATGCCAACACGCCGTAGCGCGGCAAAAAGGTAACAGCGGTCATGCCTACGATTAATAAAACTTCGTTCATGACGATACTTCCTCTTGAGCCGATTTGAATGTCTCGCCGATACTTTCAGTTTTTGGCGAAAGCGTTTCAGTGATAATGCCGACCGCGATAGCCACTACTGCGGCCAAAATCATAGGGCGATTCTTCAGTTGGGGGATCACCATGCCAATAAACGTGACATCAATCGCAAACGCCAGTCCGTAGCGGCTGAGATCAGGGATGCTCTGCCCAGCCACGATGCCGATAAACGTCCAGAAATTCCAATTGAGGTACATAATCACCGACGAACCAAGGTGATACCAATGCTTAAAAGATGAGTTATCTGGCTGGGTGTAACGGCTGACCACCACTGCGAACGTTTCATCCGTCAGCCAGAATCCCAGCGGCAGAAGCCAACGCTGCGGTAAATGCTTCATGTGGGGGGCGAGCGTGGCACTGTAAAGTGCGTGCCGGATATTGACGATCAGCGTGGTAAAAACGATCAGTGGAATACTAACCGCCTGCTTGACCAGATTCGCGCCAATGAACTCTGACGATCCGGCGAATACGAACAGCGAGAATCCCATCGCCGCCAATGGTGATAGACCACTGTTGACCGCCACCGCGCCAAAAATAATCCGAACGACGTGTATAGACTTCCGGCATACCATCCAATCCTAATCATGGGTTTCAGATTCAGGCAGGTGTTTTTATAGACGCTGCCCCGTATGATGAGGATACCGCACCAGCTAGCGCCACGTCTTGTCAAATCTTGCGGTATTGTCCAAGGTGCTTGAAAGCATGACGGATAGGCTCATGATGGGATTTCGTCAGTTGTCACGGGCTGCGCGACAGGCTCAACCGGAGTCGTTTCCCCTGTAAGGATCTCGGTCATGATGCCGACCGCGATGCCGATAAACACCGCGATCAGGAGTCCCAGCTTGTTCGGCACATCGTTGAAGATCACCGCGCTCACACCCGCCACTAACGCTGCTAGAACCATCGGACGATTTTTCAACTGCGGCAGGATCATGCCGATAAAGGTCACATCCATCGCGAAATCAAGGCCGTAGCGCGTCAAGTCCGGAATGCTTTGTCCGGCGACAATGCCGACCAGTGTCCAGACATTCCAATTGAGGTACATGAAGGCCGCCGTGCCGAGATGATACCAGTGCTTATAAGGCGAGCTATCCGGTCGGTTATAGCGGTTGATGACCATAACGAAGGTTTCGTCGGTCAGCCAGAACCCCAGCGGCAGCAGCCAGCGCTGTGGCAAACGCTTCATATGCGGCGCAAGCGTAGCGCCGTATAGGCCATGCCGGACGTTGATGATAAACGTCGTAAACACGATTAGCGGAATACCGACGCCTTGTCTGACCAAATTCGCGCCAATGAACTGTGCCGATCCCGCGTAGACAAACAACGAAAAGCCGAGCGCAGCAGCAGGCGAGAGGCCGCTGTTCACCGCCAGCGCTCCGAAGATGATGCCAAAGGGAATGCCTCCGACTTCCAGCGGCAAAGTATCGCGTATCCCAGCAATAAGCTCTGAGCGACGGGTATAGGTGTCGCGCATAGCGTTTGCACCTCATCGATAGTCAATAACGGGGCACAACGAATATGAACCCTCAAAAACCTCTGTAAACCTTAGGATATAACGCAGAGAGTGTCAACTGTCCAGTCAAAGCGTGGGGTATTGTCCGGGGGGAATACCTACGACCCGTTTGAAGGCTTTGGTGAGGTGGCTTTGGTCGGCGAAGCCTACGGCATGGGCAACTTCGGTCGGGGATAAGCCCGCATTCAGCAAAGACTTGGCGCGGTTGACGCGAATTTGATTGAGGTAAGTATGGGGCGGTAAACCAAGCTGTTCACGAAATAAACGGCTGAGGTGAAACGGACTGAGGTAAACCATGCGGGCAAGCTGTTCGAGTGAAGTATCTTCGGCGTAGTTGGCGCGGAGATAATCCTGTGCTTGGCGTAAGGCATCATGGGCAAGCGCGGGCTGTGCCAGCGGTGGACGATCTTCTGCATAGCGGCGAATAAGCAGTGCCAGCGCATGCATCAGGCAGGATTCGCGTTCTAGAGCGGACTGTGACTGCTCCAGCGCCAGATGGGCCGAACGCAGTGCATGAAAGACCACCTCATCGTAGTAGATCGGCGTACCAAAGTAGGGAATGCCACGCGGGTTACCAGCCAACTCGGATGCTACCCGCACTAGCAAATCGGCAGCGGGATACATCATGCGGTAGCTCCACCCGTTATCGACTGCGGCTTGTCCGGTGTGCAGTTCATCAGGACTGATAACCACTATGCTGCCAGCCGGAGCCGTATGAATCCCGCCGCGATAGTAGAAGGTTTCCGCGCCGCGTTCGATGACGCCGATGGCAAACCCTTCATGGGTATGACGGCCAAAAGCGTGGGTGATATAGGTGGCGGTCAAGGATTCGAAGGTGCTGCCAAGTTCCTGTGACTGCCAGAAGTGAGTCTGCTCGCCGGACATGGTTTATCCAAATGGCTTATGGTTGGTGACGATTATATAACAGCAATTTTTTGATAGTGCCGTCTTTGATGAGTGGTTAGTAGTACCACATCAAACCATAGGCGGTCGTTAGTCGCCAGTCTGGCATCGTATGTAGGAAGTATCGAATTGCAGGAGTGTGTGGAGTCGGGACGTAAAGCAAGTTTACGCCCCTCCGAAATCAAGTGGTTATGGGGTGCTCATCACCGCGCCGAGCGAGGCACAAGCCGGGCAGCTACCATCTTTGCGGATAATGGCGTAGCCTGCCATCGGGTCAGCGTCATACTGAGTCGCATCCAAGTTCCAGACGATAATCAAGCGAATCTTGTCGCCGGTCTTGGCGATTTGAGCCGCCAGCGCCTGCCAATCCGCCTGATTTTGAATGGTGGTGTTAGCCGCCCACTCGAAGCCCGCCGGCAGCGGCCCATAACCCTGTGGCGTCAGGTAACCAAGCTCGGTAAAGCATACCGGCTTACCGGGAAAGACGCCCGCATAAAGCGCCGTCAGGGTCTTGAAATAACGGGAGTAGTGGTTGGAACTGCCACGCGGATCACCGCTGGTTTTATCCGGTGGTAGGATGCCATCGTTGTAGTGCATACCCACGCAGTCCAGCGCGTTGGCCGCGCCTGCCTGCTGCATCTGCGTGATGAAGATGTTATCGTCGCAGCCTTCCGCCGCACACTTTCCACCAAAATAGCCGGTCGGTGCGGGCGCTCCGCTGATGACCATCACCGCTGGATTAACCTGCTTGATGGCGTTATAAGCGGCGATCAACATTTGGGCGTAGTTGCCACCGCTGATTTGCCCCTTAGGCCATTCACGGTCGATGTTCGGTTCATTCCAGACTTCAATGGCGTTGGGATTCAACTGTGCCAGTCCCGCGACATAAGTACTGAACTTTTGAATATAAGCGGCGCGGTCTGCACCCAACTGTGTGACGTTACCAACCACGCTCAACAGCACTTTGAAGCCACCTGCTCGTGCCGAATCCAGTTGGGATTGAACCGCGCTGGCCGGACTGGTTCCGTCCCAGCGAATTTGCAGTTTGATCCATGTCATGCCTGCTTGCTTCATCTGAGCGAAGTGGGCGAAGCTGAAAACATGCGCACCCAAGGCAAAGGCATTATTCTCGACAATCGGCGTCTTGGAAGGCGTCAGATCAATCGTGGGTACAACCGTGGCCGTTGCTTGAACGGTCGTTGGCACAGGTGTTTCGCTCGCGGCGGGAACGGATGACGGTGTCTGGGTAGCCGCCCCAACCTCCGTCGGAATGAGTGTCGCAGAAGTGGTTTCCGTTTCAGTCGGTGCGCTGCCCGGTGTCGGGGTCAGCATCGGTGGTTCAGTCGGGAGAGGTGTATCCGAAGCGATGGCAACAGACGTTGGTTCGGATGTCGGCGCAGGTTGGTTGCAGGCCGCAAGCAGCAGCACCAACAATATGACGAGGAACAGTTGCATCTTGGATGGCGTTCGCATTGTTATCCCCTCCACTGAGTCTGAATGTGGCTGGAGTATAGCGGACAGATTCATTATTCCACAATAGATCAATGAGAGGGATTACAGAATGGATAGACGCTATCGCGACAGGACACAGTCCCTATTCTGGCTGTGTCCTGCCTTGTTGTGTGAGGGGATTAAATATCCTCAACGGCTGCGTAAACCCGCTGCATAATTTCTTCGAGGCGCTCACGGGGCGCACCATAGTTGATGCGAGTAAAACCCTCGCCTGCTTTACCAAAGGCCGCGCCATCATTGAAGGCCACGCGGGCTTTTTCGAGGAAGAATTTGTAGGGATTTTCACCGGGGAGCTGCATCGCACGCCAGTCCATCCAACCGAGGTAAGTCGCTTCGGGAACGGTGTAAGCCACCTTGGGGAAATGCTGACGGACATAGTCCACCACAAAGTCGCGGTTGCTCCGCAGATAAGGCAGCAGTTCATCGACCCAGCGCTGGCTATCCGGATCACCGTAGGCGGCCTCGGCTGCGGCAATGCCCATCGTCCCGATATGGGGCAAGAATCCGGTCATGGCCTTTTCGAGAGTCTTATAGAGCCTCTCATTCTGGGCAATGACAAAGGCAATACCCAGCGAAGGGATATTGAAGGTCTTGCTGGGTGACATGATGGTGATGGTGTTGTCAGCAATTTCCTTGGATAGACTAGCCATCGGCACATGTTTGCCGCCGTCCATAATCAGATCGCAGTGAATTTCATCCGAGCAGATGAGCACATTATGACGCAGGCAAATTTCTGCCAGCCGCTCCAAATCCGCGCGTGACCACATGCGCCCAATCGGGTTATGCGGATTACACAGGATAAACACTTTGGTGCGCGGGGTTATGGCCGCCTCAAAAGCATCAAAGTCAATTTCGTAGCGCAGAACTTGGGACTCACTCGTGAGGGTCAAATCGACCATTTTGGCGACACGGCCACTGTTATCCGGCGCGCTAATGAAGGGCGGATAAACCGGGGTCGTCATCAGAATTTCATCACCGGGATTGCTAAACGCCATACTGACAAAATTCAAGACGCTGACGAGGTTAGGCGTAAACTGGAAGTCGGTCGTCTTGACCTGCCAGCCATAACGATCCGCCATGCGTTGGACTAGGATATTGCGCAGTCGCTTCGAGTCAAATTCATAGCCAAAAATCCCGTGCTCAACCGCTTTATGAAGGGCATTCAAGATAGTCGGCGGGCATCGGAAGTCGGTATCCGCCACCCACGCAGGCAGCACATCTTCATCGTACCAGTTCCATTTGGCCGAACCCGACTGCCGCCGGTCAATCATCTCATCAAAAATAGAAGCCATATCCCCATCGTCCTTTGACTTGGCGATCAATTACACCGTGACCGCATCCATTTTTCCAATAGCGGTAGAAACATACACGAGGGATTGGACAGACGCAATATCCATGCCTGTCCTCATAGTCATCAGGTTATTCAAACATCGAAAGAGGCGTACAGTGGAAAATGGTCTGATGCATTTCGTGCCGAAGGGGTAGTGTGAACTTCACATGTCATCAAATTAGAACTGAGCGAAGGGTTAGCAAAGATATAATCCAATCTGATATTCGGCGCATGACTTGGAAGCGTATAACCCTGTATCGTTGGGTTTAGCTGCCGGAAACATCCGACATAATTGTTTTGTTGAATCAATGACATAGCATCATGATTAAAACGCTGATGCTCCCAGAATAGCATTAACTTTTCTTTTAAAGGCATCGGATTGTTTAGAGGTATGTCACCTTCAGCAACAGCATTGAAATCGCCAAGAATGACGTGAAATTTAGGACTGCAATTACGAATATAGGCGAGGTAAGTGGACAGTTCTCGAACCCGTTGCTTCTCATTATGTTTGAAAAAGTGACATCGAAGATGTAAACCAAAAAGGGTGAATAATTGCCCTTTTGTGGTTTCTACATTTACTTCAAGTAGTGGTCTACCAATTTGTGGTGGGTCGAACGCATTCCAACTTTTAATTGGAAGCCGACTTAAGACAGCAATGCTTGTTTTGCGTCCATGTACAGCACAAGATGACATCTGGAGTTCAGATGCTAAACGATCAAGAACTTCATCGTCCGACGCTTCTGTTAATACGACCACATCAGCGTTAATCTCATTGAGAACTTGAGCGATTAATGCCTCTCGATGTTTGCCACCAAAATGAATGTTATAAGTCGCAACCCTGATCATATCCCGATCCATCGCGCTCAAATTTAGGGTTCTGCAATCACAACGTCAGCCGGAACAGCACTTCCCCAAAATACTCCTGATTGGTCGGTATAAAACCCGCAGACCGGTAGAGGTGCTGGGCGGCTGTGTTCTCTGGATGAACCGTGAGATTAATACAGCGGCATTCAGGATAAGTGCGTTCGACGAGTTCAACAAAGGCGGCCAGCGCTTTCTTGCCGAAGCCTTGTCCTTGATACTGCCGGTCAATGAAAAAGTGATACATCCAATATTGATCAGGGCTGCCGGGTTCAAACGCCAGTTCTAAGAAGCCCACCATCTCATGTCCCGCATAAACCGCATACGGCAGCCAGATCAATCCCAACGGGCGCACGTACGCTTTTGCGAGGCCGACCAACGCAATCGGTGAGTAATCCGCGACGAAGCGCTGCTGGTCAGGATGCACCGAGAGCTGGAGCGCTTCACGCCAATTTTCACGGGAGAGTTCACGTAAGGTGATGACGGTCATGGTTCATCTAGATAAATGAGTTTGATAGTGTTACTAAAGCGCCTAAAATCATCCAAATTAATGGTTACTAATGTGTCAATTTGATATGCCAACATCGTTGCAACAATATTTGCATCGTGAACGAGTTTACCTTGTGTTGGAAAGGCTTGGAGCTTCAATCGTTTGAACTTCGCGCACTACTTCAGTTATGGTTAGTGGCACTTTTAACGTTCGAGGATGGGTTGCTTGAACGGTGAATTCTCTAATGACTTGTCCACTAATCCATAACTCAGCTTCTTCGCGGAGCAGTCTCTTGAGAAGTTTATCTGCTTCCGAGTGAAGCTCAATCTCGGTTAGTAAAGCACGTAACAAAATATTGGTGTCAACGAAGGCTTTAACGGCCATCGTCATTGTACCAATCGCTGCGACGGATAGAAGGTGTTTCGTTAACAGGATTATGGAGCTTAGCAGCATCAAGCAACTGGATTTTTTCTTCCGGCGACAACGGGCGACGTTGAGTACGAAGCGTCATGATTTGAGTAATCAAATCTTGCTGCTGTTCATCTGAAAGCTGCTCAATAAGCTCTATTATGTCACTGTATTCAACGGTTAGTTGGATAGCCATAAACCATACTCTCCAAATTGACCTGATCCATCATTATAAGTCCGGAATAGTCATGAGCCCATCTTGAGTAATGCTCACTTGCTGCCCATTTGCAAGCCGCTGGTAATCCTCAGGATTGACCACCAGCAAAGGTAGAGCCGACGTATACAATTCTTGGGCGACCACTGCCCCCAACGCCAGAATACCATCGACCTCCGCCGTGATGATGGCAGCAGGCGCAGTGTGTAAGCGAACCGCTTCGAGCAGAATACTGCTGGCGCTGCTTGATCCGCGTCCGCTGGGCATGACCACGACGCGATCCGTCACGATGACTCCGCTTTGCGGATGGCGGCGGTCAATAATCTCGCCGGTGGTGGGTTCAAGGCCACCCCACAAACTCAACGGTTCATCCAACTTGAGGATGCTGCCGGATGCCGTGCCAGCGACTAACGGATGCGCAGAAATGATCAACGTTTGGTTCCTGATTGTTTCCCTTAAGTCTGAATTGTAGCACCATTGGCAAAACGTTGTTCCAATTGGTCGAGAATATCTAGCAAATCGAGGGGATTCTTAATGGTGAACTGCGGCACTTCTGAGTCATCCGCCGGAATTTTGGAACGGCGGGGTGACCAATCCAGCCACACGCTGATCAAACCAAGGCGATTGGCTCCTTTGATGTCCCGCTCCAGATTGTTGCCAACCATGATGACCTTGCCATAATCGGCAGGTTCAATGTCAAGTTGGGCTAGTGCATGTTTAAAGATCTTGGGATGCGGCTTATCGACGCCCAACCACTCCGAGATGGCGTACACATGAAACAGGTCATAGAGGCCATAAGGCGCCAAGTTGTTGGTGAAGGTATCGGCTGGACCATCGGCGACCAAGGCCAGAGGATAGCGGCGGCGCTTCAGTTCCCACATCAGTTCGTCTGCGCCCGGTATCAATTCGGCCCGAAGCGACACACCTAATTCATTTTTGACTTCAGTCGCTTCATCAACCAGCGTATCGCCACAATCCAAGAAAATTGCACGGATATTCATGTTAAGACCACAACTCCTGATCTCGCCAAACCTGAGCTTGAGCTGCCGAGCGGACGCACTCTTCGAGGCTGCCGTACACCACCTGAAAGCCGATATTCCCCGGCGCGTAATGGGCAAACTTACCGGAGTTGGTCATCAGCACGCCATTCCGGGCGCGGACAATCGGTGTGACCACCACACAGGTATCAACTACGATTTGGACACCCGCCGCTTGCAGCCGTTCCAGCCAGCCGCGCTTTTGCAGATTGACCTGTACAATCCGGTTGGTGCAGACGATGAACTCCACTGAGGACTGCGGCGGATAGGCTTCAATCAACGGCAGCAAATCAGCGAATTCGGTCATTGAGAAATGGGGACTACCCAACGCGACCACATTAATCGCGCCATCGGGAACCGTCGCCAGCTTGTCCCGCATCTGGCGCAGCATCGGCATGGTGACGGTGATGGTTTGTTCCGGCGGCTGATGTTGCAAGGCGTCTTCTAGAGTCGGCGCTTCGGGCGTGATGCCGACCGCCAGTTGATCTTCGGTGACGGTTGTAGGCAGTCCATCAATCACCGGAATCCGGTTGGCGCTTTGTGAGCCGATCAAATAACCCAGCACCGGATAGAGCACGCTGTCATTCAGCAGCCGTTCGGGGATGCCTTCTAACCGGAACAGGATTTGTCCGCGCCGGTTTTCCGTCAGATGCAGCCCCACAGCCGGAGCACGTCCGGTGATGGCCGCGCAGATATCGATGAAGTCGCCGTAGCGATGCGTCCGCGCGCCCAAGACCGAGTTAGCGAAG
Source organism: Aggregatilineales bacterium (assembly GCA_044226855.1). Lineage (GTDB taxonomy): Bacteria > Chloroflexota > Anaerolineae > Aggregatilineales > Phototrophicaceae > CFX2. The sequence goes on from JBGAGF010000003.1 coordinate 61,088, forward strand.
ACGATGGCGTTGCTTTCCGCCCACGCGATTTGCTCCCCCAACTTAGGACGGTATCCGGTTTGATAAGGGGCGCAGGTATAAATTGGCTGGCAGCCCATCGCCTCGTAGGCCTTCATGGTGCGCGTGGCCCAATCCGCGACCTGTGCCGTGCCCTGAAAATGCTCAGGGTGAATCAAGTCCATTGCGCCGACGTTGAGCGAGGTGGGCACGACCACCTGTGCCCCACCGGCCACCAGCTTTTCGGCGAACTCCAAGCCTGAATAGCCGTGATACAAGCAACCATCAATATGCGCGGCGGTGATGTCCAACAGTTCGGACGCACCATAAACATCTGCCATCGTTGTCAGGATGCGCATCGCCATCTGTGCGGCTGCGCCCTGTTCGCCCTTGAGCATGGATTGGTCGCGTGGGGAAAGTGTGAGGGTCATTCGATTATTTCCATAGACATCACCCTATTGCTCTTGTGTACATAATTTACCCTAAACTTTGTCCCTTTAGGTATTTTTTGTAAGTAGATTTTTAGACTATTATTTTCTTCGTGATCGAGATCTAGCCATTCTCCCCCAATCTTTAATGTTCCTCGACCGTGATCATTCCATCTTTTAACTGTACCCTGAGCAGAACGGACAGTACCTGACCGAACATCCGATGTTAGGCTGCTACCGGAAACATAATTGCCAAGCAAAACCATTACTAAAAAGAAAAGCGCAAGGAGTCCCCACCCTTCCATTTTATGCAATTCTATTTGCGACGAGTAGTTGCTGATGATGATTATGAGCATCACTATACATATTACAAGTACACCAATTACATTGGACAACCGCTCCTTTTTTACTTTTGCAGATAACTTTTTGATTTGCCGTTCAGTTAGCTTTCCTACGCGGTTAGACTCAAGGTCGACAGGTGTGAAATCGAAGATGCGCATCAGGTCAGGGTCAGGGTTCACAGTTTGGGACATAACGGTTACTTTTCGTTTTTCGATGAATATATCACTTCAACTATGCGGCTGACTCGAAAGGCATAACACCCCACAAATGGGTGTGGCATTGACCTTAAGCCAACTTTCTATCAAATCCTGAACAGCTTGCCAGTGTCTCTATATTTTCGAAAATCTGGTTCAATTGTATAGTAGTTGTCATACAACTTGTTATCTTCACAACTGAACTAAAGGGGAAATCCTATGCAAAAGTATCGGGCGAGCGGACGCATGTCCTTCGGCGGGTTCATCCTGCTGCTCGTGCTGGCGATTATTAGTGGTGCCGCGCTGGGTGGCATCATGTTCGCCATTGATCATTACCTGCACTTCTATCTGGTGCTGATGTTCCCGATGTTCGCCGGAGCGATTGCCGGTGGGCTGCTGACGCGCGGCGTTTACTCGGCCAAAGTGCGCAGCCCGATTGTGGCGGGCATCGTTGGCTTGCTGTGCGGCGTGTTGATGTACGGCGTGTATCATGCGGCTTCTTACTATGTGGGTTTCCGCACTGAAATGCGCAATCTTTATATTGAACAAGTCGGCGAAACACCTACTGATGCCCAATTCGACCAAGAACTCGACGCGCTTCTCAAAGATGAAGTCGGTGACACCGGAATTGTTGGTTACTTCAAATTCATAGCCAAGCAAGGGTTGAGCATTACCAGCACCAGTCCTTCTAGCAGCAGTTCACCGATGGAACTCAAAGACAATATTGTCTACGGCTACTGGGTGGTCGAGATTCTATTAGCCGGATTATTCGCAGCGTTTATCGCTGGGAAGGCAGCAGGCGAACCCTTTAACGAGGATACCGAAGAGTGGTACGGGCCAGCGGTGTTGTTTGCAACCGCGACGGCCAAATCCCGCAAAGACCTCGTGAACGCCCTCAAGGACGGCAACTTCCAGCAGGCCGGAATGCTCCTGACGCAGGAGAACATCAAATCACCGCGTATTGATGTGAACATCCGGCGCAGCAAGGATGGTGGCAGTTCACAGGACACTTATATTCAACTGGCCTATCGCCAGCGCAACAACCGCGCCAGCACCATCAAAACAGGCATGGTGTCCGCCAGCGAGTTTGAGAGCATCAAGCGCGGGATGGCGCAAGCACCGAGCACACCCCAAGCGACCAAATAAAAAACAGACCCTCACCCTAAATCCCTCTCCCTCAGGGCGAGGGACTTTCAACCGAGTAGGCCTACTGGTATATGAAATGACTTAATGATGTAGGGAACTGCATTTTCCCTACATCACTTAATCGTCAGCGGTGGCCTCGGATAAAATCAGGCTCATGGTGGGGGCGTCGATGTTCCCACCGGAAATGATCACCCCGACTTTGCCCGTCACTTTGACCGCCCCACTCAGCAGCGCGGCCAGCCCCAAAATCCCCGACGGTTCCATCACGCATTTCAGACGGAAGAAGGCGAAGCGCACGGCAGCTTTAATGGCATCTTCGCTGACCGTAGCGAATTCATCCACGTTTTCGAGGATGAGCGGGAAGGTGATGTCACCCAGCGATACGGTGCGTGTCCCATCAGCGATGGTGTTGGGATAGGCGATGGTGGTCAGGGTTTTGGTGCGGAAGGACCGGGCGGCATCATCAGCGGTTTCCGGCTCGACACCGATGACCCGACATTTGGGGGATAATCCCCGCGCGGCGATGGCTGATCCACTGAGCAAGCCGCCTCCACCGACCGGAGTCAACAGCGTATCCAGTTCGCCCACATCCTGAATGAGTTCGAGCGTGGATGTCCCTTGTCCGGCAATGACGTGGGGATGATCAAAAGGCGGGATAATGCTGTAGCCATGCTCGGCGGCCAGCGACTCGGCCAGCACTTTGCGATCCGATTCGCTTGGGTTGTAGGTCACCACTTCGGCACCGTAGCCGCGGGTGGCGGCCAGCTTGGTCAGCGGCGCGTTCTGGGGCATGACCACTACGGTTTTGACACCCAAGAGCTTCCCCGACAAGGCGATGGCCTGCGCGTGATTGCCCGACGAAAAGGTAATCACGCCCCGCGCTTTTTCGGCGTCACTCAAGCGGCTCATGGCGTTATAAGCTCCACGAAACTTGAAGGCCCCCATGCGCTGGAAGTTCTCGCATTTGAGGAAGACCTGCGCCCCAACCCGTTCGTCAAGCGTGTGGGAGGTCAAAACCGGTGTGCGATGGGCAACCGGCGCGATCTGTTGGGCAGCGGACTGCACATCGGCGAAGGTGACAAGGCTCATGGGTTCGTTCCTTTTGGTTTATGGGCGATTGGTTAACTCATCATGTTTCGATGATAAGGAGAATGTCCCCTGAACCCTATAGCCAGTGCAACCACTTCGAGAAGTGGGAAACGTTAGGCGAAGACGACAACAAACACTATTCAAGTCACAAGTTTCAAGTTACAAGAAAAACCGCGAATACTGCAAAAACCGCAAATTCAAAGTGATTTTGTGGCGGCGATGGCGGCGGCATTGTCCGGCAGTCAGAGGCTCAAGCCTCCGCCTGAGTACGAAATGGGCGCTGAAGCGCACAGGCTCGTCGAGAGTCTTGGTTGTTAGCGGTGGTGAGAAAACGGCGGCGGCGATGGCGGCGGCATGCTAATGCCAAGTCCTGAGTCCTGAGTTCCGAGTACTGATTTAAAAGCGAAATCAGCAGCAAATGCAGCACAGTTCGCACAACAAATGTTGCAAAAATTTCAGTTGTGAATCGGTCGGGTTTGTGACATTTGCAACGATACCCCTAACCCCCAGCCCACATCAGCCCGTTCGAAGGCTGTAGTACCCCACCCCCAACCCCACATCGGCACGTTCGCAGGCTTACTCCACCGATAGCCAAATACAGGGAGGGAAAAAACTAGTTGATTCGGAAAATTCTGTGGATTCTTCAGAATCAGAACGCTTTAGTTCCGAGTCATGGGCAGTGAGTGCTGGGTCAAAAAACGGTTGTTAAGGTGCGCATGGGATTTAATACGATGCAGGATTTGCCAGCGGCAAATCCCTACAAGACGACGCCCTGTTCTCATTGTACGGGAATAGGAGAAGGAACGGGTTACCTTTTGGAAGACCATTTTGTAACTGTTCTTGAGGGTTGGCGCTAACCGTTTTGAGGGAGCGGGGAGGCGCGGCAGGTTGGATGATGGTTGGTAAAGGGTTGAGGGTGTTTAAAAAGGTCAAAGACGGGAAAGACGACGGAGGACGAGAGCAGTCATGGCGAGAAAAATAAAGGCGCGAGAAGAAGAAGTGAGAAACTCGTAATCCTTGCTCAGACGACGATAACGACCGAGCCAAGCAAAAGTACGTTCAACCACCCAACGGGAAGAGAGAACCTGGTGGGGTTTGGCAAATTGTGAACGTTGCTCAATTTGGAGACGAATATGCAAGCGGTTCTGGATGGTTTGGTAGAGCGGACCGCGATAGCCTTTGTCGACCAAGACCGTGGCCAAACGCGGATACTGGGTTTGTGCCTTATGCAATAAGGCCAAGACGGGACGACGATCATCAACGTCGGCGGCGGTCAGCAGCACCTGCATCAGCAAACCTTGAGTGTCGACCAACAGATGCCGTTTGCGGCCGGTGACATGCTTGTAGCCATCCCAACCTTTCAACCCTCTTTTTCAGTCGTTTTGACCGACTGGCTATCCAGTATTGCTAACCACGGACTGGCTTCTTTTCCCTGCTGCTGGCGCAGCATCTCGTGCAAGGTCTGATACAGCTTTTCCCAACTCCCATCCTCGCGCCAGATGCGAAAGTAGTAATACACACTCTGATAAGGTGGAAAGTCATGGGGCAGCATCCGCCACGAGCAACCACTCGCAACACATAACGCATGGCGTTGATTATGGCGCGCATCGAATATTTGCGCGGTCGTCCGCCACCCGGATTCGGAATCATGCCTTCCAAGATTGCCCATTCTTTATCGCTCACATCACTTGGATACTGTTTTTTCATCTTTTCCTCCCTTTATTCCCTCTCTTTTACCTCCTTTACCCTTTTTAAACACGCTCTTTGTCGGGTTAACCGAAAGTAAACCTGATTACGAAGAAGTCGTGTCAAGCGGGGGGCAAGACTTATTCAGTACGTAGATCAGGTCAATATAGCTGTGCGTCGTTGTGATTCGAATCAATCTGACTCAAATCGTTGAGTAATCGTATAAGAAGAGCTTGGTATGAGGAATACAATGAAAGTATGAGTGTTTCGTTGGGGACAAATCATGCCAAAAATCATATTGTTAGTAAGTTTATGTTTTTTAGTGACTTTTCCAATAAAGGCACAAGACGATTATCAACTGCGTGTACCCGATGCAGAAGAATACTTGCAGTTAATTCCACAATTGGCGGAGTCGCCCGATAAAGATGGAATGCTTCTTCAGTTTGATCTCATTGAAAGAGAACTTCAATCCCGTTATCCAGATTTGTCCCAACTACCTTCAAAACTCTTGATTGAAGCCTATAGCGCCATTGTCGATGCAAGTGGTTTTAATAACCGTCCTCGGGACAAAGATTATTGGAATCGGTCTATTGTTCTCTCATGGCTGCGAGAGAATATGGTAGACCTCGGACAAACGTATGAACTCCATTTTCCAACTTACGATATCAGTGTAGAGCCGCGTGACTTTAACGCTGATGGCAAGCCTAAATATCTGCTTCACATTAAACGACAAGGGACAAGCGGACGGCTTAATTATGAAGATTATCTCGTGATCCACCAAACGGACGCTAGAGATTATGAAGTTATCCCGTCTCCGCTGCCGTGGTCAGGTGAAGTACCAACCTATTACAGCGATGAGGCGGGCGGACTTGAAGAGCTTCTGTTTAAAGACATTAATAATGATGGATTACCCGAATGGGTGCTAGAACACCAAGCAGCAAATACAGGCATGGGTGCAGGTGATCGTCGCAAGCTGTATATTTTGACATGGCATAATGGGCAACTCGTTGACCTAACACCAAAAGACGGTACTGAACTTTTAGCATCAGGCAATGAATACACAACCTCAACTTGGGAGTTTAAAAATGTTGATGATGACCCTGAACTCGAAATCCTGAAAGTTCGCGCCTTAGATGACAATTGGGGTTGTCATTATATTCAGCAATCTATTTTTGATTGGAACAAAGAGACATATGTGTTTACCAAAAACGTATTAACCTTTGATGATTCCGCTGGTTGTGCATGGCGCAAAGCAGAGGAAGCCATGTGGGATCATAACTATAGTGCGGCCATCCCTCACTATGAGGATGCGCTAGCTAAACAACCATTGGATGATGAAGATGCGGCGGAAATTCGCCAATATATACAATTTCGTCTGATAGTAGCCTCTGCCCTAACCAATCAAGCTGATAAGGCGCAGAAGATGATTGATTCGCTGGCAAAAGTTAAACCGGCGACATCCGACATGGGACAGCTAATTAGTAACCTTAAAGAGTCGTATACCACTCAAAATAAAATAGCACTATGTACATCGGCTTTTAACTTTTTTAAGCAATATAGTGTGACAAGCAACTACACATATGTAGGCCCAATATCACGACCATTGGGGGAAACCTATGTAGATAGCCAGCAATTCTTCGAGAATACGGGTCCCGCAGATCCCGCAAAAGCGGGCTGCGATATACAGAGCTTGATTGAAAGTTCCTTGAAATCCTCGTACTCTGTTCAAATATCGCCTGATGAGCAGCTTAAAGCTCAAGGAATTGAGATTGCTCAGTCGTTTAGTTTTGACTTTAATCACGATGGTCAGAAAGAATGGCTTATTTTGCCTAAGGCGCAAATAGGTGCAATCTTGTTTGTTCCTAATGGTGATTACTACACAATATCAAAACCCAAATTGAACTACTTACCTTTTTTTCCCTCACAGGTGACTGTACAGACATTGCCGGGAAGTAAAAAGAACGTCCTGATAATTCTGACTTATTACCCTAAATCAGAAGGCTACTTTCAACCGGGGGCTTGCCCTAATAATGTATCTCCTTTGGGAGATATTGAATTACAGACTTTTGATGTTGGTGAATTTCATCAATTAGTAAGCGGTGTTCTATGCGAGGAACTATCTTTAGACGACATCCTGCAAGATAATGGGAAAACGCTCCATATATGGACTTCGCTCGAACCTTACACATATGAACCGGGCATTCTCACTTGGGATGAGCAGAAGCAAGATTATGAATTAACGAGTGTATCGGGCGAACCTTATAAGCCTGAAGATTATGCAGACCCCGCGCTAGACAATACGCAGCAATCTCAATCAATTACTAATGCTGTCAGTTCATCGCTCTATTTTTTGCCTGACAATCTAGATCGTTTGTCTGAAGTCGTTGATGAACTCAAGGTGTCTCTATCCATGTCATCAAATTCAAAAGAAGTTTTAGAAGGGGGATATTTCCGCGCTCTTGCTCTTGAAGCACTCAAACGTCCCGGCGAGGCCCTAGCACAATATGTTGATGTTTATGAATCCTCACCCGCATCGTCGTGGGGACAGTTAGCAGCATTGCATTTGAAAATGCTTGAACGTGATCACTAAATATTGCAAGAAAAACGTTCGATAGAATGGGGATGAAAACCGCCGTTGTCGTCAGTTAAACAGGTCTTGTAAAGGCGTATTTAGAGAACTACTTTACTCTTCAGGAACTGGCAACATTTACCCGAAGCGGCGATTGGCCCAGACGCGGGCGTTGAGGACATCGGCGACGGATTTGGTGCCGTTCTCGACCAAGATGAGGTCAAAGAGGACGTTGGGATACTGCTTCTGGATGACCTCGCGCATACTGTCGGCCAAGTCGGGCGGCGCGAGGACAGTGGCGGCAAGGCTGCGGTCATAGGGGATGTATTTGATGAAGTCCCAGACGGTGGTCACGATGGGATGGAAGGTGTTCCAGTAGGAACGTCCGGCTTCCATGAACCATTCCGGCTCAAAACCGGGTGCCAGCACGATCATGTGGAAGGTCGGTTCGCCGCGAATCGGCCCCGGCCCACGCCCGATGTAGCCGTTGTAATCCCCCGGTGCGCCAGAAGTTAAGGCGGGTACGGTGCGCCGAAGCTGGGGCACCTGCTCCAAGCGGATGAGCGCTCCAGCATGATTGTCGTAGTAGTCGTTCTCTTTCCAGAGGGCGATGCCGAACATCCAAGGCGGCGCTTGGGTGACGATCCAGTTGAACATGGCAACCGTCGCCTCGCCCATCGAGTCTTTGTCATAGGCCGGATAGCGGGTATCGGGGCGCTGCGGCCCGTCCCAAGGATAGGGGAAGACGCCGCCTTCCGTCCCGACAACGGGCACAACACCTGAATCAAACCACTGCGACAGCCGATAATGAAAAGCCAAGCCGACCGCCGTGATGCCGTTGGGATCACCATAGGGGGTTAAACGCGTACCGCCGAAGACGGTGCGTCCGGGGTCGGTGGTCTGGCAAATGGGATCATAGGGATACTCGAAGTGCCAACCGCCTTCGGTGCCGTTCTGCTGATGATAATCGCGAGGGATATGGGGCTGCCCCGGCACTTCCTGATAGAAGTGGTTCAGGGTATAGGGATGGGTCGCCAGCCACAGCCCATTGTTGATGATGGTGCGAAAGCGATCGCGGTATTTGTCGCGCAGGTAGGTGAGCATGGCATCCAGCCAAGGGATGGTCCCTTGATCCGCACCCTGCGCTTCGGCCAGCGCCGGAAAGGCCGGATAGCAGCCCATGTTGATGATGGTTTCGGCAAAGGTCAGCCAGTTATCCATGATCGGGCCGATGATTTGCGCCACATTGCTGGGATTGAACACCAGATCACCAGACGGCCATTCATTAATGAGGTTGGGTTCGTTGTAGAATTCGAACCACTTCACGCCCGCACTAGCGTAGGATTTCCAGTCGTTAATGAGCGTCGGATCAACGGGCATGGCTCCCGGCGAAGGGCGAAAGATGCGGATAATGGGGGTGACGTTGTTGGTCAGCAGGGTTTGACAGTCGCCTACGAACTCGGTGCTGTTCGCGGCCATCTTGTACCAGCCCAACTGCAAACTCTTGACCCGATCCATGGTCGGGCCTTTGAAGACAAACGAGTTATGCATGCCGCGTGGGTTCAATGACCACTGGTATTCATTCAGAAGCACTCACACACCTCGTTGTCTCTGGAACAGGAATCAGCCGCCTGTGATGGGGCCGGGAGTCGGATAAATCGGTTGGCCGGGGGTTTCCGGCGGTAAGGTTGGCGCGGCAGCCGGCTCGGCCACATTAGGCGTCGGCGTCTGGGTGATAAATCCTCCCGGCGCTCGCGTGGGCGGAATCACTTCGGCTGGGCCAGCCAGCAGCGAACCCGGTGTCGGGCTGACCGGAGAGACCGGCGTCGGCGTGGGCTTGAGCGGCACTCCAAAGGGTTGATTGGTCTGCGCCCGCTGATTGAGCGCACTGCGGGTCTGCTCGAAGGCATCATAGACCACGCCATCCAGCAAGGCATCCGGCGTACTCTGCGCCAGCCATACGCCCCATTGAGTGGCAGTATCGCGCCGCGCGACCAGCGTTACAATAACCGTGTAACCTGTAGGGATGAGGCGGATGAGTTCAATGTCGGTGACGACAATCGGGCGGAAGCGCGTCCAGTATTCGCGGGCAGCATCAAAGAGCCATTCCGCGCCAAGGCCGGACGCGATCAGTAAAAAGTGGTAGTTGGGTAAGGTATCGGGTGATGGTGGCATGGTCAACATGATACCACAGGATGAAGTGAGGGCGGAAGTCTGCGGCGGGAAATCGGCGGCAAAGGACGCGTCCCAATCCTCACCCCCTGCCCCCCTCTCCATTTCATGGCAGAGGGGGAATCAAGAGAAAAATAAGTGGCGTTTAGATAGGGCAAACAGGGATATAATCGTGTTCGCGGTTTCATGTTGCGCTATCCGAGGATTGGTAGATGAGTCATTTTACGCCGGTGATCATCAATCGAGAGGCTATTCATGTCGTTGGCCTGAAAACCAGCACCACGATTAAATCCAGCATCGAGCATGGGACGATCAAACGGTTGGAAGCGTCATTTTTCCAGCGCAACCGCGAGGTTCAGCACCGCATCGGCACGGCGAAAATCCTCGTGCAGATTTATCCGCCCGGTGGACACGTCGGCTACCACACCTCGTATACGGTGCTGCTCGGTTATCCAGTGGAGAGCCTCGACGCGATTCCGCAGGGTATGTTCGGCTACCGGATTCCGGCAGGCCAATACGCCAAAGTGACACACGTCGGAGATGAGGCGTGGATCAGCAAAACTTACTCATTCATCTACCGTCACTGGCTGCCGAGGCGGCAACGTGCGCCGGTTCCCTATGATTATGAGGTGTGGGATACGCGCTATCTCCCCGGCCAGCCGCAAAGTGAGATTGACATTTATGTGCCGATCACGGGCAATCGGGGCGGGACGTGGTGATTGTACAGTGGAATTAATGAAATGATGCTAATCAAGTGCTTTGTCACTGAGGACCTGATATACAGTTTTGATCAAATCATTTCGATTTCTAATGGTCAAAACCAAAAATATTATTGAGCCTATGCCTATAAAGAAACAATAGATGACTAATGGAGGACTGTCGCTATTGGCATAGGCAAGAAAACAACTCATGAAAAAGAAAAACATCATAAACGGGAAAACACCAAAAGGGATGCGTCCGAAACCCGTGACATAGGTTAAGCCCGCGTTTTGTTTGAGATATCCACGTACTTGCGTATACACATTTCTACCAAAATCACCTTTCATTTCAAAACGCTTTCCATTTGTGTCATCTAAGATACGCAGACTATTTGAGCCTAGCCGACTTGATCCGTGTCCCGAGTGCTGCGCAAGTCGCACTACACATTCATACATAGATAGGGATGTTGTGAATTCAAAACGCTTTTCAAGGAAAGAAACCATTGTTAGGGAGTTTTACCTTCTAGCAGACGGTAGCGACGCTGAAGTTCACGCCCGTAGGTTTTTTCGTTGCGTTGGGCGAGCATGGTGATTTCGATAGTGCCATTCATCACCACTTCAATCCCGCTCTGCGTAAAACGAAAGATAATTCTTATATCCCCATCTTTATAGCGGTACCATTCTGGAGCATCATTATCGAGAGAAACCACATTGTTATGCTTAATGGGATTTGGTAATGCGGCAATCATCTGAATTTTCTTGAGCGCTCTCGCCACTAATTTGTTATTACCTGCTTTCTTGAACGCTAGAAAATCTTCCTCAGCAAGTGGATGAATTCTTACCTGATACATGAACCAGTCCAATTAGGGAAAGTAAGAGATAGCCATACTATCTCTTACCAAAGAAGATAAATTCAATCCTCGTCATCAATTTCATCGAGATTAATGCCGAGTTCAGCAGCGACTTCTTCAAGCGTTTTTGATCGAGGGTCGCCCATTCGTACATTCTTAAGGCGTTCCTGAAATTCTTCGTCTGTGAGCTTGCGGCCTTTTTCTTCTACCCAATTGTCCCATTTTTCATCTTCGGGGGATTGTTTTGGGATGGGATGTTTAATCTCAATCTTGGGTTTCGGGGTCATGGATTTCTCCCTTTCACTTCATGCAAAATTATAGCATACAAACAGCCATAGGTCGTTTCTATCTTCTGAAGAAACTGCGGGCGAAGAACCAGACGTTGGCCGGACGTTCCGCCAAGCGCCGCATGAAATAGGGATACCACGCCGCGCCGAAGGGCACATAGATGCGCACTGGATAGCCTGCCGCTGCCAGTTCATCCTGACGGGATGAGCGAATGCCATACAACATCTGGAATTCAAAGCGCGTCGGCTTGAGCGTCTTGATGTCGTTTTCAGCGGCCTGAATCATCTTTTCATCGTGAGTGGCGATGCACAGATAGCCCGGCGTTTGCAAAAATTGGTGCATGATCTTGACGTAGTTGGCGTCCACGTCGGGTTTATCGGGGAAAGCGTGTTCCAGCGATTCGAGGTACGCCCCTTTGCAGAGGCGGATGTGTGCCCCTTCTGCGCCAAGCAGCTGCATATCGGATTCGCTGCGGCGGAGATAGGCTTGAATGACTGTGCCGACATTGTCAAAGTCGTACTCGTCACGCATGGTACGGTAGATTTTCAGGGTGATGTCGGTGTAGGGGGTGTTCTCCATATCGATGGTGACCGGAATGCCGAACTGCTTGGCATCGGTCAGCACATGGCGCAGGTTGGTCTGGCACAGGTCTTCGCTGATGTCCAAGCCGAAGTGGGTCAGCTTGAGTGAGACGCTGGCCTTGAGACTTTCATCGTGGATGCGCTTGAGTAAGGCGCGGTAAGTCTGCACGACCTCCTGCGTATCTTCGGCTTTCTTGACACTTTCGCCCAGATAATCCAGCGACGCCATCAGATTGCGACTGTTGAGCACTTTGGTCGCGCTAACGGCTTCATCCAGCGTTTCACCCGCCACGAAGCGCAGGGCGACTCGTCGTGCCACACCCCAACGGCTCATAATACTGCGCGCCCAACCGGCCACCGAGAGATACAAAATGATGCGTCGAAGTAAGCTTTCCATGCTCTTGTTCCTGTTCATGAATCAACACGCGGACAAGTATGAACGAAGAACTAACGCGCCGCCACACTCTCACACCACATATACGGGAGCAATGGTTCTAATGGTACGGGCAAATTGCCCTGATAAGTCATCACCAGACGGTAGCGGGCGCGGGTCATGGCGGTGAACAGCTTGCGCCGGACGACCGTCACGGCGTCGGGATCGTCGCTGTTGGGGAAGGCGTCGTGCAGATGGGGAATGAAGACCACCATGAACTCCAGCCCTTTGATCTTCTCGAAGTTCTGGACGTATATACCCTGCCGTTCCCACACCGCCCACTGTTCGACGTGCCACTTGGCGTGGCAGAGGATGGCGATTTTCCCCGGTACCGCGCCGCCTTCGAGCAGGTCACGCAGCTTGTCATTGATGAACGTCACTTCGGTATCCGAGTCGGCACAGGCCATCAAGGCAGGCAGCGGCCCACTGCCCAACTCATAGGAGCTAAAGTCGGGTTCAGCCCGTTCCTCGATTGTTCGCAGCGTATCATCGGCTTCGATCAGGCTGTGGGCAGCACGGCTGATCTCACGGGTCGAGCGAAACGGTACCTGTAAAATGCGCGTCCGTCCGATGACCGACAAGCCCTTTTGTGACCATGTGTAGGAATTGAAGATGCTCTGTGAGGGATCGTCACAAATCAGCAAATCACCTTTGGGTTTGAGCAAGGCGAGTGTCAACTGCATCCACGAGGGCGCGAAGTCCTGCCCCTCGTCGATCAAAACCGCATCGTAGGCCTGCCGCATCGGATGGTGGTCGTCATCACTTAGGGCGGCCAAAGCCACCGCTGCTACATCATCCCAGTCGTAACCGCTCGCCGCCTGATAGGCGCGGTAACGGTTGAACAGCCCGTTAATCAACTCACGCCGCTGATGTTCAAGCCGCTGGCCGCGTCCACTGCGGTCGGCTTCGAGATAGCTCTTGTCGTCCAACAGGTTACTTTCTTTGCGCCATGCGAATTCCGCTGCCACGAATTCCGCCGATAAGCCCAACGCATTCAACGTTTCACGTTCATACTGTCGCAGCCATTCGCGGGTTTTGAGCGGTTCACGCCACTGATCACCCAAGATCATCCGGCAGATTTTATGGAAGCTGGCGACCATCACCTGCTCATCAGGCAGGCGCAGCCTCCCCTTGAGATCACGCGCCAGTTCCACGTTGAAGCTCATGACCAGCAGCCGCGCATCCGGATAGGTACTGATGAGATGCTGCGCCCGCCGCACCAACACGAGCGTCTTACCGCTGCCCGCCACACCGCGCACCAGACGCACACTGGCACTGCCGGGAAGATCCTGCGTTTCATCGGACATCGGCTCATATTCAAACAGCGCCAACTGCTGCGGATGGATGGCGTGAAGCGGCTCATTAATCAGTCCGTGCTGCAATTCGGTCAATGTACCGATGGGCAACCCGTTTTCATTCTGTACCAGCAGTGAGGGATTCAACACTTCGCGCACAATATCCAGCATATCCAGTGATAGCGGCTGTTCCAGTTTGAACTTCCACGGCAGATTGGTCAGTGCTTGGTGCAGCGTTTCGGAATTGCGCAGGAGTTCCTTACCGATGACGGTATGGCGCGGCCAAACGCCTTTTTTCTCAAACTGTTCGATAACCCGCTGGCTGATCTTGGGCAGCGCCACCATCACCTGCCACGGGAACTTGAGCCGCTTGCGCCCTTTGTACTGCTCCCAGAGTTCGACACGCTGTTCGAAGCGGCGGTTGAGATCATAGGCGTAGCGCTGTGCCGTCAGCACCGGATTTTCGTGGCTCATGGATGCACCGGTGCTGCGAACGGTATGGATCAACTGCTGGTCACCGCCCGTGATCTTCACCCAGTCCTTGACCTCGATGACCACCACGCCCATCAGCGCCGCCACGACGACGAAATCGCAGCAGTTTGTTGAGCAGTTTTTCGCCATAAGTGGGTGTGGCGGTTAAGGTCATGGTTGGCTAAACGTTCAAGTTAGAAAACGGTTTGTTTCACAAGAGTATAACAAAATTTCTAAAAAGAATACATCCGTTCTAACAAGGACCCAATCTAGCCGTTAAAATTGCCGCTTGAAAACCGCTTCGACTGCGCTTACAATTTCTGATGGTTGGCCCCGTAGTTCAGCGGCAGAACACCCGCCTTTTAAGCGGAGGGTCGTTGGTTCGATCCCAACCGGGGTCACAGAAAAAGAAACCAGCATTATTTGCTGGTTTTTTTGTTTCTCGCTACAGTTTGCACCCACGTCAGTCAGGATTTCGCCCGGTAAAGGTATTTGAAGATTGTGGGTAACGCACGAAGTAATCCTCAAAATCTGGTTGAACACTTGCGACAAGTCCCTTATCTGAAGGGATTAGGCGACCAAGTCCTAGACAGCATTGCGCAATCCGCCATCGGACGCCGCTACGCCACAGGCGAAGTCATCTTCCTTGAAAGTGAACCCTCTACCGGCCTCTACTATTTGCAGTCCGGTTGGGTGAAGGTCATCCGATCATCGCTTGAGGGGCGGGAACAAATCCTGCGTTTTTTCGCCCCCGGCGAAACCTTCAATGAGCTTGGCATATTGGCCGACCAGCCGAACCCCGCTACGGCTGTGGCGCTCGAACCCTGTGACGTCTGGCTAGTGCCGCATCACACCCTCAACCAACTGCTTCGTGAGCATCCCGAATTTGCCCAGCGGCTCATTCAGAACCTCGCTGATCGCATCACTTATCTCGTTGGGATGGTCGCCAATCTGTCGCTCAAGCCGGTCATCAGCCGCCTCGCTCATTTATTACTCGATGAAGCCCAAGAGGACATCGTTTCACGCCCGCAGTGGTATACCCAGACTCAACTGGCTTCCCGCTTGGGAACCGTGCCGGATGTCGTCCAACGTGCACTCAGCAGCCTTGTTGCCGATGGCGTGATTGAGCTGCAGCGCCATCAGATCCGCATTCTGGATCGCGCTGTTTTAGAACGCATCGCCAACGAATAAGCCAATCCAAGATCGATCCGACTTAAGTCGGCGACGAGCCTAAACTCCGATGCTAAAGTCAAAGACATCCAAGTGTTTTTGTGTTGATGTTGAAGGATGTGTTTATGACTGTCCAAATCTATCCCGATTGGAAAGAAAAGATCGTCTATTCCAACAACGGCCCACAGCCGCAGTTCTTGTTGGATAATGATCAAATGCGCGTCGTCCTTGCCGGATTAGAAGCCGGTCAGAAAATTCCCCAACATCCTGACAAACTCGCCATGTACCACGTCCTGCAAGGCTCTGGCTGGATTCTAGTGGACAGCGACCGCATTCTGATCAGTGCTGGCATGACGGTCATCGTGCCAGACGGTGCCGCACGTGGTATCGAAGCGGAAACGCGCTTGGCCTTTCTCGCTACCCGTCTTGCTGATTTCTCTCATACTCTAAATGAACACATGAGGTTCAACATGCTCAACCCCTATTTTTTGATGGCGACCCTGTACGCCGGACTGGCAGTGCTAGGGGCACTGGATACATCCACAACCAGCTACAATCTTATTCCCGCCCTCAGCAACTTGAATTGGCTGCGGGTGCACTTCATCACCTTAGGCATGCTCACCGAAGTCATTTTCGGTCTGCTCACCACTTACACGTCACGCGCCACGTCGACTAAACCCAAAACACGCTGGGATGTCTGGGGACTGCTCAACACTGGCTTGCTGGTCTTGCTGATCGGCATTCCCATGATCAACAGCACCCTCATCATCGCAGGCGGCACGCTGATCTTCACCGCTACCGCTCTCATGCTGAAGCTGCTCATGGGTGCGCCTTCAACTTCAAATGATAATCACCTGATGAAAGGCAGCTGGTTTTATCTCGCCGGAATGGTTTATCTGCTCGTCGGCATCATCGTAGGTACAGGCCTCTGGCTCGGTTGGAGCGTCGCGTTAAATATAAGTGTCCCCATCGAAGTTCACGTCCATGCCAACAATTGGGGTTTTCTGTCGCTGGTCTTTGCCGGATTGATCGTTGATTTCTATCCTGAATTTGCAGGTCGGGCGCTGGCGTGGCCGCGTTCAATCCGCCCGATTTTCTGGCTGATGCTCTTTGGGGCATTCGGATTGGTCATCGGCCCTTGGTTCAGTTCGCAGCCTGCAACGGTCGCCGGTTTGCTGGCACACACTGCCGCGACCATCTGGTTGATTGCGAACATCGTCAAACCGCTCATCGGTGATCGTCTGATGCGTACCGCAGGAATCTGGCATCTCGCCAGTTCTTATGTCTGGCTGTTTGCACCCGTCATTTTCGCGCCGTTTGTCCTGCTGAAAGTACCGGGATTTCCGGCAGCAACCGTCGAACTCAATGCACCCCAGGCACTCGTCTACGGTTGGGTACTGCAGTTCGGCTTTGCCATCATCCCCTATATTTTCCGGCGGGTCCTTCTGCCCGATGAACCCGCGACACTTGGGGGTAATTGGCTCAGCCTAATCACCATACACCTCGGCGGCATTTTCCTGTGGGCAAGCATCTTTATCGCCGGTTCCCAAACGTTTCTGCACGGCACAGCCTATGCCCTCTGGTTAGTCGCCCTGCTGCCCGTCGTGATCGAACTCTGGCAAATCATCCAAAAAGCAATTAACCGCTTGGAACACAATAGCGTTGATCGGGCTGCGGTCTCATAACAAAGCCCACTGAAGCGTAAAACAAAAAACCAGCATGGATAATCCTGCTGGTTTTCGTTTGGTCAAATGAACCGAGCGAACTACATGCTCTCCATAGTGCGGCGCAGACGCTTCGCCAATTCCTTCAACATAATGATCGGAATGTCGGCGTCTTCATGTAGCACCGAGTTGAAATCCAACTGGGTCAGGACGAGGCATTTGGTGGCTTCCTTGGCGATGACCGACGCGGTACGCGGCGCATCATCCAGCAGTGAGAGTTCACCGAAAAATTCTGTCGGCCCGAAGGTATTCACGGTATGGCTGCTGCCATCCGGAAATTGGCGAATGGCCTCGGCTTTTCCACTTTCGAGGACAAACAACCCGATGCCGAGTGTACCTTGCGTCACAATCGTTTCGCCGGCCGCATAGTTGCGTTCGGTAAAGCGCTTGGCAAGCCGTTGCAGTTGGCGCTCCTGTAATCCCTCAAACATGGGGACAGTATGCAAAAAGCGAGTAATGGTAGCCTGATCTGACATGTGTGGTTTCCCCTGTAGTTTATAATCAAGTTAATCAGATTATAACCATGCTGCTCTGACCACACAATTTTTGAGATTCACACCTCATAGTTAGGATCAACCATGAACGATCAGCTAATCGAAATAGAACTGGAAACCATGGCCTATGGTGGCAGTTCCTTAGGACATAACGGCGAACAAGTTGTCTTTGTGCCTTATACCATCCCCGGCGAAACAGTGCAGGCACGGATTGTCGGCCAAAAAGGGCGCAGCCTCTTCGCGGAAGGCGTAACCTTACTCGAATCCTCAGCGGATCGGGTCTTTCCACGCTGCCCGCATTTCGGCCCACATAAATGTGGCAACTGCCAGTGGCAGCACATTGATTACCCGGCGCAGCTGCTGCTCAAGCAGGATGTCTTAGCCGACCAATTGGAGCGCATCGGCGGCTTTACCGATGCTGATGTCCGCCCGATGATTGCCAGTCCGTTGGTCTGGGGTTACAACCATCACATGACCCTGTACGCTACCGGTGAGGGTCAGTTGGGTTTTCCCTCTGCCGATACCCCACCAAAGCTCTTCCCGATTGAGGAATGTCATATCCTGCATCCTAATTTGCTCGAACTCAAAGACTCGCTCGACTTGGAACAGATGACAGGTTTGCAGATCATCAGTCTGCAAATCGACAGTCTGGGTGATCGCATGGCCTTGCTGCGCATGGCAAATGATGAAGCGCCGGAACTCCACAGTGACCTGCCCATGAGTATGAACATGCTCACCGAGACCGATGAGCCGATCAACCTGATGGGCGACCTTTACGCCACCATCCAAGTCGGCGGACGTGCATTTCGTGTTACCGCAGGCAGTTATTTCCGCCCGAACCTCTCCCAGATGGATAACCTGACCGCCGCCGTCCTTGATGCTCTGGCACTCACCGGACAGGAGGCCGTCTTAGATTTATACGCGGGCGTCGGCATCTTCAGCGCCTTTATCGCCCCCCAGGCCCGTTTGGTCACGCTCGTGGATGCTGATCCCTATGCCGTGAATGATGCCGAAATCAATCTACCGGAAGAACACGTCGAGATTATCGAAGGCTTGGTTGAAGAGGTGCTGCCTGAACTCGAGGATCATTACGATGCGGCAGTGGTTGATCCCGGTGACTCAGGCCTAGCGGCGGCCGCCGCTGACGCCTTAATAGCGCGGAAAATCTCACGGATTGTCTACGTCAGCAGCAATCCCTCGACCCTCGCACGGGATGGCAAACGCTTGGCTGCACATGGCTATCACTTGCGCTACGTACAGCCCATCGACCTCGCTCCGCAGACCTTCGCGGTGGATACCGTCGCCGTCTTTGAGTTGTAAACCGTTTTGCGTCTATTCAGGGGCTTTCGTAGGGCTGGGGTGCGACTCAGCCGGTACGATTAAGGCAGTTTCTAGTCGGTCGGCTTCTTCAGCAAATACGACGGATGATTCAATCCTGTTGGCGCATAATACTCGTCATAGGTGTATTCAAAGCCGAGTTTGGTCAGCAAGCCGCGTGACGCCGCGTTCGCCGGATTGTGTCCCGCAAACAAGCCCTTTGCGCCAAGCGTATGGAATGCATAGTCGATGACCGCCTGTGCCGCTTCCCGCGCATAGCCCTGTCCCCAGAACGCCTTGCGGATATGGAAGCCGATTTCATACACGGGTTGCGCCATGTCATACGGACGCAGCCCGCAGCATCCGACATGCTCACCGCTGGTCAGCAGAAAGATCGGCCAGTATTGAATGCCGTATTCCGCCTGCTGGGCGATCTCTTTATCCAGCCGTTCACGAACCTGCGCCTCAGAAAATGGCCCGCCGATGAATTTCGTCACCTCAGGGTCGCCCCACAATCCCATCGCCAGCAGAAGATCATCCGCTGACCAGTGCCGGAAGCCGAGCCGTTCACTTTGCAGGAAATATGCAGAACCGTTATTCATAGGTTGTGTTTCACATCTTGCGCGTCGCCAACTGCCGCAAGTATCCCTGCACACCCAACACCAACGACACCGTCGGCAGCCATGCCAATCCATAAGCCGTAAAACCGAAGCCGATCAGCGTGAACGGCGTCAGCGTACCCAGCTTCACATCCGGCAGATTATAGGCAAAGATCGCGACGCCCAAAAACAAGACAGTAGCGACCAGAAAGTTCGATAATCCCAATGCCCGCACCGGCACACGCCCATCCAGCAGTGTGTCACCGCGTTTGCGTCCCCGAAACCACAGGATGCCCCAGCACAACACCAGCAGCACCGGACACAGCAGCAGACCGAAGTTGCTCAATTGGCCTTGCAGCAGCCGCACCGCCATCAGCACACCCAGCACGGCGGCAACCAGCATCCAGCCTCGGCGGTTCAGCAGCAAAACGCTGAGTGGGTCATCAGATGCGCTATTGGTGATCGCCGTAATGGGGGGTGAAGTTTTTGGCAGGACGCCATATAGATAAAGTGCAATCAACACGATGCCACCCGCCCCAAACGCCAGCATCACCGGCAGGGACACTACGCCAAAGCCCTCATCGAGGGGCCAATTCTTAACCCATATGCCCCACGCCAAGCCGACAATCACACACCCAATCCACAGATTGCGCCTCGACCGTCCACTGCCGCCACCGGCCAGCACCAGATACAGGCCGATCATCTCGGCAGCGATCAGGGCGTGACCGCCCATCACCCGCGTCACCAAGGTACGAGGTAAATCATTCAAGGTTGATGACGGATTGAGAATGAGTGCAGCGCTCAGGCTATAGATACCAGTCAGCAGCAGCGCCCCGAAGATGTCACGAATCCGGTAGCGCACAATGAAATCCAGCAGCACCGCGCTCAATGCCAGATAGCCCGGTATCAGCAGCAGCCATTCCCAGATCGGCCTGCCCACTGGATTGGTCCAAACCAGAATTTCCGAGCCGAACATCAGCAGCAGCGCTAAAAGGATGCTCATGCCCAAAGCCGTAGAGCGCTGGATCGGTAAAGCAGTCATCAATCGCTTTCCGGAAGCGGCTCAACCGGAAATTGGGTCTGCACGAATTCCAGATAGCGGCTCAGCCAGCGAATCAAATCTTGCCGTTCGTCATCGCTTAGCAGGCTGAACAAAAGCTGCATCTGTTGGAGCAGATCGGTTTGCACCGCCATGAAGCGCTCGGCACCCTCAGGCGTCAGAATGACATCCACCGAACGGCGGTCACTTTCGCGCTGTTCCCGAATCACCAGCGGCGGATCAATCGCCTCCAGCCGTTTGACCAATCCGGTCATGGTGGCGTTGGTCAGGTGATGCTGACGCGCGATTTCCCCAATCGGGCAGCGACCACCCTTTTCGGTCAAGGTCTTCAGCACATAAAACTGGGGTGGAGTGAGTTGGTGGGCGGCAAGGTTGGCCGCTAAACGTTTCTCGCCATCCAAAACAATCGTGAAAAGCAGAGACCAGAGTTGGTTGGCATCAAGTTCAAGTTGGTTATCCAAAGCTGTAACGAATCCTAATTTGGATGTGAATGACGACACACTATATTTTATCCTATTTATGCGGGTTGTACCTGCAATAACCGGATTGTCTCAAACGCATGGGGCGTAAATCACCAAATGGGATAGATGTTGCCTAGAAACAACAACGCGAGTCGGAAGACTCGCGCTGTTGTAGGAGGAGAAATACAGGTATCTGGACAGCAATGTCAAGCCGCTTCGAGGATACCCATGATATCAGTGAGGCGCGGCCAAATGCGATCAGCGGGCATTTCCCATTTGTGACGTGCAACCTTCGCCCGATCGAGTACAACCATGCCGGAACGCCCCATCATATCAAACAAATTATGAATCTCACCGTCCACATCCGTCAGAAGCGGGAACGGCGGCGGTGTCAAACTGCTTACGTAATATCCATACAGAATTTGCGGTTGGTCACGGGTAATCAACGCCAACTGGTAACCGCTGCGGTGAATGCTGTGGGCATGCTTCTGCAACCAGATGATGCGCTGGATGTTGACCGGATTCCAGATTTCGCCGACGAAACCCAACACAACGCCGTTCTCGCCCATCATGCTGGATAAAGTTTGGAACTTGCCTGCATGATCTTGAACCGAAAAATCAGGGATCATCCGCTCAAAATTGATGAAGATAGGTAGTTCACGGGTGGCAAGTTTTGGCATCTGGAACATAGTCTAAGTCATCCTCTTACACCGTTGATTGAATTCAGTGTATAACAACTTTTTCGTTTCCTGTCGCAATGGTTTGTTAATTTTGAGTAAATAGGATTATTTACCTATTTGTCATGTTGAATCCATGACGATTTGAACTGCTAAATAGTTCCCGAGTAGTAGGAAACAAAAAGCGGCGGTACACATTCACCTGCACCGCCGCCCTATATAACAACGTCTTACTGTTTGATTGTCTACATTTCCAACACTGAAAGGATGTTTCCGGCCGGATCACGGAACCACGCAATACTTGGCCCATTGTCACCACCACGCACAATGCCCTTTTCATCGGTCTTAAGCTCAGGCCAATCATAGTGCTCGAACGGCACACCTTTGTGGGTTAATTCATCCACGGCCTTGTCAATATCATCCACGGGAAAGTTGAGAATCGTGAAGGTTGCCGGTTCGTGGTTCGGTTTAGGGTAGATGAACACTGAAGCGCCGCTGCCAATCTTCAATTCCAAATTGCCCATCGGTCCATCTTGAACCTCCAGCCCTAGAGTCTTCCCATAGAAATCTTTGGCTTTCAGAATGTCGTTCACGGAGAAACCGCTAAATGCTTGATCGCCCTTGAGCATGAGACACATCCTTTGCTAAATGCCGTTGATCAAAAAGGACATCCTCAAAGTACACCAACTCACTTGCCAAATGCAAGCATATTTTATAAGCAACACATTAGAAATTTTGATCTATCCACAAACACATTTGGAGTATTTAAATTTCCTCACCGAAGTATCAGCGAGGGACTAGGGTAGGGTACTTGGGCCACATCGAGTCCAACCCTGAGACTTTTCTCCCCGTCCTGTCTATACTTATTCCAGTGCCGATCATCCCAAGGATTTCCACAGCCATGATCTCTTCCCAATCCATTGTCAAACCGGACAGCACCATCCGCCGTTTTATCAATATCCGCACCCCGATGCGCGATGGCGTCACGCTGTCCTCTGATATTGTGCTGCCTGCGGGGACAGGCCCATTTCCTGTCATACTCATACGCACGCCCTATGACAACAGCCAGAAGAATTACCTCTCCTTCGGACGCTACTTCGCCCAGCGCGGATATGCCTTTGTCGTTCAAGATGTTCGGGGGCGCGGCGATTCGGATGGCGAATGGCTGCCCTTCACCAACGAAGTCACAGACGGTTACGACACAGTCGAATGGATTGCAGGGCAGCCGTGGTGTACCGGCAAAGTCGGCATGATGGGTGGTTCGTATGCCGCGCATGTCCAGTGGATGGCGGCTAAATTGCTGCCGCCCCATCTCAGTGCCATGTCCAGCACCGCTTCACCGGGACGCTGGATGGAGGATGGTCTACCTTACCGCAACGGCATCCTCTCGCTGGAAATTTTCGCGTGGTTCTACCTGACGCATGGACGCTCCATGCAGTCCTCGATTGCCGCTTACGAAGGTGTGGGTGACGATCCTTTAGGCATGAACTGGGCACAAATCCTTCAGCAGTTACCGCTCAGCCAGTTGGATGAACGGACAGGCTTCTATTCTCCGACGTGGCACGAATGGTTGAGCCACCCTGATTTGGATGACTACTGGTATCAACTGCGTCCGGATGCCGACTTTGCTAAGATCAACATCCCCACGCTGCATATCACCGGCTGGTTTGATGACTGCATGATTTCCACATTGTTCAACTACGAACAAATGCTGGCCCAATCCCCTGCCAAAGATCATCAGTATGTCCTCGTCGGCCCTTGGGATCATCATGGTACGCGTGAACCGCAGCGCAAACTCTACGGAGAGGATTTTGGTGATGAAGCCCTGTTTGATGTCCTTGATGTGCAGTGCCAGTTCTTCGACCATTATTTGAAAGGCACCTCCACTTTTGATCAGCCCAAAGTCAACCTGTTCGTCTTGGGTGAAAACCGCTGGCGCAGCCAATCCTCGTGGACATTCCCCAAATCCAAGCTGACGCCGTTTTATCTGGACTGTGCTGCCAGCGCCAAATCCCTCAACGGTGATGGCCTCCTCAGCCAGTCCCTCGCCAGTGGCCGCCCATCCGATTCCTATGTCTATGATCCGGTTCATGCCACGCCCGCATGGATCAACCATGAACAGAAATGGTCACCACAAGATTTGCTGCTCGATCAACGGTTTGTACAGGTGCGCTATGATGTACTCGTTTATACCAGCGAGGCGCTTTCCCGCCCGCTCGAAATTGCTGGAACACCTGTTGCCACCCTCTACATCAGTTCGGATGCGCCTGATACCGACTTCTACGTCACCCTCACCGATGTCTACCCCGATGGTCGTGCCATCCGTATCGCGTGGGGAGCGCTGCGTACCCGTTACCGTGAAACACCGCGCCAAGCCAAGCTCATGACACCCGGTGAGGTTTATGAACTGCGCATCGAGCTCGCGCCTATCCTGAACGTCTTCCAAACCGGACACCGCATTCGCGTCGACATTCGCAGCGCTAACTTCCCACTCTATGACCGCAACCCCAACACAGGCCATGCTATCGGCGAGGATACGGAAATACGCCCTGCTACCCAAATCATCTACCACACGCCGCAATATCCGTCCTGCATCCTACTCCCTATTCCCCAATAATGAAGTTAACGCGTAGGGCTGAGACGTGCCTCAGCCACCTTCTATACAGATGAAATTCACCTCAAAACTGTTTATAATGGGTCACATCGGTCTTTTAGGGGCGCACGACTTTGCGCCCTGAGACACATATCTCGTCACACACAAACCCACATGCTACCCATAAACATCACCCCATTTGAAGGCATCCTGAAGAAATTCCTGCCCGATGCCCATCTGCTCCACGCCGAACCACTCAGAGGCGGTGTATCGGCACAGGTCACCGTCTTGGAGGTCAAAAACCCAAACGGCGAGACAGGCAAACTCGTCGTCCGCCAGCATGGGCCGCGCGATCTCGAGTCCAATCCCCACATCGCGCGTGACGAATTCAAACTGCTGCAAATCCTAGACGCAGCGGGCATTCCGGCGGCCAAACCCTATTTCGTAGATGAATCGGCTGAGATTTTCCCGACGCCATACATCGTGGTCGAATACGTCGACGGCCAGCCCGAATTCGCCCCCGCCGACCTATCCAGCTTCATCCGCCAGTTTGCCGCCTATCTCGCTCGCCTACATCAAATGGATATTCAGTCGCTCGACCTGTCATTTCTGCCAGATCGAACCGCCATCCAGACACAGCGAGTCCATGACCGCCCCGCTCAACTCGACGCTTCGATTAATGAAGGCCACATTCGCGATACCTTGGAAAAACTGTGGCCGCCCGTCCAGCACAATCCAACAGTGTTATTGCACGGCGATTTCTGGCCGGGGAATGCCATCTGGCGTGAGGGTCAGTTGGTTGCCATGATCGATTGGGAGGATGCATGCCTTGGCGATCCGCTCTGGGATTTGGCCGTCAGCCGCTTGGACATCTTGTGGGCGTTCGGCATGGACGCCATGAACGACTACACCCAGCAGTATCTTCAGATCAACCCGATTGACGTGACCAATCTGCCCTATTGGGATTTGTGTGTCGCCCTGCGCCCTGCCAACCAGATCAGTCAGTGGGCACCGGATGACGCCGCCAAACACCGCATGCGTGAACGGCATCATCTCTTCGTCGCCCAAGCCTTCGAGCATCTTAAAACTTAAGGCGTATGCATCTTTAAGTGCATTGGTTCGGTTCCTTCCCCTGTTACTACGGGGGAGGGTTAGGGTAGGGGTACTACTTCCTACACCCGCTCCCCCACCTCACGCCGCACCAACGGCTCGATCTCTTCCCACTCCACGCTCGTCTGCCGCCCGTTATCAAACTCGTTCGTCAGCCACTGCTGGATCGGTTGCAGTTCCGGCGCATCCTTCGGCAAATCAACGCCCAAGTGCTGCCGGATCAAGAAAATCAGCCCGCCGATCCCAGAGTCCTTGGTCAACGACACTTCCAACGGCCTGCCCAAGAGGTCTGGCACATTAAACGGCGCGTACATCCACCAGAACTTGTTCAGCCCATCGGCATGCACGCCCGCCCGCGTCCGGTGTGCATCCCGCCCGTACAGCGGATACTTCGGCGGGATCGCCTCGCCCATATCGGCGTACAAATCCACCAGCGCATTCAGCGCCTTGAAGTCCGGCTCATCGTCCGCGAAATACCCCATCCCGATCAGATGCACCAGCACCTGTTCCAGCGGCGCATTCCCCGACCGTTCGCCCTTGCCCAATGACGTGCCGTTAATCGCCGCGCATCCCGCTCGGATCGCCGCCAGACAGTTGGCCACCACCAACCCCGTATCATTGTGCGGATGGAATTCCAAGTCCTCCGCCGCCAAGCCCATCCCATACGGCAGCCCCAAACCCATCGTGTCGCAGACGCGGAACTTGGGTTTCAGCCCGCTCGGTGCACAAATCGCCTGCACCGCTTCCACGAACGGCAGCATGAAATCCATTGGTGCGCGGGTCGCGTCCTCCAAGTGCAGGCGTGGACGGATACCCGCCTCTACAGTGACCCGCACCGCATCCAGATAAGTATTTGCCGCTTGGTTGCGTCCACCCGGCTTGAACTTATGGAAGGTGTGATAATCCGAGGCCGAGGCCAGCATCCCTGTTTCGCGGATGCCCAACTGCTTGATCAACTCCACATCTTTGGCCGATGCCCGTATCCATGTCGTCGGCTCAATCGGCGCGCCGTCATGACAACGATCCAGCGCCCCTTGCAGCGCCTCGCGGTCAGACGGACGGTACACAAAGAACTCCGCCTGCCGGATCGCCCCGCTCTTGCCCGTAAATCGGCACAAAATGTCATAAATCTTGAGGCTCTGTGCCGCCGTCAAAGGCAGCCCACCCTGCTGACCATCCCGATGGGTTGTCTCCGTCGTCCATACCTGCGCCGGTAAATCGGCTGGCCGTTCCGTCCACACATAACGCGGGAAATCCTCGCGCGGGAAACTCTCCAAAAAATACTCCGGTGATTGTGGTTCTGGAATCATATTCTCATCTTCCTCTCTTATTCCCTCCCTCGCCTGCGGGGGAGGGTTAGGGTGGGGGTAACGCACTTGGCGTCTTGGCGGTTTAATCGCATTTCCGTTTCGACCTTGACTACAGAGTAGATAGTTATGATATACTTGTCAATATTGATTATTAAATCAATATATCCACTTTCCAGTCAACACATATTCGCTGTAGGGCGGAGGCCTGCCTCAGCCGTTAACAACCAAAATGGGAAAACCATAACATGTCCCAATACCTATCCGCCCAAGAAGCCTGTGAACGCCTCGGCGTCAAAGAAGCCACACTCTATGCTTACGTCAGCCGCGGATTGATCCGCTCGGAGATCGAAAGCACCGCCAGCCGCAAACGCCGCTATCTAGCCGAGGATGTTGATAAACTGGTCGAGCGCAAAGAGCAGCGCCGTGATCCCACCAAAGTGGTCGAGGATGCCCTGCATTGGGGAGTACCATTGTTGGACTCGTCCATCACCTTGATCACCGACAATCAACTCTATTTTCGGGGACACAACGCCGCCACCCTCGCCCGTGAATACTCCCTTGAATCGGCTGCCGCCCTCATCTGGCTCGATGACATGACCGCAGCACCCGATCTCTTTGACCAGCCCGCGCCAGACATCGACTTCGCAGCACTCGCCGCCCTGAATTTGCCCATGATCCCGACCTTGCAGGCCGCCCTGACCTTGGCCTCGGTGCAGGACTTCGCCGCCTATGACCTCACGCCAATGGCAGTCGCTCGTACCGGCGCACGCATACTCAAGCTGATGATCGCCACTTTAGGCGCTGCATCGTCTTCGTCCGATGCCCCTCTTGCCGATACCCTCGCCGCCGCATGGTCAACCGATGCCGCCTTTTTATTGAACGCCGCCATGGTGCTTTCCGCCGATCATGAACTGAATGCGTCGTCCTTTGCCGCGCGGGTCACCGCCTCCGCTGAGGCCAATCCTTATGGCGTCGTCCAAGCCGGACTCGCGGCCTTACAGGGTTTCAAACACGGTGGACACACCACACGCGTGACCGCCTTCTTTCGCGAAGTCGGACGTGTTGAGCGCGTGCAGCAGGCCATTGCCGAACGGCTGCGGCGCGGCGATCCTGCCGTGGGATTCGGACATCACCTCTATCCGGATGGCGACCCTCGCGCTAAAGCCTTGCTTGCCCTGATCGCCGAACACCTTCCCGACTCGCCGACTTTAGCACTCGCCCAAGCCATAGCCGATTCCCTTACCCGCATGACCGGCAAGCAGCCCACCATCGACTTTGCGCTGGCAACTCTCGAACTCGGCCTCAATCTACCGGATGGAGCCGCCTTGGCCCTCTTCGCTTTGGGACGCACTGTCGGCTGGATCGGCCACGCCATCGAGCAGTATCACACCTCCCATATCATCCGCCCACGCGCCCGCTACACAGGCCGCCCACCCATCGAATAAACACTTGTTCATATGAGTTACGAACAGTAAAATGCGAATCCTTGCTGCTCTGGCTTAGATAGGAGTTCAAGAAACCAGTTGGCTGTAACCTCCGAATCCAAACCATCAGACTCCCCGCTTGTCGAATCGGTCTGGCACGTGCAAGCCGAAAGTGACGGCACAGACATCGTTTCTGCGGACACCAGTTGGGACATGATCATCACCCAACAAGAAGGCCAAACCAGCCTGACCGTCTGGGGTCCCATGACCAAAGCCAAAGCTATCCCGCATGCTGCCGGTTCAGAAGCCCTTGGCATCCGCTTTAAGCCCGGCACCTTCATGGCCTATCTACCCACCTTCAGCCTGCCCGATACCGGCGCAGTCTTGCCCGAAGCCGCAGGCCAAACTTTCTGGCTCGGCAGTTCCGCATGGGAATACCCAACTTACGAAAACGTCGATACCTTTATTGATCGGCTTGTACGCGCTGGAATCCTCGGTCAAGATACCCTGATCGCCGCTGCCTTACAGGGCCAATCACCGGATACATCCTTGCGCTCGATTCAGCGGCGGTTCTTGCGCATTACCGGCCTCACCCAGCGTTACATGCGCTCTATCGAACGCGCTCACCAAGCCGTCGCCCTCTTAGAAAACGGCACACCCATCCTCGATGCCGTTTATGAAGCCGGTTACGCCGATCAGCAGCATATGACCAAATCCCTAAAGCACCTCTTTGGTCTGACGCCCGCTCAAATCGCAGGTATTCGTAACGTCGAATAACTGTCGTCTCAAGACAAGACCGCCAGCCCCTCCTCATGGTTAAATGATGAATGTCGATAACCTATTCAGGAGCGATAGAAATGGCCGTAAACGCAGCAAAAACACAGGTCAAACCCTTCACCATTAATATCCCTCAGGCAGCGCTCGATGACCTTCAAGAGCGTTTGAAGCGCACCCGTTGGCCGGATGAGGCGCCCGATTCTGGCTGGACAATGGGAACCAATCTCGGCTACATGAAGCACTTAGCCGATTACTGGCAGAATAAGTACGATTGGCGCAAGCACGAAGCCGCGCTCAACCAGTTTCATCACTTCACCGCCGAGGTCAACGGACTGAACATCCACTTCATTCATGAGCGTGGCAAAGGTCCCAATCCGACGCCCATCCTCCTGCTGCATGGCTGGCCGGATTCCTTCTACCGCTATCACAAACTCATCCCGATGCTGACCGATCCCGCCCGCTTTGGTGGCGATCCCAACCAGTCCTTTGATGTGGTCGTACCTTCGCTGCCTGGTTTTGGCTTTTCAGCGAAGAAAGCCTTGACCTATGAAGCCAACGCCGATCTGTTCGCTAAACTCATGACCGATGTTCTGGGTTATCCCAAGTTCATCAGCGCGGGCGGCGATGGTGGCTCGGTCATGTCCATAACGCTTGCTCAGAACTATCCGGATCGCCTCAGTGGCATTTATGTCACTGATGTGGGCTATCCTGACCACACCACCGACTTTGCCAGCCTCACGCCACCGGAACAGGAATTCGCCGGTTACATCCAGCAGTGGTGGATGCGTGAAGGCGCCTTCAACATGATTCAGGCCACCAAGCCCCAGAGTCTGGCCTTCGGCATGAACGACTCACCGGTCGGTCTGGCCGCATGGATACTCAGCTTCATGACCATGAATTCAACGGGTGAAGAGATCGAGCAGCGCTTTGGCATTGACGACATCCTCACCAACATCATGATCTACTGGTTGACGGAAACCATCGGTTCGACCTTCCGCATGTATTATGAGGCGATGCACGCCCAGCCGTCACCCAATGCCATTGTACGCAGCGAGGTTCCGGCAGCCGTCGCCCACTGCCCTTGGGATGCGCCGCTCCCGCGTGAATGGGCCAACCGCAAAGTCAACCTTGTTCACTTCACCGATCTTGAGCGTGGCGGGCACTTCACCGCATGGGAAGAACCCGCGCTCGTCGCCGCCGACATTCAGGACTTCCTGCGCCAGCTCTCCCAATAACCTCATCCATCGAACTGTTGTAGGGGCGCAAGGCTTTGCGCCCTAATCGAGATCGACTCGTTCGCTCATAGCACTCGTAATTTTTCAAGAATGGTCTCAATAAAGGAAATTGCTTTAAGGACAGGATTCCTGATTGGCTCAGGTCGGGCAGCAGCTTGCATAACCGAACCACTGACAACAATAGGCAGTTGCAATCGAACAGCTACTGCTAAGGCATCACTAGGGCGCATTCCCAGTTGCGCCTCATGATTGTCTTGCTCCAAAATCATCATGGCTTTATAGACGTTATTAATCAAATTGCAGATAACAACCTTTTGCGGCTTTCCAAGAAGAGTGAGTTGATCAGCGAATGTAGAGCATTTTTCGTGAGGGATATTCTGTAGCTCTGAAAGCAGCACCTCTCCTTCCTTTGAGCCGATCCAGATCGGAAGATACTGTCTTTCGCCAGCATCGAACAGAACAACAACCTTTCGGTCTTCTTGCTTGCTGATGCGCAAACTATCAATCACAACTGGAATTTCAAGCACCGTTGGAGATGCGGTCGCGTCTGTCACAAAATTTTCCTCAAAATTTCTATTTCAAACCAATCACCAAAACGGAACATCAATATAGATCAACTCATTATCCGCGAGAAGTTTGTTCCCTAACTGATCTTTGCCTTCATAATACAACATCCCATCCATGAAATCGGTGACGCAGGTCAAATGGCCTAAACATCCCCGCTATGGTTGGACGTTAGTGGTCGGGTCAACCAATCCCTTCCAGCGCTTTGTGGTGGCCATCGCCAACAACTTTTTCAAAGGCCGTCAGCGCAATTTCGATACGCGCGAAGAAGCGCTCGACTTCCTCAACGAAGTGGATAGTACCCTGCCGACCTTACGTGCACTCCAAAAGCCAGCCGCCAAAGTTTGATGTCGTCTAGGGGCGCAAGGCCTTGCGCCCGTCACGATTGATGTCACATACGCAACTGAGGTTTTCAACACCGTCTGCATTTCTGCTTATAATTATCTTTGCCACTTTGCACCTTTGCGTTAAACCGCTTGGCATTTGCTTTCCCTCGGTGCTGCATGCCCATTTCCGAACTTGCATCTTGCCCCTTGTAACTGGTTGCTATAACTTCGGTTTACTTTCGGTTAACCCGACAAATCCTTTTCCAACCATCTATCAACCTGTTGAGCACGTCAACTCCCTCAAAATGGTTAGCACCGACCCGCACAAACAGTTACAAAATGGTCTTCCAATTGGTAACCCGTTCGGTTTCGACCTGTTTTACAATAATCAACAGGACGGACTGTAGGGATTTGCCGCTGGCAAATCCTGTCGGCCGAAAACCCACGCCATCCACGCATCTTAACATCGCCCCCATTCTCGCCTTCAACACCCAGATCGCGCTGCTTTTGCCGCATTTGCCGCATATTTCGCACGTTCACCCGATCAGCGGGCAAACCCGTCATGGCATGCCGCCGCCATCGCCGCCGCCAAATATCCATCGCCACCACCGTCGACTTCTATGGCACAAAATCCCACTTTGCCATTGCCGCCTTTGCTGCCAATTTTGCCACTGACGACTGTGACGACATTTCGGACATATCGATCTTCCCGTCTAGAGCTAACAGCCAAACTTCACAGTGAAATTGAAGAATGTGAAGAAATTTGTGAATCAAAAAGCGGCAGACTCACGCCCGCCGTTCCTAGAGACTATTAACTACCGACTAAAGACTAACCACCCAGCGAATCCCAGATTTCCAACTTGGACTTCACCCGACTAATCACCTCGTCCGTGAATTCCGTCGTGCTAGCCGATCCCGCCAGATCATTGGTCTTCACGCCGCTCTGCACCGCCTCCAGCACCGACTCGTAAATCGCTCGGCTGGCGCGGTTGGCCTTCTCGGTCTTCACGTAGCGCAGCACCGCCGCCCCTGCCAGAATCATCGCCATCGGGTTCGCGATGTTCTTGCCCTGTAAGCTCGGAGCCGTCCCGTGCGGCGCTTCGGTCAGCGCGACTTTGACCTCAAAATTTTCATCAAAGCTGAAAATGACCGACTCGGCTCCGGCAATCGTCCCGAACATCTTCATCACCAGATCACTCAGGTTGTCGCCGTCACGGTTCAGCGCCGGAATCACCAACGGTTCACCTTCCGTACCCAGCAGCAGCGCATAGGTTGCGTCGATCAATTGCGGATCATAAGCCACATCAGGATAACGCAGGTGAGCCGCATCCAATTCTTCCTTGAACATGCCTTCGTAAATCGGGCTAACAGTGTACTTCGGCCCGCCGAACACCTTGGAGTTATTGCGCTGGGCATAGCGGAACGTAAACTCGGCAACCGCGCGGCATGTCCGTCGGGAAAGCCGCCGTGTGCTGTAGGCCACTTCATCCAAGCCTTCGCCCTCGCGCCACGCCTTCTCGCTGTATTCACCGTCCACAGCCATCCGCACCACCGCAATCGGCGCATGAACACCCGCGATCGGTCGCACCGAAGGAATACGCCGTCCAGTGCGCAGGATCACCTGCCCGTCCACCAGTTCACGCAGCAGCGCGTTCGGGCTGCCCACGTCACCTTTTTCCGGTGGAGTGATCGTCGCCGCTTTAATGCCCAATCCCGTTTCTTTGATGCGCGCTGCCGCGTCATGCACCACTTTGTTTTGGGTCGCGCGACGGTTTTCCAGCGAGAGATCATAGCTCTCGAAGACAGTATCGAGTCCGGTTACGCTGGGGTCAATCACGCGCAGCGCTTCATCGAGCAGTTCTTGCCCGGTCTGGTCGCCCTTCAGGACGACGATTGTTTTAGGGGTCATATTGGTTCTTTCTATTGCGAGAGGTCTTCTTTAACGCATTGTAAGACAGTTATAGTTAGGTTTCAAATAAGGAAAACCTATCGAATTTATAGAAGCGCATTATGAATTTATGGCTTTAGGTATTGCTCCAGCCGGATTCCCTCCCGTTCATGGTTCAAGTATCAGCCGTGCGGCTTGAATAACGGCCTCCTCTAATTCAAGCGGCTCGACCACTCTCACATCTTTTCCCAAGCCGAACACCAGCATCTTCGCTAACTCAATGGATTCCGTTTGAATGTGAACCGTCATCCATCCGCTTTCATCCACGGGTTCCGTAACGTGGACTCGTCCCGGTATCAGCCATTTAATGAAAGTCAGACGCCGTTCAAGGATCCGCAGCGTAAATGGATAATCGGAGAGTGCATCGGTGAATTCTTGGAGATGAGCCTGCCAATACTGGGGCAAATCAAAATCATGGTCCCGCTGGAAACGTTCATCCAACAACTTGATATGATGAATGCGCGAAACCCGGTAGGTACGGAACTCACCTTCCCGCTTACCAACCAAATACCACAGGCTCGACTTAGCCACCAAACTATAGGGTTCCAGCGTCCGTTCGCTCATCGTTCCATCGTAGTTCTCGTAAACCATATGGACACAGATGTCTTCGTAGACTGCTTTTTGCAAATGATCCCAGAAAGGCAGCGGTTGTGAGTCGTGCCACCACCATAACGGGTCAATATGAATGCGCTGGCGGATAAAATCCACCGTAGGCTGATGAACCTGTGGTAATGCGGCTGAAAGTTTAAGCAAGCTGCTCTCAGCTGCCTCGCCCAATCCGACATCATTCAAAATCGGGTTACTGCTGGACAAAAACAGGCTGCGGATTTCGGACTCCTTCAAACCAGTCAGCGTGACGCGATAATTTTCATCGAGCGTGACGCCACCACCGTGACCACCATCGGTATAAACTGGAATGCCCGCTACCGACAATGCATCAATATCACGCAGAATAGTCCGGCGCGAAACGCCCATTTTCTCGGCTAATTGATAGGTCGTCATCTTCCCGCGCGTTTGCAGCAGCATCACTATAGTCAGCAATCGGTCAGCACGCACGGCTTACATCTCTCCTTTAATATCGCTATTATTTTGAACACGTCGAATAAGTGGACTATGGATAGTTCTCATGTGATCACTCTTGGGTGACATAAGGTGTCACCGATGTCAGTTTATCATGATTGTAGACGAGCAATTTGGAAACAGGAGACATCAATGACCAACATTCAGTCCGGTTATGTCGAACTCGCCGATGGCAAGCTCTATTATGAGGTCGCTGGCGCGGGCCAAACCTTAGTCCTCTCGCATGCCGGTTTTGTAGACAGCGGCATGTGGGATGACCAGTGGGATGCCTTCAGTCAGCACTATCGTGTCATCCGCTACGACATGCGTGGCTATGGAAAATCCAGCCCTATTGATCATCCTATCGTCCTCCACAAGGACTTTGCCGCGCTGCTCGACCATCTCAAAGTAGAAAAAGCCCACATCCTCGGCTGCTCGATGGGTGGCGAGATTGTTATCGACTACACGCTGGAAAACCCTGACCGTGTCCTGTCCATGATTCCCGTCTCGGCTGCGCCTAGCGGCTTCGAGATGCAGGGCGAGCCACCTGCCGAGATTATCGAATTGTTCCAATCGGCTAAGAACCGGGATTTCGAACGTCAAACCGAGCTTCAAATGCGACTGTGGGTCGATGGCCCATTCCGCAAGCCTGATCAGGTCAGCCCTGAGGTTCGCAAACGCGCCGCAGCCATGAACCGCATCCCTGTCGAAAACGCCACCTTCTTCAAAGCTGATACGCAGGCTCCCGACAATCCACCCGCGCCCGCGCTTCCTCAACTTGGCAGCATCAAAGTGCCGACGCTCATTATCGCTGGTGCCTTAGATGCCCCTGAAATTGTTCGCGCGGCG
Organism: Aggregatilineales bacterium; assembly: GCA_044226855.1. Classification (GTDB taxonomy): domain Bacteria; phylum Chloroflexota; class Anaerolineae; order Aggregatilineales; family Phototrophicaceae; genus CFX2. The sequence continues at coordinate 96,025 of JBGAGF010000003.1, forward strand.
GATGTCATGCAGCAAGCTATTCCCGGCGCCAAGAAGCTCATCATCAGCGAGACCGCCCACGTGCCCAGCATGGAAAAGCCCGCCGAATTCAATAAGGCCGTCCTCGACTTCCTCGCGGATGTATAAACACCATTATCTAGCAAGTATCACCTGTGATGGTCCTTGCTAGATAATCTGACGCTTTCCCACCGGACTTTTTTCAGGGCTGAGTTTTAGTTTGTTTTAGGGTATGATCGTCCCATGTTGTAGCATTGATGAACTGAGGAGGTGGGTATGAAAAAGATAATCCTCGTGCTCGGTGTAGCACTGACTCTCATGATGCTCATGAGTTTGAACATGGGCACCAGTCTCGCTCAAAATACAGCGACCGCCACACCCAAACCCAAGAGTACAGCGACATTTAATTCGAACGTAACCATTTTCGCCGTGATTTGTGAAAATCAGGCCATCGTCAACCTGAACGGCACGATGGAAACCGGATATGACGTGTTTTATCAGGTCTACTCCGGCTCTCAGGCCACAGGCACAGCCTTGACCAATCTCCGCCGTGTAGAAGTCAATGGCACTTACGCTTTTAGCGAAGCCGTTCCTTATACAGGTGGCACCGTCGCAGCGGGCGGCACTGGCAGCGTCAAGGTTTATATCGCCCGTGAAAGCGCCCCCAACACTCCCGCAGGCGACGTCTTCAAAGTCGATGACGTGCAAGATGGGTGCAACAACGCTCAGAACCCACTCGGCACTAGCACCGACACTGGAGCGGGCGCAGGTTCAACCACCACGACGGATACATCCGGCGGCGTCCGTATTCGCTCACCCTTTGGTGGCTATATTAACTCGCAGGTACCCGTCCCAACCGAAGGCGCAGTCGTCATCGGTGCGCGTCAGTACGTTAACCCGCAGCGTTCATCCACCCCCGGCGTCATCTTCGCCGAGTGCGACAAGTTCCTGCCTGCTGCCGCCCCGGGCATCATCTACGACAACGACAACATCACTATCTTCTGGGGATGGTACGCCAAGACTGCCGCTCAGGTGCAGGATCACATCAGCAAGGCACAGTATAATGTGACACTTAACCGTGCCCCGTTAATCAACGTCGCCACCAGCGAAATTCAGGCGCGCGGCGCGAACCAGTGGGTCTTCTACACCGCCAATATCGGTAACCTCAAGCCCGGTCAATATGGCGTCGAGTTCAAACTGACATGGTCGGAGCAAACCTTCGACGGCTACAAGAAGTACGGCCCCGGCACGAGTACCCTTGAACAAGATGCGACATGCAGCTTTACAGTTGACCGTAATCCGAATAACGTCGACGCCGTCTACAACAACATTTACAGCGTCCGTTAACGCTTGTATGTAGGCAAGAGAATGGGTTCGTTTTTAACGCGGAAAATGCCTTTTTAGGGGCAAGAAATATCTTGCCCCTTATTTACCTAATCCATCTTCAACAATAAACCTATGCACATTCTTGCTGAACAGGCAGCGGCCCTTTTCCAGATCACCCTGACGCCGGAACAACTGGCGCAGTTTGAAATCTATGCCCGTGAACTGGCCGATTGGAGCCAGCGCATGAATTTGACGGCCATTGTGGAGCCGGAAGCGGTTCAGGTGCGCCATTTCCTCGACTCACTTTCCGTAGCGCTGGCGGTTAAGCCCTTCCCGAAGATGCGCATCATCGATATTGGCACCGGCGCAGGCTTTCCCGGCCTGCCGCTCAAGATCGCCTTCCCTGAAATCCATGTCACGCTCATGGAAGCCACAGGTAAAAAAATCACCTTCTTGCAGCATGTGATTGATACGCTTGGCCTCAAAGGGATTGATACCCTAAATGCCCGCGCTGAAGACGCCGGTCAAATGCGTGAACACCGCGCCCGTTATGATCTGGTGGTGGCGCGTTCCGTAGCGAGGCTTCCTGTTTTAGTCGAATACATGCTGCCGCTGGCGAAAGTCAACGGACGCTGCGTCGCCATGAAAGGCGATACCGCCGCGACCGAAAGCGCCGACGCCAAACGTGCCCTGACGCTCTTAGGCGGCAAAGTGGACGACATCAAATCCTTGCAGCTTCCCGGCGTACCGGATTTGCACTATTCCTAACTGGTTCTATGCTTGCCGGGACAATTTCCATACTCTATAAAAATCAACCGTTCTGGCGCGAGGATTAAAGACGTGTATACCCCGAAACAGTTCGAGATGAATGATCCGGCTGAGCTGACGGCCTTTATGGAGCATAATAACTTTGCAGCGCTCGTAACCAACCACGAAGGCAGCATTACCGCTACCCACCTGCCCTTTATGCTGGACGCTTCACGCGGGGAACATGGTACACTCATCGCCCACCTCGCCCGTACCAATCCACAGTGGCAGAGCTTCAATAAGCAAGAAGCGCTGGTCATTTTCACTGGCCCACATGCCTATGTTTCGCCCTCGTGGTATGAGAAGCCGCAGGTAAACGTCCCGACTTGGAATTACACGGCTGTCCACGCTTACGGCGTCCCGCGCGTCGTGGAAGACCCGCAAGAAATTTACGCCATGCTCGACCAGTTGGTGACCGCCCACGAGTCCGGCTTTGAACACCCTTGGCCGATGCAATCCGCCGAACAACATGTACACCGTTTGATGGGCGGCGTGGTCGGGTTTGAGATGACCATTACGCGCGTCGAAGGCAAGTATAAACTCAGCCAGAACCGCAGTGAGGCCGACCAATTCCATGTTATGGAGCACCTCTCTCAAAGCAGCGATTCGCTGGCATCCGGTACCGCCAAACTCATGCAGCGGATGAAAGCCAAAGCCGAAAAAACATCTTAAATTCGCTCTTGCCATAATGGTGTCACAGCGGGGCGCTATACTCCAATCATCACAAACAACGAAACGAGGTTGATGATGCCCCTGCACACCATTACCGGAAACCTGTATCCGACCGCTCCCTTTGATTTCAGCCAAGCGCTGCGCTTCCTCGGCAAGTTCCGTCCAATGATGGGACAGCAGACGATTGAGGACGCCAGCCTGACCAAAGCGTTTTTCATCAACGGGAAAATCGCGCTGTTTAGAATTGAATCGACCGGCAGCGCCGACGAGCCGGAAATGACTTACACCATCTGGTCAGAGGAAACCTTGTCAGTTGATGAGCAGAGGCAGGCTGAGGACGAGATCACCTTTTTCCTGAGTCTGAATAATGATCTGCGCCCGTTTTATACACTAACCGAAGCTGATCGGCAGATGATGCCGATAGTCGAAAAGCTCTACGGCTATCATCAAGTCAAGTTCAGCCTGAGCGCTTTTGAGAATGCCTGCTGGGCGGTCTTGTCCCAGCGCAATCCTTGGAACGTGGCGCTGGCGATGAAAGCCCGAACCGCCGAGACTTTCGGCAGCCGGATTACGGTTGATGGCGTATCGCATCTGGCTTTTCCGCAGCCGTCGCAGCTCGCAGGACAGGATGCTTATCAACTCAATGAAGTGATTCGCAACACCCGCAAGACCGAGTGCGTTCTCTCAGCGGCACAGGCTTTTAATACGGTCGATGAGTCGTGGCTGCGAAACGCGCCTTACGAGCAGGTCGAATCGTGGCTGCTGGAAATCAAGGGCATTGGCGCGTGGTCGGCGAGTTTCATTTTGCTGCGCGGTTTGGGTCGGATGGAGCACGTACCCAAGGATGAAAAGGCGGTGCTGGACGCGGCGAAACGGGTTTACGAGCGCGATGATCTGACCCACGCCAATGTGCAGAAGATGGGCGAGCATTACGGCGAATATGCGGGTTATTGGGCACATTACTTGCGAGTCGGGGCGTAAAGTGCAATAACAATCGGCAAAATTCAAATAATGAGCGATCTGAAAACATCGCTCATTTTCCTCACAGTGTTATTGAAAATTTGCTGACGTCAAATTATTTAGGGCAAGCCATTTCTCAATAACATCAATTTTAGGCTTCGCAGAACTCCATTCACTCGTTGATGCCTTCAAATCTGCTATGATCCGTTGGCGAACTGGGTCACTGGATGGCTTCTCCGCTTTGAAATCAGGGTCTTGAAGAATAATGCAAAGTGCACGGTTAATTTCATACCATAAGAACCCGACTTCACGGGGACTGCCACGCCGCGCAATAGCTTCCGTCAAAAGAGACTCAGCACGTGCATAGTCTGGATTTTTTCTATCTTTAATGGCAAATCCCAACTGTGCATGCCATAAATAGTCTTTATTATCCTTATCAGCCTGTAATAGACCTTCAAAGACAGGGATCACTTTTTCAATGAGATCGACATCGTTGTTTTCCCAAGCTCGTTTACGGGTTCTGCGAGCCCGTTCACCAATTTCAATGCGTGTATCGGCTGAGGCGACAGTTATTGCCGAGATTAACTCTTGGGGCGTCGGTGGTGTCGAGTCGCCGCGTGGTTCGAGTTGAATATCGACAAGCAGTTTTGCACGAGCGTTCAAGTCAGGCTGGCGTTTGAGCATTTCAAATTGCTCGGTCAGCTTCGTGATAACATCTGCTTCGCGAAACGCGCTGGGAAGGAACAAACGAGTCCACAAGAATCCAATCAGAAAACCACAAAGTAAGAAATAAAAAACAATACCCAATCCAAAAGCACTGCTTCCGGGGGCATGTCCCAAATCCGTTTCCAAAGAAGCGCTCAATTTACTTAAGAACGTTGGAATTTCTGAAATTTGGGTCAGCCCCACTCCGACCAAAATTTTCGTCAACCAATCTGAGATTTGTTCTAAGTTGGTATTCGCTCGAACTTCCGATTCGATCGCGGCATTATCTGACACATTTTGAAATGTTCTCGGAATACCAAATAAAAAGCCTAAAAAGCCGCCAATCATAAGTGCTGCGCCACCAACGGCCAGTCCCACACTAAAGACTTGACCAAAAGGCGAAATCACTGTATCAGTGATTGCAAAAGCATCAAAACGCACCCGATATTCGAGCGAAAGACCATAAATCAATATTATGGCGACACCGATCACCAACATGATTCGAAGAACTTCGAGCGCTCGCTTGCCGGCGATCAAATTTGAGGATGTGTTATTCGATTGCATAGGTTAACATCCCGGAAAACAGAAATAATTTAAGTGATTATATATCCAAATCATTAATTTCGCTTTTGGATTGTTTTCAATTGTAATTTTAAGGACGAACAATGCGCCTCATTACCCAAGAACTGCTCAACGACCTGCTGGGGAAAGCCGCTGCCGATCCGCGCGGGCGGGTGGTCTACCGTTTCCATGAGCATCAAGACCCTGTGCAGCGGATGCTCAACGCGATTACGCCGGGGAGTTATGTCACGCCACACAAACACGAAAATCCGGATAAGGTGGAACTAATCGCACCGCTGGTCGGGAAAGCGGCCATGTTCCAATATGACAATGCGGGCGAGATCACCGAACTGCACATCATGAGTCCCGATGATCCGGTGCGGGGTGTGGATATTCCGCCGCGCACCTATCACAACTTTGTGGCGCTGACGCCATGCGTGGTGCTGGAGATTATTCAGGGGCCGTATCATGCGGAGACGCACAAGCAGTTTGCGCCGTTCGCGCCCTTAGAGGGTTCGCCGGAGTGTGGGGCGTATTTGGCAAAGTTGGAAGCGTATATTCGGGAGAAAACGGGACAATAAAATACATTGAACCGCAGAGACGCAGAGATTAATGCAGAGAATAGAATAATGAAAAGAGCGCCGAAGCGCCCTTTTCATATATTGTGTGGTATCGACTGACAAATTTCAGCTGCGGGCGGCCCAGACCATGCCGCGAGTCATCATGGTGAGGACGGGCGGCATTTCCACCACATCCGGGCGATGACCAAGGCTGCTGTAGAAAACGCGGCCTTTGCCCCATGATTTCGTCCACACAACCGGCATGACGGTCGAGCCGAAGCGCGTGGTCACGAGCACGGTGTTGGCTGGATCGACATGCATATAATACTGCTCGGTGGTGACTTCGAAATCCTGAATCCCTTCGGTGATGGGACTCTTCACGCCATCAATGAGCACCTTGTAGTGGGCGGCATCATTACCGGGGTGCGCTACCCATTGGCCGCCGGTCATGAACTGCCATTCGGTTTCATTGCGGAAGCTGTCGCACATGCCGCCGTGCAGCCCTGCCAAGCCGACGCCGCTTTCAACGGCTGCCAGAACAGGCTTCATCTGCTCCGGCTTGATCGTCCCCATTGTCCAGTTCGGCACAATCAGATTGAAGTCGGTCAGCGTCAGATCACGATAGGCGTCGAGCGTATCGCTGATCGTCACATCAAAATCATTTTGGCGAAGTTGTGCCGCCAGAATTTCCGAAATTTCCTTGGGCTTATGCCCGTCCCAACCACCCCAAACAATCAATGCTTTTTTCATGATGTCTCCTAAAAGGTCATTCCAACCTATTAAAACCCGTTGCCGTCTGTATAATCGCGCCGCTGCGCTGCCGGACCGGGTATTTCAAACATACTTCGGCTATCGTCCAGCACCAACACCCAATCTGGCCCTGTGTCTGGTGTTGTGAAACTGGCCATTCCCTGATAAGTGCCAAGAGCAACTGACGTCCCCTCGCGGGGATCAAACCAGTAAGCACGGGCTGCGCCACTATCCATTTTACCTAAATCAATCTGCACTGTCTGACTTGCTTGCGGGATATAAACCAACGCGTAATGACCTTCACTGTCGCGGCAGGCACGGATGTGTGCTCCACGCGTTCCTACATTCGATACGACCAAGCTTTGGTCAGGAATACGGGTCAAATAGGGACGGGAAAGCAGCAGGGTTTTCAAATGGCGCATTTGGGCTGCTCCCGGTCGCTCAATCGCCTGCTTCCAGACACACTGTGGAAAGTTGATGGGCGTGCGATCTAGCGTATAGAACTGCCATACACTGTGATGCCCGTATGTATGACCACAGGCTCCTGCAAACACCGCTCGGTAGGCTTGTTTGCGCACATCGTAATCGGTAAAACAGCCGAAGGAAGGCTGCCATTGGCGCAAAAAAGGATCAACCGGATGGTCTTCGTAACAGGGTTCATCATCCAGAACTGGTTTTGGCGGCGTGCGCTGGTATAGCCGGGTGACCATATCCCATGTGACTGAATCACGGGGGACATGTCCCGATTGCAGCATATGGAAGTCCAGCCAGTTTTCGTCGTGCAGGCTGCCTGTTCCTTCTGCACCGCCGGGGGGATGATAGCTCATCAAAACACCGTCAGCGGCACTGGCGCGAATGCCCTCGGCCATCGCTCTCCAGATCGGTCGCCAATCATTCCCGTCTTTCATCGGTGGACGATCACCACCGAGAATCCAAATGATGTTTTCAGCCGTTCGATAGCGATTCCCAATCCACTCGCCATAGGCACGGGCGTTATCCACATTAAAAATGACCGGTCCGATACCCCAATTGGATGTGACTTTGTCACCCCATGTCGGCAGTAATCCAATATGTAAACTCCGTTCTTCAGCCGCTTTGATGATCCAGTCAACATATGCAAAATAGCTTTCGATCGGTCGCAGTGGATCATCATTCTGAAACGGAACATCGCCATACTGATTAGGCGTATGCAGCCCGTCGGCTTCAGCCAGAACAGTCGCTTGTATAACATTGAAACCTAACCGCTGCCGATTGTCGAGATAGTGGACAGCGTCTTCCCAAGAGCAGCGGTGAAACAACTCCCACGCCGTATCGCCCAGCCAGAAGAACGGTTTGCCGTCATTGGTGACAAGGAATCGTCCGTTGTCGCTGACTTTCACGCGCTGCATGGTTCGCTGTTCATCGTCATTATAAGAATAGTTCGCCTTTTAAGACCGTCACCGCACTGCCCCCTACTTTAACCGTTTCGATGTCATCTGGCGACCCGACGATCATCACATTGGCCTTTCCGGGACGGTCAATCCAATGCCCTTGTTCAGCGATGAATTCAGTCTGCTTGATAATGCCGTAGTGGTAGAGATAGGCGGCCATGCCTCCGGTGGCGGAACCGGTGAAAGGGTCTTCGAGCGTCGGACCAACATGACGGGCGAATGTTTGGCCTTCGGACGTGACGCCTTGAGCGCAGAACAGATGGGGACTAAACCAATCGCCTTCTTCGCGCAGATGGTTAAAGAGCGGCGCGTTGACCTGCACCGGACGGAGGGCGTCCAAATCGCGAACGGGGATCATCAACTGGGGTGTGCCGGTGCTGACGGTTTGAATGGGATAACCGGGGAGCAAAGCGTCGGGCGTCAGGCCAAAGGCAGGCATGACCACGGCGGGATCATGAATCGAGAGAAACTGCGGCTTCTTCTGCGACATGACCACCTGCTGGATTTTGCCAGCGAGGCTGTAAATCTCGATGGGAATGGGGCCGACCTTGAGTTCGAGCATAATGCGGGTGTAGTCACCGGTCAGCTTGAGGCGGCCTGATTCGACCAGCGCGTAGATGGTGGCAATGGTCGGATGGCCCGCCAGCGGGATTTCCGAGTCGACGGTGAAGTACCGCGCGGCGACATCGGCTTTTTCAGTTGGCGTCTGGACAAAGGCCGTCTCTGACAGATTCATTTCGCGGGCTATGGCTAAGCGCTTGGCGTCATCCAGATCATCAGCCTCGAAGACCACGGCGCAGGGATTACCACCTAGCGCGACATCAGTGAACGCGTCCACCTGCATAAAGGGATAAGTCGGCATGTTCGCTCCTTCGATATACATCATTGATAAGGTTGATTGTAGGGCGAACGAGGGACAATCATAGAACCGTCTAGACCAATCAAAAAATGAGAATTTTCCTATCGTTGGATGAGCGTTGGTTGGCTTGAAAAACGATTCGAGTAGAATAAGGCGGTTAAGTGAGAGGATTTGGACCATGCAAGTTCGTACCCGATCCGATGCCGATATGCGCCGTTTGCTGCTGTGCGGAGCACTGATTTTCGTCGGCCTCGCGGCAGTGGTCATAATCGTGCTGGCGGTCATCGGAACAGGCGAATCCGCTGAAACGATCATCAGCATTTTCACCACCCGCTTCTTGGGAACCTTCATTGAAGCCGTGCCTTTTTTACTGCTGGGGTCGCTGGTTTCCGGCATGATCGACTCGTTCCTGACAGCGGAAGATATCGCCCGTGTCGTACCGCGCAATCCGATTTTGGCGACGATTGTCGGGGCGTTCTTGGGATTTTTGTTTCCGGTTTGCGAATGCGGCGTCGTGCCGGTTGTGCGGCGCTTATTCAACAAAGGGCTGCCGATGTGGGTCGGCATCACCTTCCTGCTGGCCGCGCCAGTCATCAACCCGATTGTGCTGGTCAGCACTTACGTGGCCTTCGGCTTCGGGCCGGTGCTGATCGGACGCTTGGTATTCACCGTAATCGTGTCGATTGGCGCGGGATTGGTCTTCGCGCTCGGCGCACGGCCACAGGATGTGCTGCGACCTCGTTCGCTGATGCCAGTGATGGGCGGTTCGGGCGAAATGCCGATGCACTTCGTCAAGCGCAAAACATTGGTGGCGGGCATGAGTGACGCCATGCGCTCTGCTAACAATGAGTTCTTTGAGATGGGACGCTATTTAATCATCGGCTCACTGCTAGCGGCGACCATGCAGACCTTGATCTCGCAAGATGTGCTGGCGGCACTGGGCAAGGGGCCGGTCATTTCGGTGCTGGTGATGCAAGCCATGGCCTTTGTGCTGAGTGTGTGCTCAACAGTAGACGCTTTCCTCGCGCTGTCGTTCATTGGAACCTTTACGACCGGTTCGATCATCACCTTCCTAACCTTCGGGCCGATGGTCGATATTAAAAGCACACTGATGTTCATCGGCGTTTTCCAGAAGCGCACGGTGCTCTATCTGATTTTGCTGCCGCTGTTGATGACGCTGCTCATCGGCGTCTGGCTCAACCTGAACGTCCGGTTTTAAGGAGGACTCTCTGAATGGCAAATCTTGAGCTTTTCGATAATTACGCCGCGCCGCGCAACCTCCAGCGGGAAAAGTTGATCGGTTGGGCGAAGTCGGTGGTGCTGGTCGGGTTGGGAATTTTCTTCATCTACAGCATCGCCAGCGGCAACCTGACCAACTACATCAATGAGCGGTTCGCGTGGCTGTCGTATGTGGCGGCGGGGTTGTTCCTTCTGCTGGGCGTAGCCAACACGGTTGATCTTTGGCTGCACCGCGATTATGCCCTGCTGGATCGCAGCCATGCGCCGATCACATGGAAAGTGATCGCGATTGTAGCCATACCGCTGGTGCTGGGGACACTGGTTCCGTCACGGCCACTGGGATCAGCGGCGGCACAGGGCGGCGTCAGCCTGAGCGCGGCGTCGATCACCAAAGCGACCAGCTTCACGACTGATCCGCTCAAGTGGAATGTGCTGGATTGGCTGCGGGCGTTCAATATGGCGGACGATGTGAACAGCTTTAACGGTAAGCAGGCCGATGTGATCGGCTTTGTGTACCGTGAAGCAACATTCCCTGACAATCAGTTCATGGTGACGCGGTTCACGGTGAGCTGCTGCGTGGCGGATGCGTCGGCGCTGGGGCTGCCGGTGGTTTCGGATAAGGCCAGCCAATTCCCAGCGGACACATGGGTAGAAATTAAGGGTACACTGAAGGTGGATAAGTTCAGAGGCGATAACTGGCCGATTTTGCAGGCGGTCAGCATCGAGAAGATCGCCCAGCCGGAACATCCCTATTTGTATCCGTAAACCACCAACAAGCCTTAATCATTTTCGTCGCCTTCCTATAAACTGATGGCGTAGACTCCATAGTAGATGCGACAAGGTCTAATCTCGTAACTTCATGATCTTACGTTGAAGGCTCGCCCTATTCGCCGTATGATTAAGCAAGTTGTGTTTGTATTACAATAATCCATCGGCTTGCGACTGGAATATTTATGCTTGAGTTTGCCTGTCACACATGGGCGTTTACCGATTTGACACTGCCCGAAGCCTTAGGCACGATTGCCCGATTGGGTTTCCGTTATGTCGATATTGGCAGCGGTTCGAACCTGAACACAGCACGCGCGGCGGAAAATCCCCGCAAAGAAGCGGCGGACATCCGCGCTGATTTGGAGTTATTTAACCTCAAAGTCAGTGATTTATATCTGATGCTGCCGCGCATCTCGCTGCCGGAAGAATCCCGCCGCCAGAAAGAACTGGATCAATTTAAGGCGCTGCTGCCCTTCGCGGTGGCGTTGGGTACACCTGGGATTACCCTGTCACCGGGGCTTGTCCATCCGGCGGAAGATGTGGAGGCGATTGATCGAGTTACGGCGGCGCTGCGGGATATGGTCAAGTGGGGTAAAGAGGCGGGTTTGGCGCTCAGCATCGAGCCGCATATGGATTCGATGGCGCAAACCCCGGAAGTCGCGCTGAAGCTGGTCAAAGATGTGCCGGGACTCACGCTGACCTTGGATTGGGCGCAGATGGTGTGCCAGGATGTTTTCCACGAGGAGATCATCAAGCTGCTGCCTCAAACACGCCATATTCAAATCCGTCAGGCAGCGCGGGCACAGTTACAAACGCCGTTCGAGCGCGGGCGGATTAACGTTCCGCAGGTGGTCAAAGATATACAGGCTTCCGGATATGAGGGTGTGGTCTGTGTGGAATATATGAACACCCCCGGTTGGCATGGTATGATCGCCGTTAATGCGGTGCAGGAAAGCGCTAAAATGCGCGACGCCCTAAGAGATGCACGGGATAAAGCGTCTAATTCACAGCGCAAATAACATTATTCACAATTCACGCGACGGTTAAGGAGTCAGCAGTGGTTACGGGTACGATAACAGTTTACGAGAAGCAAATTCATGACTGGCAGCAGCAGGTGGAAACCGAACTGCGCGCGCCAGATAGCTGGCTGTCATTGGTCGGCTTGGAACCGCTCCATGAGGGCGACAACACGATTGGCAGCGCCGCCGATTGTAATGCCCATTTACCCGAGAGCGTTCCTGCTCATATCGGTGTGATTACGGTGCAAAACAAAATCGCGTCGATGAAGGTCACCCATCCTGAGATTAAGATCGATGACCAAAAAGCAGTTGTGGGGCAAATCTATACCCTCAACAACAACCATCATGATGGCGAGATGCCGCTGGTCAATCATGGGTCGGTCACCTTTTTTGTGATCGAGCGCGACGGTGAGTTTTTCGTCCGTGTGCGGGATGCCAACAATCCGGTGCGGCTGAACTTCAAAGGCCGTAAGTGGTTTCCGGTCGATCCGCAGTATCGCGTCAAAGCGACTTTTACGCCGCATCCAGCCAAGCAGCCGGTCTCGGTGGAAAACTCCAAAGGGCTGGTGAGCATCCTGCAAAATGTGGGCTATGTGGAGTTTGATCTGCTGGGCGAGCGCCGCCGTCTAGAAGCCTTTGAAACCACCGGCAACCGTCTGTGGTTCATCTTCCGTGACCAGACCAGCGGCAAAGCCACTTACGGCGCGGGACGCTTCATGTATGCGCCCATCCAGAGTGATGGCTCGATTGATCTAGACTTCAACAAGGCCTATCATCCGCCTTGCGCCTTCACTCACTTCGCGATGTGCCCGTTCCCACCGCGCGAAAACAACTTACCTATTCCTATTTCAGCGGGCGAGCAGTTTAATAAATAATCTATTCGCGAAATGGGTTTGAGGTCGGTATGCAGGTAAAACGTTCTTTATGGATTGGGCTGGTGATCATTGCTGTTGTGGCGGCGGTCGTCCTGATTGCCGTAGCCTTAACGCCCCCACAGACCAATCCGGCTTTTGATGTGGCGGCGACCTTTGCGAATGCTGCCGGACATGGCAATGATGACAAGGCACTGCCCTTGCTCAGCCCAGAGTTAGCCAAAGCCGTTGAAGATAAATGTCAAGATAGCAAACCGTCCGGTTGTGTGATGGGCTATGCACCCACAGAATGGGGCGGGATGGAAACTGCTGTGTTTCGCCGTGCTGTTCCGGATGGCACCGCGTGGGATATTGAAGTCATCGCCACCTACGAGAAGGACAAAGGTGCTAGCGGCGTGTGCAGCTATTTCCATGTCTCGCAAGCGGCTGATGGGTCGTGGAAGATTGATCGCTGGGCGGGCTTCATCTGGTGCGGCGATCCCCGTTCCCGCGATATGGCGACCAATCCCGATACGCCGAATAGAATGCCGTGACCAAGTTGACCGTCATCAGTCGCCAGTCATCAGTCGCCAGCTACAAGATCGTTATCATGGGTTTAGGGCTGCTGCTTTTGCAGGCGATAAGCGGCTGCATTCCGGCGCATGAACCGGACAACTTGCGTAACACGCCGGGTGCTCCAGTGGTGATTGCTAATAACACTTACTCAGGGGCGGTCTTCAGCGCCAGCGTACCCACCGGATGGCGTGTGATTACCGGCGAAGCACAGGCACCGCAGTCAGTGATCTTTGTCGCACCGGATGGAAAAACGTTGATTCGGTTGATTGAAGGGAAAGTGGACGAAGAGGCGGTAACAGTGGCTAATCAGCGTAACGAGATTGCTCCCGTTACGCTAGCAAATGCGGCGCTGGTGACGGCGGTGTTTAGTTCGCCTTATTCAACGTGGGCGAGTTATTACCCGACATTTGAACGGGTACGGGACTCATTAAGTTCCCGTTGAGTTGGGCGGCAAGGCTCAGCAAACGGGTGACCTTGGGTTGAAGTTCAGCAGGAATATTGCGTTGGCTGGGCGCGGGTGTAGGTTCGACGGGCGCACGACGCTCCGCTTTTATGACGATTTCAAGGGATAAGCTCCCCAAGCGCACGGTATCGCCATTGCGCAGGATATGGGCATTATAGGGATGTAGTTTTTCGCCGTTCACGAAGGTTCCGTTACGGCTGTCGAGATCGGAAATCTGCAAACCATTTCGAGTGCAATCAATGACGGCATGAACACGGGAAATACCATGTTCAGCGGCGTTATAGGCGGTCAAGTCCACGTCAGGCATTTGAAGCATAAAGGGTGCTTGACGTCCCATAATAGCACGCTGCGACGGTGTGAGCGTTAAGGGGAGTTCTTCACCTTCGACGAGGAACTTAATGAAGTAGGTCACTTGCTGCGCAGCTTGTGACTGAGGATTCGCGAGGGGCGAAGGATGACCGCATTTAACACAAGCGGTATAACCTTCAGCATTCTCTTGACCGCATTGTTGGCAGGTTGTCATCGGGCGCAGTTGTGATGTCATTACTTCACTATTCCAATTCACACTAAAATGGTACTTGTATCATACCCTTAGATACTAAGAAAAAGAGTTAGGAAATTCGTCATGGCGAGGGTTTAGATTAGGTTTGTGCAAAACCTTAATTCTTTTCCGCCACTTTTTACATTTTGCGGAAATTTGAGACCTTATATCTGCAAAATGTAAAGATGAAAATTCGCTAAGGATGCTTTACACTCATGGGAATCAGCTGTACAATAATCGTGAAATTCAGAACATTTACAATTTCGTGAAAGTTGCGAACGTCACGTAATGGGTTGAACTCAAACCGGGTAGTAACTCGACACTCTCGCCGGAATTCGAACCTCGCCAAACCATCTGAGGAGTATTTTTGAAATGACCGATTGGAAGAGCATCAGCGACAAAGTGAATGCTGCGGAACGTCTCAGCCATGAAGAAGGCGTGTGGTTGTTCGAGCAGCGCGACATCATTAAGCTGGGCAAACTGGCGCAGGTGGTTCGGAAACGTCTGCACGGCGATAAGGTCTACTTCAACAAGAACCGCCACATCAATCCGACCAATGTGTGCGCCTTCCACTGCAATTTCTGCTCCTTCGCACGCACCAGTGATAAAGAAGACGGCGCGTATACCTTTATGCCGAACCAGCTTCCCGATAAGGTGCGGTCGGCAGTGGAAGCGGGCGTCCGCGAGTTCCATATCGTCGGCGGTCTGCATCCCGAATTGGGCTTTGAATACTACCTCGATGTGCTGGAAACCTTGAAGAAGGAATTCCCACAGATTCATCTGAAGGCTTTCACAGCCGTTGAAATTGATTACTTCGCCAAGCTGACCAATATGTCACACGAGGAAGTGCTCAAGGAATTGGTTAAGGCTGGGCTGGACAGCATGCCGGGTGGCGGCGCGGAAATCTTCCATTGGGATGTGCGCAAGAAGATTTGCCCCGAGAAGGCCAATCAAGAGACATGGCTGGCGGTACATGATGCAGCGCACCGGCTGGGACTGAAGACCAATGCCACCATGCTTTATGGGCATATCGAGAAGCCCGAACACCGCATTCACCACATGATCGCCCTGCGGGAGCAGCAGGACAAGTCCGGCGGCTTCCAGACGTTTATCTCACTGGCCTTCCATCCCGAAGAAAACAACCTCGGGCGCAAGCTAGGTCGGCAGTGGACGACAGGCGTCGATGACATTAAGACCTTAGCCATCAGCCGCTTGATGCTGGACAACATCCCCAACATCAAAGCCTACTGGGTCATGCTGACTCCGGCACTGGCACAGGTGGCACTCAACTTCGGCGCGAACGACATGGACGGCACGATCATCGAGGAACACATCTATAAGGATGCCGGTGCCAAGAAAGAAGCTATGACCGTACCGCAGCTCATGCAGTTCATTCGCTCGGCAGGCTATACGCCCGTTGAGCGCGATACGGTTTACAATGAAATTGAAGTATTTGCGTAAATCGTATTGGGTCGGGGAGCAAAACTTCATACTCCCCGACAGAAAATGAGTAAGGTGAGAACATGATCGCTTCAGTATCCCCGTTGTTTCTTGGTGCAGCCGCCTTTTTCCTAATCGGCGGGGGATGGTTGGTATTTTATTTCCGTGTGGTCGAGCCGTGGCTGCGCCGCGTTATCGGGCGTATGATCGGCGCGACGATTAACCACGGTGAGCAGCAAATCTGGATTGTGAATCAAGAGTCCGAAGACAGCCTAAGCTGGCAAACCATGGTCATCCGTCCTTTGCAGATGGTATTCATGATGGCGGCAGGTATGTTGGCGCTCATGATCGGGCTGGTGGTGACGTTCTGGCTCAGTCAGTGAGGTAAATGACATTGGATATTCCCGTCAAAACCCGAACAACCTTTGCTGAATATGCGGCGCTTCCAGAGTCGAATCAGATTGTGGAACTCATCGATGGAGAGATTGTCGTGAATCCGCCCTTGTTTCGTCATCAAAAAGTGCTCATGAAAATCATCTTTTCTCTCCAGTTTTTGTCTGACAACGGAGAACTTTGTGTTGCGCCAAGTGGTTTGCATTTTGATGACGGGAATAGTTTTGAGCCTGATTTATTTTGGGTTAGTCCAGAAAACAAAGTCTGTATTCTTAAACCAGATGGTCGTTACTGGCATGGCGCACCTGATTTGGTAATTGAGGTTCTATCGCCTTCAACCGAACTGAATGATCGTGGAAGTAAGTTTCGAACATATCAAAAACATGGTGTGCGCGAGTACTGGATGGTCAACCCTGAGGCAAAGTTCGTCGAAGTTTATGTGCTGCAAGATGACCAATTTGTTCAACAGGGCATCTACGACGGCAGCCAACCGTTCGTCTCAGCTGTTTTGGGTGGGGTTACCATTGACCCCAAAACGTGGTTTAGTGAGTGACTCTTTTTAAATAGGCAGTTTTCTTTGCGCTTAAGATAACGTTGATTATCAAAGAAAGCTGAGCACAAAAATGCTCAACATTGGACTGATAGACTATCTGAATACGATGCCATTCCACTATGATTTGGCCGAGCGGCTGCAAGATGTGGATGTGCATTTCGAGCGGGGCGTACCTTCCGCATTGAACCGCATGTTGAAGGCGGGCGAGATTGATCTTGCCCCGATTTCGGCGATTGAAACCGCGCGTCATGCCGATGAATATATCGTGCTGCCGGGGTTGAGCATTGCCAGCTTGGGCGCGGTGAAGACCGTGCTCCTGTTCTCGTGGGCGTCGGATATGAGCGAGTTGGATGGCAAGTCGATTGCCCTCACCGACCATTCGGCAACCAGCGTCGCCCTGCTCAAAATTCTGTGCAAGGAACGCTATCAGATAGAGCCGACCTTCACCACAACAAAGCAACATCTACCGAGCATGTTAGCCGAGCATCAGGGAGCGTTGATTATCGGTGATGACGCGCTGGTTGAAGGCGTGCATCATCGCGCATTGAGCAGCCCCACAGGTTGGGAACTCCCTTATATCTATGACCTCGGCGATGAATGGCTGAAGATGACCGGACTGCCTTTCACATTTTCGGTGTGGGCGGCGCGGAAAGACAAGGCACAGGCTTTGGAAGATTCTGGCGTTTTTGAGGCGCTGTATGCTTCGACGGCGATGGGGTTGACGGAAGCCGGACGCGATACGTTGGCGCATGGATACGCGGGACGCTTGGGATTACCGGCGGGCGTATGCCGGCGCTATTTGCGCGACCTGCGTTACAATCTGACCGAAGCTGATCTGGCGGGGTTGAAGTTGTTTCTGGAGTCCGCGCTGGATGGATTTAAGTGGGACATGTTGGAGTTTTGGGGCGAACCAGCTAGCATACAAGCAGTCTAACTTCTTCAAACAGGCATTATGGGATACGATTGAAATAATCGTAATATTAGAGGGTTTTCCCAATGCCTGTTAAAACTCAATGGTATGTTCCTGAAACAGTAATTTACGTCCAATTCTGGGGTGAAACAACGGTAGCGGATATGCAGCAGTACATCGATGATGCGTATCGACTGTCTGATTTGAGCAGCAGGTCGCTTGTACATGTGATCGCGGATACTTCGCGTGTGACCAAGGGAATCAACATCAAAGAGGTCATGAAAACGGTCTCGAATGTGAAGCCGCACCCCAAAGCGGGCTGGAATATCACAGTCGGGGAAAAGGACAAGATTATCCGGTTCACAACGGATGTAGCGCGCCAGCTCCTCCGGTTGAGAACCCGATCATTCAATACGATAGATGAGGCGGTCGCGTTCTTGAAAGACATCGATCACTCAATTGACTGGACAACAGTCGACCAGAAGGTTTTGGCGGACGAGTAAGGCATGCGGCGCGGGCAGTATCTGGAACCACGCCAATAGACACGGAGAAGCAACATGACGACAAACGAACCGGCAGTGCAGGCACAGGTTGATCAAATCCTCGCAAAAGTACATGAAGGCCAGCGCATCAGCTATGACGAGGGCATGACCATTTACCAGCACGCGGAACTGCTGGATTTGGCAGACGCGGCTAACGCGCGGCGTCAGCAACTCGTGCCGGGTGATCTGGTGACCTATTTGATCGACCGGAACATCAACTACACCAACGTCTGCGTGACGGACTGCCAGTTCTGTAACTTCTATGCCCTCCCCGGTGACAAGGACAAGGGTTACGTCAACAACAAGCTGATTTTGGGGCACAAGATCGAAGAAGCGCTGGACTTGGGCGCGACCCGTATCTTGATGCAAGGCGGGCATAATCCGGATTTGCCTTACAGCTACTACATTGATCTGGTGAGCTGGATTCACCAAACCTTCCCGATGATCGAGATTAACGCCTTCTCGCCCAGCGAAATCCAATACATGAGCATGATCGGCGGCAAGACGTGGAGAGAAACGCTGACCGAACTCAAGGCAGCCGGTTTGATGGGCCTGCCGGGTGGCGGTGGTGAAATTCTGGATGACGAAATCCGCAAGCGTGTGACCCCCAAGAAGATCATGACCGACGATTGGTTCGGCGTGATGAAGGTGGCGCACGAACTGGGTTTGATCACAACCGCGACGATGGTGATCGGCTTTCGCGAAGAACTGCGGAACCGCATGAACCACCTGCAGCGTCTGCGCGATGAACAGGACGACAGCCTGAAGCGTTTCGGCACGGGCTTCAACGCCTTCATTAGCTGGACGGTGCAGATTGAAGGCACGCCCTTGAGCCGGAGCAAGTTCGCCGATGAATACGGCGGGACAAGCACCGAATATCTGCGGCACACGGCGATTGCGCGGATATTCCTCGACAACCTGCCCCACATCAGCGCGAGCTGGCCGACGCAGGGCGCGAAGGTCGGGCAGATGTCCCTGCACTTCGGCGCGGATGACTTCGGCAGCACCATGATCGAAGAGAACGTGGTGAGCGCGGCAGGTGCGATCACCAAGGCCAGCCCGATCATGCTGCCGAGCGAGATGCACCGGCAAATCCGGGCGGCGGGCTTTATTCCGGCGCAGCGCAACACCAATTACGATGTGCTAAAGGTCTTCGGTAAAGAAGACGAAACGGACAATTTGGAATCGCTGCAAGAGATCGAGGCGGCGGCCAGCAAACAGGGTAACTGGGCGCGGCTGACGCTGATTGAGTAGCCATACAGATTAACCGCCATCCCACAGGGAGGCTTCGCACAGGCGCCAAGAACGCCAAGATAATACAGAGATCAAAGAAGGGCGTACACACGCTCTTTTTTGTTTGGCGAAATTGGCAAAATCGCGTCAACTTATTGGCGATAATTGGCAAAATTTGTGTCCATTCGGCGGATGGCCCGGCTGGAAACGCAGCGCTTTTGGCGAAGAGGGTACCGCCGCCAAGATTGTCAAATCAGTCACCCGCTTTCAGTCGTCAGCCCAAAACCAAATTTGGCGGTGATCGTGGTTGGAAAATGGCGGCGGCGATGGCGGCAGCACAGTTGCGTTTTTTAAGGTGCGGTGGAATGTCGCGCAGAGGTTTGCCAGCACAGGATTTGCCACCGGCAAATCCCTACATGCCATCCTGTACTCATTGTACGAATATATGTGAACGAACGGGTTACATTTTGGAAGAACATTTTGTAACTGTTTGCGCGGATTGGCTCTAACTTTGGAGGCGAGGGTCGGGCGGGAAACGTTATGGGACAGTATAATTATGGTTTGTGGACAAACTTAAACTAAACCCAAGTCATAAGATTGATCGCATGGTGGTTAAGATCTACGTGGTGATTGAACCCTCACCCCTAGCCCCTCTCCCTCAGGGCGAGGGGAATTAGAGAGACCGACACGAACTTTGCGACCTCTACCCTAGCGATTTGGCGCTGAGACGGAACGGAAACCATGAGCCATATTTTTGTCAGCCATGCGACAGCAGACGACGGCATTGTGAGCAAGCTGCATGACGAATTGGAAGCGGCGACCGACTTGAACATGTGGGTTGACCACAAAGACCTGAAGCCGCCGGAAGACAACTTCCGCGACGCGCTGCACGAGGCGTTGAAAGCCTGTGATGCGGGTTTGCTGGTGCTTTCGAAAAATACCATCAAGCGGGATGAAATCGTCGCCGAGTGGAATTATGTGCTGACGACAGAACGACCACTATACGTCGCCAAAGTGGATGACATCGCGGTTCGTGACATTAACCCACGCCTGCTGATTGTGCAGTGGGTGGATTTGCACAGCAATTGGGATGCCGGAATTCGCACGCTGGCGGCCTATATGCGGGGCGAAAACGCTCCGGCAGACGCGCCGCTGGTGCCACCGCGCAAGATCAGCGGGATTGAAGACCGGAAACTGCTGAATATCCCGATGAGCGGGCGTGACGCGGAATTGAAGGAAACACTGGACAAGCTGAAGCGCGAGCCGGTGATGGTCGTGGGTGTGGGCGGACGGGGCAAGTCACGATTGGCGGCAGAAGCGGCACTGCGCAGCACCGACACCAAAGGCGCGGTGTGGCACAAGGTGAGCGACATCAGCAGCGCGGAAGATGTGATTACCGGGCTGCGCGAACATTTCGAAATGGCGAACGACGCGCCGCGCAAGGATGTGCTGGGCAAGCTGAAGCCGGAAAAGACGCTGGTGGTGATCGACAACGCCGAGAGCGCCGAGGACGACGCACGGCGGGAGGATTACTGCAAGCTGGTGGAAACGCTGCTGCGGGCAGGCGCACAGGTGCTGCTGACAGGGCGGGCGGAGTGGGCAGAGATCGAGCCGCTGGGCGTGGTGCGACCGGAAGCCATTAGCGAAGTCAAGACGGCGGTACAAATCCTGCTGGACATGGGCAAAGTATTCGAGTCGCCCTATGACCTGCACAGCGAGGCCGAATCGCTGGCGAAAGCGGCCTTAATGCACCCGCGTTTGATGGAATGGGCGGTGAAGCAGACCAAACGCGAAGCACCAAAGGATGTACTGAAGCAGTTACAGGGCTTGCAGAGCAAAGATGTCCAAAAAGCGCTGGACGAGATGATCCACAAGACGCTGCGGCAGATGACGGCGGCCACAGGTGACGACCAAGCGGAGAAACTGCTGCGTCAGTTGGTGGTCTTCCGGGGAGCGTTCACGATGGAAGCGGCGGGGGCGATCACCAACCCCCTCTCTAACTCTCCCCCGCAAGCAGGGGAGAGAACTAGCTGGGAGGATGATTTGCGGACGGCGCGGAACCGGCTGCAAGAATGGCAGTTCATGACGATGCAGGCCGACGGGAATGAAGCCCGCTACCGGGTTGATGGATTGGTGCTGGAAGTGCTGACACCGGATGAAGCGACACGGGCAGCGCACTTTGTTTATTACAACGGTTTGCACGGCGACCACAAAACAAACAATGATGAAACACGACATCCGCTGATTGAGCGCGATTGGGAGAATGTGCGGGCGGCACTGGCATGGGGATTTGAGCATGAAGCGGAAGCGGCCTGTAATCTGGCAACGGCACTAAATCATTACATGCAGCTCCGGGTATCGTATGACATCTGGCGGGACACATTGATCAAAGCCAACCAAGCCGCCACAAAAGTTGAATATGCGGCTGGTGAAGCGCAAACCCTGAAAGCCATAGGCGACCTAAACCGCATGGAAGCCCACTATGCCGACGCCCGCCAAAACTATGAGGCCGCCCTCACCGCCTTTCGCTTCATCCCTGACCGCCTCGGCGAGGCCAATACGCTGCGAGCCTTAGGCGACCTCGACTACATGGAAGACCACTATGCCGACGCCCGCACTAACTACGCCCAAGCCCTCGCCACCTACTGGCGAATCCCCTCCCGCCTTGGCGAAGCCAATACTTTGCAAGCCTTAGGCGACCTTGATCTCAGGGAAGACCACTATGCTGATGCCCGCCAAAACTATGCCCAAGCCCTGCAAGCTTTCCGCTTCATCCCTGACCGCCTCGGCGAAGCCAATACTTTGCAAGCCTTAGGCGATCTTGACCTCGGGGAAGACCACTATGCCGATGCCCGCCAAAACTATGTCCAAGCCCTGCAAGCCTTCCGCCTCATCCCTGACCGCCTTGGTGAAGCCAACACCCTGAGAGCCTTAGGGGATCTTGACCACATGGTAGCCCTCTATGCCAATGCCCGCGCCCATTACGTCCAAGCCCTGCAAGCCTTCCGCCTCATCCCCTCCCGCCTCGGTGAAGCTAATACACTGCAAGCCTTAGGCGACCTTGATCAATCAGAAGGCCACTATGCCGATGCCCGCCAAAACTATGCCCAAGCCCTGCAAATCTATCGCCTTATCCGCTCCCGCCGCGGCGAGGCCAACACCCTGCAAGCCTTAGGCGACCTTGACCAATCAGAAAAGCAATGGGATAGCGCTATTACTCAGTATGAACAGTCAATCAAGTTGTATCACTCTTTGCCTGATCTATACTCAGAAGCAAATAACCGGAGACGGATGTGGCCGACACTAGCGGCTTTGGGAAGGAATGACAAAGCAATCAAGGGAATCTTATTCGCGCATGATGTTTTTACTCAGATTGGTTTACTTCAATGGCTGCCGTGGATTGAAGAAGGTATGATGGATTTGCGTAACCAAATCGGCGAGGACGTGTTTAAAGCGGCGTGGAAAGGGGCGATGGGAGATGCCCCGCTGCCGGAGTGGTTGGGGTAAATCTCGTTCATAGGACGAAGGCTTGGAGGCGTTCGGCGGCGAGGGATGCATCGCCGTGATGCAGTTCGTGTGTAAGCCACGACTGATAAAAGCCCATGACATGGTTTTCGAACGCGAGCGTTTGTTCACAAAGCGCACGAAGTCGCGCACGGTCTGCGGACTTGGTGGGAATAGCATACTGCCATTCAAGGCGGCAGAGGTCGTGCAAATCGGTGATGAATGACGTCCACGCGTCGTTAATAAGTTCACGGTAGAGGCGCGGCATGTCATCTTTGCTGGGAACGAACGTGCCCTTCTGGTAAGCAAGGAGAAAGGTCGCCATCCAGCCGATGTCCAAGACCCAGATTTTGGTTCCCCAAACGGTGTGGGGATGGTCGGGATCAGTGGGCACATACCCGTAAAATTCGACATACGGTTGGGGATAGGTCAGCGGCACACTCACAGGTAACGTGCGAAACTCGGAGGTCAGGGCGCGGTGGGTCGGGCTGCTAACACGGCGCAAATAGGTTTCGATAGTGGGCAGCGGTATCGAAGCGCGGGTATCCTCGCCGTAAACCAGCGTGCTGGCGGTTTTGAGAGCAACGGTATCGACCTGCGGCAGCGACACCTCATCGCGAGCGGTAAGATCCAAATGGATCGGTGATAAAGCGCGGCTAGCCTGTTTGATGGCATCAAGGCGCTGGCGCTCATCCGCCAAGAAAGCCTCTTTAAAGATGATTTCCATATCGATGTCGCTGTTGGCAGTAGCCGTGCCGCGACTCAGGCTGCCGACCAGATAGTATCCGCGTATGCGTTCAGGAAAGGCCGCTTCATAGAGCGTCACAACAGCGGCGATAGCGCGATCAATGTGGGGGTAGCCGACGGTATAAAACATTTCCAGCAGCGGCATTAGATGTATACCCCTACCCTAGCCCCCATCATCACGTTCGCAGGCGAAGATACCCCCACCCTAACCCTCCCCCAAAACACAGGGGAGGGAATAAATCAACGTAAGGTGAGCACCCAACCGGAGCCAGTGACGCTGACGATGACCCCGCCGCTGCGGACAAAGAGCACGGGCAGCACTGGCGCATCAGCACGGACGAACGGAATGGGCTGCCCCAACTGAGCACCGTTGGCATAGGCGGTGATGGCACCGGTCTTGGTGTCGCGCTCCAAGCGAACACGGACGACCACCACGTTGACGGCTTGATTGCTGAAGTTGGTCACTTTTTCGCCGGTACGCTGTCCGAGTTTGATGACTCCCGGCTGCACCAACTGCACGTTGACGCCTGCGCTCTGATTAGCGTCCGACGCATCCTGCAACAGCGCACCGAAATAGACCTGATCGGGCGAGATGACCGCGGCGTTGAAGGTGGTCAGCGTCAGTTCGACTTCCATGCGGCGGATACGGCTGGCGGCGTTGTTGCCGTAATAGGTTTCCAGCAGTTCGGACGGAATGGTCAGGAACAGCGTGTCCTTGTCGCCACTGGTTTCCGATCCCAAACGCCAGTAAGTCTGGTTGAGGGTCGTCACCTTGAAGAACTGGTTGGCATCCCATGGCACGGATGGCAGTGTATCGAAGGTGGTCAGCAAGTTCTGCGGCCCCTGTAAGCCCTGCGGCGGCAAGGTGGGCGTTGGCGTGTTGGTGGGCGTCGAGGTATTGGTCGGCGTGGGCGTGACGCTGGGCGTGAGCGTCAGCGTTTGGGTCGGTGTGGCACTGGGCGGCTGATCGGTGGGTGTCGAAACAGCTTCCGTCAGCGGAGGCGGCGGCAGGGTCGGCTCCTTGGGCTGCGGCGTGGCGGATGGTACCAGCGTCGCCGTCGGTTGATCGCCCACCAACGAGACAAACGTGGGCGAGGCCAACTGTGAATTTAGAGCGCTGCCGACATTGGGATCAATAGTGGTGGTGGCGGTCGGTTGTAGGGCCGCTTCCGTGGCGGATACATCCACCGTTGTGGTAGCGGTAATGGTCACGGCGACACCGGAGAGTCCGCCTTGATTGAGAACCGTCGCAGCGATGGCAATGATCGCCACGATGACGATTCCCCCACCGACCAGAATCAGCGGCAGCGGGAGACGGCGGCGAGCTTCAGTGTCAGTCGCTACGGCGGCTTCTGGCTCGTCGCTGTAACGCGAGCCTTTATAGGTATATTCGGGAATCTCGGCGTCTTCATCAACGCGCGGAGTCGGTTCATTGGTGGGCGGCGCGGGAAACTCCGGTGAGTTGTCGGTGAGGTCGTACCAGTGACGGTAGAGCGGATAAGCTGGATGACGGTCGATAAACATGGCGCGAAACAACTGGTTGAAGCGGTTGAGCTTCTCGCTGCGGCGGATGTTATCGGTATAAACCTCAAGGAACGACTCGTAAGTATCACGCCAGCCGCGAAGAGACGCCGTGTAGTTTTCGCCTAAGAGGCGGGTCGTCAGGTCAACCATGCGGCGCATGGCACTGCGGATATTGTCCTGTGGATCAACCGGTTTGGTGTCGATGGCGGTCTGCATCAGCCGGAACTGATTGTGGAGTTCGGCGGCTCCGGCTTGGAGTTCCATCAACCACGAGCGGTACGGCGTCAGTGTGATGGCGGCGGCCTGCTCGACCTCGTTGATGGCGTTGATGGCGTTTTCGATCTTGATGCCTGCCGAACGGAACTCGCCATCTGACCAATCACGCAGGGCGTTTTCCATCTCGCGCAGGCTGTAGATTCCAGCAGAGAGCGTGCGCGCCTGCGGGTTTTCTTCCAGCTTTTTGCGCGTGACTTCGATAGTCGGCATGGCAGCCTGATTATTGACGGCGTTAAGCAGCTCTGCGCCAGCGTTGAGTTCGGTGCGACGGTCGATAAAGTCGGCCAAAGCACGGGTTAAGGCATGGCGCTGGGCATATTCGCCCAAGGTTCGCAGGGCGGCTTCCTTCCAGAAGTCGGCATCATCGACGCGGCCTTCATTCGCGTCCAACACACCGAGCAGGATGAAGTTGGCAAACAGGATATGCGGTGCGGCGGTGCTGTTGCGTCCGAAGAGTTCGACCAACCCTTTGCCCATGGCTTTGAGGTAGGTCTCTTTGCTGGGCATCTGCGCCGAGAAGTTATCCCGGATCGTGATTTCGTCAGGCGTGTAAAGGTGTTCCAATCCAACGAGGGCGGCCTGCGTGCCTTTGACGTTGCTGGCGCCGTTACGTTCCACCCAATCCCGAGAAATGCGGCTGAGTTCACGCAGACGTCCGGCGGCAAAACGCTGGGCATCATCGCGGGCGATTTCGTAGGCCTGCTGGCCGAGGCGTTCGGCATCCGCTAAACGTCCACGATCATAGGCTTCCCAACCATCGGCCAAGGCGCGGCCTAATCCACCAAAAAGGGCGTGGCGCTCCACATATTGCGCATTGGTCACGATGGTACGCACCTGATTGAGCCATCCGGCCAGCGTCGGGCTAATGGTGCTGACGGCATCAATGGCATCGGTCAGGGCTTCGATGGAGCCTAAGCGGTCACCTTGGATGGTGGTTTCGGCGTAGGTCGTCCACGCTTGGCGGGCGGTATCAAGACCCGTAATCATGCTGACTAGCAGTTCATCAAACAGGCGGTCACGGAAAGGCGTCAGATCACGGGCGGTGGTTTCGAACCAGCCTGCCAGATCAGAGCCATCGGCGGCGGGAACATAAGTCTGGTAGGAACCGAGCAATTCATACAGGCCGTCGAGCATCCGTCCAAGGCTGTCCCATGCCGGATTGGTAGGGTCAATGGCGCGGCTGCCATCGAGGGCATGAACGGCGTCACGTGGGCTGGATGTGGCTTGGCGTCCGATGACATGCATGTTGTCTGCTAAAGCCATCGCCGCGTTCATGGCACGTTCCAGCGCGGAAACCGGCAGTTGATGATCCGGCAGCATCTGGCGGCGGTTAATGGTATCGACCAGCGTGTTCATGGCGGTCAGACCATCCACCACTTGGCGGTAACCGTCGCGGAGTTCCACCAAGCTGGCGGTGTTAGAGGCGGCGATGCGATCCAGCGTGGTGTTGATTTCGGCCAGCACGGCACGCGGCTCGGTGACCTGAACGCCATTGGCAGCTAAGGCACTGAGAGCAGTTTCCAAGCGGAACAGGTTCGGACGGAGTAATAGAATATCCGGCGTGTAAGCCGTAATACGCTCGGCCAGCAGCCATTGGGTAGCACGGACGCGATTATCGGATGCGGGTGTCGTAACCAGTAGATGCGCGGCGCGGGCATTCTGACCATCGTACAGTAGGCCGATGCTCTCTTGGATAGCGACTGGTGCGGGCTGGATACGGGTTTCATGCAGGGCACGGGCGAAATCCAGCAGCAGTTCGATCAGGGTACGGGTTTCATTACGGGATTTGTCGCGTAGTTCGTCAAGCAGATCAATGGCGCGCGGCCAGTTGGCACTTTCGAGATAGATGCGGCTGGCATCCAGATCGGACTCGACTTCGAGATCGCTGAGGCGGGCCAGCACTTCACGCTGAGCGGCACGGGTTTGCGGGTGGCCGGGGTCGGCGGCCAGTACCGGATTGAGCATATCCGCTAAGGCGACTAGTTCATCCTTGCTGCGCTGGCTCTTGAGGCGTTCGGTAATACGTCCCAAAACGGCGTTGCGTTCGCGCTCCATCGGGTCGCGATAATCGGCTAGGGCTTTGCGCAGATCAGCGATGGTCTTGTAACGCAGCTTGGCGTTGGGATGCGCGGCTTTGCTAATGATGGACTTCAGGCGCGGCGAGAGGCGCTCGTTATCCCGACCGAAATCCAGCATGAAATCGTCGCCTGCGTCGCGGGGAATATCGGCGCGTCCCCCGCCCGTCACGATGAAGTACAGCAGTTCGCCGACCTGTAAAATATCACTTTGGCGGCTGATGCCCTGCGGCGTCATCTCGTCGCCTTCGAGGAAGACGGCGTTACCCCAATCAATAACCTTGAGTTTGTAGGCGTCGCGATCCCAGAACAGGTGCTTGGCGTCCACATCATTGTAGACAATGTCGCGGCTGTGGGCGGTTTGCAGCAGATCAAGCAGGCTGTCGGCGATGACCAGCATTTCGAGTTCGGGGAAGCGTTCTTCTCGCTGGGCAAGATCACGCACGGCGTCGGCGAGGACAATGCCCTGCCCGCGTTCCATGACGATATACTGCTGCGCTGTACCGCCGACGAGGTACTGTCCACCACCGAGCAGCGCGGTCGCTACCGGATGTCCAGCAAGTTTTTGCAGGGCTTTACGCTCGTTGAGGATGCTGACTTCCTGTCCAGCGCGGATGGGCGGCGCGTCATTGGGCGCAGGACGTTTGACGACCACAGGACGATCCCCTGCCTGCGTATCCACCGCACGAAGGGTTTCACCGGAGCGTCCACGCGGATAAATATAGTCATAACGGTAACGGTTATCGAAAAGGCTATCAGCCATTGTGCTTCACAATCTATTTTTTAGACCATCACGAATATGTTCAGCGGTTCTCTCAAATCATGAGAGGCCATTTTTGATCAAAAATATGCTGATGTTACAGGAGTCTAATTCTACTGATGGATTGGGCTGATGCAAAGTGAAGTTTGGGATATCGGCGGTTTTATTTTGGGAAATATCGAAGTCGCAACGATGAATGTTATAATTTAAATGGTCTGTTCCTATAGATCGCTATACCGTGAGCCAAGGCAGTGTATCGGCGAGAAAGAGGCATAAAATGACCCTTGAAGAAGAACTGATCGAGAAAATCTTGCAGTTAGACGAATTTCAGCAGCGGCGTGTGCTGGAATTCATCGAGGCAATGGATAACGAGGGTGCGGCTGAACGGCATTATACCGCCCAAGATTTGATGCGCCTGCCACCTGAAGAACGTGACCGCATCGCGCGAGATGCGTTGAATCGCACGTTGGGCGGTTTTTTCACTGACGAAAGCTGACTGTGTCGATAAGCCGAACACATCGATGAGTGGTGCTATAATCTGAGAGATAAAATCGTGAGGAAAAGCTTATGTCCACACTTGAACAGGAATTGATGGAAAAGATCAGCCAGTTGAATGAGGATCAACAGCGCCGCATCCTCAAAATCGTTGAGACGATGGAACCTGTGCAACCTGTTAAACGCCATTACACGGCGCGTGAATTGATGCGCCTGCCGCCCGAAGAACGGAATCAAATAGCACGGGCAGCACTTACCCGTTCCTTGGATGAAGACGTGGAATTATTTGAAGCATTCGGTGAAGCTGATCTTCATGATGAATAAACCGCGTGTGAGGATCAATCGAGGCGATATTTGGCTTGTCAACTTCGACCCAACAATTGGGGAAGAGATTCAGAAAACGCGTCCGGCTGTGGTGATGAGTATTGATGCCGCTTTTCGCTATCGGCTCCAGATTGTAGTACCGATCACCAGTTGGCAAGAAAAATTTGCCACTGATTTCTGGATGATCAAAATTATCCCTTCTAGCTCAAATCATCTGGATAACGAATCGGCTGCTAATGCTTTTCAGATCAAATCATTATCTGAAGAACGTTTCGTACGAAAACTGGGCATTCTCTCATCACAAGAATTGAGTGATATTGCAGACGCGGTGGCTGTCTGTATCGGCTATAACCCCTGACCTAAACAGGTTATCGACGCCGCAAACGCGAGAGCAGCACCCCCACAAGCGGCACAGCCATCGGTAGGATGTAGGCACTGTTACGCGGCGAAACCGGAACGTTTTCAGCAATATGTTCGGTCAGCGGCGCGGGCACAAACACCAGCACAAAAATCACCAATGTGATAATCGCCAGCGTACGGCGTCGCTGATCCAGCGGCGTGATCATATCGAGCGGCGTAGCATAAATCCGCCCGAAGAATAACAGCAGCACCACCCACAACAGCCACATATTCGAAACCAGCGCCAGCAAACCTAAACACACCAGCAGCGGATAATACAGCTTCCGCGCCCGTTCCCCTAACAACGAATAGAGAACATGTCCACCATCCAATTGACCGATGGGTATGAGGTTGAGTGCGGTGACGAGTAAGCCTGTCCAGCCTGCCCATGCCAGTTGACTGCTGGTGATCATGACGTCATAACCGCCGCTGGGCAGAAATTGGCCGAAGATGACGGTTTTGGCCATAGCATACATCAGCGAGTCACCTTCATAGGTGTAGGCGACACCGGGCTGTACGGCACTCACCTGCGCATGGCTGAGGCCGATCAGCAAAATCGGGATGGCGAAGATCAATCCGGCCAAAGGGCCAGCAGCACCCACATCAAACAGCGTTTTACGGTTGCGCATCGGCTGGCGCAGTTGGATAAACGCGCCCAATGTTCCAATCAAGCTCAAGCCGGGGATGGGCATGGGGATAAAATACGGCAGCGTGACCGCCAATTTGTGATGGCGAGCCGCGAAGTAATGCCCCATTTCGTGTGCGCCCAAAATCAGCAGCAAGCTCAACGCATAAGGCAGCCCGCGCCACAATTCCAAGAAAATACGGTCAAATAATTGTGCCGCCAACACCGGATTGGTGTCATTCAAGGTGCCGAGCGCAAGCTGCGTACCGACGAACAACACGCTGAACAGGGTTGCGACGAACAGCAGCGCGTTCGGCCACCACGGGCGGGGCTGTGGATTCACACGTCCGGTGATGATGTGAATAGTATGCGGATATTCGGCAGCATCTTCACCCGGAGCGGCTTCGGTCGGACGAAACACTGCCATATGGTTGAGCGCAACCAACTGCTGGTCAAGCTGCTCGTAGGCCGCTTCCGAGTCGCCTAATAAGCGGCCTTGGAAGCTGGCGACCAAATGACTTTTGAGGCCCAAGCCAGTTTCGACCGGCTGCTCTTCTTCATGGGTTGAGGGTTCAACAAAGGCTTCGTGCTGAATGTCCATCACGGTGGCGATTTGCTGGCGAAGTTCATTTTGCAGCAGTTCAGCTTTGGATATGGGCGCTTGTATCACCCGCAGTACCGGGCGATCTTCGCGAGATGAGGCAATTTCATTGAGCATATGACTACATAAATCCTAAACAGGTTGAAAGCTCAACCGGATGTAACCATTAGTGGTCTTATCATAGCGCTTTAAGATGAGCCTGCGGTGATAATCTGCCAGATATCGCCGCCGGGAAGCAGTTGCAGAACACTTTTATCGGCGCTGTTGATATACAAGTCTTCTTTGTCACCATTCTTGACCGTTTGTATAAAACCGTCGTACTGGGTTTCTGGCGCGATACCCAAGCCCAAACGGTTGCGTACCACATCATTGCCGCGCCACACAAAGCCCAGAATTTTGATCGGTTGGAACAGATTGGGTGGTGGAACAAAGCTTTCTTCGGACTCTTTATCGGTGGCCGGATTGAATTTGTTCTCAAAACTGAGCCAAGCCGGAGCGCGGGTGTCATTGAACAGCACATAAACACGGTTGCGCGACTGCACGTAAAGCATACGTCCACGCTCAAACGATTCTTCGACGATGGTAGTGGCTTCGGCTGGCCCCGCAGGACAGGCATCCGGCGCGGGCAGGAAGAACCACGGATCAGGACACGAAAGCGGAATCGAGAGCGACTGAGTGGTTTCGAGGTCCCCTTCGCCGACGCTGAGCAGGAAGGTCGCTTGTCCACGATCACGGCGGCTGATGGTCACCGGCAGATTACCATCAGGTGGCACATTCCACAAGTTACCTCGCGCACCGCTGGCATCAATCCGATAAATGATGGCGTTACGGGCATTGCGAACAGACCAGAAGAGAGTCACCTGTCCACCGGGTTCGACCTGCTGGACATTGGTGGTGAAGAATTCGATGCGCGGCGCATTGGGATTAGGCGGACGGGTGATTGTCGCTAACACAACCACAGGCGTGCTCGTCGGGCCAAATAACGGCGTCGGCGATGGGCCAGAAGCCACCGAGCGCGGCGTCACGGTGGGCGTCGTACCGATGCCGGGAGTCGGGCTAGCGGTGGGTGTTAGGGTTTGGGTGGCGGTGGGACGTGCCGTCGGCACCACTTGACGGGCGGTTGCCCCACAGGCGCTGATGACCAGCGAAAGGATAATCACACCGAGCAATCGAAGTTTCATGCACGCTCTTTACGGTTGCAAGGTGACTCCTGCAACACCGTCTCCTCACATTCACAGCCGAGTTTTGTCACTCATTGTAACACAAAGCGAAGAGATGCCCTGCTGCTTGATCAGCCGACAATCATCACATCAGTCGAAGTTCGCCAAGTAAGGGAATCAGGCTGCGAGCTAACGGGCCTCTGTCCGGTAATCGTCACGCGGCGGAGAAAAGGCGTCAATAATCAACGAATCAATAAGCGCGTGTGCGCTGTGGACAATCCCACCGGGAATGGCATAACTGTCACCGGGATTGCAGACGAAGGACTCTTCGCCAACCACATATTCCACGCGGCCATAGATGACATAACCGACTTGATCATTCATATGGCTGTGGGGTGGTACAACAGCATCCCGCTGGAGGAAGAACTCGCAAAGCATCGTTTCATCAGTCGTACCCATCGTGCGGCGGTGTACGCCGGGAAGCATCTCTACTTGGCTCGCATCTTTGGGAGTAATATGGTACCCATCTGCCATCATCTGTCCCTCACTTGGATAGGAAGTTAAGCCCTATACACTCGATAATTTCTTGACTATTATGCGGATGAGGTGGAAGATTGTCCACCGACCTAACAGAACCAACTTTATTCGTCTGATTTTATCGTAAGGCATATCAGTAGATGAGGAACTGTTAAATGTCTGTTAGTTTTATGAAACGTGCTAACCCTACACTCTCTGGCATCGTCGATTGGACGCGGCGGAACATCGACCGCGTAAAGTATGGTTTTACATCCGGGAGATTTATACCTGTGGATCGCTGGCCCAAAAAACCTTTTATTTACCAGATAAACACTTACGTCTGGCTCAATACCCTCAGCCGAAGCTATAACCGGCCTATCACACTGGAAAATGTGCCGGATAAAATCCTTGATGAACTCGCCCGTTACAATGTCGATGTAATCTGGTTGATGGGTATCTGGCAGCGCAGCCCTGCCGCACGGGCCAGCGCCCATAATTATTTACACGAATATCGGGGAGCGCTCCCTGACCTCACACCGGAAGATGTACCCGGTTCGCCGTACGCGGTAGGGTCATATCAGGTCGATGATCATTTCGGCGGACGCACCGGATTAGCCCTATTCCGCAAGCGGCTGCGTAAGCGCGGCATGCAGCTTATCCTCGATTTTGTGCCGAACCATGTCGCGACCGATCACGCGTGGATACAAACCCATCCCGAATATATGATTACCGGACAGGCTAAAGACCTGAAAGAACGCCCCAGCGATTTCTTCAAAACGAAAGACGCGCTCGGTAAGGATATGATTGTTGCGCACGGGCGTGATCCTTATTACCCCGGCTGGATTGACACGGCGCAGCTCAACGCCTTTAATCCCGGACTGCGAAAAGCTGTGCTGACCATCCTGCTCGACATCGCCAACCAATGTGATGGCGTGCGTTGTGATATGGCCATGCTGATGCTCAATGAAGTCTTCGCGCGGACTTGGGGCAGCCATGCCTTTGAGAAACCCAACACCGAATTCTGGACGGATATTATTCCCCACGTGAAGAAACAGTATCCCGAATTCCAGTTTATCGCGGAGGTCTATTGGGATTTGGAAGCGATGCTCCAGAGTTTGGGTTTCGATTATTGTTATGACAAGCGGCTCTATGACCGGATTCGGGACGATAAGCGGGGTGAAATCCGCGCACATCTGGTCGCGCCGATTGAGTACCAGAGCAAGCTGGTTCGCTTCATTGAAAACCATGATGAGCAGCGGGCAGCTTCGGCCATCGGCATTCCGCGCGAGTATCCGGCAGCCGTACTGGTCTGCACGCTCCCCGGTGCAACGCTGCTGCATGATGGTCAGTTTGTCGGGCGTAAGGTCAAGCTGCCGGTGCAGTTGGGACGCCAACCAGACGAAATCCCTAACAATGACCTCAAAGCCTTCTATCTCAAGCTGCTGGAAGAAACCCGCAACCCACTCTATCAAGAGGGTGAATGGCGGCAATTCCATGCGCACGCGGGTAAACATGACGGTTCGCATCACAATTTGGTGGTCTACGGATGGCGCTCGAAAGAAGATATGTGTGTCATCGCTGTGAACATGAGTGACCAACGTTCGACTGCCAATGTCCCGCTCACCGATTGGCCGGAGCTGGCTGGCGCGAACTGGCTGCTCACCGATGTGATTGACGGCGGCGGACAGTACGAGCGTTCAGG
This sequence comes from Aggregatilineales bacterium, assembly GCA_044226855.1. GTDB lineage: Bacteria > Chloroflexota > Anaerolineae > Aggregatilineales > Phototrophicaceae > CFX2. The sequence goes on from JBGAGF010000003.1 coordinate 129,888, forward strand.
GGCGCTGCTGCATAACCCCGGTCTGTACGTGGACTTGCAGGGGTATCAATCCCATGTATTCCACTTCGCCAAGTGCTGAGTAATGCCCATCACTCTCACAGCTCGATCGAGAATCAAAAATCCCGCCATTACAGCGGAATTTTGATTTTTGTTTCGGGTCGAGTACCTCGCAGTTACCTGCGGGGAGGGTTTCAGTCTGTCGGGGCGGCGGGATTTGAACCCACGACCTCTTCGACCCGAACGAAGCGCGCTACCAGACTGCGCTACGCCCCGATTCCATATGAGTGTACTGGAAACACTATCTGATAGCAAGTGTGGTGTTTGATAAGATACACCGTGCTATAATGCGCTTATATGTTTATTGGGGAACTGAATTGATATGACGATCAATATCAATGTGCCGGTTTATCAAGAATTTCTGGAATATCTCGCCCAAATCGCAACCCCTGAGCAAATTCTTGCGTTTGAGCTGTCGGACACCATGCAAGAACACATTGAGGATTTACTCGAAAAAAACAGCAATGGTCAGCTAGCAGATGACGAACGTCAGGAACTTGAACAAATACAGCAGTTTGATCGCATCAGCTTCATGTTGAAAGCGCGAGCTGCGGCAGCGTTGAAATCCGCATGACACGCGTTCCAAGTATAGTACGCCGATTTGTACGCGAACGGGCTGGTCACCGATGCGAGTATTGTCACAGACCAGACCGTTATTCGGTTGTGAGTTTCCACGTCGACCATATCATTCCCACGAAACAGCATGACGGCTCTTCGGACGAAGTCAACTTAGCATGGTCATGTGTCCATTGTAATATCAGTAAAGGCGTCAATATCGCTGGCTATGACCCGATCACGAAGCAGTTGACGCCATTATTCAATCCGCGCACCCAACACTGGGATGAACACTTTCGACTAAACGGCGCAGTAATTGAGGGCATAACACCCATCGGTTGTGTAACCGCGAAGATTTTGAGTATCAATGGACCTGAAATGATCGCGGCACGTCAAACCCTCATTGACAAAGGTCTGTTTTAATCCCCTGTCGCCTTGGCTTCGCGCTCATGTATCACAGACTGCGGCAAAGCAGTTTCCTTCATGCCCAAGGCCGCCGGAATCAACGCCAGAACACACAGCACCGCGCCGATCAACCCCAACTCTCCTAATACCCGCACGGCAATGCCAGCATAGGCGTTGATGAACTCCATCGTTTGGTCGCCGCTTTGCATCGGCCCACCCAGTTCAGCCGCAGCCAATCCATTGATGCGATGCAAAGCGAAGTTGGTGAGCGCGGCCACTGCGATGGTCATGCCAATCAGGCGCAGGATGATAACCAGTGCCGAGGCCACACCGCGATTATCTTCGTCAGCCGAATTGATAACCGCCGCGCTGATCGGGGAGAAGGTCAAGCCGATACCAACGCCGATGAAGACCATTTCAATCGCAATCACGGCATCCGGAATATCCAGCCGCCATGTTTGCCAGACCATGCCGAAGCCGAAGACCGCCAGCGCCAATCCGATGATGGTGGTTTTCTTAAAGCCGATCCGGTCACTGAGCCAGCCGCCGGGAACCGCCGCCAAGGCCATCGGAACGGTCAGCGCCGACAGCAAGATACCCGTTTGCAGCGCCGCTTGGCTGAGTTGAGTGCTGTCTTGCACACGGACATTGACCAGAATTGGCACGGTGACGAGGCCAATCATCAAGCAGAAGCCGATGAACAAATTGATAATCGCGCCGGAAGCCAAGTTCCGCCGTTTGAACAGATTGAGGTTAATCAGCGGGTCACGCAGCCGTGATTCCACTAGAATGAATCCAATCAGTGCGACAAGAGAGATGATCAGCACGCCGCCGTTCAAAGGGGGTAAGCTGCTGGCTTCTTGAAGATTGGTCGGCGACAGCGAAACGTCTACGTTCCCGCCCAAACCCACGACCAGTGCGATCAGCGAACCGGCGATCAGCAGCGTACCCAGCAGGTCAAAGCGACCTTTGGCTTTTTGCTCCGGAACGTTCCGCAAAGCATACAGTGTGAAGGCCAGACCGATGAGCGTCAAAGGCACATTGATCCAGAACAGCGTGCGCCAATCAGGTGGAGGCCAGCCGATTCCAGAGAATAGGTTGGTAAAGGTATCCTGATGCGTCGCGAAGAAGCTGACCAGAATACCGCCGTATAAGTGACCCAGCACCCAACCAAGCGTATCAATCGCGCCGACCACGCCCAATGGCTGTGCGCGGCGTTCCGGCGGGAACAGATCACCGACCAGCGCCAAGCTGACCGGCACCAGCGCTCCAGCGCCTAAGGCCTGCACGATGCGTCCGAAGATGATCGCCAGCAGCGTCATCGCCTCTTTTTCGGGGCGCTGACCCAAACGGCGCGCAGCCAGATACAGCAGATCGGTCGGCCATGTGTGGGCAGTAGCCACCAAAATCGAGCCGACCACGAAGATCAGCAGGCACACCACGTAAACTTTACGCCGTCCGATGAGATCACTGACGCGTCCCATGAACATCATACTGATGGCATAGGCCAGCAAATAGCCGCTCACCACCCACGAGGCTTCATCGAGTGTGCTTTGAATGGGCAGCCCCAGCTTGAGCAGAATTTCAGGCAGGAAGGCCGAGACAATCGTCAAATCCAGCGAACCGATAAATATCGGGAGGCAAATTAGCCCTAAGACCAGCCAAGGATTCACATTTGCACGGGTTGCTTTTTGTGTCATACGGTATGTCTTTGTGTTTTTCCGTTTACAGACAACTGATGCCCTCGCCTCTTAAGTCAATGAGACAAGACCATCAAGGCATTTTCGTTGGTAATTTCAATCCCAAAATATGGGCTTTTGTAGGGGCAAGATATATCTTGCCCTCAATGACTATCTCTCATTTGAGACAAGCCGCTTACGGACTAACCGTCGCTTCGGCGGTGCTCTCAACTGTGGCTTCCGGCGTTGATTCGACGACTGCCGACGCTGTACTTTCAGCGGTCGCTTCGGCGGTGCTTTCCGGCGGAACCGCAGTCACCGATGGCGGTGTCAGATCGCCTGCGACGTTAAAGTCGTAAAACTCCATATCCCATGTGGTGGGTTTATCCTTATCGGTATCCGGCTGCACCACGACCAACTTTTGAGGCAGCTTCTTTTCTTTATCGATATACACGTCGATCTTGGTTTTTCCGGTAATTTGCACCAGATACAGCATCATCCACGAGATTTTGTCGCCGTCGGCTGTGGCCGTTAGATGATAAACGGGTGTGCCATCGTCAAGCTGTTCATCACCCGCGTAGGTGACGTTCTCCAGCGAAGCGAAGGCCGCACGCAGGCCACGATCTTGCTGGGTCAGTAGTGTGCGGGGGTTAAAACCCGGTAAAAAGGTCTGTTTGGCCCAATTGGTGCCGACGAGACGCCACCACTGTTCGTCGTCACGGGCGAAGATTTCGATCTCAACCGGCAGTTGATGCAGCGTGACTTTGGCCTTGGCATGCATCAAATTGGGTGCGCCGTACTGCGCTTCCATACGGTTGAAAGTGGCTGAACCAATATCAGTGGTGAGTACATAATCAACGCCGGTTCGGTCAACGATGATTTTGAGGGCACTCACGGCGAGAATATTATCGGTGGCCTGCGTCAGCAGCATGGCCGCGTCCGGCGGCGGTTCATTGGTTTGCTGAGCAGTGCTGCATCCGCTGATGGCGAGAATGGTAATTGAGATTGTAATGATCAAAAGCGCTAAACGCCGCACAAAATTGTCCTTCCTCCGATGATAATGCCGTGGTTCAGTATACTCGTAAACGTCTATACGTTGCATAAGAGATTGTGTTGCAAAACAGGCCGTTTCACCCTTAAGATAGCATCGGCTCTCTAGATTAGGCTGTGAATCCGCCACAGGGAATAAGAAATATGTCTCGTCGACTCAAGATGATCGTCAGCGCAGTTGTGGTGATAGGGATTGGATTTCTCGTGATCCAGATCATTCCGGTTGGGAGCATTATTCCTGAGCTTCGTTTCCCCGGTAATCCACCCGTCCAACAACAGTTCCAATGGGATTCGCCACAAACCGAGCAGTTGGTGAAAGCCGCCTGCTACGACTGCCACAGCAATGAAACCCGCTATCCGTGGTACGCCACCGTCGCGCCGTTTTCATGGTTGGTTGACCACGACATCAATGAAGGGCGGGATAACCTGAACTTCTCGACCACGGCAAAGGAAAATGTGGATGTCAATGACATCGTCAACCAGATTCAAAGCGGCGAGATGCCGAAAAGTATTTACCTGCCGATCCACCCTGAAGCGCGCTTAACCGACGAGCAGAAAGCGCAGCTCATCGCGGGGATACGGGCCACCTTCCTCGGCAAATAATGGGCCAAAACATGTCATTCTACACTGTCGAATCAACCTTATTCTCAGCTACGATAGACATAATTGATAGCAAAACATTCACCGGTTGAACGCTGGTGCTAAACGCATAGACGCTCCATCGAAGGCATCATTCTCAACCGGATGATGCTTTTGTGCTTTTGGGGGAAGCGCAGCTCATTATCCTTGGGCTGCCCGTTCTGAAAGTGGGGGCGAATGGCCGAGATCCTTGGTAGAATTTTAATGGATTTACTTGCTTCACTTATCGCGAAAGGCGTGGGTCTGCTGCCTCCAAAAGTCCAACGCATTCTAGGGGCGCTACTGTTAACACTGCTTATCGCGCCAACCTGCTGGTGTTTAACAATAAGCACGCTCCAGTTAAATCTTGAAGATGCGCTCTCACACGGCGAAATTACGCTTCTTCTCTCAAGCATTATTACGTTTTTATTAATTTATTTCATCTTCGGTTCTGTTCAAAATCGACGGGACAAACACGATATACAGAATCAATTCACTGTTGTGAGAGACTTGCTTCGTGAACGCCGCTACGAACAGGCCAAAGCCGTTCTGGCGACGATCAACCACCCGAAGACGCGGCAATGGGAAGCCAAACTGCGCGACATAACACCGAACGAGCCTGACTTTTTGCAGCAACTGCAATAGAGCTATTGCTAACCGGACAATGCCTTTGTGCTTTTGGATACTGTGATGTTTTGAGATGTATTCTGGGAAATAAGCTATGGACGCGATCTTTGGATTTTTAGTCATTCTGGGGTTTGTCGTATTAACAGTCTATCCCTTTATGGGCAACCGCTCTCTTGGGAGCGTGATTGAATTCTGTATTGCATTCATAGCAGCCATTGGCGCAACAATTTTATTTACATACCTCTTCGGCTTGTTCGATTGGGGATTTGAGCTAGGATTATTGGTCTCTATCGTTGGTACTCCTGCTATTTTCATTGTGACTTTAATTTTCATGTATCGAGGCCTGAAAAGTATCGAAGAAGACATGGGACAGGCAGCGAAAGAACGCCGCATTCGTCACCAATTCGCCACGGCAAAACAATATATTGAGCAGCATCAGTACCAGCTAGCGCAAACCATTCTCGCAAGCATTGATGATCCGAAAGCCCGCGAGTGGGAGGCATACCTCCGTAAACTGACAACCCGCGACCCTGATTTCTTGCGACAACTGCAATAGAGCTATCCATAAGCAGATGATGCCATTGGCGACACAATTCGATTTTGACGTTTCAGTGGGGGTTTAAAATGAATGGGGATGCGGGACGTGACCTACTCATTCTTGTTTGTATGGTCTTTATCCACATACTTAGATTTGTTCCGCCAAAAGTACGCTTAGTTGTCGGTTCAGTGTTTTCGGCGCTTGTCGCGGGAACGCTCGTCGGATTTGTATTCTTGACCTCGAGAGAACAAGATTTTGATATTGTTTGGGAACAAGCGAAGGTCATTGTTCCGATTCTCAGCATCATCTTCTTCTTAGTCATATTTTTCGGATGGCGGCATGATCAAGAGCAGCCGGGGCAACAAGACCTGCAAGAGAAACAACAGCAACAAGAACGACAAGACCTGCAAGCGCGCTTTGATCTTGCGAAAACCCTGATTGAGGGGCATCACTACGCACGGGCGCGAACGGTTCTGGGAGCCATCAATGACCCCAAAGCACGTGAATGGGAAACCAAGCTGCGCCGACGCAAACCCGATGACCCTGATTTCTTGCAGCAGTTTCAATAGAGCGGCACAGCATCGGTGGCTTCCATACGCTCTAACTGAAAGGATTGTCGAGCAGTGATGAGCTTGTATAATCATGCTCCATCATCCGCTGATCGACCAGAAACAGGGGCTATACGTGATCCTCGCTTGGGCAGCCGTTTTCTTCATCTTTGTCGCCCCCTACCCGACCACCGTTTGGCTGCTCCGCCACAGTCCGCTGCCAACCAGCAAAGGACTGGCGCTCATTCTCGCCGCCGGACTCGGCATCGGCCTGCTGACGTGGATCATGATGGCAGAAGGCATGCTCGGCATTCGTTTCGAGTTATGGTCAATTCTCCTGCCCTATATCATCGCGCTCCTGCCCGGAACATTTTTCTGGTGGCGTAACCGTAACCTCAATTCCCTTCTGGAATCCCCCTCTGCCATGAAATGGAGAGGGGGGCAGGGGGGTGAGGATTTTGATTTGTCGTCTGGTGAACTGCACACGAAGAAGGAGATAGAGAGCGAGGTTCAGCGTCCAGCACCCAAACGGCTGCGGATTATTGGCCGTCTGGTCATCATTGTGGTCAGTGCGGCGGTGCTGCTCAACGCCATCTACTGGCCGTTCTACAAAGCCGATGCGCTGGGCATTTATGCCGACCAAGCCCACTTCATGTACGCCACACGCGGCCCTATCCGATGCTGGTGCAGTTGTCGTACACCTACAGCTACTTAGCCTCCGGATGGGAAGACCCCTACTTGGCAAAGGTCATTCCGGCGCTGCTGGCGGTTGCCTGCTTGGGCATCGTCTTTTACTTGGGCAAAGCCCTCTACGATGAGCGAACCGGATGGCTTGCCGTGCTGCTGTTCGCCTTTGCCCCACTTTTCGGACGCTGGGCGTCTTCCGGTTATGCTGATCTGCCGATGGCCTTTTATTACACTTTGGGCGCACTCTTCGCATGGCGGACATGGAAAGCTAACGCTCCGGTTGATGCGCTGATTTCAGGCATTGCCATTGGCCTCGGCGCATGGACGAAGAATGCCATGCTGCCTGCGGTGGCCTTCTGGCTGGCGTTTATGCTGTTGGGCGTTCTCCGCAAACGCATTAGCCTCAAAGTATTCGCTGTCGCCCTAGCGGCCTGCGGCATCGTGGCTGCCCCTTGGTACGCCCGCAATCTATTGGAAGCCGGTTTGCTGATGCCTGCCACCGCATGGACGGATCAGGCCAGCCCCGGCCTCTCCAATCTGTTGGTCTTCATCACCCATCCTGAAAACCTCGGCTTCACCGGATGGCTCATCCTCATTGGCATCGTACTGGCACTCGTTCAGGTCATCCGCCGCCCGCGAAACGCCGACCGTGACCTGTTCCTGTTGATCTTTACGCTGCCCTTTTTCGCCTTCTGGTGGCTGCTCGCCAGTTATGACCGGCGCTTCTTGCTCTACTTCCTGCCGATCCTCGCCGTCTTAGCCACCGCTTATGCCCTCAAGCTCTGGGAGCGGATTCCGCAGCGTTATCACCAGCCAGCAAGTTGGCTGCTGACCCTCATCGCCCTAGGCACAACCGTCTATATCGCCAGCATCAGCATCGACTACAAGACGGAAATGCTCCGTAATCCGCTCATGAGCGACGCCGCCAAACATCAGGTCGTCACGAAAGCCAGTAGCGAGCCTTAAATCTATAAGTTACCTGTCCCGTTTGATGAAGCGACTATAATTTAAAATAAACGTCATCTTCCCCTACAAATTCAATAAATGCGATAGACTCCCAGCGCTGTAGTTCTTGTTGAACAACTTCGTCTTCAATCTCAAATCCTTGAAAGGCTAATAGTTTCTCAAAAGTCCATTTACTGATACTTTTTTCACCTGTTTGAGTTTGTTCAATAAGGCGCTCTTTAAGAAACTCAAAGCTCTTTTTAAACTGCTTATTCATTGAATAGAATGATGCTCTTCTGGAAAATGACCGCCAAAAGATTTTGCTATTTCGTAATGTATCTTGGTTAGGATCAGGATTAGCAACTATTAGGCTTATAAACAAGTCAACCATTCCGCATGAATACAACTCATAATTCTTGCTCTTAGCTTCCCTAACCACCACCTTCCAATTATCTGGCTGACCTTCAGTTAGCCAATATAGATGATCACCGTTATAAGTGGATGCGAAAGGAAGTAAGCTACCTTCTTCTGGGAAAAGGGGGAATGGCATAAAACGAAATTTTCTCTCAATCGCCAACGAAAAATCCATATTTCGGAAAAAATCAGCAGGTTTGTGCGGCGAAAATGGATTATAAACTACGACAAAATTTCCAATCACTCCTGTTCCATAGGTTCCAATAAACCTCTTATAATCACTAGGAAATGGGACGGTGAGCTTTGCTTCAACTTCCCGCCATTGGTCTGGATCACTAATCGCAAAATGAGGTTTACGAGGTTTCTTTAAAACAAGTGTTAGTTCATTTGTTGAAACCAATTTTTTTTACTCGGCTATAGGTTCGTATTTGGATAAAAGATTAAGCTATGTTTCACATCATATCGTTCATTGTAAATAATGACATTCATGAATAGTTTGATTTCACAAACCCGCTCTACCGAATTCCAACCGTTTCCCAACATCCTTAACACATCTGCTCCCTCAAAATGGTTAGCGCCGAACCCCGGAAAGAGTTACAAAATGTTCTTCCAAAATGTAACCCGTTCTGTATGCATTTGTTATACCATAATCATCAGGGAACTTATCTTTGCTCCCCTCTCCACTACGTGGCAGAGGGGCTGGGGGTGAGGATTTCACCTACGCATCTTAACAATGCACGGTCACCACACAAAATGTGCTGCTTTCGCCGCCTTTGCCGCATGTTCCGCCGATTGGGCTTCAAACATCCTGATTGGCAAATCGGGCACAAATCCCATTTTGCCATTGCCAGCTTTCTGTGCGCTTTAGCGCCCGTTCTTGACTCAGGCAGTGGCTTGAGCCACTGACGACATTGACGCCTGTGACGACAGTTCCGACATTACAGCTTGCTGCCAATGCCGCCGCCAACGCTGCCATAACTTGTATCTTCTGGAGCTAAATGCCAACCGCCAAAAGCTAATACAACGCATTCACCGTCAGCGTAAATGCCCCACTGGTCAAGTAGCCGTTGACGCGCACGCGGTAGGTGCCGTTCACAGGCAGAGTCGCCGTGAAACGCGGATTGATGTTGTTGTCCTCGTCATCTCCCTGTGCCACCACATTCCCATCCGGCCCCAGCAGCGCCGCCACCGCATCCAATTGACTGCCCGGTTTGGCCGCCACACGAATCTCCACCTGCGTGCCCGCCTGTCCGTAAAAAGTGTAATACAGGTAGGCGTTCGCCAGCGCATTATCGTCGTAGGACAGCAGCAGCACCGTACCCGGAACAGGCGTCGCAGTCGGCGGTCGGCTGACGATGCGCCACACCAGCGTATACGCCCCCTGACCGCTGGCGTTCACCGATGTCACACGCAGGTGATAGCGCCCATCCACCGGAGCGAGCGCGGAAACAATCTGCGCATCCCGTCCACCGCCGCTGTTGTCGTCCATCGAAATCAGTGAACCGTCCGGCGCGATGATTTCCAGCACAGGGTCGATGTCGCCCTGTCCCGCGCGGGCCGCCGCTGAAATCACATCGTTCTGATGCAGGTCAAGCGTCCACAGTTCGCCCCATCCGCGCCGCTGGATGCTCCCGTTATAAACTTGGTCAGGCACCGTTTCACCGCGCCGCGTGTCCGTGTGCGAAAACCCGATGCCGTAGGCGATGCTGTAGCCGCCGGTGCTGTTGGCCTCGCCCGTCACAAACGCCGTGTACGTACCGCTCAGCGCGGCAGGCAGCGCCGAGATGAGCGCATCCCCTCCCGCGTTCGAAGTCGCTGGGGTAACGGTCGCAATCAGCAGACCTTCCGGATCGAAGATTTCGAGCTTCACGCTAAAGTTAGCATCCGGTCGGACACCAATTGTGATCAGTTGCCCCTGCGTCACGTTGAAGGGATACCGATCAAAATCCCCCTGCCGCTCGATGACGCCCAGCACTGGCACATGATCGACAAGCGACTGCCCCGCCACAGCCGGAGCCATCGTCGGCGCCAGTATTTCTTCGATCATGGCCGTTGCCGTCGCGGTAGGTTCAAACTGGGGTGTGACCGCCACTGGTTCGGCGTTGATATGCAGCGTCAGTTGGTAGCCACCCGCGAAGCCACGTCCCCACACTTGGATGCTGTACAGACCATCCGCAGGCAGTTGGACGTTTTGCAGCAGCGCCGAGCGGTTCCCGCCGCTGTTGTCGTCCGATGCCAGTTCATCCCCTGTTGGTGCATAAAGACGAACCAGCGGGTCGACCGTACCCGACACCCGTTCCATTTGCAGGCCGATATACGCTCCGGCTTGACCTTCGAAGGTATACACGTGCTGGACTTCCGGTGCGTCAAACGTGCCGTTCACAGTTTGGCTGTCTTCCAATTCTTGGATGAACGTTCCTAACCGTGCGTAATAAGGCGGCGTCGCGCTGGGGGTCACAATCGCGGTTGCCGTCGGCGTTGGCGTGTAGTCGGCTGGATTGGGACGGTCGCTATAGATCAAACTGAGTTCATAATCCCCTGCTGCCGAGCCTTGCAGCAGTAAGGTGTAAGCGCCGCTTTCAGGAAGCGTGATTTCGAGTGGATTCGTATCTTGAGCCAAAAGAGTCTCGGTCGCATTTTTCAGGCTCAGGTGGAACGTTCCGGTTCCGATGGCATGGGCGCGGATGGCATCGCCCTTCTGCGCCACAAACTGGAACGGCTGGATCTCGTCCGCGCTGTTCAGGTGCCCCTTCGCCGTATCCCAAATACTCATCAGCCGGTTGGGCAGCGTCAAAGACGTTGTAGTTTGATCCAGCGCTTGGCAGCCTGCCACCAACACCATAAGGAAAATGACCAACCGGCGCAATCCACACCCCCATCCATATCGTCAACACTCAGGGCAAATCTTAACACACATTCATCTTTCGAAGAGATGCCTCGGCAACGTTCACCCTACGTTCTTTTGCCAGAATAGACAAAGGTGTGGTTGAATGGAAACAGTGCAAATGCTTGAAAGGTGGAACGATGACCCTTCCAGTTGATCCTAAAACCTTGGCCGCCATCCTCCAACTGGGTGGACAGTATATGTTGCCCATTGCCGCCATTTTACGGGCGCTGTATTCCGGTGCGCGGGGCAAAACCCCCGAAGGCGCTATCCAAATTGCGACGGCGGCCATCGTCGCTGGCGTGAGCGCGGGCGTAAACGGTCAGCAGCCTGATATCAGAAACATTATTAACGATGTTCTGAGCAATACGATTTTCACAGCCGGTTTGCTGGCCTTCATTGTGGTTTATCTGCTGCGGGTGACGAATCTAGGCTGGATCGTCGATGTCGTCGTGGGCGGTATCCTTGGCGCAGTATTATGGCTGTTCACAAATTATGTGCTGGGTGTCGCTTGGCCGGTATGGTTCCTGATCTTGGTCATCCCGGCCTGCGCGGCGGGTATGGTGCTGCTGCGTTTCGCACTGCGACAGATCTTCCGCGTGGTGCGCTACGCCACTTACTTCATAGTCATCGGTCTGGTGCTGGCGATTGGCGCGGGCGGCTTCCTGCTGCTGCAAACCGTCCTCAGCGGCGTCGCACGGACGTGACATTTAAGCCAGTCCCACATGAATCCTAAGCGGTCTATGTGAACTAAGAAACGGTCACGGCTTTCTCTCGAAATGGGCGATAAGCCGCGACCCACTCCTGATCATAGTCGCGCGTATATTGCTCGGCCTTCTCGACCAGATCACGGTTGCCGACGATCAGCGGCACCCGTTGGTGGAGCGAATGCGGCTGAATATCCAGAATGTTCCCGATGCCATCTGAACAGTAGCCGCCCGCCTGCTCGGCGAGGAACCCAATAGCCTGCGCTTCGAACATCAGGCGCATCTTGCCGTAGGGCTTATCTGGTTCTTGTAAATCACCGGGGTAGAAGAACACACCCCCGCGCAGCAGGTTTCGGTGAAAATCCGCCACCAGCGAACCGATATAACGGTGTCCGAGCGGCTTGCGGCCTTCACCCTCAATCCCCTGCAGCCACTTGGCATAACGGCGCATCCCCGGCGTCCAGAATTTCTCATTGCCTTGATTAGCACTGTAATACACAGCCTTATTCGGGATGCGAATATTCTCGTGGCTGAGCAAGAATTCACCGACGCTCGGATCAAGCGTGAAGCCGTGGACACCTTGCCCTGTCGAGTAGACCAGCATGGTGCTGGAGCCATAGGTCACGTATCCGGCTGCGGCCAGACTTCGCCCCGGTTGCAGCAGGTCTTCCAGAGTTCCGTGTGGTCCGGTTGAGATTTTGCGGTGTACTGCGAAAATCGTCCCGACTGAAACATTGACATCAATATTGGACGACCCATCCAGCGGGTCATAAAGCAGCACATACTTACCGCTGTCGAAGTGCGGCGGAATGTGCATGATGTCCTCGTGTTCTTCCGAGGCCATCGCGCAGAGTTGGCCGGAATGGTCATTCATCTTGAAGATGGTTTGGTCAGCGAAAATGTCCAACTTTTGCTGCTGCTCGCCGTAAACATTGTGGTCATCGGATGCCCCCAGAATGCCGACCAACCCAGCGCGGGTGGTTTCGCGGGCAATAATTTTGGCAGAGAGAGCGATGTCATAGAGTAAGCGGGTAAATGCGCCGGTCGCGTTGGGGAACTGTTTCTGCTGCTCAAGAATGTGGCGTTCAATGGTCGTAATTTGGGACATAGAAGCCTACTTTCGCATAAATATTTTTTGAAGGTGCAATCGGTTTGCACCTTATTCTATTATGCGAGATTATGGGCTTTCAGGCTTTCGCACTCCTAAAAGCATGTAGACTTGTTTCCCAATATGACTGTTGATCGAGCAATACCCTAATCAACAAGGGCACCACAGGAGATATTGACTTCGGTGGAGGTTAAGCTCCTCGCCAAATCGGACGCCACAAACGCCGCTACATTGCCCACGTCGGCTAAAGTCGCCGCCCGCTTAAGCAGCGTTTCTTTCTCAATCGCCGCCGTAATCTCATCACGAGCCGCAAAACTCTCGTGGATCGACTCCGGTATGCCGCCCGTTTTGAGGGTGACAACACGGATTCCATGTTCACCGAGTTCAACCGCCCACTGCCGCCGGTGACCTTCCAGCGCATCCAGCGAAATTTTAAAGCCGCCCAAACCGGGAGCCGTTTGTGGGCCATCGCCACCAAAAGCCAAGATGACACCTGAACCTCGCCGGATCATGTGTTTGGCAGCGGCGCGAGTCGTTAAGAAGTGTGTCCGCATGGTAATCGTAATCGGCTGCAGGAATTCTTCGACCGAAATATCCATCAACGGCTTTTGCACGTCATCCACTGAAATTACGTTAAAGGAAATGTCGATATAACCGGCTTTCTTGACCACACTATCGACAAATTGATTGACAGACTGCTCATCAAGGGCATCTACAACAGCCGTTTCAGCAGTGCCACCGTGGTAACGAATTTCATCCGCCACTCGATCCAGTTTCTCTTTGGTGCGCCCCGCCAGAAAGACAGTGGCTCCTTCACGGGCAAAGGCGCGGGCGACCGCTCCACCGATTGCCCCGCTGCCCCCATAGATGACTGCGACTTTATTTTCGAGCATCATGTTAATCTGTCCTTTCAATATGGCAGGATGACCTGAATAGGCCAAAAGCTGAAGGTCATCACAAACTTCGGATATTCGAGTGGGCTTCGGTTATGGCATCACCACAACTCCACTTATGACTTGATGATGTTATAGCGAATATGCGTAGCCTGTGCTGTTTGTATGGTGCGTGTGTTTTGGAGTTCAATACGATTTATGCCGATACAATCAAACAAACGGGTACCTGCGCAAAAAAGGACTGGCGCGACACTGATCTGTAATTCATCGACCAGTCCAGCTTTAATAAATTGTTGAAGAACATTCGCGCCACCCATGAGCCACACATCCTTTTCGCCTGCCACAGATCGTGCTTGAGATAAAGCGCTCTCCATTCCATCAGTGACGAAGGAAAAGCCATCGGCCCTACGAGCAGGTACTGTGTGACAGAGTACAAAAGCCAGCATAGGGAAAGGTGATGAGCCTTCCCAAGCACCATCAATCGCATCCGTATAGGTTCGCCTGCCGAGAATAACTGCGCCTGCGTTTTGCATCATCTCTTCAGCAATCACGGCATCGGCTTCGGTTTTTCCGCTGAACATCCAGTCATGCAGTCTTAAACCACCCTCACCGAGGGGTTGGCTCGGACTAATATTGGGTCCGGCGATGAAACCATCCAACGACATGGTCATGTTAATACAGACTTTTCCCATTTATGCACCCGCTGAACTTCGCCATACTTACAGACAATTCACTTGCAGCTTGCAAGTAAGAAAAATATAATGATATTCGGCACCAAAGTCAAGAACATATTTTCTGACACATCACTAAGAATCAGCAGTTTATTGTAAAGCTCAACATCATGCGCAAGAACCAAGAACGACGCTCGGACTGCCCGATTAACTACGCATTGGAAACCTTCGGTGACATGTGGTCGCTGCTCATCATTCGCGACATTGTTTACTTTGGCAAGAAAACCTATAGAGAATTTCTTGAATCGGATGAAGGTATCGCCACCAATATTCTCGCCAGCCGCCTTTTCCAATTGGAAGAAAAAGGTATCCTTCTCAAGACGCCACATCAAGCCGACAAGCGTAAGGACATCTATTCACTCACCGAAAAAGGACTAGACCTGATTCCGATTTTGCTAGAAATGGCAAACTGGGGTGCAGTTCATGATCGACAAATCGGCGCACCGCCGCAATGGATCGGGATGGTGCGCCAAGACCGTGAGAAGATCATCGGCCTCATCCGCGAGGCCGTGCGAAATGGCGGCTCCATTTTCGTAGGCGAGGACAGCGTGTTTGCGCAGATGCTGGCTGAATACCAAGTAAAATAGATTGGCTTCGCCTAATCCACCTGAGCATATAGTTCAGCCAGTGTCTCTTCCACTAACCCGACCAAGCGGCTGAAAATCGCCGTGTCAAAAGCGAAGGTCGCGCCCGCGGTGGCAAAAATTTCCGGCAAGGGACGTGTGCTGCCCAATGCCAATGCCGCCCGATATTGCTGGACGGCCTTCGCCTGATCGTTTAGCGCGTTTTCCCACACTTGGAGCGCGCCAAGCTGCGCCAATCCATAGTCGATGTAATAGAACGGGTCTTGGAAAATATGGGACTGCCGGCGCCAGCGGGTCAGAATACCGCTTTCAAGGCCGCTGTAATCCACGCCCGGCATAAAACGCTTCCAGAGCGAAATCCACTGTTCATCACACGCTTCGGGATCAAACGCTTCTTCAATATGCGTATACACCCAATGTTGGTACGCATCCACCAGCGCGATATACGGCCACAGAACCATGATGTCTTCAAGGTGTTCAATACGGGCACGGGCAGCCTCGGATGGTGAGTAAAACCCACCTTGATCACGCGTCAAATAAGGAGCGGCCAACATCTCCATCGACATTGAGGCGAGTTCGGCCACTTCCATGGTGATTTCAAGCTGCTGGCTGTAGGGCAATTTAGCGCTTTCAAAACAGTGGAAAGCATGTCCGCCCTCGTGAATAAGGGTCTGCACATCTTCATGAGTCGAAACCGCGTTCATGAAGATAAACGGGCGTTTTACCACCCGCAAATCCGTCTGATAGCCACCGGGCGACTTGTTCATCCGGTTACCCAAATCCAGCAGCCCTTCGCGCCGCATGATCGAAAAATAGTCGCCAAGCTGCGGATCAACGCGGTGAAATATAGACTCCATCCCGCTTTCGAGTTCCTCAATGTTTTTGAACGGATGGAGCGGCGGCTTGCCTGTCGGATCGGCCAATACATCCCAAGGCCGGAGCGTTTCTACGCCGAGCATCTGACGATGGCGTTCATAAATGCGAGCGGCTGCCGGAACAACCACTTCAGCGACCGCGTTCCGAAACACCGTGCAGTCATCCGGCGTGTAATCAAAGCGCTTCCGCACCCGCCACATATAGTCCCGATAGTCCTTCAGACCAGCATTGAGCGCGATCTGATGGCGCACCTGTAATAACTGCTTCCACAACGCATCAAAGGCCGGTTTATCCGCAGTGCGTCGCTCGATCTCCAGATGCCATGCTTTTTCCCGCAGCGCGCGATCCGGCTTGTAGTAGAACGTTCGAAGCTGCAAAAGCGTTAGCTCCTCACCGCCCCAGTGCACGGTTTGTGATCCGGCGATCTGGTCGTAGTCCGTATTGAGCTTGCTTTCCTGCGTGGCTAGCGGCACATTTTCCGCGCGGAACAAGTCCGCTTCAGCACGCATATCACGCAGGGGAATTTCCATGCCGGCAATACTCAAGCCGCTCGCCAGCAGCTTTTCTTTGAGCTGCTGCTCGGCGGGTTTGACCTGCTCCATGATATCGCTTAAGAAGGTGTGAAATTGTTCGACGCCTGCCTCATCAGCCGTGTGGGTCGTGGTGCGAATCCACAGACGAGTACGCGCCTCATGAATCACATTATCCAGTTGTGTCCAATCGGCTAACCATGCGGGCAGTGTTTCAGCAGTCAGCGAACGGGACGTTAAATCGTCATAAAATGGTTGGATTTGTGGCCATGTCCAATTTACGAATTCCTGTGCTTGGCTGGGTAGTTGTGAGAACATAGCAATCCCTTTGAGTGGCTGAAGTGGATAAAACAGAGAGGTATACGTGAATATCGGTACAGAGAGTGTACTCAATAATCGTAGGATTTTACTAGCCGGACAAACAAAAACCCCCTCGGTGTGAGGGGGTTTTCCTAAATATTACTTCTAATAATGTAGAATTTTTTTGAAGGCCTGTAAGTTATTTTTATCAATCACTGTCGACCATCATTGTCGCACTCATTCGGGATTATCTTATATGACTTTTATCACGCGGTCAATAAACAAATGTCATGTTTGAGGGTTATTTGTCGAAGATGAGCCGGTTGAAGGGTAGAGGGCGATCAAGAGGCCATAGGGTTGTAGTTCAGCTTGCTCAGCCGGTTCGAGTTCAGCATATTCTTTGACCAGCGCTTTAAGCCGTTGATAAAACTCTTCTGCCGTATCCGGTGGCAAGTGTAAGGTGTTCCGCGAAATCAATAAGGAACGGTTCAGGGGTTTGTCCGCATCCTCATCCGGCGACACGTCCAACACATCAGCCTCGGCGCTGTTTTGAATTTCCTCACGCGTGTCGTCGAATAGGCCGGTCAGCATGACATTCAGCCCTTCTTTGCCAGCCTGCGAAGTCAACGAGAACAGTTCACGATCCACACGATAGTTAAAAGCCGACGCTTGATACTGCTTTTCGACAATACCGGACACGATACGCGTATCCACCACTTTGATGAGTGAACGTTCTTCTAGCTGCTTGATGTGGTAATAGAGTTTGGTCGGCGGCAGGTGCAGGACAGAGGCAACTTGTTTAACAGTACGGGGCGCTTGGGTGCAGAGTTCAACGATTTGCAGACGGAGCGGGTCCGCTAAGACCTTCAGTGTTTCCAGATCATTGATGGTAAATTCAGGTTCAGGCTTGTATGGACGCTGGTTAGGATCAGGTTTTGCGTCGGACATGATCACGTGCATTTTTGAGTGGTGCTCACTATTAGAGATCAAATACTATGCATTATATATCGCCTTCCACATTATGCCACGTATAAATAAAAGGGCAGCAGGTCTCTAACCTACTGCCCATCTAACTCGATCCTTCACTACATCTAGGCACGTCGTCCATTTTTAACGATTCTCTTTCTTTGCACGTTTAGCGAATAATCGTTTGCGAGCGGCTTCAATGATTTGGCGGCTCAGGCGTTCGCGCCGTGCCATCCGTAACTGATCCTTTTGAATGGCCTGCGCCAGCATAAAGTTAGCATTGAACATAGGTGTATCCTCCTTTCAATTTGTAATACATTGAAATGCATGATTAGTTTTCAACATTTAAATCAATTTCAATGTTCAATATTAATCATATTATGAGAATCGCTTTAATGTCAATGAATTTCTACAACATTTAATTATATTTATACGGAGTCGTAATCTTCTAAATGCTGTTCTTGGGTCACATTCATTGCCGCGACGCAACTCGTGCCCTTTTCCCACGTATACAGAAGTAACAGAACCCCCAATCGCTGGGTTTTTCGATCATCATTTAGCACGCTGGTGGTACAATATTGAGAATTACAAAAATGATGAACAAGGAGAAACCCTGCGATGGTCGCATGGTGGGGGTCGAAGAATAATGTATCGGCACGGCTGCGGCTGGAAGTAGAGGCCATGCGGGCGGCATTTGACAATACGTTCAAGTTAATTGTTCCGCCTGTGGGTGCGCTCTACTGGGAAGGTGATGTCGAACTCAATCTGGCGACGCTGGAATCACCCTTCCACCGGCTTAAGATCCTCTATCCCAACGAGTATCCCAACCGTCCGGCAGAGGCTTATGTCCTGCGTCCGCGCATCTATAGCGAAAAGCACCAGTATGAAGATGGGCAGTTGTGTTTGTTCAACCCCAAAGATGGTACTCAATACGGCTGGAACCCCAGTAAATCGACTGCGGTTACAGTGGCCGGTTGGGCAGTCCAATGGATGTATGCCTACTACACATGGCGCGCTACAGGTGACTGGCCGGGCATTGAAGAACGGGTGGATCCCAACACCCCGCTGCCGCCGCGCCGTCGCTAACAAAGGTGAATTCTCATGATTGGACGGCTCAAGAAGAGCAGAAACAGCGTACCCAACCTCGTTATTGCTCAGCGCGTCGTCAACAAAATGGCGGACGCTGCCAAACACTTCCTACAGGATGAAACAGGCGAGGCGATGGTCGGGCTGATCGTGCATGGCACGCACACGGGCGTAGATACACTCTACGTGCTGGATACAATTGCGCCCGATGAAAACGCGGTCGTGCGCGAGTGGGCAACCTTCCAGCAGGGCGACGAACGGCAGGACGAACTCATCTACTGGTTGCAAGAAAACTGGCATGTCCAGCGGCATAAGAAACGTGACCAGAACGGTAAGCCGGTGCTGGCAAAGTGGGATGTACCACTGCGCTATCTCGGTGATTGGCACAAGCAGCCGGGCTTCATGGTTGCGCCCAGCGGTGGCGATTTGATGACGGCCTTGAACTGGATTGATGACCGCGATAACGGTATGGATTTCTTACTGGCTCCGATTGTGACGCTAGGGCATCCGGCGTCAGCGGTCAGCGAGAGCGGCAGCAACTACATCGCGGTATCGCAGGGTGATGACACGGCCATGCGCGTCGATTTCTGGTATATCGACCGCCACAACCGCGACTTTTACCCGATTAATCCTTCTGTCTATCCCGATGATCAACTGCCTGCCCTCGCGCCTTATCCTTGGCATCTGGTCAATGAAGTGCGTTTCAAGGCTGAGTCGGAACTGCTGGAAAAAGACGGATTGTTCACGACCCTCATTTTGTGGGATACCGACAACGCGCCACCGTTAGATGTCTGTTTCCTGACGGTGCGCATGGGTTCGGATAAGGTACTGCTGCTAATCACACCCTATAACTATCCGGCTGAGGCCCCCAAAGCGCGGGTTGCACCCTTCGCAGGCATCAAACCGGATGAGGATATTTACAAGGTCTTTGGCGAGTTGTGGAAACATTCCAAGCCTGTGAAAGATCCAGCCGATTGGAAGTGGTCAGAAGGCCGCCATCTGATTGATTACATTTTCGCGCTAGAAGAGTCATTAGGTATCAAGCATAACCCACAGCCATCGTCTGATGGGGCAAGCCCTGAGCAGACCACCAAAGCAGAACCCACGCCGGAGGAAAAATCATGAACTTCGACCGCGTGGAACGGCTTATCGGTTCCGACAATTTAGGTCTCCTGAAAAAGAAGCGTGTGGGCATAGTCGGGCTTGGCTCGGGTGGTGGTTTCGTCGCTTTGTCCCTCGCCATGAGCGGCGTCGGGAACTTCGTGCTGGTAGATGACGATGTCATTGAGAACACCAACCTCGCGCGGCATGTGGCGGACGACCGTTTTATCGGACGCAACAAAGCCGAAGCGGTTGCCGAATTGATCCATGCGCGCAATCCGGACGCACAGGTCGAGGTGCGGATTGGACGCATTGAGCAGAATATGGATGTGCTCGACCACATTGATTTGATGGTATCCGGTGTAGACGGCGAAGGGCCAAAGTATGTACTCAACCAAGCCTGTCTCAAGCGCAACCTGCCCGCCGTTTACGCGGGGGTTTACGAACGCGGTGAAGGCGGCGATGTGGTCATCATTCATCCCTACAACGGCCCGTGTTATGCCTGTTGGGCGGCGGAACTGCGCGAAGGTTTAGCCATTTCGAACCTTTCCCCCAATGAAGAACTAGATTATGGTATGATTGGCAAAGACGGTACGCTCGAAGCCGAACCCGGTTTATGGCTCCATGTGGTACGGGTGGCCGCCACCCAAGCTGACATGGCGCTGAATGAACTTTTGACGGGCACGAACGTCCATAAAGTGATGCCTGCCAACACAGTCATACTGGCGAATACGGCTCTCGAAATATTGAACGGACAAATCAGCCAGCCCTATACAGCCGAGTGGGTCAACATCGAACGCGACCCGAACTGTCTGGTGTGCGGCGATGCATTACGAAACGACCTTTCCAGCGAGGCGCACGAAGACCTGTCGCTGGATGCGCTGATGAACGCGACCGGCATAACGCTGGAAGGAAACGCGGAGGAAGACAAAGAATGAGCGATACGAATAATCTCCCGACGGAAAATACACCGGCAGAAGGAACGGCCCCTGTTCCACCGGAAAGTATGCCTCCGACGGATGTACCGGAAAGCATCAGCGGTAACGATGAGATGCAAGAACGGCTGGAACGCTTGGGCGGTGAACCTGCTCCTGCCATTACACCGGAGGAATTCGCCCGTTTACAAAAAGCCGGACAAGTCCACATTGACGCCCGTGGACGGGTTAAGACCGCGCGCCGTACCGATGCAGAAGCAGGGGTTTCCCTGAAGAAGCGGCGGGCATGGTATGGGCGATAACTCGCCGGAAACCTATCGCAAGGCGCTGGTCGCCGAATTAAAGAAACAAGATGGCCTGCTGGATAAAACGCTGGAAGCAGCGTTTTTGTCTGTTCCCCGCCATGTCTTTTTGCCCGATGAAACGCTGGAAACCGCCTATTCTGACCAAGCCATTCCGATTAAGAAGGATACCGATGGCAGTGTCCTAAGTTCATCCAGCCAGCCGAGCATGATGGCGATTATGCTGCGCCAACTGCGGCTCCGTGAAGGCGATAATGTGCTGGAAATCGGCGCGGGCACCGGTTACAACGCGGCCATCATGCAAACCATCGTCGGTGATACCGGCAATGTAACCTCGGTCGAACTGGACAAGCTGCTGGCGGATAAAGCCAGTTCCAACCTGCAAAAAGCCCGTTTGGGGGCGGTGGTCAACATCGTCAACGCCGATGGCGCGATGGGTTATGCCCCGCGTGCAGCCTATGATCGCATCATTGCGACCGTTGCGGTGTGGGACATTCCCACGAGTTGGGTCAAGCAGTTGAAGCAGGACGGCATCCTCGTCGCGCCAATATGGCTTGAAAGTATGCAGGTCAGCGCGGCCTTCGTCCTCCAGCCGGACGGTTCGCTTTACAGCCGGACGAATATTCCCTGCGGATTTGTGCCACTGCGTGGGATCGCATCGGGGCCGAACATTACCCGGCGGGTGAGCGGCTCGACCTTGACGCTGGCTTCCAATGAGGCCGAGTTCATTGACGGTGCAGCGTTAAGTGCGCTGCTTTCAGACGACGCTGAAATGACCTATCTCAGTTCACCGCTATCGTTCAGCGAATATTGGCGCGGCTTCGTACCGTATTTGACGCTCCATATGCCAGAAGGCTTTTTCTTCGCCACCTACAGCGTGGGTGAGAAACAGAAAGACTTCGGCCTCGAAGGGGATGGCTTTGCGCTCATCACACGCGGGAGCGCCTGCTTCGTCCGCTACCAAGGTAAAGGCGAAGCCCACATCTTTGGCGCAGCCGACGCACTGATGACCTTACAGGCTGTGCTTGATAAATGGGAACAGGACAAACGACCGGGTGCAGACCGCATCCGCATTCAACTGCTGCCCAAAGACACCGACGAACCGGTTGCCCATCCCGCACACACCAAAGTCTACGAACGGCTTTATAATGAATTACGTGTGTGGATGGAAACCTAAACCGTTCAACACCTCTCAATCGATTTACCCTCGATATTCTAACGAAAGCCGTAAACCTGCCGGACTTTGACCCTGCATCTGCTCATGCTGCACTAGAGGTGCCTAACCGTTCGCGTATGCCCGCTGAAGGCATCATTCCGCGTCAGGCCGGTGTACTGGTGCTGACCTATCCTGAAGATGATGGACTGCATGTCATCCTGACACAGCGCACCAGCACCTTACGCGCTCACAGCGGACAGATCAGTTTCCCCGGTGGACGGCGCAACCCCGAGGACGCTTCATTCACCGAGGCCGCCTTGCGCGAAACCTGTGAGGAACTGGGCATCTGCGAAGGTATCAAAGTGATCGGCACGCTCTCCCACATTTACATTCCACCGAGCAACTTCGAGGTGTTCCCGACGGTCGCGACCTTACCAGAACGTCCGACGTATTCCCCCAATCCGGATGAAGTGGCGGCGGTGTTCACCATGCCGCTGCACCTGCTGCTTGATCCCGATAGCAAGCTGACCGAAGACTGGGACTTCAACGGTGTCATACGTCCGATCACCTTTTACAACGTGGGCGGATACAAGGTGTGGGGCGCGACGGCCTTCATGCTCAGCGAATTGGAAGCCCGTTTGCGGCTGGCGCTGAACATCGAACAAACCCATTAAAAGCTTTACCCCCACCTTAACCTCCCCCGCAAGCGAGGGAGGAAATAAGCCACATATCAAGCATCTTAGATTTGCGGAATTCGGCGGCGCTGGTTATCGTTGAATGCATCGACCTAAGCAGGAGGGGTGCCATGAGCGCAGCGACCGACTTCGAGCAGTTGATCCAGTTGATTCAAGCCGCACGCGGTTTGGAGGCGGGTGGCTATTACGGAATCGCCAAGCTGCTGTGGGCGCTGGCCTACTCGGCGGAGGTCAAAGCATCGAACGCGGCGGGCATCCCACGCGGCGCTGCGCTGGACAGCATGATCATCCAGATTATGGATACCCTCAAAGCCGATGATCCCGACGAAGCGGTCGTCAGAGCAATCGATAAGGGACTGCGGGCGGTACGGGAAAATCGCACCGTGCCCTACACCGATATTCCGGAAGTCTACGTCAGCCGGACGACGGGCGATATTTTCGTCGGGGAGCCGCCCGAACTGACCACTAACAACGACCATCAATTGGGACTGCGCGAATTCAAGGCCATCTGGTACTTCGAGCCGATGTCACCCGACGACGTGTTGAAGGCGCTGGAAGCTAATCCCAAGACGATTCAAGGGCAAATCGCCGAACTGAGCGCCGAGCAGCTTCTGATCGCCCCCGCCCACAGCGAGTGGAACGTGCACCAACTGCTGTGGCATCTGATGACGGCGCAGGACTTGCTGAGTGAACGCGTCGAGTTGATGCTGACACAGGACAACCCAAACCTCGCCAGCCAAGCGGTGTGGGCACAGCACGACGAACAAAACATGTCCACCGGCGCGATTTTGGAACACTACCTCGATTCGCGGAGCAAAATCATCGAACGCTTGAAGGCGCTGCCCGCTTCCGATTGGTGGCGGACGGGCTGGCATGACGAGTTCGGCAAGCAGACGGTGCTTTCACAGGCGACCTACTTTGCCCGCCACGAGATGTCCCACATGCCACAGTTCGCGCAGATCATCCATACAGTGGAAGGGTGAGGCGGTCGGTAGTCTTTAGTCGATAGTCCCCTAGAGATTCAAATATTGCGAAAACTGCAAATTCTACAGTTGCAAGGGATGATGTGGGCGGCGGATTTGAGGGAGCGAAGAGCCGAACATTCGCAAATTCTTCAAATTCTTCAATTTCACTGTGAAGTTTGGCTTTTGGCAGTTAGCGATTGGCTTTTTGCTTTAATACCGAAGCCATTTTGTGTCGGCGACGGCGACGCCAATATGCTGTTTTATGGCGGCGTTGGCGGCGGCATTGACCTTGGCAGCAAGCTGTAAATGTCGGAACTGTCGTCACAGTCGTCAATGTCAGAACAACATATGTCAAAATCGGCAACCGCCGGGCGTCGGCAATGGCAAAGATGGATTTTGTGCCAGCTTTGCCAAGCTTGATGTTTTAAGTGCAATAAGCAGAACATGCGGCAAAGGCGGCGAAGGCAGCACAATTTGTGTGCTGACCGTGCATTGTTAAGGTGCGTGTGGTACCCCTAACCCCAGCCCTTCCCCCCAAAACACAGGGGAAGGGAGCAAGGCGAAGTGTTCCTGATGTTTATTGTAAGGGAAGTCAAAAGGGAACGGGTTACATTTTGGAAGAACATTTTGTAACTCTTTCACGGGTTTGGTACTAACCATTTTGAGGGAGCAAAAGCGTTAAGCGGGTTGGGAAATGGTTGGAATTCGGTAGCGAAGGTTTGTGAAATCTAACCTTCTTACGAGTAATGATGCTCCTGTTTGGAGATCATTTACAGCAAGATCAAGCATCCACAACGTGCTATAAACTCACCTTAAGAGACTGTGAATTGAGTAAAATCCACTTTAACGGCTGAGCCTTTATCAACCATGACGGAAATAGGTGCTAGGATGAGTTGTAACAATTTGTAATGATGGTAAAGAGTATTTCTATGTCTACACTTGCACGACAAAACTTGGGGCAAATTGCAAAAATGGCAGATGTCCCTATCACGTCTGTGTGGAAGGTGATGTTGGGACAAGGCGGAAAGATTGATTATGACGACTTCACCCGCATTAAAGCGGTGATCAGCAAAATGGAAGCCGAGTCTGGAGAGAGCTTATCCACAGCATCCTCAGGTTCAAAAATCCAGACCATTGGCGTTTCGGTCCAAACAGCCACCAAAGGTGTGGTCCTTGGCTACCAAGGAGAGGTTATGGAACCGATTATCCGGGCCATCGATCCAAAGCATCAACTGCTGGTCGCCTATTATTATCTCCATAACGATTTACCGAATATGGAGGACTTCATTCAGCATATAGACGGATTGATCGTCATCGGAGGAGTGCGGTCAAAATTGGTGGAATACTGCGCTGCCGCCGGACACCCGTATGTGTTGATCGACCCCAGCAAGCGCGACATTGATGAACTGGGCATGATGATTCTGGTTGACAATTTCAGTGCCATCGAGTCGCTGGTTATGCATCTAGTGGACTTGGGGCACCAGAAAATCGGTATGGTCACTGGCGAGCTTCTGCACGTTGTGGCCTGTGAACGGTTAGAAGCCTTCCAGAATGTGCTTCAACGACTTGATCTACCCCAATATCCTGAATGGATTGCCAACAGTGAATGGACCGAGCAAAGCGGATATGAAGCGGCGATGAAGATTCTACAAAACCCGAACCGTCCCACGGCAATTGTGGCTGCAAACGATTTGATCGCAATTGGTGTAATACGTGCTGTCCGGGAATTGGGATTGGTGGTCGGCGAAGACGTCTCGGTAACCGGCTTCGATGATCTTCCGCAAGCGAATGACGATTACCTTCAGATCACGACCATTCGGCAGCCGCTGCAAGCCATCGGGCAACTGGCATTAGAATTGATGACTCGTATCCTGAACGAGGGACTACCGGAAGAACGGATTGTAACGGTTCAGACCGAGCTGATTATACGCAAATCGACAGGTCCAGTACGCCCCGGCTCATAAAACGGCTCTGCGAAGTAAGCTCGTACAGCCAACCTGCGGTCTAGCGAAACCGTCTCTATCGACACCTCAGTGAGCAGTTTAGTGACAGAGGTCACTACCCAATACACTGCGCACAGCACTACGATTACCTTAGTGATTTGACACGACCAAAGGTAATCGGCCTTTATGAACCCCACGACAGTCGCCTTACTACGCCGGATGTTTCGCTACCTCAACCGCTTCATGCTGATGATGTGGCGGCTGGGTCTGAATTGGTGGTTTACCCTCGCACCGCGCTATACCGGAAATATCATGGTGATGCACCACACCGGACGGAAAAGCGGGCTGCGACGACACACGCCCTTGAACTATGCGCTGGTCAACGGTGAGTTGTACTGCACATCAGGCTTCGGAGAGGTGTCACACTGGTATCAAAATATCGTCGCCAATCCCAGCGTCGAGATATGGCTGCCCGATGGACGGTGGATGGGAACAGCTGAAGATATTACGGAGCATGCTGATGCGCTGGCACTGCTGCGGCAGGTGTTGATCGGGAGCGGGTTCGCGGCATTCGCGGCAGGGATTAATCCATATACGATCCCAGACATCGAGTTGGCAACGGTGGCAAAGGACTATCGTGTGATTCACATTCGCAGAGCGGAATCAGTCACCAGCGGCAAACGGCCCGATGATTTGCATTGGGTGTGGCAGGTGGCGACCTTCGTGCTGCTGGGGCTGGTGTTGATCCGGCAGAGAGGGAAGTAGTGGATTATATCCGTAATGAGTCGCGCCTTAGTTTGTGCCGCCGCAGGCTCAAGCCATGCGGCTACGAGGAGGGACAAGCGCACTCAAGGCGCTATAGGAACAGAAATACTCCTCTCGGTTACTATTTCATTTATAGATTGTTTGCCATCGGCTGAGGCGCGCCTCAGCCCTACAAATCCCCTCTTTGTTATGCGATAAAATCTGATTTCGGTAAAGTAACTACTATATAACTCTCGATTTCCGCTTTTTACGTTCTACATCAATATAGCATTAATAACCCCTCGACTCAGGACTATAATGACAGTGTTTTGAAGTGGATAGGACGTAATGTGCTATGAATGTGATTGATGAATGCGTAGATTATCTACGGTCAGCGCAGCAAATCACGGTGCTGACGGGCGCTGGCGTGAGCAAAGAGTCGGGCATCCCGACCTTCCGTGATGCAATGGACGGCCTGTGGGTCAAGTATGATCCAACCGAATTGGCAACGCCGCAAGCCTTCCGTGATGATCCCAAATTGGTGTGGGATTTCTATGAATACCGGCGCGAGATGATGCGTCCGGCACAGCCGAATGCCGGTCATAAGGCGCTGGCCGCACTGCAAAAGGTTTTCCCCTCGATGCGGATTATCACCCAGAACGTGGATGATTTGCACGAGCGGGCGGGCAGCACCGATGTCATCCGGCTGCATGGAGCCATCGCCCACAATAAGTGCTCGGCCAACTGTCATGGCTCGCCGACGCGGATCGACGTCAGCCGCTTGGCATGGGACAAAACCAGCGGGCCGCCGCCCTGCCCTTACTGTGGGTGTCCGGTGAGGCCGGATGTGGTATGGTTCGGTGAAGTACTGCCGCGCGAGGCGATGGAACGGGCGCTGGATCTGCTGGAACGGACCGATGTGATATTAGTGGTGGGCACGTCCGGGATGGTATCGCCCTCGGCGGAGATGCCGGGAATTGTGCGGCATAACGGCGGCACCGTAATCGAGGTGAATCCCGACGACAGCCTGATCAGTCCGATTTCGCGGGTTAAGCTGCGCGGGCCATCCGGCGTGATGCTGCCGCAGGTGGTAGAAGCACTAGCCTAGTACCCCTATCTCCCAAACCCTCTTTCCCCATGGCAACAGGGAAAGAGGGCTTAAAAAGCACAAATTGATTGGAACTAAGCGATGGTATCGGTGGTGCCACTGGCAGGCGGGGTGATGGCCGGAGGCTCGGTCTTGGGGGTGGGTGACGGTTCAGCATCAGCACCCTTGGCTAGTCCCTTACGGAACTCGGCAATCGCCTTCCCCATTTCGCCGCCGATGTTGGCGATGCGACCGGGGCCGAACAACAGCACCACAATCACCAGTACGATAATCAGTTCAGTTGGCCCAATATCCATGTTGGTTATTCCGTGCTCCACAGACGACTATGGCGATATTACGCCTGTTTTGCATGGTTGGGAGAAGCTTCCTTAGCAAACATTCATCACTGGCTCAGAAATGATCAGCTTTGGGCAGCCCTCTCAAAACCACCAGCGATAGGAGCGGCGCACACCGCCCCAGATCAGCAGCGCAATAATCAGCAAAGAGATTACCAGTTCAGTTGGGCCGATGTGCATGATGCTCCCCTTTCGATTTAGAGTCCGCCGTAGCTTGCCGTGAAGGCCTCGATTTCGGACATCGTGGGCATGAAGTTGGCGCAGCCATGACGGGTGACGACAATCGCGCCACAGGCATTCCCCAGCCGCGCACAGCGGTACAAATCCCAGCCGTTGACATAGCCATAGAGGAATCCGCCGCCAAAGGCATCGCCCGCGCCGAGGATGCTGTAAATCTCGACGGGGAAACCGGGGACGTCTACGGGGGCTTTGCCTGCTTCGTGAATGCGTGCGCCGTGGGGGCCGCGCTTCTCGATCAGCAGCTTGGGGCCGAGCGCCATCAAGCGTTGAATGCCAGCCTGCACGTCGCCTTCGATATGGGTGTCGGTTTCGGATTGGGTGCGCTGCATCTGCTCGGTGGCGGTGAGCACAGCGGCGTTAATCTCATCTTCGGTGCCGATGACCACATCGACTAAGCGCAGCAGGGAACGGACGGCGGCACCAAAGGCGCGGGGGTCATGCCACTGGCCGGGGCGGAAGTCGATATCAAGGACGACCTTGGCGCCGGAGTCATGGGCGAGTTCGGCGGCGAAGTGATGGGCGCGGCGAGGACATCATCAATCGAGATTTGGAAGTCCGCACAGTTTTCACGGTAGAAGACGATGGGAAATTTATCGGGCGGTTCGATGCCGAGCAGCACGGCGCTGGTGAGGTGGCCGGGTTTGCGCGGGATAAATTTGGTTTCGACAGTTTCTTGATTCAGGAAGTTAAGGATGAAATCGCCGACCGGATCGGCACCCACCGCCGTGAGCAGCGCCGTTTTCAGGCCGAGCCGGTGCGATCCCACGCTGATGTTGAGGGGTGAGCCACCGACATAAGCGGCAAAACTGTTGATGTTGACGAAGGGCGAGCCGATGTCGTTGCTGTACAGATCAATCGAACTGCGTCCCATATTGAGCATGTCATAGGTTTTCGTCATGATGATTTCTTTCGATGCGTTAAAAATTTGTGGTGATTGTAACATCGAAGGACAGGAGCGGAAACGAACCACACAGAAACATTCAATTGAACCGCAGACCTAACGGAGGCTTCGCACAGACGCAGAGGTTGATGAGAGATAGCGGGGGTTTACCAGCGGCAAACCCCTACAAAGTTCGAGGATTACGGCAGATCGATGGCGCACTGACCATCGGACGGCTTGCAGATGGCGAGCGCTGTGCCGTTGAACGACACCATGAAATCGCCCTGCGTCCAGAACAGCTTGGCAGGCGTCAGGTTGACGATGGCACGCGTCCATTTGCAGGTTGAGGGAATTGATCCATCAGAAGTCGTCAGTTCGATTCCCAAGCAGTGAGACGATGGGAAGGCGGCCGCAGGGAACTCCCCGACCTTCGACCACAGCGGGACACCGACGGTCACACCGCTGCCGATGAGCGACAGACCGCTGATATCAACGGTGCTCTTGTTGTTGTTGCGCACAAACAGAGATTGAGAGTCATAGGTGATCAAGATGTCGGCTTTGGCCGGATCGACGGATGGAATGGCGGTGGCGACGGGCGCGACAAAGGTGGGCGTCACATCCGGCGCACGGGTGGCGGGAATTGCCGTGGGATTGACCGCAGCGACACCGGGTGTAGGCGTCGGGCCGACGACGGTGGTGGCCGTCGCAGCAGGACCGCTGGTGAATCCGCCGCGCGAGATAGCGGTGGTAATGGTCGCATCACCGCTGATGTATTCCACCTGAATATCACTGGTGGCGCTGTCCGGGATGGGAATCTTTAGTGACCAATTGGCGAGATCGGTCAAAGGATTACCGGATGCATCCAACAGGCGCACCTTGGTCGTGCCGGTCACTTTCGGGGCATAGCGCGATTTCTCCTCGGTCAGCCATAGGCTCTTGCCGTCGGCACTGACCACCACCGGCAATACACCGGGGCGCGCTCCGAAATCCATGATGTAGAAGTAGCCGCCGCCCTTCACAGGCAAGGCTGCGACGCCGACTTCACGATAGGTGCTGCTGAGGGCGGCTTTGCTGTGAATGGGCGAGGTTTTCCAGAAGTTCATCACGAATTTGGAACCGCCGACACCGGCATTTTCCCCAATTTCGATGTGTTCGGGGTTGGTTCCATAGATTGGCCATCCGGCGGCAGCGCCACGCTGGCGGGGATTGCGTTGCTTGGCATCCAGATGAAACAGGTTTTCGTCATCAATCGTCAGCACGTTGGGCAGCACATAATTGGCCTGTGCCAGCGCGAGCGCTTCCAAAGTCGGATTAACCGTCAGCGGCCACAGTTGATTTTCCAAACGCCACGCATTGACCTGTGCCAGAATATCCGCCGCTTTAGCCGCATCGTTACCAACTTGCTGCGCCAAGGTGATCTGGGGCAGATAGGCCAAGCCGATGAGGGCAAAAGCCAACAGGGCTAAACGGGATAATAGTCTTATCGAATTCTGAAACGTCATATCACTAACCCCTATGTAATAACTTTACCTTTTATAGTATGCATTTCGGAATTGTAATGCAAAACGATTTTCATGAATTTATGACGAATTTTGCTTCGCCTGCGACTCTGACACTGAAGTTGATAAAACTACTCCGGTTGGCAAAACATGTTGAATTGAGGTCTAGTTACACTGTAAGGCACTTCGAAACGGAAAGGAAGAACGTCAATCATGAACCCGCTTCATATTGAGCAACTCGGCAGCGGCCCACGAGTCGTATTCATTCATGGTGGTGAAGAAGCGGGCGGGGCGGCGGCGTTCGCCGCACAAACCCACTGGCAAAATCATATACGCTGCTGCTGCCGGATCTGCCGGGACATGGGAAAACACCTGCACAGGGACCTGCTAATCCGGATGTGGACGCGGCACTGATCGCAGAGTTATTCACCGAGAAAACGCATCTCGTGGGGCACTCTTACGGCGGCAGTGTGGCGCTGCGGGCGGCAGTCAAACGACCGGAGATGGTGCGCTCGCTCACGCTGGTTGAACTCTCGGCAATGGATATTGCGGCGCAAGACCCTGAAGTGATGAAGATGTTCATGGAATTGGTTCAGGCCGTTCAAATTCCCGACCTGCGCGATCGTGCCATCGCCTTTGGAGAGGTGCTCGGCATCCACAAGGACGGCCGAACCCGTTGTATGAAAACTACAGGCTGATGTCCGAAAATCTGCCCAGCCTGCTCAAGCCGAACCCGAAGGCTGTATCCACGCGTGAATTGGTCGAGAAAGTTGTGGCAGCGGGTATTCCATCACTGGTCATTTCGGGTGGACATCGGGAAGCGTGGGAACACATCTGCGATATTTTGGCGGAAGCGCTCCACGCCGAACGGGCTGTGGTTTCAGGCTTTAGGCACAACCCGCCTTTGAGTGGAGAGCCATTTAACACCTGCTTGGAAGGCTTCTGGACAAAGCTGGGTTAATTAAATCACGGGTGCAACGGCTTGCACCCCTACAGTTGATTTACAAGGGAACAGCTTGTTGGAGCGCATCGGCGACCGTGCCATCAACGCGGCCTATGGTTTCGACTGCATCATCGTAAGACACAACCGAGCGAAAGTTCGCACCTATGAATCGGCTGGCGATCTGTCCGACGAAACGCACCATGACATTGCTGCTGATCATCACAACCCAGCCGCCGTTAGGATGGTAACGTAGGATTTCGAGTTCTTTGATCGGCTCGCGGATGTCTTTTGGCAGTTTGGTGATGCCGCTCATATCCCAAACCACATGGACCGGCGCGGTTCCCGAGTCCACCAGAGGCTTGACCTGTTGTATACCCTGCTGCATGGTCTCGCGGTCAAATTCACCTGATACTTGGATATGAATGACACGGTTTTCGACTAACCAACCCACTCGATAATCCAACATAGTCTCTCTACTTTCTCATCACACTAAAGCTTCCTTCTTTATAGGATAGTCTGAGATATGCGATCAGAAAGTAGAGGATTGATATTTATTAGGCAAAACGCGGATTCGATCCGATCACGCAACCGCTTTTCGACGCGAAAAATCGAGGCTGGGATCAGCACGTCGAAGGATGGTATGTGCTTGGGACATGGTATTGACCGCTTGAAACTCTGTCGTTAAAAACTGAGCCAGTAAGCGTCCGCACAGCCGAATCGCCAGATTCTGAGTCACCAGAATGACCTGCCCCATATTCGGATGCTGGCGAAAGTGATTGGCAGCCATGAATATCTCGTGCGGGTCTTTGAACGGCGTGGTGACCCGTGACATATCGAGCACGATTTGAACGGGGCGCGTACTTTCATCCAGCAGGTTTTCGATACGGTTCAAGGTATGCTGGCAGCAATCCAGATCGCCATCCCCACAGAATTCGCCCAAAATAACACGGTCTTCAATAAGCCAACGGATATCGATAGAAAACATGATGAGTTCGCCTATCTATAAATAATGAATAAGTTCAGTATAAGGAATTACAAGAAAAATTACGTCAATTCTTTACGCACGAGTGAAAGTTTTCATAACTATTTTATTAACCGTGTCACTATTAGCCCTAAACATAATTGGCGTTAGATGGGGTCGCTCTCATTCCGGTTGCGCGTTATACTGATGCGCCAGACTATAAACAAAATTATTGAGGAGCCTCGTATGTCTGATTCACCGGAAATTCGCGACCAGATTGCCAAGCTGAATGAACGCAGCCGCACTTTGGTCGAGGGGAATGACCGCGCCGCAGCCCGCGCCATGCTCAAGGCGATTGGTTTGACGGACGCTGATCTTGCCAAGCCGCTGATCGGTATCGCCAACACATGGACGGAAGTCGGCCCGTGCAATTTTCACCTGCGCCGCCTCGCCCACAAACTGAAGGAAGGTATCCGCGCGGCAGGCGGAACGCCGTTTGAATTCAACACCGTCAGTATTTCAGACGGCATTACCATGGGCACGGAAGGCATGAAGGCTTCGCTCATCAGCCGCGAGATGATCGCTGACAGCATCGAATTGGTGGGACGCGCCAATTATTTCGACGCGGTCATTGCCCTCGCTGCCTGCGACAAGACCATGCCCGGCGCGATTATGGCGTTGATCCGTCTGGATGTGCCATCGGTCATGCTCTACGGTGGATCAATTATGCCCGGTAATTTGCGCGGCAAAGATTTGACCGTCCAAAGCGTATTTGAAGCAGCGGGCGCTTATGCCGCTGGCAAGATTTCTGCTGAGGAATTCAAAGAAGTTGAGGATGCAGCCTGCCCCGGCCCCGGCGCTTGCGGTGGCCAGTTCACGGC
This sequence comes from Aggregatilineales bacterium, assembly GCA_044226855.1. Taxonomy (GTDB): domain Bacteria; phylum Chloroflexota; class Anaerolineae; order Aggregatilineales; family Phototrophicaceae; genus CFX2. The sequence goes on from JBGAGF010000003.1 coordinate 163,364, forward strand.
CAATACGATGGGTATCGTGGGCGAGATTTTAGGCATCAGTCCGATGGGTTACGCCGACATTCCGGCGATGGATAATGAGAAGGATAACTTCTCCTACAAGGTCGGCGAACTGATCTTGCACATGATCGAGAATGACATCCGCCCCAGCAAGATCATTACCCGCAAAGCGCTGGAGAACTCCATCGCGGCGGTGGCCACGACCGGCGGCTCAACCAACGGCGTGCTGCATACGCTGGCCTTCGCGCGTGAGGCGGGCATCCCCTTCACGCTGGATGACATCGAAGCCATCAGCAAGCGTACACCCTTGATCGCGGACATGCTGCCGACCGGTAAATATACGGCTGTCGACATGCACAAGGCCGGCGGTAACCGTCTGGTGGCGAAGCGCTTGGTCGATGGTGGATTTGTGGATGGCAGCGCCTTGACCGCAACCGGTAAGACACTGGCGCAGGAAGCGGCTACCGCTGTTGAGACCCCCGGCCAAAAGGTGGTCTATAACTGGGATCATCCCATCAGCCAAGAAGGCGGTTTGCACATTTTGAAGGGCAACCTCGCCCCGCGCGGTTGTGTCATCAAGCTCAAGGGTGACGAACCCCGTACTCATCGCGGTCCGGCTCGTGTCTTCGACCGTGAAGAGGACGCCATGCATGCCGTCCAATCACGGCATATCGTCGCGGGTGACGTGGTGGTGATCCGCTACGAAGGGCCGGTCGGTGGCCCGGGTATGCGCGAAATGTTAGGCGTGACCGCCGCCATCACCGGACAGGGCTTAGGCCGTGATGTGCTGTTGATCACCGATGGACGTTTCAGCGGTGCCACACGCGGCATGTGCATCGGTCATATCGCGCCGGAAGCCATGCTGGGCGGGCCGATTGGTTTGCTGCAAGAAGGCGACATCATCACCGTCGATATTGACGCGCGGACGATCAACATCGAACTGAGCGAGGCTGAACTGGAAAAGCGGGCCTCTGCATGGACGCCGCCCAAGCCGCATTACACCAGTGGCGTGATGGCGAAGTATGCCCGTACGGCCTATCAAGCCGATGACGGCGCAGCGACGAATGTTGTAAGTCAGTAAAAAGACACCTCGCATAAGCGATTTTGAGGAAGCCTCTGATTTTTACGAATTAGGGGCTTTTTTGATTTCGTAAATAATGTTTGACATCGTTTAATGTTTTCGAGATACTTGTAATGTTGCCGCGTTCTCAGGACTGATCTGCATGATCGAACTCGATTGGGACGATTCTCAAAAAACCACCATCCGTTATACCTTTGTCGACCCTTGGACATGGGATGAGTATTATGCTACCAACGCTCGTAGGGATGCCTTGTTGAGCGAAGTGTCGCACGTCGTCGATCTGATACTGGATTTCCGGCAGGGGAAATATATGCCTTCACAGGCGATACATCATATCCGCAGAGCGATGGCATGGGAAAATACCCAGCGCGGAATCATCGTGATTGTCGGCGTACACAGCATGTTACAGGCGCTGGGCAGTGTGTTGATCACGCTGTCTCCGCAGTTGGCTTCAAAAGCACCGCGTCCTGCCAAAGACCTCGAACAAGCGCGGAAGATCATCGCGGAAACACGCCAGAAACACGAAATCAATACCGCGACTTAACCCATTAAATCTGTAAAGCGCTGGCGATTCGGGCAGCCCACGCGGCGATGACATCCCAATCGCGAAAGTCACCCACCGGCGCTTTGCTTTCCTTCACAATCAATTTCTCGGCAAAGTTGAGTTTATTCATATCCAGAGCACCCCGAAAAGTGGCGATCTCGCGAGGACCGATATGATCAATAACGGGCTGAAGCTGCGATGGGAAACGCCATTCGGGCAGCGCTGAATGGTCAACCTCGCCGGTTAGGCCGCTGGAAAAAAGCCAGACGGGAACTTTCTCTAAAAACACGGCATTTTCTTCAAGAAATTTGAGCGCCTCGGCACGCCAATTGTTTGTGTAAAGGGCGCTCCCCAAGACGACCGCGCGAAACGGAGCCAATTCGCGGACTTGATCAGCAGGCAGCACATTCACTTTGAACCCCGCGCTGCGCAAGACCTCGCCGATTTTTTCGGCGATTCCAAGCGTCGCGCCGTATTTGCTGGCATAAGCCACCAGAACGCGAGAGGTCATACGACACTCCGGAAATGATGTACACGACTGATGATTTCATTATGTGGATCGACAGGCGCGGTGGGGAGTGCATTCCATCACCCAATGCGTATTACGTTAACCAGAATTTAAAAGAGGCTCATCGGGTTAATGAGCCTGTGAACACAGGATGTCCGGACGTGGTTATTCGGCTACCTCGGGGCGCAGCGCGGCGGCAATGCTCACCGCCCATTGATTGATGGCGTTCCAATCACGGAAGTCACCGCCGGGTGTATTGAAGTTCTTAACCATGACTTTTTCGGCGAAATTGAGCTTATCCATATCAATGACGCCGTTAAACAGCGCAAGGTCGCGAGCATGGATATGATCGGCAATCGGGAGCTGCTCATCCGGGAAGTGCCAACCATGAGCCAAATCGACCGGATTACCCTTGCCCGCCGGACCGCTGGAGAATAACCAGACGGGAATCTTCGTCAATTCTTCGTTGTAGTCTTCCAAAAACTGGACGGCTTCTTTGCGCCACTTGCCTTCATAAACGGCGCTGCCCAACACAATCCCTTCATAGGGTGTGACATCGGTCACTTTTTCAGCAGGCAGTACACTCACCTGTAGGCCAGCCGTCTTAAGAACGTCACCTATTTTCTGGGCGATCTCGATGGTTGATCCGTGTTTGGTGGCGTAAGCGACCAAGACCTGAAATGGCATTTGACACCTACTTTGCTTCATACCCTTGATGTGAACATACTCTGCCATTATGAGCGGCATAGGGTCTTGAGGGCAGTGAATTCCATCATGGAATGGGCATTATCTTTAACCGGATGCACCGAAATAAAACGAAAGACTCCGGTGACAAATATACGTTTGGCGTACCTGCGCAAGGCATTAGACGCCGCGATGACTATTATGGGGGGTTGAGTTCAAGTGAGGCCAAAAACAAAAGAGGCACATCCTATTGATGTACCTCTCCAAAAGTGAAAAACAACGAAAGCGAACTAGACCAGCGCGATACACTCGATTTCGACGAGCGCACCGGCACGTGGGAGCACGGCCTGTACAGTCGAGCGGGCGGGCGGATTGGCTCCGAAGAAGGTGGCGTAGACGCCGTTCATTTCGGCGAAGGCGTTCACATCACTCAAGAACACCGTCGTTTTGACGATCTTATCCATGCTGCTGCCGCCCGCTTCCAGAATGGCCTTGAGGTTATTCAAGACCTGTTGCGTCTGCTCTTTGATGCCACCGGCGACAAAATCCTTGGTACCGGGAACGAGCGCGATCTGCCCCGCTACGAAGATAAATCCGTTGGCGACAATCGCCTGTGAGTAGGGGCCAGATGCGCCGGGCGCTTTATCCGTTGCAACAATTTGTTTGGTCATCAGTTTTACCTCAGATAGAAATGGATCAGTGAAGGCATTGTACCGCGTTTTCGAAGCCGCTGTCATGACCATTGATGATCATATCGATTTGACGCACAACCCTGTAAAATGCCATCAATACGAGCATAGGAGACTGCGATGACCGACGACAAACCCAAACCGCCGAATCTGGACTTGATTCAACTGGTGCAAAAAGCGCGGATGGCCTATGACCGCGAAGCGCTGCCGTCGAATGTCAGCGCGATTTACTGGATCGAGTCCAAGCCGCTGGGCGATGTGTCTGCCCCGACACCCCGCGCAGGTGAATGGCGGATTGAAACCAGCGTTGCTGAAGTGGACGCGCTGTGGATTAAAATCCGGCAGGCCACCGAAGCAGGCAAACTCGGTTATAAGTCGAAAGTCTCCACCTCGCCCGCTAAAGGTCAAGCCCGCATGGATGACCGTCTGATCGTGGTGCGCACGCGCGACGCCGAAGATCAAGCGGATGTAACACGGGTTGAGGCGGCTTTGCGTGAGATGGGCATTACGGCCATGAAGTATGAACGCATCACCGAAACGTGAACTCAAACTGGCAGGGATAGAATGCATCAGTAGAATGAAGGTATGAGGACAGATTTCAGTAAAGGGACAATGACATGAAGATCAAAATTATTGCGGTGACTGCCGCTGTTATATTAGCACTGGGATTGGTCGTGGTGGTGATGGCTCAGACAGCGACGCCAACCGCAGCAGATCTCAACGCGCCAGCACCCAATCAATTCGGGGAACTCATCGCCCAAGCCCGCGCCAGCGACAAGGTGATTACTTTCGACTTCACGGTGCCGCTGGTGACCGGTGAGCGCGTTTGGACTCTGCCGGATGACAGTGCCAAGCGAACCATCTCATCGGTGGGCAGTGATTATGTGTGCTTCAGCGAGCGTTGGAACGATGGCTACCGTGAACGCTGCACACCCTTTAGCAACATTACCAGCATTACCTTCTTGGATTAAGACGCATGAGCACCAAAACGCCGCTTGAACCGATTATCGTCACACAACTGTTTCCGGATATTCGCACCGAACTGACACGCGTCTTGGAGTCGCTAACTGATGAGCAGTGGGAATATCCGACGGCCTGCACCGGATGGACGGTGCGCGATGTGGCGCTGCATCTGCTGGGCACACGAGTCGGCCTGCTTTCAGGGATGCGTGACCATGATGGGCAGTGGCTCAAGGTCGATAATTTTCAGGAGTTGATCAAGCTGATCGACGCCCAGAACGATCTATGGGTGAAAGCTGCCCGCCGCATCAGCCGTAAACTGTTGATCTCGCTGCTGGAAGTTACCAACGAGCAGATCATCACCTTCCTCAACGCGCTCAATCCGTTGGAGGTGGGCGGAGGCATCGGCTGGACAGGCAACGACAGCGATCCTATCTGGATGCATATCGCCCGCGAACTGACCGAACAGTGGATGCATCACCAGCACATTTGTGACGCGGCGGACATCACCAGTCTGAACGAAGCACGCTTTGTGCATCCGGTTCTGAGCACGTTTGTTTACGCGCTGCCCCAAACCTATAGCGGCACAGATGCACCGCCCGACACCTTGGTTAAGCTGGAGATCAGAGGCGAAGGCGGCGGCACATGGCATCTCGTGCGTGAAGCGCAGGATTGGCAGCTTTACGCCGATACCGACCTGACGCCGACCACTACCGTTTCAATGGATAGCGATACGGCATGGCGTTTGTTCACCAAAGGCTTGGAGGCCGAAACCGTGCGCCAGCGTACCGATGTCGAGGGGGATCTGGCGTTGTTCGAGGTGCTTCTCAAAACGGTGGCGATCATCGGGTGAAAGTTTAGGAAATTAGACAACAAAAAGCCCGCTGGAGCGCGGGCTATCATCAGCTAAATCGATGGGCTAAATCAGTTCCTTCACCACGATTCTGAAATCCGGTAATACATCGCCGCCATCGAGCACATCATCGCCCGACAAAACAAGAACCGATTGACCGGGACGATACACTTCAACACTTTCGCCGGGAAATACCAGGATAGACAGTTTCACCCCGTGCTGGATATAACTCGCTGCTTTTTTCCGCTGGGATGCTCGTGTCTGTGAATCGGAGCGAATTTCTACCGCGACCAGTGGAGGGGTGGTGAAAAAATCTTCCGTTGTAGCCGTATTAATGCACACATCCGGCATAAACTTTTCGCCATCCAACACATGCAAAACTTCGGTGTACACAACCCCGACAGGATGGTCTTTCGTGTAAACTCTGAAAGCCGTAGCAAATTCAACCTGTATACGTCCATGAATGGCTTTAGGCGACACTTCGACCATCTCCCCATCGACAAAATCGAAGCGCTTATCCGGATGCTGATCAGCATAGGCCAGAAATTCTTCGGCTGTCATTTCCCGTTGGATTAGCATGCGTTAACCCTCACTTCAATTCAACGACTCGATTATATCATCAGATAACTCGAGTCAGATATAAGCTCACTTACTGCGGGTTGGGTGCCGCCACACGCTTCGCGATCTCTTGGCGCACGACCGGCGCGACCTTCGTGCCCAGCAGTTCGATAGCATGCATCAGCTTGTCGTGCGGCATGGTGCCCACGCTGAGTTGCAGCAGCAACCGTTGATGGTTGAAGATCGAGTGTTGGTGCAAAATCTTCTCGATGATGTCGTCCGGACTGCCAACGAAGTTCGCCCCGCGCAGCGTAGCCGATGCTTCGTATTGCTCCTTACGCATCGGTGACCAACCGCGCTCGCGTCCGATTTTGTTCATGACCACCGACACCGCCGGGAACGACTCGTCAATCGCCTGCTGGCGGGTATCGGCGATGAAGCCGTGCGAGTTGATGCTCAAGGGCAGATCAGCCAGATTATACCCGTGCTCGACCGCCGTTTGCCGGTACAGTTCCAGATAGGGCGCGAACTGCTCCGGCATGCCGCCGATAATCGCCAGCGCCATCGGCAGGCCCTTGCTGGCCGCCCGCACCACCGACTCCGGTGTGCCGCCTACGCCCACCCAGATGGGCAGTTTCTCTTGCACAGGACGAGGATACACCCCGAGGTTGTCCATCGACGGACGGTGATGCCCGCGCCATGTCACCTTCACGTTTTCGCGGATTTTGAGCAGCAAATCAAGCTTTTCGCTGAAGAGGTCGTCGTAGTCGTGCAGGTCATAGCCAAACAGCGGGAAAGACTCGATGAACGAGCCGCGTCCGGCAATGATCTCGGCACGTCCATTGGACACCAGATCGAGGCTGGCGAAGCGCTGGAACACGCGCACCGGATCATCCGAACTAAGTACCGTCACCGCGCTGCTCAGACGGATATTCTTGGTGCGAGTCGCCGCCGCTGCCAGAATGACATCCGGCGCAGACGACAGATATTCATCACGGTGATGTTCACCCAAGGCAAACACGTCCAAGCCGAGTTGGTCGGCCAGTTCGATCTCTTCCAGCAGGTTGCGGATGCGTTCGGCGGCGGTCAGCTTCTTGCCCGTCACCGGATCAGTCGTCAGTTCAACAAATGAATATAAGCCGATTTCAAACGGCTTGTTGGCGGTTGTTGTCAGTTCTTGAGCCACGTTCAGTTTCTCCTATAAATCTCGTGCCACTCATTATGAATGTTGATTATACATATGGAAGTGCTTATCTGACGCTGAGAAACCCCGTTGCATTACACTAACGTTGCGTTAGAGATGGCTATCCGTCAGGCAGCATTCAGCATATCGTCTATAATGAACCCTACCGAATATTAGCGCTGGAGCGAATCATGCATTCTATGTCACCAGCCCATCCGGTTCTGCCGACCCTATTTGATACGCCCTACTTACACTTCGTCGTCACGGCGATGGGCGTCGGCAACAGTCCTGCCCTCGTGTGGACGGATGATCTTCATGAGCCAACATCCGCGCTCATCTGGGATAAAACCCACAGCCTGTACTTTGGCGGCGATGCCCACAACTCCGCCTTCACCGATGTCATCCAAAGCTATTTCGCCGACAACCTCATCCCCGAAGCGCGACAACGGCAGTTGGGCATCCTCAAGTTTTACTTTGCGAATAACGATTGGCGCAGCGCAATCCCCTCGCTCCTGCCCGACTTGACCATCCAAGAGCGCGGTCGTGTCCTCTACCGCCTCGCATCGTCTGCCGGGACGATACCTGCACCGTCGCTTCCACCGCGAACACAGCTTTATTTGATTGACGAGGCATTCCTGCGACAGAACACGCTGCCCAACATCCACCTGCTCATCGAGGAAATCGAGTCCTGTTGGACATCCCTCGAACACTTCACCGATCAAGGCTTCGGCTACTGCGTCGTGGGTGACTCCGCCGGAGTCGTCTCGTGGTGTACCAGCGAATACGTCAGCCCCGGTGTGTGTGGCATTGGCATCGAAACCTTGCAATCCCATCAGCAGCATGGGCTTGCCACTGCAGCCGCTTCGGCCTTTGCCCAACGCGCCGCCCGTCTCGATTGGCAGACTTATTGGGACTGCTGGCAAAACAACACGCCCTCCAACCGCGTGGCTGAAAAAGTCGGCTTCCAGAAAGTCACCGATTACACCATCGCCGCCGCCAAGCTGGGCTGATTTCTAATCTGGGCGTCGGTTGCGGCTTAGCCGTTCATTATTTTCATCGCGTATAATCAAGAGATTGTGAATACTGGAACAAGGACACCTGTAATGTGGCGTTGGTTGGTTTTAGCGTTAGGCGCAATCTTAATCGTCGTTTTCGGCTTCAGTCTGGTTGATAACAGTGCAGGCGGCGCAGTCAGCGCGACCACCCAGTTCGCCAGTGTGTCGTCGGATACCACCGGCTACACGCGTGCCATCGAGTCGCGCCAATGGAACTTCCCTCAGGATTTCGGCGCACATCCCGACTTCCAAACCGAGTGGTGGTACTACACCGGCAACCTGACTACCGATGATGGACACCGCTTCGGCTACCAGTTCACCATCTTCCGCCGTGCCATCCAGCCACCGGACAAAACGGTCGCCAGCACATCCGAGTGGCGCAGCAGCCAGATTTACATGGCGCACTTCGCCGTGTCCGATATTGGCGGTGGACAGTATTATCACGTTCAGCGTTTCAGCCGAGCCGGAGCCGAACTGGCAGGCGCAGCCGTCGATCCGCTCTACCATGTGTGGATTGAAGACTGGCAAATCAAAGCAACCGACGCCGATGCCAAACACACCACCATCAAAGCCGATGCCGGACAATTCGCGGTGGATCTGAACCTCGAACAGTTCAAGCCGCCCGCGCTGCAAGGTCAAAATGGCCTCAGCCCCAAGAGCGAAGAACCCGGTAACGCCAGCTACTACTATTCACTGACGCGCTTGCTGACCAGCGGCAGCATCCGTGTCGGCGACAAGACCTTCGCCGTCAGCGGCACGACATGGAAAGACCACGAGTTCAGCACCAGTGCGCTCGGCGGCACGGCGCAGGGATGGGATTGGTTTGGCCTCCAGCTAGATGACAACCGGGAATTGATGCTCGGCCAAATCCGCTTGCAGGACGGTGGACGTGAACCAGCTTTCGGCGGCCTGCTGGTGAATGCGGATGGCAGCACCCGATACCTCAAGAGCAGCGACTTCACCCTAGAAATTACCGATCACTGGCAAAGCCCACACAGCGGCGCGAGCTATCCGGCAGGCTGGGCGATCACCGTCAATACCGGCGATGACGCACCGCTCAAAATCGACCTCAAACCGCTGCTGGCGGATCAGGAGTTACACGGCAGCGGCAATGTCGATTATTGGGAAGGCGCTGTGCAGATCAGCGGCGACCAAACCGGCTATGGCTACGCTGAACTGACCGGATACGTGCAGGCCATGACGGGAAGATTCTAGTAGGCCGTCTCGTCAAACGGGTGAGCGAAAACTATTAACAGGGATAATCGATTATGAATATTGCTATTCTCGGTACAGGTAATATCGGCAGTACACTCGGAACCAAATGGGCGAAAGCCGGACACAGCGTTTACTTCGGCACGCGCGATCTGCAAAAGCCGGAAACGCAGGACTTGGTCAAGTCGCTGGGTGCGAATGCCCGTGCCACCAGCATTGCGGAGGCGATTCAATCCGCCCAAGTGGTGCTGTTCGCCGTTCCCGGCCACGCCATGGATGAAACCATCAGTGCCAACGCCAGCGCTTTAGCCGGAAAAATCGTCATTGATGCCGCCAACAAAATCTCCTCGCCGGTGATGCACAGCTTCTTGACCTTCACCGCTCAAGCCCCGACCGCCAAGCTCTACCGCGCCTTCAACAACTACGGCTGGGAGAACTTCGAAACGCCCAAAATCGGCACCAATACTGCCGACCTCTTTTTCTGCGGTGTGGATGGCGAAAGCCGCACCAAGGTCGCCCAACTGATCGCCGACGTCGGCCTCAATCCGGTTTACTTGGGTGGCGTCGAACAAGTGGAGATCGTCGACAACATCCTCAAGCTGTGGTTCGCCCTTTCCAGCGGCCAAAAGAAGGGACGCCACCTCGCTTTCAAGGTGCTAAACTAACTTCCCATAATGCAGCAATGGACAGCGTTTTACTCCCGTAGGTCAGTCGTGGGCTTCGGGTAGAGAATCCATAAACTTCAAATAAGCGTCGCGTGTTACAGTGAGTGAAATTCTCATCTTCAGGGGGTATTTCACTCATGCGCCGCATACTCTATGCCGTCGTCTTATTATTGATGCTGGTTCCTGCCTTGGCCGCCGCGCAGGACTTCCCGCCGCAAGTCCAAAAAGCGCTCGATGATCTTAACATGCGCTTGGGCACGCAGCTTACGCTCAAAGATTTCAACTGGCGTTATAGCAAGAATATTTATCCGGATAGCAGCCTCGGATGTCCACAGCCCGGCATCGCCTATGCTCAAGGCAACACCCCCGGTTATCAAGTCCAACTGGATGTCAAAGGAATCACATGGGATTACCGTGTCTCGAATGATCTGTCACGCGTCACCCTTTGCAGCCCCTTAGCGACACCCACGCCTACACCGCTGCCCACCTATCCACCGCCCGTTTATCAACCGCTTCCTGTTTCAGCCAACTCAACTGCGACTCCCGCTTTTTGCCCGAATGCTCCCGCGCCGCGTTTGATCATTGGCCTGCAAGCCCAAGTGCTGCCCGATTTCACCAATGTAGTGCGCAATGCGCCGGGGCAAAGCGGCGGCTATCTGGGTGAGCTTCCGGTTGGACGCATCGTGTATGTGCTGGATGGGCCGCGCTGTGCTTCGGATATGGCATGGTGGTACGTGGCTGATACGCAAAGCAAGTTGATCGGTTGGACGAGCGAAGGTATGAATGATACGCAGGCTCAAATGCCGATGCAGTATTGGCTGGCACCGATTATTCCCGAAGGTTATGCCACTTCGACGCCGATTGTCAGTACGCTGCCCGCTTTGCCCGCGCTCGCGACCAATACGTCCAGCGTTCCCGCCACTGCCACAATCATCCGTCCCACTGCGACTGCAACGCTGATTCCGACTGCTACGCCGCAGCCTATCTTCCCGACGACCACCGCTACCGTCTGTGATGCCAGCGTTCCCCCGCGTTTGGTCATCGGTCAAATGGGGCAGGTCACACCGGGCATTCCCAATAATCTGCGTCAAGGTCCCGGCAGCAGCACTAAGTATATCGGCGAAATTCCACCGGGCGGCATGTTCAATGTCCTTGAAGGGCCGGCTTGCGCCTCAGGCTTGGCGTGGTGGAAGGTCAATTACAACGGTCTGATCGGCTGGACACCCGAAGGTCAACAGAGCGACTATTGGATTGAACCCGTTTTCGGGTAATCCGGTATGGATTTTGGGGCGTTTGTAGGCGGAACGCCCCTCTTCAAATCAAGCAACTTCGCCTCGCGCTCCAACGGACAGCAGTCTTCTACAATCCTCTTATTACATTCACAACTCAGAACATTAAGGTTTATTACAGGGATTGGATTTAAAATAGATGTAACAGATCTTACCTTTCAGTGGAATTCGAAATGACCCCAACAGCAATACTCTGGCATGATCCAGAACAAACCATTATCCGAACGGAATACAGCGGCGCATGGACTTGGGATGATTTTCATGTGGCTGTCGAAACAGCAGTGGACATGATGAAAAGCGTTCCTGATCGCGTCGATTTGATTGTCGCGCCCCAACCCAATTCAGTCATGCCCCATACGACCGCAGACCCGCACCTCAAGCGTGCCATCCAAATGCTACCACCCAATTTTGGCATTCAGGTCATCGTGACTCGCAATGCGTGGTCACGCGCTATGGCCTCGATATTTACGAAGCTCTTTAGCAACGGTGCCTATAAAGGGCGTCTATATTTCGCAGCCAGTGTGGAGGAAGCCGAGAAGCTCATCCAGCGGGATCGTATTCGCGGCCTTATCAAGACCAGTGCTTGAACACCTTGAGCGGCTTAACGCCTCGTCCGTTTCATGGGTCTTGGTCGTAGGAACACGGCATGTGTTGAGCACCTGAGGATTATATCGATCAAACGACTTGGTGATCGATCAGTTTTCATAGCCTGATCATCACAGACTTTCGTATTTACCGGTGGGTTAGAGTGCCCTTTAGGGTACTTCCCACCGGAAAATGGAGCCGGACGGCTTTAGCCTCTGCGAAATTCCCTCATATAGCCTGAATGCTTAGGGGAATTGAATATCGGTAATCGGTTCGACGCTGCTGAATTCGCCCTTTGATGAGTCAAAGAGTTCGTCAACCGCTGCGTCGTTGATCTTGCCGGTCAAATGGAAGCTGTAGTCGCCCGGTTGGGTGGGGATCAAATCAGCGGTGTAATGGCCCGGCTCATTGTAAACGGCGCGCAGCTTGAGCACCTTGCTCTTGCCACCATAGCTGACTTCGAGTTGCAGAGTTTCGTCTAGGCCTTCAACAGGCTTTTCGTCAGCGTCATTAATTTGCAGTTCAGGACCATTCAATAACGTGGTATAAGCGGGTTCCACACGCCATCCAAACACAATGTCGTACTTGCCATCCGCCACTTCGCGGCCTTCATGGGCCGAAACCGTCGCGAAAAGCGCCAATACTACCGCCAAAACCATACCCAACCGTACAAACCGCTTCATAACTCTCACTCCTTATAGATCGAATTCAATCAAGCAAATGAATCAGGCACCATTGCCTGCCCACTCCAAAGAAGGGATCATGGTGACTCGCCACTGTCATGGACGTGTTGGTGCGTTGATAGCAAAGCACCCCGCGCTTCCTCAAACATCATTAACTGACCGCCGAAGCCCGTCTGAAACGCGAGCGCGTCTTGCTCACATGCGAAACACAAATAGTTTGGCTGGCAGCACAATGTTACGCTGGAGTTGACCAGATATGAGGCGGTTCGGGCATTTACCATTCGCCCATAGATAAAGTCTTTAGCAAGAACGGATACCGGTTGGATACTCTCGGCAAGCAACAGCAGTCCGCAGTGAGGACAGCAGGCATAAAGCGGTTCGCCCTGTGCGGGTTGAATAATCACCTGTGTGCGCTCGGAGATAGGCGCGTCACACAAGCGGCACAGTTGCAGCGCGCGGCTGTGGCGCGGACGTGACTCGGCACGCATGACCCCGCCGTGCACTTTCTCCACCTGTCCGGCACGTACCAGATGGTCAAGATCACGGTGAACGGTCATGATCGATACGCCCAATCGGCTGACCAGCTCATCAATCGAAAGGGATGGCGTCTCATTGAGCCAGCTTAGAATCAAGTCCTGTCGGGCTGTCGGTAGTTCACTCATAATGTTACTTTCACATAGTTCTGGTTACATTATGTTAAATCTACCACTTTATATCGTGATTTATCAAGTGGCGTCATGAGACTTTAGTATGAAAGATTTCACCGTCCATTTATCGATCTACCCATGCTCCCTGACCTTACACTGTGTTCCTTGTCACTTGAAACTCTTATCGTTTTGGTTTAATTTCGGTTAACCCGACAAACCGTTCTCCAACTATTCCTCAACATCTTCTCGGTTAAAGCTCTCTCAAAACGGTTAGTGCCACCCCTGTAAAACAGTTACAAAATGTTCTTCCAAAATGTAACCCGTTCCTTTTGATCCTCCCCTACAATAAACATAGGCCACTCTGTAGGGGTTTGCCGGCGGCAAACCCTCATGGCAATTAACATCGACCAATCGTTATAAATGAGACAAAAATCACCATGTCACAACTGCAACATTTGGTGTGCGAACTGCGCTGCTTATGCTGCCTTTGCTGCTGATTTCGCTTTGAACTCGGTACTGGGTACGCATGCCGCCGCCAAGGCTTGTATTCGACTGTTGGCTGGCGACTGACGACTTGAGGCTGATTTGGCAATCTTGGCGGCGGCACCCCCTTCGCCAAAAGCGCCGCGTTTCCAGCCGAGCAATCCGCTGAATCCGCATCAATAGTCGCTATGATCGCCAATAAGTGACAGGGTTTTTGCCAATTTCGCCAAAACAAAAAAGAGCGCCTACACGCTCTTTTCTAAAACCCTAGAATAACCCGTAAATGCTAGGAGGCCGCCACCAGCTTCAACACGCTGCCTCCCTGATTGACCACATATAGTTCGCCCGCTTCGTCCTGCCCGAATGACGGGATCGAGTAGTCAGTGTCCTTGAACAAGTTGGTTTGCCATGCGCCGCTGGCATCGCGGAAGGTTGACCAAATCATACCGCTGCAATAATCGGCGAAGAAGTAGATGCCGTCCAGCGCCGTTAGCGCCGCACCGCGGTACACATACCCGCCCGAAATTGAGCATCCGCCGACGCTGTGCGAATATTCTGCAATCGGCGCAGTGAGTCCTTCTTTGACCGGTTCACCGGAATAGCGGTGCGTACCTTCCATGATATTCCAGCCGTAATTGATGCCTGCGCTGGCTCCTGCCGGCTGAAAGTCGATCTCTTCCCACTGGTTTTGCCCGACGTCACCGATGTAGAGGTCGCCTGTCTTGCGGTCAAAGCTGAAGCGCCAAGGGTTGCGGAATCCATACGCCCAGACTTCCGGTGCAAAGTCAGGGTTAGTCGCGAAAGCATTATCCTTGGGCGCAGCATACGGTTGGGCGCTGTCTACATCCAAGCGCAGCAGTTTACCCAACAGCGCTTTGGGGTTTTGCCCGTTACCGTTGGGATCACCCTGAGATCCACCGTCGCCCATGCCGATGTACAGATAGCCATCCGGCCCGAATGCTAAGTTTCCGCCGTTGTGGTTAGGGAAAGGCTGATCAATCCGAATAACGTACGAGGCACTGTTGGGGTCTGCAATGTTAGGGTCGTTCGCCGATACCGTGTAACGGGCGACAACTGTATCCCCTTTCACATCGGTGTAATTGATGAAGAACTGTCCGTTGGTTTTATACTGGGGATGGAAAGCCAAACCGAGCAATCCCTGTTCGTTGCCGGATGTGGTGATGAGTCCCGAAACATCCAAGAAAGGCTGTTTTTGCACCACACCATCGACCATTACCCGGATTTGTCCACTCTGGTCAACCACAAACAGCCGGTTCGTGCCATCGTTGGCGTTCGTCACGAAAAGCGGGCGTTTAAAACCGCTGGCAACTTCTTGGAGTTGATACTGCTTACCGTCCGGCACTAGGGGAACGGTCGCGTCTTGCGCGCCGACACTCCCAAAAACCAGCAGTAGCAGTGTAAAGGTTAGAAGAAGAATCTTTCGCATGGCCTGCTCCTATGCAATTGTGCGTCTCGCCCTGACTGTATCACAAATCGGCCAAGCGCGACCTGAGCATTTGCGAAGACTTCCTGCTACTACGGCGGTGAGGAATTGGTGGCGCTGGGCGGGCCTGCTGTTTGAGTCATGAACACCGACTGCTCGGTTGCACGAATCCGTGTGAATTCAATACCGGGCGTACTTGGGGCCACATCAGTTGCAGCCGGAGCGGGAGGTGGCGTTGCCGTTACAGGCAGCGAGAAAATCGGCGCAGGCAGAGGCAAATCCGTCCAAGTCGCGGTCGGTGTAATCGTCACGGTGGGCGTGAAGGTCGGGGTAATCGTGGGCGTCACCGTCTTGGTCGCAGTGGACGGAATACGCGGCGTCCGGCTGGGTGTGACGGTAATGGTCGGCGTGTTGCTCGGCGTGGGTGACGCAGTATCCGTGGCCGTTGCGCTGGGAATAGGCGTTTGGGTCGGCGTGAAAGTCGCGCTCGGTGCCAGAGTCGATGTTGCGCTTGGACCTGCGGTGACCGACGGAATTAGGGTCGGCAAAGCGGTGAGTTGAATAATACTGGCAGGCAGTGCATCGGGCGGAGGCTGTACGATACCTGTTCGCACATTGTCCTGTGCCAGCCGCAGCACATCCTTATAGACCGGCTGTATCTCGGGTGACGGTGTAATGCTGATGAGGGCGCTGGCTGTATTCTGCATCAAGGTCATGATCTTGGGATCATTTTGGGCATTGGAAAAGTTGCTCAGATGATACAAAGCACTGTAGAAATCAACGAAGGATGTCTCGGTCAGTTTGCCTTCAGCCGCCAAACGTTCAATCTCGTCGAGGCGCGTTTCGGCGATGCGCTGCCAGAGTGTGTCCTGCGGGCCGGTCAGCGGGGAGAGCGCCAGCACAATCGCTTCCCACAGGCGCTTAATCCCATAAAGCGGATCACCCGGCAGGCTGTTGGATGAGGCCGCAACCAGACCGCCACCACTCCCGAAGGCGATCAACAACGCGACCACCAAAACAGCCGCCAAGCGCGTCAATCCATAGGATAATCCGGTGCGGCGTTGAACGGGGCGTTTCGATTGTTTTCGCAGCCGTGCTTCGATGGTACCGACCGACTGTGCAGAAAGCTGTGGAGACTTCAATCGGCTGGTCATCAAGCCTGCAAGCAGCAGCGGCTTCAACTGTGCCGCATAATGCGGATAGATTTGGAGGCATTCATCAACGGTGCGGTGCTGGCGCAGCAAATCTTCCATGCACTGGGCAAGGACGGCGTCAAATTCGGGATCGTCGAAGTACTCGTTCATACCATCCCTGCCAGAACCGTCTCAATATCGAAACCGGCGCGTTCCAGCCGTACTGCCAGCGCGTGCAGCGCACGGTGCTGAAGCTGCTTGATGGCGTTGGCTTGCTTACCCATCTGCTCGGCCACGGTTTCGATCCGCTGTCCTTCAATAAAACGCAAAATAATGACCTGCTGTTGGTCCTCGGTTAAATCAGTAATCGCCTCGCGCAGCACCTTGGCGGCATGACGCCGTAACAGCGTAGCGTCCATATCCCCCGGCGCTTCAATCGGCTGCTCGTCAAGCGCTGTGGACTGTGGGCGTCGGTCGCGCTGCCGGTAGTGATCCACCACGCGAGCATGGGCGATGCGATACAACCACGCCACAAATGGTTTGCCCTGATCCTCGTAGGTGTCCATGCTTTTCAGCGCCCGAATAAATACATCTCCGGTCAAATCCTCGGCCAGTTGGGTATCGTTGACCCGATAAGCAATATAACGAAATACCGCCTGTACGTTGGCTCGATACAGGCTGGCGAAGGCATCGGTGTTTCCCCGGCGCACTTGTTGGAGTAATAGGCGCTCGTTACTGCGTTCCACAGCTCAAACTCCAGCGGCGGATTGAGTCGTCTACTCCTGATGACTCTACCGTTTTGACGTTCAAAAGGTTACGCTTCCATCAGATGCAAACTTGAACACTTTCAATCATACACCGAAGGCAGCCGATATACCGCTTAAGCTGTTGGGTGAATAATCCAAATGAACCTTCTCCCTTAATTTGAGAAAGACCTGTTGTAACCCCTGACTCCTTCTGTATAATCCCCACACAAATGTCGTAAAAATTTCCATTAAGCAGGCAGTGAGATTGAAATCGGAACAGGATAAACAACCCCTTCCCTCCACACTCTACACGGAAGAGTATTTTCTGACGGCGTGTGAGGGTTATGATGAATTCACCACGACGGAAGGTGAACAGCTTTCACGGCGATTGAGCGCGGCTTTCAAGCTGGCTGAAATCACCCCCGGCATGACCATTCTGGATGTCGGCTGTGGACGCGGTGAAATTTTGCGGCACTGCGCCAAACTCGGCGCGGACTCCATCGGTATTGATTACGCGGCGGTGGCGGTCAAGATGTCGCAGAACGTAATTCAAGGTGTCAACGGTGTCGAACCGGGCAAAACCGCGGTGATGCAGGCTGACGCCAAGAAGCTGCCCTTTCCGGATGGCTGCTTTGACCGCGTGCTGATGTTTGATGTGGTCGAGCATCTGCACCCGTGGGAACTGCATGAAGCGATGCTGGAAGTTCACCGCGTACTCAAACCGGATGGTCGTTTCATTATCCATACCGCCCCTAACGTGTGGTACGACAAATATGCGTATCCAGTGGTACGGGCCTTCCGCACACTGATGGGTGACGGCGATAAATACCCCAAAGACCCGCGCCAATTCGGTGTGGCGGTCAACCAGCATGTTCACGTTAACGAGCAGTCGATGATCAGTATGGGACAGGCGCTGCGAGCGGCTGGTTTTAACGGCAAAGTGTGGCTGGATAGTCCACCGCAGGACCGCGCCGAAAACATCATCATGGCAGGGCTGCGGGTGCTGGCCTTCGATGTGCCACCCTTCCGCTGGTTCTTCGAACGCGAAGTATTCGCCGTAGCGGCTAAGGCTTAAGCCCATGTTATTTGGAAAACGCGTCACCTTACGCGGCATCACCCGCGACGATTTGATCCGGCTGTGGCAGTTCAACAACGATGTCGAGGTTGAACTGGCAGGCGGTGGTGATCCTCCATATCCGCAATCCTTCGAACGGCTGCTGGCCGAGTACGATCAGGATGTCGCAAAAGGCGGGCGCGACAGCACGGCCTTTGCGATTGAAGCTGATGAGAAGTTCATCGGGCAGTGTGCCTTGTTCCGTTACGATGATGTGGCTCACACCTGTGAACTGGGCATCACGATTGGCGACAAAGATTACTGGGCGAAAGGCTACGGGCGCGAAGCGATCAGCCTGCTGCTCGATTATGCCTTCCGGCTGCGGAACATCCGAAAAGTGTGGCTACAAGTTCATGCGCATAATCCCCGCGCGATCAGTGCCTATAAAGCCTGTGGTTTCGTCGAAGAAGGCCGTTTACGTGCCCATGTGTGGAGCAACGGCCAGTACGTCGATCTGCTACAGATGGGCGTGCTGCGCGACGAATGGCTTCCCAAGCAAACCGAACTTTAATTTGCAAACGAATACTTCCCGCTATAATGAGGGATATGTGAGCAATTCGGCTAATACACGGTAACAATGCGCGATAAACGACCTGTTGATGAACTTTCAATTGAAGAACTTGAAAAAGTCCTCGCCATCCGTAAGCGTGAGGAACGTGAGAAACGCCTCGACCGGATGAAACGTGCCGGACGGGTGGTTGGGCCAGAGCCAACACCAGCGGTTGTGGTATCAAGCGCGCCCATTCCACAAATCCCCGGTGTGACGGTTCCCGCCGTGCCTGATCCCATTCCAGCGACGACGATGACACCGCAGTTGATTACTGAGCCGGTCAGCATGAGGATTGGTTATTCGGCTGCGCCGCAGTTTGAGGACGAGAGTCCGGCGCGGAAAGACGCCAAATCCAAGTTCTGGAAAACCTTTGTCAACCAGTCGATGCTGCTGGTCGAAGTGCTGGCCGTAGTTGGACTGGTATTCCTCGGCTACCAGATGATTGACGCACAGGGCAAACTGCAAAAGGAAACCTCGGCGGCTCAGGCTTTGGCTGACCAACAGATGAAAGCCAGCCTGCCAACACTGGCACCAACGCCGCAAATCCAACTGAGCGCGGTGGTACTTCCCGGTGGGCATATCTTGAACGCCAACGGTACGGCACAGTTCAACCTTGATGAAATTCCGGCCTCGCTGCGGGGTGTGGTGGCTGACCAGATTTATGTTCGGATCAGTGCGCGTCCACCCGCGACCAGCGAAACAGCCGTCCAGATCAACATTCCACAGATTAACGTCAACCATGTGATTGTTCCCGGCGTGGACTGGGAAGCGATGAAGTTGGGCGTGGGCATGTTGATGAACGGCGTGAACCCCGGTGACAAACAAGGCAATCTGGTGCTTTCCGGCCATAACGACATTTACGGTGAAGTCTTCCGCGACCTCGATAAGCTGAAGGTGGGTGACCAATTTACGGTGCGTACCCAGACACAGGAATACACCTACCAAGTCAGCAGTTTTAAGATCGTGGAACCAACCGACGTTTCGGTGATGAACAATCAGGGTGGAGCGACGGTGACGTTGATCTCCTGCTATCCCTACAAGGTGGACAACAAGCGCTACGTGGTGTTTGCGCAGCGGGTCGGGCCAGCGGGCGGGGCAGCGTAGGAAGCTGCAAGGCTACCCCACCCTAACCCTCCCCGTAGTAACAGGGAGGGAATTTATACGAAATCGATAACCAAATGATCATTTGCTAGAAGGGTGCATGTGCGCTCTTTTTATTTGGCGAATTTGGCAAAATCCATGTCCATTATTGGCGCTTATGGCAAATTTTGTAACAATTCGGCGGAACGCTCGGCTGGGAGTGCGGGAAACCTGCCGATGGGATGTCCGACACCAAGAATTTCCACATCAGTCTCCAGTCTTCGGTAGTGGTCACAAGGTAAGTGATGATCGAATACGAAGATTGTATTCGAGGATGAACCAATGAGTGACGAGAGAATGGTACAGATCCTCCTTGGAAAAAGATAAGGACTTGCGAGTGTAACGACCGACCCACTGACGGAGCGTATTGTTCCAACGCTCTTGATGATTGGTCTGATGTGCCTCTTTGGGGGCCGCACGATGCTGCTCAAGTGGGATAATACGTGGATAAACATCGTACTCATCTGTGTACATGGGACAACTTCGATAGCTGTCGGGAAGCATTTCCCAGAGCTTCTGCGCCGTGGTTTCGGAGCGATCACCGATGGCATAAGCCACAATCTGGCGCGTTCGACGACACATGGCCAGCCACAACCAGCGTTTGAAGAACTTCTCGGACACAAAACTCACCAGTTCATCCAGTTCCAGCACATCGGTCGCTTGAACCGGAAGCAATGTTTCGGGCAATGATGGTAGGGATGCCACCCACGCCTTTAACCAGCGCAAGACGGTAGTGCGCCATACACCGAACACGCGCTGTAAGCCGCGTAAACTGATCCGTTCCCGGTAAGCACGCAAAATGGTGACTTTCTGTTCCTGCGTATATTTGATTTTCGGTGTCAACACGCGGCAGGCACCACACGCTTTACACTTATACTGCGGACTCCCGCATTTATTGTGTCCGTTGCGTATAATAGGCTCACTGCCGCATGATCGACACAAGTATTTGGTAGTCTCTTCGATCATGTGGCAGATCTTTATCCACCATCACTTACTTTGCAACCACTACCTATACAACAGCATCGGTGATCTGTCCTCCCAAAAACTGTACCAAGTAGAGTGAGACTATCTGAATAGAATGGAATAAGGAAGATAGTTTCATGGCCAGTAAGGGAACACGCTACAAGGAAGAACAAATCATTCGGATGCTGAGGGAAGTGGAGAATGGCATCAGCGTAGCAGATATCTGCCGGAAGTACGGCGTGGCGGAACAAACGGTGTATCGCTGGCGCAGCAAATATGGCGGTTTGGAAACCAGCGAATTACAGCGGTTGCGGGAATTAGAGGCTGAGAACAGTCGCCTAAAGCGGATTGTTGCTCAGCAAGCACTCGACATTGATGTGCTGAAAGAGGTAGTGTCAAAAAAGTGGTAAGCCCTCGTGCGCGACGGAGCGTCGTCGAGCGATTAAGGACAGAACGAGGGCTGTCACAACGCCATGCTTGCCAACTGTTGAATATCCAGCGTTCGAGTGCGCGCTACATCCGCCATACCCGTTCGGATGAAACCGCAACCGTGAAGTTAGTTCGCGAATATGCTCACGAGCAACCGATGCATGGGTATCGGATGATGGCGGCGATGCTCAAACGAGATGGCTATGTCATCAATCAAAAGCGAGTGTACCGCATTTGGCGACAAGAAGGCTTGCAATTGCCGCGTCGAAAAGTGACCAAACGGCGCTATGGGGATTCGAGTGCTGATCTCCAGCGCGCGAGCCGCCCCAACGAGGTCTGGACTTACGATTTTCTGGAAGGGCGCACCGAGCGTGGCGGCAAGCTGCGGATGCTCACTGTTCTCGACGAATACACCCGTGAATGCCTGACAATTCATGTTGCCCGCTCAATTTCATCCCGACAGGGTATTCAAGTATTGGAGTGGTTATTTTTGCTGCACGGTGCTCCCGACCATCTCCGCAGCGACAACGGCCCGGAGTTCATCGCTTATGCGCTTCAAGATTGGCTGCGAGAACACCACTGCCATACCCTGTACATCACACCCGGCAGTCCTTGGGAAAACCCTTTTATTGAAAGCTTCAATGGCACTTTCCGCAGCGAATGTTTGGATCGCTGGCTCTTTGCTGATGGACGGGAGGCTCAAACCGTTATTGAACTGTGGCGTCTGGAGTACAATCATCATCGTCCGCACAGCAGTTTAGGCTATCTCCCTCCTGCTGTGTTTGCAGAACAAGCTCGACTCTCACTCGCATTGGTCTAGTAGTCGGGGGCAGATCATCGGAAGAACATTTTGTAACTCTTTCGGAGGGCTGACGCTAACGGATTTGAAGGAGTGGCAGAGTACAACTGGTTGGAGGATAGTTGTGATCCGGTCGGTGATGGTTTGTACGTTTGAACCTGAATACGAATATATCAAGATTTGGAACCGCCAAGATCATGGCGCGATAAACACGATACACCCGCTTATGATTCCAGTCGTATCCTTGGTTCCGTAACCAGGCATATAACTTACTAAATCCCCAACGCGCATAACGCTCCGATACCTGCTTGAGCACGGTGATAAGAGCCTCATCTGTACGTCGTCAAAGGAAATGGGAGACGAAAAAGGTTTAGCTAAGAGATACTATTCCCCAGTATAACGAACATTTAAGTTAACGAAATCATGGCACTGTACTCAGCACGACGTAAGTCCAGTGTTTGACGCTTAATAACCTCCCTTTGAGTGATCACGTCGACCTTTCGCCCGAAATAGACATCTGCCGGAGTGAGATTATCCAAAGCTTCGTGGTAGCGCTGGTGGTTGTAATGCTGAACAAAAGCAGCAATCGCTGGCTCCAACTGCCAAGGGAAATAATGGTTCTCGAGGCAGATGACGTTTTTCAGCGAGCGGTGCCAACGCTCAATCTTGCCTTGGGTCATGGGGTGGTAAGGTTGGCCGCGTGTGTGGCGGATACCGTGTGTTTGCAGATAGTCGGCTAAATCAGCGGACAGATAAGCTGGACCATTGTCCGACAGCAGGCGAGGACGATGCTTCACAGCAACTTGAGTAATGCCAGTGGCAGCAATCGCGATGTCTAGTGTGTCTTGAACATCGCTATGGGCCATGCCTGTAGTCAGTTTCCAGGCGAGGATATAGCGGGAGAAGTCATCCAAAACAGTGGAGAGATAGTAATAGCCCCAACCGGTGACTTTAAACTGTGTGAAGTGACTCGGAGATGAAATAACCCTGATGGTCGGTAATGTGCCAGGCTAACTCACGAGGCGACTGTTCAGGATGTTCCAACGCAATCTGAACCACCTGCTCACGAACCGCCTGCGAAATGCGATTCCAGAACTGGTGCTGCTGTGGTTGACGATCTACCAGACCGTCGTAGCCTGCCTCTCGATAACGGTCATACCAACGGTAGAACGTACTCTGTGGAATGTCCAATTCGGCTAGGGTCTGCTTTACAGGCAGCCCTGACTCTTCCACGATCCGAATGATTTCCATTTTCTCGGCAGCCGAACTGCGGGTCACTCCTCCCATGCGTTCGTCTCCCCGCCCAGCGACCGGTTCTTCAGCAGCAGTTCCGCCACCACCTGCTTGAGCTGTTCATTCTCACGTCGAATCTCACTGACCTCATCACTTGTCGCTTGGCGTTTTGTATCCCCGGCGAGGCGGTCTTTTCCCGCTTCCAGAAACTCTTTGCTCCACTTGTAGTACAGGTTGGGGTTAATGCCTTCGCGGCGACACAGCTCGGCCACACTCGCTTCCCCTCGCAAGCCTTCCACCACCATCCGGATTTTCTCCTCCGTATTGTATTTGCGTCGGGTCTGTCGCCGAATATCGCGCACGGTTTGCTCAGCCGATACCTTCTCGTCTTTGACCATCTGACTGCTCCTTTTGGTTTATCTTCAGATGGGGAAAGTATCTCTTTAGTTTATCCCGCTTTCTCTCTCACGACCTCTGAACCCATACAGGTCAAGCAGCAGCTTGAGACTGCGATCGGTAATAGGGATCAAAGTCACGCTGCTTGGACAACCAAAGTCCAAGCCAGAATTAAAAGTTTACGAGCCACAGCACAGAGAGCAACCTTCTCTAATTTACCGCGTTGACGGAGTTGGAGATAGAAGGTGTGTAACGACGGATTGAACCGAGATGCGGAGAGGGAAGCCACGTAAAGGGATTGACGCAGGTTGGCATGACCACCACCTCCGATTCGACTTTTCCATTTCCATTTGCCAGATTGACGAACATGGGGAGCCAGACCAGCGAAGGAAACGGCTTCATCCGGAGTTGAACAGCGGGCAAATGCATGAGTGCTGGTGAGGATACGGGCAATTGTCAGGTAACCCAAGCCTTTAATGGTCCGTAAACGGCGAACCATCTCGGCCCACTCATGGTGGCTGAGTAGTAACGTTTGGATCAATTGCTCAATCTGTTCAATCTGGGCTTTCATATCACGAATGTGCGTTTGCAAGGGAAGCAGCAAAGCTTCAAGGGCTTGAGGATGATGCTGCAAGACATGGAGACGGTTCCGTTCAGCGCTGTGCATGACAATTAAGTCATCTCGACGATTGAGATATTGCTGAAGATGTTGGCAAATCGCTGGTGGTGGGGTCCAAACCTCAGGTTTCAGCATTCGTCCATATTCTTGCAATAGTTGGGCATCTACTTGGTCGGTTTTGGTGCGTTGCAGGCGAGCCCGAGCGAAGTGTTTGGCCTGGATAGGGTTGAGCACGCTCACTCGTAAACCCGCTTGCTGCAAATACTCGGCAAAAGCCATACAATAATTGCCCGTGCCTTCCATTATCACATGGATTTGTTCGGCAGCTACAGACTTCGTCAGTTGTTTAACCAGACGACTATAATCCCGTTTGTACTGTTGAATTTGCACTTGCTGTCGCTGCTGGTTGCTGACGTTGAGCCAGTCAATTTGGATGCTTTCAGCCGCGATATCGGCTCCTTCATAGACTTGGATGCTCATGCTGCCCACCTTACTTGAAATACGCTAAACTGGTCCACCAGTGGACAGGCACGCTCTTGCCTCACAGATACGTAGTCGCAAGCTACTGTATATGGTCCAGAACAGCCTGTCCCTACCCATTAGGGAACATTCTTGGCGGTACAGTCTAGGCTGTCAGCCGCAAATCCTTCTTACCAATGGGTTTGGTTTACCTCATCACAGTATATCCGTGACTACTTTTAATATATGAGACGCCAAGAACGCCAAGATCATCCAGAGGGTTTATTGAACGTCAGATGTGAGGATTGACAGCACAATAGAAGCGGAATAACCTATGGTAATAGGAACATATGGTAGCGTGTTGATATAAAGGTTGGATGGCGTGGCGATCAAGTATGTGATTCTGGGGTTTTTGAGCGAAACGCCTTTGACGGGCTATGACCTGAAAAAGAAGTTTTCGGATTCCGATCTTTTCCACTGGTCGGGGAACAACAATCAGATTTACCGGACGCTGGTTGAACTGCATGACGAGCAGTTGGTGACGATTGAGGTGCAGTATCAGGAGAGCAAGCCGCCGCGCAAGATCTATACCAATACAGAGGCGGGGTTGGCTGCGCTGCGGGAGTGGATTGTGTCACCACCAGAACTGCCGCAGTTTCGTAACAGCCTGCTGATGCAGCTTAATTGGGCGGAACAGGTTGATGGCAAGACGTTGGGCAAGATGCTGGCGGCGTATGCGGATGAGGTACGCGAGCATATTGTGGTGCTGCGGGAACAGATGCGGCGCACCGTGGACGGGAGTGGGCTAAGGCGGCGGATCGTGGAGCATTGGATCGCGTTCTATGAACTGGAATTGGCGTGGGTCAAGGATCTTCGGGAAGACGATTGAACAGCCAAGATGCCAAGCAATTTTTAACGCAAAGGTGCGAAGGGAAATTGGAAATGGGGCAGTGAGCCTTGAAAACCTCACCCCCAACCCCTCTCCATGACGTTGAGTACAGATTGGAGAGGGGCGCGACAGATCGAAATTCTTTTAAATTGGAGGTACCGGGTCGGACAAAGGGAATATCATGAGCAATTCAATACTCTATAAGACTGCTGAGGGCGAGCAGGCGGTGATGGCGATCTACGATGCGGCGATGAAGAATTGGTCTGCGCCGTATGAGACGCGGACGGTTCCGACGCGGCACGGAGATGCGTTTGTAGTGGCGAGCGGCGATGTGGATGCGCCAGCGATGATACTGCTGCATGGGGCGGGCAGCAATTCGTCGATCTGGGCAGGGGATGTGGGGGATTACTGCAAGTTATTCAGGGTCTATGCAGTGGATTTGCCGGGTGAACTGGGGAAGAGTGCGCCGAACCGTCCGGCGTGGGAGGGAACGGCGTTTGGAGACTGGTTGGAAGATGTGCTGAACGGTTTGCAGGTGGAACAGGCGACGCTGGTTGGAATTTCACAAGGGGCATGGACGGCGTTGAAATTCGCAGTGGCGCATCCGGAATGGGTGGTGCGTTTGGTGCTGATGACGCCGGGTGGAATCTTGCCGGATAAGACGTCGTTTATCGTGCGGGCAATCGTGCTGTCACTGCTGGGGAAATGGGGCACCAAGCGCTTGGTGAAGGCGTTGTTTGGCGATCAACAGGTGCCGGATGGGGTGATCGATATTGTGACGCAAATGAGCGCTGCATTTAAGCCGCGCATTGGATTGCTGCCGATTTTTACGGATGATGACCTGTGGCGGCTGACGATGCCGGTGCTGCTGATCGGCGGGACGAAAGACATCATGCGGGATGTGGTGAAGATTGAGGCGCGGCTGCGGCCATTTGTGCCGCAACTGACGGTTAAGCTAGTTGCCGGCGGTGGTCATGCGCTGCTGAATACCAAGGGCGTGGTGATGGAATTCCTAAAGCCAAACGAGACTAACCGCCAAGACGCTAGGTTTGAGGCACAGAGCGTTTAGAGAATCTCGATGAATAACGCACGGGTGATTCATCAAGGGGATGTGTACTGGGTTCGTCCAAACGGCAAGTCAGACATTGCGCATCCCTACGTAGTGCTACAGGAAGATGTGTTTAATCACAGCCGTGTTCAGACGGTCGTGATTTGTGCGGTGACCTCTAATATCCAGCGGGCGAGTCTACCGGGGAATGTGGTGCTGGAGGTTGGTGAAGCGAATTTGCTGAAGCCGAGTGTGGTGGAAGTGTCGAAGGTTTCCAGCGTAGATAAGTCGCAGCTCGGCGAGTATATCGGAACGATCAGTGCGGAGCGAGTCCAGCAAATTTTGGCGGGCATGCGATTTTTGCAGCGTTCATTTTTCGAGGAGTGAGAACAAACCAATCGCCAAGAGGAATTATAGATGGCGGAGGCGTTCGGGGATGGTATTGGTTTCGGCGAGAAGTTCGAGGCCCGCACGATCCACAACATAAACCAAGCGTCCGCGTTTTTTGAGCAAGCCTGCGTTGAAGAGGCCGCGCAGGGCACGTCCGACGACTTCGCGGGTTGTGCCGAGGATGGCGGCGATTTCTTCCTGTGTGAGATGGGTCGGGGCTTCAGCAATTTGTTCGGCGTACATGGTTTCGTGCAGGAAGAGCTTGGCCAAGCGTGAGGGAATCGAGCGGAAGGTCATGTCTTCCAAGCGTTCAATGTATTCACGGTTGAGATGAGCAAGGGCTTGGACGTAGTTGCTGAGCAGGCCGGGTTCGGTGGACATGAGGTTGAGCAGGCGGTCGTGGCTGATGACCATGACTTCGACGGCAGTGACAGCCACGGCATTAAAGGGATTCGAACCTCCATCGACAGCGGCGACTTCGTTAAAGGTCGAGAGGGGACGGAGCAAGCTGAGGGTATGCAACCGTCCTTCAACATTCATGCGGTAGATGCGGACGAGGCCATCGAGCACGATGTGAAAACCGGCGCAGGCTTCCCCTTCTCCAAAAATGGTTGCCCCCGCGGCATAGGCATGGTGATGGGCAGCATTTTCGATGTGGCTGATGTCACACTGTGCCAAGCTTTCGAAATAGGGAATTTGCGACCAATCAATGTTCATGGGTAACTATCGACTCTGATGACCATTCCTAACGTGTGAATTTCGGGAGAGTTTAATCAAACAATTCTTTATCGCCCAAATTGCTCACTATTTTCTAAAACATCTCCACACAGGCCAATTGGTCATGAGAGACATGGGAAGAGTTGATTTGTCTTTATGGAGCTTGCCGAAATAATTATGTGATGGACTAACGGGCAAAGCATGCAATGTGTCTACAAAGCCCGGATAGGTGATTGGCCAACTTTATATGCAAGCTCCACAAACGAGAACGGATACGCTTGGACGACCTTTCAAGCTCTTCCCTAATAGGAAATATCTAAAATTTAAAGGTGTCATCCCTCAAAAATCATACTAGAAGGGACGGCACACTGATTCATGTTTCCTAACCAATGTATTCAGAGATCGCTTTAGATAATCTTCTCAATGATGACCAAAGCGGCGATTAGAATAGCGGCCAACCCCCCCATCCATCGGAGGTCTTTAATCACGTAACCGTATTCTTCTTTCAAGTCGGCTTCAGTGACGACACGAGTCGGATTGGCGAGACGCGCACGAATGTAGGAAATATCATGCTTTTCGTCTTTGCGCGGGGCACGGGCTGCTCCGCCAGCAGGACGTGTCGAGCGTGAACGCTGTGGCGCAGGTCGGCTGGACGTCACACGGGCTGGCGCTGCCGCTTCTACCTTTTCAACAACGCGAGCAGGCTTTTCTACTTTGACTTCCGGTTCGGACTCGACTGGTTCACCAACAGGCTCGCCCAACTGCTGACGGGCGCGGTCGAGCGTGGACTGAGGAATATTTGGCGATTGGTTGCGGTTTTTACGCTTGGACATTCTAAAACCCTTATTTAATATTCAGTGAGCGATGAGACGCTCACCGCCCTATAACGTACATGGTTCTGTACAATAGTAACGCACAGTCTTCAACAAAACTATGTGCTTTTTGTTGGAGTTAGGTGAACACTCATCGATGATGGACTGTAGAGGAATGCCTTCTCATTATGCTAAAAGCTCTGATCATTTTTGCGGTGGCTGTCCTGATGGCACTGCCCACACTGGCGCAATCCCCATCACCAACGACACCGCCAGCAGAGGATAGCAATGTGCTGGCAGATTGTATCCGGCTGTTACCGGCTAATCGTCCAATTGAAAGTGGAGCGAACGCGCCGACTGTACGGATTGTGCAGCCAACAACGGATGTGGTGTATGGCAGCACCGTTAGCATTCAGATTCAAACGAATCATTTTGACGTGAGCGCCGAAGGTGGACAGCACTGGCATCTGTGGGTGAATGGGACGCTGACAGGCATGGTGTATCAGAAAGACGCGGTAATTGATTTGCAACCGGGGAACTACACGATTTGTGCATCACTGGGCAACAGCCAACATGCTGACATCGGGATGCCGGATGGCATCAGGCTGAAAGTGGAAGCCGCTCAAGCGGGGACGCCTACCGCGACGCTGGTGGTTGATCGCACAGCAGCACAGATTCAACCCGAAGGTCAAATCAGCACCGGACAAATCATCCTGCTAGTGGGAGGCGGTTTATTGGCAGCGGTCGGCGGGTGGTGGATCGGCAATCGTATGCCGAAGGGGAAGAAGAAATAAAGCTGAATTGAACCGCCAAGACGCAAAGGACACAGAGTAGTCAGCGGGCGTAGATGAGGATGCTGAGGACAATGCCGAAGATCACGCCTGAAACGCCGATGACGATACCGAGAAAGAAGGCACGGGCGAAAACGCCACGACGACGCTTCTTGGTTTTCTTCACATCACTTTTGGTATCGGCTTCAAGTTGGGCGGCGCTAGCGGCACGGGCGACAATCTGGTTTAAAGTACGTCGTGCCTGAACATTCATCGGGTTAATTTGCAAAATATTTTGCAAGCATACCCGGCGATCTTCATCGCTGTCAATGACATCTAAGAGGGCTAACCAAACCTGCTCATTAAAGGGATTTAGGCGGGCGGCTTCCTTCCAGAAGTCATGCGCCTGCTGGTTATTCCCCATTGCATATGCGCTGCGTCCGGCTTGAAAGAGTTCCTCGAAGCGCTCACTGCCCGGACGTGCAGCTTCCTGATTCACCATACAATCCTTACCTCACACTGTTCGTTCATTGGGATATGGCAAATACCATATCCCAGAATATTCCGTTCGACTATTTAGAGCCTAACGATAAAGCGCACCTTTGCCAATCATCCGATAGTCAGGGTTAAGGCCCCCATGCACCGAGAAAGTCCCGCTCGACCGTGTTGGTTAGCTGGAAAATTGTGCTGGTCTGTTGATCCATAACATAGACGTCGTAGTTGCCACTGCGATTACTGGAGAAGGCGAGATACTTGCCATCTGGACTGAAGACCGGGAACAGATCATCAGCAGCGTCTTTGACCACAACCAGCGGCGTACTGGATGGATCCGCGCGGCGCACAACAATGTCGCTGTTGTTGGGGTCATCCTTGGGGTAAGCGCTGTAGGTCAACTGCGTGCCATCCGGTGACCAGCGTGGCGCAGACTCGGTGTAGGCGGAGGCGTCATTGGTGAGGGCGGTTTGGGCAAGCGACGCGGCATCAATGAGATAGATGTCTGAGCCGGCGTTGGTGCCACCTGATTCCGCACGAACGACAGCGATGCGGCTGCAATCCGGTGAGTAGGCTGGATATGAGTAGCTGGCTTTGTCATTCGTCAGGCGAAAAAGTTCCTTCTTATCCAGATTGTAGATGAAGACCTGATAAGGGAAGGTGGTGGCTGTCAGATCGCCTTGAAAATCTCTGGGCAGCGCAACAAATACGATCTGGTTCTGGGTGCGGCAGAAGTTAGGCATTTGCGCTTTGATGATATCTAAGTTGGTCGTCAATGGGGTGCCGCCCGTGCCGTCAATTCCTATTTCTTCAATACCGGTATCGTAGGTAGTGGTTGAGTAATACCGGGTGTAGACGACGTGCAGCCCATCACTGCTTAAATCCGGATCACGACCGACGGCGCTGGAAAGCGGTACGGCCTCCCCGTTGTTAGCAAAGTTATAAACGACCATCGGCAAATAGCCTGTTTGAGTGACATCACGACCGCTCCAACCGACGAGATGGCCCGACAGACCTATCGGATAAGGCAGTGCCGTTCCGGTTGGCGCAGGAGGCGCCGTGGGCGAGACTAAACTCATCTCAGGAGGTAAGGTCGGATTTGAAGAGGTGGCGGTCGCTGTCGGCGTGGGTGTGACTGCGGCGGCCTGCGTGGCGGTGGCATTGGCATTCTCGGTGGCGGCCAGCGCGACGATGGCCGTACCCGTTGAAAAGGTATCCATAATGACGCGTGTGGCATCCGCGTTCTGAGCGTTACGACTGCTGGTAATGACCAAGAAAATCAAGAGCAGCACCACAATTACCGCTGCGCCGCCTCCACCAAAGATCAACAGTTGACGGCGGCTGATGCCGGGAACGACTTCTTCATCCTGCTTTTTCTGCTGGCTGCGGGCGTCTAATTTAGCCATGGCTGACTGGGCACGCTCATTGTTCGGGTTGATGAACAGCACGTTACTGAGACAGACGCGCCGTTCTTCATCCGTTTCGACCACCGAGGCCAGCCACATCCATGCTTTTTCGTTCTTATCATCTTGATCGACAACCTGCTGGAAAAAGTCTTTGGCTTCTGTCTTCCGGCCTTCACGCGCGGCTTCAACGCCCTGTCGAATCAAGTCTTGTAAATTTTTTTCTTCACTCACTGTTTAACATCCTGTGCGTGTCACTTGGTTGCGAATAATAACGCTTATTTGCTAACCAGCAGCGGTTCGGGCCGGAAAGCGAATGATTGAATATCAAGACCGGGATCGGCTAGACGGGTAGCATTATTGCCTTTGAGATCAGACATATAGAGCTGGGACGCGCCACCGCCCCGATTCGAGGCAAAAATGATCATCTGCCCGACCGGATTAAAGGCTGGAATACGATCTTCAGCGCCGTTGCTGGTGCTGCTGCTGTCACTGGTGATGAGTGAGTGATTTTGTCCATCAGCGTCCATCACGAAGATGTCACCATCACCGTTACGGTCACTGGCAAAAACAATGCGGCTGCCATCCGGTGACCACGACGGCGTATAGCTACTGCCGCCCGCCGAGGTGAGCTGGGTAATAGTCTTTCCATCGGTTGTAATACTGAACAACTGGAATTGATTATTGCCCGTGCCATTGGCCTGTTCAGACGCGTAAACGATGACATCACCTTTGGGTGACCATGCCGGATCACGGTCAGCGAAATCATTGGTGGTGATTTGCTTCTGGTTATTGCCGTCGTCGGTCATCGTCCAAAGTTCCATATCACCGTCATAGTTGCTGGCGACGACCAGTTGAACATTATCGGGTGCCCACGAGGGATGAGAGACCTCGGATTTGCCAAAGTGAGTAATGCGTACCGCGCTGCCGGGATTATTGGCCTGCGCGATGAACAGTTCAGGCGTCGTCACGGACACGCCATCGTTATCGTAGGTGGTGGTGCGGACAAACGCGATCTTGGTGCCGTCGGGTGAATAGGCGACATCGGAGAAACCATCAGTGCCATCCGCGACCTGCTGATCACTTGTGCCTGCGCCATCTGCTCTGAAGAGTGCTGGCTGTGACTGCCCTTCTTTAATGCTGGTATAGAGTAATGAGAACTGAGTCTGCGGATAAGGCGTGGTGGTCGGCGTAACCGGAATGGTCGTCGGTGTAAAGGTCGGTGTAAAAGAAGGTGGCAGGGTGATCTGCGTCGTCGGATTGACGGTGACGATGATGCCGTAGACCGGCGTGGGTGTATAGTCTTTAGGATCAATGGTCGCTGTCGGCAGCGGCGTATTCAACACCGCAAGCTGTGTGGATTGGTTGGGCAGCGTCGGATTCCCTTGACTGCTGGAGACAACCGCGAAAATGATAAGCGCGATGATCGCCAGAGCCACGATTGCCCCTAAAATGGTAACGAGGGTGTTACCTCCACCGCCTCCGGCACGCGCGCGCTGCTGATTGGTCTGCGGCGCGTTAGTGCGACGAACGGTTGGCGTTCCCAGCACCGCGTTGAGTTGGTCCAGCGCTTGCTGCGCCCGCGCGTTCGCTGGATTAATGCGTAAGGCTTGCTCAAGCGCTTGCTTGCGTTCACTCAGATTATCAAGTGCGGAAGCCAGCCACATCCATGCGACTTCGTTGTTGGGATTAGAATCCACAACCTGTCTCAGCAAGCGGCTGGCAGTTACTTTGTCACCTCGCCGTGCTGCCTCAATACCCAGTCTTAGTTTTTCATCAAGTGAATTATTTCCAGCCAAGGCGAAACCTCCGCGTCCTGTACACGCCGCTACGCTAATTCATTTTATACCAGAAAAGGGAATTGCATATGATAAGAGACCCGGCAAGCGAACCTACCGGGATGAACACCGAGTTGGGCAGCGCGTGTATTACCCCCGGGTCAGTACGATGCCGACGACGACGACGATTGCCAGTACGATCAGTACGCCGACGACCATGCCGAACATGAGCAGGGTGCGGTTCTCGGTAGCGCTGCGAACATAGGCCATCTTTTTGAGCGCGTCACGGGCTTGGACATTATCCGGATTAATTTCCAAGGTCCTTTCAAGCCACTTCTTGCGTTCGGCCTTGTTATCGCCTGCGATCTTCGCCATCCACATCATAGCGCGTTCATTGCGTTTATCCTGACTGAGTACCTGCTCAAAAAAGATGCGTGCGCCATCGTTGTTGCCATCTTTAGCGGCACGGATGCCCATTTGTAGGAGTTCTTCGCGGTTCGGCTGTGGGCCAACATCTTTTTTCGCCATCATCTTACCTCAATACACCATTACAATTTTCAATATAGTCTTAATTGTATCGTCAGTTCTGAAATTTTGAATAGAAGTTGATAGCGAAAAAGACCTATAGACCCGCGCTAGTAATTAAGAAATAGACATAAAAGAGTGTTACCACCCAGATTAGCGCATCGGTGCGGTCAAGCACACCGCCATGTCCGGGAATAATGTTGAACCCATTTAAGTGTGAATCCCCAACATGAAAATAGCGCTTCAACCGCGACTCGAACAGATCACCCGCGACAGCAAGGGGCGGCGCGAGGAGCGCTAATAGGATTAAGAGCGGCGTCAACTTTTGTCCGGCAAGCAGGGTGAGTATTCCCAAGATAAAGCCACCAACGACTCCAACGACAGCGCCTTCGACGGTTTTCTTGGGCGAAATAGTGGGCGCAAGCAGATGCTTCCCCCACAGGCGGCCACCGATATAGGCGAAGCTATCGGTTCCCCATGTCAGCATTAGAATGAGCACCATCCACAACAGACCATCCGGTAAAGCGCGAATGAGAACAATGAAGGCGGCGGGCAGCGCACTGTAGAGCAAGGCGGCTAAGGTCATGCCAGTACGTTGTACTCGATTTTCGGATGCTCCGCGCAGCGCCTCCCAGATAAAGGCCAAAACGATGACGGCGACGACAACAGCCAATGCCCATAAAGGCTGGTGGGTGACTATCGTGAGCACCAACAGGACGGAACCAGCCAAGCCTACGTAAATGTTCCCCGGCATATGACGATCATTGCCAAGCGCACAGAACTCCAGTACAGATAATATTGCCCAGATCACACTGGTGACCAAAAACGGAATACCACCCAGATAGGTAATGATCAGGATGAGTGGGCCGCCAATAAGCGCCGTGATCACACGCGTCCTGAAATTCGAGCGATCCTGTACTTGCTTACCCGATGTTGACATGCTTGACTTCGATTAAAACGGTGAAGATTAATTAACAGTATTCTAGCGGAATTTAAATCATTTTGCTTGTGACGAAAAGCACATGAGGACTCGTAAAAAAAGGACACAGGTTGCCCTATGTCCT
This sequence comes from Aggregatilineales bacterium, assembly GCA_044226855.1. GTDB lineage: Bacteria > Chloroflexota > Anaerolineae > Aggregatilineales > Phototrophicaceae > CFX2. Next base: position 197,953 of record JBGAGF010000003.1, read on the forward strand.
TTTTTGGCCGTTATTCCATTTTCAGACGGTGACGATTACGCATGGACGCGTGTGCTGTACTTGTTGCGCTTCTGGTAAAAGTCATGGAAGTTGTTGTTGCTGGTCCAGAGGATGAAGCTGTAAACCGGATAAAGCGCCTGAATGGCATTGAAGATTTCGTTCTGGATGGCTTTATCATCCAGTTCGGGGTCTTCATAGCTATACCACTTACCGATACGCAGCCAATCTTGGCGGTCGCTGAAGGTGTTCATCCACTCGTCCATGACGCGTCCATAGAGTAAGTGGTTGACGGTCAGGTGCATGTCGCTAAGGTGGGTGCCGCCCCAGAAACCGAGGCGATAATCATGATCAAGGTTGCGGAGCAAATTGCGGAAGGTAGTACGGTGTTGGGCTAAGTCGAGCTTGCCGATCAAATTTTGTTGATCCCACCACGCTTTGGGCGAGAGTACCAGTTCAATAACGAAGTGTTCAGGCGTCAGACGGAGTTCAATGACCGGATGGCAGTAAGTATCGACATCTTTGCTGAGACCGATGGTTTCTTTGCCCATCAGACGTTCGACCATTTCAGCTTGTTCTTGAGAACGGAAGTAAGTGAGAACGACCGAGTCATTTTGATCCAGCGAAGCGGCTGACTTTTGGGAAACGATGGATGTCTTTTGCCAGCGCGGATGAAGATCTAGATTGTGGTTGCGAACACGAGGAAGCAAAGACGTATGCAAGTCCAAGAATTTACTGGTAACGCGTTGCACATCAACGCCAGTATGGCTCGGAAGGGTTGATTGCTCAGTGGTGAAGTAAAACATTTGCTTGCCTCGATCAAAATCATTGATAAAGAATGAAAATCATGAACAAATCGTAAAGGCTATTTTGTTTCTTTGCAATGCTTCTTGGGGAATAATTCACAAATTTCACGAAAGTTTCATGACCAATCTAGTGAACTATAAGTAAGCCTATTTCTAATCCTGTTTGAAATTACAGACTCTGTGTCTTTTCGCCCAATAATTACTTTTTGTGTGACTTTTTCTATTATTATCTAGCTCGAATTCTTCATTTTTGCAAATTTCAATTTGTTACTTTTTGTGTTCTACTCACATCTCGATGTGAGCGGATCGCTTCATTTTTAACTGTTGGCGAGAATCTTTCGTCTAAGACCACCCTACTTGCCTATGCAATTGACCGAAAAATGGTCTATCTTAAGAACGTACCGATTTTACAAACGCTGCAATTGGATTTAGGCATACTTTAGAGTTGGGTTGAATGTCTGTTTGGAGCATTCAACTTTTCCCGTCCATACGGTAAGATTTTCTGTCATTAGCCGGGTATAACCTATATCTATCGCTGGTGATTTGAAATGTTACGCGTGGCGGAGAGGATATTCTGTGATTGCTTCTCGCCAGAATGTGACCAAGATGAAAAATACAAAAAAGGAACTCGAAGAAAGCCAACGGCTTTTACAAGCTATTCTGGATAACTTGGTTGATGGCATCCTGACGTTTGATGAACAGGGTGACATTCAATCGGTGAATCGCGCTGGTGCTTATATTTTTGGTTATGACGCAGACCAGATCGTGGGAGAGAATATTCGGACGCTGGTTCCCTCTCTGGCAAAGCAGGGTGCGAATGAAGACTTTAGAGCGCTGTTGGAGCCGTTGAAGGGTTTGGGTGACGAATTGGAAGGTCAGCGCAAAGACGGCAGCCTATTCCCGATTTATTTCGCCATCAACGAGGTGAAGCTCGATCACAACAAACTATATACGGCGATTATCCAAGACTTCACCGAGCGCAAGTTTATGGAGAAGCAGGTTTGGGATAAAGAGCGCTTGAATATTGAACTGGAAAAAGAACGCGAACTGCGCGACCTCAAAAATCGCTTTATCTCGATGATGTCTCATGACCTCAAGACGCCATTGGCGGCGATCCGATTGGCGAACAGTATGCTGCGGAATTATGGCGACCGTTCCTCTCCAGAAGAAAAACAGGAGTCCTATGACACGATTGACCAGCAGGTTGAACATCTGACGGAGATGATCAACGATGTGATGACGATCAGCCGGCAGGATTTCACAGGCGCGGAACTTGACCGTCAGATTATCGACCTCGAAACCTACTGCCGGGATATCATTGAAGAACTGCAATTGGCGTATCGCATGAAGCGTACCCTGACCTTCAGTGGCACGGATCGCCGGATCGAAGCGCTGATTGATGTCAGTCTCATGCGGCGGGCACTGACCAATCTCTTGACGAATGCTGTCAAGTATTCGCCAGATGGAGCACCTGTCCATATGGAACTGGCCTATGCGGATTGTCAAGCAATCATCAAGGTCATTGATCACGGCATTGGCATTCCGGCACAAGATCTGCCACGCATGTTTGAACCCTTCAACCGGGCGTCCAACGTGGGAAATATTCAAGGAACGGGCTTGGGGCTGGCGATTGCCAAGCAGGCCGTCGAACTGCATGGCGGTACGATTCAGTTAGAGAGCGTCGTAGGTAAGGGGACTACCTTTATCATCACCCTACCGGCTGAAGATTGTTAATCTGTCTAGATTTCGCTCAGAAATTGTTCATCTGTTGTTAAGCTCTGCTTTCCAGATAGCCGCTAGTCTTGTCGTCACTGCGCCATCATCACTAAAGGGGAAACTATGGTTTTGCAGACGAATAACCGGCCTGTTCAGGAAGCGCTCTCGATTTTTAAGGGACACAAATTTCTTAGTCTTGCCACTTATCGCAAAAACGGTGATGCAGTAACGACGCCGGTCTGGTTCGCTCAGGCGGAAGATAAGCTATATATCATGACAATGCGTTCATCGGGGAAAGCCAAGCGGATCAGCCATACTGAACGTGTGCGGGTTGCGCCCTGCGACCGAATCGGTATGCTGCTCGGCGAGTCGATTGAGGCGGTTGCACACCTGATTACTGATGATGAACAACATGCTGCAGATGCGGCACTCAGCAATAAATATGGCGAAGAGAAAAAGATGTTTGATGCGCGTTTGACCGATCCCAACGACCGTGTGTATATCGTTGTGACGGCTGCTTAGGATGCCGAGTTTTATCCAGCGTGTCATGCACCCCGAATGGTATCATGGACAGCGGAAACAGCCCCCGTTCTTCGAGGGCTGGTATTTCAAGCTAATTGATGCCAGTGAACAGCACCGTTACGCGGTGATCCCCGGCATCTTCTTGAGCCATGACCCTGAGAAACAACATGCATTTGTGCAAGTGCTGGACGGATTAACCGGCGCATCGGCTTATTTTCGCTATCCAGCGGAGCAGTTCAGCGCGGCTGAAAATGACTTCGATGTGAAGATCGGGCCGAACCGCTTCCGGCGTGACGGTATTCATTTGCAGTTGGAAGGCGATGCGCTGGCGCTGAAGGGCGACCTCGCTTTCGAGAACTGCGTTCCTTATCCGGTGACGTGGACTGCACCGGGAATCATGGGATCGTTCGGCTGGCTGACATTTATGGAATGCTATCACGGCGTGGTGAGCCTAGACCATCGCATCGAGGGCAGCCTGATGCTGGATAATCAGGTTATCGACTTCAGCGGCGGACGCGGCTACATCGAGAAGGATTGGGGCGAGTCGTTCCCGTCAGCATGGATTTGGACGCAGACTAACCACTTTGATCAGATGGGGACGTGTTTGACGGCTTCCATCGCGGTCATTCCATTTAAGGTGTTGACCTTCCCCGGTTATATCGTCAGCCTGTGGCATGAGCAGCAGCTTTACTGCTTCGCGACTTACACAGGTGCGAAGATTGAGAAGCTCAAGGTCACTGATACGGCTGTCGAATGGGTGCTGCGTACCCGAAAGCACCGTTTGGAACTGCTGGCCACACGGGCACAGGGCGGACTGCTGCACGAGCCGAACCGCCAAGAGATGCACCGACGCGTTGAAGAAACGCTGCGCGCGACGGTTGATGTGCGGCTGTCTGAAGTCAGCAGTGGACGGGAGTTGTTCAGCGGAACGGGACGCAATGCCGGCCTCGAAGTGCAGGGCGACGTGGGCGTGAAGGTCAAATAACCCCTCGATATTGGCATGATTTGACAGGAACGTAAATCGAGTACAATACAACTAAAATTTCTTTCGGGTAGTACAAAAAATGTTTAAGCAATGGACGGCTCTTCCACTGTTTGAAGATGAGTACGATACCTTTGCAGCCCGTGTCTTACATTACACCCTACTCGTTCTTATCTGCATATCGCTGTCGTTTGTGTTTTTCGCTTCATCACCGTCGCAACTCATTTTGATTCCAGTGGTGGTCGCTGTATTTGGCGGCAGTTATGTCCTGCTGCACCGTGGACGTTTTCGGCTCGCTGGTTTGATCTTTGTGATTGGTTTATGGCTGGTGATTACGGTAGCCTCTTTCGAAATCAACGGCCTCCGCAATGCCTCTATCAGCGGCTACACGATTGTCATTATTTTTTCGGCAGTCCTTTTTCCAAAACGTGAAGTGATTATCTTTACAGTGATTAGCATTTGCTCGGTGGTTATTCTCGCCGTCGGCGAAATTCAAGGTGTGCTGCCGTTCCATACAACACCGCTTTATTGGCCTGATCGTTTATTCCAACAAATCGCACTTTTCGGTACAGCAGGCATTTTGCTGACGGCGGCTTCGCGAAGAATCCGCGCCACCTCCGTTCGTATACGCAACCATGAAAAGATGCTGCTGGAACGCAATCAGGCGCTGGAAATGGAAATCGCTGAGCGTAAGCGTACCGAGGCTAACCTGCGGCTCAGCGAAGAAAAATATCGCGTTTTATTTGAAAATATTCCGGCTATGGCTGCTGTATATGGTCAAGATGGTGAGATCGTTCTACTGAATAAGGCAACAGCCGATTTGCTGGGCAGCACGCAGGAAGCTCTGCTAGGGCGTAATTTGCGTGATGTGCTTACTCCAGAGGATGCGGAAGGCGCGATTCGGGTGCAGGCGCAGGTCATAGAAGATGGCAAGCACAGCCTCACCGAAGGCAAGATCAAGATTCCGGGGCGCAGCGAATTTTATTATTTCCGACATATCATGCCGCTGCCTAAGGCCATCACCGGGGAGGTTTCTCAAGTGTTGGTCCTAACGGTTGATGTGACCGCGAAATATGAAGCCGAGCAGCGAGAACGGGATTTGGAGCTGGCGCGGGAAAAGAACGCTTTATTGACGGAGTTCTTTAGCACCTTGTCGCACGATCTCAAAACGCCTTTGACGGTTATCAAGACCGGTTTATATCTGCTTGAACGGGCGAAATCACCTGAGCAGCGACAGGAGAAAATTGTCCAAATTGAGGAGCAGGTCACCCTCATGGATGAGTATATCCAAGATATGCTGACCATATCCCGACTCGAGCATATGCCCACACTCACTTTGCAAGATGTCAATCTGAATGCGCTGATTGATAAGGTGGTCGATTTGCTGCGCGCCCGCCTTGAAGGCAAGCAAATCCAATTTCAGTTTATCGGCCAGCCCGATTTGCCTTCTATTCGTGGGGATGAAGACCAACTGCGTAGGATGTTAATTAATCTGATTGAGAACGCGATCAACTACACCCCAGCAGGTGGCGAGGTGAACATCAAAACGATTTACCAAGATGGGCGTGTTGTTTTAAAGGTGATCGACAGTGGCATTGGCATCGAAGCCAGCGCTATCCCGCATATCTTCGAACGGTTCTTCCGCGCGTCTAACGCAACGGCATTTGAACGGCGCGGTACCGGACTGGGCTTGGCGATTGTCAAGAAAATTGTGGATGGCCATGTCGCGACGATTGCGGTCGAGAGCCAAATTGGAGAAGGAACGACTTTCTCGGTGCAATTTGAAACAAAACCTGTTGCCTAAGCGTACGGTAAGACGCCTCTTGACCGCCGAAATACCGGGGGTTTCTCCTTCCTTTAGCCGATTTTCATATAGAAATCGACTTTCCCACTTGAACCAACTTCCATTTCCCCTTATTGTTAAAAATATCACATAGCTTGTACAAGACAATTTGAGTTCGGAGGTTGGTTATGACCACTTATTTTGGAGTGGAAGAGTCGACCCTGCCGGGTTACGCGACCCGCTGGAAAGGTCTGATTTTTATCGGTATTTCGCTGCTGGTCATCAGTCTGGACAATACCATTCTCAATATCGCTCTACCATCCCTTTCACGGGATTTAAACGCCAATATCAGTGAATTGCAGTGGATTATTGATGCCTATGTCTTGGTATTCGCGGCGCTGCTGCTGACAATGGGTGCAGTGAGTGACCGTTACGGACGCAAACGGGCGCTGCAAATTGGTCTGGTGATGTTTGGCGTCGGGTCACTGGGTGCGGCACTTTCGTCCTCGACCTTCGCGCTGATTTTGTCACGCGGCTTCTTGGGGATCGCGGGCGCGTTTATTATGCCCTCGACACTGTCACTGATTAATGTCAGTTTTCCGCAGCACGAACGGGCGCAGGCAATCGGTATCTGGTCAGCCATTTTCGGCTTGGGCATTGCTATCGGTCCACTGCTAGGCGGTTTCCTGCTCAAATTTTACACATGGCACATCCTGTTCCTGATTAACCTGCCGGTCATCGTGATCGCGCTTGTGGGCGGGCAGCGATTCTTGGCTGAATCGAAAGACGAAACCGCGCCCAAGCTGGATATTCCCGGTGTCATCTTTTCGAGCACCGGTGTATTCGCGTCGCGCACGGCAGAACCGATGATGCCGCTGTATCTGTTCAAGAATTTGTCGTTTAGCGGGGCGAGTATCGCGCTGGCGATGGTGATGTTCAGCTTGGCAGGCTCGATGTTTTTCGTCAGCCAGTATATGCAGACCATCCTTGGCTACGACACACTGACGGCGGGTTTGGGAACGCTGCCTGTTGCGGCAGGCTTGGTAGTGGTCGCGCCGATGTCTGCGCCGATCAGCAAGCGGATTGGCATCAAGTTCACGGTGGCACTGGGCATCGGCTTGGCGTCGCTCGGTCTGCTGTATATGGGGAACACCTATAAGATCGACTCGCCCTACATCATTATCGCGGGTGGCCAGTTGATTTTAGCGGCTGGGATGGCCTTGGCGATGGCTCCAGCGACCAATTCGATTATGAGTGCTATTCCGGCCAACAAGTCGGGTATCGGCTCGGCGATGAACGACACGACACGTGAACTGGGCACAGCGTTGGGCGTCGCGGTGCTGGGTACATTCATGAACAACATCTATATCACGGGCGTGAAGGGCAGCTTGCAGTTGATCCCCGGTTTGCCCAAGGAACTGATTGAGGCGACTTCCAGCAGCATTCAGGCGGCTCATGCGATTGCCGCCATGCCGCAGGTGCCGAAGATTATGGGCACACTGATTGTTTCGACGGCTAACCAATCCTTCGTAAACGGTATGACCCACGCCATGATGGTCGGCGCGATCATTATGGCATGCTCGGCAGTGTTCGTGCTCATCACGCTACCGTCGTGGATTAAGGCTCCCGTTGAGACCGAAGTCAAAGCCACGCCAGAATCCGAGTTGAATGTCGCGGCTGCCGCTGGTGACTGATTAAACTTTCTGATTCGATATGAGAAAGCCTAGCGAATTCGTTAGGCTTTTTTGTTTGTGTCGTTATCCACCGCCAGCACAACCGCATCCAACATTTGGAGAGCGGTCAGGTTGCGGATGACATAGCCGTAATACAGGTTATTGGCGCGGAAATCCGCAGCACCTTTGTAGCCTTTCGGCGGAATTGAGGGATGGATGCCATCCGGTGCCAATCCCATATCGGGAAGGCTTTGCATCGCACCGCCGAACTCCCACAGCGGAACATTGTAGCGGCGGGCGACTTTGACCAAGGCGGCATTGAAATCAGTCACCTGCTGCTCATAACCAAGGCGCACCGGAATAGTGCTGATGATGGGAATGATGCCCTGCTCAATCGACGTTTTGACGATCAGGCTCATGTTATAGGCGTAAGTTTTGAGCGTCAAATGGGCGACATCATTGGTGCCGAACATGATCAGCGCGTAAGACGGTTTGACCACGCGATATTCACAGAGCAATGCGGATTCATCAGGCAGGCATAACTTGGGGTCAGCATATTTGGACTTCAACACGGCGTCAGTCGTCCAACCGGAACCCGCCGCAATCGAGGTGTTCGTAAACGAATTGCCCTCCCCAACCGAGGTTGCGGAGAAGCGCTCAATGACGCTCTGAAGATACTGGTAGTCGCCGAGGTTGTAGATGCCCTCGCCGATGGGATGCAGCATATGCGGCGCGACAGTGATGCTGTCCCCGACTTTGGAGAAGACATCAGCGTGATTGCCAAACTCCTGCCCGTGCTGGTAAATGGCGCGAACGTTGTCGGCCACTTTCCCAACCACAAGTATCGGATGTGGCAGGGCGCTGAGGTCAGTCGTAACCGGCAAATTCGTGAGATCAATATTGATGGTGATATAGGCGGCGTTCGACCAACCGACCAGCTTATCCAGCGTGCGAACGTAGAGCCAATTCGCGTCGGCGGTACGGCCCATCAGGGACAAAGGAGCATAGGGATCAATATAACCGATGGTGCCGCTGCTAAACGAGGGTGCATCACGCAGCCGCAGCCGTGTACCCATCTGGATGACCCGGGCATCTGGAGGCGGATCATCATTTTGAGCCTGAACAGAAATAGACGGCAGGCACAGAAGCAGGGTGAGGATGAAAAGTAAGTGACGCATGATGATTTTATTGTAACGGCGAACGGTATGCGTCACCCAACGACTGCCTGACGGACAGCCACCCTTAGCTTTTCTCCGGAACGGCGAAGAACATACGCCCGGTGTCTTTGTTGATGAACTTGGTTACACTGACGGTAATGGTGCGATCCATGAAGGGCTTGCCGCCTTCGACCACCACCATCGTGCCGTCTTCCAGATAACCGACGCCTTGATCGGGTTCACGCCCCTCCTGAATAATGCGAATGGGCAGCGTGTCCCCGGGGAGAAAGATGGAACGGACGGCATTCGCCAGCGAGTTGACGTTAAGGACGGTCACGCCCTGTGTTTCAGCGATTCGATTCAACGGATAATCGTTAGTGATGATCGGTGCATTCATCTTGACCGCCAACGCCACCAGCTTGTCATCGACCTCGACAACGGTTGGAATGTCATCTTCCAAGATTTTGAAGGGCATGACCGCGTCACGCTGAAGTTCGTTCAATTTGGTCAAGCCATGCCGGCCACGATTGCGGCGCAGCGTATCGGATGAATCCGCTACTTGATGCAGTTCATTGATGACAAAACGTGGGACACCCAAGGTGCCACCAAGGAAACCTGTTTTGGCGATGTCCACAATGCGACCGTCAATCAACACACTGGTATCCAGCAGAATGATACGCTCGCTCCCCGCGAATAAGTTACGAGCTTGTTTATTGCCCGGTTCGCCGAGCAGTCCCAGAATTTCACGCGAGCGGGTGCGGAATATGACAAGGCCGAGATAACCGGCTACGACGGACACCAAGGCGGGCAGCCATGTGCTGAATGGTGGAACCATTTGCGCTAGCGGATAGGACATCAGCAGTGCCAAACCGAGGCCGATGCCCATCCCTGTGAGTGAGGTCAGCAGCATATCGACGGGTAATTCAGTAATGGCTTGACGGATACGACGCAGTGGGCGAATGGTTAGCCACGGAGTGAGGATGAGCCCAACCAGAACGCCAACCAATGAAAAGATTGTAGCGGTGATATCAACTGGCAAGCCAATCGTCGGGGCAGATTCGACACCGAGCCTCGCGCCGATCAATGCAAAAATAACCGTCCCAATCATACGGGAAATGAAATCGATTGTCATGAAGTACTCCCGGAGTTGTAAACGCTGCGTGATCCGCAGATAAAGTGGGCGGATACCGAGCCAAATGGGACGAAGGTGGCGTTTGGCCGGGGCGCAGGTGCGAACCCCTAAAAAATAATGATTGAACTCCACAAGGACAACGGGTGCTGTCCAATACCCGGCCACGCCGATAAACATTTGGCGCAGAGCAGGCAGAAAACAACCCTTAAACCACGTCATTACTGTAACATTGTTCCGGCAGGGTCGTCAACGACTCTTATAAAAGGTTAATGCTTCTCCAACTATAAAACAAAAAAGCGCCTCGATTGACGCTTTCTGGCGGTAATTTAGAAGCCTTAGCTTAACCGAAGCGACCTGAAATGTAGTCAGCGGTTTCGGGCTGTTGCGGCTGGTTGAACAGCTTTGGCGTATCGTTATATTCCACCAACACGCCCCAGCGCTTTTCTTGAGTACCGGTGCCCTCTTTGCGGATGCTGAAGAAAGCGGTGTATTCGCTGACTCGCGTGGCCTGCTGCATATTGTGGGTCACGATGACGATGGTGTAAGTCTTGACCAGTTCACGCATTAGTTCTTCGATGCGCTGTGTGGCAATCGGGTCCAGCGCTGAACACGGCTCGTCCATCAAAATGACTTCCGGTTCGACAGCCAGTGTACGGGCAATGCACAGACGCTGCTGCTGCCCGCCGGACAGGGCGAGGCCAGATTTCTTCAAATCAGTTTTGACTTCATCCCAGATAAAAGCCTGCTTCAAGCTGAGTTCGACAATTTCATCGAGCGCGGATTTCTTATTCACACCCAAAAGACGCGGGCCATAGGCCACATTATCGTAAATGCTCTTCGGAAAGGGATTTGGTTTCTGAAAGACCATCCCGATCCGCCGCCGGACTTCGACAGGGTCAACGTTCGGGGCATAAAGATTACTGCCGTTGTAGAGAATTTCACCATGGACACGAGCGCCGGGAATAAGATCATTCATACGGTTAATGGAGCGCAGCACGGTGCTCTTGCCACATCCGGATGGGCCAATGAAGGCCGTGATTTTGTTTTTGTATATTGGCATCGAAACACCCTGTACAGCCAGCTTGGGGCCGTAGTAGATGTCGATGTTCTTAATTTCAATGGATTTGGAAGCGCCGTTTTGGCTCATCCCTGTAATCTCCTGCTGAACCGTTGTCGGATAATAATGGCTGAAGCATTCAGAACCAGCAGCAGTACTAACAGAACCACGATACCGGCTGCGGCTGCGGCGCGGAACTGATCACTGGGCTGTTCCGTCCAGTTGAAGATCTGGATCGGCAGCGTGGTAAAGGGTTGGAAGGGACCGTTCGGGTCTTTGGATAAGAACACTGCCGCACCGACCACCACCAGAGGCGCTGTTTCGCCGACGGCGCGTGATAATGACAAAATGACCCCCGTCATGATACCGGGAACAGCGGCAGGCAGCACTTGACGCGACACCGTCTGCCATTTGGTTGCGCCCATGCCGTAGCTGCCTTCACGGATCGAGCGCGGTACCGCACGGATCGCCTCTTGAGCGTTAATGATAATGACCGGCAGAATGAGCAGCGCGAGTGTCAAGCTGGCACTGAGGATAGTATTCCCCCGTCCATCTTGGATGCCGAATATTTCACCGCTGGTCAAGGGGAATAGGACACGCGCAAACAAGACCAATCCCAACAGGCCGTAGATGATGGAGGGAACGCCTGCCAAATTGCGGATGTTGGTTTCGATAATCTGGTTGACACGGACAATCCAAGGTGAACGCGCGAACGCAGCGTCTTTAGCGTATTCTTCAAGGTAGATGGCCGCGCCGACCCCTAATGGCGTCGCAATGAGCATGGTCAAACTGATGACCCACAGCGTACCGATCAAACCGCCGCGAATACCCGCGTCAGATGGGGTGGTTGAGTTGGGCGAGGATATGAACTCACCGCTCAGCCACGAATGGAATTCTAGGTGTGCTGACGCGTAGGCAGCTTTTTGTTCGTCTATCTGTTTCTGGGTCAATGTTTCAGGGAAGCCTGTTCCGGCAGCACGATCCTTCACCAACTGTTCGATTGCTGGCCGGTTGGTGACACTTTCGACAAAGCTCCAGCTTGCAAGCACTTCACGCCCGATGATCTGCGATTTGACGTAGGCCGCTAAATCCGTCGCTGAAGCATTATCGGTGATGAGCTTGGTCAGATCATCAGGAGTCAATTCAGAGAACTTTTTGTCGCCTAATCCCTCGGCGACAACCTTGTTCGGGATGAGTTCACTGAGTTTCGCAGTGCCCAGCTTGGCACGATCAATGTCATTGCCGGCCACGAATTGCAGGAACGCCGCTTGCAACTTACCCTTTGACAGGTTGGCCTTCAAAATATCGCCCAGTTCTGTGGCAGACAGCGCATCCAACGTGCGACCATTGGTAACGCTCTCCGTGCTGACTTTCTCGCGCACCGCGATGAGGCCAAAGCTCTGGTTCAAGATGCTCATCAGAAGAACAACCAGCATCACCAGACCGATGAGCGTTGCGCCAAGGAAGAAAAGCTGCCAGCGGTAGCCTGCGCTCTGGCGGGCGATAAGCTGTTTTTTGTAGGACGTGTCGTCAGGTAAGTAGGAGGCGTTAATCGCCATTAGTACACCTCACGATAGCGTTCGGTAATGGCGCGGCTGATCAGATTGAGAACCAAGGTGATCAGGAACAGGAGCAAGCCGATGGCAAACAAGCTGTTGTAGTCGATGGAGTTAAAACTCAATTCACCGGTACTGATACGCACGATATGACCGGTCATGGTTTCAGCCGCATGCAGCGGATTGAAGTCGAAGTTGGGGCCAGAGCCAGCGGCCAGCGCTACGATCATGGTTTCGCCCACCGCGCGGGAAATACCCAAGATGGTAGCGGCGACAATGCCCGAAATCGCGGCAGGAACAACGACTTTGATTGTGGTTTCGAGCCGGTTTGCGCTTAAGCCGTAGGAGGCCTCGCGCAAGGAACGGGGCACGGCGCTTAAGGCGTCTTCGCTGATGGAACTAATCGTAGGCAGGATCATGAAGCCCATAATCAGACCCGCTGACAACATATTTTGGAACTGCACAATGTCATGTCCCAGCATATTGCGCAAGGCGGGAGAAACCGTTTGCAGTGCGAAAAAGCCGTAAACCACAGTCGGAACACCAGCCAGAATTTCCAGCATGGGCTTGAGGGTGGCGCGAGTTCGTGGAGAGGCATATTCGCTCAGATAAATCGCAGCCGCTAGACCCAGCGGAACAGCCACCACCATGGCAATTAGACTGGTTATCACAGTGGCGAGCACCAGCGGTAACACGCCGAACAGCGCGCCCTGCGGCTGCCACTGGGTGCCCGTGAAAAACTTGGTTATGAACTCCGGAATGCTCACTCCGAGTTCGGCTGCCGCTGTCGTGAAGAATGGGATGGCCTGCACCGCCAAAATGAGGACGATGGCGCCTGTCGTGAATACAGAGACGACGGCGCAGAAGAGGAGGAGTGAACGAATAATGTTTTCCCCAACACGGGGTTTGTATTCAAGCTGATTCGTTTGTTTCCGGTAAGCCTGCTGCTTCGCCGGAAGTGACGCAGCTAAAAGTTCACTCTTACGTTGGAATTCGAGTCGTGCTTCCATAAATTGGTGGTTTGATCCTTGTGTTCTTCAGGAAGTTTAGGGAGGTTTTTGATCATCTTTTTAATTATAGCAGTCAAAAGTAAGGTTTTTGTCGAATGTGATGCAAATTTAAATGTAAATTAACTTGGTCTTAACACAACAGATTTTTGGTAACGTTTTTTGTAAGTTGGGGTGAGACATGCTCACCCCAATTCGTAACGCTGAATTACGCGCCAAGAGCAATGGCGTACCACTTGGCACGGTTCAGGGTTGCTTCACCGGCGGGGAAATACCCCACACCACTGATAGTGTCCTGAACGTTGGTCAGATAGTAGTTGATGAAGGCACCAACCTGAGGCTTGGCTTTAACGATGCCAGCGTCGGTGTAGATGTACAGCGGACGTGACAGCTTGTACTTGCCACCTTCAACAGTGTCGAAGTTCGGGCTGATGCCGTCGATGGCGAGGGCACTCAGCTTGCTGGCATTTTCTTCAAAGTAAGCATATCCGAAGAAACCGACAGCGTAGGGGCTGGCTTCCACACCCTGAACGATGACGTTGTCATCTTCGCTCTGGTTGAGGTTGGCAGCAGCCAAGAAATCCTTCTTGAAAGCATCACGTTCTTCGGCGTTGCTGCCACCGATTGACTCGATGAAGTAGTCGAAGGTACCGCTGCTGGTGCCGGGGACATAGCGCAGAATGTTTTCTGCCGGGAAGTCAGCACGGACATCTGACCACTTGGTGGCGGTGCTGAACAGAACCTTGATTTCGGCGCTGGTCAGGTCTTTGGCGAAGGTGTTAGCGCTGCTGACGACGATGGCGAGACCGTCAGTGCCGACACGGATACCCACGGGGTTCAGACCATTGGCTTCACACTTCTCTTTTTCATCCGGCTTCGAAGCGTCTTTGGCAACCTTGATTGCACGGCTGGCGTCAGCAATGTCGATGCGGGTTTCTTCGCAGAAGGCTTTGAAACCACCACCCGTACCACTGATACCAACGGTGATGTTACCGGCATAACCGTCGCTCTTGAACTTGTCCGAGATGGCGATGGTCAGTGGGCCAACGGTCGAGCTGCCGTCGATGGCAATGTCGCCGGTGACGGTGGCAGGGGTCACTTCGTTAAGAGTGGCAGGAGGCAGCAGGACGGTGTCGATAGCATGAATGACACCATTCGAAGCCTTCACGTCCGCGGTAACAACCTTGGCGTCGTCAACCTTGACGGTGTCGTCAGAATAAACAACAGTCAGTTCAGCACCCTGAGCAGTCTTGACCTTACCTGCTTCGGTCATCTTCATGGCGTCAGCAGCGGCGATGGCGCTGGGAACAACATGATAGGTCAGGACGCTCTTGAGTGCCTCGGGATTGGCCGCGAGATAATCGAGCACAGCCTTGGGAAGCTTGGCGAAAGCGTCATTGGTGGGGGCGAAAACGGTGAAAGGACCAGCGCCTTTTAGCGTGTCAACCAAACCGGCGGATTGCACCAGAGAGACAAGGGTCGAAAAGTCGGGGTTGCCAGCGGCAACGTCAACAATTGTTTGATCCTGAGCGCCGACGTTCATGAACGGCACGACTGCTGACAGCAGCAGCGCGAACAAAACAACAATACGGTTCTTCAAAATGTTTCTCCTGAAAGTAACGGACGGATACAGAATGCTTTTTCATTCAGGACAAATGGTAACGGAGGACTGTTAAAACAAAGGGCACGCTGTGTTATGGATATGCGTTAATAAAATTAACGAGATGGGGTATTTATGTTAATCAATCTTTAAATACTTGGTACACTAATAACAGTCGAATTGAAACCTGCTACTATAAAGAACATGACTTCAGTGTCATTTTCGAAGTCGTTTCATTTGATCTATACTTATAACTTGGCACACCTAAATTAGTGAGAAGTACAGTCCCATGCAGCAGCCGAATGACAAACGGCCATCTTTTAATATCAATGCCGGTAATCTCACCGTCGCTATTCTGTTCACTTTATTGATAGCGCTGGTGATTGCGGGCGTTTTAATTGGTGAAGTTCGCAGCGGGCAAGCTGACCTCTCATTAGCAGTACTGCTGGTTGGTCTCTTAGGGTTGGGCGCGGTTTTAATGGTCATGCTGATATTCGATGTACGACATCAGCGAGACGCATCCGGCCAAAACCTCGCTGAACTTCGCCGTCAGAACAGCGATCTTTTGAAGGCCAATAACGATTTACAGGCTCAACTGGCAGGCCGCGCCACCGAACTGGCAGATGAACGCACCCAGAGCAAAACCATTCTGCAAAGCATGTCGGAAGGTGTAGTTGTTGTGGACGCCGACCGCATCCGTTATACCAACCGCGCCTTAACACGTCTGACAGGCTTCAGCGGCGATGATTTAACCAGCAAACCGCTTACAGCCGAGGACGCTGTGCCATTGGCTGGACAGTTAGCCAAAGTCCGTGAGACTGTCGCCCACGCTATCGCACAGGGCGGCATCTGGCAAGGCGCGTACAAATTGACCATGAAGGATGGCAAAGAACTGGATGTCGCCATCATCGGGCTGCCGCTGGATGCGGGAACTGCGCCAACCGGACAAATCCTGCTGCTCATCCGCGACAACAGCCAAGAAAAGCGCTTACAAACGCAGCGAAATTCTTTCGTCACCAATGCCTCGCATGAACTGCGGACACCGTTATCCAATATTAAGACACGGCTCTATCTGCTGCGGAAGCAGCCCGAAAAGCTGGACGAGCACCTCGATGTCATGGATGAAATGGCTGCCCATATGCAGCAGCTCCTTGAGGAAATGCTGGATATTGGACGCTTCGAGCGCGGTGCGGTCATGCTCGACCGGGATAATGTGGTGCTGCAAGAGTTGGTGAGTGAGGCTGTCAACGGCTACCAACCGCGCGCTGCCCGCCGTTCGGTCACGCTGGAGTCAGACTTATCCGGCCCACCGATTAAGGTGTTGGTCGATCAGAAGCGGATGGTACAGGTCATTACCAATCTGATATCCAATGCCGTTAACCATTCCCCACAAGATGGTCATGTCGATGTTCATGTCATGATCGACCCCAATTCCAACGGGCGGAAAATGGCCTATGTACAGGTGCAGGACAACGGCATGGCACTCTCGCCGGATATGCTGGCTCAGGTCTTCCAACCCTTCACCAATGCCAGCATGGGCTTGGTCAGCGGCACTGTCTTGGGTTTGAGCCTGACCAAAGAAATCGTCGAACTGCACGGTGGTGACATTAAGGTTGAGAGTGATGCCGAAAAAGGCACGCTCTATACCGTCCGCTTGCCTGCCTTGGAGACGTAAATAGCTTTAGCAACAGCAAATGATACAAAATGAATATTGCTTGTTCTATTTACTAGAACAATGGTTCGGTGTACAATGCCTGCTTAAATAACAGGCGTAAAAAATTATGAATAAGCAGGCAAAATCATCAATTAAGCGTGGTATTGAGTGGACAGACTATACATGGAATCCCGTTGGGGGTTGTCAACATAGCTGCCGTTGGGAAATGCCTGATGGTTCTATCGCTGAATGCTATGCTGAAACGGTTGCCGAGCGCGTTGCCCAAGCAGCTTACCCAATGGGATTTGAACATCACTATTGGCGACCAGAATTACTAAATGAACCTTTGAAATTGGTTGAGCCTGCCCGTATTTTTATGGATAGCATGAGCGACCTCATGGGGCGTTGGGTTCCCAATGAACAAGTTAATCAGGTTTTGGATATATGTCGTGCTGCGCCTCAGCACAGTTTTCAACTGTTGACCAAAAATGCGCCGCGCCTTATAGAATTTGATTTTCCCGCAAATGTCTGGGTTGGTGTAAGTGCGCCGCCATCGTTTATGTTTGGCAAACGACTGTCGCTCAAACAGCAGGCGCGGATGTTAAGCCGGATGTTGGATACGCTCAATAAGGTGAATGCTTCGGTCAAATGGATGAGTATAGAGCCGCTAAGTTTCGATATTGCTCCATTATTGGTTGGCAGCGGTTTGCAATGGGCGGTAATTGGCGCAGCGACGAACGGCAAGAAGGCTTATCAGCCCAAGCCTGAATGGGTTCAGAATGTTCTCGCTGTCCTCGATGCTCAAGATACAAAAGTGTTTTTCAAAGGAAATCTTATTTGGTCTCCTTGGCGAGAAGAATTCCCAGAAGTTGATGAAATTAATCAAACCCGGGAAGTTTCCGTGGCTTGACGCTTTTGGCCGCTTGCTTCCAAAACTTTTCTCCTAAAGGATGTTTGCTAGCGAATAGCATGCTGTAAACTTGAGAGTTTCTTGAGTTATTTACCGCTATATCACTGCCGCCCAAATCAGGGTCAATCTCAATGTTATATCCAAATTTTTCTAAGTTCTGTCGATAGAAGTCAATCAATACTCTTCGACGTTTTGTTGGGTTATTAGGATATTTATCTACTTCACGCCAAGTAGGAGTTCCAAAAAACTGATCGACAGCTTGAAGATATCCTGCTCCAATTGCTCCTATCACTCCTCGCGTTGAAAAATTAATTATTAAGTCCATACGTTTGATTGAGGCCAGTTTGGTCACTGTTGACCAGTGAAGTTCTAATCCCTCAGGATCAAGGAACGCAACATTTAAGGATCCTGATGTTCGATCTGATAACCTAATTTCCTCAGAAACTTCATCAACCACGCTATTTACATCTTGATGATAAATTTTTACCTGATCTGCCAATGAACTTTTTGAAACTCGCTTTTCAAGGGCATCTCCTAGTTCAGTATTTAGCTCATTAAATCGAAAATGGGTTGAGGGATAAGGGGAAGTTAGAGCGATTAGTGGTGAACCCAAGACTACTGAATTCCCAATTTGATTTTTGCCCGGTCCTGCCTGTAAGTCAACAAAATACCTTACAGCCCATTTGTCGCGCATAGCAGTATTCGTGACGCTCAGGTAATAAGTTAGCGCCTTAAGTTTATAGTTTGCATACTCCTGACTACTTCGCATTGGCAAGCCATCATCTTCAGGTAAAAGAAACTTCGATTCATCAATCAAAATAAACCTTCTTACGTGTAAGTTTGATGATTGTAAATAAGTTGGTGAATATAATTATACTCCAGCGTATTTTTGAAACATACTAACCGGATTTTCTAAATTTAAACTCTTATAGCCTTGCTACAACATATACCAACCACCCACAAGATCATGTCTGAAAGGCCTATCAGTTCAAACAGGCTTTAACATACCATTCCATTGCAACGTTGGAATAATTTTGATACGTTGACTCAATATTGAACCCTACTATAATCGGTTCTTAGTGTTAAAGTCAGCTTAAGCAAAATTACATTTAAGTTTGGCCTTTTGGAGGATGTCACACAACATGAGCATACGCGCTGTGCAAGCCACGAGAGCGACAACCACACAGGAGTACGTCACCCCTGCTGACGAAGACCCCGGCTCTCTGAACGGGGACGAGCCTCCCTCTATCGAAGAGGAGCCTCCCCACGTTACGCCGGTTTCCAAACCGGCTGCCCCGACGCGAACGCCTCGCCCCGCAATCTGGTCTGAGATTCCCGATGAACAATGGAATGACTGGCGCTGGCAGCTCGCGCACCGCCTCAACAGTGTTGAGGAACTTTCCCAACTTATTCACCTGACGGACGAGGAAGTGCAAGGACTCACGGCGGAAGATAAGTTCCGCGTGGATGTCACGCCTTACTTCGCCAGCCTCATCGATCCGGATGATCCCCAATGTCCGGTGCGGCGGCAGGTAATCCCGCTCGGACGGGAGCTTCATGCCTTCGAAGGCATGATGGAAGACAGCCTCGCGGAAGACGCCCATAGTCCCGTTCCCGGTCTTGTCCACCGTTATCCTGATCGCGTGCTGATGCTCATCACCACCCAGTGCGCCAGCTACTGCCGCTACTGCACCCGCAGCCGTATCGTCGGCAGCCCACACGAAAACTTCAGCAAGACGGATTTTGAAGCGCAGTTGGATTATCTGCGGCGCACGACCCAAGTCCGTGACGTGCTGATCAGCGGCGGTGATCCCCTGACGCTGGCACCCAAGACGCTCGACTATATTTTGAGCAGCCTGCGTGCTATCGAGCATATCGAGATCATCCGCATTGGCAGCCGCGTGCCGGTTTTCCTGCCGCAGCGCATCACTGACGAATTCTGCGCCATGCTGCGCCAGTATCACCCCCTGTGGATGAACGTCCATATCAACCATCCCAAGGAGATCTCGCCGGAACTCAGCCGTGCTTTAGGCAAACTGGCTGACGCCGGTATTCCGCTTGGCAACCAGACCGTGCTGCTGGCTGGCATCAACGACAGCATCAACATCCAGCGCGAACTGGTGCATAAGCTCGTGCGCAACCGCGTCCGTCCCTACTATCTCTACCAGTGCGATCTGGTCAAAGGCGCGGGACACTTCCGCACCACTGTCGCCAAAGGCATCGAGATTATCGAAGGGCTGCGCGGACATACCAGCGGCTATGCCATCCCGACTTATGTGGTAGATGCGCCCGGTGGTGGTGGCAAGATTCCGGTCATGCCGCAGTATTTGATCAGCCAAGCGCCCGGCCGGGTCGTGCTCCGTAACTACGAAGGCTACATCACCACCTACGAAGAGCCGACCGACTATGACCCGGGCATGATCGAGCATCTTGACCGTCAAGTGACGCGCCGCCCTGAACCGGGACAATCCGGTGTGGCGGGTTTGCTAGCCGGCGAGGGCATGGCGATCAAGCCGCAGGGCTTTGACACGCTGCATAAGCGCGGTGGCGGTACACATCGTTTAAATACCGATGCCGCCAAGTGGCAGCCGTATCATGCGGAGAAGTCGCCCAACGGCAACCATAGCAACGGTCACGCGCCGGACAAGCTCAACGGGAAAAACAAACACAACGGATCAAAATCCGACAAGTCAACAACCTAATTTTCGCCGCACCTGATGAAGCATGGTTTGTCGTAGGGCAAATCGCATCAGGTGACGGTCTATTCGACACCGTCAATTTAAGGATGAAATCATGCGTATTGCTGTTCTAGCGAACCTAAAAACTAATGCTCCGAAATATGAAGGCATGCCCGCTGACCGTTGGGATGACCTCGATAGCCTGCGCACGACGAATGCGATTGTCGATGTGCTGCAAAAGATGGGTTTCGAATCGACCTTCTTGGAGGCCAGCATCTTCCCGCCGCATAATCTGATTGACCGCCTGCAAGACTACAAGCCTGACCTGTGCTTTAATCTGTCCGAAAGCCATTTCGGGGACGCCCGTGAAGCGCAGGTTCCGGCCATCCTCGAAATGCTGCAAATTCCCTATACCGGCAGCCGAATGTTGTCATTGGCTCTTGCCCTCGACAAAGCCATGACCAAGCGTGTCCTCAAAACGCACGGCCTGCCCACACCGGAGTTCCAGCTTTTCGCATCCGCGGACGAACCGGTTAACACCGAGTTACTCAACGAAGACGGCGAACTGCGTTATCCATTATTCGTCAAACCCAACGCCGAAGGCACAAGCATGGGCGCGAACGCTGACAGCATCGTGGGCACGGTGGCCGAATTGCGTGCGCGGGTCGCCAACCACATCAGACTGTATAACCAGCCGATTTTGGTCGAGCGCTTCATCGCAGGCCGTGAGGTGATGGTCGGCATGGTCGGCAATCACCCTAAGCTGACGTTCATGCCCATCCTCGAGTTGGATCACGCCGCTTATGGCGAAAACCACTCCGGCGTGTATACCAACGCCATGAAAACCATCGCCGAGTTAAGCGAATATCGTTATCACTGTCCAGCACTCTTGAGCGAAGAACAAACCCGCGAATTACAGCATTTGGCCGGCGAAACCTTCCGCGCCATCGACTGCCGTGATGTCTCGCGCGTGGACTTCCGTTTGGATGCCAACGATCACGACAAGCCCTATATTCTGGAAATCAATCCGCTCCCCGGCCTCAACCCCGGTTACAGCGATCTGTGCCTGCAAGCCCTCGCCAAAGGTTGGGAGCACGACCGTCTGGTCGGCGCGATTGTCGAGGCGGCATTAGAACGGCACAAGCTGCGCGACAAAGTGACCGTTTAGAACCGTTCTTCCTATCAAGAAAGGGTGTAGGATAGAATTCGCACCCTTTCTTTTCCCTCCGATTTCTTTACCCCAAATTGCGCCATCTTCAGAACATAATTAAACTAATAGTAAATTTGTTATGGTCGCAATTAAGCCAGAGGCATTGAGCGGCTGGCGGAAAGTGGGCAGTGCATGAAAGCAGGTTCTATCGGTAAAGATATTACCCATGTCATCGGCATCGGGTTGGTGCTGACCGTGGTCTTAACCATCATTGGCGTTGCAGCTTCATTGGTGATCGGCATCCCCAATTCAGGTGGAGGTGGCGGGACGACCAACGCTGTGAATTTGGCCGCGATGATCCCGACTTCTGTGCCGCCCACCGCCACGCCGACCGAAATCCCGTGTACGGCTGAAGATTGGTGGAGCAAAAACAGTGCCGCGATGGGCGAGGTGTTTACAAATGCCCGCACGACTTCGCTTGCCACCAAAGTGCCGGATGTTCAAAAAGCCCAAGCCGCTTTGAAAGTCTGGCAAACCAATTTCGAAGTATCGGACTCCGCACCGCCCTGTGTGAAAGCCGTCAAAGATGCGGTTCTAGTTGCTGCCAAGACCGCCAGCGATCTCTACAACTTCTACACCACAACAACCACCGAGCAGCAGCGCGCGCAGCAGACCATTCAACTGGCTGATAAAATGCTGGTCATCTATGATGAACTGGATAAGTTGAAAGTGCCTGTGACCGATGCATGGCTCATTGACGTGCGCAATTATTCACGTGCGGATTGTCCGGCCAACCGCTGGTACACTGAAAACTTTATCGGCAAAGGCTACAACGTCTTTATTCAATCCACGCCGAAGCTGGATATTACCAAGATGACTCCGGCCCAGATGACGGACTTGCTCAAGCAGTTCCGCACACTCCAGAGCAGCTTGAACACCGACAAAGAGAAGTTCCCCCAGTGCGTCCTCCAAGCCACTGACTATTTGATCAGCTACTTCAAAGCTGGCGCGGACGCCCTGAACTCGGCGCTCAATAATGATATGGGGAACGTCCAAGGCTCACTGACACTGATGCCGACGGCGCTCAACAGCTTCTACGCCAACATCAAGACGCTCGATCCTAAACTGGTCACGAACTAGCGGTTTCACTAAAAGAGAGACGACGCCATCAGGTGTCGTCTCTGTCTCCGCAAACATCCGATTCTGATTTATGGTATAATAGAACTAGATGGCACACTCCATCTGGTTTTGATCCTCGCAGTTACCTATTTGCTTCTGATTATTCAAGAAGTACCTCATTCGTAACTACACTATCAACTCCACTTAAGCTGCACGCACATTCAACGGCTTGCAGTAACTGCAACATCAGTCGGTTCTTGAACCGTCCCCTACGCTTGCAAGTTTACAAATGATTGGATGGACCATATGACCTTAAGTCAGAGAGCCAACGAACTTCAAATCAAATCGCTCGATGCCGCCGCGCCTTCCACCGGTACAACCAAGAGTGCCGATCCCCGCGTAGAAGCATTTCTGGAGCGCTTGCATGCAAAAGCTGAAGCGTTGGAAAAACTTCAGGCCGAGCAGCATGTTACCGTCAAAGAACCGCGTCGCCGCCGTCCGACTGCAGAACAGTCTTCTACGCCGGATTGGTATCAGGCTAAAGCGCCTGAACCCAAGAAGAAAGCTACTACCAGTGCCCCGGTCAAACGGTTTTCAGGCACCCCGGGACGTAAAGCCAAAACCGGTTAATGAGTTCAGTCACCATTTCAACTGAAATGGGATCATACAAAAACTAAGCACGTGAAAAAACTGTACTCAGGTTATCATGATCGAAGTGCAGTTTTTGTTTTCCTTGCTCAACTACTCTTCCATATCGTCATTTACCTGCTCATGCGATGCATCCTTGCCCTTCGCCTTTCATTTCTCAGACTTTAGCCGGATTACTTCCTTCGAATAACCCTATAGACTTTAATCTAATTCTAAGCAGCGAACGTTATACCCTTCAATTGATATAGATTGTTGGTATTGAAGTGCTGATTAAAGTACTCCATAACAGCATCGCTGCAAAAGACTTGTTCCTAAATTTTTCAAGCCTTTTAAAGGAGCAATCATGAAAATGGTGCGTTTCTTGCCTTTTAGTGTATTCATCCTTCTATTTTCAGTCGTCATTTTGCCTGTTATCGCCGCCGACTGCCCTACCATCGTCAAAACCGCACTTGATGCCACAAATGACGCTTGCAGCAGCATCGGGCGCAACCAAGCCTGCTACGGCAACATCAAACTCAGCGCCGAACCCCAAGCCAACGCTGCCGCTTTTAATTTCACCAAACCCGGTGACCTCGCCGAAATCGGCGGCATGAAATCGCTCACGCTCAGCCCGCTAGATGCCGCTGCCGATACATGGGGCGTGGCTCTAATGAAGGTGCAGGCCAATTTGCCGGACTCGCTTCCCGGTCAAAATGTGAGTTTTGTGCTGTTCGGCGATGTCCAGATCGACAACGCGGTCGGTGGAACACCTGCAACCCTTTCCGTGAGCGCGAAACAAGCCGTTAATATTCGCGAACAGCCCTCCAAAAATGCCAAATTGGTGTCATCGGTTCAACCCGGTATGGATCTCGTGACCGATGGCATTACTGAAGACGGAGCTTGGCTGCGCGTTCATACGGCGGATTCGAGTGTCCAAGGTTGGGTTTCTGCGCCTATCGTCAAGGTTGATGGGGATATTAAAACGCTGGCCGTCGTCAAAGCCGACGCACCCCGTTACAGTCCGATGCAGGCCTTTTACTTCAAATCTGGCCTGAACGATGCGCCCTGTACTCAAGCACCGGACAGCGGTATCCTCATTCAGACTCCCCAAGGCGCAGGCAAGATTTCCCTGACCGTCAACGGTGCCGATATTACCCTCGGTTCGACCGCCTACTTCCAAGCCCAACCCAGCGGCGAGATGGCCGTCAGCGTGGTCGAAGGCCAAGGTACGGTCACTGCTGCAGGTAAAACAGTCGTCGTGCCCGCCGGAACCCGCGCTCGTGTGCCGCTGGATGCCAATCTGACCGCTAATGGTGAGCCGGTCGGCCCTGAACCCTATGATGCAGCGGCTTTAGCTTCACTCCCCTTGAAGCTGATGCCTCAGACCATCACCATTGCGCCCGCTCTAGATGCGGATGCCATTGCCAACCTTGCCATTACACCCACACCGGGACAATGGCAGTTTTCGGTGGATTCGGTCAAGCTGGGTGCCGGATGTCCGGCTGGTATGGAACAGATCATCACCACCGCCATGTTCCCCAAGACGGGCCTCACCATTCCTGAGGGGCCGTTTGACTTGAAGGCCATCATCGATTCGTCTGGCAACAAAGTTCCAGCCGGTGCCGTCGTGACGAATCCGCAGCCGAACCAGTATATTCTTGAAATGACGGAACAGGGGTCTACACTCCACTACGAGTTTAATGTAGTGGCCACAGAACAAATCCAAGGCAAGTTTGATATCGACGCCGAGGGCTGCGTCATGAACTTCGATTTCAGCATGGCTCGCCAAGGCTGAGCCGACCAACCTTCATACAGATAGAATCAAACAGGGGGTCGATTGACCCCCTGTTTGATTACAAATCGAACCGATTACTTCGCGACTGGGTACTTGAGTTTTTCCCAATCGGCCGCGCCGACGAACTTGGTCAGGTTACGACCATCAGAGGTCTTGCCCTTGATGGCATAACGCGGACCGCTCTTGGTGTCCATCTTAACCTTGGTGATCTGCTTTTCGTCGATCTTAACCTTAGAGCGCGTCTTCACATCATAGAATTCTACTGAGGCCATTTCGAGTCTCCTTTGCTTTGTATATGCGTTATGCATCCACGCTAGAAAGCATTTTATCATGCCTTAACAAAATATACTTGAGAATTCGCCTAGAAGATAGTACTTCTGTGCTAAGTATACGAGAGAGCGGAGGGGAAACGTCAGAAAAACCCCTCACGGGAGCGATAAATCTTAACTTTTTTCATACTTTTACTAACCATTTCTTTAGGAAATTCCGGATAAAATGAAAGAAAATGAGCGAGACGTGATCCACAAATTCCCACTGTTTGCAAATAACCCTTCTTTTCATCTCGTCTTTTGATGTGGAGCCCCCATTTAAACATGACTGTTAAAGAACAACTCTGGCGAGAATATCGCGAGTGGCGCGGTTACGGATTTAACACTGTGAACGGTGAAATCCGCGTGCTGCCGCAGCTTGCCAGTCCGCAGCTTAATAACCAGCGCGATATTTTTGTGCTGCTGCCCCCCTCCTACCACAGTTCTGATCGTCCCTATCCGGTCATCTATATGCACGATGGGCAAAATCTGTTTGACCGAGCCATCGGTTTTGGCGGCAATGAATGGGAAGTGGATGAAACGCTTGCCCGTTTAGCGCAGGAAGATATTGAAGCGATTGTCGTAGGCATTCCCAACACCGACAAACGCGTTCAGGAATATAACCCCTTTGCTCAGGTCTGGAATGGACGGGGTGAACAATATCTGGCCTTCATCATCGATACCGTTAAACCAATCATAGACCGCGATTTTCGCACGCTGCCTGATCGTGAGCATACTGGAACCATCGGCTCATCATTAGGCGGCTTAATCAGCTTATACGCCTTTTTCCAGCGCCCCGATGTGTTTAGTTTCGCTGGCGTAATGAGTCCCGCTTTTTGGATTGGCAGTGGGGCGATTTATCAGTATGTCGAACAGCGACCGTTCGTGCAGGGCAAAATCTATCTGGATAATGGCACGCGCGAACCCAGCGCCCGCCGCATGAAGCAGATGCTCTTGTCAAAAGGCTATCGCCTCAAACAGAATCTACTACATGTCGTGGAACCCGATGGCGAACATAATGAAGCCGCGTGGGCACGCCGCTTGCCAGATGCTTTACGGTTTCTGCTGAAATCCGAGTAATTAATTCGCTAATTTGAGGCGCGCAATCAAAGGCAGATGATCAGAGCCGGTTGAACCGCCCAACCACGCCGATAAAGGCTGCCACTGGCTGCTGTGCCAGACGTAATCTAGGCGCATGACGGGCACGAATGGCACACGTTTATCGCTGATATCGATATTGGTTGGGAAGGTAAATCCCAAACCGAAGCCGACCTCACTAAACGTGTCTTGCAGTCCGGTTGTGGTTTTGAATGTCCCGTAGTCGGCACTGGAGTCAGCTGTATTAAAGTCGCCCATCACCAGAACAGGTCGTGTTTCTGCCGCCAGTTTGGGATAAAAAGCTCCCATTTGCCACAGGCGATAATAGCCGGTGTAGATGTACGGAAAAATCTTACCGATGATGCGTGAAGGCACAGTCGTTCGCATAAAGGTTGGCGCTGCCAGATGCAATCCGTAAATGACAACTTCTTTGTCTTGAAGCTTGACCACGACACGAACATGCGCAAGTTGATATTCGTCCGGTAGATAGAAACTTGCCTGCTCGGTGAAGGGATAGCGGCTTAGAATCCCGCTGTTGGCACCTTCCATCGGGCTTGGCGCGTGAAGGTTATAGGGATACATTTCCGCTAAGCTCGGCCAGAGGTCGGTTAAGAGGGCATCTGGTATTTCTTGCATGGTGATGACATCCGGGTTTGCCGCTTGAATTTGTGCTTTGATAGCTGCCCAATCCGTATTCCGTTTAAGCACATTCATTGTCATCACAGTCAGCGTTGGAGAATCAGAAACGGCGTTGGCGGCTGTTTCGCGGGGTATAAAATGTGGGCCATACTTAACCGCAAACACCAGCAGCGGAATAACGAGCAGGGCTGCCCATCGGCGGCGTTTGAAAATCAGTGCTATGAGCAAAAGAATCGGCGCAGGCACGAAATACCAAGCCGTGAAATTACTCATTATATCCATCTGCCACAGGTAGCGATGGATAACTGCCCATGCCAATCCGTCAATTGCCAGAAATGCCAGATAGCTAAGAATGAAGATAGGCAAAATCAGACTCCGCCATTGGGCGCGGAGTTGGTTCAATCGATTCATGACAGGGACTTTCAATTGCTAGGTAAGTTTTAGGAGATAAACAGGGAATACGATCCGCATGCCCTGCTTCACTATCAATTGCACTGTACTACTTGTTGCCAACGTAGTAAATGGCGTTGCCCGAAAAACTCGAAATATACAAGCCGCCATTCGGCGAATTGATGACTGCAGAAGGCCCGGGTATGTTACTGATAAAGGGACGCGATTCACCGATATAGTGCTTCTCGTCAATTTGGACGTTAGGAATGGAGACGACTTCATTACGCAGCCACATAGAGACAATCAGTCGCCCAACATATTTTGCTGGCAGCTTGTCACCATTGTAAATTACGATACCAGTGGGTGCAGCATGATCGGGCAGCATGACCATCGGTGGCTCGGTCCCCGAATTGGGCGCAGGAATACCGAAGTAATTGGGAAAGCCGTAATCACCACCTTCGTAAATGTAATTCACTTCTTCCGGTACGTCGGCCAGCGTCAGAGGATTACAATCGTCAATTTGCGTTGGTGTATCAATACAGCCTGAAGACCCATTATCGACCGCAAAGAGTCCTTTGCCATCGGGCGCAGCAATGATGCCGTAGGGATTGCGCACGCCGGTTGCGAACACCTTGAAATCTGAACCATCCGGATTGATGGAGAAGATACGGGCTGCCTTGGGATTCGTTTCAGGACGGTGATCAGTCGTCGCGCCAGACCCGATATAAATCCGTCCGCCGGGGCCGTAGGTCAAACCGTTGTTTTGATGAAAGGCATAACTTTCGTAGGGGAAGCCGTCGACCAGTGTTTTGGTCTTGTCCGATTTACCATCACCATTGGTATCGGTCATTAGGATCAGTGCGCCACCTTGATTGACGTATAAACCGTCTTTGCTCCATAACAGACCTTCGGGTTTGATCAAACCGGTGGCGAATTCGGTGACACTGTCAGCTACATTGTCACCGTTGGTGTCTTTCAAGATCCAGATTTCGCCGTTCATACCGGCGACATACAACTCGCCCTCTCCTCCCAACACCATTGCATTTGGCGCTTTGACCACCTTGTTTTCAAAAAATTGAATCGGGATCTTGTTTTCAATCGTAATTTCGCTGGTGGAAGCTGTATCGGTAGTGACTTGGTCAAGGTCAGGAACAAACGTCGCTTTGTAGAGCCAGCCTAGGATTGCTGCGAATACAACGATGATTCCGATACTGGAAATCGCTAGAAAACGCCAATGCTGCTGCTTATACATTCGGCTGGCAATGACGTATATTGCTAGAGCCAGCACTACACCGAGGATGAATCCAATACCGTTTTGAATGAGACTGCCTGCCAATTCTCGCATAGGCAGGTTAATAAAGGCACGGCGGAAAGGTGTGCTGGCTGTCAATCCAAGATAGGCAGCGCCTCCTACCGCAGCCAGAACGATAATGATAAGACTCATGAGCCGCTGTCGACGCGGTGAACTAAGAACAGTGATAATACCTAACACTAACCACGTTAGGCTGAAGAACGCAAGCGCAATTCCGATGATTTCAGTAAATACAATCCGCAAGGCATCACCTCAAATTTCATATTCGTTATATAAGAATAGAGAAGTATTAAACGAATATTACATTGAGTGTAATGCCAACTACCTTTCAGAATCCTTAACATTAAATCTTTGGTGAATTTATGCTGCTGCTTTACATTCAGAGGTGTCGTAATAATCACTTCAGATTAGTAAGAGACGACACTAATCTTCTTCAAGAGCATATAATCTCCGTTGGCTCCCACAGGTGGATAAATCGTGTTGGTCGCTGGCGCCAGCCGCCTCCCTGTCTGCCAGTCATAAGCGGCCACGACTAACGTGTAATTGAGTCCCGGGGCACCAATCGGCAAGTTGAGAGTCCTAAAATCTTCATAATATTGACCCGGCTGCCACTGAGTCATTTGCTCCGGTGTGCCCTCCGCGTGAGCTGGCCCGTCACTTTGGGCAATAAGCTTGTCATACTCATCAAACAGGGCCAAGCTGATGCTGTAATCCATGCTGGGCGGCTTCAATGCTGACCACCACAACTTCACTTGGATCGGTTCATTTTCACGGAATGTAATGCGGTTGTTAGGGATTTCGATGCCGTTAATCGCGATCTCATCCCCGAATGCCACACCTTGCCACAGCGGCGGACCTTCATATAAACGCAGCAAGAAGTTCCAAGGGCCGACAAAAATTGACTCTTTACGTCCATTAAGAATGTCCGCTTTCAGTTTTTCGTCCTGCTGCCAGCCAGTCGTTGCCAGATACCACACCCGCGAATGGGTTGCCGGTTCCGTTACCCACGGCAAATCGCCCTGCGGAAAGAATTGCGGCATAAAATAATCCCATGCAATCGGCGCGCCGCACACACAGTAGGGATCTTTAATCACCACATCGCCGGGACGAATGTGCTGCGCGAACCACGACAGGACCATCCGCATCGGCACCGCTTCCGTCTCGACCGATCGGAATTGCAGCCAGTCGATAGGCAGAAAATTCATGCCGAGTAGGCCAGCCATGACGACCCACTGCACCTTGCGCGGCAGATAGATCGCTGCCGCACCGATCAGCACCACCAGTCCCAGCGCCACCCACCACATATAGCGGATGCTCAAGAATTCACGGTTGGGCTTCACCACATAAACCACCGCTGGAATCCCGACCCAGATCAGTATCATCATCGTGAACCGCCAATCAAGTCGGCGGCGGAACATGAAATACAGCACCAGCAGCAGCGCCACACCCATCACGGCGGCATGGATTTCGCTTCCCCCGAATAAGCTGTAGATTTTGAGCATTTGTTCAGGGAATGGTGAAGGAGGCTGCGGCATGGTATTGAGCCGCCCCAGTGCATTGCTCAAAAACTGCGGCAGTGTCGGCAGCGCAAGAATAATGGTCAAGACGCCGACCGCGACCCAACGCAACATCAGGCGTGGACGCAGAACCACCACCATCAAACTCAAAAAGAAAATATAAAGCAGACTGGTGTAGGTGCTGTAAAACTCCAGCGCCAGCACCAAAGCCAACAGGCCTGTTCGCCACCAATTATTAGGCTTTCGCATCCAGCGCAGCGTCAGCCATAGCGCCAGCGATCCCAGCATCAACGCCACGCCATACGCCCGCACCTCGACCGATGAAAAAATAAGGTACGACAAACTCACCGATGCGATCAGCGCGATCCACGCCGCGCCGCCCTTGCCTGCCGCCTTAGGCGCAACTCGCGCATACAGCAAGCGTGTTGCACGATAGGTAAAGACCAGACTCAACATCGCGAACTGTATCATCAAGACCCGCGAGGCTTCCAATGCCGGCCCAACGAGCTGTGACCAAACCCACGCGACGATACTGAAGAGCGGCGGCCAGTCATAAGGTACGCGTGACATGGCTTGGCTGAAAGTGCCTTGGATATGCCACAACGACCAGATTTCGTCCGGCCATTCATAAAAACTGACGATATGCTGCATCCGCAGCCATCCGGCGAAGAATAAGAGAAGAGTAGAGGTACCAAGCAGGAAAATAAGTGAGGAAGTACTTCGCGATTCCGTACGGGAGGATGCTATTGAGATGGCCATATGTGAGCACTTTAAAATAACAACACAAAGAATTTAAGCTGAAGATGTAACAAACAACGTAGAGTAAGTGAAAAATATGGAGATGTTGTGGACTCCAGATTGGAGTCTAATGAATTTGCTTGAATAATTACGTAGTGATACTACTACTGATTTTATAATATAGCAATGTGCAATAAATTTCATCTGACACAATAAAAATTTATAACGACGAGGGATGTGTTTTTTTCTCATCATTTTCCCCTCTGAAACAGATCATCCGACGAGTTTAGCAGATGCTCTAGTTGCGAGATGAAGGTTATTAATGCAGCCAATGCCTCTGTCAGGGCAAGATATATCTTGCCCTGCCCCTATTCGTCTTAATCCTTACAGCATCATCTCGTTCGCTCTATCCCGCGCTTAAGGTCACATGTGTCTTAAGCCAATCAACCATCGCCGAGACGAAATCAGGCGTCAGGACGGGTTCCAGTGTGCTGTATTCGCTTAAAGCACCGGTATTCGCCTTCTGGAACAGGTGGTTCGCATCCGGCAGAGTGACGATTTTGTAGTCCGTATTGCCAGCCTTCTTCAAAGCCGCTTCTAACGCGGGGATGCTTTGGTCTGCCGGAACTTGCACATCCTTCCCGCCGTAGATCGCCAGAACCGGAATGGTCGTTTTCTCCCAATCCGGCGTCGGATCAGCCTCGAGGAACGACTTGAACCAGCGGTTGAAGTAACCCCTTACCTGCTGTTCAGCAACCGTGTTGGCATAGGTTTGTGGATCGCCAAGCGCTTTCTGTTGGTCCTCAGGCAGCGCTTTGATATAGGCGAGAGTATTCTGCCTGACCAGCTTGGCAAAGGCATCTCGATCATCCTTCGCCAGCGCCTCCCACATCTTGGGCATAGCATCCACTTGGATTTTGATCGCCTCGTCACTTGCCCCTTCCGCCTTTAAGATACGCTTATTCTGCTCGATCAACACATCTTGAGCGCTCACGGCAGGGCCAGCCATCGCAATGATGAATGCCACCTTCTTATTATTCGCACCCAGCGCCGCCGCCACGTATCCACCTTCGCTGTGTCCTAGCACACCGATCTGGTCAGTCTTGATCTCCTTGCGCGTCGTCAGATAATCGACAGCGGCTGCCGCGTTGGCTATGGTTTCGTCAATCGTCGCGTAAATGTCGCCGCTTGAACCGCCCATACCTTGGTCGTCGTAGCGCAGCACCGCCATGCCCGCACGCGTCAGTCCATCTGCGACCAACCCCAGAGGCTTCATGCCGCCGATGGTTTCATCACGGTCTTGCGGCCCGCTGCCGGATACTAAAACCACCGCTGCAAATGGCCCATCACCTTCAGGCATCGTCAATGTGCCTGCCAGCAGCGTATTGCCATTCTTAAAGGTGACCTCTTCCGATTTGTAGGGCAGTGTCTCCTGAACCGGAACAACAACGCGTAGCGCATCCACTGCAGGTAAGAACAATGCCTGATGCAGCGCCTCATATTCGTCTGGTGTGGTCTGCAAGATGATCAGATAGGTCGTGCCTTCGTGTTCGGCCAGCCCCAAGTCCACGCTCACCGTGACTCCACTGGCCGTCACATCTTCCTTATACAGCGTCCATATCAGCGTTTCGCTGGTAACTGTTCCGACAGGCTTAGGGGCTTCCTGAAGTTGAAGCGAAGGCAGCAAAGCTTCCAACACCTTGTCGGGTTTCATAGGTGAGCTTTGCATCACGAAAAGGGTCACATCACTGTCAGTCGTCCCGCGCTTGTACACCCCCGGCGCCATATTCGTCCAGCCTTCGGGCGCGACTCCACTCAGATGAAACGTCGAATCTCGAACCGTCGTCAGTGTGATCTTTGTGTCCTGTGCGTAGACCAATCCCACGCCCAACAGCAGCGTCACCACCGCTACCAAAATTCGTTTCATGTTCTGTCCTCTTTCGATAGGCTAAACGTGCCTATCCTTTTTGTTTACGATCATCTCCCTCAAAAGGTTGCGCCATACGACATTTAGTGTGCTATTTGTGTCCACTCATCAAATACTCATCTTTAACCAGCAGTAAACAACCTCAAATAGGTAAATTGGACTCCATGTTTCACTTGACAAAGGATTAATTTATGCATACACTAAAAAAAGTTTAGACAAACCTAAAAATAAACGGGTCCTAATATGGATACATCGCTCGATACATCTATGATACAAAACAACCCAGAAGCCAAACCCGCTTCGTCCGAAGGCTGGCGTCTAGATCGTGGCACGCCATCTTTGCATGAAGTTCATGCCAGTGTCGCCGTGCCCAAGAATGCCGGTTTCTGGCGTACGCTCTTAGCCTTTGCCGGCCCCGGTATGATGGTCGCCGTAGGCTATATGGACCCCGGCAACTGGGCAACTGATCTCGCCGGTGGAGCAAAATTCGGTTATCTGCTGCTCTCCGTCATTCTCATCTCCAACCTCATGGCGATGCTCTTGCAACATCTTGCGCTCAAGCTCGGCATCGTCACCGGGCGTGACCTCGCCCAAGCCTGCCGTGACCATTACCCGCGTCCAGTGGTAATCTTTCTCTGGGTGCTCTGCGAAATCGCCATTGCAGCCTGTGATCTTGCGGAAGTCATCGGCTCGGCCATCGCGCTCAACTTATTGTTCGGCATACCGGTAGTTGTCGGCGTGCTCCTGACTTCAGCCGATGTGCTGATTGTTCTGTTCCTTCAACATAAGGGTTTCCGTTACGTCGAAGCCTTGGTCGCCGGATTAATCTTCTTGATCTTCGGCGCCTTTGCCTACGAACTGCTCATTTCCCATCCATCGATTGTGGGTATCTTGGGCGGCATCATTCCTTCACCGCAAATCGTCTTTAATCCCTCCGCCCTGTATATCGCCATCGGTATTCTCGGCGCGACCGTCATGCCCCATAATCTGTATCTGCACTCCAGCATTGTCCAGACACGCAACATCGAGCAGACTGAAGCCGGCAAACGTCAGGCCATCAAGTTCGCTACCATCGACTCGACCGGCTCACTGCTCTTTGCCTTCTTCATCAACGCTGCCATCTTGATCGTATCCGCAGCCACCTTTCACGGTACACAGTACGAATCGGTAGCTGACATTGGCGATGCCTATAAGCTGCTCGCGCCCGTGCTCGGTGTGACCCTTGCCAGCACCATGTTCGCCATCGCCCTCTTGGCCTCCGGACAGAACGCCACCCTCACGGGAACGCTCGCGGGTCAGATTGTCATGGAAGGCTTCCTCAACATTCACATGCGTCCGTGGCTGCGCCGTCTTGTGACCCGCTTGATCGCCATCGTCCCCGCTGTGATTGTCGCCGCCATCTATGGTGAGAAAGGCACAGGTGAACTACTCATTCTCAGTCAGGTCATTCTCTCGCTGCAGCTCAGCTTCGCCGTTTTTCCGCTGGTGCAGTTCACCAGCGAGAAAGCCAAGATGGGTATCTTCGTCAACCCAAGATGGATGAAAATTCTCGCGTGGATCGTTGCCATTGTCATCGCTGTCCTCAATGTCTACCTGCTGATCCAAACTCTGACCGGCGGCTAATTAACCTAAATCCTCAGACTTAAAACCGATAGGACGCTTTGTAGGCGTCCTATTTGTTTGGTCATCGACGTGTGGGATTTTCGAAGGGCCACAGCATGCCGTGTCCGCCTCCAACGATCTCACAAAAAGTCATAACCCTTCGGCCCTCTGAGCCGGATCGAGCAGGTATACATCAGGCTGTACTGTGCATACCACGGCGGCGGAGCTGGATCAACCGAGTTCCCCCAGAACACCTTGACCAGCGGGTTAGGCGTATTCGGATGGCTTTCAGTGATCGTTGCCTGTGTCTTATTCTTGTCCGTCAGCACGCTGACATTCACGCTCTCCACAACCCAATAATTCTTGAGTGTCGTGTTTCTGAAAACCGTATCAGTTCCGCTGCGCCCGCTCCAGAAATCCGTGCCGTGATAAACCAGAATGCCGTTGCCCAGCTTCTCCCAATAATCATTCGGCATCGAACCGCCTGCCCATGCCGTTGGCATCCCCACATCCACATAGCCGTTGCTGTAGCTTCCAAACGTGATGTATTGATGATCATACGACGGCAGGACCTTAAACGGCTGCTTCGTGGTCTTCAGAGGTAGTCCAACTGGATGATCAAGCTCGACGAAGAAATCCCCATCAAATGGGAAATACTCGTCATCAGGGATCACCGCCATAATCTCAGAATCGCTCCAACTGACGATATTCATTTGACGGTTGGCAAACCAGATAATCCGGTCACCCGGGTTTTGCCCCGGCAGTGGGTTAAACTGCACGCTGCCAGCCGTATCGCCGAAGCCTTCACCTTCGATGCAAAGCCATCCTTTAGGGCTAACCGCTGTTGTGCCGGCATTCTGATATTCCGGCAGACTCGGATTCCACGTGTAGTATCGGTGGATGATCGGCTGCGTGGATCGGAAGATGAAGGCCGCTGGTACACCTTCGACCCATGCGCGCGGATAGCGCCGCCTCACGACAACAGTGCCCACATCCCGTCCCTGTAAGACATATTCTGGCACTTCAGCCGTGATGGTTTTGTTCACAAGATTGGTAATGTTGGCTTCGATGGGCATGGCATTCGGGGGAGAGAAAAAGACCTCGATCTTGCTTTGATCGGTGCCAAACGCCCAACCACTAATCGTGACCGACATACCCACACCGCCCTCGAACGGTGTCACCATCTGTATATCTGGTGGCGTTTCCGCATCAAACGTGAAACTGCGCGGCGCGCTGTCAGCTTCCCACGGCTGAATACGGTGGACGAATACCGTCCCTACGCTGTTATTCTTCAGCGGCTCGATATAAGGAACCGTGACCGTAATGCAGTCATCAGCCGAAGGGTTGATCGTCACCGAAGTAATGTGTCCGGCAATGATGTGATTATTCAGGTTAAAGTTCACTTCGTTATCGGCGGCAACGTCCACGAAGTTTTCCCCGTAAATCGTCACGCTTTCACCGGGCAGGGCATGTTCAGGGACAATCCGTGAAATCACAGGCGGGGGCTGTGGACCCCTGAGGATATGGACTAGGTCTTCAATCCGGCTGCTGTACTGATCAACATAATCGGCGTAGATTTGTAACTCTTTGTTGAGCTGTGTATGCGCCTTGGCATTGATGGCGGGTGTATCCAATTTGATGTGACCAATTGCCTTGCCACGCGTTTGATGCTCACCTTGGTCGGCGCTAACCGAAGCGATCCACACAATGCCTTGGTGGATGTCTTCTTGAGTCGCTTCATATTCCACATCCATCGAGCCGGAGGTTTGATGCTGAAGTAACGGAATTTGTTTACCAGCCGGTGTCGTCAGCGTCAAATCAAGCGGAGCGTTTTTCCAATCAACGTGTATTTTGATTTTGCCAGCGGACAGTAGAGGAAAGGCGAATTGTTTTTTGCTGCACGGGACGAGTTCAAACGTTTGCGGCCACTTCGGTAATGAAACAGCCTTCATGTTGGGTCTCCTATCAATAAAGGGAATAAGTCATATTCGTATTCAACATACAACCACTTCAGTCATCTTGGACCTTTCTATCGGAATGTGTAATCAAACAAAAACCCTGACTGATCCACCGTTTAGTGATTAAGTCAGGGCGTAGTGATTGCAACAGCGATGGGATAAACGGTGGGCAAAATAAAACTTTGAATGTCACCCACTTCCTGATTATCAATCCGATGACCCGTTCAATCTACTGACGAATGTCACGTTCTGAATCAGGCTGTAATCGCCTCAACAGCTTATGATCGGTCTATAAAATGAGTGACGATTCCCATGCTTGCTATGCTGCGAACCTTTTATAATAGAACTGCATATTAAGAATGGTTGTAATGCTGGACGTCTTTGGGATGTTCATTTATGTAAGGAGTTCTTCTCGCATGAAAAATCTTATTCGTTTGACCATAACCGGACTAGCGCTCCTGTTAATGGCGCTGCCGACCTTGGCGCAGGATACCCTCACTCTTAAACCTTATACTGATAAAGCCTATGGCATCAGCAGTGTCGCACCGGATGGCTGGCAAGATGCCGGACGTGGCATCTATCGCCGTGCCCAATCCGCCACCGACATCGTTCTGATCGCACAACAAAGCGCACCCCTCGCGCCTGATAAACTGTTGACCGCCCTGCTACCCCAGCTTGGTCTGACCGAAGCGCCGACTGCAATCGGTGGTTATCAATCGGCTGTGCTGGCATGGACGCTCTACAAGGTCGATGTCAAAGCGCCGACCGGTACGATTGCGGTTGATCTGGCACTCGCGCCAGATACCACATCAGGAAAGACCTACATCGTCCTGCTGCAAACCACGCCCGATGAATACGACGCGCTTCATAAATCCGTTTTCCAACCAACATTGGAAGCCTTCGCGCCTTATGTCGAACCAACGGCCTCCGAGCCTGTTCCCTATACCGAGGAAGAAGTCACCTTCAAGAATGGTGATGTCACGCTTGCGGGTACCTTGACCCTTCCCGAAGGTGATGGCCCATTTCCAGCCATTGTGCTCGTCACCGGCAGTGGCCCGCAGGATCGTGATGAATCCCTCGCGCCGCTGGCTGCCATCAAACCCTTCCGCTTGATTGCCGACGCGCTCACCCGCAAGGGCATGGCCGTCCTCCGTTATGATGATCGCGGTACCGCCAAATCCACAGGTGATTTTGCTTCCGCCACCACCGCTGATTTCGCTAGTGATGCCTCCGCCGCCATCGACTTCTTGCTCGCCCGCAAGGATATCGACCCGGCGCAGGTTGGCTTGCTCGGTCACAGCGAGGGCGGCCTCGTAGCTGCTAAGCTCGGAGCAACCAACAAAAATTTGGCCTTTATCATATCAATGGCTGGCCCTGCCGTTTCCGGTGAAGAGGTCGTTATTCAACAGAACAAGCGCGTCTCTGAGGCTGAAAACGCGTCCGCTGACACCATCAAAGCTCAGCTTGAATTCTTGCCGAAACTGTTCGCAGCCATTCAAGCCAAAGACGCCGAAGCCATCCGCAAGGCAGCCCATGATGCGGCACTTTCTCAGGTGAAGGCCATGTCCGAAGAGGAACAGAAAAAGATCGGGGATATCGAGGCCTACGCCAAACAGCAGGCTGATGCCGTCGCCGCCAACTATAACAATGACTGGTGGCGGA
Source organism: Aggregatilineales bacterium (assembly GCA_044226855.1). GTDB lineage: Bacteria > Chloroflexota > Anaerolineae > Aggregatilineales > Phototrophicaceae > CFX2. Next base: position 236,025 of record JBGAGF010000003.1, read on the forward strand.
TGTTCCTCAGCTATAACCCCGGTGACGACTGGGCCAAGACCACCATTCCGGTGCTCGCCATCTACGGCACGTTCGATGTTCAGGTCGACTCCGACCAAAACGCGCCTGCCTTCGAGGCCGCCATGAAGAAAGCCGGTAACACCGACTATCAGTTAACCGTCATTCCCAAAGCCAACCATCTGATGCAGGCCGCCACCACTGGCAGCCCGTCGGAATACGGCACTATCAAGCAGGAATTCACGCCCGAATTCCTTACCACCATCACCGACTGGCTCACCAAGCAGGGCTTCCTCAAATCCGCCTGATGATAAGGCACACTTAACGGTAGAAATACTTTCGCAGTAGTTATCAGTATGTTGGATTAAAGCCCCTCCCTGTGTTTTGGGGAGGGGCACATCCGGCAGCGCTGAAACTAACCCTTTTGATGACCCTGTCGCTCCCTCAGGTGCGCGACTTTGGTACGCGCATCCGCCAGCGATTTGGCGACCAGTAGATTGCTGCTGTGATGCCGGTACAATCCCGTGAAGGTGGAAACCAAAGCGTTGATGAACGCGCCGCCGCCCACGACCACCACGACTGTGTCTTTCGGCAGGCTCTCTTGCGCGGATTTGAACCGCCCCAACGCACCCATCGGCGGGAACGCGCGATCAGCAAAATTCGCAATCACATGAACTGTATGATTCACCGTTGACATCATCTCGAGGGCGGTCTTCCCCGCCTCACGGAAATCATCCCACGTCCAACCGACGTTGTAATCATACCGGACAACGGTATGGTCGTCGTTGTCCCAAACCACTTGGATGCTCACGATATTTTACCCGTCGCAACTGTGTATATGACGCATGTTTAATATGATAGGCGACTATCATGTCTTTGACTATTAAGCTTTGTTACTTTATTTGTTGACGGTTACTTGTTGATTTCCGTAGGCCGAGCGTACATCGCTTTGACGCCGCCACATGCTATGATGACATCAGGTTATAAGAATGAGGAATGTGCCATGACTCGTCCGGTAGCCATCTTGCTCATGATGTTTACGCTTCTCTGCACCACATCAGTTTCCGCACAAGCCCAATCCGACTCGTCGCAGCCTTATCTCTACTACTATTCCCAACTTTTGGGCGGCATCATCATCGAACACCCCGATGGCACCGACAGCCGCCAGATTGCCGCTGATGTTATCCCGCCCAATATGTCTGGTCTCGTTGGCCCCGGTTGGTCACCCTCTGGCAAGTATTTCGCGGGGTATAGATTCATTGCTCGGCCATATCGCTCAGGCAGCGGCGCAGCCTATATCATTGACTTAAAAGGACATCAGATTGCAGCTAAGTTGACAAGTAGCATCAACAACACCTTATATATGCAGTGGTCACCAACGGGCACGGATATTTTGTTAATTGTTGGTTTACTTCATCCTACTCATGAAACGTCATTCTGGCTCGTTGATGTGGCTCAAGACAGACTGATAGCGGCGTTTAGTACACCGATAGAGGATGATCTTTCTTATAGCATGACCGAGGTCATCTGGGACTTGGCTCAGCAACAGATTACGTTCTATGTAAAGGCGCGTCTTGTTAAAGAAGTGCCTCTTTACCGTGTAACCATGTACTTTCATGGCAAAATTGAGCATCAAGAAGTTTTAACGAATGACGGCTTATCGCCATTGGTAAACACGATTACATTAGAAGATAGCGATACTTTGGAATATGGCAAAAGCATTTCTCCTAGTGGCGCATTCACAACTTATGGCAATCATCCCCCTAAACTCGTTGATAATCGAACTGGAAAGATGATTGATCTTCCCGTTCATACGCAGGCCACTATTTGCCGCGATTATCTTTGGACGAGTGACGAAGTCTATATGATTACATTGGATGGTAACCTACAGGCAGGTGGTGGTTGTGGCTCAGCCGCAATGGGCGTGACCAATGCGCAAGGAACTCTCTGGCGTGAAATGGGGCTTTGCTCGTGGCATCATCCACCCTGCATCGGCTGGCTGCCCTCGAATGTTGATCTTCAAGCTTTGCCATCCGGTAGTTCTAAACCTATTCAGCTTGATCCCACAAGAATTGATTATGATCGTTCCGCAAGCTCAATTCTTCCCTCCAAGGAACACCCCATGAAATGGTTTTGTGATACAAATTCAACGGCGGTAATTCGGGACACCAAAACCAAGACAGCTCTTTACACTTTAGCGAACACCAAATGTCCTTATAATCTAGACAACGATTCAATTGCGAGTAAGGGTATACCAGTTGCTGCTGCCGAAGATCTCAGTCATCAATTGTTGGCGACATATACAAATTATTCAAATGAGCGCATTGGTGTAATGCTTTGGAAGCTAATCGGGGACAACTACCAACCTATACTGAAACTCAACACGCCCGGCTTACAACTCGAATTTACATCGGACAATCAGTATCTCCGTGCCCGAAACTTCAACGGCTGGAAAATCTATTCCGTCGCTGACATTCTGGCATATGCCAGTGCACAAAAATGAATAAGCGCCTCCATTAACCCTTCCTAAGAAAATGTACAAGCGGCTTGTACAAGTTACTTGTTGAGTCTATAATGAGAGTCATGACAAATTCCGGGTATGAACACGACTCACGCGCTATCCGCTTAGCCGTGGTAATCAAAAGATTGCGTGCCAGCATGCAGGACGCAGCGCTCGCTGGTGCGATGGGTTTATCGCTCTCGGAATTGTTGATTTTACGACGGTTACGTCTTGAAGGCCCTTCCACAGCGGCCTCGCTCGCAGCCGCCGAGCAGGTGACCCATCAAGCGATAACCCAGAACCTCAGCGAACTCAAAAGTGCCGGACTGGTCGAAGCCGCGCCTGATCCTGATGATGGCCGCAAAAAGCGCATCACCGTGACCGACGCAGGCAACCGCTTATTCGAATCGGTCAGCGCCTCGCGCAATGCGTGGCTCACCCACGTCATCGAGGCTGCCGTCGCCGAAAGTGAATTGCCCCACCTCGACAAAGCCATCGACCTTTTAGAACGCCTAGCTGACGTCAGTAATTCAGGAATTGTTGATGAAAGACGCCGTTGACGACCTCGTCGCCCTCAGTCTAAGAAGCCGTCTGACTCGTACCGTACAGCACACCTTTCTCTCACTCCGAAACCGCAACTTCCGCCTCTTTTTCATCGGCCAGTCCATCTCCAACACAGGAAACTGGCTGACGAACATCGCCATCACGCTGCTCGTGCTCAATTTGACTCACAGCGGTTTGGCGGTCGGTTTGCTGGCGGCCTGCCAGTACGGTCCAATACTCTTTTTGTCGGCATGGGCAGGGGTACTTGCGGATAACCGCAATAAGCGCAATATGCTGCTCGTGACTCAAACCCTCGAAATGCTCCAGTCATTCGCGCTTGCCTTCATCGCCTTCACACCCAACCCGTCCATTCCGTTGCTCTTCGTGGTCGCCACAGCCGGTGGGATTTTCCTTGCCTTTGATAATCCGCTCCGCCGTTCCTTCGTCAGCGAAATGGTTCGCCCCGAAGATCTGCCCAACGCCGTTGTCCTCTACAGCACCATCGTCAACGTCTCCCGAGTATTTGGCCCTGCGCTCGCTGGCTTCCTAGTCATAACACTCGGATACGGTTGGGCGTTCACGCTGGACGCCGTTTCGTATATCGCCGTCATCGTCTGCCTTTTCAAGATGCGTCCCGCCGAACTGTACCGCGAAGCTCGGCGCATTCCGGTCAAAGGCGCCGTCCGCGAAGGTTTGCGTTATGTCCGGTCGGTTCCAACACTGTGGATCAGTTTCGTCATGCTGGGCTTGATTGGCACCCTGTCCTACAACTTCAGCGTCACTCTGCCGCTTTTTGTGACGCATGGTTTACACAGCACCGAGGACGTATTCACCGTCTTGTATTCCATCTTCAGTGTCGGGGCTGTCGTCGCCTCGCTGGTCATCGCCAATCGGGGATATTTCCACTTGCAACACATCATTTATGGCGCGGTGGCGCTGGGCATCACCATGCTCATGCTGGCTCTCTCACCAACGGTGACGATTGCCATTCTGGCGGTGTTCTTAGTCGGCGTCGCCAGCATCCTCTATATGACCGCCACCACCACTTTGGCACAGGTCGAAAGCAAGCGCGAAATGCATGGACGCGTTCTCGCCCTGCAAACCGTGCTCTTGATCGGCCCGACCGCTATCGGTGGCCCCATCCTTGGCTGGATATCCGACACGCTCGGCGCCCAGGCTCCGCTCATCATCGGCGGCATCGTCTGTTTCATCGCGGCCATTTGGGGCTACTACGCCACCCGCCATCAACAAACCACGTCCACGTCCACCGCCCCCGCCCAAGTGGATACCCCGCTTTAGTCAAGGCATTCACCCTGCCCATCACGTTCAATCACGAGATGACTTGATTCCCTCCCTGTTACTACGGGGAGGGTTAGGGTGGGGTACTTACCCACAAACCATTCCCTAACCATAACCCGACATTCCACACTCGCTTTCTCCCTCAAAACCGTTAGTAAATTGCTCACCAAAGAGTTACATTTTGGTAACCCATTCGCCCGCCATCTATGGTAAACTGTTCATCAGATGTAACGGATTTGTTACGTGTTAATCATCAAATCCCATTGGCAAATTTGGCACAAAACCTACCTTTGCCATTGCCGACGCCCAGCGGCTGCCTTTGCTGCCGAATTTGCCGGATCGGATTTCTGTCTTTGAATTTGGACTAATGGCTGACGACTGTCAATGCCGCCGCCACTGCCGCCATAAAAGCGTAATTTGGCGTCGCCGCCAACGCCGACACATAATGTTCTTTGTTTGGAGCTAAAAGCTAATTGCTAACCGCCAAAAGCCAATCGCTAACTGCTAAAAGCTAATCGCCTTCAAGAATGACATCTCGGACAATGACGACTCTGACGACATTTCTGACATTTAAACTCCCCAAACGCCTCATGGTCGCCCTCGTGATAGCAGCGGCACTTTTTGTGATTCTCGTCGCCTCCCGCGCCCAGCCTGAAAACCCGCTGCCGCCCTTCAGTGATACCGTCATCTCCCAGATCAAAACCATCGCCCTCATCGGCGAGGCGCACCAAAACAACCTGACCGTCTTCGCCAAAGTCGGGGACAGCATCACCGTCGGCCAGCGCTTTCTCTACCCCTTCGGTGATGGCAAATATCAACTCGGCGATCACACCTACTTACAGCCCGTCATCGACGCCTTCAACCAAACCGCTGTCCGCGATGGGAATTCTTTCAACAACCCTTCGGTGGCCTCGTATGTCGGTTGGGCGGCTTATAATGTCCTCTCGCCTCGCAGCGCCGATCCCTACCAATGTGAAGCCAGTGAGTCCCCTCTCGTCTGCGAGTACCGCATCATCCAACCCTCGATAGCCTTCATCATGTTCGGCACCAACGATGTCGGCTACCGCACCGAAGACGAGTACCGCCACGACATGGGCGAAATCATCAAAACCTCGATGGAAATGGGCGTCATTCCCGTGCTGTTCACCATCCCGCCCCAGCCGCTCGTCTCGGATCGCGTCGTCGCCTTCAACGCCATCATCCGTGACCTTGCCGCCAACAACAACCTGCCGCTCGTGGATTACGCCGCCGCCATGTCCGATCTTCCCGGCCTTGGCCTCGCCTACGACAACGTCCATCCCTCGTGGCCGCCCGGTGACGAAGAACTCGCCGCCTACTTCACGTCTGAAAACCTGCGCTATGGCTACACCGTCCGCAACCTGCTCACCCTCCAAATGCTCGACCGCATCTGGCGTGTCATCCGCCCCGAACCCCAGCGCAAACTTTAGTCTCAGTTATCTCTGCATCTCAGCGGTTCAATCTGTATGGTTTGACTGGCAACTGCCGACGGACAACTGTAGACTATAAATATCTAGCCCTCATGAGGAGCAACTATGGACCCCAAGCATTTTGAAATCAAAGAATACATGATTATCTGGCGTCAGCTCGAAATCCAGAACTTCAACGGTATCTCGGCCAAAGTCCGTGCCATCGTCCGCTGCACTGGCGGTGACAATGCGATGGATGTCTTCTTCTTGGCTGAAGATAGCGCTTACCCGGACCCCTTTGTGGATGAAAAAGAGCAAAAAGGCTACATGTTCCTCAACATCCGTGACATCATGGCCTTTGTCGATATGCTCCGTTACGAGAAGCCCATTTTCGGCCATCTTCGTCCGGATCGTCCTGAATGGATGAGTGTCACCACCACCAAAGAACCCGTTGGCGAAGGTGAATAAGGCGTTATTTGCTGGGGATCATATAAAATCAAAATCGAGATTATACTGATATTGATCAATTGATGAGGATCAGTCAGGATAATACGCTATGTTACGACCTCTTTTTGGGCGGATTTGTGTTCTGCTGCTCATGGCGATGGCAGTTGTTCCTGCGCCTTCGCTTGCAGCGCAAACGGTGACCGTACTCAAGGTCAATACCACTGAGCCGCGTGTATACGAAAAATATGAGGTGCGTTTTACCATTCCTCAAACCGTTCAGTACCCATTTTTCGAGTATGACACGCAGCCTCCGCCGGGTGTTACGCCCGGAACAGGCATTACGGTTCAAGGCGTCATCACCACGCCCTCTGGTAAAACACTTCGTCAACCGGCCTTCTATAACGTCGAGGTGGAGCGTGCCCAGCATGGCGACAAAATCCACTATCTTGAACTACCCACGTCGGAGTGGATGCTGCGGATTAGTCCGCAAGAAACTGGCGTACATCAAGTCAGCATTTCTGTGACCGATTCATCCGGCACGCAGGTCACGCCCATAGGCAGCTTTGATGCACAAGCGCCAGTTAGTCCGGGATTTATTGGTGTCAGCAAAGATGATCCCCGTTATTTCCAGTTTTCGAACGGCAGTCTGTTTTGGCCCGTTGGTCCCGCTTATGGCTACGGCGACTATGAAATGTACAAAGGCTCTGGCCTGAATCTTGATCATCCGTGGTTGGGGGGAATCGGAGCCTATTCCACCAATTGGGCGCGCTGGATATCATCGGCAGAAGGCCTCGGCAATGAGGGTGCAAAGGTGCGTTTCAGTTTTAAGGAACATGCACCCGGCAGCGACCTGTCCTACGACCTCACCTATCCCGATGCCTTCCGGTTCTGGATCTCCAACTTTCTCAATGATGACTTGGGGCCGCAGTTCAAAGCAGACACCACCTATCACATCTTCATGCGCCTCAAAACGGTTGGTCTCGCTGGCCCGCGAGACAAGCGTTATCCGTGGGGACTTACCGTCCGTCTGAGTGGATGGGTTGGCACGGGCGATCCGCAGCAAGACCAAGAAAACGCCCTGCGTGATAAACCAATGTTCTTTCCGCCCATCATTGAAAATCGGGATTGGTTCACCGTCGAAACCGACTATACAACCAGTTCGAGTCCTGAAGATAATATCTCCATCTATCTCGATAACGTTACGGCGGGCAGTGCCTACATCGACGAGTTCCAAATTCATGAAGTGTTACCAGATGGTAGCTTGGGTGGCAGCGTCATCCGCAATCCGAAAGCCGACATGCATACCTATGTTGACCCGCGCGGCGCTGCGGATATCGATTGGATGGTCGAGCAGGCTGAAAAGTATGGTGTTTACCTGAAGATGGTGGTTCACGACAAAAACGATTGGATTCAAAACCACCTCAAGGCCGATGGTACATTTGCTGACGAAGGTGACGGCTACTATCAGCCCGAAAACACCAAAGCGCGCTGGCTCATGCGCCAGTGGTATCGCTATCTAGCTGCCCGTTGGGGATACTCGACTGCCGTTCACTCATGGGAACTCAACAACGAAGGGCCGCCTGACTCAACTGGCGACGGCACGTCTCCCCATTGGGAAACGGCTCAAGCTTTCGCTCACTACATGCATCAGGTCGATTCACATCCGCATCTCGCCACCACCTCAATGTGGTGCTGCTGGCGGCCTGAGTTCTGGGGCAACCACACCAAATTCCCCGATATTGATTACGCTGACCTTCATGAATATACCCGTGATGATCCTATCGCTGCCGATATCGTTGCCTTCCATTTGGAATGGAGTAGTGAGGTTGCGGCCACACCCGTTGGGAAGCCGGCTATCCATGCCGAAACGGGCATCACCAACACCAGTTGGTATGACGAGCTAAAGGATCCAAATCCCGGCATCTGGTATCGTCATCTCTTATGGTCTTCGCTGGATTCCGCGTCTCTGTTTGAACCGGGATACTGGCATGCCGAACACTTGGACGTTATCCCTCAGGTGGATATTGCCAGAGCCTTCGCCAGCTTTGTAAACACCTTGGATGTCAACAAAGGCGGCTATCAAGATTTACAGCCAACCATGTCCAATGCCAAGCTCCGTGTCCTCGGACAAAAGAATCTCAAAACCAATGAAGCCTATGGCTGGATTCAAAATACGGAATTCACGTGGCGCAGCGCGCTGGATGGTTACACAGGTTCGCAGTCCGGAACGGTACAGATCGTGATGTCGCCGGATACTGCTTACTCCGTCTCCATGTTTAATACCAGCACCGGAAAAGTTGATGCTGTTAACAAGCTAACCACAGCGTCCGATGGGACACTAACCATCACCATCGAAAAACTGGTTGAGGATGTAGCTTTCCAGATCAAGCCGCAGGGATAAATCGAGGCATTTCGTAGGGGAGCACTGTGTGTGCTCCCGTTTTTTTGCCGGGTCTACTTCTGTCCGTAAACGTTGGTATAACGATAGTGCAGCTTGGCGATATCCTCGTCGGAGATAGTCAGCGGCGTACCCAATTGGCTTGCCAGCCACACAATCGCCGCGTTATCTTCGGTCATCACAGCCGCCTTGACAGCCGCTTCGGCGCTCTTGCCCAGCGCGAACACCCCGTGACTTTGCAGCAGGCAGGATGGACTCTTGGAGTCCTTGAGCGTTTCCACCACCACCGCGCCGATTTCCTCGCCGCCGATCAGTGCGAAGCCGCCGCAAGGAATCGGGCCGCCGAACTCGTCGCCCATCGCCGTCGTCAAGCAGGGGATACCGCGTCCCACCACCGCGAAGGCTGTCGCATAGCGCGAGTGCGTATGCACCACACCAAAAGCGTCCGGACGGTGACGGTAAATGTAGCAGTGCGAAGCCGTATCCGACGAAGCCTTGTAATCGCCTTCGACCATTTTCCCATCAATATCGACCACCACCATATTTTCCGGCCTCAGGTTTTCAAAGGTGATGCCGCTCGGCTTGATGACGACCAAGTTGGTTTTCGGATCACGTCCGCTCACATTGCCGCTCGTCCACGCCACCAGATTATTCTTCGGCAGTTCAGCATGTAGACGGCAAACTTCTTCACGCAGTTCAGGTAACAACATAGTCATTCACTTTCGTCTCTATTGAATAGCATGGCTCGAATCTAACGGCAAAGCCGCATTTCGGGTAGGGTTTTTAGTCATCTTTTAAAACGACGAATGATCAAGGTTCGGTTCAGCGAGTTCCGCAACCCTCAGTGCATGCTCTGCATCATATCCATCACCTTCAGACCAACTGGCACTCAAACAGGCGTAGATATACACGAATGCCAGCACCCGTGAATGCGCGATGCCCATCTTCTCGGCCAAGATGCCGCTGGTTCTCAACAACCGTTCTTCGTTCTCCACCACATCTTCCATCTTCATCGGATTGCACAGCGTATTGGCTGCGTCATACGTCCGTTCGCCGGCCAACCCTTTCGGATCAAACGCCAGCCAGCCGCGTTCTGCGTGGTATCGGATGTTCTCGTGGTGAATATCGCCGTGTAACACGCGCACGTCCCGCGGATCATCCAGCAGCTTTTCAGCCAGTGCTGCCGCTCGAACATAGATCGAGTCGATCCCACTGCTTTTGTCCGCGCTGGCCTTCAGGAATAGACTCTGAAACCAGCGTTTCAAGTGAGGCAGATTATCCGGTAATGGCTTGTCTTTAGGTTGATGCAGTTTATTGAGCACATCACCGATAATCGCTGTTGCCGCGTCGTCCGCTCCAATACGAACCATGCCCACCAGATTGTCACCCTCAATGTATTCCACCAGATGCGCGTGTTCGTCGTCCTTGATGATCTGTGCCGCCCCATGTCCGTCAAAGTAGCGCAGTGCAATTGCCCCTTCACGTTCTTCTATGCCGTATTCAGTGATCAGTTTAAGAACCGCTGTTCCATGCTCATAAGTCACCGTATAAAGCGTACTGCTGGGTGTCGTCGCCAGCGGTTGCGGATCAGATAAGTTCCATGCTTGGAGATAATAATCCAGTGAGTTCAACGTTGGCCTCGTTCCCTGAAAAGATCATTGATTGAATTATAATGCACCTCGTGTGTTGGGTCTGCTATAGATGAAAGTGAACCTCTTATGCCATTTGTGTTCGATGGTCATAACGATACGCTCACCAGCTTCTTTGATGCGCCACCGGAAAAACAGCGTTCCTTCTTCGAGGCCAGTACCATCGGTCACATCGATTTGCCCCGCGCTCGTCAGGGCAGTTTAGCAGGCGGTTTCTTCGCCATCTTTACACGTCCGCCGTCTACCTCTCCAGAATCTGATCCCATGTATGGCATCACCTTCACCGACAATGGCTACATCCTCTCCGAGCGCAGCCCGCTTGATCCAGCCTATATTCAGCGCTATACCGATTCTCTCATTGACTTCGCCTATCAACTCGAATTGCAGTCCGATGGACAAGTAAAAATCGTCCGCAGTTACCAACAGCTTGAAAACACCCTCAATCAATCGGTTTTCAGTATGGTACTTGCCCTCGAAGGCGCTGAAGCCATCAACGCTGATCTCAGCAATTTGGAAGCCTACTATGACAAAGACATTCGCTCCATCGGCTTAGTCTGGAGCCGACCGAATGCCTTCGGATATGGTGTGCCGTTTCGCTTTCCCGCCTCGCCCGATATTGGCCCCGGCCTGACCGCTGCCGGTAAAGAACTGGTCAAAGCCTGTAACCAGCTTGGCATCCTGATTGATCTCGCCCATCTCAACGAGCAGGGATTTCGGGATGTAGCGGCACTTTCAACCGCGCCGCTGGTCGTTACCCATGCCGATGTTTACAGCATTTGTCCCTCAACCCGCAACCTGACTGATGCCCAAATTGATATAATCGCGCAGTCCGGCGGCGTGATCGGCATCAACTTCGAAGCCATGAACACCCACCCACTGTCCAGTATTGAGCAGAACGTTCCGCTCACGCAGATCACAGCCCATATCGACTACATCATCAACCGCGTTGGCATCGATCACGTTGCTTTCGGTTCGGACTTCGATGGCGCCGATATGCCCAACGATTTGAGCGATGTACGTGGCCTACCAAAGCTCCTAGATACGCTCAGGAACAACGGTTATGATGAGCAGAGTCTGGAAAAAATCGCCTATAGAAACTGGCTGCGGGTCATCAAGGCCACGTGGAAAAGCACAGGTTAAGCGTGGGCTGAACATCATGTAATGAGCGACGCGTCACAGTATAATGAGCAGCATGATACTCAAACTCAAAACCCAATTTGCTCCGGTAATCAACACACCCTCATATCGGCTACTAAGGATTGCGCTGGCTATCGGCTACACAGCCGTACTGACATTAGTTCTGTTACAGTCCAGCGCCCATCCCTACGTCGGTCCATCCGCCCCACGTGCCTTTGACCTCCGCTGGGAAATCCTGATGACCACCGCCCATCTAACTGGATTTGCCCTGCTGGTGGTTTTTATTTGGTCAGCGCTGTTCACAGTGATGTCGTCCAACCGTGCGCTGGTCATTGCGGTCATCTTCGCCTGCTCTTTAGGATTAATTACCGAACTGCTGCAAACCCTCGTGCCGGATCGTGGCGCATCACTCTTTGACCTCGCCTGTGACTGCGGTATAGCCCTGCTGGTCGCCTATGTCATTCGTAGGCAGATGAGAAACGCAGCCTAATTCCCCGTTTTGGCCTGAATGCGGTAACATCTAACTCTGAAGATTTTCAAAGATTTAGGATGTACCATGCCAACCGCTGATATTGCTCAATACTCGCTTGCGGCGGGTGAACCGCTGACGGCGACTGCTCCTCGTGCCTCAATCTGGATTTTGCTAGAGTACAACGAAGTGTGGGGCGCAAAAGCACTTGAAGAAAGCAATCTCCCCGAACGGGTGAAGAACCTGCTCATTACCCAACTAGCAAGTCTTCCCAATGCCCGTTTTCAGTTCATCAAACAGAACAACAAGAATTCCAGCATCCGTCTCTATGTAGCGCATGTCAATCCGGTGAGTCCCATGCTGTTCCGTTTTCGACTGGAAAGCTACGAAGACTTGCTGGACATGGACCTTGAAGCCATTGCGTCTGCCCGTTCGGATCAAACCCTCTCCGAAGACCGTCTGTTGCTGGTCTGCACCAACGGCAAACGCGATGTGTGCTGTGCCAAAAATGGACTGCCGCTTTACAATGCCTTATCCAGTGTCGCCGGACGTGACGTCTGGCAAACCACCCACATCGGCGGGCATCGTTTCGCCGCGACGATGGTCTACCTGCCGCATGGCATTTATTATGGACGCGTCCCGCAGGAAGATGCGCTCTCGGTTGTTCAAGCCTATCAGAATAATCGGCTGCTGCCTGCCTATTATCGGGGCTGCGCAGCATACGACGCTCCAACACAAGCCGTCGATGATTTCCTACGCCGTCAAACGGATGATTATGCGCTCGATGCCTTCCACTTCATTGCCTCACAAGCAGTGGCCGAAAACCGTTGGTTAGTGCAGTTCAACAGTGCCAATGGTATTCAGTACCGTATTCATGTCCGTGCGGAATCATCGGCCTTCACTGTCTATGAAAGCACACCAAATGCGGATCCGAATTCCGTGATGCAGTACATCATCGAAGATTAGGCGCTAACAGGCCGCACAACTAGTGCTTGCTTCATGGGGACAATTTGTTGATTGGCTAATCGCTTTCCGGAATCGGGATCATGCGAGGGCAGGTAAATTGTCGGGTTGTCCTGTGTGTACTGCAAAACCTTCGCCAGCGTTTGCGTTTGTTCGGCGGGTGATTCGGCTGGCCCTTGGAAATCCTGCTTCAACAGTGCTGCTTCATCATAGGTCACATCGCCCGCAATAAACATGCTAATCCCATTTTCGATAGCAATAATCGAGATGTGTCCCGGTGTATGTCCGGGCGTGGGCACAGCCATCACATCGCCTGCTTTCGTCAGTGGAAAGCTGTGTTCAAACGGTCCAACGCGCTCCGGGTGAAACGTAATTGGCTGTGGATTAAAACCGGCTGGTGCTTCTAATGCAATTCGATTAAGCATACGCATCGGCAGCGAATGGAACGAGTCATATTCTCGTTGGCTCGCCCAAATTGGTGTGTTGAGGAATGGGCGCACACCGTTCGCATGGTCACTGTGAATATGTGTCAGAATCACTTTGGACACGTCTTTAATCTTAATGGCGAGTTTCGCCAACTGGGGTTCCATCAACTCATCCGGTTGGATGTCCCGCTTGAATTGGGTGAGGAAGGTTGTGGTGTCCGACGGAATGTCGCCAGTATCCACAACAATAATCCCTTCATCATGTTCAATCACCCATGCGTAAATTGGGATTTTGACATAGGGCGATTCGCGGTGCAGAGTGACCAGAAACGGAAGAATACCTCCTGCTTTGATGCTGCCACGCAAAAACGACTCTTTGACGTAACCCGTCCCTGTTTGGATGGCGTGAATCTTCATAACTCATCTCCAATTGTTGGATTAACAAAAGTTACTTGTTATAATCGTCACCCGGGTTGACAGTAAACAAGGTTGACTAAATAGTAAATCAAGGTGTCTAATTTGTCAAATAGTAAAACGAAACCCATTCCGGAATTGGATGAAAAGGCCATTCAAGAATTGATGGATCAAGGTCAGGAATCATTAGCGCGCATGACGTTGCAGTTGAACCGGCAGTTCAGCGCGATGGCCGCACAACGCTATGCCGCATTGGGACATGCTGGCCTAACACCCGTACATACCTTCTTGATGGCCAACCTCGACATCAAAGGCACACGCATTGTGACCATCGCCGAACGCATGGGAACCACGAAGCAGTTCACGGGACGATTGGTACAGGAATTGGAAAGCCGACGCTATCTTCAAGTGAAGCCCGACCCGAAGGATAAACGTGCCACAGTTGTCCGCGCGACAGATGCCGGTTGGCGCTTTTTCGCTGATGCCTGTGCCATCAAAAATGAGATTGAGACTGAGTACACCGACTTGGTTGGTACAGATAAGATGGCAATCTTCACAAGCGTGCTTGAAAAGCTCGCAGCCTATAATCCACAAAATGCGGATGACAGCAGCTTCCCCGGTTATGAGGCACAAGCATAGACGGTGACATGTTGATTTCTCCCAAATTAATATTCGGAAATTTTGCCGAATCATCGGGTTTCGGCAAATTCAAAAATAGGGTAATATTCCTACTCAGTTAGGGCGTGTGTTGCCCTCTTGAGTTTCAGTGAAAGTATATGTGGAGGATTTTGTATGAAGAACAAGCGCAGTATAGTTATTTTGCTGATGCTGGCGATTGCCCTGCTCAGCGTTGTCCCCGCGCTCACAGTCTCGGCTCAGGACAGCTTGATCGAGAACCTGTGCCTTGTTACCGATTTGGGTAAGATTAACGATGGTACGTTCAACCAATTCGCTTACGAGGGTGGCAAGAAGGCCGCTGATGAATTTGGTCTCACCTATAAGTACATCGAGACTTCCAACCAGACCGATTATGGAAAAAATATTGATACCTGCATTAAAGAAGGTTTCAAGGCCGTCATTACCGTCGGTTTCTTGATTGCCGATGCGACCAAGGCTGCTGCCGAAGCCAACCCCGATGTTTACTTCATGGGCGTCGACCAGAGCATTGACCCCGCTCCCAAGAATTGGGTTGGTCTGGTCTTCCGTGAAGATCAATCAGGCTTCCTCGCTGGTGCGCTGGCTGCTCAGATGAGCAAGAGCGGCATTATCGGTGGCGTATACGGTATTGAAATCCCGCCCGTCAAGAAATTCCGCAATGGTTTCGAAAATGGCGCCAAGTTCATTAACCCCGACATCAAGATTCTCGGCACCTACAATGACAGCTTCACCAAGCCCGATGTTGGTGGCGCGAACGCCAAGCAGTTCATCGGCGAAGGCGCTGATGTGATCTTCGGCGCGGGTGGCCCGACCGGTACCGGCGCGATCACAACTGCTGCTCAGGCTGGTGTGTATGTCATCGGCGTCGATCAGGACGAATACAACACCTCATTCGGTGGTGGCAAGTCCCCCGGCGCGGATAAGATCATCTCCAGCGCTGTCAAGCAGGTTGACCAAGCCGTGTACCTCGCGGTCAAGGCCTTGGTTGACGGTGGTAAGGACTTCCCCGGTGGCGGACAATTCGTGATGTCGGCTGCCAATGCAGGTGTCGGTTTCGCCCCCAAGCATGACTCGGATGTGCCCGATTCAGTGACCGAATACATGAATGATATTCTGATTGGCCTCAAGCACGGTTGGATTTCTACTGGTGTGGACCCGACGACCGGTGATTTGCTGGCGAAGTAAGTTTCCACAACTGACGAAGCTCATTTTGATATGAGCTTCACGTACAGAAAACATGAGGTCGGGGCAGCCCGACCTCTTTATTTTTCGCCTTCTAGGGCCGGATTTCGCAATACATTATTCCCCAAGCCATTCGGTTGGATCTGCTAAGCGGTAATTCCAATCCTGTAATTCTTTACTTAAGCGCAATGCTTAAGTGCCATTGCCGTAATTCTATGCTACAATCCGATTTATCAAGTACTCATTAGAATTTGTCGTTGCAGGAGAAGATGCTCGTGGCGAAGTCTCGTACTGAACAACTAGTAGAACGGCTACGCGATTTGCAAGCCAGCTCTGGCGATGTGGAAGCCGCGGCTATCGTCAGCGTTGACGGTTTGAGCATGGCTTCGTCACTACCCGGCCATATTGAAGAAGACCGCGTGAGCGCCATGTCGGCTGCTATGCTTTCACTGGGTGAACGTATCTCGTCCGAATTGGGACGCGGTATGTTAGAGCAGGTTATGGTGAAGGGTGAAAGTGGATACGTTATCTTGACCGCTGTTGGCGACGAAGCCGTGCTTACGGTATTGGCACGTAAAGAAGCCAAGCTCGGTTTGATCTTCTTAGATGTCACCCGTACGGTCGATGCCTTGTCCCAACTCGTATAAACTGTAGAGAAGCAAAGCCTCGTGCAACTGGCTGGCCTATATCTCCCCAACCGCATCGCGCGCTATTTCTTCGTGGCAATGGATGATGTAATGGGGCAGGCTGCCTTCAAAACACTCTTGAAACAGGCAGGACTGCTCAACTATATCAATCAACTGCCCCCTGACAATTTGGCGAAGGAATTCGACTTCGCCAGTATGACCGCACTCAACATTGCCCTTGAAGATAGTTACGGCATTCGTGGTGGTCGTGGCATGACCCTCCGTGTAGGCCGTGCCAGCTTTTCCTTGGGCCTGCGCACATTTGGCGCGATGGCTGGCATGAATGATCCGGCGTTTCGCGCGCTCCCCCGCGACGAATGCTGCTGGATCGGTCTTAAAGCACTGGCAAACATTTATAATACCTTTAGCGACCAACACTGCGATGTCGAACAGACAGCCGACAGTTTTCAATTCATCGTGGATCACAGCGCGACAGCATGGGGACGCAAATCAGAAAAGCCTGTCTGTCATGCACTAGCAGGCATCGTACAGGAATGTATGCGTTGGTCATCGAATGGTCATGAGTACTACGTTTACGAGACTGCTTGCACCGCCTGTGGCGACCCACGCTGTGTGTTCGTCGTCAACAAAACACCAATTGGTTGAGTGTCCACCCGGAATTTGCAGAGGATAAGCGCCTGTGGCTGAAACGAAAACCAAAATCCTAATTGTTGAAGATGACCTTGATCTCTCCGAGATGTTGAGCGCCTACTTCAAGGTGCAAGACTACGACGTATTGACGGCAGCTTGGGGTAAAGAAGCGCTCGAGCTTGCACAAAACAACAATATCGCGCTGGTCATGCTCGATATTCGCTTGCCAGATATTGATGGTTATGAAGTGTGTCGGCAGATGCGCTTACAGCGTAAAACCCAGAATGTCCCGATTATTTTCCTGACCGAAAAACGTGATCGTGTGGACAAACTGCAAGGGTTGGAGCTGGGCGTGGTGGATTACATCACCAAACCGTTTGACGTGCAGGAATTGCGGCTGCGTGCTCGTAACGCGATTTCGCGTGCAGGACGACAGACGAGCAGCAATCCCGTCACTGAACTGCCGGAAGCCGAGCAGGCGGATCAGCGCTTGAGTGAACTGCTTGTGACGGAAGACCTTTGGGCAGTACTGCTCATCGACATCAAAGGTATGAGCGAATTCCGCGAACGCTACGGCTTTGTAGCAGCTGATGATGTGCTGCGAGCGATTACTATGATGATTCGTAATGCTGTGCGCGAGATGAACGGGCAGGATGATTTCGTCGGTCATCTGGCTCCTGAAGATTTTATGGTCATTACCACGCCGGAAAAAGTGTCTACACTACGCAGCCGGATCACAACGCGGATCAACCAGTCAAGCGAGTATTTTTATCCGCTGCGTGACCGTGAAACGACGCATCATAAACCGGATGTGGAATATATCAGCTTACGCTCAGGGGTTTTGCAATCCGGTAACGCTGAATACGCGGATTTGGATGCTCTAAAATCAGCGTTGATGGCAGCGACTGAGACCGAATAAATCCAAAAACGGAAATGTGTTCGTAGGGGCAAGATAGTTCTTGCCCCTGCTTTTTGTTTTAGGGAGCGGCTGGCGCGTCGCGGGTGATATTCGGAACTTGGATGGCGACGTTATATTCCACATTATCTTCGACAAACTGGATGTTTTTCGGCGACGTGAGGAATATATCCCAGAAAACACCCACATTACGGTCAGTAATCCATTTAGCTTGCCCTGAAGCGGCAAGGTCTTTGAGGCTCAAGTTATTGGCTTTCGGATCCCACAATTGGCTTGGCGCCCGTCCATCATATTGCGTAACACGTGCAGAAATCCACGCTCCCGCAGGTACATAAATAACTGGTGCGGTGCTGATTTGCTGGCAGTGGTTCACAATGTCTTGATAGTAATCATAATCCCAGCCTCCGAAAGCATCGGTTTTATGATTGACGTTATTAACAAACAATGTCAAGGTCTCAACGACCGGCTTGGGATCGGTCAGGGGCATGACATCTGCCTTTGCCGTGTAGTTATAAAGCTGCTTGATGAGGGCGACATAGCTCACGAATTGACGCACTTGGTCATCGGTGATGCGATCTTCGAGGACTTGAACATTATTGACGGCAAGTTCGTTTGTCCACACCAGATGATTATCACCATAGAGGGTGCAGCGGGGAACTTCGCTGAGCACAAAGAAGGGATCATCGCTGCCTCCGCTGACATCAGCACGGAAGACAATTGTTTTGGGGTCACGATCCCACTCAATCGGGTTGGATTGGTCGGAAGACTGTGAATTATTCGTGTTGTTGCCGCCTCCACAAGCGGTCACAGCCATCACTAAAATGGCCAAACAAATAAGCAGGCGTTTCGTCATATACAGCGTCCCTTTTCTGCAGAAAACCTTAACCGGATCGGGTACAGGTTGAATAGTCGAGGCCATTTTACTTGGCTCATGTTCTGATTGTAGTACAGACTTTAGGGGAGAGATAGTTGAGTTCTGATGGGACGATCCGGCTGGTAGGCGGCGGTGAGAAAGAGGTGGAGCGATGTCTGAGCGTTGGCTCTGAGCGAAATCTAACCTCGTTTTCCTCGTCTGATGTGCTATGCTTGGACGGATAGCAGCGGACAGGAGACTTATGTCGCTCGAAAGTCCTACAACAGAAGTTGCCACCAATATCGTTGCCCAAGAGCCTACAACCACACAGGAAGAAACCAATGCAGGAGTAGCCCGCGCAAGCAGTATTATTGCGATGGGTAATCTCGCAGGCCGCATGTTAGGGCTAGTGCGCGAAATCGCACTGACCAACTTGTTCGGGGCTTCGCGGGCTGTGGACGCCTTCGAAGTGGCGACCAGCGTCCCCACCGGCTTCTATGACCTGCTGATAGGCGGGCACGTCAACAGCGCCATTATTCCGGTGCTTAGCGAAATCGCGACCCGTGAAGGACAAAAAGCGCTGTGGGCGATGGTGTCGATCTTGCTGAGTTTGGTCACGGCGATACTGGCGCTGCTCATTCTCCTCCTGACGATTTTTGCCCCGCAGATCATCGGTGTGGTAGGCAGCGGCTTCGACCCTCAAAAAGCGGCGCTAGCAACCCATCTCCTGCGTTTAATCGGCCCATCTCTATTGTTTATGAGTCTGTTCGCAGTGATTAGCGGGACGCTCTACGCGCTGCGCGAATTCACATGGCCAGCTTTCGCGGGAGTGATGTTCAACGGCAGCATCGTACTGGCGACGATTTTGTTGGCTCCTCCGCTCCAGTTGTTACCGGTTGTTTCGGCGCACGGCATTCAGTGGATTATGGCGCGTCCAGCCTACAGCATTTCGGCAGCAGCCATCGGTTGGCTGATCGGTTCGCTGGCACAGTTGGCGATTCAGGTACCGGGGATGAAGGGCGCACGGTTGCACTTCACTTTTAACTGGCGGCATCCGGTTGTCAGGCAGATTGCGAAACTCTATGCGCCAGTCATGTTCTCCTTGGTGATGGATATTCTGTTGATTCGCCCCTTCAGTTTCAGCCTCGCCAGCCAGACGGGCGACGGCAGCATCGGTTATATGAACTGGGCGACCACGCTGATTCAGTTCCCTCAAGGTTTGGTGGCAACGGCCATCAGCATTGCGATTTTACCGACGCTGGCACGGCAGGCGGCCCTGACCACCATCGAGAGTAGCAAGGCCTTCAAAGATACATTGGGACTAGGGCTGCGCTTGGCGATTACATTGATTATTCCCGCGACCATCGGGCTGTTGGTGCTGGCAAACCCGATTATCGGACTATTGTTCCAGCACGGCGCATTCGGCGAAAAAGACACGTTGATGACCGCAATGGCACTGCGCTATTACTTGATTGGACTGCCTTTCGCGGCGCTGGATTTACTGCTGGTGTATGCTTTTTACGCCCGTCAGGACACATTGACTCCGGCACTAATCGGGGCGCTGAGTCTGGGCGTGTACGCGGTGACAGCCATTGTATTGTTCCCGCGTTTTGGCCTGTTCAGTCTGATGATCGCCGACAGCCTCAAGCATATGACCCACGCTTCGACTTCGGCGATTTTGCTCTCGCGCCGGATGAAAGGCTTTGGCGAGCAGCGCTTAATCAAGACCTTGAGCAAGGCAGGGTTGGCGTCGGGCGTGATGGGCATCGCGGGAGCGGTAGTGCTCCCGCTTTTGATGGCGCGCATTGGGACAAAGACGATAGTGCATGAGGCGCTGTTAGTAGGCATCTCCGGTGGGGCGAGCGTGGCGGTGTTCTTGGGCATGGCAACTGTCCTCAAGATTGAAGAACTGCGCTGGATCATGGGTTTGCTGGCACGGCGCATCGGGATACGAAGATAGAAGAATATTGATCCGACAAGACGCCAAGGTCGCCAAGGTTAAGACAAAGAAGAGTGTGGAAGCGTTCTTTTTATAGCAAATTTTGCACTATTGTAATTGATCCGCTGAAATGGCTGGCGGAAGGCACGGGAGAAACCGCTGAATTGACAATCTTATGCCGCGATTGGTTCGGCTGATGCCTCTGAAATGGCGCAGTTTCGGCGGCTGGCTCGGTCAATGCCCCACTATAACATTGGGGGTCGTCGCAGGAGATGTGAGGGAATAATCCGCTCAAATGCATAGACAAATGCGATTGAACCGCAGAGGTGCAGAGAAAATGTGGAAAGAAAGAAAGACAATTGAACCGCCCAAAGCGCCAAGATAAAACAAAGTGATAGAAATAGTGGAGTGACCCCCATATTACAGAGTTGGGAAATAGTATAGCTGCTCAAATTGCTCAGGGCTGAGATAGCCGAGCGAAGAATGCAAACGCTGCCGATTGTAGAAAGCTTCGATGTACTCAAAAATGGCGGTTCGGGCTTGGGCGTGAGTCGCAAAAGGTTGAACCACACACTCGGTTTTGAGAGTCGCAAAGAAACTTTCTTTCATGGCGTTGTCATAACAGTTGCCAGTGGCACTCATGCTGGGAATGATGCCATGTTTTTGCAAAAGACGGCCATAAGTGAAGCTGGTGAACTGACTGCCACGATCCGAATGATGTACCAAATCGGTTATTGAAGGTCGGTTGGTAAGCGCCATCTGCAAAGCCTGCTCAACCAAGGTCTTCTCCATATGCTCGTCCATGGCCCAACCCACAATCTTGCGCGAAAACATGTCTTCCAGACTGGCGAGGTACAGGAAGCCTTCATGGGTCGGGATGTAAGTGATGTCGGCTAACCACGTTTGGTTCGGCTGGGTCGCTGTAAAATCTTGCTGAAGCAGATAAGCAGCCAGCGGGTTGTCAGCGTCCGTGCGGGTGGTCACGATTCGTCGCTTACGTCGTTCACATCCGCGTAGGTTGTGCAGCCGCATAAGCCGAGATACCCGTTTGCGATTGCATGTCCATCCTTGCTGGTGCAAGGCAGCCGTTACCCGTCGAGAACCATACAAGCGACGATTGTCCGTGTAGATTTGCTGAATCTTGGCTGCCAACTGCTCATTTTCCTGTGCGCGTGTACTCAAAGGTCGTTTTCACCATTGATAATAGCTGCTGACACTGATGCTCAATACACGACACATAATCTTAACCTCGTATTCGCCTTGATGCTGGGCAATGAAGGCATATTTCAATGCCCGTCCTTGGCAAACACCTGCATGGCTTTTTTTAAAATGTCGCGCTCCTGCCTCAGAATTTCATTCTCGCGCTTCAGTCGTCTCACTTCTGCTTCGATTTCCGTTTGTTGTCCGCTGCCTACAAAGCCTGCTGGTCCTTCATCCCGATGCCGCACTCGCCATTTATTCAATAAGCCACTTGTGATCCCCAGTTCTGTCTCAATCTGGCTCACACTTTTGCCACTCGTTTCATATAACCGAATGGCTTCCAACTTAAAGGCCTTGTCGTACTTTCGATTCATTCTTGCCATTGTCGTGTCTCCCTTTTTTCAGTGTATCGCCTTTTTCTCGACCCCACTCTTGAGGGACCACTCCATAAGCGTAGCATACATAAGAGCACGAAGGGTGACTATTTGGAAGAACATTTTGTAACTGTTTCGCGGGATTGGCGCTGGCCTTACCCCGATTTAACGGACACACAAAGTGTCAGAAGATAGCAAGCTGCTCAAAGGCACAAGGGCTGAGATAGCCGAGAGCCGAATGCCGCCGCTGACGGTTGTACCAAACTTGAATGTATTCAAAGATAGCTTGGCGAGCCAAGGCTCGGGTTAGGAAGATGTTGTCAGCACATTCGCGTTTCAATGTTGCCCAGAAACTCTCTTTGATGGCATTGTGGTAACAACGCCCCACAGCACTCATGCTGACTTGGATGTGAGCCTTTTCCAACAAGGCTAAATAGTCATGAGACGTATATTGGCTGCCTTGGTCGGAATGATGCAAATCGGGTGCGCCACGCGGAACCAGCGCCATGTGCAGGGCATCACAGACCAAGGCTTCAGTGAGCCTTTCGCTCATCGCCCAACCGACAATCCGTCGCGCGAAAGTGTCCAGCACGCCTGCCAAATACAACCAGCCTCTGCGGGTGGCAATATAGGTAATGTCCACCAACCATTTCTGGTTGGGTCGGGTCGCACTGAAATCCTGAGCCAGCCGATTCGGTGCAGGTGTGCGACAGGGATTGCTTTGGGTGGTCACCCGAAAGCGGCGTTGACCACGTGTTTTCAAGCCCATGCGGGTCATTAAACGTGCAATCCGGTATTTGCCTACGACTTCACCGGCTTGGCGTAATTCAGCGTGAACACGCAGATAGCCATAGGTCTGGCGGCTTCTGTCATGGATTGCTCGAATGCGAACCCCCAACGCCTCATTTGCTTGCTGTCGTTGGCTCGGTTCGCGCCTCAGCCAATCGTAAAACCCACTCGAGCCCACCCCCAGCACCGCGCACATCCGCTGCACCGGATACATCTGGCGATGAGCTGCTATGAACTGATAGCGCTTCACGACTCCCGCCGCGAGAATACTCGAATGGCTTTTTTAGGATATCGCGCTCCTGTCGTGTGATTTCCACCTCCCGTTTCAACCGCCGGATTTCTGCTTGCTCGACTCGTTCGGCACTCGGTTGCAGTTTCTCTTCCACGACCCGATAGCGTTGCTGCCACTTGTAGATCAGTCCCGGCGTGATGTCTAGATCACGCTCGATCTGGCTGACACTCCGCTCTCCCCCTGCCACCATTGCCAGCACTTCTTGCTTGAACTCATCGCTGTACTTCTTGTTCTTTCCCATTTTCTGCTCCTTACTTTCAGTCTAACGGACATTTTTTTCTCTCCGCTAAACTGGGGTAAGGCCATGTGCATTGACACACTCTGCGTCCACGTCAACAATTCGGGTGGATAGAACATGCTTTTCTCAACTTAGATTGTGTTTGGTTACTTAATCTATAGCTGATTTAGCTTGTTCTATCTATCTCTCGATAGTGGTTGCAAAGTAAGTGATGGTAGATAAAAATCTGCCACATGATCGAAGAGACTATCACCTACTCGTGTCGATCATGCGGCAGTAAGGCTATTATACGCAATGGACACAATAAATGCGGCAGTCCGCAGTACAAGTGCAAAGCGTGCGGAGCCTGCCGCGTGTTGACACCGAAAGTACGGTATACAGCTGAACAAAAAGCAACGGTGCTGAAAGCCTATCGCGAACGGATGAGTCTGCGGGGCTTGCAGCGGGTCTTTGGACCGTGGCGTAGTACCGTGTTGCGTTGGTTGAAGCAGCTTGTCGCTTCCATGCCCAGCTTGTTGGAGAGCTTGCTGCCAGCCCAAGCCGATGATGTGTTGGAAATGGACGAATTGGTCTCCTTTGTCAGCGAGAAATGGTTCAAAAGATGGCTGTGGACCGCCCAATGTCGGCGCACCCGTCAAATCGTCGCGTTTGCCATTGGTGACCGCTGGAAACCACCGCTCGCAAACTCTGGCAAGCCATTCCGGATGCCTACCGCGATTGTCCTGTTTTCACCGACGAATTCAATGTCTATCCGCTGATTGTGCCATCTGCTCAACACCATCCCGTTCCCAAAGGCAGCGGTCAAACCAACCACCAAGAACGCTGGTACAATACTCTGCGTCAATGGGTTGGTCGTTACACCCGTCGTACCCTCTCTTTTTCTAAAGAGGATTTCTATCACACCTTAGTTACTCATTGGTTCATTGTCGAACATAATCTCAGAATGGCTTCATCACTTACCATGTGACCACTATCTATCTCTCCATTAAATACCTACCCCTGCTAGCTCCCCAACCCTCCCCCGCAAGCGATGGAGGGAGCAAGATAGGGTTATTGGTAGGCCACTTTCAGAGCAGACGCAGAGACATTTTTAACACAGACACTCAAAGGCACAGAGAGTGAAGTTTTTATAGGTTCGAAATGAAGTCGCTTATGGTGTGCGTAATGCGGTGAACACCCGCCTCATCGGTGGCGGGGTTGAGCGGTAGGTTGATGATCGACGCGCTGAGGAGGTCAGCAGTGGGTGTGGCAGCTTGGATCATGTGTGGGACGAGGACTTTCGCCATTGGCTGTAAAGATGGATACCAGCGGGTGGCATCATGAACGCCCTGCTCCCATAAGTGTGACAGCAACTCATCACGGAGGTCAGCACGCACCAGCAGCGGGTAGCGCCAGAGGAAACTTCCAGCGAGGCGTGATAGTGGCGGCAAGAATGGGCTATCCTCTTCGATGACATCGATACGCGAGAGTTCGGTGTCATATAGGGCGGCGAGGCGGCTGCGATGAGCTAGATTGTCGGGCAGGTCACGCAGCAGCGCGGGCATATCTGTCCAATCATCAGCGGTAAGCTGGTAGGCAGTGAGGTCACCAAATAGGGCGAACAACTGCGGATACAAATCAAGCAGGCGTGGATTCTGGGATTCGAACTGGTGCAGCGACCAATATAAACCGTTCCATTGGTTGGTGAGCGCCATGAGGTGATCATCCCAAACAGGCGCTTCAGCCAGCAGTCGAGACACCGCTTGAGCCAGTTCGGCGTCATCGGTCAGGAGCGCACCGCCGACCTGATTATCGGCAATTTTCCCCAAGCCGAAGCTGAAAATGCTGGCATCACCCCAACTCCCCGCAGGCCGACCATCGACGGTCGCACCTAAGGCTAGCGCGGCATCCTCAATCACTTTGACTTGATGCGCCTGCGCCCACTGGAAGATCGAGTCCATCGGCGCGGGTAGGCCATACATGTGACAGGGAATGATGGCCGCCGGATTCAGGGCGAGGTGCGCGTCAAAACTTTCAGGCGTGACGTTGCCGGTGGCGCGATCCACATCAACCAAGACAGGGCTATTGCCACTTTTGAGCACCGCCCAGAGCACGATGTAGCAGGTGTTGGCGGGAATGAGCACCACACGATCATGAAGATCCCATGCACGGAGCGCTGCCCAGATGCCCGCCGCCGCCCGACCGGAGAGCACAATCTCTTGGCGTCCGGTGAGGTCACGCAGGAATTGCGTGATGGAACGGGTGCTAAAGGGTATGCGGCGCATGTCAACCTTGCGCGGCACGTTCAAGGGCATTGGCCAGCGTGTTGAAGGCGGCCAGCACACGCGAGTCCATCGTCACTTTGCTCATGGCGCGGAGGCCGCTGCTGATGACCGCAATTTCGTCGGCGGTCAGGCTGATGGTGATGAGTTCCGGCACGGCTTGTGCTTCGGCGCTTGGCACTTCAACGGCAGGCGGATGACTGGCGGCGGGTGCTGTGGATGCAGATGAAACCACGCCGACGGGTGTGAAGCCAACCGGCGTGATGGGTGTAGAGGGCTGTCCAACGGGCGCAAGACCAACCGGCGTGATGGGTGTAGAAGGCTGTCCAACAGGAGCCACGCCAACAGGTTGAATATTTGGCGCTGAGGGTTGCCCAACGGGTGTGACACCGACTGGATTAATGGTCACACCCGGTTGCCCGACAGGGGCGACACCCACAGGCTGAACACTGGGCGCGGGCTGCTGCTGGGCATAAGTTTCTAGCAGGCTGTGAAACTCGCTGGCTTCAGCGACATCGAACTGTTCCCATTCGTTGGAGCTGTGCCCCCAGCAGTAAACACATTGGGCTTCGACGGGCGAGTGCTGGTAGAGGGTTCGGTCTGCCCATGCCAACTGCTCGAACATGGCGTGCTGGGCTGACCATCCGCGCCCGCCGTACCAATCGCTCCACTGGTCTTGTAGGGATTTCCAACCGCGTACATTCATATAGGGACCGCGAACCCGCAGGCCGCTCAACCACGGTTTGATGTCGCTGACGTCGTCAAAGCCGTGCTCGGTGATGATGATACGCGGCGGTCGGAGGCCGATGCTCTGGCAGTAGTTGGTCAAGAAGTGGAAGCGTCCACAGTGAAATTGGGTTAAGCTGCTGGCGTCGTGCGGCCAATTTTCGACAGGCACAAAATTAGGATGGCGCGAGTCATCCGGCGAGCCGCCGACCAAACCGGATGTGATGACGCCTGCGGCATATTCATGTAGGCCGAGCACAAATAAATCACGATGCTGGTCGAGCAATTCGAGCATGCGGCGTGCCATCGGCCAGTCTTCAGACCGTGGCGTCCCGACCGACCAGTTGCCGATCACCAAGGGAATGCCGCGCGGAGCTGCTAGTTCCATCAACTTAACGTGCCAATCAATGACTTCCGGCCCCCAACCCGGCTCACATGAGGTATGGAGCATGATGCCGCCCGCCGCTTCGTTGGCCCGTAAATCCAACCACTGCTGCGGACTGACCTTGGCAAACACATTGTCGTCACCCTGCGTCACACCCCAATTGCGGTGAATGACAATCGTTTTGGGCAGTGCCGACTTGATCTCACGCGCCAAGCCCAAGGCGTCCATGATAAAAATGGCAGCGGGCTGTAAGCGTTCGATATGCGTCATAAAGTAGTTGTTGTCTAAAATGCGCTGGGCATGAACATTATAGGTAATGCGCGACGCGGCCATAAGTACCTCATTATTTAGGGGGCGAGGAAGGCATAAAATAAATTATATAGGCATTGCGCATGGGATGGACGTTGTGGATTTTGAAGATGATGAAATAGGATGTAACAAAAAATTCGTAAATTCTCACATCTTCAAAACGTAAATTTGCATTAACGTAGAGGGTAAGGACAGTACATTAGTCCTGTAGCCATTTTGTGACAAGGTGTGTCACAATGTGAAAAGAATGGGAATTTTCGGGAAGAAGTTTGTCGCATATATTGACACAGATGAGCGATTTCTCATATAATTCGTAAATAAGTTTCAAATTTTGTTATACGTTTAGACATGTTGACGGCATTTTGCCAGAGTTAAACGGTGAACACTTACGTCAGCAATCGGGTATTAAAAATCAATGTCGGGTTTCTTCTCGCCGCGGGGCCGGGAACAAATCACGATTCTGTTTTTGATGTCCCAACCGTAAAAGTAGCCGACGATCTCACCGTCAATTATGTGCGCGGTCCTATGCGCCTTAGCCGGACCGCGGCAGGCATTCTGGTACAAGCGAAGCTCGAAACCGGTATTACCGGCGAATGCTACCGCTGTCTGGATGATGTGACACAAAACGTCACAATTCCTGTAGAAGAATTATTTGCGTATCCGGCCTCATCAACTTCCGAGTTCAGTGTCCATGAAGATGCGAGCCTTGACCTTGCGCCACTTATCCGCGCAGAAGTCATGATTGCAACCACCAACGGCCTCCTCTGCCGTGAGGATTGCAAAGGTCTCTGTCCGGAGTGTGGCACCAATCTGAATCACAGCAGCTGCAATTGTTCTATGGATATGATTGACCCGCGCTTTGCAGGGTTGAAGCAGTTTCTCAAGTAGTCTGAAATTTCGTATATTTCATCTACCGCCGGGGGAGAATGACCTGTGGCCTACGAAAAACAGCCTTTTAATGGTTTGAAATTTGTTACAGACAATGATTTTTTTGAAGATGATGAGTTTAGCAGTTCCCTTGATACCGATCCTGATGATTCGTTTTTTGCCTCAGAACATGACGATAATTTTTATGACGAAGACTTTTCAGAAGATGATTTTGATGAAGAATTTGCGGACGACGACGATTTAGACGACTATGACGTCGCCGGCATGCTCTCGAACGATGCGGTTGGTTTGTATCTGAAGGAAATGGCGCGTGTTCCACTGCTGAACACCGAAGAAGAAATCAACCTCGCTAAGCGTCTGGAACTGGGTGACGAGTGCCTGCGCAAGCTGCGCAAAGACCCGTGCCATAAGAAGGCCTCCGAGTGGCAGGCTAAATCCGACGACGGCATGGACGCCCGCGAACATCTGATTAAGGCCAATACCCGCTTGGTGGTATCCATCGCCAAGAAGTACATGTCACGCGGTGTGCCCTTCCTTGATCTGATCCAAGAAGGCAACCTCGGTCTGATGAAGGCCGTTGAAAAGTTTGATTATCGACGCGGCTACCGCTTCAGCACCTATGCCACATGGTGGATTCGCCAGACCATTACCCGCGCTATTGCCGACCAAGGCCGTACCATCCGCGTTCCGGTTCACATGAGTGACCGCATCCGCCGCCTGTACCGTGTGGCACGCCAATTGGAACAGGAATACGGACGCAAGCCGACCCCCGACGAAATCGCCAAAGAGATGCAGTGCGAACCGCGCAAAATCCAGTGGATGCTGCGCGTATCATGGCAACCGTTGAGCTTGGAACATCCCGTCGGTGAAGACGAGGACAGCGAACTCGGCAACTTCATCGAGAACGACAGCGAACAAACGCCGTCACAATATGCTTATGACAATTTGCTGCGTGAGAAGATCGAGGAAGTGCTCTCGACCCTCACCCCGCGCGAAGCCCGTATCCTGCGTCTGCGCTTCGGCTTACAGAATGGCCGCTGCTACACGTTGGAAGAAGTCGGGCAGAAGTTCGGGCTGACGCGCGAACGCATCCGCCAGATCGAAGGCCGTGCGCTGCGCCGCCTGCGCCATCCGCGCCGCGCCCGCCAACTGCGCGATTATCTGGCAATGTAATTGCATGTGACCTCATCAGGGCGTGGCGGAAGCTGCGCCCTTTTTGATTCATTTGATAGCACTCGATTAATAACCTACTAGAACTTCTGGCATTTTCCCATGCCAACGCCTATAATGCCGCGTCGATTCGGCCTATCGCTACAGACGTATACTTTATGAAATGCTTTTCATCAAACACTGAGATTTTTCTCATCTCACGGCGTTAGGCTCGTACGTTGGCTGTTAAACACCTAATCACATTTGCTGTTTGGGAAAGAAGTGTAGGTCATGATAGAAGTTCACGATTTGGTTAAGAAATACGGTCAGGCGACCGCCGTGAAGGGGATCTCTTTCACCGCGCAGCCCGGCCAAGTGACGGGGTTTCTGGGGCCAAACGGCGCCGGAAAAACCACCACGATGCGGATGCTGACAGGCTTCCTGCCGCCGACATCGGGACATGCCATTGTGGCGGGTTACGATGTGTTCGACAACAGCATGGAAGTGCGCAAGCGCGTCGGCTATCTGCCCGAAAGCGTACCGCTCTACCGCGATATGACAGCGCTGGCTTATCTCATGTATATGGGAGAAATACGTGGGATCAAGAACCGCCGTGATAAAGCGATGCAAGTGCTGGAGCGGGTAGCGCTGACGGACCGTGCAGGCAGCCGCATCCGGACGCTCTCCAAAGGTATGCGCCAGCGCGTCGGTTTAGCACAAGCCCTGCTGCACGACCCCGAAGTCTTGATTCTCGACGAGCCGACCATCGGCCTCGACCCGTTCCAAGTGCTGGAACTGCGTGATTTGATCCGCGAATTGGGACGGCAGCACACGCTCCTGTTCAGCACCCATATTCTTTCGGAAGCCGAGCAGGTCTGCGACAATATCATCATCGTCAATCACGGACAAATTCAGGCCGAAGGTTCACCCAGTGAACTGCGTGCCAACCTCGAACGCGGCGGACGTGTCCTGCTGCGCCTGAACGTCCCACCAGCAGATGCCCTGCCGACCATCCAAGCGCTGCCTGAAGTGGCGACTGCGACCATCAGCAGCACCAACGACAGCATCATCGCTGAACCTGTTAATCCCCGCACCGATCCCCGTCCGGCGATTGCCCGCGCGGTCATCGGCAAAGGTTGGGATTTGATTGAACTGCGCCCGCTGGCCGTCAACTTGGAAGAGATCTTCCTCGAAGTCACGCGGCATCAAGATGTCGAAGAAACAGAACAAACCCCCGCCACGGAATCGGCGGCTGAAGAGAGTGAGGTAGCGTCATGAGGCAGATATGGGCCGTTTATAAACGCGAACTGGGACTATATTTCCGGTCGCCTGTGGCGTATGCCATCGCGTTTGCGCTGCTGCTGTTCTTTGGATTTTACTTCAGCGGCATCGTAGGCAATTCCATTCAATCCAACTCAATGGGTCAATCGCAATATACAGCGGATCAAGTTTACAACATCCCGGATATTCTGACGTTCCTGCTGTTTCTGGTTGGTCCCTTACTGACGATGCGGCTCATTTCCGAAGAAACCCGCGAAGGGACGCTCGAAGTATTGATGACGATGCCGATCCGTGAGTCGCAGTTCATCATCGGTAAGTTCCTTGCCGTGTGGACTTACTACACCGTCGTTCTGGCGTTGACCTTGGTCTATTACCTGTTCCTGACCATGATCGGCGTCCCCGACACCGGACGTGGCATTGGTATGTATCTCGGCGCATGGCTGTATGGCGGCGCAGCACTCGCCATCACCATGATCTGGTCAGCCGTTACTGAAGATCAAATCGTGGCGGCCTTCCTCGGCGCAGCCTCTATCTTGGTGCTGTATCTGGCCGATATTGTTTCGAGCGCGATTACCAACCTGCCCAACATTAACGCTGCGGTCGGAAACTTTATTCACGAACTGGGGTTCAATGCCCATTACGGCACGACGATGGCAAACGGGGTTATTCGTGCCGAAGATGTTTTGTACTTCGTATTTTTGATTGTTGCCGCGTTGTTCATCACGACGCGGATTGTTGAAGTAAGGCGGTGGAGATCATGACAGCCCAAACTCCTAATCCAAATTTGCAAGAACAAGAGCCATTTATCCCTCCATTCTATATGCTGATCCTCGCAGCGGTTGGGCTCGTCATTACGATTGTGGTTACCTTTACGCAGCCTACCTTCACGGTGGTTGGATGGGGCGGCTTGGGATTGGCCATCCTCTCGATTGTCGTTTGGGGCTTCATGGCTCCCGATCAAGTTCGTTCGCTGGTTACAGGCCGTACGGCACGTTACGGTGGTACGACGATATTGGTCACGCTGCTCTTCATCATGGCTTTGATCGCGATCTACAGCGTGGTCAAGGGACGCTCTCTGCGGGTTGACTTGACTCAGCGTGATGACTTCTCGCTGAATGAAGATACACGTAAAGCAATAGCCGGGTTAGCGGTAGAACCGAATGTGCCCAAGATTAAGATCTTCGCGTTCGTCGGCACCGCCGACGCTGGACTTCGCGATCAGGCAACCGTGCTGCTCGATGATTATGTCAAGACCAGCCAAAACAAAATCTCGTATGAGTTTGTTGATCCTGAACGGTCTCCGGGCGTGGCGAAGCAGTATAAAGCAGTAACAGATGCCTCGACCACCACTAAAGCCTTAGCTGTCGTTCCGTTAGACGCCAGTGACCAGCCGATTGCAGATAAAACGCAAACGGTGGCCTCCATCTCACAGGTGGATTTGACCAACGCGATTATGCGTGTGGCGGCCTCTGGTGATTTCCGTGTCTATTTCCTCACCACCAACGATACGTTGAAGCTTACGGATAGCAGCACCAGTGGTATGTCGTCGCTGAATGATATCTTAAAGACGGCTTACAATTGGAAAGCCCAAGAAGTAAGTATCATTGATCTCACCTCTCCGACCAGTACGATCAAACTCAATGATCCTACCGCAGATGGTGAGGTGCTAGTCATCGCTGGTGGCGGGTCTGCGCTCTCGGATGCTCAGGTCAAGTACATCACTGATTATCTCGACAAAGGCGGCAAGCTAGTCATTATGGCCGCAGCCCTGAACGTCGATGGCAAACCGGCTCTGGCGAATGCTGATAACCTCAGCACCTATCTTTATGACAAGTTTGGCGTGCGGTTTGCAAACAATGTTGTACTCGATGAATCGCAAGCGGTAAACGGTCTTCCCTTCTTTGTGGCAGCCAAGAACACGGATATTGATCGCAGCCAGCCCATCACCGAGCCGTTCTCGAGCAATGCCAATTACTTCACCGTATTTGATCTTGCTCGCAGCATTGATGTGGCGCCAACCGCGCCTGCCGATGTGACCGTGTCGCAGTTGGTCAAGTCGAGTACAGCCTCCTATGCCAAAACGGATCCCAAGGTGCTTTCTGCAACGGATGTTAGTGAATTGAAGCAAGCGGACGGGGATGCTAAAGGGCCATTTGTCCTTGCAGCCGCTGCTGAAAATACCAAGACCGGGGCGAAGGTTGTTTTGCTGGGTAGTTCGGATATGGGTTCCAACCAATTCGCCCAACTCTTACAGCAGGGCGTAACCAACCTTCGATTGACCTTGAACAGCCTGTTCTGGACGACCAAATTCGAAGATTTCTTCAACAAAATTCCGCAGGTGAATGACCGGCAACGTCCGCAGGATACGCCGGTCTTTGCCAGCGGCGATACGACACGAACGATGAACTTTGTGACCATCGTGCTGATGCCCTTTGGTATTCTGTTGATCGGTATCCTAGTCTGGTGGACGGGACGCGAGAAACGAACAACTGTCTAGGTAAGCCTTATACAGGCATGTGAAATGCAGGGGCAAGATAACTCTTGCCCCTACAAAACAGCGTTTCATATGTCTGAAGCCTATTGCGAATACTTTAACCTGTACCGGAACATCTCAGATGTTGCGAGGAGATTTGTATCATGCGTTTGAATCGAGGAACGCTCGTGCTCATTGTCGCCAGCATTGTCGTCATTGTGGCGGTGATGGTACTGAGCAATCAACCCGGCGGATTAACTGTCACCAACAGCACGCCAACTGCAACCGCCGAAACAGCAGGACCGCTATTTCCTGATATTAGCACCACCGATAGTCAAAGCAAAATTGTCCGCTTTGAAATCATCAATAATACTGACAACAGCAAAGTGGTCATGACCAAAGACGCCGCCAGCGTTTGGACGGTCAGTGAAGCAACTAATCCCCAGCAGCTTGCCACCGACCAAACCAAGGCCGTCGGGATGATGAGCAATCTGGCTTCTTTGAACGGTATCTCAAAATTTGAAGCGGCTAACTTAGTGGACTATGGTCTGGACAAACCCAAGTACAACATGACATTGACCGATTCAGACGGTAAGACCTATACGGTAAAAATCGGTGACAAGTCTGCAAGCTCTCCGCGTTACTATGCGCTGGCAAACGACGACACAAAGAATGTCTATCTAGTGCAAACCTCGACGGTTGATATGCTGATCGCCAACATCGCCATTCCGGCTTATGTGGCATCGCCCACGCCGACCGCGACTTTCACCGCCACGCCCAATCCTTACAGCGAAGTCGAGCAGACCGCGACCGCCGTTGTCCAACAGCAGCAGTTCGCCATCACCTTGACCGCCATGGCAGAAGGCACCAGTGAAGTCACTGCCGAAGCAACCGGTGAAGCGACCACAGAGGCGACCAGCGAAGTCACGCCGGAAGCGACCGCGCAGCTTGCGCCATCCGCCACTATTGCGCCGACCTCCACGAAAGTGCCACCGAGCGCGACGCCCACCGTCACACCAACCGTGACCGTGACGCCAACGACGAGTTCATAAAACAGCGTGTCCGGCAGGCGCTCAAAAAGTGCCTTGCCCTCACCAAAACACACGAAAACCCTGCTGCCCCC
Organism: Aggregatilineales bacterium; assembly: GCA_044226855.1. Taxonomy (GTDB): domain Bacteria; phylum Chloroflexota; class Anaerolineae; order Aggregatilineales; family Phototrophicaceae; genus CFX2. The sequence continues at coordinate 270,005 of JBGAGF010000003.1, forward strand.
CTACGCATGCAGGGTTTTTTGTATGCGTTTGTCTGAATATGTACGTTCTTTGTTATTCTTCTGACCACTCTCTGTTAAGATATGGGTGGGGGAAGAAATTCAATCTGTAGGCAATGATATTATGACACGTCTAATCATGCGGCGCGGTCCGCAGCCCGGAAAAATATTCGATCTCGAGGGCGAGATCGTCACCGTTGGCAGTGGCGTTAAAAACGCGATTGTCATTCAGGACAATGATGTCAGCCGTGAACATTGCCGGCTCATTCGAGTCATGGCGGATTACGAGCTGCATGACCTCAACTCAGTGCGCGGTACGTTCGTCAGCGGTCAGCGCCTCAAAGCTGGATGGCTGCTGAAACCGGGCAATGTCATTGAACTGGGGGAGAACGTCACGCTGGAATATGACCGCGACGCGGCCAAAGTCGAGCTGCCCAAACTCAACACGCAGTCTGCCCCCAAGCTGATCGATAAGCCAACCGCCAAGTCGCATCCCTATTTGGTGGCTACCGGCGGCATGAAGGTCGGTGAGATTTTCCCGCTGGAAAAAGAAACCATTCGCATCGGGCGTGACCAGAACAACGACATTATCGTCGCCAACTCGGCCATCAGCCGTTTGCACCTCATCCTGCGCTGGAAAGATAACACCTACGAGGTTGAAGATCAGGGTTCGACCAACGGCACGGCCATCAATGGAACAGTGCTCGAAGCCAAAGTTCCCTACCCGATTCACTCCAACGACGTGATCAATGTGGGCGCAACGATTGAGCTTTGCTTCACTTGGCAACCTGACGACGTCAAGAATGCAACCTTGGCTGAAAAACAGCCGCCTCCAAATAAGCCCAGCACTAAAGAATTCTTGCAGCGTGAAACCTCTGATAACAAGTCAGTGACCACGCCCAACCACAAGCGGCAAACCAGCAAGCTGGGTACCGGCTTACAAACCGGCGCACTGCTTGACCACGTCTTTATCACCTACGCCCGCCCCGAATGGCAGTCTATCGTGGTGCCGATGATGGCGCTGATGCAGGACGCGGGTTTGAAAGTTTGGGTTGACCAATACTTGATCCAAGGCGGTGATGACTGGATGATCGCCGTCGAACAAGCCCTTTCAGAGTGTAAGCTGCTGGTGGTGGTCGTCTCTCCGGAAGCGCTCGAATCCCGTTATACCCGCTTGGCCTATCGCTACTTCTTTAACCGGGAAAAGCCCATCGTGCCGGTGCTCTATGCTCCTGTCGATGATATGCCGCTGGAACTGAAGAAGCATCCAGTCATTAACTATAACAGCGCTGACCGTAAGAAGACTTTTGATGAGTTGATTAACGAAGTCAAACGCCTGAAGGGGTAACCATGACGCGGCTGCCTGCTTGATCATCGCGCGTGGGCAGATGGAATAGGCAGACGAACGACTTGATGTGAATTCAATCAAAAATGAGATCGTCATAGGAGCACAAGGTCTTGTGCCCCGGCTTCAAACAACCGATTTTTGAGTAAATTTTTCTAATCTCACGTGAGGCGGATATTACATTCGGTTACAATAAAGTTTAAGTTGTTGCCCTGTTACAAGATGAGCTTGTGACATGAATTGCTAAGGATCGTTATGCTGACCGAGCGCCAACGTTTGGATGCTATTTATAAAATTAGCCATACCGTACGTGAACAAGAAGCCAATCTCCAACAAATTCTCCAAACCACGCTGGTATCTTCTGCCGAAACGATTGGCGCACGGCATGGATGCCTGATCACCTTTCATAAAGATGACCGCGTCAACAACAAGCTGATCTTAGGACCGCAGGGTGAGCTCGAAGGCCGTTATGCCCTGTGGCAGGAACTGATCACGCGCGGCCTGATCGGTATGGTGCATCACGGACGCCGTGTGATCGTCATCCACGACATTGGCACCGATCAGCGCTGGCCGCAGCTTGCCAGCACGCCAGAAGAACTCCGCCGTGGATCGGCCATTGGTTTGCCGCTGGAAAAGAACGGCAACATGTACGGCGTCATGGCACTCATTCATCCCCAAGTCGATTATTTTGACAACTCCATCGTCGAATGGCTGACAGCGGTCACCGATATTCTCAGCGCATCCGTCGGTAACGCGGTCGAGATGAATGCCATCCCCAAAGATGAATCCCGCTACAAGTGGTTATTTGAAGAAGCCGTCGTGCCCATGATCATCACCAATCTGGACGGCTACATCATTGACGTCAACCGCCGCGCCTGTGAGTTCCTACGCTACAAACGCGCCGACCTGATCCAGCAGGGTATCACCGCCATCCACCGCTTGGGAACCGGCCCCATCGGCAGCGACCGTTTTGGGTCACTCCAAGAAGGTAAAGAGATCATCTTCCGCACCACGGCCTTCCCCAAACAGGGTGAAGATATTCCTGTCAATGTCCGTGCGCGGCGGCTGTTCCTTGACCAAGACGATGTCATCCTGTGGGTTGAAGAAGACATCTCCGCCCAGATGGAACTAGAGCAGCTTCGCCAAGATCTGACTTCGATGGTCTACCATGATCTGCGCGGCCCGCTGCACACCGTTTACAGCAGCATCGTCACCTTAAACAAGCTGCTGGCGCGTGAACATTCCTCAGTTGTCAAAGACTTAATCGATGTCGGAACGCGCAGCACCAAGCAGCTCACCCGCTTGGTCGAAAGCCTGCTGGATATTCAGCGCTTGGAAGAAGGCAAAGCCGTATTAGACGCCAAGCCGATTTCGATTCATGCTCTGCTGGCAGAAGCCGCTCAATTGGTTCATCCGATGATTCATGAATCCGAGCAGAAGTTAAGTCTGGATTATCCCGAAGATCTGCCGCTCATCACCTGCGACGCCGACATGATTTTGCGCGTCATCACCAACTTGATGGAAAACGCCGTCAAATACACGCCGATGGGTGGCAAGATCACGCTGTCGGCCAAGATGGTCACCAACGCGGTCAAGATTAGCGTCAACGACTCCGGGCCGGGGATCGCCCCCAATATGCAGGGCAAAATCTTCGAAAAGTTCAGCCGCGTCAAATATAAAGATGCGCCCAAAGGCGTCGGATTGGGATTGGCCTTCTGTCGCCTCGCAGTTGAGGCGCATGGTGGACGTATCTGGGTGGAAAGCGAACCGGAACACGGCTCATCCTTCATCTTCACCCTCCCGATCACCAAAGAGCCTGCGCCGCTCGCTGTGCAGAACTAAATTCAGCCTTCAGCCAGCAGATGCCATTGGGCTTCTTCTACGCCCCATGCTTCGACGCCGCCCGCGCCGATCAGCAGGATGCAGCTAGCAGGCACGCCCGCGCCACGCCGTTTCTCAATAATAGGTGGACGGCCAAAGGCATCGGTCGCCGCGTTCAGCGCAGGGGTGTTCAGATAGAGGTCAATCCGACGGATGTCATCTACATCCCCCACCAGCAGACTCCAGAGTTCTGCGGGAGCGGTCGGACGCAGATATTTCGTGCCGGGTGGACTGGACAAAAAACGCGATAAGGCAGCAACAAAGGCCGCTGCCTCCATTATGTCAGTGTATCGTAACAGATGATAATGGGCGTCGGGATTCGGCGCGGCCATATCGTAACCTCGTTAGCTTGACGGTCTGGATGCCAGCAGCAGTTCCATCGTCCCGGACTGAACTGTCTTCCCGTCTTGGTTCAGGATTTTCACCTCGGCGATAATGTTTCCACCACCCAACCGTTTCATCTCTTTTTTCTCTTTGACGGTCAGCCGGACGTGAATGGTATCACCAATGACTACTGGCAGGCTGAACTTCATCTCCAAGCCACGGAAGGCCAGCACCGTGCGTTCCATAAAGCCCAACTGGTACAACTGCCCGACCGCATAGCTCAACGTTAGCATGCCATGTGCCACACGCTGCCCCATCGGATGCGTTTTCATGTACTCGGCGTTGGTGTGCATCGGGTTATAGTCGCCGGTCAGCCCCGCGAACTGCACAATATCCGACTCGGTGATCGTCCGTCCACGCGTCACCAGCGGCTTATCGATTTCAATGTCCTCAAAATAATAGCCCAACGGCCCATTTTCCGTATATTGCATGACCCCATCTCTCCATAAATAGTCAGATTAAATCGACATGATTGCTTGACTTCAACCATCTCTGCGTTGTCTTGGCGACCTTGGCGTCTTGGCGGTTCAAATTTTAATGCAGCGTCTCGCCCTTGGTCGGATCAGCGATCACGCGCCCCAAGATCAATGACCGCACCATCTCGGCCCACACCGGCCTGAACTGCGCCGCCTGATCCACCCAATAATCGAACGAGATCAGCGCGTGAAGGTTGAATCCCCTCGCCAGTGTCACCCGCGTAAAAGCTTCGCGCGGTTTCTCCACCGGATCAATGAAGCGCTGTTCCGCCCACACCACCTCGATGTCCTCGCGCGGAATGCGGCTGACGGCGGTCGTGCTGATGGTTTCGCGGTCGGCCACGCCTTGCAGCGAGTGTTCCAGCAGCGTGTTCACCGGCAGCCCCGCCCAATCGATCCCCGGTTGGTTGCGAAAGAACGTCACCGATATGCGGGCGTCATCATTCGGCGGCTTGGCGTTGTGCATCTCGAAGGCCGGTTCCATCTTCGCCACGAACCACTTTTCAGGAACGTTGAAGCTCACCGCGCCGCGATCCAGCACCACAATCTTAAACCCCGCCGGAGCCTTCCAGCTATGGTTTTCTTTCAAGCGCATCCGCTGCGGGGGTGGCAAAGGCCGCTGTTTATTGTGCTTCGTCATTCCGAAACTGCTCCCTAAAAATCTGAGCCTACCTTGCCTATTGTAGCGCATTTCGTAATCGTTATGCGCTCCACAAAACTTAACGAACACCCCACAAAGTGAGATGCCCCTCGTCGTCACTGGTCGCGATCAGGGTGCTGTCGTCATTAATGGCACACGCGCTGATGATTCCACCGATGTTGATCTGTGTAATGAGCTTGAAGTCATCTAAATGGAGAATGCTCAATGCCCCCGACCGGTCGCCAACCAGCAGTAAATGACTCTGGGGCTGGATAGCAATACAGCTTACCGCGTTCTCCAAAGGATAACGCGCGACCGTTTGATTTTGAACGTAATCATAGGCAATCACATCCCAATGTGAACCGGCATAAATAACGCGGCTCTGGTCAGCTTGTAATGCCATCAAATTGCCGGTGCTGCTTATCTCTTCAGTCGCACTGGATTGAGCATCTTGGGAGATAGTGGTCAGTGTGCTCTGAACATAGTCTTGAGTGAAATAGAGGTGAAGTACACCATCTTTCGTCAGTATAAAGTATCGGTTGACCATACCGTCATAATCGACTTGTATGACAGGCTTGTCCACTAGAAAAGCGGTGACAAGCTGCCCCGAATAGAAAACAAGTGGTGAGATTTCCGGGGGAGGAGTGGATTCAAGATAGCCATAGGGCAGGACGTTTGCCCATATGCCCACGACATGATTCTCTCCACTGACGATAAAGCCGTAACCGCCGTCCGTTGCTATCGTAGATGCCCACGTTTGCGGTATTCGAGCAATTGGACGTCCGGTAATTGCATCCAAGATTTCAGCCGCGCCACCATGTCCAATCATGGCCAACCGACCGTCTTTGCTGCGGCTAATTCGTGAGATGGTGTCCGCGCCAACATTTTCAGATTCACCCCTAACCGGATTCACATTGGTCGTTTGTATTTGCCACAAGCGAACAGCGGGAAAGCTATAGGTGCTGTTGAGTGCAGTCGAGAACAATGCGTCAGGCGACGTGAATATGAGGCTGCTGACTTCCTCATGATGACCCTGCCAGCGATAAAACGTTTCAAGACTCGCCGAATTTCCCTGATGAATAACCACGCGTCGCTGCATCAAGCTGCTCAGCGTCACATCCGGCGTTGGTGTATTGGATGGGGTTGGCGAGAGGGTCGGTGGCAGCGGGCTAGCGGTCATACTCGCGCTCGGCGGCGGTAAAGGTTGGGCAGTGGTTACATCCGGTGAGAGGATAAGCAGCAATCCAACACACATCAGCAACGTCAAAGCCAATGGATACAGAAGCCATTGCCGGTAACCTATCGCGTTGTTCAAGGTACTTTGGCTCGTGTTCCGATTCATTTTCATGGCTGAAGCCTTTCTACTGATTGTTCGAAAGTTCCTCAAGAACGCTGCCAAGAAGTCTGTATTCTACACTACGTTTATTTTTCAAACCTACCCTACCAACCACCAACCATTTTCCAACCATCGCCGCCAAAATTTTCCCTCAAAATGGTTAGCGCCAACGCTGCGAATCAGTTACAAAATGTTCTTCCAAATGGTCACCCTCTTGCCCTGTAAATGTCGTATGCTGTTGTAGGGACAAGACATATCTTGCCCTGCCGAACCTTAACAACCGACGGTAAACACAAATAGTGCTGCTTGTGCCGCCGATTGTACCAATTGGCGTTCCGACACTGACGACAAAGACGACTGTGACGACACAGCCTGTTTACTGTCTGGAGCCAAAAGCGAATTTCCAACCGCCACTCCATATCATTTCCGTAAGTGAAATTCAAAATTTAACCAGCATTTAAAACCATTTATCGTCACAAAAATATACAACATTCAGACCTGAAAAATTGTTTTGCAAATCCAACAAAAGTTCCAGACACACCGGTTATGATTAGGTATAGTTAGACCATTATTAAAGAGACAAATAGGAGAATTACGCTCATGACCCACATTATCACAAGCCTCTGTCTACGTGATGGTGCCTGTATGGAAGTTTGCCCGGTCGAATGTATCGTCCCCGGCAAGCCGGAAAATGAATGGCCTTGGTACTTCATTGATCCCGATACCTGCATCGACTGCGGCGCTTGCATTCCCGAATGCCCCTACGAAGCTATCTTCATTGAAGAAGAAGTGCCTTCGGAATTCACCACCAATGACGGTCAGGAAACCATTCCCTTCGACAGCAAGACCCGCGTCAAGCACGCTGCTGGTGAAGTGCTCGACCTCACCGATGACATTCAGCACAACTATGAATTCTTCGCTTCCGGCCCCGGCTACGACGCGATGAAATAACCGTCGGCTTCATTCCGACTCAGTCTGCTATTCCCCCTTCACCGGGGGATTTTTATTTGAAATCGGGGGAACACATATGGAGCTATTGTTCGTCTACGGCACGCTGCAAGACCCTGCCGTCCAGCAGCGCTTGATCGGTCGTACCGTCGCCGGCACACCGGATATCCTAGAAGGTTTCTTCAAGTCCGCGATGTCTATGCCCGAAGGCGTCTACCCGCTGGTCATTCCCCGGCATGGTCATGAGGTCGCCGGACTGGTTCTAGAACTCACCGAAGAAGAGTTATTAAAGATGGATGTGTACGAAACCAGTGCCTACCGGCGGGTGCGTGTACCCCTCCGAAGTGGACGCGAAACATGGGTTTACGCGTAGAGTCGTGACATTTGCCTGTCAAATGACACTGTACTTTCGTCCAAGAAGTTGTTTCACAGTTGGACTTCTATCTTTACAAAATAAGTGTTTTGTGAGAAGATGTTTAACGATAGGTAGGGATTTGACCGAGTCAGAGAATGCAGTATACGCCCCCTGTGCTACATAGCCGTCCGGTGTTTGTGCTACTAAGTGCCTCGTCCTCTTCCGCTATCACTCGCATTTTTTGTTAGGAAGTACAATAGGAGAGTTTCGTGAACAAGAAGCTATACATTGGCAACCTGCCGTATAGCGCGACGGCAGAAGAAATCCGGGCGCTTTTTGAACAGGTCGGCGAAATTACTGACGTTGCGGTGATTAGTGACCGTGAAACCGGTCGGTCGAAGGGCTTTGGCTTCGTCGAAATGGCGACTGAAGACCTCGCTCAGGAAGCCATCCGTCGCTTCAACGGTTACAGCATGAACAATCGTCCTCTCACCGTTAATGAAGCTCGTCCTCGCGAAGAACGTCCTCCGCGTCGCGACAACGGCGGTGGATACGGCGACCGCAATCGTTATTAATTCAACAACTGTTAATACGGTAAAGGCGGCCTACGGGTCGCCTTTATTGATTCTCCCCAAAGAAACAAACACCGTTGGGATGCAGCATGCTGCACCCTCTTTTATTCCTTATTCTATCTTCTCATACACATCCACAGGCAGCGGACAGGCCTTCATCCAATAATCCACAACCGGACGCAGCAGCGACCATTCCTCTTGCGTTCCCAATGGCGCAATCGCGAGGCTCGTCAGCCCATACAGCGGATAATCACGGGCAATCGTCATCAAGGCCGTCTCTACAAAGCGCATCCGCGTCATCCCCACCGATGACTCCCGCACAACCAAGAACATCAGGTTGATCTGCGCCTCGCGCCACAGCCACAACATTCCCGGCTTGATCCGTTCACTTTTACACTGCTTGCGGAAGCTGGCAAACGCCGCAGGATACAAATCATACAGCCGCGTCTCCAAGCCCCCGACCTCAACCCGCCCCTTGGCGTTAAAGCCGAAGGCCAGCGTTTGCGCCTGCGTCGTCAGTGGGTTACCTGTAACAATCTTGATGGGCATAGGACTATCCTCAATGTGGCTCAACCTTATTCTAATCCATACATTGAAAGTCCATTAACACTTGCTTGATTTACGTGAATCGCTCGCTTAGCAGTGCTATAGTAACGTTCTCCGTAGTCACTAAGAGATGATAACGCGATGTTCACTTTTTCCAGCCCGATAAAGTTATTTATGATGCGCTTGCGTCACCCCAATAGCAACACCCTGCTTGTGCTAGCTGTTGCCTTGGGTTTAGCGACGGCACTTGCGATCTGGCTTTTCCGGCAGTGCATCGACCTGTTTAACCGCATCTTCACCGGCTTTCTAGCGGGTTCACTGCTTAGCCCAATCATTGGGGCACTGGGAATTGTCATCAGCCTCGCCTTAGCCGGTCTCATCGTCGGCCTGATTATGGATAACTTTATTGGTGAGGAACGCCATCATGGTGTAGCTGGCATCATCGAATCGGTCGCCACTGCCGGAGGTCGCCTGCGCTATCAGCGCATCCCCTTTAAAGCTATCGCTTCAGCCCTATCACTCGGAGCCGGTGCATCCGTCGGCCCTGAAGACCCCAGCGTTCAGATCGGCTCAAACCTCGGCTCTTTCATTGGACAGCGCCTTCACCTCAGTGAAGAACAGATGCGCCTGCTGGTTGCCGCCGGTGGAGCAGCAGCCATCGCAGCCGCCTTTAAAGCACCCATAGCGGGTGTTTTCTTCGCTTTGGAAGTCATCCTCAACGGCGCTTTTGAAATACGTTCCTTTGGCGTGGTCGTGCTGGCAGCAGTGGTTTCATCTGCCCTGACTCAGGGCATCGAGCCAGCCGCCGAAATGGGGCCATTCAATTACACCCTCGGCAGCGTCCTCGAAATCCCCTTGTTCATCCCATTGGGAATCATCCTCGGCTTAGTATCGGCGCTTTTCATCCGTGCCGTCTACTGGCAGCACGATTGGTGGCATCATCATGTTCACCTACCGCGTCCAGCTAAAACCGCCCTCACCGGAGCAGTCATCGGCTTAGTGGCCATTTTCCTCCCGCAAATCATGGGCGCAGGCCGCGAAACCATGAGTGCGGTGCTCAGCGGTGAGGCCAACTTCAGCTTCTGGCTGCTCCTCATTTTGGGCGGCGTCAAACTCGCGGCGACGGCAGTCAGTATGGCCGGTGGATTTGTCGGGGGAATTTTCGCGCCGACGCTGTTTGTGGGCACCATGCTCGGTGGCGCATACGGCCACCTCATGCAATCCATTGTCGGCAGCAATGAAGGTAACCCACAGGTCTACGCCATCGCAGGTATGGCAGCCGTCATGGCGGGCGTCGTGCGCTGTCCCATCACTGCAATTATGCTGGTCTTCGAACTCACCAATGACTACCGTTTAATCCTGCCCATCATGCTAGCGACCGTCATTTGTGTGTTCATGGCTGAACGCCTTAATCCACACGGCATGTATGCCCAAGGCTTGCGGAACAAAGGGGTATTTCTTCCCGTTGGCCGCGAGATTGATCTCATGCAGGGCGTTACTGTCAGCGAAGTGATGACCAAACCCGCACCACGCATCATCGAAACCGCAACTCTAAGAGAACTCCGCGATGGCCTGCGCAGCTATCAAAGCCGCTCGCTGTGCGTCGTAGATAGCGCGAATAAACTGGTTGGCATCGTCACGCTGTCCGATTTACAAAATGCCTACCGCAGTGAACTCGACGAGTCAACACCTATAAGCAGCATTTGTGCTCGCAATCCGGCCACCGTCGCACCAGATGACGAAATATGGACGGCCATCAAAGTCATGGGGACACGCGATGTCGGGCGGCTTCCCGTCCTCGACAGGACAACCGGTGAGCTGGTGGGATTGATGGGGCGGCACGGAGTCATGCGCGCCTATAACCTCGCGGTGGAACGCAAGCTCCAAGATCAACACACCGCCGAGCATATTCGCCTGAACGCACTCACGGGTGGTCATGTTTTCGAATTTCACATCGAGGCCGGCAGCGCGGTAGAGGGCAAGCATGTTGCCGATATTCATTGGCCGCAGGAGAGCGTCGTCGCAACCATCCAGCGGGGACGTAAACAGTTGATTCCTCATGGCAACACTGAGATCAAAGCCAACGACTCGTTAACCATTATCGCTGATCCCGAACTTCAAGCCTCCTTAGTAGATTTGCTCAAGTAGCACAGGAATCAAAAGGGCGAGTTACCCCGCCCTTTAAAAGGTATCAAAATCCAGAAATCGTTAGGCAGCCGATGACTGTCCGCCCACTTCAACTTTGATGCTCGGCCCCATCGTCGAGGTCACAACCAAGCGCTTGATGAACAAGCCCTTCACAGCCGCAGGCCGTTGGCGCTGAACGGCATCCAGAATAGCCTGTGCATTTTCAGCGATCTTGTCTACCTCAAAACTGGCCTTGCCCACCGGAACATGCAGGTTACCGGTCTTATCATTACGGAATTCCACGCGACCAGCCTTCAATTCCTTGATGGCGTTTTCCAAAGCATCCGGTTGAACAACCGTACCGGCCTTGGGGTTCGGCATCAAACCGCGCGGGCCGAGGATCTTCGCCACGCGACCGATCTTCGCCATCATCGCCGGAATAGCCAAAGCGGCATCAAAATCCAGCCAGCCTTCGTTCTGAATACGGGCAATCGTCGCTTCATCACCAATGATGTCCGCGCCAGCCGCTTCGGCCTTACGCACATCATCCGCGTTGTCAACGAAAACGATTACGCGGACGGTCTTACCCAAACCATTGGGAAGCAGAACCGTGCTGCGAACTTGCTGATCGCTGTGACGGGGATCAATACCAAGTCGGAAGTGCATTTCGATGGTCTCATCGAACTTGGCTGTAGCAGCTTGCTTTGCCAGTCCAACGGCTTCCGAAAGAGTATACAGCTTATTGTCTTCAATATTCTTCAGTGCGTTCTCATAACGCTTTCCATGTGCCATGTTCTTCATCTCCTGTGGTCCGAGTGGATGCGATATTGCATCCTCCCACGAATATAGTGTTGCGATAAACGGTCAAATTTGACCGCGAATAGCCGAATTTAGTCTCCGGTGACTTCCACACCCATATTACGGGCAGTGCCTTCAAGCTGACGAACAATAGCGTCAGTGTCTTTGGTGTTCATATCGGGGCGCTTGATGTCCGCGATTTCACGAAGCTGCTTGCGGGTAACGGTACCAACCTTGATGCTGTTGGGATTGGTCGAACCCTTCTCGATACCAGCCGCTTTCTTAATCAAGAAGGCAGTCGGCGGGCTTTTGAGGATGAACTTGAATGAACCGTCGCTGAAGACCGTGATTTCCGCCGGAATAATTTCGCCCATGCGTGCGCTGGTACGGGCATTGTATTCCTTGCAGAAGGCCATCAGGTTAATACCATGCTGGGCCAACGCGGGACCAATCGGGGGAGCAGGGTTTGCCTTACCCGCCGAAATAGCCAGCGTTACGATTGCTTTTACTTTTTTAGCCATGAGTGTCCTCGCTTTACGTTGCAGCCTAGGGAAAAGCGTTGGGGGTGAAATTTAGAAATTTCGCTGTACCGGAGACTTGTCTCTGTCTGCACGTCGCATTAAATAGATTGGGAAATTATAGTGAAACCACTATCGAAAAAACAGGGACAAGTGTGTGCTTGTCCCTGTGTATTCACTGAGTTGCTAGAAGTGAACTAAACTTTCTCGACCTCGAGGAAGTCCAGTTCAACCGGAGTATCACGACCGAAGAAGTTCACCATCACGCGAACCTTGGACTTCTCGGCCTCCATCGCGGCGACTGTACCAATGAAGTCGTTGAACGGACCATCGATGATCCGCACACGTTCACCGACACGGAACTTGGGCACAAAGTGTGGCCCGGAGGTTTCCATGCGGTCAATAATCGCCTTGACCTCTTCTGGGCGCAGCGGCGTGGGGTCATTCCCCATACCAACGAAGCCGGTCACGCCGGGAGTATTCCGCACGACGTACCAAGAGTCTTCGTCCATCTTCATTTCGACCAGAATGTAGCCGGGGAAAACACGACGCTCGACAGTACGGCGCTTGCCTTCCTTGACTTCGATTTCCTCTTGGGTCGGCACGATCACATCGAAGATTTTATCGCGCATACCCATCGTTTCAATACGCTGTTCGATTGAATAGCGCACCTTGTTTTCATAACCGGAATAGCAATGGACGACATACCACTGCCGACTGTTATCGGTATTTGCCAGCGGCGCATCTAGCAGAGGTGGTAGATTATCACTGGTATCGGTGATGCTGCTCTTAGCAGGTTTTTCTTCTAAATAGACCGGTTCAGGATCGTAATCCTGATCTACATCCTGATCGTCTCTCTCGTCCGCATCATCATACATAGCGGCAGAATCCTTCATACTAATTCATCACACTAACTTGAGGAACAAGGCTGCTCTAAGGCTAGAATAAACCAGTTCCCCGGTTGCTGTTCCGCAAGTAGATGCCGAAACCGACCAACGCGACTACCATCAAGCCACCAAACACGACTGTTGGTGAACTCAGCCCCGCAGAAATGAGGGCAGTAAACAAGAGGCTGATCAAACCGAGAACTAAGGAAGAAATCACGGTGACGACCAGAACAATCGTCGCCAAACGTTGGGTTTCTTCACGCGTCGGCCAAATGACCTTCTGCAATTCCGAGCGAACGCCTTCCCAGTATTCCACCAAGCTGCGGAAAGGCGATGTAACGGTTCCAACAATCCCCGTCTCGGCCTTCACCTCTTCCACTTCCTGAGTGCGGCGACCGGGCGTGGCACGACCTTTGGGAGCGGTTATACCGCGTGTTGAGGAAACTTCTTCTTCGCCTTCGTCCTCAACCGACTCGTTTTCGAGTTCTTCCGCATCATCTACAATCAGGTTACTTTGCTTATTCTTGGCAGACATGCCTTATGTCCTTAACTCAGAATTTTTAGTGTTATTACAAAAGCGGTTTCTGTCCGCCTCTATTATTTTACCAGATATTGCCTAATAGCAAGACACCGCCTGCGAGCGACGGTGTCTTGTACGATGAAAGCAGGGGAGCAAGGAATCGAACCCTGAACCTACGGATTTGGAGGCCGTTGCTCTGCCAATTGAGCTACTCCCCTATGATGCACCTACTTAGCCTCGCGGTAGATCACATGCTTGCGAACAAGCGGATCATACTTCATCAGTTCCAGCCGCGCGGTGTCATTGCGGCGGTTTTTCTCGGTGTAATACATGTGGCCGCTCTCGCTACTCTTCATCTTCACGATTGTGCGGTTACCTTTTTTCGCCATTCTCAATCACCCTTAACTATGAACCCATAGCCTTGAATGGGATTTGAACCCATGACCTCACCCTTACCAAGGGTGTGCTCTACCGACTGAGCTATCAAGGCACTGATTAGACTGCTTCAGTCACAGTCTCTGTGGGCCGGGAAGGACTCGAACCTTCGAAGTCTTCCGACAGCGGATTTACAGTCCGCCCCCTTTGCCACTCGGGACACCGACCCATAATCTGGATTTCTAACTTATTAAGTTATAAAGCCTCAGGTGGGGATCGAACCCACGAACCTACTGTTTACAAGACAGTCGCTCTGCCAACTGAGCTACTGAGGCAAATTTGCATTCACTATTATGTAGAGTAGGCGAGCTTTAATACAGTTTTGCCATGTAGAGGGCATTCTAGCGGAAGGGGGTGGGGTTGTCAATATCGGTTAGCCACCGTAGAATGCGATTTGGTTATGTGGATTTCAAAATGTCGAGTTTGAGAAAAATTGTGAACGCTCATCGTCTATTCGGAATCAGTATTTTAGTGTGTGTCCTGCTCCTAGCAGGCTGCAACCGGGGACAAACTATTGCCGACATCCCTACCCCGGCGTCGATTGAAGGTTTAGCGACGGCCAATGCGTTGACAGCGGTCGCGCCACCGGAAGGTTTTCGGGATTCGGTCAGTTTCCCTGAAGTGGACGCCAACCTCCAGCAGTTACGAGGCGGTCGCTATTTAGTCACCTTGGAATTCAACGGTGTGTTCACCAGTACGCCCCGTACAACCAGCGCCAGAGCAACGGCTGAAGTCTGGTTCAACCAATCAGGTTCACGGCGGGTTGTGGTGGACATCACCGGTGAACTGCTGGGTAAAACTGACAATAATTTTGAGGGCGTACGTTTGGGTAATGACTCCTTCTTGGTTCAAAACAAGGAATGCGTCAATGCAGGCCCTGATGCGGTGACGGCTGCCGGATTGCGCGCCGGAACACTGGTGGGCGGCGCAAAGAAAGCGATCCCTGCTGGTGAGAAAGCAACGCTCAATGGACAAGAAGCGTTCAAATACAACTTTACGTCGGCGGAACTCAATCTACCTTCGATCAAACTGTCTGATGGTGGAACGGTTGAAGCGACCGGTGGAGAACTGTGGGTCGCGCCCAGTCTCAACGCGGTCATTCGCTTCTACGTCAACTTGAACGTGACCAACGCCATCATCTTTGACCGTGCCCTGCCCGTCGATGGACAGGTTATTCTGCGATACGACCTATACGATGTCGGTCAACTGACCAATATCGCTGTGCCGAATGGATGTTAGATGAAAAAAGTTCTGAGTGCTGACTGTAATCTGCAACAGACGCCATTGAACGCAACGCCTACGCTCCAACCGACACCAACCGCCTTAACCCAAGTGACGGAACAACCCACCCGCACACCAATACCAAACCTATCGATCCCAACCACGCAGCCGAGCCTCATCGCGCCACCGGGTATTGTTATAGGGACATCGACGGCCCTTCCCTTGGGAACAACTCCGAACGGCGTAGTTACGGCGGGTACAGTGATCCCGACAGTATCCACTTTGCAAGCCGTGAAAAGCACCACTCTTCAGACATCAGCCGGAAAAACCGTCGGCTTGAACTATACAGTGACCATGACCTCCGGCAGCGTGACCTTGACCATGCAGGGGCCGAGCGGAGCGGTCTGGCAAAAGACGTTTACAGCCAGCGAAACCGGACGCATTGAGGTCATCATTCCATAAAGCGGTTCGTATGATGTGATGGCGCAAACCGATCACTTTGAGGGCAGCTATCAACTGGCTTGGGATTAAACCAATCAGGTCAATTAGCTTAGAATCATGATTCGATGTGGGTGGCTACTCCATAGATACCATTGCACCGACCCACCCATTGATACCTCCACGATTATTGCCGATCAAGAAGCATTTATCGTTGATAGCTTTAATCAAGTGGAGGTAGACATTGCCTTTGACTTTAACCAGTACGATGTCTCCAACTGCTAATTCTTCAGGCTTGCACGGCTTTAGCGTAACCAAATCCCCATCATTGACTTTACCCGTCATCGAATGACCTCGCGGACGAACCTTCGCGGTTTCGCCTTTCTGTAGTTTTTGTATCGCGAACTGCGCCCAACTCATTTCATTCTCCTCAGCTTTCGTGCGCCACCGAGCAAGGCACGGCCAACGGTGCGGCGGAAGAGGCGGACTACGAAGCCCATGCCCCGCGCGAGAGGCTCGGGAGGTGGGGTTTGGATAATCGGATACGGTTCGAGATTGTGGGCTTTAAGAACGGCGTTGGCACAGGCAATCGCAGTGACCACCGAGCGCTCCATCCAGAAGGAAGGTGAGTCATAACCTGTCCAATCCCCGCAGGCCAAGATATTCGGCCAAGGCGTATTGAGGTTGAGGGTATCAGCAGTGGGCGGACGGAAAGACGTCTGAACACGACTGTTCAAGCGAACCGTTCCAGTGATGAATTTCCCGCGCAGTTCAGGGAAGGCACGCTGGACTTCATCCACACAACGAATGATGAGCACATTTTCGGGCTGTTCCAGCACGTCATCCCCCGCGTAGAGATGCATTTCGAGGCAGCTTCCTCCGGTTTCAGTGTGAAAGGCGCGGAAGTCATCAAACAAACGGTGCAACCAGAAGAAGTTATCCGGCAGGAAATCTCCGGTGAACATGCCTGCGTTCGAGCCTTCACGGGGGCAGGCACTGAACCAGAGCCGAATAGTGGCGTTGCGTACCATGCCGGGAAAACGCATCCGAGAAGCCTCATCAGCCGTAGCGGGACTGTTGAGCAGAATATGCTGTGCGCCCTCAACATGTGTGGCGAGAATAACATGATCGGCCTGCACCGAGCGGAGGCCGGATCGGGCTTGATCAACAAAGACCACTTTCCAGCTATCCCCAACCCGTTCAAGACGCTGGACTTCTGCACCCCGAATAACCCACCCTTCATTGTTCTCGATAAAGTCCAGCAGCGGTTTGATTACAGCTTCATGGGAATGATCAGGCAAGTATTCCATCTGCCACGAGTCACGGCGGAGCAGCGTGTAAAAGCGCAAGGCAGCGATGATCCCAGCAAGGGTGATGTCCTCTTTAGGGGCGGCCAGCAGGTTGACCGCGAGTCCAGTGAAGGTGGCGCGGAGGTTGGGAGTCCATCCCCTGAAAAACTCATTCATCATCAGGCCATCGAGCGCGATACCTTCCTTAATTGGATCAAAGCCCACCGTCCACAAAATACTGAACAGGAAACCCGGCAGTGAGAGAAAATCCAGCGGGGTGATAGTTGCCCAGAAGTGCGGGTTATAGAGCAGGCTCAGATAGTGGAAGGGCGCGGGGACCCATCCAAAGCGCACGAGCTGGCTGGCCTCGACCACGCGGACTTCGCGCCCCCAACGGTTGATCCACTCTTCACCGAGCGAGGGAACAAGCTGCGTTTGGGTAAAGCGTTCCAACATGGCACGCATGTTATGGTAGTTTCCCCAAAGGGCATGCATCCCATGTTCGGAGGGGAACGACCATTGGCGTCCCTTATAGGTGAAGGTGTCGGGATCTCCTCCGGCGAGGCGGCCACCGGGCCACTGGCTATCGGCCTCGAGAACGAGCGGTGGAATGCCCCGCGCGGCGAGATGGGCAGCAGCGGTGAGGCCGGCTAGACCTCCCCCAATAATCACGACCGGAAAGTTTTCAGTGTTTGATGTGTTGTTCATGCTCCTAGTTTACATCGGGAGCAGAACAGTGGTTAGTTCATAGTTAGCGGTTTACAGGTGACGGTTATCCGTAAAAGCCAGTTGTGTCAATTTATTGGCAAATTCATGGCAATTTTCAGCAGTTTTGCCAAAAATGATTGGCAATTCGGCGGGTAGTCCGGCTGGAAACGCGGCAAACAGTTATTGGAGTGTCTGACGCCAAGATTGACAAATCAATCTCCGGTCGAATGCATTTTTTACTACAAAGAAAGAAGAGATCGAACAACCATCATTCGATCATGGTTTTGATTCGGAAAATTCTGCAAATTCCTCAGTACCAAAATCCCTTTCGTGACGATCCGGCGGTGGCGGCGGGAAGAAAATGGCGGCGGCGATGGCGGCAATCGGGTAGTCCTGAGGGTGTAATTTGTTTGTCAGTTCGCGACTTTTGTTCACAAGATTCTTCACATTCTCCCTAAAGGACACTTCGTAGTCAATTTCGCAGTGAAGTTTTGCCGATTTGCACATCGGCTGAGGTGCGCCTCAGTCTTATAAAGACTAATCGTGTCATCGTTGTCTTGGGCGCAAGGTTTTGCGCCCCAACAGAAAGCCAACACCATTATAGAACAGGTGATCTTATGAAGTCAACAGGATTCGGTTCGAGTTTTCTAACCGAGATAACGGGTTTCGAGTGTCGTTTCGACGGCCTGTGCGTCATGGCATTCCACGTAGTAGCCCTTAGCATTGGGACGGGAACTGACCACCGAGTCGAGCTTGCCATCAATGAAGTGACCGGCGGCACTGTCGTCAAAGGCGTAACCGGGCATGATGCTACCGCTGGCAACCAGCGATTGGAAGGATGGGCGGCGCTGGACTTCGCCATCATAATGGGGCGTGCAACTGCCGGAGAGAAAACCCATACAGGGCAGCATGGTGAGCTTGCCGGGGATGGAGTCGGTTAAGCCCTGCTCGAACCAGCAAATCGAACCGGCGCTGATGCCTGCGAGGACAATCCCCTCTTCGTAAGCACGACGGAGGATGGCGGGCAGCCCCCATTCACGCCAGAGGGCGAGCATACTCTTGGTGTTGCCACCGCCGACATAAATCACATCCTGAGCCAGCAAGTAGGATTCGAGGTCGGCAGTATGCGGTTGAAAGAGCGATAAATGGCTGGCCTGACAATCCAGTTCATTGAAGGCTTTGTAGAAGTTGATGATGTAATCGCGGGCTTCGCCGCTGGCCTGCGAGAGAAAGGTGACTTTGGGATAGGTTTTGCCGGTTTGGGCGATGACGTAGCGGTCGAGGGCGAGGTTATCGGGTTCCATTGAGAAGCCGCCGCCGCCCATTGCGATGATTTGTGCCATGATACAGTCCTAAACGTTGATGCAGAAAATATGGGTGAGGAGTGTAATTCAGCTTTTAGCAGTTAGCAATTAGCGGTTAGCTTGTGGAAATCATCGATAACCATAGGAGGATGAACCTTTTGGCAAGAGCCTTTAACCCTATGAGAGCTCTTTAGAGGGTGTTTGTTTCATTGTGTCAGTGTTCATTCATGCAACGTCTTATAATACGCATCAACCAATAGCGATTGAGCACAAGAAGACCCCCTGCACCCAGTAGAAAACAAGCCGCTGCAGCAATTAATATTAACGCGACAATATGCTGTGTAAAGACCAGCAAAGCAACGCTCACCACCACAAGAGCCGACGCTATCCAGAATCCCAACACCTCAATAAGCGTAAAACTCGCTCTCCCCAAAACATGAGTTTGGTTGTTCTTGCGGTAAAAAATACCTCTCAGATTCTGGGCAAGATGGGATGAGCGAGAAGATCGACCACTTTGACGGTAGTATTCAATCATAAAGGGTATATCCGGCGAACCTTCACGGGCTTTCGGAAAAGACACGCGAATGTTGTAACCCCCGAACCAGACTGAAGACCGCGGACTTTCACGGAGAGCCAGCACACAATCCTTGATGGGCTTATTCGTTGATACTTTGATGTCTGTGGCAAAGCGAATGATATGGCCTAACTTGATACCGAAACGCGGTGAATCTTGTGTACCCATCCCAACACTCTTATGTCGCTATAAAGGATATAACTTATCTTATCCTGTGTTTATGGATTCATAAGATTAAGAATGAAATCGAGGAAGAAGCAGGAAATCTAAAGGAGTACATCAGGTTGTACTCCTTCTGGTAGATTGCGACAATAGTGAATTTACGAGCCGTCGTTGGCGGGGACGAGGCGGCCAGCGGCGGTACGCATGGCGCTCATCTTGTCACTGATGAGACGCGGAAAGAGTGCGACGTAATCCTCAATCGGCCACGAGCGACCCTGCACAAGCGTGGCACGACGCGTCACGGCGCTGCGTAAGTCATCGGCGGTATGACCAACAAAGCGGGTTGTGCCGCGTCCGATGGCAGTAAGGGAGTGTGCATCACTGCTGCCGACGATAGGCAGATGAAGTCGGGCGGCTAAACGACGTGCAAGAATGTTGTTCCCGGGTGTGAGTGCTCCGGCATTGTGGACTTCGATGGCGTCGATACCTGCTTCGCGGATGATCTCCGGATTACGCAAATAGCGGTAGCAAGCATCCGGACAGACAACGAGTTCAAAGGGATGGGCAAGGACAGCCATCCCGCCCTGATGGTGAATGGCAGCCACCGTTTCTTTGAGGGACATGCCTTTGGTGATCGAATGCGTAACCCATAGTGCCAAGACGTGCCCTTCGGCGGTGCTGACTTCAACACCGGGAACGATGTCAAAAGGATAATCGTGACGGTGCTCATAGGCCCAGAGGCTGCAGTCCATCACATCGTGGTCGGTGATGGCGATAACATTGAGCGTGCCCATACGGGTGATGTGGTTTAGGACTTCTTTGACTGTGGCAAAGCCATCGCTGGCGGTGGTGTGCATGTGAATATCGGCAAATCCCATGTGATTGTTCCTTTTCTCACAATGCTGACGTGATAAAAGAAGCATAGGGAGTGCGCCTAAACGTGGCCTATCAGGGTTTGTTAGGAGTGAGGGGTCTGTAGTCGATAGTCTTTAGTCGGTAGAGGGAGGGCAAAACGCGGAAAACGAGAACGTGATAGTATGAAGGTATAGGATTAAGGGCGGCTGTAGGGTAAGGCGAAGGCAATTTGTGGCGTCGCCGCAGGCTCAAGCCATGCGGCTAATGGACAGACAAGTGCACTAAAGGCACTTCAAGAAAGATGTGTTCCTAATTAGTGGATTGGCAACTATTCTTCGTCAAAATAGTCCAAATCGATTCGTTTGACTGTATAGGTCACCATTTCGGCTACACCTACTCCATAGTCGATCATGAATTGAGCAAGTTGTTCGCCATCGATGAGAACTATTTTCTTTTCAATTCGACCAACATAATCAACTGCATCTTTTGAAAACGTGGATGTGGTCATCATTACGCCTTTCTTGGCGCGAAATCCTTCCAAACTTCCTGCAAATGCTTGAACCACAGGGCGCCCCACAGTGCTTTCCCAACGCTTCGCCTGAATATAGACAACATCCAACCCTAACCGATCTTCATTAATGATGCCATCAACGCCACCATCCCCACTTTGGCCTATGGCTCGGCCAGCATCTTTTCTTGAGCCTCCGTATCCCATACGAACGAGAAGATCAACTACAAGCCTTTCAAAGAACCGAGGCGAGCAAGTCATAATGCGTTCAAGTATTTCTTGTACGAGCTTGTTGCGTAGACTTTGATAACTGGATTCTAGGATTTCCTCTGGCGTTTGAGTTGTTTCTGATTCGATTTCTTCTACTGCTGTCTCTGTCTCAGGTTTATTGGTCCGGTGCTTAAATTCCAGAAATTCCGGAAACTGCTGCAAATATGCTTGGTTAACATACTCGGGATTACTCTGCAAGACCTTCAATCCGCGTTCAGTGACACGGAATTTTCCTCGCCCTGTACTCTGCAATAAGCCAGCTTGTTTTAAATAGGAACGTGCCCAATGTACACGATTATCAAATCGAAATTGTCGTCCGCTCGGCAGAAGTTCACTTCGATCTTCTGTACTCAGTTGAAAACTGTCTGCCAGAATTTCAACAACTTCCGAAATACTGTGCTCATTTCCATCACTCGCCACTTGCAAAACTGGAAGCATAAGAGTTTGATAATCAGGTACTGTCACAATTCAAATCCAATTCAGTGGTAAAAGATAAATCTAAAGTAATCTAGTTTCATATTAACCAATTGTAATCCCATCTATCCGTTATTTAAGTGCTAAAATATGCGCTATTAAATCGAAGGACAAAACTATGGCACTCTATCCTTTCCTCCTTAATCCGGCGCTGCATGTTAAAGTGTGGGGCGGACGCAAACTTGAAACGATCATGGGCAAGCAACTGCCCACCGACGAACCATACGGCGAATCATGGGAGATGCATGACACGGCGACGGTCGCCAATGGGCCGGAAGCTGGCCGGAGCGTCGGTGATTTGCTGAAGCAGTACGGCCATGAATTGGTCGGGAAACAGAACAATCCAGATGAGGGCTTCCCGCTGCTGGCGAAGATTCTCGATCCATCCGATTGGCTGTCGGTGCAGGTGCATCCCAACGACGAGCAGGCCAAAGAATTGGAAGGCGATCCACGCGGCAAGACCGAGGCGTGGTATGTGTTGTATGCCGAGCCGGGAGCCAAACTGGTCAAGGCGGTTCAGCCGGGGACGACGCGCGAACAGATGGCGCAGGCGATCCGCGACAATACGCTGGAAAAGCTGCTGGTCTATGAAGAAGTGGAAGTCGGTGACGTGCTGCTGAACAATGCAGGCGGCATCCACGCGCTGGGGCCGGGCATCATGATCTACGAGATACAGCAGTCGTCAGATGTGACTTATCGGCTGTACGACTGGGGACGGATGGATCTAAACGGCAAGCCGCGCGTGCTGCACATCGACAAGGGCGTGAAGGTGTCGAATATGGACGTGATCCCGCCGATCACGCACACGGCAGGCAATACGATGCCGGTAGTGGATGTGGTGCACTGCCCGTACTTCGTGACGCTGCTGCACCAACTCAATCCGCGCAACGGCACCCGGATCACACTGGATACGCACGGCGAACAGTTCCATATCCTGACATGTGTAGACGGTGACGGCTGGGTCAGCACGGATAAGATGCAAGTGGGCTTCAAGAAAGGGCAAACCGTGCTGATTCCGGCTAATCAGGGCGCGTATACGCTGGAAGGTACAACGCGGGTGCTGCGCTCATTCCAACCATTATCGTAATCGAGGAAGCGCACAGTGAAAACGTATGCGGTCATTTACGAGATCGGGCGCGGTTGGCAGTTAGGCCGGCCAATTGAGGAACAAGCGCTCAATGAGCACTACAATTTTTTGCAGTACTTGTACCAACAGGGCATCCTGATCGAAGGCGGGCCGTATCTGGATGATTCGGGTGGGCTGGCGCTGATCCGTGCTGAGGATATTGATGCGGCGTGGGAAATCGTGGAGCAAGATCCGGCGGTGATCAATGAGGTGTTTGTGCCTGAGATTCATCCATGGTTCCAAGGGAATTGGGGAGGCTAAAGTATGAGCCGACTCGCACTATTGACGGATACCGCGCAAACCGGCGCGATATATGATACAGCATATGGGAAATCCGCACCGATCAGTACGCTCCACATAACCGATAACGCACTACTGGTGTGCAGTCCGACAACGGCTGATCCACGCGCGACTGTTCAGGCGCTGAAAGATCAAGGCGCTACGCATCTCTGGCTATGCGAATCGGTGGGGTCGCTGTCCCCGCTGCTGGAGGCCGGCGACTGGATGGTGTGCGACGACTACATCGATGGAACGCGGGGGCAGCACTATACCTATTACAGCGACAAAGCGGGCGGTTACGTGCAGCAGGTTCCGGCCTTTGATGCGAAGAGTCGGGAGGGGTTAATCAAAGCACATTCTCCTCACCCCCTAACCCCCTCTCCACTGCGTAGAGAGGGGGAACAGACGGGACGGTTATTCAAGCGCGGGGTGTATGTGTGCGTGAGCAATACGCGGATGGAGACACCTGCTGAAGCGACATTCTGGTCACGAGCAGGTGGGCATGTGGTGGGGCGCTACTTGAGTCCGTATCTGACACTGGCACGAGAATTGGAAATCGCGGTGGCGGTGCTGGCGCATGTGGTACGCGATGGGGGACAGGCAGGCGAAAGCGTGACCTTGGATGCGTATCTGCCAATTGTGCAGCAAGCGTGGCAAGCAATCGGGTAAGAAGAAATCATTCATCACAATCTAGATACTCGTCAATCAGGATTCAGCTACATGACTGGAGTGATGTGCTGTGAAAATCATTTTCTTCAACATCCCGGCGCAGGGGCATATTAATCCGGCGCTGCCTGTGATCCGCGAGCTGGTGCAGCGTGGCGAGCAGGTCATCTGCGTCAACACGGAAGGGATGAGGGCTATCCATGAAGTTACGGGCGCAGCTTTCGCGGCCTATCCAGCGCTTTCGACTATTGACGAATTAATGAATAACGCGAGCGGTACGATTGCAGCCAACGCACTGGGATTGGTCAAAATCGCCGAGCAGATTATGCCGTGGGTGCTGAACCTGTTGGCGCGGGAAAAGCCAGATTTGGTGATTTTCGACTCGCTGTGCTCGTGGACGAAGCAGGCCACCGAAAAGCTTGGTATTCGAGCGGCGGGATCGGTCAGCACGTTTGTGTTCGAACCGGGGGCGATGCCACCTGTTCCGATTACGTCGATGTTGAGCATGGCGGCCAGTCTGATCCCGCGAATGCCGGAATACTGGCAAGTGGCGTCACGGATGAAGAAGCACTTCGGCGTGAAGGGCGTGGGGCTGACCGGCGCGGTGGGCAGCACGGGCGCATTCAATGTGGTGTATACGTCGGCGCTGTTCCAGCCGGGGAGCGATAAACTCAAGGGCAAGTATCAATTTGTGGGACCGTCGATTGCGCCGCGACCTGCAAGCAGCGACTTCCCGTTCGAGGCGATCACACGCAGTCCGGTGGTTTATATTTCGCTAGGCACGATCAACAATGAAAGACCTGAGTTTTACCGGCAGTGCTTCGCGGCGTTCGCGGATTATGATGCTCAGTTCATTCTGTCGGCGGGCAAGAAGACCGATATTCCAGCGCTGGGGAGTATTCCGGCGAACTTCATTGTGAAGAACTTTATGCCACAGCTTGAGATTTTGCAGCGCAGCGATTTGTTCATCACACACGGCGGGATGAACAGCGTCCACGAGGGATTGTATTATAACGTGCCGCTGATCGTCATTCCGCAGCAGTTTGAACAGTCGATTGTGGCGCAGCAGGTGGTCAAACACAGTGCGGGCGTGGCTCTTGCCGATAAGCCGCCATTCGGGCAAGTGACTGCGGAGCAGTTACGGTCAGCGGTTGAGCAGGTGATGAAGGCACGCGAGCAGTACCATAAAGCGGCAGTCGTATTAGGCGAGTCGCTGCGGACGGCGGGGGGATATCAACGGGCGGCAGATGCGTATGTAAAGTATGGTCAGGAAAAGTCATAACGGGAATGTGGTGAAAATCCTCACCCCCAGCCCGCTCCATTTCATGGCAGAGGGGAGAAAATAAGAGCGAGTTTCTCTTCTTAAGTGGGAATTCGCACTTTTGAACAGCCCCTAATGCCTGTCCCTACGCAGAATTGAGTTTATATTGGCGGATTAAGGAAATTTGAGCATGGAAATTTCGACACGGAATCTGGTTTTGGATGCGGACAGCGCGGTTGATATGCAAATGCATACCACCAACAGCGATGGTACATGGACACCGGAGCAGATGGTGGATTATCTGAAGGCGGAACAATTCGCGATGGTCGCGATTACGGACCATGACCGGGTTGACCAGATGGCCGATATGCAGAAGCTAGCAATTGAAAAAGGGCTGCCGATACTGGTGGCGGCGGAGTTCAGCACCAACTGGCGCGGCCTGAATGTCGATACCCTATGCTTCGGCTTTGATCCTGAAAATGAGACGCTCAAGGCACTGGCGGCTCATGTGCTTAAACGGCAGCG
Organism: Aggregatilineales bacterium; assembly: GCA_044226855.1. Classification (GTDB taxonomy): domain Bacteria; phylum Chloroflexota; class Anaerolineae; order Aggregatilineales; family Phototrophicaceae; genus CFX2. The sequence goes on from JBGAGF010000003.1 coordinate 295,430, forward strand.
GGAGAACAGCCAAAAAGTCTATGATCACTTTCTGAAGCAGGGTTACAAGTTTGACGGCGTATCCACGCCGATTGAAGTGATCTTGAACAAGCCATCGGCAGCCCAACCATTCGCAATGGCTGATCTGCTGTCCTCAAATCATGGTATGGATGGGGCGACGGCGTGGAAGATCGCCGAAGAAGGCGGTATGCGCTTCACAACCACACCTGTCGCCGAAGTGGTTGACGCGATACATGGCAGCGGCGGCGTATGTTTGATCGCGCATCCGGGACGCGGTGATTTTTATCCGGTGTTCAATCCGCAACTGCTAGATGAAATTCGCAGTGAGGCTCCACTGGATGGATTCGAAGCTTACTACCCCGTCCATACGCCAGAGCAGACCGCAATGTTCGTAGAATATGCGCAGAAACATGATCTGCTAACCAGTTCCGGTTCAGATTCACATGGCCGAAACCGTAATCCGATTAAATATCCGGCGGGCAACAGCCGCAAACTGCTGGAGCGCTTAGGCGTCCAAGTACGGGCGTAACGCTAGTAGAATGATTTCCTAGCAGGATTTGTCATCTGTTTGATACCGGTCACATTGTGCGCACAAATGTGATCTGCGCTTGCCATCTTTGCCAGCACACGAGCGGACAACGAATGCACTACAGTCGTTTACCATTTAAAGAGGGGATTATCCTGTTCCATCGCATGAGGCTAAAGCCATCATGTTACCAACCAGACAAGAGCACTAAAGGCGCTTCGAGGAACAAGAAACGATGCTCTTGATGACCCGTCTATTTCGTAAATCATCATGATTGTCTCGTGACACAAATTGTTTGTTATGAGATGGAGCGATGATACACACCATTTGCTGACCGCAAAAAACTCAATCAATATCCCCCAATACAAGGGAAATGACACTAGTACACATGCGGAATGGCGTCATAAAATACTAGCTGACAATATTTAATGGCATCGAGTCAAATTTGGGCTATGATTGAGCTTTATCCACGTTGTAGCAGGATAAACTATGTCGGTTATTTACCATATTGTCAACGTTGAAGGCGCGATTGTGCGCGAGGGTTATTACTTATTGGTGATTCGCGGGCAAGGAGAAAGCCACGCCGCCGGATTGCTGAGTTTGGTCGGCGGTAAGGTGGAAGACGCCGGAAACGCGGCCAATATCCTTGAAGATACACTGCGACGCGAAATTCAGGAAGAAATCGGCGTCGAAATCAGCGACATGATTTACGTGCACAGCAATGCATTCACGACCAGCGAAAATGAGGCAGTTGTGGATGTGGTTTTTCTATGCCGGTGGAGCGATGGCGAGCCAACGATCCGTGAGCCGGAAGAAGTTGCGGAAATCCGCTGGATGACGGCTAATGAAATCCTGACCAACCCTGATACGCCGGATTGGACGCGGAACAGCGTGCGACGTGCTGAGAAGATGCGTCATTTGCTGGGTTGGTAAAATAATCCCCCTATCAAGAATTGTACGGTTTGCACAGCGCAAAGCAGCATTCACCACTTGCGGAAAGTGATGGCGATTACTATACTTTTTGCAATTTCGGTTTAAACGTTTAAATATTCTGAAGCGAATATTTTTTGGAGTAATAACTGTGCGCCGCCAACTCTGGAACTTAGAAGAATTCCCTTTTCATCCTGAAAAACTCAACCACAACGAAACCTTAATGACCATCGGCAACGGGTATCTCGCGACACGCGGCTCGTTTGAAGAAGGCTACGAGGGCGAGAGCGTCACGACGATGGTTCACGGCATCTTTGACCACGCCAAAGGGATGTTGGTACCGGAACTGGTGAACGCACCAAACTGGCTGCCGATCAAAGTGACGGTGGACGGTACGCCGTTCAAATTGGTCAACCAGAATGAAATGAACCTGACGCCGAAGAACGGAGCGCTGATCGGCTACCGGCGCAATCTGAACTTATACACGGCGGTGCTGACACGTGAGGCGTTGTTCCGGGCGGAGTCGGGGGCGATTGTGCGGTTGGTGTTTGACCGGTTCACCAGCCTCGCAGACGAACACGTACTGGCGCAGCGGCTTCAGATTATCGCGGTGGATGGCAACCCTGAGATTGAGGTCGAGGCGTATATTGACCAAGCCGTGACCAACATGGGCGCACAGCATTGGAACAAAATTGAAACCGCGCATAACAATAACAGCGTCAGCGTCGGGGCGACGACGATTCAATCGGGCTATAACATCGGGATGGCGTCGGCGCTCAAATCGGAGCATGCAGTTGAAACAGTGGAAGATACGAAGAACGAGCGTCCGGTGATGCGGACGACGTTTACCCTGCCACGCGAGGCCAGCACGACCTTGTATAAGTTCACGTCGGTGTATACCAGCCGCGACGTGGAAAATCCGGTACAGGCAGCCCAATCCAAACTGAGCGAGGCGATTAGTACGGGATACGATGCCCTGCTCCAATCACATGAGGCAGAGTGGGCAAAATACTGGGACAGCAGCGATGTGCAGATTGAGGGCGACGAGAGTGCACAGTTCGCGATCCGGTTCGTGATGTACCACATTTTGATTTGTGCGCCACGCCACGACGATGACGTGAACATCGGGGCAAAGACACTGTCGGGCTTCGGCTATAAGGGGCATGTGTTCTGGGATACGGAACTGTTCATCCTGCCTCCGTTGAGCCTGACCCAGCCGAAGATGGCACGTAATCTATTGATGTACCGGTATCACCGACTGTTGGGCGCACGGAATAAGGCGAAAGCCAACGGTTACGAGGGTGCGATGTATCCGTGGGAAAGCACCGACACCGGCGAAGAGACAACACCCCAATGGAGCGACCCGCAGCCCGATGGTTCAAAAATCCGCATCTGGACAGGCGACAGCGAACAGCACATTTCGACAGACATCGCTTACGGTGTGCTCCAGTACTGGCGGTGGTCGGGGGATGATGAGTTCCTGAAGCAGCACGGCGCAGAGATCGTGCTGGATACGGCAGTGTTCTGGGGCAGCCGGGTGGAGGCCAAGAACGGGCGCTATGAACTGAGCCAGCAAATCGGGCCGGATGAATACCACGAGAATATTGACAACAGCGTGTTCACAAACCGGATGGTGGTGTGGCATCTGGAACAGGCGTTTAACCTGCTCCACTGGTTGGAGGCCAACGCGCCGGATGATTATGCGCGATTGGTGAAGCAGTTGGATTTGAGCGAGGCACGGCAGACCAAGTGGAAGGACATCATCCACAAGATGTTCATTCCATTTGACGAGGCCAAGCAGATTCATATCCAGTTCCCGGGCTTCTTCGAGATGGAATATGTGCCGGTGCCGCATTACGAACCGCGTACCGCGAGCGTACAGGCGATCATCGGGCACCACCGGACGATCCAGACACAGGTGATCAAGCAGGCGGACGTGGTGATGTTGATGGCGCTGTTGGGCGACGAGCTGGCTCCGCGCGAGGTGCTGATCAACAACTGGAACACGTACTATCCGCGTACCGATCACGGGTCATCATTGAGTCCGGCGATCCATGCGTGGGTGGCGTCACGGTTGGGATTGGATGAGATCGCGGAGCACATGTTCGAACACGCCGCCGAGATCGATCTGAAGGACAACAAGGGCAACGTAAAGGACGGCATCCACGGGGCGTCCAGCGGCGGGCTGTGGCAGGCGCTGGTGATGGGCTTCTGCGGGCTGCATCTGGATGAAACGGGCGAGCCGGTAGTGGAACCGCGCCTCCCTGCCCATTGGAAGTCGGTCTCCTTTAACGTGTACTATCATGGTGAGAAGCGGCACTTCCGGGTGAAGAATCCGGTGAGTGAGTTCGAGTTCGCTGACCAGTAAGCAAATTTTGCATATTTTGCATATTTTGCATATTTTCCCGCTGAAATGACTGGCGGGAAGGCCGCCTACAGCCGCCGAATTGACATTTTTGTCCGGCGGCTGTGAGGGAGTGTGGCGCTGAATTGGCGCATTTGCAGCGGATGGCTCCCGTATGGCCGCCGCGGCGCAAATGTCGGTGCCGTTGCAGCGGATGCAAGGGAGTGTTCCGCTGAAACTGCAAAAGCAAATACGGTTGAACCGCCATAATACCCCTAACCCCAGCCCTTCCCCCGTAGTAACAGGGGAAGGGAGAAATACATTCTTTGGTCGTTCAAGTATATAACCAGTGGGCGGCGATGGGGTTACCTTTTGGAAGAACATTTTGTAACTGATTCGCGGGGTTGGCGCTAACCATTTTGAGGGAGTGGGCGGGTTAAGATGGTTGGTGGATGGTTGGAAAGTGGTTTAGGAGCAAACCTAAACTAAACAGGAAAAATAATATCATCTTTCAGTTTGAGCTATTCAAGTGTTCAAGGGCTTGCTTTAATCGCTCTTGCGTAGCTTCATGACTAGAATCAATAGCTAAAGCCTTTGTAAAAGCGTCGACCGCTTTTTGATAATCGCTGATCGCCATCAAAGCCTCGCCATAATTATTCCAGAACCAGAGATCGTTCATGTTATAGCGAACGGCTTGTTCATAGGCAGTAATGGCTTCCTGCCAGCGATTGAGTCCAGCCAAAGCCAAGCCCTTGCCATTCCATGCCCAAGCGTAAGTAGGATCTAGATCAAGGGCTTTAATACAGCTTGCCAGAGCATCTTCGTAGTTACTCAGGCGGCGCTGCACCTGCCCTTTCCGTGCCCATGCGACGGCATTGCGGGGCATGGTGCTGGCGGCACGTTCGGCGACAATCATGGCTTCACCTTTACGCCCCATGTCGAGGAGAATGTCAATCTGGTTGGTGTAGTACCAGATAACAAGCGGGTCTTCGTCGATGGAACGCTCGTAACTGGCAAGGGCTTCCTCGCGGCGTCCCAAACTTTCCAGCGCAAGGCCACGCCCATTCCATGCCCACGCGTAATGCGGATTGATGCCTAAGGCTTCATCATAGGCAGCTATTGCTTCGCTATGGAGGTTCAAACGACGCAGGGATTGTCCGCGCTTGGCCCAACTTTCGGCATGGCGTGGATTCAGTTCGAGCGCTTTATCGAGAACCGTCAGCGCTTCAGCAAAGCGATTGAGCGTGACCAGTTCATCACCGAGGTTGTACCAGTACCACGCGTCCTGTTCACCAGACTCGGTAGCGGCACGGAATGCTTTAAGCGCGTCTTCGTGACGGTTGAGGGCACTGAGAGTCAAACCACGTCCATTCCATGCCCAACCGTACTTGGGATCGAGTTCGACAGCATGCGTATAGCTCTCGAGGGCTTTATTCAAACGATCAAGGCGACGTAAGGCTTGGCCCTGCCTGGCCCAGATGCGGGGATTGATTGGATCAAGCTCAAGGGCGTGGGTTAAGAGATCAAGGGCGTGTTGATTATCTCCCTGCTGGATGAGGATTTCGGCCTGCTGTGTCATGTAGAACGGGTCTTTGGGCGCAGTTTGTCCAGCTTGCTGATAGGCGTTGAGCGCATCGTCCAGCCATCCCAACTGCTCGTAAGTGATGCCCAGTTCGTTCCATGCCCACGTGTACTTGGGATCGAGCAAAGTGGCTTGTTGTAAAGGCTTCAGGGCATCTTCCGGCTGCTTGAGATTGCGGAGCGCATTACCCATTCGCGCCCAACTCTGGGCATGACCCGGCATAACCTGCGTGACCTTTTCCAAAATGGGAAGCGCATCTTTGTAACGTCCCATCAAGGCCAACACATTGCCTTGGTTGTACCAGCAGTGCCAGACGTAATCATCTTGAAATTCAGCAGCCTCAGTGTAATAGTTAAGGGCGTCTTCCAAGCGTCCCATGCGTTCCAACACGATACCCTTGCCGTTAATCGCCCAACTATAATCCGGTTGCAGTTGAATAGCGCGATCATAAGCTTGTAATGCATCAGTATTTCGATTGAGAAAACGCAGAACCTGCCCTAACTTCGCCCAACTGAAAGCATGACTTGGATCAGCACGGGTGGCCTCTGTTGCTGGATCGAGTGCGTCATTATATTGCCCGAGTTCAACTAGCATTTCGGTGAGATTGTACCAATACCAGACTTCGTTCGGCTCGAATTGAGTCGCCCGTTTCAAGCTCAGGAGGGCGTCGGCGTAGCGGTTGAGGGCTTTCAAGGCCAATCCATGTCCATTGTGTGCCCATGCGTATTCGGGTTCGAAGTCGATAGCTTTTTCGTAGGCGTAGACCGCGTCCTGCTGCTTACCCATCAGGCGGTAGACCTGCCCCAACTTTGCCCAACTGTTGGGATGTTCGGGTTCGATCTCGAGTGCCTTCTGAAGCAAGGGGATAGCCTCGGTGTAGCGGTTTATGCTCTGCATGACATCGGCTTGGTTATACCAGTACAAGACTTTGCCAGGATTTATTAACGACGCCTCTTTATAACTTACCAATGCATCATCCATTTGATTAAGCAAAGCATAAAGCTTGCCTAGCAATGACCAATTTTCATCATTTCTTATATCTGCTTCTATTTCCCTATAAAATAAACTAATGCCGAAATAATTACGCACCATTAAATGTATAAACCGAAACTCGCTACTGTTTAGTTTTACGACAAAATTGAGTTTTTGGGCTATATCAAGAAAATCTTGAATTTCGCCCTTAGTTAAGAATCGGTCGTCGCTATCAATCTTGAACGAATTCCCTAAGAATATCCCTTTAGTTTGTTTTATTTCTTCTTTGACAATATTTCCCAGAACAAGATAAATCCTTTCCAAGGAGAAAGGCATAATAGAAAAAGGTTTTCTCTTTTCATGTTCATAACGTCTTTTGACATAAGTTTCAAAAATCTTCATTCTTAAATTATTCGGACTGCTTCGTAAATCACGCAATTGTTGTAATTCCTCAGGTTCTGCTTGACGATATGCAAAAGCAAAAAAGCTGAGCAAAAGTGGCGTTCGTGCTACATCATATAATTCTCTATCACTGTTTAGAGCATTCCAAAGTTCAGGCAGTTCTTGAAGATAAATTTGCATCTGCGCTTCATTTAATGGTTGTAACGTCACCGCACTATTCAATGTCAATTTCTTTCCAATTTCGGCGTATTCCTTGACGCGACAAGTTATAACAACCTGATTATTGTTTGGAATTTGAGATATAAATCTCGCTCCCGCCATATCATTTTCGTGTGTGGGGCTTTGCGTTTCTACTGGGGAATCTTCAGTTGAGTCACGTAGATTATCTGGAGTTTGGGAGATAAATCTCACCCCGAGGGCGTCGTTTTCGTGCAATGAGCTTTGAGTTTCGATAGGAACACCCTTATCTAGTTCATCTAGACCATCTAACAACAGTAAAGTTTTCCCCGATGAAATCAAACTCGTAATATCATTTTGTTTCAGTACGGGAATGGATGTTTTTAACCAATCAGAAATTAGAGTTTGTCTTTGTGAATTCCAAGTAACAATTGGAGCAAGAATAGGTAACGGTAAACTAGAATTTTCCAATCGTCGTGCCACCGCATCACGAGCGAAAGCAAAAAGTGTGGTTGTCTTACCTCCACCGGGTTCACCTAAAAGAAGTACACGTCCATTGTAGGCTTGAAACGCCTCATCAAAATCCTTAAATTGACGACTATCGTCTACTTTATCTTCAATCCCAGCCATTGCCCAAAAAGCCATAGGTAGGACATTTTTTGTATTCGACTCTACGGCATTAGGGGTCGCATCACTTTGAAGTGAAATCAGCGAAAATACTGTCAGATTAAGATATCGAACAATTTGATCATATAGGGTAGTAAGATAATCATGATAAGGATCTTCAGAAATTCGTGATATTACCTGCTCATGCCGATTATTAAGTCGCTTTAACAAGTAGTTCAGGCCATTATCATAAGCTAACGAATTTGTCTGTTGTTCAAAGAATGGTATCCATGTTAGATGATTAACAAGTGTGGGTACGGTAGATTGTGGAAATACTAGGGGAATAATCGGCTTACCTTTGTTCTCAGCATAAATAATCTCACGCCGAACAAAACTAGATGGGTTAGCATCAATTGAAGGAGTAACACATACAACTACATGACTAGCCTGCTGAATATTGGTTTCAATCTCAGCACTGAAATCTTGATACTCATTCAGACTTCGAAGATCACGCCATGTCTGATAGCCTGCGGCACGCAAATCGTCATCTAATCGAGCGGCATATTCCTTGCCATCGGAGCGAGCATAACTGATGAAAATATGTTTCTGGGTGGCGGATGTATTCATAGACTGTAGATAAACAATTTTGGTAGATATCAAATATTATATTTCATTAACTAGACATGTGCATCAAACGTGATGATGCAACATAACAGGTTTGTGATGGTAGGGTGGAAAAGTTGCTGTGATCGTATAGAAGATGCTATGGTTTAGGCATATCGCAGGATTATTACAAAATCAATTATATGAGGCTTATTATGCCAACCGAAATCAGCACGGCCTTGACGCTCATCAGCGGGGTTTCTTGGACACTGGTGTATGTGATCCTGATCCGGCGCGGCTTGCAGGATCAGAGTTATGGGATGCCGCTGTTCGCGCTGAGTTTAAATCTGGCGTGGGAGTTTTTCTTCTCGTTCTTTTTCAGGGACAAGGATGTGGTGACGATTCAGACCCTGATCAACATCATCTGGTGCGGGTTTGATCTGGTGATTGCCTACACCTATTTCAAGTATGGGCGCAAAGATTTCGCGCAGCACGCCGATACGCGCTGGTTTGTGCCGTGGTCGATAGCCGCATTTGTGATGGGGTTCGGGGTTATCTATTTCAGCGCGGTGGAGTTCGGATCGAATTTCGGGGCGATTTACACGGCGTTCGCGCAAAATTTGATCATGTCGGTGCTGTTCATCGGGATGCTGAGCAAACGCAAAAATGTGGATGGGCAGTCAATTTACGCGGCAATCCTGAAGTGGATCGGGACGGCTGCACCGACGATTCTGTTTTACAACCGGACGGGAAGCACGCTGGTGCTGATGCTCGGACTGGGATGCTTTATCTATGACGCGCTGTATACCTACCTGCTGTACCGAAAGTTCTACGAGTTGGGCTTGAATCCGTTTACGCGGAAGCCGGTGGGGGCATCAGCAGGAATTTCGGCGGCAACGACGCAAGCGAATTAGACGGCTGAGGCACAGCTCAGCCTTACGAAAAACAAGGAAACATCAAAGTCAGCGGGTGAAGAGTGCGCCGCGCAGGTAGTCGGCCTCGTCGGAGAGCATGAAGGCAATGACTTTGGCGACTCCTTCAGGGACTCCATAGTTTTGACGGGCTTTCTCGACAGCCGCATCGACGGAAGTTCCGGCACGTTCGGCAGCAGCGACTTCGACCGAGAGTTTCATCTGGGTAACGATGTTACCGGGGCAAATGGTGTTGACACGAATGTTGCGACTGCTGAGGGTGTTGGCGAGCGTCATGGAGAGGCCATTGGCTCCGCCTTTGCTGGCTCCATAGGCGAGGGATGAACTGGGGACAGTAACCCCCGCACCGGAGGCCACTATCACGACGACAGCGCGATCACTGGCGGCTAGAAGCGGGGTGGCATATTTGGCGCAAAGGAAAGCCCCTTTGACATTGACATCCATCGTAAATTCGAACTCCTCCAAGGCGAGTTCTTCGGGCTGAAGCCACGGGCCGCGCAGGACACCCGCCGCACAGACGAGCTTATCAAGCCGTCCGTACTTTTGTTGGGTGAAGTCCATCAAGGTGCTGACCTCATCGGCATCGCGCACATCGGTGGCTAGGAACTCCGCCTGCCCACCCTGTTCACGAATGGAAGCCGCGACCTGATTTCCGGCTTCGGGATTCATATCGGCAATCACGACGGCTGCGCCACGCTCGGCACACAGACGCGCGGTGGCCGCACCGATGCCATTTGCGCCACCAGTGATAAGCACGACAGTATTGGTCAAGTCCAGCGGATTATTCATGAACGGTTTCCTTTTTTGAATAAGTGTCAATCAAAATTCAGGCGAGCATCGCACCAGCATCGGCGATGACCACGCTGCCGGTGATGGCGCTGGCTTGATCATTGACCAGATGGAGCGCAGCGTCGGCAATTTGCTGCGGGGTGGTCAAGTAGCCTTGAGCGCGAATGGTATCCAAGATGCTGGCATCCCGTCCACGGCGTTCGATATCGGCATGGAGGGCGGGCGTATCAACCGCGCCGGGGCACAAACAATTCACCCGAATACGATGCGGGTGGAGTTCTTGGGCAAGACTCTTGGTCATGGTGATTAAGGCGGACTTGGCAGCAGCGTAAGGCAGATTGGGCGAAAAAACGCGGAGGGCAGCAGTCGAGCTGATATTGAGGATGCAGCCCTGTGTTTGCTTGAGCGCAGGCAGCGCTGCTTGAACGATCAAAAACGGGGCACGGAGATTGACGGCCATGAGCAGATCCCATTCGGGAACGGTAATTTGTTCGATGGGCTTGGGGAGAAATACCGCCGCATTGTTGACGATGATATCGAGTTGACCGGTCACTGCTCGCGCAGACTGGATGGTGTTCGTGATTTGATCCGGTTGGGCCAGATCAACCTGAAAGAAGTGTGCGTTTTTCCCGCGTTCATGTAGTTCTGCGACAGCCGCTTCACCCCGTTGGACATCGCGATCCAAGAGGATGACAGCAGCGCCTTCATCAGCAAAGCGTTTGGCAATGGCAAGGCCAATGCCGCTGGCCGCACCGGTGATTAATGCGGTTTTATCGGTCAGGGTCACGATTGAGTCCTTGGGGTAAAGGTAGTGGGCAGCATTCTCACATCTGCGCTTTCATATGCTGGGCGAGGAAGTGAGCGGTGGCCATGATGCTAACCATCGGATTGACGCCGCTGGCGGTGGGGAGCACGCTGCCATCGGCGACGTAGAGGTTGCGCACTTCGTAGGTTTGGCCGGAGGGATCAAGCGCTCCGGTGGCACTGTCACCGCCAACACGGCAGGAGGACATCTGGTGGGCGCTGAAGAGGGAGAAGGCATTGGGGTGCAACCCGCGCGCTTCGACTTCATGAAGGAAGTCATCGAGCCTGCCGCCATCTTCCGGACGGTAGATCATCTGACGGTTATGCGGACTCGATACCTCGGTTGCGCCTGCCGCGACATGTACACGCAGCGATTCGACAGCACCTTTTAGCAAATGGGCGGCATCATGCGGATGGAGCTTGTAATGAATGACGGGTTCTCGCTGCGAGTTGAGGGTGATATGTCCGGCGTGGCGGTCACGGGTGATGGTGATGATGTTGGACAGATGCGGCAGGTTGCTCATCATGCGTTTGTGGTCTGCGCCGGACTGCCACGGGAAGGTGGCCGCGGCGAGGCCGGGATGCACCGGAGCGGTTTCTAAACGGACACCGTAGCCACGACCATCCAAATTGGCGAACTGGCGGCTGAGGCGGGTCATAGGCGGACCCTGCCAGCCGAGCACCGGCTCAACAAACAGGCCGTAGGTGACCGTGACCGGATGCAAATGGAGATTCGCGCCAATGTTGGCATTGGTCAGGCCAGAGCGCATTAACAAGGCGGGCGTGTGAATTGATCCGGCAGCGACCACCATATATTTGGAGCGGATGGTCACGGTGTGATGGGCACCGTCCGCAGACTGAACGCAGAGTTCCGCCCCAACCGCCGTGCCGCGTTCGATCAGCAGGCGGGTGACATGGGCATTGACGATGATCTGAGTGCCGCGATGGTAAGCATCCTGCAAGTAGGTCTTGAGCGTGCTCTGCTTGGCACCGAAGACACAGCCGAAGTTACAGAAGCCGCATTCCTCACAGCCGCTGACGCTGCGGGGGATGGTGGTCATGTCATAGCTGAGGGCTTTGCAGCCGCGCTCTAAGACGGCGTTGAGGCCGTTAACGGGTGAGTCCTCCGCGCCGACGTTCATGCGCTTGAGGACGGCATCAAGGCTGTTCTGGAATTCGTCGCTGGATGCGCCTGTGAAGCCGTAGTCGTGTTCCCATTCGTAAAGCACATCTTCGGGTGTTCGCAGCGAGGCCGCCCAATTGATGGTGGTGCCACCGCCGAGTGTCGTGCCCGCGAGGACGCTCATGCTGAGGTCGCTGGTGGTCAGTAAGCCACGCTTTTCGAACAGTGATTGGCTGGCGAATTCGCCACTCCCCAACTCATGATCAGGGTAATAAGCGCCCTTCTCGACGACGATGACCTCTTTGCCTGCCGCGCTGAGTTCACCGGCGACGACTCCGCCACCTGCACCGGAGCCGATGACCAATACGTCGGTGTATAAAGTTGTTGGCTCAGTAATGGTCAGCGGTTTGAGGGGCGCGGTAGACGGCTCAACTTTAGGGGGGTGATCCGGATAGCGCAGACTGCTCCACGCGGGATTGGGTTGGTTGTTGGGCGTGGAGGCATAAAAGAGAAACATCGCCAAGCGCTTGATGCTCTGGAAAACCTGACGGGCTGGCGCGATATCACTATTGCCCCAACTGCGAAGCACTTCGGTGCGCTCTGCGAGGGACATATCGGAAAAGGTTTGGAATTTACCAACCGCTACACGATTAAACAGCGGACTTTCAAAGAGGTTGAGCACTATCTGAAGTTGGGTGCGGCTGGCAGCATCGGTGACGTACTCGATGCCTTCTTCGAGCGCATCGGCCAAGTTCATTTCGCTGGCACTGAGTCCGTAAAGACGCGCGTCCTGACCGGTCCCGGCATCCAAGGCGGGAATGAGCGTATCGCAGATCAGGGTGAGGGTGTGTTTTTGAGTGGGGTTGAGGAAGGACATAAGCCGTCTTTGGTTAGTAGTCGATACACTAAACAGGATATGCAATTTTTCGTACAAGTCAAAATTCATGACAACAATATTATGGAGTATAACAAGTATTTTGAGGATGAGGGGGCAGTTAATGCCAGCTATAAAAAGGGCATGTCTTAAATGACATACCCTTTTCGTCTAAATACATTTTAGCGCGGTGTCCCACCGCGCGCATCACGCAGGGATTGAACCGTGATGCCGAGCTTGGCGGCAGCAGCTTCAAGGTTGGGCGGTGGCGGGCCGAGGGCATCACGAAGCGTTTGTTAGCTGATGCCGAGTTTAGCGGCGGCTACGGCGAGATCAGGGCGTCCCCCCTGCGGCGGCTGCCCCTGCTGACCATTCCCACCATGCGGCGGTTGACCCTGCTGTCCGTTCCCACCTTGGGGTGGTTGACCTTGCTGTCCATTGCCTCCCTGCGGCGGTTGACCCTGCTGACCATTGCCCCCTTGACCGGACTGCTGTTCGCCCGACAAGCGGATAGGTGTGCCGCGATAACAGCCAAGTGTATAGGGGTATTCATAAGTGGCGACATAGTGATACATGACCACTTTCTGCCCATCCCACTCGATCTCGCTGGTTGTGCCGTGACATTCATCCAAGTCGGCGTTGGTGAGGATATTGCCATTGGCGTCACGCGGGCCATAGATGCCGAAGCCATCGAGGGCGTAACCCATTAAAGCGGACTGACCGAATTCGGTGTCGGGAATACAACTGCTGAGACTGTGATAGTGATAGGGTCCACTACGCTCAGGATGACCCTGACAGCTATCTTGCGTTTCGTGGGCAACGGCATCCCGATTCTCAGCATCAAGGCCATTGAAGATCACCGTGCCGCTGATGGTGACGCCAATCGCGCCGCCGGATAAGCAGGCAGGTTTATCGGCAACCGTCGGGTTAGCAGGCAAATCAGCCACATAAGTTTGGGACTGGATACTATTGGGATTGCGGTCGTACTGGTAAGCGTCATCGGTGGAGCTTATGGGATAGACGCCGGTGGTGTGGTCGGGTAAATCATTAGTGGTGATATGCCGGGTCTGGCCGTCGAGCGTGATTTTGAGCGCATGATCCGGCCATTCGACTGCGCCATCAACAACCGCTTTGGCCGTGAAATCAAAAGTGCCATCACTGTGAATCCAAGGGCCGTCCACATGAGCACCGCCACCGCCCGACATCGTTTGGCAGGCGTAGATATAGCCCACTTGAGGCGCAGTCGTGCTAACCTTGCCATCCCCCAGCGGCAAGCGCGTCAGGTCAGGCATATTCCCAGCCAGCACTTGAACCACATGCAGCAGCAAAATGCCGCCGAGCCCGATCATGCCAAACCCTGCTAATTGTTTCGGTCGCATCAATGATCCTTTTGTATTGATAGAGAAGGCGCTTGCATAGTGTAACTAGGAGGTGTGAAGAAATGATGGGGATTAGCTCCCGTTTTTATAGGGTAAGGGCATAAACGGTATTTGGATGCTTATTTTTTCAACTGTAATGCCCATTTGAAGACTTCGTGCTCGGAGTCATCATCAGGTTCAGAATTACGTTTCACCTTTGTTAGGCAATGTAATACGCATGATACCCATCCGATATTTTGTAGTTCTCTTCGCCACAATTTTGCTGGTAGGATGCCAACCGATCCCATCAAACACCACAGGAACACCCGCTGCAAATCTGCCTGTGCTAGCGCCAAGTCCCTCTGATCCGGGGATTTTATCGGATCGTCCTGCACCTGATTTGGCTCAACTCCCGCTGCTGGCAAAACATCTTGAGCGTGTACGAGAAGCGCTGCAGCAGCCTATCCCGATTCTCTTGTTAACCGACGGTTTAGACAGCGCTCAACAAAAGGCTCAGGACATTGCGGTAAGTGACCCGCGTATCCAGAGCTTCACACATGATCCACAGACCAATGCTCCGCTGCGGGTTGAGGTATTCGGGGTCTATCCCTTACGCGCCAGTGATCTTACCGAGCAAACCGCGACTTGCAGTGCTGACTCCTGCTATCGGGTCGAGATGTACAACTTCGCCATGAACGCGTATCTGGCCTCCGTCGTGGATTTGCAAACAGGCAAGATACTCAGTGCGATCAGCTACGACAATACGCAGCCGGATATACCAGCGGGTTTGACTGATATTGCCCTCGAAATAGCGACTCACTCCCCGGAAGTCAGCAAGGCCTTGGGCAATACACCCAAAACCACTGATGCTGTGATGGCAAACTCTAAAACCGGACTGAACAACACGGTTTGCGAACGGTCAAAGCATTTGTGTGTTGCGCCGACGTTTGTGGTTGATGTGCTGGCCCTGTGGGCGATTGTCGATTTGACGGATGGAACATTGGTCGGCACACGATGGACGGAAGTCGGCCAGACCACGCCGATTACCGAAAAAAGTTTAGAAAACGACGTGATTATGCGTCGATACTGCCTCCAAGATACGCATCTAGAACAGGATGGCTGGCAGATGAGCTATATCCTGACCAGTTCGGATGGACTGCGTATCTCGGATGTCAGTTTTCAAGGCGTAGCGGTTCTGGACAGTGTTAAATTGGTGGATTGGCATGTCAGTTATTCGCGGTCAGACGGGTTTGGTTACAGCGACGCGGTCGGCTGTCCGGTCTTTAGCCAAGCGGCTGTGGTGGCAGTTAAACCGCCGACAGTGGAAGATATCCGCTCCAACGGTGAGGTGGTCGGATTCGCTTTGAATCAAGAGTTCAGGAGCGATCTTTGGCCGCTGCCCTGTAGTTATTGCTATGCACAGCGCTATGAATTTTATCGGGATGGCCGCTTTAGACCGGTAGCCATCAACATCGGGCGCGGCTGCGGCAATGACGGCACATACTGGCGTCTGGCCGCGGACGTCAAGCCGAACGCGGATGGTCAATCGTTTAAGGTCAGCACGGCAAATGGCGGCTATTACATGCTTCCCTCTACAGGACAGTTTGGCGACGGTGGACGGGGCGACAATCCCTATGTTTACGTCACCCGTTATCACCGTGATCTTGATGAGGGGGAGTCGGATATGCCGACGATTGGCCCCTGCTGTAACACCGACTTCCATCAGGGACCGGAGAAATTCATTAATCCGACACCCGAACCGATGGTTGATACCAGTTTGGTGGTTTGGTACGTGGGTCAATTTCATAACGATGATACCAAAGGGCAAGAATATTGCTGGGCTGAAAGTGTTCTGGTAGATGGCCTTTATGTGCCGCGTGAATATCCTTGCCCATCAGGACCTTTCTTTGTGCCTATAACGCCTGTCACTGCTGAACCGCCGAATGCATCAGGCTGAGAATGTAGATTAGGCTGATTGTGACCAAACATAAACACACGGCACCCAAACATCAAAGTGTGCCTAAGCCAGAAATACCGACTGCACGGCACGTAAAATCCACGCGAAGTGCTTCACGCCGTCACCGATTTACACGCAAGTGGTTGATCGGCGGTGGGGTTTTAACCATCCTTGTTATGGGTGTTATTCTAGTTCTGTTACGCAGTCAAACTCAAACAGTGGACTCCACACTTCCCGCTGCACATCAAGCGGGGAATGTGCAGAATTGTGCGGGATTTTCGCCGTTTATACGCACGTTAGGTTTTAGCCAGAACAGTGCTTTTGATACCCGTGCCAAATATGTAAAAGGGATTGCTATTCGCCAGTTCGACCAAGCGGGCAATATTATCCGGTCATATCAAGATCCCTCATGGACACACGCCGGTTATCTGGGGTCGATTCAACAGGATATGCAGGGCAATATCTACCTCATTCCTGTGCCTGCCATTAACATATTGGATAATCCACCCATCAAATCCAATATAGTCTACCGGATTAACGGCAATACAGGCATCATGGCACCGCTGGTAAATTTGCCGATTCTTGCGCCGGCAAATACGCAGAACGCGTATGGTCTTCTCAATATCGCTTACGACTGTGAAACACGTAGTCTGTATGCTTCGTCGGTTTATGGGTCATCTTATGACCATATTGCAGGGTGCATATTCCAAATTGATCCTGTGACCGGGGACGTTCGCTCTAGCTTGGAATACGTCGATGCGTTCGGTCTAGGTGTCTTTAACACGATCAGTGGCAAACGGCTGTATTTTGGTTTGGCACGCACCCCTGACATTTACTCTGTCGCCCTTGATGCAAAAGGGTCGATTACCAAAGACGTGCGTAAGGAACCATCGCTCATGATTGGCGGAACCACCACTGATGAGCGCGTCCAGTCGATTAAGTTTAAGGGCGCAAACCAGATGATTATCAAAACGACCGCCTTCGATTTCAACCTGAGTGCACCCACCGAAGTTATGCAGACCCTCATCACTTACAATTACGATTTCCGCGGTGACTCGTGGCAGTACGTTAATTCGCAAATTGTCAGTGGGTGAATAAAAGATCATCATCTAACAATTTCTCTATCGAGTCACAAATCCTCGAAACCTGCGTAAAGCATACTTCCACCTGACGGCTAGCCTCCCTCCATCCAAAGTCGGATGACTGAAGAAATCCACCTTGCATAGAATGAGGCCGAGTAGAGATTGAGCAGGAGGAACGTTATGTTTCGTAAATGGATGGTATTAATCGTGATGCTGGTCGTGGGCGCAACCGTGATTCATGCGCAGGACGCAGCACCTCGCATCGGTTACTTTTTGAAAGCGGATGCCAACGGTGTCCAGCAGGTGTACCAACTGTCGCTGGACGGCAAGAGTGAAGCGCGGCAAGTGACCCATGCGACGAGCAATGTGCTGACGTTTGGCGCGGCCTATGACGGGTTAAGCGTGGCCTATATTAGTGATGGTCAGTTATGGTTGCAGCCGATCCACACTGAAGAGGCACAAGCACTAGCACCGATTACCGCAACGCAGTTTTATCACAGTCCGGTGTACGGCCCTGATGGACAGTATATAGCCTATCCCGACAACGGTGTATGGCTGCTGGACTTGGGTACCCGCCAGACCAAGCAGCTGCTGGCGGACGTTAAGTTGGAAGAGAACGCAGCCAACGCTGATAAATTCCGGCTGTATGCGCCAGAGCAGTTCGTGATGGACAAGGACGGTAAGGCGTCCAAGCTGGTGGTAGACGTCGGTGTTTGGGAGTGGAATACGGTCGGCGTGCTTGATCTGGCGACCGGCAAGCTGCAAGAGCTGCAAGGTCAAGTGCATACGGATTTGCTGCCGCTGAGCAATGGTAAGGTGCTGCTGTACGGCAACAGCGGTCTAGCAGGCGAACCGGCACTGCATGTCGCCGATAGTCTAAATGACATCAACACTTACACGGAGGCCATGCAGTTTGGATCCGTGACCAGTGCGACCTTATTTGCTGAGCAAGCCGTCGAGATTCAACCGGGTGTGGTGCGTGTTTTCGGACAATCGATCGGTGCATTTCCTGATCAGGTTAAAACCTTTATCCTCGACTACGACTTCAACGCGAACGTGGTCGGGCAGGTGCACATGACGTTCATCCAGAACTCGTCCCAAAATCCGGTGAACATCGGCACGCTCTCGCCGGATGGTCAGGTGCTGCCAATCCATCTGGACGCACAGTTCACGGATGCGGGATCACCCTATGGCAGCGTCAACTTGGTTGAGTTGGGTCCTGACACGGTGAAGCCGATTGATGGAACCGTCGGGCTGTTCCAGTGGCAGCCGTAAGGGTTGAAGCAGGGAATAAGGTCAAACCGATAGATCGAATAGGCCGTAGGGGCAAGGTATATCTTGCCCCTACAAATATATTTCACTTAAAAACAGTATCGCATTTGCGGATGGTGAATCACTTCGGTTTGTCGGATGACGTCACACTGGCGCATTTGGTGCGGGGTGTGACAACAGGGGGTACGAGCGTCGGCAGAATTTCTTTGCTGGCGGCGGTTGGCGCAGGGGGCAGCTTACCGATCAATATCAGTGGGCTGCCACCGATGCCAGTGATGTCGGTGGATTGCAAGAA
The DNA here is from genome assembly GCA_044226855.1 of Aggregatilineales bacterium. Lineage (GTDB taxonomy): Bacteria > Chloroflexota > Anaerolineae > Aggregatilineales > Phototrophicaceae > CFX2. The sequence goes on from JBGAGF010000003.1 coordinate 314,058, forward strand.
GGGGAAGTAATCACAATCGGCAGGTGGAAGTTCCAGTTCAAGGAAGCCCTTTTTATCTGGCGTGCGGGTGTACTGCGCCGTAAGGGTACGGACATCGAGTGTATCTTTCCCCACCGGCAGCTTAATGGTCACCGGATCAAGCGAGTTGTTCCAGACGAGATAGATTCGCTGGTCGGATTTGGGACGGTCGAAGGTAATCAATGTAGCGCGGTTGTCGATAGTCGAAATGTTGGGCTTATCCAATTCGCCTGTGCCGAAAATATCAGCGACCAGTTGATAGGCTTGGGCCGCAGGGCGGGGCGTACCCGGTTTGGGATGATGGCTAAAACAGACTGATCCGGCTTCGTTGCGGAACAGGCCGAAGGCATCCCCGCTGCATAGTGAACCGGGGCAAGTGGGCGTGATGTGATATTTGAAATCGGTTCCGGCGGGCTGGTTGCCGCAGTCATCAAAGAGTTGATGGAAAAAGACGACCGACGCCCCTTCGGCATAGGCATAAGCCGCGCTCTGGATGAAGAAGTTGGCCTGCTGCTCACTGGTGGCGCGAAGCTGTTTCTCGGCGGGGGTCGATGCCCACAGTGGGCCGGGGTAATCATCCCAAACCGGAACGCCGCTCTCGTTGAGCCAGATGGGACGCTTGAGTTTATAGGCAATCAGCGTTTGATCGACGACGTTCACCAGCCAACCGCTGCGCCACGGGTAGCTGTAGTTGTGGACAGCCACCATATCCATGTACCAGTTGTAGGCCTCATGGAACGGGTCGTCCTGATAAATCGCCAGCACACGCGCCAGCCAATTGTCACTGGTGCCGAAGAGCAGTCCAGCGAACATGACCTGCGCGTCCGGATCGACCTGTTTGATGACGAGGTAGGCGCTTTTCAGCAGGCGGGCATAATCGCCGATGCTAGCCGACCAAAACGGTGGGTAATCCGGCTCGTTCCAGATTTCCCAGATGCGGATGCCTTTGTCTGACGGCCAACCCTGCTTCTGAGACAGTTCGCCGCCGGGTTTGTAACGGAGGACGGCTTTCTGGACAAAGTTGACCCAGTAGTTTTTGGGATTGAGTTTCTTGCTCTGGCTGGGGGTGTCACTGCCGTCAGCGAAGATCGGCTCTTGCAGCCCTTTAATGCGCGTATCCTCGGCGTAAAAAGCAGGACGACCGAGCAAGATGGCATCAATGCTCAGGCCCTGAGCCAGATCATCAGCGACGAGGCGGTCATAGCCCGACCAATCGAAGAGGCCGGCTTTAGTTTCGACGCGATCCCAATAGATCGGCCAGCGATTCCAACCTGCGCCGAGTTCGAGCGCTTTCTGGTAACGGGCGGCACTGGTGACTTCTTCTACGCCGCTGATGTGATTGATGCCCAATCGGGCCGAACGCATGTAGCCGTCCGTGCTGCTGGAGGATAATGTGTCTTGGGCGTGGGTTATGGAAATGCCCAATAGGAGCAGCGTCAACAACAGTGTTAGGGCATATTTCATTCAGGCTTATCCTTAGGTGGCGAACTCGACTGTGTAAATTCTACCATCGTTCGAGACGCAAGTTGAATAAATTATCGGATGGTCGAGTAAGCGAATAGTATTCGTAAAATGAGCGTTGGTTTTCATGTGAGCAAGGGACAATTGTATTATGGCTGAACAACAGGGCAGCATCTCCGTCGATGGCTTCGAACTAGGCTACAGCATCGAAGGTACAGGACCGAACGCGCTGGTCATCGGGACTGCAGTGTATTATCCGCGCACCTTTTCGGCGCATTTACGTGATCACTTGCGGCTAATCTTTGTCGATCATCGCGGGTTTGGGAAGGCGACAGTGCCTTATAGCAACGCGTCATTCGAGTTAAACGTGCTGGTCGATGATATTGAAACAGTACGGCAGGCACTCGGCTTGAACAAGGTGATCATCATCGGGCATTCGGGACATGCTTATCTGGCGCTGGAATATGCCAAGAAATATTCACAGCATGTGTCACATGTGGTGCTGCTGGCGATCAGTCCCGACAGTACATTCGCCAGTTTCGAGGCAGCCGATCAATATTTGGCGGACTCGGTTGCGCCAGAACGTAAGGCTGCACTGGCCGAAAGTTTGAGCCATCTGGAAGCCGATTTACAGGCCGATCCCAAGCATGGGTTTATTCACCGTTCGATCCGCTCCGGCCCACGTATCTGGTACGACTATACCTATGATGCACGGCATTTGTGGGCAGGCGTGGAGACAAACGCTGAAATGTTCGACTATGTGTGGGGGAAGCTGTTCCGCGAGTTGGATATTACGGTTGGGCTTGAAAAACTCAACCTGCCCGTGTTTTTGGGTTTGGGTCGTTACGATTATTGGAATCCGCCGCATCTGTGGAATGCGGTGCGCGGAAAGTTCCATGACCTGCGCATCCGTGTGTTCGAGAACAGCGGGCATACGTCGCAGTTGGAGCAGCCTGACGATTTTGACCGCGAACTCTTGGCCTGGCTGAAAGACAAGCAGGCCTAACCACAAAGGCACAGAGATAAGAGAGAAAGTCACAACCCAAGCAGCGCGATCAGTTTGGGAATAAAGGCGCCGTGTTTGGAGATCAGTGGCGGGACGCCATGCGGTAGATCAACCCAGTGGAAATCGAGGGGAATGGGTTCATGATTGGCAGGGCGATCACTGGCGGTGAATTCGTAGTGCCGCCATGCTTCAGGTGGCGCGTGATCACACCAGACGTGAAAGTAATGACGGTGATGAATTTCATCGAGACCGACATCGGCACGATTTAGGCTGAGTTTGCCCAAGTAATCGCCGAGTCGTAAGCCAGTTAGGCCACTTTCCTCGGTGGCCTCGCGCAGGGCAGCTTCCGCAATATCCTCATCGGGTTCGACGGTACCACCGGGAACTTGAATACCCGCTTCAGGTGATTCAGGATGGGTCAGAACCAAGAGACGATTCCCATGTGTGATGTAGGCCAAGACTTTGGTGCGTTCGATCATTGTTCATCGCTCCCCTTTTGATACTTGAACGGTACATGGAGGATTTGACAGCGCACGGTACAATACACGCGTTTAATGAGAACTCAAATGGATCGTCACCACGCATGAGTATTTCTGTCCTACGCCCCTCGCTCATCACCAGAATCGCCGACCACAAACTCGCCGCCGTGCTCATAATAGCCATTGCCGCCCGCATCGTTATCTTTTTTGCGGTGCCGTCGATCTTCCGTTTTGAACAAACTGGTACTGTGCATGGCTCGGACGCCTACGATTATTACGCGCAAAATCTGCTCCAGACGGGCATTTATGGACGCTTTGCCGACCAACCGGATGCGATGATCCCCCCGCTCTATAGTTATGCACTGGCGGGTGTCTATGCCCTTTTCGGACGCAGTGGATTATCGGTCTCGGCATTTCATATCGTGCTGGACTGCCTGTCCATTACTTGCTTATATCACATTGGCAAACGGCTTTTCAAATCAAACGAATGGGCAGCCGCGCTGGCTGGCCTCTTCTATGCACTCTATCCCTATCTGATTTTTCAAAACCTGACGCTCATTGATACACCCTTCTTCATGACGCTGCTGTATGCCTTTGTGCTGCTGATGGTGCTGCTGCGCGAACGTCCGACGTTGGACAAAGGAACTTGGGGCTTAGCGATTCTGGCAGGTATCGTTTTAGGATTGTCAATGCTCACGCGGTCGCTGCTTCCAATTCTAGCAATTCTAGCTGCGGTGTGGTTCTTATTCCGGCTGTCACTGTGGCAGACGATCATGCGATTGCTGCCTGTGGCGGTTGTCGGCTTGATCGTCATGATCCCTTGGATCGTACGAAATTATGGCATCTACAAGGCCTTCGTCCCGACGGCTTTGAACTTCGGAGATAATTTTTATCAAGGGAACAGCGAATACACGATTCCCTTCTTCCGCGCGGGTTATGATGTGCAGTGGGTTCCCGCACCTCCGATCCAAGCCACCGAGCGACTGGGTTTAGAGGCCAGCCAAGAACGATTTGAATTCGGAATGCAGTATTTGCGGACGCACCCCGAACAAATACCTGATTTGATCTGGACGAAGTTCCTCGTTTATTGGAGCATCGACATCGCGCCGCGCAAAAATCCGGTCAATGGACAGGTTCCGCGTTTAGACTATCAGGGGAACGCCATTCAGGAAACCAACACACAGGGCGATTTGCAATTGGGGGAACTTCCACCGGGGGATCCGGTCGGCGAGTACTCGGGTTCGCTGTTTGACCGGATCGGGCGGCCTATCCATATCCTCTATTGGGGCGGTTTGCTGCTGTTAGGCATCATCGGTGTGGTGCTGACGTGGAAGCAGTGGCGTGAAGTCAGCCTGCTGTGGTTCGTCCAGATCAGCATGACCGTGATGTATATTATCTTCCACCCCTCGACGCGCTACCGTGTGCCGACTGATCCCCTGCTGTTCCTGTTTTCAGCCTATGCCCTGCTGTGGTTGTGGCAAAAAATCCAGCAGCGCCGAAACACTTAACGTCTGGCGCGTTCCCGGCTGCGCGAACGTTTTTCAGCACGAACCACCACTGCTTCTTCCATCACCATATCCGGCGGCAACTGAATGTGATGACGTGTACGGCGCATGGCAGCCAATCGAACAATCCGCGCCAAAACTCCGGCGTAATTGTAGCCAAGCGTACCCGCCATCCGAACGATGTAGCTGACTTCGGAAATATCGGGATTATGGTTGGGATCGAGGACATACGGCATATCCCCGCGCAGGCGAATATCGATTCCGCCGTAGTCACGCATCCGCGTAGCATGGTAAGTGGCTTTGGCGATTTTCTCGATGTGGGTTTTAACCGACGGTTTGACCTGCGCCGGAATCTCAAAGTGCATCCGGCTTTCATCCCACTTGGTATCGTAATCCTGAAAAGCTTCCTGTGGGTCAGGCGCTTGCAGATAATGCACCGACATGAGCGGCAGCACTTCGACTTCCGCATTGCCCCACAAACTGACGCGGTATTCCTGCCCGCCGATAAAATCTTCAACGAGCGCGGCCTGCTGCCATTCATCGAGCAGATATTCAACCTGCTGCTTGAGTTCATGGTGGGAATGGACGACAGCCTTTTGGGTAATGCCATACGACGCGTGATAGCCGTTGGGCTTTACGATGGCGGGAAACAGGTTCCAATCGTTGACATTGCTATCGTTGAAGACGCGATAAGTCGGCGTCGGGATGCCGTGCCGCAGCAGTTGGGCTTTGGCAATACTCTTATCCAGCGCTTGCTTTAAGGTGGTGTCATCTGCGCCAGTGTAAGCAAAGCCGAGCGTTTCGTAGAGAAAGGTGATGGGATCATAACCGGACGGGCCATCATGGAAACCATCACAGTAATTGAAGATGACCGTGCTGCTGGTGTCATAGCGGCGCAGCACTTCTTCAATGTCTTCCCCGACCAGTATGATCTGGGTATCAAAGCCCTCTTTTTGAAGGCCCGAATCCACCAATTGGACAGTGGGATCGCAGTTGGAGTTGGTCAAAAACTCTGACTGTTCGATCAGATTAGATGGGCGATAGAGAATGAGGATTTGGTAGGGTTCAGTCATGTCGTCCATCTCTCTGTTAAGGGCTTACAAATAAGCGCATTTTTATAGCACATGATGCGTATAAAAGAAAGCAAATATTTACATCAATTTTGATGAGCAAAAAGTCCTGTTTTTACACATGGATGATCGTTTTATTCTTGCATCTTTTTCAACATAACCAATTAACGTTTATTTGTACACTGTTTTTGCATTTTATGCAGCAATTTCATGAGGGAAAATCGAGGGAGAGTCTAAATTCGGGGTGGTTTAAGGGAAATCATGTTCAAAAGAATATCACTTTTTGATGCCGTGTAACGCGCATTCCACAAAATAGGCTGACCTCGCGATCAGCCCATAACAAAACGGTTTGTTTCAAGCCCGTTTAACATTGACCGTAAATGTTAAATTGGTATCGGTAATAGTGATGGCCGTAAAAGTGATTTGTTTGTTGTCGCGGTTAGCACGGCGGTTGAAGGCATCCGTCAGTTTTTGATTGAATTCGGCGATGCGTGAATCGGTCGCATCCCAGCCCTCGATATCGGCTTTGGTAATCTGTGCTAGAAGCGAACCATTCTGCACCGTAACCGTAGCAGTCACACTGCCGCTGACAGTGCCTTTGCCGTCACGGCGTTCATGTTCACCGTTGATGACCAGTTGACCGGGCTGCAAGTCAATCTTGGGATTGCGCAGCAGTGGATTGCCCTGCTTCGAAAGCGCCTCGACCACCGCGTCATTCACTTCTTGTTCCGTCAATGTAACAGTGGCGTCCACACCGCCGTTCGGGTCACGCTGCACATCACTCACGTTACCGCGGTTACAGGCCGCTAAGGCGATGATTAACAAACTGAGCAGTATAAGCATACGAATTTTCACGTTGGATCTTCCCCCAGAAATGATGAATACCTTTCTATTGTAGGGCGAGATCAGGCGATAGTTTGTTAATTATTTGTAATAAAAGTTTAAACTCTAGTACAATTGGCAAGCGAGGATGTTTTCCAATATAATTTAATCTAACGAAGATTAGATTATTTTTTGGAGATCAAAAAATGGTTGACACGACAAAAGTGCAAGCGGGTGTATCTTTCGCGCTGACGGAAGAGCAGAAAATGCTCCAAAAGATGGCAAGGGAATTCACCGCCGCCGAGATTATTCCGGTCGCAGCCGACTTCGATGAACATGCCACTTTCCCTGATGACATTTTCCAAAAAGCGCGTGAGTTGGGCATCGTCAACATGAACATTCCGGCGGAGTACGGTGGCGTAGGCGCGTCTCCATTTGAAGAAGTGCTGGTCGCCGAAGAATTGGGCTATGGCTGCACCGGCATCAGCACCAGCATCAGCACCAACGCGCTCGGTTCACTGCCGATTATTCTGGCGGGGAATGACAAGCAGAAGCAGCACTGGCTGGGCGAAAGGCTGGCGGAAAAAGGTGAGTTGGTATCCTACTGCGTGACCGAAGCGGCAGCCGGTTCGAACGTGGTCGGCATCCAGACCCGCGCCGAGAAAAAAGGCAGCAGCTATATCATCAATGGCTCCAAAATCTTCATCACCAATGCCAGCCACGCCCATTTCTTCACCGTCTTCGCCAAGACCAATCCTGACGCCGGACATCGCGGCATGACCGCCTTCATCATTGACCGCAATGCACCGGGCGTAAAGGTCGGCAAAAAGTTTGATAAGCTCGGCCAGCGCGCCAGTGATACAGCGGAGATTGTGTTTGAGAACGTGGAAGTGTCGGAAGAAAATCGCTTGGGCGAAGAAGGTCAAGGCTTCTATCTGGCGATGAAGGTCTTCGATTACAGCCGCCCCGGTGTGGCCGCAGCGGCAGTCGGTTTGCAGCGCCGCGCACTGGAAGAGTGCGTCAAATACGCTAAGGAACGTGAAGCCTTCGGCACGCCGATTTACCAGCATCAGGCAATCGGTCATAAGATCGCGGATATGGCGATTAACTATGAAGCCTCACGATTGCTGACATGGCAGGCCGCGTGGCAGGTGGAAGCGGGCATTTCTAACCCGAAGATTCCGGCCTATGCCAAAGCCTTCGCGGCGGATATGGCGACCAAAGCAGCGGTGGACGCTGTTCAGGTCTTCGGTGGCTACGGCTTCATGAAAGAGTATCCGGTGGAGAAGCTACTGCGCGACGTGAAGATTTTCCAGATTTATGAAGGCACCAGCGAAATCCAGCGCAACATCATCGTACGCGAACTGTTCAAGTGATAAAACGCAGTTAACAGCCAAGGCACCGAGTTCAATACATAGATAATCCGGTCAAAATCAGGTACTATAGAGACAGGCGGAGAGGCGTTCACGCGAACGTCTCTCTTTATTCCCCCACTCCCCGGAAGGCTGATTTTATAGGTAGGGTTTTGTGGTGCGCTTAGATACGTATAAAGCAGGCGCGTTCCTCGTTTGGCAGTTGAAGCATGCTGGTGCAATCATCCACGAAGATGGTGGCGACATCATCCATCTGAGCCTGCCCACCGGAGAAGGCATCAGCATCCACATTATCGAAAGCTCGATCCCCGCCTACGAGATCAAAAACACCATCGCCTATAACCAAGCCAACGGCCTGTATACCCTGTTCATCCTGTGGGCGGATATGCTGCTGCCGCCGGAAGGCCACGTCATCGAAGTCGAAGATTGGGAATGGCCGCTGCTGGCACTCTACGGGGATAAGCTGTGGGCCTACGATATCTTCGGCGGAGAACTGTTCATCTATCCCATCCACTATGACCGCATCGGTCCCTACCGCGAAATTCGCTATGGCAAGACGGTCAACATGCGGCAGTTGCAGGGAATCGTGGTCGAGGTCGAAACGCCGTTCATACGTGGCAGATGGCGCGTCGCAACCTTCAGTGACAAGACACCACATAAACATCACCGCTATCAGACGGATACCGATGGCCAGCAGCCGCCGCGCTCAACTCAACCGGACTCCTACGCCGAATATTATGCCGTTTTGGGCATTTCACTGGACGCCGAAGAAGAGGATGTCAAAACCGCCTACCGCAATCTGGCGCGGAAAATCCATCCGGACGTGAATAAAGCACCGGATGCCACCGCCCAGATGCAAGCGCTGAATGAAGCCTATCGACGCTTGATGTCCACCTTTGAGGATGACTGAACGCGAAGACTAGTCACCGCTATCTTTGAGCGTATTAATCCGCAGCGTGTATAAGTCGTCCTTTACAATCTGCTCAGCCTCAACAATCATGCGATCTACATCATCCGTTACCCGTAAAAACCGTCCAGATAAGCGATCCACCTTACCTGATGCGAGCAGCGTTACGAGGCTGGCTGAAAATTCAGCCGGAACATCACCACCGCCTAAAATAAACTCTCGATACCAAGGCACATAGGTTCGTCCTTCCTCCGATTCCATGAGATAGGCGGTCATGGCGGTACGAACCGAACCGGGGTCAATGGCAAAAGCGATGATGCCGTGTGCTTTGCCATCGTCCGCTATACATTCTGTCAGCCGCAAAAGAGCCGCTTTCGAAACGCAATATTGACTACCATAGGTAATCGATCCCATAGCAGCACCACTCGCCACGTTGATAATTCGGCCCCTGTGACGCGCGATCATTGCTTTGAGTACGGCTACGCTGCACAGAAAAGAACCGTGCAGATTGACGTCAACTGTGCGCTGCCAATCTTCAAAGTCCATATCCCAGATAGGACTAGGCTTCCCCGTAATGCCCGCATTGTTTACGAGAAGATCAATCTCCCCAAGCTCATGCTGTACCGTTTCAACCATCTTTTGGACAGCTTGACGGTCGGTAATATCAGCAGGAACAACCAGCACTGTTCCACCGGCTTGTCGGATGGCATCCGCCGTATCAGCAAGCTGGTCTTCAGAACGAGCAACAATGGCGACCTTGGCACCTGCATGCGCCAATGCTTGAGCCATTGCACGCCCAAGTCCACGTCCACCCCCAGTGATGACCGCAACCTGTTCACTCAAATCTATACCTGTAGTATCAAAGAGCGGCATATCGACACCTCAAAAAATATATATGTTTATTTTATAGAATTTGCAACAGTGTATCGTATCCAAGACGAATTGAAAAATGGACGACTATCATCCTATCATTTGCGAAAGAAGAAATAAGTAGGTTATTGAGGTTCGGCAGTAAGCAGTGAACGAATGTCCGGCCAACCGTAAACACACATCGTTAGCGCTACCCCGTCCCAATCGTAGGGATATTCGGTTTGATACTTTGCGCCGAGGCGTTCATAAAATGCGCGGTTGGGGTTGATGCGCAGCACTTCAACCCGCATGCTCTGTAAGCCTCGTTGCAGTAAATGCTTGGCAGCATAGATCATCAACCGTTTTCCGATGCCCTGTCGTTGATACGCAGGCAGTATCATGAGCTGCCGCAGTTCGGCCTGAAACAGGGCGTCCTTATCATTGGCACCTGACCATGCATAACCGACGACCTGACCATTTGGGATAACAGCCATCACCATAAAATCGCCGTCCGGCAGTCCGTCGGTTAGAGTACGCTGCCAATTAGCGACACTTTCAGTTTCAGGAAATTCGAGGCATTGATCGGGGACTAAACCGCGAAAGGTTTGTTCATTCGCGGTACACAGAATGTAGGCTAAGGCAGGCGCGTCAGATGGAAGGACATCGCGCAGTGTGATCTCTTCCATCCGAGCGTCTCCTACAAGTTTATGAATTGCTAAACGCGAATGACCGTGCCGCAGTAGACACAATCAATCTGGTGCTGACCTGCTACCAGCATCGGCAGTGTTCCACCGCAGGAGGGGCAAGCCGTCGGCGCTTTCTTGATGGCGTCCAGCGCTTCGGCGTCGGGCTGGATAGCGCGTTCATCTTTGGTGTTGCCGCTGATCATGCGCTGGATTTGGGCGGCCCAGAATTTACAGGCCACACCACCTTTGACCTCAACCGTGATTTGCGAGAACGGTGCGCCCGATTTGAGCGTGAAGTACAGCATATCTTTGCCACCGAACAAACCTTTGTTTTCGGCTTTGACCTCGGTAATAAGGTGCAGCGGCACTTCCCATTTCAATTCTTGCGCTTTCTTGCCGCCGAACAAGCCTAAGGTCTTGCCAACCGTTTCCTTTTGCTCGAAGACCAAGCGCTGATCGGTCAGATAAAGGATACCATCCGGATCGTTCTTGCCCTTGCCTGTTTCAACCCATTCGGCTTTGGCGGCGAGGAACAAGGCTTCACCAGCCAAGAACTTGAAGCTGGCCTCATCCTTTTGATCAAGATACCACGTGATGTCGGTCAATTGGCTCAGTGTTTGATCAACATCGGCAGGCAGTGAACCGAGGTCAGCCTTGAGTTTGCGCTCGGTGGCCTCAACTCGGTCTTGCAATTCCTGAATGCGCTGGCGGATGGGCGGCATCCGGCTTTCGAGCGTCGCCGGATTAGAAATGAGGCGGCTGAGATCCGTCATCAAACTGTCGATGCGGTTGTATTCAGTGCGGAAGGTATCGGCTTCGGCATGAACAGCGGCTTGAATATTACGCTTAATGTCGTCCCAGCGTTTGACCAGCACGTCGCGCTTCTGTTCCAAATACGAAGCATAGACATAACCGCGCTGGCGGATGCGAATAATTTCCCCCGGCAGATTTTGCAGTTTATCACTGGTATCCGTGACGGTTCGGCTGATATCCGGCAGGCTGATTTTCTCGAAGAGGTCTTTCCACTGGCGCTGTAAAGCCTCATGCGCAGCGGCACTGGGGTTGGGATCAGGTGATGTCATAGCTCATTTCCTTAAAGGTAAGATGCGTGTCCACTTTTTATACTGTACACGCATCTCTCGCTATGACACAACGGGAGAAAGTCGGATCAGCGTCCCATCATTCGGTGTACGTGACGCTGGCGGCAATCGTCAAAACCTGATCCATATTCGTCGCACCTTCACCCTTTGCTGATAATCCATAGATCAATGCGATTGCATTTTGGGTGAGCTGTACGACGTTGATGCTCAAATCATTTTCACCGTCGTCCACCAGCACCTGCACGGCTGGATACTTGCCAATGGTGATGGGAGTAGGTGCGCTGACCGTATAAGTAGGCTGCTGCGCTTTGATGTTATCGGTAATCAGCTTGATCAGTTCATCAGGCGTTGTACCGGGTGTCAGATTAAATTGGGTGTAGGTTCCGGCCACCACATCCACCTCAATCTGACCAGTGGTTATCTTATTGCTGGTACGGGTAAACATCGCTTCTTGATTGACGACGACAATGGTGCCGCTCTGGGTTTCCTGCACAAACCAGCCATCTGGATAGCCGACCTTCACCTTTTTATCAGTCGAGGTAAAGCTCTGAGCAACAGGGCCATTGCTGGCAGGCGCACTCGAAGTGGTGCTGCCGGATGCTGCGGTAGGCTCAGTTGAGTTGTTGATGGTTGTGGCTGCGGGTTCGGGAGTCGAAGTCGCAGGCGGCGCAGCGGTGGCGGGAGGTGCGTTGGTCAGCAGAGCTTGAGCGGTTGCCAATTGGCTGCTGCTGTCTGCCTGCCGCGTACCCATCGCCCACAGTTGATTGAGCGCGTTGGTGCGATCATCCTCAGCGGCTTGACGGGCAAATTCGGCAAGATCAAGTTGGGCGGTGGCCGTACCGAGTTGGGCGACCGTATCCGCCTGCTGAGTGGATTGCTCCGCAAGCTGTCCCTGTAAGGTGGCGACTTCAGCGGTGGATTCGGCTTGCAGTGTGGCGACATTATAGGCGTTCATCGTTACAGTGGCCTGCACGGCATCACTGTTGGCGGTCGTCGTGGCGGCGAATTCGGCGCTGCGTGTACCCGCATCATCCACGAGAGCGGCAGCCGTTCCTGCGGCGGATTGGGCAGTGGCCTGCGCCGTACCAGCACCCTGCGCAGCAGCGAGAGCCGTGGCCTGCCCGACTTCAGCTTGTGCTTGCGTACCCGAAGCGGCCTGCGCCATCGCGACCGCCGTTCCCTTATCACTATCTGATTGTGCGGCGCGCGTCATTTGTGTCCGCAAGTCATTAACGGCACTTTGCTGCAGCGCCAGCGCAAAAACAGCCACAATAATCATCACTACCAGCCCAACAAGGGGCAGCCGATTCGTGCCGTTCATATACCAATACTCCTGAAATCAGGTGAGGTTCGCCATCATAAAATAGATACCATTACACCACAAAAAGGTTCATTACGGGGTTAATGATGGCATAGAAAAGGGGGAAGGGCAAAAAGCTCTTTTAGCGGTACGCGCTTCACATCCGTTTTGTACGGGTTTACCTAACGGCACTAACCTAACTGTCCTATTGGAATATCGGTCATTCTGTTGATGGCTTTGCTTGTTGGCAGGCATACGATCAGACATGTCCGAATTGGACATAGTCTTTATGAGTGAAGGAGAAACCAAATGCGAAAGGTTATTCGGGTACTAGCGATTACCGCGCTTTTTGCCCTGCCGATGAGCCTCGCGCTGGTGCACGCGCAAGACCCAACTGCCACGCCATCCGGTGAGGCGACATTGGAACCCACATCAGATGCAACCATGGAAATGACCAGTGAACCGACGATGGAAATGACCTCTGAAGTGACCGCCGAGGCCACCACAGATACATCGGGTTCTACATCGAACTCCTCTAGCGCAACGGCCGTCCCAACGACAGAAGCGACTTTAGCACCAACAGCTTCTACATCGGGAACGACAGGCCAATCCAAGAATGGTCTCGTCACCTGCGACTCTGACCTGATCTTAAACCTGTACATTGCTGAACGTTATTTCGGCTTCTCGGGCGTGATGCAGGCGGCACAGGCAGCCAACACCAGCAATACCACATCCTTCGTTGACCTGACCACCATTGATATGGGACAGTTCACACCTTGGTTCAAAAACATCCACGGCCAATCCATGATGATGCCGGGGATGATGATGACACAGGATCAAATCACCAATATGGGCATGATGATGAACATGGATCAGACGTCCATGATGAATCAGATGGCGACCATGATGCCAGCGGGCACCGATATGAGCAGCTTGACGACGCTCACCACCGCCTCAATTGCCGGTGAACCGCAGGAATGTACGATGCTCCGTGCGGAATTAAACACCTTCTACAACATCGTGGCTTTCACCGACTTGCAAAGCAATATGGGCACGAGTGCAACCGGTGAAGCGACCGCCGAAGCCGGTGCTAGCACAGGTGCAACCACCAGCGGCAACCTGACGACCGTGAACTTCTCGACCACGATGGCCGGCTCGCAGGAAACCCAACCGGCTGACCCCGATGGTACGGGCACAGCGGCCATTACGGTTGACATGCCCAATTCACAGGTATGCTACAACGTCACCGTCCAGAACATCACCTTGCCTGCTACTGCTGGCCACATTCATCGAGGCGCAGTCGGAGTCAGTGGCCCGCCCGTTGTCCCCTTCGACGTGGTGCCGGATGCCAGTGGCAATGCGGTAAGCTGCGTCAAGGTTGATGCCGCGCTCTTGAATGAGATCGCGACCAATCCAGCAGGCTTCTATGTCAATATACACACCACAGACTTCCCTGATGGTGCGGTTCGTGGTCAGCTTGGGGGCTAATTCGGCGCTCCGATCACGATAAACGGCATCCTATAACAACAGCAAGAGGTTGGGAAAATCCCCAGCCTCTTGTGTTTTCGAACCCATGTGATGCTCTAATCATTTGCCATTCTGTGTGGCTTCGGGCATATTCATAAGGATATTGGTGCATATGGAACACGCCGCTTATGGACTACGTCACCACATTCTGGAATAACCTTTCGCCTGCGTTACGCGACAATCTGACGCGGGTTGTGCTGGCTGTACTGGTGCTGCTGCTGTTCTGGTTGCTGCGCCGTTTACTGGCGGCACTGGTCGTCAAACCGCTGCATATGCTCGCCAAACGCACAGAAGCCGATTGGGATGAGGTTGTACTGACCATACTGACCATTCCAGCGCGTCTGATTATCATCGCTCTTGGCCTCATGATTGGCGCGGAAATCCTGAATGTAGACGCGACCACGTCGATTTTCGTTGTCCATCTGGGGCGGGTCCTTATCATCATCGCCGTTCTGATGGCGGCCTATCAAATTGTGGACGCGCTCGCCCCTTCCAGCAACCGCCTCTTCCGCCTGACCGGATTAACCATCAACGAACGCTTACTGCCCTTCATGCGCACGGCGGTCAAATTGATTCTGATCGCGCTGGCGCTGGTAATCATCATTCAAGAGTGGGGATATGATGTCAGCGGTTTAGTGGCTGGCCTCGGCTTGGGCGGTTTGGCTTTCTCACTGGCGGCCAAGGATACGGTCGAGAACCTGTTCGGCTTCACCACCATCGTCGGCGACCAACCGTTTATGGTGGGCGAGTTCATCAAATCTAACGACATTGAAGGCACAGTGGAACATGTCGGCATCCGTTCGACCCGTATCCGCCAGCCTGACCAATCCTACGTTACCGTTCCCAACAGCAAATTGGCATCCTCTCCGATTTTGAACTGGTCACGGCTCAATAAACGCTGGTACAACACCACCTTGCGCATCACCTACAGCGCCACCCGTAAAGACATTGTTGAATTGATGGGCGGCATCCGCACCATGCTGGCAGGACGTGAAAAAGTCCAAGCCGATTCGATCATCGTCAACTTCATCAACTTCGGTGATAACGGCTTTGAGATTCTGGTGCGCTGTTACATCAATCTCGCTGATTGGCCGGCCTTCACTGCCGAGCGTGAAACCATCAACTTGGAAATCATGCGCATCTTTGAGGAACTCGGCCTCAAGATCGCCTTCCCCGGCCATGCTATCTAGAGATAATCCAAGCTAAAATGGATTGACTTCAGGGTTCAGCGTAGCGCTTGCACAATACAGGAGAACATTCTGGCATGACGAACGAATTAGTGCTTGTGACAGGTGGGTCCGGATTCGTGGGCGTACACTGCATTTTGCAGTTGCTGGAGGCGGGCTATCGCGTACGGACGACCGTGCGTTCGCTGAAGCGTGAAGCGGATGTGCGTGCTATGCTCAAAGTAGGCGGTGCAGAACCGGGGGAGTCGCTCTCGTTCGTTGCTGCCGATCTCACGTCCGACACAGGCTGGACGGAAGCTGTAGCGGGCTGCGACTACGTGCTTCATGTGGCGTCGCCCTTCCCTCCCGAGGCACCTAAGCACGAGGACGAACTGATCATCCCTGCACGGGAAGGTGCGCTGCGGGTACTGCGAGCCGCGCGTAACGCAGGTGTTAAGCGCGTTGTGTTAACCTCGTCTTTCGCCGCCGTCGGTTACGGTCACGAATCGACACATCAGACTTTTACAGAAGCCGATTGGACCAACGTGAACAGCAAAGACGTAAGCGCTTACGCCAAATCCAAGACCTTGGCCGAGCGGGCAGGTTGGGATTTCATCGCCCATGAAGGCGGTGCATTGGAACTCTCGGTCGTCAATCCGGTCGGGATATTCGGTCCTGCGTTGGGGCCAGATTACTCGACCTCCATCCGCGTCCTAGAGGAATTGATGAACGGCCAAATCTCACGCTTGCCAAGTCTATCCTTCGGCATCGTCGATGTGCGTGACGTAGCGGATTTGCATCTGCGAGCCATGACCAACCCCGCAGCCAAGGGAGAGCGGTTTCTAGCCACTGCTGGCCATATGTCTATGCGCGAAGGTGCCCTTGCACTGAAAGCACGTATGGGTGATGACGCGAGTCAGGTTTCAACCGCCGCGCTGCCGGATTGGTTGGTGCGGCTGGCCGCGTTAGTGAGTCCAAGAGCCGCGCAAATCGCCCCTGATTTGGGCAAGGTTCGCAAATCCACCAGTGAAAAAGCCGAACGGTTGCTTGGCTGGAAACCTCGATCAGCCGAAGATGCCCTTGTTGCAACCGCTGAAAGCTTAATACGGCTTGGATTGCTCGACCAATCAAAGACAGCCTAATGTCTAGGTTTTGATCACTGTAATCCCAATTTTAGTGTAGGGTTCTAATTCAGCCTCGGAAGCTGAATGCTCGGTCACCAAGTGCGTCAGAGAAGTAACAGGCGCGAGGACAAAAGGCGCGACGGTACCGAGTTTATCGGCTGAGGCCAGCACCACCACCGACGCCGAGTTCTCGATCATGATACGTTTTAACTGCGCTTCTTCGTAGGAGAAATCGGTTACACCTGCTTCGGGATGCAAGCCGTTGACACCGAGAAAGCAAATATCCGCCCGAAAACGGGATAATGCCGCTGCCGTTTCCGCGCCAACGGTTGCTAACGTCGCCTTATTCATCGTTCCGCCCAGCAAGATTACTTCAAGATAAGGATGTTCGGCCAACGCCATCACCGCCGGAGGGCTGTTGGTGATGACCGTCGCGTGGAGTGTTTCGGGCAGCAGTTGAGCCAAGCGCGTGATCGTCGTGCCACAATCCAACAAAATCACCTGACCATCCTGTGCCAATCGTGCTGCAGCTTGAGCAATCGAGTTTTTAGCCTCGACCTGCTGCTGACTGCGGCTAGTATAGGCCGTTTCGGTCAGCGCTTTGGCGACCGCCCCACCATGTACACGTCGGAGCAAACCGGCATCCGATAATTCGTTAAGATCACGCCGTATCGTGTCCTCCGACACATTGAGCGCAATGCTAATATCCGTGGCGATCACTTTACCATCGCGTTTGAGGGCGTTGAGCAGGTACTGTTGGCGTTCTTCTTTAAGCATATCGATTATCTCTTTTTGCGGTTATTTGCGTTATTTATCTTTATTATGCGCTTTTTTGCGGTTATTATCAAGTCTAAAGCCGCAAATTCGAGGAAAAACATGCAAAGACAAATCCGCATCAAACAGGTTGAGACTCTATCAGATGATTGGTATGTGCTCAAAAAGACCACCTTTGAATATCAACGTCGTGATGGCAGCTGGCAAACCGTCAGCCGCGAAACTTATGATCGGGGCAACGGCGCGACCATCCTGCTCTACAATCCCACCAAGAAGACTGTGATCTTAACGCGGCAGTTTCGCTTTCCGGCTTACGTCAACCAGCACTCCGGCATCCTCATCGAAACCTGTGCTGGTTTACTCGACCAAGATGATCCCGTGACGAGCATCCAACGTGAAGCCGCCGAAGAAACCGGCTATCTGATCCAGCAGCCGCGCAAAGTGTTTGAAGCCTTCATGAGTCCCGGTTCCGTGACCGAACGGCTCTACTTTTTCGTGGCGGAGTATCAAGAACATCAGAAAATCAACGATGGTGGCGGATTGGTCTCAGACGGTGAGGATATTGAAGTGTTGGAAATCCCGTTTGACGAGGCGTTGAGCATGATCAAAAGCGGCGAAATTGCTGACGGAAAAACCATCATGCTGCTGCAACACGCCGCTTTAGCGGGGCTAATAAATTAGGTTTGTGGAATCACGTTGACTGTTTCGAGGTTCAGCACCTTGGAAGCCGCCTTGAGCAAATCCTCAACGCTGACCGGCTTACCGAGGAAAATCTGTGCTCCGGCTTCAAGTGCCTGATGCATCTGGAAGCCGCCCGTCGCGCCCGAACACACGATGGCTTGCGTCTTCTGATTATTTGGCTGCTTGCGGATATAACGCAGTAGGTCTAACCCGTTCATATCCGGCAGCATCAATTCCAGCACCAGCAGATGCGGGAATTCGTGTGACATAATTCCAATCGCAGCCGCCGCGCTTTCGACCACGGTTACGGTAAAGCCGGCATGACGCAGCGCCATGTGAAAGACCTTCGCCACATCAAGGTCGTTCTCAACGATCAAAGCGGTTTCGCCGTGTGCGATACGCGGCACAGGTGCATCCAGTGAACTGGTCGTGCCTTTCGGTGTCATGGCAATCGTTGGGACCACGATAAACCGCACTTGCAGTTTGACCTGCCCGATAGCCAGTTCGTCACCATGACGCAGTCGATATTCGTTCTTGGGTGCCAGCAGCGATCCATTCAGACGCGTGCCGTTCACACTGCCCAAATCCTTGATGTAAATGCGGTTATCCTTGACCAGAATCACCGCATGCTGGCGCGAAACACCTAACCCTTGTCCATTGTGAGCAGTCAAATCGACTGCCGGGATAAGACCACGCTGGGGATCGGCGCGACCGATCATCATTGTTTCGTGAACCTGTACCTGCAGCGTCGCGGCTGTACCCACCACACGCATCTCAATCACCCAAGGCATTGGTTCATGCAGTGGCCCTGTGGCCCGTACAGGCATATAGGAATCGGTATTGTGGATTTTGTCGTTGAGATATTTGGTATCCCGACTCTTAGGGTCATGCATGAGTATCACATTCCTATGCTCGAAATAGTTTATTCCCTACGTAATCAATTGTAAGCACAAATGAAGGATTGAGCATTAACGTAGACGTTTATGGCCTTTAATTGAAGAAAAATTTACGAATCGGCGTACTAAAGTCCTGACGTTTATCACTAGCAGTACAAAACAAAGAGGTCTGTTACAGTAGACAGACCTCTAATCCGTTAAGTGCAACGGCGTTATTCTGATCCGAGCGTCACAGTCTGGTTGATGGTCTTGCCATCCCGCACGATGGTAATGTCCACCGAGTCCCCGGGGCGGTAGTTCTCTTCAAGCACGAGCAGCAAATCATTGCGTGAAGCAACCGGCTTGCCCCCAATCGCCGTGATGATGTCACCGCCGGAAACCACGTACCGCCCACGCCGCACGCTGATGGTCGCCGCCTGTAAGCCACCCTGCTCGGCTGCGCCACCCGCATCCATCTGCACAATCAACAGGCCATGATCCACACTGTTATCACTTGACGTAACTTCCGTGCCAATCTCCGCAACCTGCACGCCCAGCGACGGATGGGTGTAATGTCCCTGCGAGATCAAACTCGGTATAACCTGCTTGATGATATTCACCGGCACAGCAAACCCGATCCCGACCGAACCACCGCTGGGCGAGTTAATCGCGGTGTTAATCCCCACCACACGTCCACGAGCATCCAGCAGTGGGCCGCCCGAATTCCCCGGATTAATGGCTGCGTCCGTCTGGATGGCCTGCCCGATAGCCGTACCCGCATCAGTTTCGATACGCCGCCCCAACGCGCTAATCACGCCCGTGGTCAGCGTCCGGTCAAGGCCAAAGGGATTACCGATGGCGATCACCGTTTGCCCGACTTTGAGCGTATCCGAGTTGCCCAGCTCTAAAGGTGATGCTGTGCTCGCTGGCAAGTTCACTTTGATCACGGCCAGATCATAATAAGGGTCAGTCCCGACCACCGGCGCTGGAAGGCTCAGGCCGTTCGACAGCAGCACATTCAAGCTGTCCGCGCCGGAAACCACATGGTTATTGGTCACGATGTGGCCTTGGTCGTCATACAAGAAACCGGAACCGGTTCCTTCTTGTGGCACCGTCCCATAGAAAAAGCTTGGCACATTCTGGCTGCTCGAAATATGCACGACCGATGGATTGATCCGGTCGTACAGGTTAATCATAATCTGGTCACGCGCATCCAGTTCGGCATACACCGAATCAGCCAGCGCAGTCGGTGTTGGAACAGCAGTCGCCGCATCCTGCGCCACCGTCACACGTGCCTCATTGGGCAGTAGTACCATCGCTGCGCCACCACCCAGAATAAATCCAACCAGTAATACCCCCATAATCAATAGACGGTTCCCCCGCCGCATGATCAAACCTCCTGTGAGAATCCGTTATAAAATCCGAGTATATCAATGCTCAAGATGACTATTTGTAGAGAAGATAATGAGCATATGCTGTGTCCCTACGCCTTGCTGACGCCTGACCTACAGAGTGACAACCCTTGCTTGCTCTTATTGTCTTGAGGCTGTTATAATCATCATAATTACTACCGCATCCGCTTCTACGAGGGGCGCTACACTATGCAGAGCACCGATAATTTTCGTCTGGTTGTCCGCCGGGGGCCGCAGCCAAACCAAGTTTATGATCTGAACAAAGACATCATCACCATTGGTCGCGACATCACCAACGACATCACCATCAATGATCCTGAAGTCAGCCGTCACCATCTGCGTTTCACACGCGGCGCGGGTGGCTTCACCTTGGAAGACTTGGGGTCAACCAATGGGACATTCGTCAACGGGCAGCGGCTGACAGGTGCCAAACCCCTGAATAACGGCGATATGATCGGCTTGGGCGAAACGGTGACCTTAGGTTACGAAATGGCGCGCGGGACTGCCGGTGCCGTCGTGGGACAGGATGTGGCTCCGGTTGCGCCGCAGTCACCGCTGCGTGCGCCGACCGCACCCATCTCTCCCCAACCTTACAGTCCATATAGCCCGCAGGCACAACAAGGGCAGCAGCCACAGTCGCCTTATGCTCAACCACAGCAGCCGCAATCGCAGGGCTATAATCAACAGCCCGCTTACGGTCAGCAGCAGGGTCAACCACAGCAAGGGGCATACGGTCAGCAAGCCGCACAGGCCGGAGGCTACAATCCGCCGCCGCCGCCCGGTGCTGCCTATGACTATGATCCTTATGCCGTGCGCGAAGAAGAACCACGTAGCATGACTCGCTGGGTGATTATCGGCTGCGCGGCTGTGTCAGGGTTATGCTGCTGCGGCACGGTCGCAGGTCTGTTCTTGGTCGATGCTCTCTGCTTGTGGAATCGCGTCCCGCTCTTGGGCGATCTGGTTAAGGCCGTGGGTTACAACATCGTCTGTAAGTAATCTACAGGCTCATCATGGTTTGATTGATCAAGCAAGCGGGATATTTACCCGCTTGTTTTATTTATGGGGGATGACCTTATCATGCCTCTCATCACGACAGCTAACGGTCCCATCTGGTACGCCGACCACCGTGACCCGACCATTCACCGTCCGGTGACGCTGTTGGTGCATGGTGCGGGCGGCACGCACCTCGATTGGCCTGCCGAAATTCGCCGGATGCCCGAACTCAACGCTATTGCAGCCGATCTCCCCGGACATGGTCGCAGCTCAGGCGAAGGACGTAACAGCATTAGCGCCTATGCCGGTGATATTCTGGCTCTGCTTGATGCGCTGAAGTTACCAAAGGTCATCCTCGTGGGGCACAGCATGGGCGGAGCCATCGTCCAGACGATGGCCCTGCGTTATCCGGATCGGGTACTGGGCTTAATTCTGATCGGCACCGGCGCGAAGTTAGGCGTCAGTCCCAATTTGCTCAACGCGATGCTGACCGACCCTGAAGGCACGATCAAGACGCTGGTCAGCCTATATTACGGCAAGCAGGCCAACGACTCGCTCTCCCGTCGCAGCCAGCGGCGCCTCGCGGAGTTTAACCCGACCACCATCCACAACGATTACGTCGCCTGCAACGCCTTTGATCTCCGTTCACAGGTCAGTCAAATCCACGCCCCGACGCTCATCATCGGCGGCTCGGACGATCAGATGACACCCTTCAAATTCAGCACTTACCTCCACGAGCAAATCGCCGGATCGCGTCTCGAACAGATAAAAGATGCCGGACACATGATGATGCTGGAACAGCCGGAAGCCACCGCTGAAGCCATCCGCAAATGGTTACTCGAACAGCCATCGTAAAACTAGAGTTTAACAGAGGCCACCTTCATGCAAATTGTTTCTCTGCCTGATAACGACAACCTGCGCCGCCAGATGGCGAACCTGCTCGTGGTTTGTTTCGAGGAACATTGGGACGCGTGGAAAACCATCGATGAAGGCCTAGAAGAAATTCACATGGTGAATGAGAGCGGTTTCATCCGTGTGGCGCTCAGTGATGATGGACAAACCGTGCTGGGCTGGATCGGCGGCTTACCAGAGTATGATGGTAACGTCTGGGAACTACATCCGATGGCGGTACACCCTGACCATCAGAAGCAAGGCATCGGGCGAGGGTTGATCGCTGATTTTGAGCAGCAGGTCAAACAGCGCGGCGGCTTAACGATACAGCTTGGCACGGATGACGAAGATGGCATGACCACGCTTGCCAACTGTGATTTGTATGACAAGTTATGGGAGAAGATCGCCCACATTCAGAACTTGAAGGGGCATCCTTACGAGTTTTATCAGAAATGTGGCTACGCCATCACCGGCGTCATCCCGGATGCCAATGGACGAGGCAAGCCCGACATTATCATGGGCAAACGCGTGGAATAGGCTAAACGGACAGCGACCAACTCAGGCGGAAAGTACTGCCCTGTCCCAAATGGCTTTCAGCCTCAATATGTCCGCCCGTCAACTCCATAATGCGTTTGGTGATAGCCAAGCCCAAGCCTGCGGCAACTGTCGTGCGCTTCTTTTCTTTTTCGACCTTGTAGAAACGCTCGAAGATGTGCGGCAAATCTTCCTCAGAAATGCCGATGCCAGTATCTTCCACAGTCAGCACCAATTCACTGCCGATCACGGACGTTTGAACGCGAATCCGTCCGGCGTCGGTATAGTTGATGGCGTTCTCAAACACATTCTGCAAAGCAGGCAGCAGTAAATCCGAATCGACATACAGGTTCGGCAAGTCGTCGCCGAAAACCAGTTCGAGCGTCAGTTCTTTCTTGATCACAGACGGTGACAAATTCTGTTCGAGCTTGCCCAGCAACTTGTTCAGCGACACAGGGTTATCGCTGCGGCCATCACCGATGCTTTCAACCCGCAGCAGCATATGCATCTGCCCGACTAACCGGCCAAGCTGCGCCACCTGCGTCTCGATAATGCCCAAACGCTCATCCACTTTTGTGGGATCGTTAGCCTTGCGCAGTAAATAAAGGCTGGTGGGGATAATCGTCAGCGGCGTGCGCAGTTCGTGCGAAGTAGTACCGATAAACCGTGATAGAAGCTGCATCCGCTCTTGTTCGAGTGCCAGATTGAAAGTGGCCGCTTCCATTTCGGTCTGCCGGGTAATGTCTTCAGCAATGCCGGCAATCCGGTACAACTTGCCTTTGTCGTCATAAATCGGGAACGCCCGCGACAACAACCACCGGATTTGCCCCGACGGTGACACAATCCGGAACTTGATCTCATGACGGCCAGTGACGAATGTTTCCCGAAACGTGCTGCGAACGACATTTTGGTCTTCAGGATGTACGACACTAATCAATACACTGAGATCGTCGAGGACTTCTTCAGCCGAAACACCTAAAATGTCTTTAAAGGCTGAGCTGAAATATAGGGGTTTCCTGTTCCCCTCATCCACCATCCAGAACAGCGCATTCATATTTTCTGAAAACTGGGCAAAGCGCTGTTCACTTTCAATCAGCGCGGCCATTGCCTGCTGCCGGTCGGTGATGTCTTCTGCTAGCACCATCCCTGCGGTAATCTCACCTATTTCGTTGCGGACTGGCAGGCACTGGATACTCACAATAATGTCACCGATCAACCGCTCCAGTGTGATTTCATACCCTTCCAAAGCCGCTCGGTATGCTGGCTCTAACCATTCGGCGATCTCGTCGGAGACCGTTTCCCGCAGCGTGTGGCCTTCCATATCGTGCCGGAGAAATCCTAACCGTCGCAGCAGAATACCAGTAGCAAGCGTATAGCGCAGGTCATGGTCAAACAACATCAATGCGAAATTCGGCAGGTTATATTCGGTGATGAAATACAGCCACTCATCGGCTGATTTGTGTTCTTTTTGAATATCACGGGTGGTCTTTAAGATTTGCGCGACTGTGCCATCCGCGTGCCGCTTGAAAACAACCTGTCGATCTGTAAACCACTTCCACCGTCCATTGGCCTGTTTCAAACGGTAGCGGACATCAATCGGCTCATCATCATTGGCCTTCAACACACGTTGGAATTGAATATCCGTGTTCGCCAGATCATACGGATGCAGTTGGAATTCTGTAACCGCGTTTTCATCGTAGCCGAGTATCGGAGCCAGTGAACGATTGCTATAAATGACTCGCGCTTCCTCCACGTCATAGATACTCACCACATCCGGCAGGGCCTTGAACATACGCTCAAGGAGATGTGTATCGTCGTAAGTCAAAATTGTGTTAGAAGCGGATGCTGCAACCTTCGAATGGAACTGCTGTGCGGTAAAATTCGTACTTGAGAAAGACATGAATGGCCTGTGTTTTGCAGCCTGATAACGAAAGTGAAACTTTTACACTTCCATTAATTGTAGAATTCAACCGCACAAGCTCAGCCTTGAGGGATTCCTAAGAATCTGTGAAAGATTTGGCCGAATCGAGCACCTCGAGCATTTGCTGGTGAATGAATCCGTTGCTGGCAAGCACCTGTTTACCATCATGTACCGTATGCGACTCTTGGTTGCTGTAATCGGTGACGGTTCCGCCTGCTTCGCGTATCAGAATGATTCCGGCCATCACGTCCCACGCGTTAACAGACCGTTCCCACAGGCCCTCCAACCGTCCCGAGGCCACATAACTCAACTCCAGCGCAATCGACCCGAAGCGCCGTAGCCCACGTGTTTTCACAGTAAAAGCTTTCCATTCGCGGATATTATTATCCGGACTCTTGAAGCTGTCGTAGGGGAAACCGGAACACAGCATAGACTGGCCCAGCGCAGTTTCATCCGACACATGGATCGGCTGACCGTTGCGGGTTGCACCATAACCGAGCGCCGCGCTGTACAGCTCATCCGAAAATGGATCGTACACCACACCCGCCAAGGGCTTCATGTTCTTATCAGCCAATCCGATGCTGACACAGAAAAAGGGCAGTCCGCTGGCGTAGTTGCTGGTACCATCCAACGGATCGACATACCAGAAGTATTCAGCTTCATCGGCAGGCTTACCGATACCTGTCCCACCGCCTTCTTCGCTGACAATGTGATGGTCAGGAAAGGCCTGCGCCAGACGGGGAATGACCACCGCTTCTGACGCTAAATCCGCTTCGGTCACGATGTCGGTGACGTTTTTCTTGGTACGTTCTTGGTGCGGCTGTTCATACTTCGACATCAGCACCGCGCCTGCTTCACGGGCAATGTCACTGATAGTTGCGCGAACGACTTGTAAATCCAAGGTAGCATGCTCCCTCAAAAATGAAAACAAAAAGCCTATCATATACGTGATAGGCTTGTGTATGCTATATCCGGGTTAGAGCGTTAGAGGATTATTGGTTCTCTTGTGGCGCTTCGATGACGATAACACCGCTGGCTTGTTTGCCTTTTGGTCCTTCGACGACTTCAAATTCGACCTTTGCCTTCTCAGGAAGCGACCGGTAGCCGCTGCCTTGGATGGCACTGTAATGTACAAACACGTCACTGCTGCCATTTTCAGGCGTGACAAATCCGTACCCTTTTTCGTTGCTAAACCACTTCACGACACCCTGAATCCGCTGCGCCATTTTAATCCCTACTCCTCGACACACATCCCTAATACAATACCCAACCCCAAACGAGACAAGTTTCACAAGGCAAAATGAAATTTACTTCATGAAAGTCAAGTTAAGTTTAGATGATTTGGCGCGGAATTGTCAAGGTTTTGGCCGGATACTTGCAAGCCGCATTACATTCATGTAGGTTCCTGTAGAATTCAGGGATGTACGGGAGAAATACATCCCTGAATATTCTGTCAACAATGGGGTTTGAGCGATAGCCTAATAGTACCCATGCAGCAGCATCGGCTGTCCATTAATCTGGACATAGTAGTATGGCAACCACCCCACGCCGAATAACTCGACCTGAATGTCCTTCTTGTAAGGGGTGATAGTATAGGGCTGTATGTCCGTTGCCACCCTTGCCCACTTGTCAGTGATGGCCTGCGCATCAACTTGGAACTGATTTTGCAGCGCTTCACTCTTATCTTCCAGATCAGCCAAGGTTTGTTCGCTGGCGCTGAGATGTGCCCCGGCCTGATTCTTATAACGGCTGACACGGCTGGAACGCGACAGGGTGAAGCTGGTACGTCCCTTGAACAAACTCAGTAACGTCTCACCGCGTGTGAATAGTTCTTCACGCTTCAAATCAGCCAATTGGCGTTTCTGAGCATTCAACTGCATTTCTTCACGGCGCATTTTCTCATCAATCGAGTCGAACTGCTTCTGATACTTGGCGGCTAAAGCATCGGCTTCCGCATCACGCCGCTCGCGTGCTGCCTGCTGTAACCGCGCCGGGAATTCGCTTTCATTCGCGTTCGGATCACCATACAAATCGAGTGTCGGATTATATGGAATTTGCAAGCGTTCGGTATTGAACAGCATATCGACCATCTCATTTCGGAGCGCGGTTATCCGTTTGCTGTCGCTCAAACCTGATGAAACTTCGCCGTAAATCGCGTCACCCAACGGCGCGCTGGATACCCGTCGGGGATCAACCGGCGTGGCCTTAGAATCTTCCCACCGTACCATGCCGGTTCGTTCCAGCGATGGCACTTGGAAGGCATAAGTACGGGTAATATACAACTGTGTCTTGCGGTCTTGGAAGCGGATACTAGCCTGCCCCAATAGCACCGGCTTATAAGCCAGCATGGACGACGGCGCACCGGTCAAAGCGACGCGCGTTTGCTGCTCATAATACGCCATCGCCTGCTCAGCGGTGACTGACGCGGGCAGGAAATACTGGCTGATCGCTGAGGGCAGCGCCGGAGCCGTCGTACTAAATCCGGGTATCGGCTGGGTGGTTCGCAGCACCGTGCTGCTCTGAGGAGGCAGCGCTTGCGAATAAGCTTGTGTCACCTGTGTGTTGTAGGCTTCCTGCGCGACCTGCGTGCTAAATTCCGGCGGCGCGGGAGGCAGCCCCGGCAAGCTCGGCGGCGAAGCAACAGCTGATGCGCTGGCATTGAACACCGGCTGTGTCCCCGGCATAGGTGGAAGCGGCAGTGACCGTGCATTGCCCGCTCCGGCTGCTGCAGGGAATCCTTGAACCGCCAGTTTTGCAAGCAGTTCAGCCTTCTGTGCCGCCATCAACATTGTCACCTGCTGGCGTGTCAGCGGCCCGCGCAGATAACTCATCGCCCAGCGGGAATGCACCAGTGTCGGCCCACCGGTATCATGCACGTTATGCATCAGGAACACGCGCGGCTCGATGTCCGAGATCAGCCGGTCAACGGCCTTCAAATCCAAGCGGCTGTCCGCCGTCGCCAATGACTCAAGTCCCGCCATGACTCGCGCTTTGTCGTTCGCCGACTGCAAGCGCCCGATGAACCACGTTCCGGCGTTACTCAAACCTTTGTAATCCAGATCACCGGGGTTCTGCGTCGCCAAGATCAAGCCCAAGCCGAAGGCACGCGCCTGTTTGAGTAAGCGCAGGATCGGGTCTTTGGTCGGGGGATTCAGTGGATACGGCGGGAAGTAGCCGAACATTTCGTCAATATATAGCACTGCCCGTAAGCTGGTCGTTCCGCTCTGCTGGCGCATCCAGCCCTGCATATTTTCCAGCAGCAAAGTAATGATGAATTGTCGCTCGGCCTCGTTCAGATGAGCGATATAGAAAATCGAGACATGTGCCCGCCCATTGGGCTGGTACAGCAAGTTCTGAATATCGAGCGGTTCGCCTTGAATCCAGCTCTGGAAAGAAGGTGCGGCCACGATGTTATTGAGTTCCATCGCCAGCTTATAACGCGCCTTCTCCGACATATAGGCGTCGATATCCAGCACACCCAGCTTGGTGAAAGGGGGCTGCTGCACCTGCATAATCACATCTTCCAGCGTCAAGTTGATGCCCCGGGACCAACTGTACTCGAAGATGTTCGAGATGATGACGTGTTCCTTATCTTTGACGGGTTCGACGTTCTTGCCGATCAAGGCCAGCAGCGCCGTGACAATCCCGCTGATCTTTTCGCGGTTGACCTCTTCGTTGCCTGCCCAACCTTCTTTTGGGGCGGCCAACGAAGCCAGAATGCTGATCGGAAGCCCTGCGTCTGAACCCGGTGTATAGATGCTGTACTTGGCGATGCTCTTCAACCAGCGCAGCCGGTCCGGCACGATACCCCAGTTACTCAAGCCTTCTTTCCACTGCGCTGCTACATCCGCCGCATAAGCTGGAGTATCCAATCCTGCCCGCCTCGCATCATCGGGATTAATCCACGGCTCAAAGTCCGTCGGCTTGAAGTCGGGAAAAGTCAGCAGCAGGTTGGTGATGTCACCTTTGGGATCAATGATGATCGCCGGTATGTTATCGAGGATCGCCTCTTCCAGCATGGTGATGCACAGGCCGGTCTTACCACTACCAGTCATACCCACGACAATCGCATGCGTCACCAGATCACGCGCATCATAGTAAACGACATCATCCATCAATTTATGGTCGGTGGGGTCATAGCGACGACCCAGATAAAACGTAGTTGGCGCTTCAATAAAGGGCATGAGATATGAACTCCCAATTTTATAGTTGATCCACAGCCCGATCGCTCGCTCAAAGACCGGACATAGGGTTGATGACTAAGGGTGAACCTATTCTAGCACATATGCTCTAGCTGTATGTTAGGAATCTCGGACATCCTGTGCCTTTCCCTAATCATAGTCCAATCTCATGAGGGAGCAAAATGAATACTGATGAGATGAGGGGAGTTGGGGTTGGATTGAAAATGGGTGGGTGTAAGCGTACACCCACCTATTGAAGATACGAATCAGGGAACCAATACGCGATCCAATTCGACCGTTTCACCGCTGCGTGTCACCCATGTCAGATGATCATCCGTGCAGGTCATCTTGGTCGGCGCATTGCTCGCCGCATTGTCATTCAGACCTTTGATAGCAACACCACTGATGTCTCTCGATTGACCTGCCGCTTTTGCGACGACCGTACCAGACGTTGAGTAAACCCATGTCCACGCACTGACTTCGAAATGCTCGCCATCATTCAGAGGAATGACTTGATAGCTTCCACTAAATGGTACGTTGGTCGATACATGCGTCGCACCATTCTCAACTTCGATATTGTAATCACCCGATAAGCTGCCATCGGCTTGGAACTTAAATTTATAATCACTGCTCACCATTGTCATATCAGCATTGGCAACCGCTTGTGGCACACTCACCACCACCCAATCACCAACGATACAACTTCCGCTAGATGCTTCAGCCGGTTTAGCCGATTCGCAAGGGGTTGTGCTGGGGGTCTGTCCAAAGGTTAAAGTGAAGTCAGTCTTATCGCCTTTATCAGCATATCCACGGCTGATCAGTAATTCCAATCCTCCCGCTGGCGGACAGAACTTAGCCGACACACTGTCACTGAGCCGGATCGGTGTGCCTCCAATCATCAAGCTCACCGCATAGTTATTTGCAGTCAAGTTGATCGCGGTGACTGTGGCCTGATTACCTTTGTCAACTTTCACGTCAATGATCTTGGCACGATCCCCTGAATAGCGCGGCGTATTCAGGTTGACACTGCCCGAAACCGCGCTCTTAAGCGTGAACCCCGGCAGATCAACTTTGGGTTGGAAAGGAATACGTCCTTGTACCAGTGCCAGCATCCACTTATGAAAAACCTCGGTTGAGTTTTCACCCGATTTCATGTTTTCCAGATACTGTCCATGCGTCGTCGAATCTTCCGCTACTCCGATCATGAAATCCACCGCAGCCTGTGCGCTCCCCAATCCATCTGCGGATTCAAGAAACTTCCAGAAGTAAATATCGTCGTAAGCGTTAGCCAGTACATCGGTGTTGTACCGAAACAACGCGCTTAAACTGTTGGGAAACTCGGCGGGATAAACCAACGCTGCCAGCCATTCCGCGCCGCCCTCAATCCACCATTGGGACATCGGATCGCTGGCTGCTGCGAAACTCGCGCGGTTATAGTAATTCTGATAGCAGTGGGCGAACTCGTGGGCAATTGTCGCACGCTGGTCAACAGAGCTTTTAAACTCGTTAAAAACACGCACGACACAAACATCGTCGTCAAGGATCGCCCGTATATCCTTCGCAACACCGAGCGTATCCGCACTTTCGAAACCGGCATCCGCCTGAACCGGTTTATCCTTTTTAAATGAACTGGATGGGGTGCCGGTTAACCAGATCACGATCTGAAAAGGAATCGCACTGCTTACGCCGCTCTGGTTACCGAAGAGAGGTTGGTAGACCCTGTATGAAGTAATGAGTGCTTCTTCGACCGGAATAAGTTGGGCCTGCTCTGCGGGTGAAAATAAGACCACATGGTCACTGCGTGTACCAAGCGAGAAAAAGTCCCGCATGGAAGGCATTGCGGGTGTAGGTGGTATTGGAGTCGGGGGTATTGGTGTCTGTGCAAAAACCGGTAGGGCTGCAATGCTCAACAAAAGAGCAACGATGAATAGAGCGATGCGAGTCGAGGGTTTCAAATTGTTCCATCCTTGTTATAGGTGTCGTAAGACAGGCGAAAGAACACCCTACTCTGATTCTGTTTTTCGCACAAGCGAAATCTACAACTTTATCCTCAATCTAGCCCGGTATACCTACCTATCGGATCAGGCTTGAACGCCTTGGCATTCTCGCATACTTCTATGCACATCCAAATGATTACGGCTTTGAACCCTTTTCCATAGGAACCGTGTATTAATCGCACATGACTGCTGAAAGGATTCAAAAATGGCTAAGAAATGTTTCCTGTTTTTGATCTCCCTATTCTTGCTGCTGACCTTCACTGCCTCCGCCCAAGATGCCACAAGCCTCTTTACCCTCTATAGCGACCAACCCGTGATTCCGCACGGTGACAAACCTGCCGATTGGGATTACCAGTACACCGACCCCGGCGCACTCATTTATCACGATGGCAAATTCCATATGTTCCGCAACGGCTTCAACGCGTGGCCGGGTTCGGTTCAGATCGGTTACGCCACCTCCGACAACGGCCTCAAGTGGACAGAGGTCACGCCCGATCCTGTCATGATGACCAAAGACGTGCCTTACGCCAAAGTCGCCGCTTTAGCCTCCGATGTCATGGTTCAGGACGATGGCACATGGGTCATGTACTTCTATACATGGAACAGTACTTCCAGCACCGGCGCAGATGGAGCCATCGGACGTGCCACCGCTAAGCAGCCCACCGGCCCTTGGACGCCGGATGCCGAACCTGTCCTGAAACCGGGCAGTGAAGGCAGTTGGGATGATCTGCGAGTCTCTGCCCCGCACGTTGTCAAAACCGACAGGGGCTACACCATGTACTACAGCGGCAGCCAGAAGAAAAACGGCTTATACACACGCGTCGGCATGGCAATCTCCACCGATGGCATCACATGGACAAAATATGATGACCCAACCACCACAGACACTCTATACACCGAAAGTGATCCTGTTCTGGAAACCGGAGACAAAACACGCTTCGTCGGTCAGCCGATGGTGCAGCAGACACACGATGGATGGGTTATGCTCTACCGCACGGCCACCGGCTCAGCCAAACAAATGCAGATAGGTTACGCTATCAGCCAAGACGGCGTCCACTGGACCTACGACCCTGCTCACCTTATCTGGACTGCCAGCAGCATCCCGCAGTCCAACGGCTTCTGGTACACCGCCTTCGTCTACCACGACGATACCTATTACCTTTATATCGAAGGTGATGCAAGCTCTCATACCCAAATCTACGCCGCGACCCACAAGGGCAAATTAGCCGATTCCTAATGTGCTGGAGGCAAAGAATTCATGCTCAACAAAATGATGGCTATTTTATTAGCAGTTCTTTGCCTCAGTACGCGAATGCTCGCTCAAGACCGCCCCGTGCTGCAAAATGGAGCCTCCCAATCCGCATGGCGCGACGATTTGCATCTGATGTACGAAAAGATGAAAACTGCACAAGCCGTTACCCAACTGGAAGCGGATATTCCCTATTTAACCGATGAACAAATCAAAGTCGGCTTGATGCAAATCGTCGCCCTCGTGGATGGGCACACCCAGATTGGTATTTTTCAACAGGCACTCCAGTTCCATTTGTACGGCCTTCGGCTCTATAACTTTAATGACGGTATTTACATCGTCGATGCCCAACCCTCGTATCAAGAGGCGATCGGTAAAAAGCTGGTCGCAGTCGGCAGCACCGATATAGAGAATCTCACTAAACAAGTCTCCACAGTCGCCCAGCACGACAATGATATGATGCTCAAACTGACAACTGCCTTTTATATGGTTGTTCCTGAAGTCTTACATGCCATGAATATCGTCGAAGATGTTGACCAACCTAAATTCGTGGTCGAGGATAAAACAGGGGAGCGTTTCACATTCAATCCTGTGCCGCTGACGTTGGACGAATATCTCAAATGGAGCAATGGCACATTTATTACGCTGCCGCCCGATCCCGATGTTCTCTATCTTCAGCACCAATATGATGAGGCCTTCTGGTATACCTATCTCGCGGATTCAAAAACCCTCTACATTCAATATAATGAAGTCGTCCGCGCTGCAACCTCTGGTAAAACCATGCAACAGTTCGCCGATGAACTGGATGCCTTTGTCAAAACAGCTCCCATTGACCGCACCGTTGTTGATTTGCGACACAACACAGGCGGCGATAACCACTTCTACCCGCCATTGTTAGATTTGCTCCGAAACAACATGGTGATCAACCGCCCCGATAAACTCTATATCATCATCGGCCGCATGACACTTTCCGCCGCAGTCAACTTCGCCACCGAGCTTGAACAAAGTGTGCATCCGATATTCGTCGGTGAACCCACTGGCGCACCGCCTAATCTCTATGCCGATGCACGCCCTTTAATCCTTCAACATTCAAAGATGCAGGTCGACATATCTTCCCAGTTTATTCAAAAGAGCACAGCCAATGATCATCGCCTCGCCATCGAGCCTACTATTCCAGTGCAACTCTCATCAACCGATTATTTCAATGGACGTGATCCGGCACTGGAAGCAATTTTAAAGATCGCTAATCCGTAATTGTTAAGAACTTGATGTAACAATCAGTAAACAATTTATTTACTTATGAGACAAAGTGGGGAATCGCGCCCGATGACCCGAATCCTTAGTTTATGTCGGAGTCTTACTCATCATCTCAATGTGGGTTTATGCAAACCTCAATGAATGTTTTATCCCAAAATATCCCAATTTAATCCCAAAGAGCATCCTATTTTTCAAGCTTGGGTAGAATATATCCCAACTTTAAAAAGTAACGACTTTCACAATATTTCTGGAAGATCATCGGACTTGGGAAAATCAAAATTTGTGTTATTCGCATTTCTCGTCGCCTAAAACAAACCGTTTTATCCCAAAATCCCTACCTACTAACCTTATGACTCATTGCCGATTCCAAGCTTTACAAAATGCCAATTGTTAAGGTTTCTGGGTAGATTTTATCCCAACCTTAAAAAATGCTGTTTTTTAACATTTGGGGGCAGGATTCAGTTGAGTCAATTGGCGTCTTCAGGTATACTGACCTATACGAATTAACCACCATAAACAGAGCCAATTCCCACACCTATCTGTTGGGGGCATGGGTTTCATGCCCCGGTGGTCAATAACCCAATAAATCAGTCGCATATAACCGGCTCAGCGGGTTGAACCCGATAGCATTAGCGTTGCCATGTGCCGGTTTTAATAACGGGGTTCTCTGCGCCGCGGACGTCGGACTGCGTGTGCTGGAACCGCCACCGAAAATTGAGGAATGCATTGTGAATCCGCAGGAAGCTTGGAATATTGCTTTTAGTCAATTAGAGATACAGCTCGACCGTGCCAGCTTTGAAACATGGCTTCGGGGAGCGGTCTTTTTGGGCTGCAACGAAGATGGTTCTTACCGTGTTGGTGTCGCCAATACATATGCCCGCGACATGCTCCAGCACCGTCTCTACCGTGAGATTCGCCGCGTCTTAGGCGATGTGCTTGGGGATCGTGTCGAACTGTCCTTTGAAGTCAACAAACTGGATCCGGTAGCCGCCGCTGACGACGAACTGCCCTTATTCCGTTTCATGAATCGCCAGCCGGAAGCGCCGCAGCCCGAAACCAGTGTCCCGTTATATCAACAGGTCAGCCGCCCGCAGCGCCCGGACTTACCCGAAAGCGAACTCAACCCGCGTTTCACCTTTGATCGCTTCGTCAACAACCAAGCCAACCGCATGACCTATGAAGCGGCCTTGGCCGTGGCTGAGCATCCCGCCACCCAATACAATCCTTTTTTTGTTTATGGGGGCGTCGGCCTCGGTAAGACGCACCTGCTCCAGTCGATTGCTCATGTCTGCCGCACACGTGGCTTGCGCGTCATTTACATCCCGTCGGAAGTCTTTACCAACGACCTCGTAGACGCCATTCGCCAGCGCACGACCGCCATGTTCCGCGAGAAATATCGCTCGGCAGATGTCCTGCTGGTCGATGACATCCAGTTCATCGCTGGCAAAGAGAGCACGCAGGAAGAGTTCTTCCACACCTTCAACGCCCTCTACACCTATAACAAGCAGGTTGTACTGGCCTCTGACCGTCCGCCGACTGAACTGCACACTCTTGAAGATCGTCTACGTTCGCGTTTCGCGGGCGGCCTCGTCATGGATTTGCAGCCGCCGGAATATGAGACCCGCGTCGCCATCGTCAAGATGTGGGCGCAGGAACGGAACATCAATCTACCGGTCAACGTCGCCGAGATGATCGCCGAAAAAGCCCGTGCTAACATCCGCGAGATGGAAGGCATCTTCAACCAGCTTGCCGCTACCACTCATCTCTCGCGCCGCCCTGTGACCGTCGATATGGCCGAGAACGCGCTCATCGGATACCGCCGTCCGCGTCATCATCAGTTGACAATGGCCCGTGTCCTCACCGCCACCGCCGAGTATTACCACTTCGCCGTGTCGGATTTGGTTGGCCCGCGCCGTACCGCTCGCCTCAACCAAGCACGTCAGGTCGCCATGTATCTCGCCCGTGAAGTGACGATGGCCTCGCTGCCTCAAATTGGGGATGCCTTTGGCGGACGGACTCACAGCACCGTACTGCATTCCTGCAACAAGGTTGCCGCCGACATCGAAACCGACGAACTGCTCCGCGCCGATGTTGCCGCTATCCAATCAACGCTCCTCGGTCAAGACTAATTCATTAATCTCACATCATCTGTAGGGGTTTGCCGCTGGCAAACCCTTTTTGTTATGTGGGCACCCGCCACGCATCCGGCGGTGGCATCGTCAGCTCGTCCGCCCGCCCGATCAGCGTCATAATCCCCATCATCGCCGTCCAATGCGTGATGCACGCCATATACGCGCCGGAATAGGGCACATCCTCGCTCAGCCACCACATGATATTCCCGATCAAGCATGACGCGACATGGTTCGCGATCAGTCCAATCGGTAAATCAGCGTACTTCGGCGCGCCGCTAAACGTCATCACCACTTGCTGCACCACATAATGCCGCAGCCGTTGTTGGATGAACGCGCTGATCGACCCCATGAACAACTTCTTGTATAGGGCGCGGTCACGCTCCAAGAAATCAAACAGGATCAAATTGGGCGGAGGTTGCCGGAAGTCCATCAGGCGTTCCACCGATACCGCTTGGATCACCGCCTGCATATTCTGATACACCGTTTCGATCACGTCCGCTAGCAGTTCCTCTTTCGTCCCGTAATGCCGGTAAAAGGTCACCCGCGCCGTATCCGCCCGATCCGTAATCGCCTGAATCTCAATATCCTCAAACGCCTGTTCCCGCACGAGTGACAGCAGCGCATCTTGCAGCAGTTGTCGCGTCTTCTGCGTTCGTTTATCCATTTCTATACACCTGTCAATAAAGTAACACAGCTCTCTAAAAGCTTATTGCTTATGATACTTAATGTCGTGTATTGTGGAAGTGTAGACAGGATAAAACAAGGTCAAACTGACATGAACATTGAGTTATCAACACCCGTAACATTCCGCGAACCACCGACAGCAGCCGGTCTTCCGCTCATTGGTAACACCCTTTCCTTTATGACTTCTCACGGCATGCCTATTCCATTCATGCGTGAAACAGCCGCCCAGTATGGCGACCTTGTCCACCTGAAGGTTGCCGGACAGGATATGTATCTCGCTTCACACCCCGACTTAGTACACGAAGTTCTGGTCAAGCGCTTCAATGATTTTCATAAGGTCGGCACCCATTCCGATAAACCGCAGGGCTTAGGCCGCTTCTTGGGCGAAGCCATCCTTACCGCCGACCACGAAGTTTGGCGTCCCCAGCGCAAGATGATCCAGCCCTTGATGCACACCAAGCAAATTGAAAACTACGCCGACACCATGGGGCACTTCGGCCAAAAGCTCATGGACGTGTGGTAGGATGGCGCTGTCCGTGACATTCACGCCGACATGATGCAGGTCACCATGTGGATCATTGCCGAAACCATGTTTGGTATGGACGTCAACCAGTCGCCCACCATGGCCTCTGCTGCTCATGATGCGCAGGACATCACCGTTTCCGACCTCACCTCGCCGCTGCCCTCATGGATGACACGCGGACGTGACCGCCAAGCCGAAGAGATCAACCGTGTTCTCACTGATTTAGTTAACCACTTCATGTCCGAACGCCGCGCACAGGGTGACATTCAGCGTCACGATCTGCTCGCCTTGCTCATGGATACCCGTGACGAAAACGGCCAGCCCATGAACGACGAGTTCATTCGCAACAACATCCTGACTCTGTTCTTTGCCGGACACGAAACCACTGCCAACACCTTGACGTGGGCTTTCTATTACCTCAACCAGAATCCCGATGTGCTCGCCAAGCTCCAGCAGGAAGTCGATACCGTCTTAGCCGGACGCACACCCACCTTAGCTGACTTGCCCAATCTGCCCTATACGATGATGGTCATTAAAGAAACCATGCGTATCGAGCCGACTGTCGCTGCCTTCCCGCGCTTTGTCGCCGAAGACACCACCTTGGGAGACTACAGCATTAAGGGCGACAGCGTCATCTTCATTCCGCCCTACATCCTGCACCACGACCCGCGTTGGTGGTCGAATCCCGATCAATACGATCCCACCCGCTTCTCCGCCGAGAACGAACCGGATATTCCTAAGTATGCCTATCTGCCCTTTGGCGGCGGTCCGCGCGTCTGCATCGGCAACCACTTCGCGCTCATGGAGGCTCACATTCTCTTGGCCTCGTTCGTCAGCCATTTCAATCTCCACTTGGCGACCGATAAACCGGTCAAGCCGCTGCGTCAAGTCACCTGCTCCCCTGAAGGCGGCCTCCCCATGCGCATCGAACGCCGCGCCTAATATCTGTTTTCACTGCCTCGTTTTCGTAGGGACAGATCTGTGACCTGTCCCTTTTCTCTCTCCCTTCCCTCCCCTGTTACTACGGGGGAGGGCTAGGGTGGGGGTACTTATAACATTCCTCAACAGCCTATCCCCATCCCGCACAGTACTTAAGTAACACTCTGTAACATTGCCTCTCCCACCCCGTTCTATAAGTATCGCATGGCAAAACAGCGACCACGCTGTAGGAGAAATCACCTATGAAATTCCTATCGAAATCAACACTGATAACAGTTATATGCCTCGCCCTCGCAGTCGCCTCGTTTGGAGTGCTGCCCGGGTTGGCGCAGGACAACACGGTGCAAAATGCAGATACCACGACCATTGTTACCGGCGCGGTATCCTTTGGCGCGGATGGCAGCATCATTGTCGCGGGCATTACCATTGCTCCGGCGGGCGCGTTCAATCCCTCGATCTTAAAAGAAGGTGATTTGGTGGTCATCACGGGCGTCATGCTCAACAATACCACCCTGCAAGCCACCGGCTTCGAATTCTTTGAGGATGATCAGCAGCCCGAAGCCACACCGGAGGCGACCCTCGAAATAACGCCCGAGGCCACAGTTGAGATGACTCCAGAAGCCACGATGGAAATCACCCCCGAGGCAACCTTGGAATCAACACCCGAATTAACGGCTGAACCCACCGAAATCGCGGGCGGTTGCAACCAGCCTGATCAGCCTGTCGCCATGAAGATCGCCGCAACCTTCAATGTCAGCTATGACGAAGTCATCGCCCTACATTGCGATGGTAACGGTTTTGGTGAAATTGTTCGTGCCTATGCCTTGGCCGCTGCCAGTACCGATGGCGCGACCGCAGCCGATTATCTCGCACGCCATAAGCAGGGTGAGGGATGGGGAAAGATCGTCCGTGACAGCGGTGTTAATCCCTCTGATCTCGCTCCCGGTCGTGTTCTGAAAGATCATGGCGACGACAGCAGCGCCACCGCAACACCCGAAGCCAACGCTGCGACAACTCCCAACAATGGCAATGGCGGAGGCAACGGGAATGGCAATAACGGCGGGGGGAATGGTCATGGGAATGGTGGTAACGGCGGTGGAAATGGCAACGGCAACGGTAATGGCGGGAACAATGGTGGCGGAAATGGTCACGGGAACGGGGGCAATGGCGGAGGCAACGGGAATGGCAATGGCGGGAATGGTGGAGGGAATGGCAATGGTAACGGAGGTGGCAGAGGTCACGGCGGCTAACCACCAAACTCGCTAACATCATAAACACAAGCGCAACGACCTATAAGAGGTATTTAAAGCCCCTCCTTGTTTTATGGGGAGGGGTACATTTCTTCCACCCTACTCTGTATCCTAAAAAAACTACTCTACCAATTTCTAACCATCCCCCAACCTTCTGAACCACCATTCTCCCTCAAAACGGTTAACA
The DNA here is from genome assembly GCA_044226855.1 of Aggregatilineales bacterium. Classification (GTDB taxonomy): domain Bacteria; phylum Chloroflexota; class Anaerolineae; order Aggregatilineales; family Phototrophicaceae; genus CFX2. Next base: position 352,931 of record JBGAGF010000003.1, read on the forward strand.
AGTTGGTCGCGAAAGAGTTACATTTTGGTCACCCCAACGTAGCTCTTTTGTGCTATCCTGTGTCTATAACTCTGTATTCTCTTAGCGTCCTTGGCGATCCATATATCTTTCTCTTTGCCTTATCTCAGTGTCTCTGCGGTTCAATCTTCGTTTTTCTTTGTGTCTTTGTGGTAAAAATGCATTTGGCATTTCGGCGGCGGACACACGCGAGCCATCCGCTGCAAATGCGCCAATTCAGCGGCGTCAGCCGAGGCTCCCGCCGACACAAAATGTCAATTCAGCGCCAGCCTCCCGTAAAGCCGCCAGCCATTTCGGCGGATAAAATGCAAAATATGCAAATTGTGCAGTAAAAGCGAATCATATTGAGGATTATAAAAATCCCCTCTACATTTCATGGCAAAGGGGATTTAAGGCTTGTCCGGTACTATACCCTACTAAATACTTGTTCCAAACAAAATAAGGGTTGTTGTAGGGGCAAGATATATCTTGCCCATGCCTTTTCGAAGCGACTTTAGTACGCTTGTCTGGTTGGTAGCTGTAGCGCTTTAGACTACAACGATGCGAAGGATGACGCATTTCACCACCGGACAAAGCTATTTAGGGGTGAGGATTTGAATGCCGATTTAGGGGTAAAAACCTACCCGCCCAGCACCTTGACCACCACCTGTGGTGTGATGAACGCCTCAATGAAACCGGCCAGTAGCAAACCGGGGATAATCAGCCCAATCGCGATCTTGACAGTATCACCCAGCGTCATCGACCACGCCTGCCCGACCGTGACGCCGCGCGGAGGCTTGGTCACCACTGCTCCCATGCGTAGCGCTGCCGCTGCCGCCAGCACAATCACCGGAATTTCAATAATGCCGTGTGTCAGGACTGCCGCCAGCATAAACGCCGGATTGTAACCCGCCGCCACCACCTGAGTGAATAGGTAGCCAAGGATGAAGTACACCGCCGGAGTCAGAATCAGCGCCGCCGTCCCAAACGTGAACAGGCCCAAGATCAGCGCCGCCAGCAGAATCCCGCCGTTCTGTCCCACAATCGCCAGCCACGCGCCGGATTGCGTCGGCACACTCATCAGAGGTTTGATAAACTTGGCCGCATCCGTCATCAGTACATTTTGGGGAAGATGCATCTGCCATTGGGGCATCTGTCCCACCACAATCCCGCCTAAGAAAGTCAGCAGGAACACCCCAATCGTGATCCACGCTGCGGGGCCTAAACGCCTGACCGCCGGGAAAACGCCTTCACGGTACCACTGCGCCAGCCCGCGCGCCGGATTACCCTTGTCATCCACCGCCCGTACCCAGCGCACCATATTGCGGAAAGTGGATTTAAGATTGAACTCGTCAATCGTTCGTCCCAGTAGTTCTTCACGGTTGAATACAGCGTTCCCGACCCGCAGCAGCAGCACCGTCACCACCACCATCCCCACGATGATCGCCCACAGCGACAGAATGCCGTTAGGCGAATCGGCGTCCGGCGCGAGGAACATAATCGCGCTCTCAGCTTGGATCAGCAGGGTCATCGGAATGACGATAAAGCTCGCCAGCAGGTTCGCCGCGCGGGTGCTGGTCGTCTGGCTCGAAACCACCACCGCCCCCGTCACCATCACCAGCGCTTGTACCACTGTCAGCAGCATAATCTGGATCACCAGCGCCAGCGGAGGCCGCCACGCGAGGCTGCCCGTCAGCAGGCTCGACAGGTACACCAGCATTCCGCCGATGCTCGCGGCCAGCGGAGGAATCATCGCGGCCAGCGTCTTGCCGATATACAGTTCGGTATTCGTCAAAGGGGTACTGAGTAACGGTTCAAGGCTGCGCCGTTCCTTTTCACCCACAAACGTTTCCAGCGCGATCACCAGTGAGATCGAGATCGGGAAGAAGCCCACCACCATCAGCAGGAAAGGAATCGTACGCTCACCCACAATTTCCGCGCCGTAGTCCGAGACAAAACCCAAGAACTTGCCCGCCAAGAACTGCGCCACAAACGGGAAGCCGAACGTCAAAATAATGATCGGGGTGATGATGCGCCAGTCACGGAAGCTGTCCCGCACCTCGCGCCGCGTAATCACCAGAGCGTTACTTAAAGTCTGCCGCCACTTAGGACCCGTTGTTGATAAATCGTGTATTACGGCCTGTGTCGCCATTAATTTGCTCCTCGTGCTATGAATTGAACTTGGCGTTCTTTGCGTCTTGGCGGTTCAAATGAATTTAGGATTTCAGCGCTGATCATCGTTCTTGCCGCCTTCGTCCTCTTTGACGACCTGCAAGTAGATGTCTTCCAAGGTGCGCGTAATCGGGGAAAGTGTCACCACATCCACGCCCAAGCCTGCAATGCGCCGTAACAGTTCCGGATTGGTTTTGGTCGGCTCGGCCACACGGTAGCGCAGCCAATCGCGCCCACTTTCGGTCACCACCACCATATCGCTGATGTCCTTCGCCAGCCCATTCATGATGCCCGCTACCCGCAGTTCCATCACCGGCTCGCCCACGAACTCCCGCGCCAGTTCATCCATTGTCCCCTGCGCGATAATCCGCCCCGACCGGATGATCGCGATTTGATTCGCAAGGCTTTGCGCCTCGGTCAAGTTGTGGGTGGTGATCAAGAAAGTGCGCTGCTCATCACGCTGCAGTTCAACAATCGCATCCCGCACCAGCTTGGCACTCAAGGGGTCCATCGCAGACGTCGGCTCATCCAGCAGGAGCACCGGCGGGTTATGGAGCATCGCCCGCACCAGCGCCAGCTTCTGCTTCATGCCTTTGGAATAATCCCCCAGCCGCTTATCCAGCGCGAAGATCAGATCAAAACGTTCCATCAATTGTAGAGAACGGGTTTTGCGCTCATCCGCGCTCATCCGGTAGATGCGCCCGAAAAAGTCCAGATACTCAATAGCCTTCATACGCTCGTACAAACCATGCTGCTCGGTCAGAACCCCCACGTTGGCGCGGACTTTCTCCGGATCAGTCAGCACACTGTATCCAGCGATTTTCGCCCAACCGGAGGTCGGTTCAAGAATCGACGTTAGCATACGCACTGTCGTGGTTTTGCCCGCGCCGTTCGGCCCTAAGACCGCTAACACCGTGCCGGGGGGAACCGTCAGCGTGACGTTGCGAACAGCTTCAAAGCCGTCAAATATTTTTGTCAGTTCATGGGCTTCGATCATCGTGATTTACCTGATTAATGGACAAAATGGAGAAGCACTTGAATACGTGTTTCCATCGTAAAGGCAAGCGCACTCAGCCGTTCCCCCTCATTTCGAGGGGTATATGCTTAAGCTTATTATGGCACGGGACTCAAACGTGACAGGTTAAGGTTGCCTGAAGGGATTTTAATTGTCGGGGCACAAGGCGTGTGCCCCTCTTCAACTTAGCGGTCAGTAAACACTTCCTGACCTTCGAGATGTGCTTCAATCTCGGCGCGTGTCAGCCACGCATCCCGAAGCTGTTTCTTGGTGAACAGTTCCAATTGATCACCCACATGCGGGGAACCGGGTTGAGTGGCGTTGCCGTAGGACAGCAGCACCTTCGCATGAACCGGATTGCTAAACTCCACCACTGCAATATAGGAATCCCCCTGTACCACACGAAAGCGTAGGTCTTTATCCTGCACGAAGGTTAAGGTGCGGAACGTGCCCAGCACATCATCCGCCCCGTTCGCGGGTAGATCATACTTGCCGACACGCATCCGGAAGGCATCCCCATACTTCATGTCGAGACCGCCGCCCAACGGGCGCAGAAGCTCAAGCTGTTCAGCCACTTTCTTCAAACCAGCCACGGCTCCGGCAGGGTCTTTCAGCCCGTGCGGTGTATTGAACGGGTCGTTCACATCCCAAGGCGTCGCAAAGGCCGCGAACCCAATCGGACGCAAATAGCCTGCTGCCCATGCCGTGAACAACACCGCACCCACGCTGTCCGGATCCGCATGGCGATCCCACTTGCTCAGCACCTCGGCGCAGCGCAGCACCAACTTATCATCTGACTTGGAGGCCGCCGCAATCAAATCATCCAGCACCCAATCGGTCAGTTCCATGTAGGTGTCCTGCTTCATCTGGACTAACTGGTCAAAGCTGATCGACGGGTTCTCATACAGCAGCTGCATCGAGCGAATCGGGCGCGGCCACGTCAGCGGGGGCGGTGCCATGTAAGCCGGATAATCCTTGGGATTAAGCACATAAGGATAGGTGGTCGTCCAAGGCGGCTCGTTGGCGTTTTGCAGCCAACCTGTCTGCGGATTAATCACCTTCGGCAGATCATCGAATGAATGGTATTTCGTCCACAGATATTGCGATGTGTCACCGGGAATCAATGCCGGATGCGAGGAATCAACCGGGGAGGTGTTGTTCCAGAATGCCCAATCGCCTGTGCTGCGAACCGGCACCTGCTCGTTAAACACATGCATGATATTGCCGTCACGGTCGGCATAAATGATGGTAAACATCGGGATGCGAATGTTCTTCAGCGCAGCCTCGAACTCGTTCAGGTTCTTGGCCTTGCCCATCTCCCACCATTCCTGCGCCGCTGCAAAGGCATGGTCGCCGACCACCCGCAGCGCCAGTTTGACGCCATCGTGTTCAGCGATTACCGGCCCATGTACCGATGACTCCACCGTGAGCGGCACATCTTTGAGGCTGCCATCGACCTGCTTGACTTTGATGATCTCCTGCCGCACCTCAAACGGCTTTTCCTCTCCGTCAAAGAGATAGCCACCGTTCTTACCGTTGACCAGTTTGTATAAATCCCAACCGTCATGGGTATTCACGGTATGCGTCCAGCCGAGATATTGGTTAAAGGCTATGCCCAATATCGGGTTGCCCACCAACGCCGCGCCATAAGCATTAATGTCTGGCGAAACCAGATGCGCCTCGATCCAAAGGCCGAAATCCGACCACGGCTGATGAGGATTAGCCACCAGCATGGCGTGTCCGTTGGCCGAACGCGATGGTGCAATTGCCCAACCATTCGAGCCGCCGAGTTCACCATCTGCCCAACGCCCCGCTGCGGAAAAAGCTTTTCCGGCTGTGAAGTCGTAACGCAGTACCCTTATGCCGTGCCCCACAATATCGACCCCCGTAATCGGCAGGACGGCTTTCCACTGTTCGCCGATTGCGTCAGGATGTGCCTTGACGTAATCGTTTATGCCTGCCGCAAACGAGTCCATGTAGCCGCGAAAATCCTGCGGCAGCGCGGCGTAACCATCCTTGGCTTGCTGTGGAATATTAACCGTTCGGATTTGTTTGTCGGTTTCGAGATAGTCCGCGCCCCAATACTCCGCCGCCCGTCCACGCGCCTGCCCATAAAGCTTGAGGATGAGATCACCCTGATTTTGCGCCTGCGCCCAACCGAAGGCATAAAACAATCCGTCGTTGGTTGGGGAATAAATGTGCGGAACGCCCCACTCATCCCACAATATTTCAGGATGGTCTGGCAGCGTTTCCGCTTGAGCGACCGTGATTACAGGAGCAACTAGTAAAAGAACAACCGATAACACAAAGAGCCAAAAGCGCCTGTACATAACACCTCGGAAATTATCTAACCAGTCAGTACACACTATTCTGTATTGTTGAAGCTTACTAAATCCCGAAAGCCTTCGCCGGATTTATCACCGTTAACATATGAATATCAGCTTCACTGACACCATGTGATCGCAGCGCCGGAAGAAAGTCCCTAATGAGCGCGGTGTATCCACGGTAGCCGTCTGCTTTCGGGACGCCCCCCGGTGACCCAACCTCATACCAACCGGCATCATGCGAGAGCAGCACTTGCCCACCATATCCAGCTTCCAGTAAGTTGAGAGTCGCCTCCAACATCTGCTGCTGGTTGGCATATGGCGCGCCAATCGCATCGAATTCAATCCATGCGCCGCGCTTGGCCGCTGCTATATGAATCTTTTGATCTTCCTCACTCTGCGCGTGTATCCAGATGAAGCGGTTGAGGTTGTGTCCTGCGGATTCCAGAATGTCCATCTCCGCTTGTGCCGCCCGACCGCCGATGGTATGCGTACCGATCACTGCGCCGGTGGCTTTGCTAGCGACAGCGCCTGCCCGCAAGTTACGTGCCTCAATTTCCGTAGGGCCGTTATCGACCAGCGCCAGTTTGATGAAACCCGCTTTGATGCCTGTACCTTCAATACCTTCGGTTAGCTCGCGTATCCACAACTCGGCCAAGGCTTCCGGACTTAAATTCAGCCACTCAGTCGGCACAAACCCCTCTTTATAAACACCGGTCGGCACGACGATATGAATCGGTGTCATCTCGGCGATGTACCTCATTACGGCTATGTTGCGTCCCACACCTACCGGCGCACAATCCACAAAGGTCGTAATACCTGCAGCCTGCACCTCATCTAAATAAGGCTTGACCAGTTTCCAGACCGCTTCCGGTTCAGCTTGACCGTAGTTCGGCGCGAACGGACCGCGCAAATCAACAAAGAGATGCTCGTGTGGCAGCATCAATCCGAGCGTGTCAGTCGAAATTGGTCCTTTGATGGTTTGTAAAATTGGCATTTTTACCCTCGTCTCTATGAAAATTTGTTCGTATACTTAGGGTGGCTACAATGACAAAACATGACGAAAATCATAATTTACTCCCTTCACAAGTATACCTACTATAGAGGAAGATGTCGTTGCTCACCGCATCCTTCAACTTGAACTTCGCCGCTGCATTATAGCTTTCGAACAAAACGCCATTCTCAACCGTAAACGAAGACACACCATCGTTTAGACGAGGAGAAACCCGTTCCATGCATCTGCCATCTTATATTTCATCGGAATTCCCCATCGGGCAGCATGAAAAGCTGCAACTCAACAAGCGGTTTCCGGCGCAAGGACTCAATGAGCTTTACGTGGATGCACAGACCCTCGGCAATTTGATGGTCTATTTTGATGCGGAAGATGAAGCCCGTGTATTAGGTGTCGCCGAAGAACATCTCCTGCCAGAACGGGTTGAACGGGTTGATAGTCGGTTGCTTATGGAAGCCAAGAACTTCAAACGCTTCTTACAGCAGGGACAGTCCGAGAAAATACGGATTGAAGTCCATGTCCCTGAAGCAACACGTTTAAATGTTCGCTTCGGCGCAGGCGTCGTGATGCTTAAAGGTGGAAACGGTGACGTTCATGTTTCGGGCGGAGTCGGTGAAGTGTCGGGCCAGAGCAGCGCAGGCAACATCGACATCAAGCTGCGCGGTGGCGATATCACGCTCTCCAATATTCAAGCACAGGCTGTCTTGAAACTGCATGTCGGCAGCATGACGCTGGATTGGTCAGAGTTAAGTGGTGCCGAAAATGTCGAGGCGAAGTGTGTTCTAGGCAAAATCGACCTGCTTCTCCCCCCTGCGATCGCCGTGGTCGAGGATCAAGGCGGACTGTTCTTGCGTAAAACGGTGGATATTCCGCTTACTACCCACATTAACGCGCAGGTTGGCTTCGGTGGGCTAGAAGTAATTCCCTTTGAACCTTTACAGATATTGGCTTAGTGAATCAGTCAAATTAAGGGGATAAGACAATGGACATTCCCGGATATGGGTAGGATACCTTCAACCTCTATCAAAAACAGTTGCGCAGGTTATAACGCCTGGCAACTGTTTTTCATTCTCTAGACACAAGGAAACTCCATCCAACAAGGTCATCTTCGTGCCTTGATTTGTCACTTCCCGTATCTTGATTGCGCACTTGACCGTGACAATGCTATAGTGGAAATGTATCACATTCTTTAAGGAAGCAACATGATACTTTATTGGTATACATTAAGGGGGAGTAGATGAGGGATCCAATTCGTTTCTCTCGTTGGTTAGCGTTATCAGGGGTTTCGTTAATCGCGCTTGGAATTGCTGTTTTTCTTGCTACTTCGGGCACAGCACTAGCACAGGGATCAAAGAGTTTTGTCGGGCCGACTCATTCTAGCCCTATCACGTTAAGCGCGGACGATACATTGATGGCTGTGGTTAATCCAGATGCCAACAGTGTTACATTCTTTGACGTCGGAGGGGACAAAAATATTGCGTTGGGGGAAATTGCCGTCGGTAAGGAACCCAATGGCGTTGTATTATCACCGGATGGGAAATTTGCTTATGTTGCAAATACAGTTGATGGCACTGTGTCAGTATTACAAGTTGATGTGTCCAAACAACCTGTCGCATCTGTTATCGCAACACTTCCTGTTGGCGTTGAGCCTTATGGAGTCGCAATCACCCCCAACGGTTCAAAGATTTATGTCACGAATTCTCGTTCAAACTCCGTTAGTGTAATTGATACATCAAGTAATACAATTGCCAAGACAATTACGAACATCGGCCCTGCGGTAGGTGCAGAACCCCGTGGCATCGCCATTACCAACAACGGCAATGATGATGACACTGACGAAACCGTATATGTTACACACTTCTATTCGTTTGCCAATCAAGGGAAACTTGACGGCGAAGATGATAGCAAAACTGGTCTTTTGACGCGTATCAGCACTAAAAACGATGCAGTGGCAGGTCAAATCGTCTTGACGAATATGGCAGATACGGGTTTTAAAGCACAAGGTGATGCGATCAACCACATTGAACCGGGTAAAGATCCCAAATTTGTAACCGGGGCGTATCCCAATCAGATGCAGGCTGTCGGCATCAAAAATGGCTTTGCCTATATTCCTAATGTAGGCGCTTCCCCCAATGGGCCGACCCGTTTTAACGTCAACACACAAGCGCTTGTTCACATTATCAATACACAGACGAATCAGGATACGAAGTTAGTAGTCAATCTGCATCGTGCAGTTGCCGACCAGCCCGAGGGGACCATCAAGTTATTCTTAGCTGTACCTTGGGCAATCGACTTTAAGGATAACGAAAATATCGGCTATGTGGTGAGTGCAGCCAGTAATGTGGTGGTCAAGGTGGCGGTAGACCCAGCCACTGGCGCATTGACTGTCCAGTCAAACCCACAAACGAAAGCCGTACAAACGATCAATGCTGGTCGTAATCCACGTGGTATTGTTCTGAATAACACGGATACCCGTGCTTATGTGATGAACTATATTTCCCGTGATGTGACCGTAATCGATGTGACTCGCTTCCCCGAACAGGTCATTGCCACTATGCGTTCTAGTGCGTTACCAGCGGCAGGAACAGACGAGGAACTTGTGCAAGCAGGTAAAGAACTTTATAACACGTCCATCGGAGAATTTGCTAACAGCGCTGGAAATATGGCGAGTGAGGGTTGGCAGTCTTGTTCCTCATGTCATCCTTGGGGACTTTCGGACAATGTTGTGTGGATTTTTGGTGCAGGACCACGTCGCACTATCTCTCAGCACACCGACTTCCTTGGTGGAACCATGCGAGCGCTCAACTGGTCGGCAATCTTTGATGAACAACAGGATTTTGAACTCAACATTCGAGGGGTATCCGGTGGTACGGGTTTGCTTTTGAACGCAGATGGAAGCGCCCTTGAAGAGGCTAAGAATATTGCCGGACTCGTTGCTGGAGACCCTCCAACACTGGCTGTTCCAAACTCGACGCGTAACCAACTTCAGGTTCGTACCCCTTCGGGCAGTCTGGTCAATGCTTGGGATGCAATAGTGGCCTACGAAAAGACTATTCGTGCGCCCATTTCTCCTTTGAACGGCAGCACTGACCCCGAAATTACTGAAGGGCGGCAAATATTTATTAACAATAATTGCCAAGTCTGTCACGGAGGGGCAAAGTGGTCAAATAGCTCGATTGCTGGCCCGGTGACTGATATTGCTCTGATTACCCGTGGGCAGATCATTGGTCAATTAACAAATGTTGGCACATTTAATTCAGCCGACAAGAACGAAGTGCGCGCGAATGCCAAGCCACCACTAGGGGCTGATGGATTTGTACCACCGTCATTGTTAGGTGTGTTTATGTCGGCACCCTATTTCCACAATGGATCAGCGCCTTCATTAGAAGTTGTATTAAGCGATCAGTTCGCACAACATCGGGCAGCCGGGACAGGTGGCATTGACGGCCTCACCAACCCTGATGACATCCGTAAGCTTGTTAAGTTCCTGATCTCGATTGATGCATCGACTGAACCCATCAGTCCGTAACTGAGACATTTTATGAGAAATGGAAACAGGGAGACAGTTCTGAAAGTATCTCCCTGTTTCTTTTATTTTTGCAGAGTGGCGATTGTCGTTGGCTCAGAATAGTCCGGAAAAACAAGCGGGTCAGGCAACGAGTCAACACCTGTAAAGTTCATCAAAGACTTATTAACCCACAAGTCATTCAGCAAACTAGGTAGAGCGTCACGAATAGAGGCTGCCCGATCAGATGGGCAGCTAATATTAATGGCGACCAACTGCGATTCTTGGGCAACCACGACCGCCATCACCAGTGACACGTTCTCATTACCATCATTCACCAGATAGTAGGCCGCGTCGTTACCATCCCACGTAAACGTCTCCGGTTCCGTGACCGTCGAATCCCCCACTAAATCGGGCTGGGAAATGATCTGCCTCAGAATGCGTCGGGCAGGATGTTCATCGGCCAATAGAGGGGCAGGAAACTCATCAACAGGGTGAACGAACACATAGACCTGCATGCCCATCAATTTTCCGCTGTTGTGAATGGAACCTCGACGTTCGGCAATGAGGATGCCATCATCCATTTTGCGACCATTCCAACCGGGTGGGACACGCATATTAATTTCAACACCGCTTAAATTCGCGCTAATACTTTTGGCGACGGGTGCGGGTGTCACCGTCGAAGTTGGAACGGGCGTCTCAGTTGGTTGGATCATCCCTTCACAAGCAGCGATGAGGAAGCCAAAACAAAAACACAGGCCCAAAATCGAGATTTTCCGCAGTACTTGATAGACCACACGCACACCCACTCAATGAATACATCTATGGAAACGAGCATTATTGAGTATACGTCGAGTGTTATAGGCACTGCCTGAAAATCAGTTAAATGATTCCTCAGAAAGTGGCAATCTTTTTAGGACATCAGACCGGCTTGCCTCAGGTAATCCAGTGAGGCCGGCAAATCCGCCATGAACTGATAGGCAAATTCAGCGTTCTGCCCCGGATTTCCGCACTCCAAAGCCAACCATCCACTGTATCCGGTTTCCTTCAGAACTGAAGCGATTGCCGCAAAGTCAATCATGCCTTGACTGGGCAGTCGGCGGTTACTGTCGGATAGGTGAATGTGACCAATATCAGCAGCGTACTCACGTAAGGCTTGGAGGCTATTGCGCTCTTCCATTGCCATATGAAAGACATCAGCATTGAGCTTAACGTGTGGATGGTCTTTAATTTTGCGGCGTACTTTGATGGCGTCCGCCAAGGTGTTCAAGAAGTGTGTTTCGTAGCGGTTTATCGGCTCAATATAGAGATCAATGCCGATGGCATACACATAGTCCGAGAGCGTGCGTAGATGGTTATGCAGCATTTCATATTCCAACTGCACCACCGATTTGTAGGGTGTGAGGTCAGGCAAGGTTGGCTCGTCAAAATGCGGCACGAGGATCACACCCGAAGCGCCCAAGTCCACGCCATCGACGACCGATTGACGAAACTCCGCCAATGCCTGTTCGCGTTCGTCACGATCCGGATCAAGCAAGCGTCCCTGCCGTCCATGATTCACAGCGGAAACCACCACACCCGTTTGTTCAATCGCCTCTGCGATTTCCGGCACACGGAGCGTTAACCCTTTTCCCCAAACTTCGACACCCGTAAAACCCAAAGCGCGGGCATTTTGAAAACGTTCAAGGGTAGTTTTACCGGGCAGCATATCTTCCTGAATGGCGAAACGCATGAGACAAAATCCTTGATGACCAATTCAATATTGAGCAATAGTTTACAGTTAGCGTATGGTGGTCGCCAGTGGTAGAACGATAGCAATATGCCACCTGCGGAGTGAGTCATTCAAGAACGGTGCTGGGTAACTGCAATATTCCCTGCGGGGATTTAGGCGGAACATGCATCGTACCGTCTACATCGCTGAGGAGCAGACTGCTCTGCTTGAGTTTCAGGATTAAATATGCGTCATACGGAATGGTCAAGGTAAACTTCGCACGGGACATGTTGCCGAGCAGCATACGGCGCTTAGCGACGATATATACCCCGTCCGCGTTTTGGTCGGTCGCCACACGCCAACCAAAAGCCACTTGCAACTGAACAAAGACATCGACTTTCGGTTGTTCCCAGCGTACCAATCGAACTTCGGCCTGTTCTGCCCGCAGGTAAACTGTAATCGCTGGTCCAACACTAAAGGTAAAGGTCTGCGATTGGCGCGTAAAATCGGCGACAGTCGATGCAGCATTAGCCACCTGCCAGAGCGTGTTGAGATGCTTGGTCATGAATGGTCATCCTCTAATTATCGGCAGCATTCCGGTTAAGAAGAACTTTCAGCAAACCACGTAATTGTTCAGCCCCACCCGTGCCCAAAGCGGCAGCGTATTCGGATTGTATCTCGGCAATGATGTTGTAAGCATCAGCCAAGAAGCTAGTATTGCTCTCCGCCATCTTGATAATGACAGCCCGTTTGTCATAAGGATCGGGGGAGCGTTCGACATAACCCTGCGCTTCTAACTCTTTGACAAGATCGCCCATCGATTGTTTGGTCATACCTGCCCGTTCGGCCAAGGTCACAATGCGTGTACCTATCGGATCAATGTAGGAAAGGATGGTGAGATGTGTAGCACTGAGCTGGGTATAGCCGCGCGCATGGAGTTTCTCGGCACAGCGTGTTTGGAAGTCGCGTAAAGCAAGTTGCAGTAGTCGACCAATATTGTCGTCGTAACCTTCAGGCGCTTGTGAAGTTGCGGAAGTCATCGAATTAAACCTGTTGACAAAATAGACAGCTAACCTTATTATGTTGGTAAGTCAGACTGACTAATTCAGAACTCCGTTTAGTATACCGCAAACCGTACTACAAGCTGGAAAGGAATATTATGTCTCAAACCACCACAAAACTGATGGTCGGTATGACTGCGCCTATTTTCGAGACAGTCGATCTGTTTGACCAACCGATTCACTTACAGGATTACCGGGGAGGATGGCTGCTGCTCTCGTTCTACCGGAACGCAGCCTGCGCGATGTGCAATTTTCAAGTGCATACCTTGATCGGCAAGTATGGCGAATACAAGCAAAAGGGCTTGGACATGCTGGCAATATTTGAATCGCCTCGCGCCAACATGCTGCAGCATGTCGGAAAACAAGATGCCCCCTTCCATATCATCGGCGACCCCGAAGCGAGCTTGTATGACCTTTACGGCGTCGAAACGTCAGAAGCTAAGGTCCAGACGTCCATGTCAGCGCCCAGCACGCAACAGCGCGTGATTGATGCTAAGACCGCTGGCTTCGAGCTAACGCCAGAAGAAGGCAGCAACTTCTACCGGATGCCTGCCGATTTCCTGATTGATCCCGATGGCATTATTCGTGAAGTGTTTTACAGCGACCTAGTGGGACAGCACCTTGACTTCACTATTGTGGATCAATATCTGAACACACCGTCTACAGCCTCCTAAACCAATCTTATTTTATGTGAGGGATGTCACAAATTGGCATTCCTCACATCATTAGCGCCGAATTACCACGGGTTGATATACTCTATCCAAAAGATCGAAGCTTAGTTAACTGATCAGTTTGGACACATCCCATGATTCCATAAGGAACTGTGAAAATAGTATATAAACATTTCGCTGTGAATTAATTTATGCTTATATTAACGTTATATCTTTTTGTGGTTAAACTTTGAAGTATGCGCAAAGTCGCTTTGTTTCAACTGGCTCAAGATGACATCCGCCTCATCGAAGATGCCATCCACCACGCCCCGCAGCCCGAGCTTCGACAACGTGTTCTCGCAATACGAATGCTGCACCTCGGCTACAGCGTCGATGAAGTGGCAAAGATCGTCTTAGAAGCACCCGCAACCGTCCGGCGCTGGCGGCGCGCATGGTGCAAAGGTGGACTCTTTGCCCTAAGCGACAGTGAACTGTATTCCAAAGCCCCGGACACATTCCTCGCACGGCTGACCGCACTTCATAAAATCAGCCTTGATTTGGCGACCGCCACATCCATCGACGATCTGTGCAAACAGGCCATCGAAAAAGGTTTAGCCCAACTGGGTTTCGACCGTTTAGGCATCTTTTTTGTCACCGACCGTCCAAACCACTTTATGCCTACATTTGGAACGGGCGAAGACGGAAAGCTACGCGACGAACGGCAAGCCGAGCCGGTTCATTGGAAGGATACCGATGACATTAATCTGGCAATCGAACGGCGGCAAGACCTCGTAATCCGTTTCGATTGTCCACTTTATACGGATGAAGGCGTCATCATCGGGCATGGTTGGAATGTGATGGCGGCACTGTGGGCTGATAACAAAATCATTGGCTTTTTAGCCGCTGATAACCTGATTAACCAGAAGCCTTTGACGGACGCTGACATTCAAATTTTGCGTTTGTATGGACTGACATTCGGGGGGCTGTACAGCATTAAACGGACAACCGAAGCACTGCTGAAGGAACGGAATATGCTGCGGGCGGTGATGGACAGCACCATCGATATGATTTATGTGAAGGATACACAGTCCCGCGTGATTATGACCAACACGGTATCCGTCAAAAATCCCGAACGCGCTCCGACCGAGCAAGATATGATCGGCCTTACGGACTTTGATTATTTGCCGCATCATCTGGCGCAGCGCTTTTACGATGAAGAGCAACAACTGATTAAGACGGGCAAACCGATTCTGAACCGCGAAGAAGCGAGTCTCGACCGGGAAGGCAATGCGATCATCGTCCTCACGACAAAAGTTCCGCTGCGCAACTCTCAAGGCGAAATTATCGGGTTAGTGGGTGTTAGCCGCGACATCACCGACATCAAGCGTACCGAAGAACAAAACTTGCGGCTGATGGTCGAACACGAACGGGTCGAATTGATGGAGCAAATGGTCAGCAACATTTCGCATGACCTCAAGACACCTCTTTCCGTCATCAAGACCAGTTTGTATCTGTTGGAGCGGCTTGATGATCCCATACGACAAAAAGATAAGATCCAGAACATTAAAGAACAGGCTGAACGGCTGGAAAAACTGATTCAAGATGTGCTAACCGTTTCCAAATTGGATCAAATGCTCAAATGGGTGCGCGATCCGGTGGATATGGTCACGCTTCTGCAAAGTGTCGCAACCAACCTCTGTCCGCGCGCCGAAGCCAAACATCAAAAGTTCAATCTGAACATCGCCCCCGATCTGCCAATAATCCTCGGCAATCAAGAAGATCTGTGGCGGATGATCGCCAATCTGGTGGAGAACGCCATCAACTACACGCCATCCGGTGGAGAAATCACACTGGAAGCGTATTTCCAAGTGCAAGGCATCGTGATGTTGGTGCGGGACACCGGCATGGGCATTAGCGAAGAACAACTCCCTCGTATTTTTGAACGCTTCTATCGGGCGGATTCAGCACGTTCCATCAAGAACGGGGGCACCGGATTGGGTCTGTCGATTGTGAAGCTGATCGCTGAACAGCACGGCGGTGAGATCACCGTTGAGAGCCAGTTGGGCACAGGAAGCTGTTTCCAAATCTGGCTTCCAACCGAATAACACTGGTTTTAGACTTCGTGACCCACAACATCTGCAATCTGTTTGTTACGCATGCCGGTTGGCACACTGCGCAATAAGTTGTCGCGCAGCCAGCAGGACAGCCCGTTCGACCACTGTCCGATTTGACCAATACGGCGAGACTGCATGACAATGCTGTTGGCACGGGCGAGGCGCTTGGCTTGATACTGCTCCAGCGCGGACGGTATGTCATGGTTAGCGTAAAGCGCACCACCTAACGCAACTGCATCTTCCATTGCCTGACAGGCACCCTGACCCAAGTTGGGCGTCATAGCATGGGCGGCGTCACCGAGCAGCGCAACACGTCCATCAATCCAGCGGGAAAGCGGCTCAATATCGGAAATGTCATTGTGGAGGATGACGGACTCATCCGTCGCGTTAAGCAGCTCCGGCATGGGGTAATGCCAGTTCCCGAAGTGCTTGAGCAAATAAGCTTTGTGACCTTCAGGCGGCGCGGGCATGTGCTCCGGTGCGTTCTGAACTGCGAACCAGTAAACACGGCCTTTATTGACCGGCACGAGGCCGAAACGGGCACCGCGCCCCCAACTTTCGCCCCAATACGTGGCGTCCAATGGATAGTTAAACGGAGCAATGGCACGCCACGCGGTATAACCAGCGTAACGCGGTTGATGGTCAGCACCGAGCATTTGCGCCCGCACCACGGACTTGATGCCATCCGAGCCGACGAGTAAATCAGCCGTATCTTGATGCCCATTTTCAAAGACAGCGGTAACCTGCTGGCCGTCCTGCTGATAGTGCTTGAGGCGAGTGGCAATATGCATCGGGATGTCGTGGGCAGCTTCGGTCAGCATGGCGAGAAGTTCGGCACGATGGGCAACGATGACCGGCGCACCGAATTCGCGTTCAATGTAATCGGTGGAACCACCGGAGATCAGACGGCCACGCCAGTCGTGGATGCCGCCGTTGGCCTCCGGAATGCTGATTTGACGGAGGGCGGCACCGAGACCGAGTTTGTCCAGCGCTTTGGTGGCGTTGGGCCACAAGGTTAAACCCGCTCCGACTTCACGAATGGCTGCGGCCTGCTCATAAATGACGACTTCTAATCCGGCGTTGCGGAGGGCTATGGCTGCGCTGAGGCCGCCGATACCGGCTCCGATGACAATAGCTTTCATTCTTTGACTGCTTCCTTACGCGCGGTCAAAAGTAGATATAAGAGCTGGGCCACGTTCCATGCGTCGTCATGACCGCGATGATGACGACCGTCCATCGGCAGCCCCATGTGCTCGATCGCCTGCGCCATACTGACATCGTGACGCATGCCTTGAATGAGCGTGAATAGGGTCTTGATATTCAAGTGTGACGGACTGAAGGGGTATTTGATGCCCCGTTCGGCACACTGTTTTTCGAACTGCTGACGGTCGTAATCGCCATAACTGGCCCAAACGCGCTGGCGGGTCTTGTACTCTTTTTCGAGAATGACGCAGGCTTCGGCAAAAGATATGCCTTGATCAACATCGGCCTGTGTGAGCGAGGTCAGCTCGGTACAGAAGGGGCTGACGGCTGAGCGCTCCGGCTTGATGATGAGGCTGCGCTTTTCGACACGTTCGCCGGTGGCCGGTTTGAGACGGCAGATGCCGATTTCTATGATTTCGTTCTCTTGGCCTTCCGGAGCTTTGCGCTCCCAACAGGTGCATTCAATATCAACAACAATAATTTGGTCGTATTGGCGGGTCAAAGTGATCTCGGTTGTTCAAATAATTCGTTTATCTTTATAAGAGAATTGTAACAGAGGTTGGGGAAATACTTAACCGCTTTTCGGGGGAGAGGGTCATCAGTCTTTAGTCTCCAGCCGGTAATCTATAGTCAAATGCAAAGCAGAAAGCGATTTTGTGTCGGCGATGGCGGCGGCGATGGCGATGGCGGAAATGGCGTCCCACGGGAGGCTTCGCAGTCATAGTCGTCATTGTCGGGTCGTCATCGGCAGTGGCTCAAGCCACCGCCTGAGTAAAGAAGGGGCGCTGAAGCACACAGGTAAAGCGCAATAAGCGGCAAAAGCAGCACAGGCGGCAAAATCGGCAGCCCACATGTTGCTGTTGATGCAGTTGTTGCAGTTGTTGCAGTTGAGACTCGGTCGGTTTTGTCACATTTACAACAATTGGGATACCCCCTATACCCCTAACCCCCTACATCAGCACGTTCGCAAGCTCACTTCGGTGAAAGCCCGTAGAAACAGGGCAAGGGAGAAATACAGGTTCTCTGTTGATTATTGTATGACAGGTGGGGAGGGAACGGGTTACCTTTTGGAAGACCATTTTGTAACTGTTTTTGAGAGTTGGCGCTAACGGTTTTGGGGGAGAGAGTTGGTTATGAGGGTTGGTGGATGATTGGAAAATGGTAGAGCGTGTTTAAAAAGGGTAAAGGAGGTAAAAGAGAGGGAATAAAGGGAGGAAAAGATGAAAAAACAGTATCCAAGTGATGTGAGCGATAAAGAATGGGCAATCTTGGAAGGCATGATTCCGAATCCGGGTGGCGGACGACCGCGCAAATATTCGATGCGCGCCATAATCAACGCCATGCGTTATGTGTTGCGAGTGGTTGCTCGTGGCGGATGCTGCCCCATGACTTTCCACCTTATCAGAGTGTGTATTACTACTTTCGCATCTGGCGCGAGGATGGGAGTTGGGAAAAGCTGTATCAGACCTTGCACGAGATGCTGCGCCAGCAGCAGGGAAAAGAAGCCAGTCCGTGGTTAGCAATACTGGATAGCCAGTCGGTCAAAACGACTGAAAAAGAGGGTTGAAAGGTTGGGATGGCTACAAGCATGTCACCGGCCGCAAACGGCATCTGTTGGTCGACACTCAAGGTTTGCTGATGCAGGTGCTGCTGACCGCCGCCGACGTTGATGATCGTCGTCCCGTCTTGGCCTTATTGCATAAGGCACAAACCCAGTATCCGCGTTTGGCCACGGTCTTGGTCGACAAAGGCTATCGCGGTCCGCTCTACCAAACCATCCAGAACCGCTTGCATATTCGTCTCCAAATTGAGCAACGTTCACAATTTGCCAAACCCCACCAGGTTCTCTCTTCCCGTTGGGTGGTTGAACGTACTTTTGCTTGGCTCGGTCGTTATCGTCGTCTGAGCAAGGATTACGAGTTTCTCACTTCTTCTTCTCGCGCCTTTATTTTTCTCGCCATGACTGCTCTCGTCCTCCGTCGTCTTTCCCGTCTTTGACCTTTTTAAACACCCTCTTTGTCGGGTTAACCGAAAGTAAACCTGTTTACGAATAAGTCGTGAAAAGCGGGGTTATCACGAGTTATAGCTGATACAGAACATCACTCTGAAACATTATCCAATTTACGAGTCACGAATCCATGCCAACCGGATCGCTTCAAAGGTTCGGTATCATACTCAATAAAACGAACCTGACTGTAGGGTTGGAAGGAATTCGTCACAAGGAGTGCGGAGCGTGTACCCCAACTGACGACAATCGAAGTGTCGTATTGATCAAAACCCGTGGGTGTTCCCCAAGCGATGATTAAATCGCCAATTGTATTTTCCTCGGCTGAGATCGTTGTGCGTATAATTTTGTACGTGCCCAACTCGTAATACCAATAAAATTCATGATCCTGCACATGCGTCCGACATGAAGAACTGTAGGGTTGCAACGCAACACATGTCTCTTCACCGGAAGTCAAAGGAAGTGGATTACCGGGAAGATAAGCTTGCGGGGGCGTATAGATCTTTGAAGAAACTCCGGTCCTCGAAACAATGAGGATACTCATCGTGAGTGGAATCAGCGGCAGTAATAGCAGAGTTGTGACTTTGAAAATCAGAGGCAATTGCCGTACCCAAATGACCGCTTTAATGAAAACTCGATGTGCCATATGCAAGCCTAATTCTGCAAAACAAAGTTGCTTTGCCATCATTGAACCGAATGAATGGTTTAGGAAATGGGTTTAAAAAATCAATTGTGCAGGTGCGACTGACACCAATACTAGTAGAGACAAAGGTGAACTGTCATCAACCCAAAGTTGAATTAAGGGGAGAACAAAAGCGGGTTAACAAAGCTTGATCAGGGCAAGATCAGTCGCTCTCGAGCGAAATTAATAGCTTGGGTACGATTTTTGGCGTCGAGTTTGTCATAAATATGGTTGATGTGCTTCTTGACGGTACTCAGGCCGATATAGAGGCGATCAGCGATCTCTTGATTCGAACGCCCTTCGGCTATGAGCTTTAGCACTTCGAGTTCGCGCTCACTAAGAAGGAAATTGGAAGCGGACGGCATAAGTTTGGTGTTGTTAAGTGCGGTGCTTTCTTCCCGTATATAGGCAATAATTTCATCTTTTGTCATGGCTGCGCCGCTTGCCCATGCTGCATCAAATGCCGCTTGTCCCATCTCAGCACGAATCGCTATGATCTCTCTTTCAATCTCCTCAAAATCAGGAATAAAATAGCTGTAGATTTGACCGATTTCCGGGCCACGGAGCGCGCCAAGTATTTTGGCGGATCGCTCAAGCTGACCGCGTACTTTAGCGATTATTGCCATCCCCGCTAAAATGCTCGGTAGAGGCGAATAAAGGAGAAAGGTATTGGTCTGCACCATCAAGACTTCTTTATAGAGCTTTGAGGCACGCTCTACATTGCCCGCCTCCAGCTCAACGAGCGCTAATTTAATGGCTGCTCGATGGCACTGATCAGGAAAACCGACTTGTCGAAAGAGTTCGATAGACTTTTCAAAATGGACGCGCGCCTGATCAAAATGATGATTATTCTTTGCAAGTAGCCCTTTTGTATCGGTTACCCACGCTCTCATAATGGTATCGTCTGCTTTTTCGGTTAGATTGGCCGCCTCATCCACTAATATTTGGGCGTAGGCATAGTTTTTCTGATCCATTATTTTCCAAGCTAAGCGAACAAGCGTATGCGCCAGACCCATTAAATCACCGATTTTTCGAAACAGCGCGATACTTTCTTCCAATTGCGCCGCTGATTGCTTCATTTCGCTGACCGAATGACAGTCCGAGTAACCCCCTAAATGGGAAAGAGCCCATGCGACGCTCCAGTCATCATGCACGCTTTGAGCGAGCGCAATGGCTTCATAACAGTAGATACGGAGTTGGGTTTTATCTTCAAGATGACCAGCAAGTGCTCCCGCATGGTGCAGGGCTTTAGCTCGTAACAAGGGATTTGCATTCGGATTAGCCGCGAGTGTTTGCTCTAGCCACGCAAGCCCTTCTTTGCCATTCAGCCGCTCAGCAAAATACCAACCCAAGGAGGCTGCGAGGTGCAGCCCCGCTTCGGAATGTATGCCCCACTTGAGCGCGGCACGCAGGTTATCCCGTTCGGGTTCGAGCTTATCAAACCAAATAATTTCCTTGGGGCCGAATAAGCAGCGTTCAGCTTGGTCTGCAAATTTCATGAAGTAGTCGAAATGTCGTTGCGCGGTTGAATCGACCTCCTGTGCTTGTGCTAATCTTTCGCTGGCATATTGGCGCAGTAATTCATGCAAGTCGTAGCGGTCAATCTTCGTATTTAAGCGGAGGAGTGATTTATCCACCAGCCCTGCCAGCAGCAGGAGGGATGCCCCGGTGACCTCAGCAGCCGCTTTCAAATCAAACCCACCGCGAAACACGGAAAGTCGCATCAATATCCCTTGTTCTTCACGCGACAATAAAGTCCACGACTGTTCAAAAACATGTCGTAAACTCCGATGCCGTTCAGGGAAATTTCGGACGGTAGTGGTCAGAAAATCGGGATTTTCCGTCATTTGTGTGGCAATCTGTTGGCAAGACAGGGCATACAGCCAACTGGCCGCCAATTCCAAGCCGAGTGGCATCCCCTCGACCTGCCGGCAAATGGATTGGATAGCTTCTACATTCTGATCGGGTGAAAAGTGAGGCTGCACTTGTCGTGCCCGTTGGATAAATAATTGCAATGCACTGTAATGTTCAAGCGGGTCGGTGGTAAGGGCATCAGGGTACGGTAGACCATCAAGCGGGTATATACATTCTTCGCTCAAGTTTAATCGTTCACGCGAGGTCACAAGGATTTTGATAGATGGGGCAAGATTTAGAAGTTCAGCCAATAATTCTGCACCGTCCAATAAAGAATCGAAATTATCCATTACGAAAAGAAGATGTTTGTCACGCAAATAATAAGTGAGGTGAGGATAGGGATCTTCTACCCTGAGGTCAAGTGCTTCGGCAATTACTGAGACTAATAAATCAGGGGAAGGTACAGGCGTAAGGGAGATAAATATGATTCCATCCCCATAATGGGGCTTTTGATTGGCGGCAACTTGGATGCTAAGGCGCGTTTTACCGATACCACCCGGGCCAACCAATGTTAACAAGCGGCAGTTTGGATCAGCCAACAACGCAGCAATCTCGCTGAGTTCACGATCACGACCGATGAAAGCTGTGGGCTGGTGCGGTAAATGAAAAACACCCATCATTTCACCTCTCACCTTTAAGGAAAAATGATATTTACCGTAACAATAAGGTTCATATAGTAATGTTACCCTGCGTTTTGCCAGTCAGCTACAAACGCCGTTCGCACTTCACTACCACGCTCCATCAGTGCCACTTTGAATTGCAAGAAAAACGTTCGTTAAATTCCCCCGAAAATTGCAAGAGAATCGGTTGGTTAGTATTGCAATTTTATGCTGAAAATACTCCTCAAACATATTTCTTCTGCAAAATACCGCTTGTTGAGCATGAAGGGAAAGGGGCGACAACACAAACGCCTACAGAATGGATAGGCGTTTTGCATAAGCTGGCGGATGATTTGAATTGGTGTTTAGAATTCTGTTCGATCAGGGAATGACGCGGTTATTGAGCATTTCGTTGATTTCTTTGACCAAGCGTCGAAGTTCGGCTTCCAAGTCTTCGCTGATGCCATCTTGAATGGCGGCCTCGCGGAACATATCCCGCGCCTCACGGATGTCGGCCTGTCCGCGCCGCAGTCGGGTTAATCCGGCGCGCATCTGGCCGCGTGCGTCACGACTGGCGGGACTGGTGTAGGAATTCGGGAAGTCCCAGCCATGCGCGGAGCCGGCTTTTTGGAGCATGGCAATGAACTGATCGGCCGTTTCGATTTGCATGGCCGCGCCTGCTTGAAGCAGGTCTTTGATCTCTTGACTGAGGGTCGGCTCGACGCCGAAATCCAGATCGTTGATGCCTTGATAACGGGCTTCGGCCTCGGTGATGTTGCCCGGTTGGGGACGGAGCGTGGTTTTGAGGGGCGACAGTCCGGTGAAGATCGGATAGAGGATGCCGACGCACAGGTTATGGATGTCCGCGCGATACTGCTGCTGATCCTGACGGCTGCTGCCTTCCAATTGGCGCGAACTGTTCATGTCGATGATGCGCAACTGCGTGCCATCCCAATAGACATGTTCCAGCTTGTGATCGAGATAGACGATGCCTTTCTGGTGCATCATGCGGAGGAGTTCACCAAACTGAAGCGCCAGCGCCAAGCCTTCTTCACTGGGCAGACGCCAGCGGACTCCCGGTTGGTTGGGCTTCATCAAATAGAGCAGGTTGTGGAGTCGGGGCAAATTTTGGAGCGCCAGATAGGGACGCCAACCGCTGTCGGCGTATTCCTGCATGGCCTGCGCAAAGCCCATCGCGTCAATGTGGAAGGATTTGAGTTCGCCTTCGGTGGGGGCTTCGCCTGCGCCGGAGACATAACCGCAGTCCAGAAGCTGCACGACGTGGGGATTGCCCGCCGTTTTCATGAGCAGATCGGCTTCATTGGCAAAGGCGCGGTATTCCCATTTCACTTCCCCATCGTGGGCGACGTGTTCAGGGCGCAGCAGCTTAAAGGCTACGGATTGTCCGTTGCGCCGGTCTTGGGCATCGAGTACACGGGCATAGTGTCCCAGCGCGAAGGTGTCATTAAATTGATCAAGCTTATAAATGTCTGTTAGGTTGGGCATGAGTGTTGTCCAGTATAAATATATCCCAAATTCAAAGGGTAAATTTGGGATATGTGACAACTTTACCATGAGAAGCGATTGTGGAGTAGGGTAAATGTGGCGTGTCTTAATGGTGGGGGTATGCATACCCCTAACCCCCAACCCCTTCCACCCGTAGTAACAGGGGAAGGGGAGAAGACGGGAGGATTGGGTTATGGGGTTCGGTGGCTGAGGCGTGAGCGTATTTCAGAATTGGTAAAATAGCCCAAAGGATAAAAGAAAGCAAAGGCGAGAGGAAAATGAGCCGCCACAATTTAAGCGACGCCCAATGGGAACTGATCCAACCGCTATTACCCGCCCAGCCCAGCGTCGGACGCAAACGCAAGCACGATCGACGGACGATCAACGGGATATTGTATGTGCTAAAAACAGGCTGTGCATGGGCGGACTTGCCGAAAGAATATGGCTCAGCCACCACCTGTTGGCGTTGGTTGGAACGCTGGTCAGCGGATGGAACATGGGAGCGCATCTGGCGTTCGCTGCTGGGCCAGTTGGAGGCAGCTGAAAAAATCGAGTGGGCACAAGCATTTCTGGATGGCAGCTTCATCCCAGCGAAAAAGGGGGATCTGGTGTCGGAAAGGCACGAGAGGGTCGCGGTACACGCCTGATGCTGATTGTGGATGGTCAAGGGCTGCCGCTGAGCGTATATGTTGATAGTGCGCAACCCAACGAGCGCAAGCTGACGGCTGCCACCTTGAAACGCTTGCGCGTGCCGCTGCGTCGTGGTCGTCCCCGCACGCGTCCTAAGGTGCTGGTGGCCGACCGTAACTTTGATGGGGAGGAATTGCGTCGTCAGTGGCGGCAGCGCGGCATTCGTCCTTGTATCCCCCGTCAGCGCAAACCCACCCGCAAGCACGCACGTCCTGGACGACCCCTGCAACTGCTGCCGTGGTATCGTCAGCGTTGGAAGGTCGAACGCACCTTTGCCTGGCTGTTCAACGCCCGACGATTGCAGGTTCGTCATGAACGCCTCCTGCATTGTTTCGATGGCTTTTGTCTCATCGCCTGTAGCTTATTGTGCATTTCGTTGATTCTGAAATAGGCTCACGCCTCAGCCCTACCTTCCTTGTTATGCGATGAAGACTAGCGGGGGACTTTGCAGCTCTTGCCGATGAGTCCACCGGATGCGTCGTGGGCCTGCAAGACCATCAGGTTGTTTTCGACGAGTGTTACGCCGACGTACCAGCCGGGATTATGTTCACCCTTATCCTGAAATTTCAAGAGGTCGGGGATTTGCTTGGTATCGACGCGACCAACCCAGAAACCATTGGGGAGCGCATTGCTGAAGCCGCTGTAAACATCATAATATTGGCCGTCAAGCGTCTTGATGACCTTCACATCACCGTCGCAGATGACCTTCGGTTTTTTTGGCGAGGGGGTGAGGAGGATAATGTGCGTGCCTGCGGGGCCTTCGAAGTTCATCACGATATATGAGTAGCCATTGACATTAATCACGCAGTTGGAGGCATCAGGACATTGGGCTGCAATCGAGGCGGCGATGTTCTGGGCGTTAGAGGCATCGTCCGAGAAGCCTTCGATGTTAAACGTAAAGCTGTCGGTGTCGTTGCCGCCATCGATGACGCCCTGAATCTGGCTGCCGAAGAGGACGACAAAGCTGTCATCGCCGCCGTAGAGCGAAACCGCCGCGCCTGTGACGCCGGTGATCGCGCCATTGTTTATGACCACCTGCGCCCCGTCATCGCCTTCAATGCCGTTAACACCGCCGATGACGGTGCCGTTGTTGAACACGGTGTTATTGCTATAGACCATAATGCCGTCATAGCCATTGGAAACATCGATCACGCCATTGTTGATGAGGGTGTTATTGTCGTGAGCTAAAATTCCCGCAAGGCCACCCAAAACATTAAGCGTGCCATTGTTTATTATGGTGTTGTTGTCGAAACCGACCATGCCGACAACACCGCTGTTAATCGTTCCGCTGTTGACGACCGTGTTGTTTTCATCCACATCGATGCCAGCGATGTCGGCATTAATACTGCCGGCGTTGACGACGGTATTGTTGTCGCCCAGATAGATGCCTTCGGTGTTGGTGTTGATGCTGCCGTTATTGGTGATGTTGTTGTTGACACATCCGTTAATTCCAACATCGTTGGTGCTGGTGATGCTACCGTTGTTGGTGATATTGTTGCCGGTGCAGACATCGATGCCCGCGCCATCGGTTGAGGTAATGCTGCCGTTATTGGTGATGGTATTGTTCACGTCGGCATAAACACCCGCGCCATTGTTCGTCGTGATACTGCCGTTGTTCGAGATTGTGTTGTTGTCATAGACATCCACGCCGTTGCCGTCGGTTGAGGTAATGCTGCCATTGTTTGTGACGTGGTTGCCATCGCCGACATACACGCCGGAGTTGCCGTCAGAGGTGATGGAGCCATTATTGGTGACGGTGTTGTTGTCCAGCCCATTGACGCCCGCGCCGGTGGTGCTGGTGATGGTGCCATTGTTGGTGATGTTGTTGTTGTCGGTCACGAAAACGGCGTCGCCACCGCTGTTATTGAGCGTGCCGTTGTTGGTAATGGTGTTGTTGTCATTGACGTTGATGGCCGGAAGGGGTGAGGCATCCACAGTCGCGCCATTGTTCACCGTGACGGTCGTGTTATCTTCGCTGCCGGTGCCGACGCCGATTACGTCCGTGCCAGTACAGGTCACGTTATCGCCGGAACTGGCAGGGCTGGGGGTGCAATCGGCGCTGACACTGCCGATTTGAACAATCAAGACACCGCTGATGAGCAGACCGCATAACATGATAATGCCAACTGATTTTTTCATAGCCCCTCAATAAACACATACCGAAACACGTCGAGAATAAAAATGACTACGTGTCTCTTAACTGTAATGTGCTAAGGGGAAGCTGATGCCTTAAGAAAAGTTTTAGGGCTAAAAGTTGCAGATTCAGCAGCTTTATGCTGCATTGAGGATGCAAACAAAAACCCGAAATAGTACTGAGACTATTTCGGATTCTTGGAGAGCCATGTGATTTTGGTCGTTATATCAGCCGGTGCCGTCAACACTGGTTGTTTGCGTGGAAGCCGGTGTGACCGCGAGGGCTGCAATCTGAGCCTGCCGCGCAATATCGAGACAATCGGCTAAGACACGGGCGGCTTCTTGAGGACTATGGAAGCCCGTGCTGTTTTCGGACGACACGAAGTCCCAGCGCATTTGGGCGGAACGGTGGAGATCCCGTGCCGTGACCAACTGCTCGTCTGTTGCGCCTGCATTCTTGGCTTTTACGATAGCATCGATGGCGTCCAGCAAGGCTGTTTCGCTCTGCCGCAGCAGTTCAGCCGTCTTGTTCTGAATACCGACGACTGAGTCGTAGAGCGCTTTTTCGTCACGATTGTGGCAGGTCTGGCAGGATGCACTAATATTCACCAGTGGACTACGCAGCCAGTGATCCGAAACCTTGACGCTGCCGACACGGGTGTAGGGCATATGACAGTCGGCGCAGGCCACACCGGATTGGGCGTGAATACCAGATGAATACATCTCGAATTCAGGATGCTGCATCTTGAGCATGGGTGCGCCGCTTTCAGCATGATCCCAATCTTTGAAACCGTATTTGTTGTAATAGGATTCAATATTATCAATCGAAAGTCCCTGCTCCCACGGGAAGGTCAGTACTTTGTTGTCACCCTTGAAGTAGTATTCAACATGGCACTGGGCGCAGACATAAGTTCGCATTTCCTGTCGGGTGGCCTTCGAAAGATCTATCCCACGCGCTTCCATTGCGTTCTTGAAAGCCTGTCGGGTGATCCTTAGTTCCATCGTCTTGGGATCATGACAATCGGCGCAGGACGAGCCATGAACCAATTTATCTTTCAGTTCGTTATAGGGCGTGTGGTTGAACTGCTCCCAACCCATCTGGGCGATTATGGGGATGGAATCCGCCGAGTGACAGTTGATACAGGCACCGGGCTGTTCCTTAATCACTACCCGTTGGGTATTCTTCTGATCAAGCATCATGTAAAAGTGACCGCGTTCTTCATTGTGGTCTTTGCTAAAGGCATAACCCGCCCATAAGCGGATCATAGCCGGATAGCGTTCGAGCTTCGAATATTTCTCCGAGCCACCGTAAGGGGTCGCGCCATAGTTTTCCTGCGTACGCATGAACATCTCATACTGAACAGGGAAGTTCTGTCCCCACACCGCAGGGTCAAGTTCACCTTCAGGAATGTCGACCACTTTTAGCGGTGACATCCGCGCTTCGTTCTGGCGCTGATTGACGCTGGTCAGTAACAGCGCGATACCGGCGGTGATCAAAACCGCACCGAAGAACACAATACCGTAAATAAGGAGTTGACGTGATTTTTTCATATATTTCCTCCGTTGCCTCTTGTTGGCTAGGATGCTTGCGCCCAGATGAAAAACGATATAACTAATTCAACTTACTCAATTGACCCTCACCCTAAATCCCTCTCCCTCAGGGCGAGGGACTTTCAAACGTGGAGCACTCTTTAATCTCTATCCCAAGGGTCAATGCCCACTGGTGTGTAATGTGAACTACTAATTCAACAAGCGATTTTCATGTCCTACGTTGCCGTGACATGAAACACATCGGCGGTCTTGATCCTGATGGATGCTGTAGACTTGACTCACCAAGGTTGAATGGCATTTGATGCAGTTCTCTTGTACGATGCCGGTGTTGCGCTCTTTGATCGAAATGACTTCAGGGTAGTCGCCCAAGGTGAAGGCTAAACTGTGGTTAAAACCGTTGAGCGCTTTTGTAAACCACTTGTTGACGAAATCATGGGGTATGTGGCAATCGTTACAAGTCGCCACCGCATGATGGCTGCCTTGGCCCCACGCTTTGTATTCATCTTTCATAATGTGGCAGTTGGCGCAGGCATCCGGGGAATCGGATAAGTAGGAGGTTCCTTTAGCATAGACTAAAGTAAAACTGCCCAGTCCCACCATAATGCCGAGTACAAGCGCTAATAATCCACCCATGAAGAGAGGGCTGAATCGGGAACGCAAAAATCCTGTCATATGCTGGCTCCATAAATAAGAATGCAGCACTATATGACGAGATTAGCACATGATGAGAAGGTAAAAATTGATGTAGATCAATTTTGGACGACGAAATTGGAGTCTTCCGAAATTGCCGAAAGGATCTGTGGGTCAAGAATATCGACATGCTTATGACCACAGCGTACGATTTCCTGCCGTTCCCAAGTGGTAATGGTGCGGTTGATGGTCTCGACTGTCGTTGCAACATAGTCAGCGAGATCCCGTTGGGATAAGGGCAGTTCGATGGATGTTATAGCGCCCTGCGTCTGTCCAAATTTCTCGGCCAGATGCATAAGAGCACGTGCCAAGCGCTGCTCTACCCGTTTCGCGGCCATATCGCGAATGCGGTAATGGGCATGATGGACGTGAGAGGTCAGCAAATCAATAACGGTCAGCGCCAACTGTGGATGTTCGAGGATGGTTTGACGCATATCTGAACCATTGATCGATGCAACGAGAGTCTCATGGATGGCCTCAACTTGAGCATTGTGGGGGAAATCCCCGGAAATGGCTAACAGACCAAAGATATCGCCCGGTCCATATATCTTGAGAGCGACTGTTTGTCCCGTTGGCCCATATTCCACAAGTCGAAGCGCACCGCTCAAAACAATAAAAAAGTTTTGAATCGGCGTCCCTTGATATACGAGAACTTCTTTGGGTCGGAAGCTGCACTGCCGTGCGATTCGCGCCATGGCTGCTAAGGTGCAGGTGGGGAGATGGCGTAAGGCGGGAATAGTGCTCAAATCCAAACTGCTGGCTGGGGTCGTCATCAGATCATCCTCGTCGCAATAGGATAGCCGGGTAACGAGATAATATCCCAGCAGTTTGAGGGTCTGTTAGTAAGTATCCGCGTATTAAGATGCGCCGATTGTCACATCAAAAGCAATAAATCAATCTGCTGGATAATCAACGAATTGACACTATCGCAGTATAAACCCGTCCTTGAGCGGATCGTCGGGATCAATGAGGAAGGTATGCTGTCCGGTGATGTAAGCGGTACCTGCCACTTCAGGGATAATTCCGGCTAGGCCACCGACTTCAACGGTGTCCGCGACGCGTCCGGTAAAGCTGGAACCGATCAGGCTTTCAATGGTAATGGTTTCGTCTGGCGACAATTCGCCTTTGGTATGATGGATTGCCAGCCGTCCGCTGACGCCTGTGCCGGTGGGCGAACGATCCACCTCACCCTCGGCAAAGATACACACATTCCGGCTGTGAACGGCTTCCGTGCGGAGCATCTTGACCAAGATGGTACCGTACAAAAAGTTCAGGTCGTCGTCTCCGGTGGGATGGCGCAGCGGAATGGTGCTCATGACTGCGCGTTTAATCCGCATGCCGACGTCGATCAACTGCGTCTGGTGCTTGTCATCAATGACCACATTTTTCAAGGCAGGCTGGTCAATATCGACATAGGCATAAAACGCGCCGCCAAAAGCAATGTCGTATACTATGTCTCCCAAGCCATCGACATGGATGGTTAAATCGCGCTGGTATAAGAATGAAGGCACGTTGAGGAATGAAACACGCTCGACCTGCCCGTTTTGTAAATGAGCGGTGGCGGTTACGCGTCCGGCAGGGGTGTCAATTTTGATGGTGGTCGCGTCACCTGTGGCGGGAAACATGCCGGTTTGTACGCCGACTTTGACCAGCCCGATGATGCCATGCCCGCACATAGTGCTGAAGCCTTCGTTGTGCAGGAAGAGCACACCGATATCGCCATCGGGTGTCACTGGCGGGGTCAAGATCGCGCCGTACATATCGGCATGACCGCGTGGCTCCCACATCAGCGCCCGCCGCAAATGGTCATAATGGGTGCGGGCGTCCTGCCGCTTTTCGAGGATGGTGCTGCCCTTTAGTTCCGGAAAGCCGCTGGTGATGATGCGCAGCGGTTCGCCGCCGGTATGGGCATCAATCGAGGTGATTCGCAGCCAGTGGTCAGGGGGTGTCCAGTTCATATGCAGCCTTTGGCGATTAGCGTTGAATACAACGGCTCAAATATGGCTTATTTGGCTACATCTGGCAACTCAATTAGAAGTTTTACAGGGCTGCCCGAATGTCGTTGACCAACTGCGCATATTCGGTTTCGGTTAGGGTGTGGCGGTTGGTATTAAATTCATTACGCGGCCAGCCTTCCCAGATGGGGCGTCCCCAGCGCGGATCGGTCTTGTAGCGTGGAACGATGTGCCAGTGGAGATGGGGATTGCTGTTGCCGAGCAGTTCGTAATTCATATGGTCGGGATTGCAGGCTGCGCGGATGGCTTTTGATGCCGTCCGTACATCACCCATGAACTGGCTGTATTCCGTATCACTCAGGGACTCGATACTGGTTGCATCCCAAGCTGAAAAACTCAGTATGCAGTAGCCTCGAAAGCGCTGTTCACGGTATAAGAGTAGGGTTGATATGCTGAAGTCGGCAATCCAGAGAACGTCGTTGGAGTCTTTGGGGTGTGGCATAGGTGGTTGGCTTTTGGTAATTAGTGGTTAGCGGTTATTGAAAAATGGGCGAGTTCGGCATCACCGTCTCGCCCATTCATTTACATCGGAATGTGTGTGGCATCAAACCATTAACAGTTTGACAGAGACACACAGTACTTTAACGGCTGAGGCACGCCTCCGCCCTACGAATGCCATCTTATAGACGAAGCACGAACCGCTAGTTTGGCATCGGCTCCGGCATGTAGCCCAACTTCCGCAGCGCTTCGATGGCGGCTTTACGGAAGGTTTCGTTGCCCGAATGCATCGCAGCCAAGAGTGGGTCAATCGCACGGCGATCACCGATTTTGCCCAGTGCTTCAGCAGCATATACAGGTGTTTGGAAACCGGGGGCATCTAAGGCTTTGATGAGAGGGTCTACGGCGCGGATGTCACGGAGTTTGCCCAACATGAGGGCTGCACGTCCGCGTGTAATCAGGTCTTCATGGTCATTTCGGACGGCCATAATCAGTGCACGTACGGCGTCTTCGCCACCTAGAACGCCGAGTTTCATGACGGCGGTGCGGCGCTTCTCTTTATCAAATCCACGAAGATCTGCCAATAATTGCTTGATGAGTGCTGGGTCAGGGTCCGTCATTGTGCTGAACCTTTCAGTGCTATATGGACTTCCTTCCAAGATCAGCAATAAATCTAATTATGCCCAATAACCTTGCATCCCGCTAACGTGGTGTTACGACGGGTTCCTGATTAAGTGTAACGACCAATTTGCCCTCATGAATGCGGCAAACCCGGTCGGCGAAGGGAAGAATCTCGGGATTGTGGGTCGCCATGACCAATGTTTTACCTGCATCCCGCGTTAATTCCAAGAGCAACTTTAGTATAGTTTGTCCTGTATCTTCGTCTAAATTGCCCGTAGGCTCATCTGCAAGTACCAACTTTGGTTCATGAGCCAATGCCCGTGCAATCGCGACCCGCTGTTGTTCACCGCCGCTCAACCGGTCGGGGTAAGTATCGGCACGGTCAATCAATCCTACCCGCTCCAAGAGTGCCCGTCCATGCTGTTCGACATTACGACGGTTATCGCCGCGCAGCTCAGCCGGTAAGGTAATATTCTCGAGAACGGTGAGGGTGGGTATCAAGTTGAAAAACTGAAAGATGATGCCAATTTTATCGCGACGGAAGAGGGTTTGCTGTTTTTCGTTGAGCGTCGTGATATCGGTATCGGCAATGAAAATCTGGCCCGAATCGGCGTGATCAATTCCACTGATGAGGTTTAGCAGTGTACTCTTACCACTGCCACTCTTCCCCAACATGACGAAAAACTCGCCCTCGTCAATTTCAAGATTGACGTTATCCAGCACCTTACGGCTCTGCCCGCCTTCATCGTAGTGTTTGGTGAGGTTGCGAATCTGGACAATCTTGGCAGGCGATCCACCGTTCAATGTCATGCTAGCGTATAGTCTCGACTTGTTCCAATTTTCACACAACAGTATATCATAGGACCCAAGTGCTGTTTATCCCACTGTATTAGAAGCGTCTTATAAAAAGCCTAATCCCAAATGGGAAATTACATCACAAATGTACCATTAAGATTCTATACGATACCCGGTGGCCTTTTGGTTTACCGTTGAGGCGTTTTGTGATATTCTGTGTGCAAAGTGGTGATACCTGTCATAGTGATCGTACTCAACGTCATACTACGCTGACAGTAAGAAACGTTGTGGGATGCGAGAGACAAACTATGAAGCACCGAAAATTGTCTGACCCGTTGAACACTTGGCTGGCCGTTGCAGCCGCCCTCGTGGTTCTCTTTTCCAGTATGCTCGATGCCCATGTTGCATTCCTCTTATCTATCGGTGTGGCGGTTTTGTTCGCCACGATTAAGCTACTTCAATCCCGCAGGTCATTTGAATAGCAAGGAGAAATGATGATGACAAACGGTCAAAATGGAACCGGCGAAAAAGTTCAAGATGCTGCTCAAGATGTCGCGAAAGAACTGAGCGAATTAGGGCGTGAACTGCGCCAACGTGCCAACAGTGTGCGTAAGGAAGCCGTCAAGCAGCTGAACCATGCTGCGGAGAGCATCCGCCGCGAGGTTCGCGAATCAACTGAAGACAAAGAAGCGCAAGATCGAGCAGATGAAGTCGCCAAAGGTTTGGAGAAAGCGGCTCACTATTTGAACACCAACTCGGTAGAGCAAATGGGTTCTGAGGCCACCAAGGTGGTCCGTTCCAATCCGATTTCGGCGCTGCTGATCGCGCTGGGCATCGGCATGGTGATCGGTTTACTGCTGAACAGCGGCAACAAAAAGTAATCCCTCCGATTTGTGAAAATTTGTGGATATAATCAAAAGCCGGGTCACAGCCCGGCTTTTTGTTCATAGCTTCAGGATGCCGCTCACATGGTCAAGTTCGTGATCACCTTTTCGCAACCGTCGAATATCGCCGTGTTTGAACGTGCCTACAACGATTTGTTGGCGCTGGTGGAGCGGATGCCGGATATTGAACGGCGGCAGGTGGTGAACGTGCTGGGCAGTCCGGTGGGTGACGCGCCTTATTACCGCATCCTTGAGATTTACTTCGAGAGCGTCGAACGGATGGAAGCTTCCCTGCGTTCGAAGGCCGGACAAGAAACGGGCGGCGAACTGGGCAGACGTTTCCCCGCTGGCACGTACGCGGCTTTCTACGCCGAGGTGTTTGAAGAAGCGGGCGGCAGTACGCCCACAGCCTAAACAGAGTTTGTTCACGAGCGCGATCACCTGTCGCGCTTTTTGTTATTCGGGAAAGCGACAAGGAAAAAGGGACAATGAAAGCACTTCAGGATCGTATTCTGGCGGAAGGCCAGAACCTTGGCAACGGCATACTTAAAATTGACACCCTTCTTAACCACCAATTGTATCCTGAGCTGATGATGCAAATGGGTGAGGAAATCGCCCGACTGTTCGGCGGCGTCAAGATTGACCGCATCCTCACGGCGGAAATTTCGGGGATTGCCCCCTCGCTGATGGCGGGTTATGTGCTAAAAGTGCCGGTTGTTTATGCCCGAAAAACCAAGCCGATCACCATGTCCGGGCCTGTCTTTTTGGAAACCGCGCCCAGCCATACCAAGGGCGGCGAAGTGAACCTACTGGTCTCTGCCGAGTTCTTGAAGGCAGGCGAAAACGTCCTGATAATCGATGACTTCCTCGCGACGGGGAAAACTCTGCTGGCGCTGGCACGCATGGTGAAAAGCGCCAAGTGTAATCTGGTCGGGGTGGGCGTCGTGGTCGAGAAATCCTTTGAAGGTGGACGCGGCGAGATGCTTAAAGCGGGTTACACTCATATTCCTATCTACGCGCTGGCGACCATCACCAGCATGGACAACGGGAAGATCGAATTCTCGGAGTAAACGAAAGGGCGGGGATTAACATGTCTCATCTCGATACCAGTCAGGATGCCGCGTGGAAACAGCGTTTTCGTGCGGCCAGCATCGCATGGACACGTTTGGCGACCAACAATCCGGCGCGCGGGTTGGTTTGTACCAATAAGGACGGCATCTATCAACTTTATGGATGGGAGGTTGCCAGCGGCGCGCTCACACAACTGACCAGCCAACCGGCAGGTGTGGTCGGTGGCATGATCTCGGCGGATGGCGAATATGTGTACTATCACCGTGACCAGCAGGGCAACGAACTCGGCCACTTTGTGCGGGTGCCGTTTGGCGGTGGTGAGCCGGAAGACATTACTCCGGATATGCCCCCTTATGCCTCGTTCTTCATTGACCAAAGCCATGACGGTCATGTTACAGGTTTCTTGACGGCTGGCGCACAGGGCTTTGAGATTTTTGTCAGCAAGAATAACGAAGCGCCATGGCGAATTGCGCAATACAAGCAGCTTACTTTCGGACCAGCGCTGTCGTATGGCGGCGAAATCGCGGTGGTCGATACGTCAGAGTACAGTGGGACGCTTGATACCTGCTTGGTGGCGTTTGATACCGTCAACCGCGAGGAGATCGGGCGGCTGTCGGATGGCAAAGAGGTCAAGCACAACTTTGGGCCATTCTCGCCGCTGCCCCGTGACATGCGGATGCTGGCGACGACCAACAAATCGGGTTATGACCGCCCGCTGATCTGGAATCCGCGTACGGGCGAGCGCCACGATTTTGCGATTGACGAAATCCCCGGTGAAGTAACACCGTGGGCATGGTCACAGAATGCGAAGACTGTATTAATCGGCCAGCTCTATCAAGCCGTGTACCAGCTTTACCGTTATGACATCGCCGAACAGAAAGCCACCCGCCTCGATCATCCGTCGGGTGTGTTAGGTGGCTATAACGGCAACGGCTATTACGTGTCGGCTAATGAAATATACGTGACGTGGCAGGACTCGGTTCATCCGTCGCAGTTGATCGCGCTGGATGCCACAAGCGGCGCACAGACCCGAACCGTATTGGCGGCAGGGAACGTGCCGGGCGGACGCAAATGGAAATCGGTCACGTTTAAATCGGAAAACGGTGCGGATATTCAGGGCTGGTTGGTGACGCCCGAAGGCGATGGCCCGTTCCCGACGATCCTCGAAACGCACGGCGGCCCGACCTCTGTGATGTGTGAGTATTATGCACCCAACAGTCAAACATGGGTCGATCACGGCTTCGCTTATTTCACGATTAACTATCACGGTTCGACGACCTTCGGCAAGGACTTTGAGCGCTCGATCTGGGGCAATCTCGGCCATCTAGAAGTTGATGATATGGCGGGAGCCTGCCGCTGGTTGGTAGAGAACGGCATCGCGCAGTCTGACGGCATTCTGGTTACAGGCTGGTCATATGGCGGCTATCTGACGCTGCAATCGATGGGGACGCGCCCTGAATTATGGGCGGGTGGGATGGCAGGGATCGCCATTGCTGATTGGGCGCTGATGTACGAAGACCAAGCCGAAACGCTGCGCGGGTATCAACGGGCGCTGTTTGGCGGCACGCCTGCCGAAACGCCTGAAGCCACGCGTTCCAGTTCGCCGATTACCTACGTCGAACATATGCGTGCGCCACTGCTGGTCATTCAAGGCAGTAACGATACGCGCTGTCCGGCACGTCAGATGCGGGCTTATGAGGACAAGATGAAGTCGCTGGGCAAGAGCATCCAGATTGAATGGTTTGACGCCGGACACGGTTCACGCGCCCAAGAGCAGAGTATTCAACATCAAGAACTGATGCTGCGGTTTGCGTTCCAAGTGTTGGGGTAAAGTATTCGCGTTCAGCATCATTTTTTTGGGACAGATTCCGGTTAAATACGAATCACATCATTGCAGGGGCAAGATATATCTTGCCCCTACGAGTACGCCCTTAGTTTATTATCATTTCGTTCCTGCGGATGCTTTTAAATATCCGCCAACTGCCAAAGGCTATTCATGACTGACCCTCGTTCTGGCGGTATCGCCGTCCTTGATTTTGGTTCGCAGTACACCCAACTCATCGCCCGCCGCGTACGTGAACTAAACGTTTACGCCGAAGTGTTTCCATTTGATGCGTCACAGGAAAAGGTGAACGCCCACCAGCCTCGCGGCTTCATCCTATCCGGTGGGCCGAACAGTGTTTATGAAGCTGGTGCGCCGCAGATGCCGCGCTGGTTGGTCAAGGATTATCCAATCCTCGGCGTGTGCTACGGCATGCAAGCGCTGACTCATGCATTGGGTGGGGTGGTTGCCGCGTCCAACGAGCGCGAGTTTGGCCCTGCTGAAATTCATCACACGGTCGCTAATCCGCTAATGAATAACCTGCCGGATAACATGCAGGTCTGGATGTCACATGGAGACCGCATCGAACAGCCTCCGGCGGGATTTGTGGGGCTGGCGGCTTCGGATAACTCACCTTATGCGGCAATGGGCGATCCATCCCGCAAGCTCTACGGGGTGCAGTTCCATCCCGAAGTGGCCCATACGCCACAGGGCAAAGACCTCTTGCGCAATTTCCTGTTTGACGTGTGCGGCTGTGAACCCAAGTGGTCGCCTGTTGCCTTTATCGAAGAGGCGATCAAGACGATTCAGGAGCAGGTGGGCAGCGAGCGTGTCATCCTCGGTTTGAGTGGGGGCGTCGATTCGGCTGTGGCGGGGGCGCTGCTGCAAAAGGCGATTGGTACGCAATTGACCGCGATTTTCGTCAATACGGGCTTACTGCGGAAGAACGAACCGGAACAGGTGGTGCAGGTTTTCCGTGACCAGCAGGGCATGAATCTGGTCGCGGTGGACGCCACTGAAGAATTCCTCGACCAACTCAAATCCACGACCGAGCCGGAAGCCAAGCGCAAAGTCATCGGCAAATTGTTCATTGATACGTTTGCCGCTCAAGCGCGTGAACTGGCGCATGAAGGCGTCAAGTTCCTCGCGCAGGGCACGATTTATCCGGATGTGATTGAGAGCGCGGCCAGCAGCAAATCATCACACGTCATCAAGAGCCATCATAATGTGGGTGGGCTGCCGCCTGATCTGGGCTTCCAGTTGGTCGAGCCGCTGCGGGATCTCTTCAAGGATGAAGTGCGGAATGTGGGCACGGCGCTCGGATTGCCGGACGACATTGTGTGGCGGCAGCCGTTCCCCGGCCCCGGTCTGGCGGTGCGCTGCCTCGGTGAGATCACATGGGCACGTCTAGAAAAACTACGTGAAGCTGATGCGATT
This sequence comes from Aggregatilineales bacterium, assembly GCA_044226855.1. Lineage (GTDB taxonomy): Bacteria > Chloroflexota > Anaerolineae > Aggregatilineales > Phototrophicaceae > CFX2. Next base: position 390,548 of record JBGAGF010000003.1, read on the forward strand.
TTCACTGAAGAACTGGGCAAGGCCGGAATGCTGCGGCAGGGCACATCACAGGCTTTTGCGGTGCTGCTGCCTGTCAAGAGCGTGGGCGTCATGGGCGACTATCGAACCTATGAAGAAGTGCTGGCGCTGCGTGCCGTGACCACCGACGATTTCATGACCGCCGATTGGGCGCGTATCCCCTATGATCTGCTGGCGAAAGTGAGCAACCGGATCGTCAATGAAGTACGGGGTATCAATCGTGTGACGTATGACATTACCAGCAAGCCCCCCGGAACGATTGAGTGGGAGTGAGGATGGCTGAACCAGAAGACAACCCAAAAATAAAATTCTATGTGGATGCTCATATTGCCAAGCAGCTTACTACTCAACTTCGTCTTAAGCAGGTTGACGTTGTTCGTTGTCAAGAACTGGGATTTGAGGACGAATCGGACTCGTTTCATTTTGAATACGCAGCGCTTGAAAAACGCACTATCGTGTCCAGTGATACTGACTTCTTAAATATGGCGAATGATTGGCGAAACAAAGGCCGGTTTCATGCAGGTGTTGCCTATATTGCTCATGAAAAGAAGGATAATATCGGGTTGCTCGTCAGCGAATTGGTGTTTCTGCATGAAGCTGTTTTGGCTGGCGCAGCAACCCTAGACAATGACGTATATAATAAAGTGATATTTGTTGTTTAAAACAGCAGGTGGAATGATGAGCGTTTTAGCAATTGATCACATCGTTTCAACACCTAATGTATGTGGTGGAGCGCCGCGTATCGAAAAAACACGCATCCGTGTTGCAGATATAGCAATATACTCCGTTACCCACAACTGGTCAGTACAGAAAATCGCGGATGAACTGGAAATCACACTGGCTCAAGTTCATGCTGCACTCGCGTACTATTATGATCATCAAGCGCAAATTGATGCCGATATTCAAGCGGGTGACGACTTAGCCCGCCAAATTGGCACTCCATTCGAAGAGTTACGGCAGCGTATTGAAAGCCGTATGCCTCCAAAAAGCACTTAAGCATCTACACGTCACAAAATCTGGCAAATAATCCCATAAAACAGGTGAGTGATTGTAGGTTACTCTCCGCCTTCAGCACCCTATAATTGAATAGTTGTGCTGATTGGTTTGACCATACTTATACTTAAGGACGAAATTATGAAAATTGGAATTGTAGGCAGCGGATTTGTCGGAGCGACAGCGGCTTATGCGCTGGTGATGCGCGGCGTTGCGAATGAGATTGTGCTGGTTGATCAAGACGAGAAACGCGCCAAAGCCGAAGCCGACGATATTTTCCATGCCGTGCCCTTTGCCAGTTCGGTGAATGTCTACGCGGGCAGCTATGCCGATCTGGCGGGCGCGCGGGTGGTCATCATGGCGGCAGGCGTCAACCAGAAACCGGGCGAAACACGGATGCAACTTCTGGAACGCAACGCGGGTGTGTTCCGCTCGGTTATCCCCAATATTATCGACAACGCGCCGGAGGCCATCATCGTAGTCGCCACCAATCCGGTGGATGTCATGACGCACTTTACGGCACGGCTGGCTACCGAGCGGGGCATTCCAGCCGAGCGCGTGCTGGGCAGCGGTACCACACTCGATACGGCACGTTTCCGTGCGCTGCTTTCGCGCCACTTGGAGATTGATCCGCAGCATGTCCATGCCTATGTTGTCGGTGAACATGGCGATAGTGAAATGCTGCTCTGGTCATTGGTGGGTGTCGGCGGTGTGCCAGTCAGTGATTATTTGCTGGCGCGTAATCTCGAAATTACTGCGGAAGACAAAGCCACGATTGACGAGCAGGTGCGCCGTGCGGCTTATCACATCATCGAGGGCAAGAAAGCGACCTATTACGGTGTCGGTGCTGCGCTGGCACGGATTTGCGAGGTTATCATCAATAATCAGCGGGCTGTTCTGACGATTTGTGCGCCGCACAGTGAGGTCGTGGGCGTCAAGGACGTGACGATTGCGCTGCCGCATCTCATCAGCGGGGAGGGTGTGGTAGGCAGTTTGCCGCTGACCCTGACGGATGATGAAACAGCCTTACTCGCGAAGAGTGCTAAGATCGTGCGCGGAGCCATCGAACTCTTACCACAATAACAGTTTTTGATTAAGAGTGCTTTTCCCGGAAAGAGAAATATCATGTTTCAAAATATAGTTACGCAGCTGCACCGGCGCAATCCGGGGCGGTTATTACTGGCTGTAATTGTCCTTGTTTTATCCCTTCCTACGTTCACATCCTCATTTGTATTCGGTGCTGACGCCACCCCTACACCGACGCCTGCCATTAGCAGCGACTACTGGCCGACAGTCGATTGGCGGACTTCGTCGCCTGAAGATCAGCAGATGGACTCGCAAAAATTGGCACAGGTGTTGGACACTGTTCGTGAGAAGAAGATCAACTTACACAGCCTCTTGATCATGCGGCACGGTTCTATCGTTAGTGAAACGTACTTCTCGCCTTATGCTGCTGATCGGAGACACGAACTTTATTCGGTCACCAAGAGTTATGTCTCGACACTAATGGGAATCGCGATAGATCAGGGGTATATCGATAACCTCGATCATTTTGTGCTGGATTTCTTCCCTGACCATACCTTCAAAAATATGGATGACCGCAAGAAGGCCATGACGCTGGGTGACCTCGTCACCATGCGAGCCGGTCTGGATTGGGACGAGTCCTCTTCACTCAATCGGCTGTTCAACGCGCCAGATTGGGTAACCTTTATGCTTGATCTTCCCATGAAAGATCAACCGGGAACAACCTTCAATTACTGTACAGGCTGTTCGCACATTCTATCGGCCATTCTCGAAAAGGCGACTAATAGTAAGCTGGCTGACTTCGCCGAGAAGGTCTTATTGAAGCCGCTCGGTATTTCCGATATCTTCTGGCAAACCGACCCCGATAATCTGCCTATCGGTGGCTTTGGGCTGCGCCTAAAGCCACGTGACATGGCAAAGTTAGGCTACCTGTTTCTCCATAATGGTCAATGGGATGGTCAGACGATAGTGTCTGCGGATTGGGTTCAAAAGGCTTCACATACGCAGGTCGAGACAGGTGGTGACCTCAACTATGGATGGATGTGGTGGACATATCCTCGCTTCAAAGCGTATACGGCGTTGGGCTATGACGGACAAACGGTGTTTGTCATTCCTGACCTTGATCTGATGATTGTGACGACAGCCGCGATTGCCGAGCATAACCATGACTCGATTTTTGATCTCATCGAAAATGAGATTGTGCCTGCCGTGAAGGATTTACCCAAGGATTTTCTCACGGCTAACGGTTAGCGGAAAATGCTCTATGGCATGCGGGAGGGATGAGTGAATTTTCCCTACCGCTGCAACACTTGATGAGGGCGTGTACAATCAAACAGGTTAACCGCATGAAGACTACGGACAAATCTATGATGCCACGCCCGAAAAAATTGAAGATGCCTTACGTAGCGCTCACCGCCTTTGTGATTCTGTTCTTATTCACAGCCTGCTCAGGCAATACCACGCCGACCGCAACGGCTCAACCTTCGCCTGTGCCTTCATTGACCGCTACCGGCGAAAGTGACGTGCAGGCCGCCGTTAACGGAACGATTACGGCGCTGGCCGCTCAACAAGCGCTGAGTACGCTGGACACGCCCAATCCGGCTGTCACCTTTGTGCCTGCCTTCACCCTGACACCGACCGAAGCGCCGCTGGTGATCACTCTACCGCCGACGACTGGCGATAAAGTGCCACCGCCGCTGGATATTACGCTCCCTCAAGGCTGGAAAGCCGGTTATGACGCCCAAGTTTTGGCCGATGTCGAACCGAATAAATTCCGCATCATTCCAGTCGCGATCTATAGTGGTCCGATCACCGGTGGGACAGGCACGATTGTGTTGTATTGGGGCTTCCCGAATCTGGTCACACCCAGCACTGACGTGATGGCACAAAGCGCTATGGGATTAACGCCTCAAGCGACAGTCGAACCGGACCTGTGGTCAGATGGGGTGCGGCTGCTGCGCTCGGCTGTCATCGAGTCGGATTGTAACATCGGGGTTGATGTCCGCCGTACCTACCGTGTCGGCTTGCTGGGTGCCGAGGGAACGCAGTGGTCAGCGGTGACCTGCAAGAGCGGCCTGCCGGATACACGCGGTTGGTTCGCGGGCGTGAAAGAGAAGGGTGTCAACTTCGTGTTCTACGTCTTTAGCGATCCAATTAGCGCGATGGATACCAGTAGCAATGAACTGCAGGCTATCCTTGATACCGTGCGCTTCCATGTTGAAAACATGACCCTCACGCCGCCTGCTGCGACTCCCGCGCCCGCTGCGACCAATACGCCTGCATCTTAGCTGAGCCATAAATTGAAAGATGCCTTCCTGATTGATCAAGAAGGCATCTTCGTAATAGGGTTAAGTGACGCGTACGGAATTACTTCCGCAGGGTGATCGTCTCGTTCTCGCCCATTTTACTCGTATCTTTGTTGATAAGACCTTGTGCAAATCCGATAATGGTTGCAACCACGCCACCGGGGGTATCCCAGTACTCGGCTTGATTGACTGTGACTTTCAGCAGTCGCAGTGAGGGATCTTCAAGTCCATTGGGGAACCAGACTTTATAAATAGGACTCCAGAATTCCTTCATTTTGGCTCTGTCGTTGAGCACCTGTGCGGTGCCGGATACGGAAACATAACGGTGATCATCCGGCGCAGAGTAATTGACATTGACCATCTGTTCGCTACGGATTTCATCCACCTTCTGTGAATCGACTTTGGTAAAGAACCACAAATCGCCGTCAAACTCGGCTTCTTGTGTTCCCATCGGGCGGCTGTGAAGGGATCCGTCGCTGGTGTTGACCGTCGTCAGCATAGCAATTTTGATGTCTTTAATGAGCGTACGTAACTTCTCGATATTTTCCTGTTGGGTATTGCTGTTCATTAGATGATACCTTTCGCGTGTTGTATTGGGATAACGATAAAATTGCTGACAGGGTGATGGTCGATAATGTGAAGCTGGAGGCAAGTTTGAGCTTACCTCCAACGAATTATCGCTGCGCCAACTGCGGACTGAACTTGATGGAACTGACATTTAGTGCCGCAGCGGTGCTGTAGATCCGTGTCCCACAATGAGCGCACACTTTTTCGTTGCCAATCTGCTGTAAGCTGGATGTACTGTGGCAGTAATGGCAGGTTTCTTTGGCATTCTCAATGTTTTGCTTCGGTTGGTAACGCTCACTACTCATGTTGATACTCCTAATATGAACTTGGACTTGCTGATAAGATGATTTGCATTCTCGATTTAACGCTGGCCGCCGAACCCGCCGTGACTGTTGATATTCTGGTCATCGTTGCGGCGTGTGTTTTCCGGTTGGCGCTCGATAGTAGGCCGTTGGCTGCTGGCAGTCGCCTCATAATCGCGCGGCTTGCTTTGCCCCTGAGCCAACTGATCCAATTTTGAACGTGATCCACCGCTAGCCCCAAATCCGCCATGGCTTTCAATGTTGGGGTCGTCATTTTGAGGGCGGTTATATCCCTGCCCCGATTGTTGATTGCCACCAAACCCACCATGACTGGAGATGTTGGGATCGTTGTACTGCGGACGGTTCGGCCCTTGCTGACCATAGGGTGACTGTGAGGGCATAAGGCGCTTAATCAGTAGAACCACAGCCACCACGATGATGGCGATTAAAACCAATGAGCCTAAATCGACGTTCATAATATGCTCCTGTTCAGCTTACTGAACATTAAAGGTAACCGAGGGTCCCGCATTGCCATTGACGTAGAACTGGGCTTCATATGTGCCGGGTGCAAAGCTTTGACCAGTCGGCGAGAATACGAAATTCACGCAGTTCTGGACGTAATCTTTGTCAGCACGGATTTCTGGCGCATCTTCAATCGCATTGTTATCACGGTACAGGCGGACGAAGATACTTGTTCCTGCGGGAACATTGCTGTTGGGGGCGACGACATAAATGCTATCGCTGGGTGAAAAATTGCCCGTCGTATCGGTGGCGCAACCATTACGATCAACGCCGACTGCCGCTACGGGCGCGCCAAGCTGGATATTGGCATTATCATTAGCTGGATTTTGCTGCTGTGGAACCGACGGAATCGTTTGTGTTGGAGTTGAGTTATTACCAAAAAGACGCGGTAACAAAACGACAGCCGCGATGATAACCACAATAATGATCCCGATGATCTGGCCGCGATTGGGTGTTCCTTGTGTGCTTTGCTGCATGACAGCACTCCTTTCCTCAAGAACTTACTGAACTTGTTACAGTCTATATCCGGCACACACAGAACCCATGTGCAAGCTGATGGATTTATGAATAGGCCATATAGATAGGTCGGGGTTAGGAAGTGGTCAATATCAGGCGAAACGGGGTAAAAATAATAGGATTCAGTGGGTCAAAAGAGGTGACGTTTAGAGTGAGATATGGCGCGTTCTAAGCAGCAACCGAACCTGATTCCCCGCCAAACCGAACTGCCCAGCCGCTGTGAGCTGTGTGGGCGCTCGGTGATGCACATCACCCGCCATCATTTGATTCCACGCACTGAGGGTGGCAAAGATGTGGTGGATTTGTGCATCCCCTGCCACAAGACGCTGCACAGCTTCTTTAGCAACCGGACGCTGCTCCATGAACTGCATACGATTGAAGCGCTGCGCCAAGAGCCGGAGATTGCCCGCTATTTGGAGTGGATTCGCAAGCAGCCTGACCGTACCATCCGCGTCGCCCGCCGCAAAGACAAACGGTGATAACTAGGCTAAATCCTAACCGTTACTTCAAAGTAACTATGTATCTTCAAAGTGGGTACTTCCCATTGCATACGGTATAGCATAGAGTTACAGATGCACATTGGTTTTATTCACGAAGGAAGACACATGTCAGAGCGTATATTACTGGTAACAGGTGCATCCGGTCATCTCGGGCAGCGCGTACTCGAACTTCTACTGGAAGCTAAAGCGGGAACGATTATCGCTGCCACCCGTTCACCGGAAAAACTCGCGTCTTTTGCTGATAAGGGCGTGATTGTTCGCGAAGCGGATTTTGATGATCCGGCTTCATTAGCGAAAGCCTTTGCTGGTGTGGATCGCCTGCTGCTCATCAGCACCGACGCCATTGGCCGACGCGTCCCGCAGCACCTCAACGCAGTCAAAGCGGCGAATGATGCTGGCGTGAAGCACATTATCTACACGTCGATTGTCAATCCGGGTGCATTGGCACCGATTGTGATTGCGCCTGATCATCTGGCGACCGAGAACGCCATCATTGACAGCAAGATGGGTTATACCCTGCTGCGAAACAACATTTACATGGATATGCTGCCCGGTACGCTGGCCCGTGCCATCCAAATGGGGAGCCTGTTCGCGGCCTCCGGTAACGGCAAGATTGGCTATATCTCCCGTGAAGATTGCGCACAGGCCGCCGCCGCAGCCTTAGCATCCTCCTTTGAGGGACGCCGCGCCTTGGACATCACCGGACCGGAAGCCCTCTCTCAATATGATGTGGCGAAGATCGCTTCCGATGTCAGCGGCAAGACGGTGACCTATGTTCCGGTTGGCATTGAGGACGTCGTCAATGGCATGGTCGGCGCTGGATTGCCGCGTCCGGTCGCTGAAATTTTTGCTTCGTTTGACACCGCGACGGCTCAAGGCAATCTGGATGTCGTAACCAACAGCTTCGAGGAACTGACCGGACACAAGCCGATGAGCGTAGCTGAATTCATTTCGGCGCATCGTGCGGAATTGACTCAAGCCGCTTCTTCCGCTCATTAACCTCTGTTTGCCCACGGTAGGGGCAAGACATATCGGGCAAGTCGCCGACTTGCCCCTACAATAAATTCCCCGTGTTTAACATTAATTGCCAGCAGGAACGTCTGTTTGGGGCGGCGTTGGACTCTGGCTGATGTACGCCAGTTTGTCGGGATTCAGCACGTTGTTGATGGTCAGGATTTGGTTGTCCACGATGGTGAAGTTCATGACCAACATTAGCACCTCGTTCTGCCAGACCATCAACGATAGAGCGCCGTTGACCTCATGAAGTTCAAAGCGCATATCGGGCGTCGCCAACCGGAAGATGCCCATCAGCAGGCGAATAACCGAGTCGCGTCCATGCTGCGGAATACGTGCGGCAGGCACTTTACCACCGCCATCTCCGTACATGACAATGTCTTCGGCGAGGACATGGGTTAAACCGTCAATATCCCCTTCGGAAACCGCCTGCATGAAGCGGTGGACAAGTTTGGTTTGATCTTCGGATACCGGTTCGAAGCGCGGACGCCGTTCCACCAGATACTGCTTGGCGAGATGATAATAGCGGCGGCAGTTGACCTCACTCTTATTGACGATTTTGGCGATGGCCGCGTAGTCATAATCAAACACCTCGCGTAGCAAAAACACAGCCCGCTCGACAGGCGAGAGATTTTCCATCAGTACCATGAAGGCCATTGAGACGGTTTCGGTTTCTTCGGGGTCGGCATCCGTAGGTGTTTGCTCGGTGAAGATCGGCTCCGGCAGCCACGTGCCGACGTACTGCTCGCGCTGGGTTTTGGCGGACTTTAGCTGATCGAGGCACAGGCGTGTGACGATAGTCGTCAGATAGGCTTTGGGCGATTGAATGGTTTTGTCGCTGGCATTTTCGTAGCGCAAGAATGCCTCCTGTACCATATCCTCGGCCTCCATCGCGCTGCCCAACATGCGGTAGGCAATCGAGAAGAGTAGGTGGCGGTATTGTTCGTAGAGCGCGGTATCGACTTCTGCCATATGGATCCTCATTTAAGAACCCCCTCCCTACCTCCCCCGTAAACGAGGGAGGAGATATAGAGAGTTGTTAGTGATCGTTAGGCGTTTTTCGCCTTTTATTTCACCAGTGTACACAATCTTAGTTGGTCTGAGCCGCCGGAGTGGAATGCGCGCTGCGTTCGGAGGCCGAAGGACGTGGGAAGTACATCCAGCGCGGGTGCTGCACCTGCCATAAGGTGTAGCTGCAAATCAGCTCTTTGACCATCGCGCCCAACCGTCCAGTTATGATTTGCTCCTTGGGATGGTCTTGGCTATCCACCATTTGCACCAAGCCGTTCTGGCGTCCGAGGCTGATACAGCGGATGTAATAGACGAATTCGTGCGGGCGATAATCCACGCCCATGACGTGCGCGGCTAAGGCATCCGCCACATAAGCGCCCATCGGAAGTGCGGTAGCACAGGCCATGCGGATCGGTACGCCCGCTGCCTCGCTGAAATCAGCCGCGTCACCAATGGCGTAGATGTTGGCATGTGAGAGCGACTGCAAATGGTCATTGGTGATGATCTGGCCGCGATCATTGACCTGTAGGCCGGACTTGGCCGCTAAATCCGAAACCGTGAACGAACCCGTCCAGAGACACACGTCGTAGTCCAGCGCACCGCCTTCGTATTGTACTTGATCAGCAGTCACGCGGTTGACAGCGGTATGATCGATCACCTTGATCTGCAAGCGGTCAAAGGTTTGTCGTAGATATTGTCTACCCGCTTCGGATAACTGTGCGCCAAATGTATCGCGCGTAATTAGGGTGACCTTGAGTGAAGGGTAGCTTTCGGCCAATTCGGTTGCGGATTCGATGCCCGTCAAGCCGCCACCGATCACCACTAGTTTGCCGCCGCGCTGCGCAATCAAAGGCAGACGATCACGAAGCTGGATCGACGTGGCTTCTGATCCCAATGACAGCGCGTATTCTCGGACACCGGGAACGCGGTTGGTATCGGTGTAGCTGCCGAGGGCGTAGACGAGATAATCATAGTGCAGCGCTTGGGTATCACCCTGCGGCATTTGGAGCGTAAGCGAGTCGGCCTGCGGATTCAATCCCGTGACGCGTGCTTGTACGAAACGCACGCCGGTTCCCTTCAAGATTTGAGTGATCGGCACTTTGGTCGGGGATTGGTTGGCGGCCACCTGATGTAAGCGGATGCGCTGAATGAAGTCAGGCGCGGCGTTCACCAAGGTGATCGCTACAGGCTGTCCGTGCAGCTTATGGGCGAGGCGTCCTGCCGCCATCATACCGCTGTATCCGGCACCGAGTACGACAATTTGGGTTTGCTTCATGATTCGTCTCCTTCTAAAGAGCGCTTTTTTTGACGCTCCATTGCTTTCTACAAAAGAAGACGATTGAGGATGCGAATTTGTGATTCATGGTGCAAAGCAGCGTAATACAGACGCCTAGAACGTTATGTAAGAAAACAGACGAATATGCCTCTTATCTCTCTCTTAGCTTTCGCCTCATGAAGTTGTGACTTTTATATACAACTTCTCATGAATTATTGTCCTGTTTACCTTAGCTATGCCTCACCGGTTTTCATATAATCAGGCGTGCTTCTCAATGTGAGGGCAGCCTGAGATTCTATATTTCCGTGGAGGAACATCATGGTAGGCTCGAAGTCGAAAATTATATTCATTATTGCCGCATGTCTGGCGCTGCTTGCGTTAATTGGTTGCAGTCCTTCGGCTACAGCAACACCTACAATCGCACCGGCTACTGTTAAGCCCACTGAAGCCGCAACGGTCGCAGCGACCTCTGCTGCTGCTGAAGCGACGGAAGCCGCGACCAGCGAAGTGACCGCAGCAGTCACCTCAGAGGCCACTGAAGCCGCAACTGCTGAAGTGACCAGTGTGGTATCCGGTGAATCGGCCACTGCCGAAGTAACCGAAGCCGCGACCGAAGAAATGACGGCTGAAGCCACTGAAATGGTGCCGATGGAAATGACCGCCGAAGTAACTGAAGCCGCGACTGAGGAAATGACGGCTGAAGCTACCGAGATGGCACCGATGGAAATGACCGCCGAAGTAACCGAAGCCGCAACTGAAGAAATGACGGCTGAAGCTACTGAGATGGCACCGATGGAAATGACCGCCGAAGTGACCGAAGCCGCGACCGAAGAAATGACGGCTGAGGCTACCGAGATGGCACCGATGGAAATGACCGCCGAAGTAACTGAAGCGGCAACTGAAGAAATGACGGCTGAAGCCACCGCTGCATGCCCGTCAGCAACCCCGACCAGCACCCCAACTGTAACACCGACAATTGATGTGAGCGTGACGGCTACAGCGACCCGCACCCCGACCGCTACGCCGACACTTGATCTGACGACCACGGCGACCATCACGCCAACAATGACCCCGACCATCAAACCCTGCTAGTGCAGGTTCGCAGTTTAAACGGAAAAGAACCTCAACCCCAATATCCTTCGCCCTTAATTTGGGCGAAGGATATTGATGCGGGTTGCAGGTTGTTCGCGTTTAGGATTGCGGTCAAGAAACGCCTGCATGCTACAGCAGTAACATGGATTAACGGATGAGGATAACTAATCCTGCATCCGTGATCCAGTGACCAGCACATCAAACCATCTGCCCGCAGGTGGTTTTTTGTTGGCTGGTTAAGGAAGGATAATGGCATTTTGTAGGGCGGAAGTATTGATAACTTGGAACACTTACGGCCACGACGTAAATCAAAAGCCACCTGTATTGGTTCTACAGATGGCTTTTGTTGTAAATGTCGCTATGGCTTAGCGAATGGTTGGGTCGCTAATCCAGATGTCCGGCGAGAAGCGGGTATCGCCTTCGATGAGCAGGTTCTTGGTATAACCGTAACCGAACTCATAGACGTTCAATCCGTTTTGCGTCGAGATCACCGGCTTGGCGGTACCGGTCGCGTTGTCGTAGACGCGGGTGACCGGTTCGCAGTCGGTCTGTGACGAGTCGGCACAGATTTCCAGCGTGACCTGCGCGGTACGGGCGGTGGCGTTGTCTTGCAGGTAGGTGACGCGGATGTTATTCCATGAAACCTGCGTCTTCTCGGTCTGGACTTGGTTGATGTCCGGTGCGGCGGGCGGCGTGCCTTCATTCAGCAGCGCGTTGAGCGCACCACCACCGGTCGGGGTTGGCGTCGGGCCGGGGCCATTGCACCAATCAGCGTCGCAGAACGTCAATGGCTTCACGCCTTCCAGCGTCGGCAGCTTTTCAAACACATCTTGCGTCATGCTCGTCCAGCGGCGGTCAACGAACAACGCGAAGTCTTTACCACTGACGAACATCATGGTCGAGTCGCCGAAATTCCGGTACCACGCCTTGAACTTGGTGCCGTTGGGCATGACGCCCATGTATTCGGTGGCCTTGACATCCAGATAGGTAAAAGCGTACTGGCCTTCGAAGACGAACTTATCATTTTCAGCGTTGGTGGTATCCGGAGGCGGCGGATTTTCGATGGTGTTGTTCACGGTAATGGCTAGCTGCTGGCAGAAAGCGCCTGCCGGAACGGTATCCACCGAGAAGCCGTAAGCCTCTCGAGCCAAAGCCACCAGATTTTGCAGTTGTGGCGAACAGCTTTCGGTCTGGTCTACACCTTGCCAGCCGCGAGGACGCGGTGTGCGTCCGAGTGCATTCGCCAGCAGTTCCAGATTGAACCGCAAGTATTGGTAGCCATAGATCTGCACCGCGGGTGGTGAGCCGAGCCATCCGGGGGGACGCTGCCCGATACCCAACTTATCATTGGCGAGATTTTCCAGATCAAGGAAGTTATCGCTGAGCAAATTGGGCGACGCTTTATCCTTGTTGCCGATCCAACCAGAAGGACGCGTGTTCAAACCGAGTACTTCATCTGCCAGACGTTCCAGATCACCACGGGCGGCGAGGATTTTTTCCGGCAGGATTTGCTCGGTTTCCGGCTTGCTGTAGATTTGCTTGAGCACGATTTCCTGAGTTTCACTGGCAACCGTCTGGCAGTAATTAACAGCCTTATCCGGCGTGGTGAGCTTGGCGTTGAAGGTCGTACGCAGCACCTCAACCGTATTCATAATGCTGCGGTCACATTGGAACAGGGAGAACGAACCTCGCCAGTTTTCGAGGCGGTTGCCGATGCCAAAGACTTTATCGGCAGTTATTTCTAAGTCGTGCCGGATGTTACGGGCGACAATGTTCACATCTTTGGTGACCGGTGCGCCGATCCAGCCGTCGGGGCGTTCGTTGCTGAAAACCGCCGTTGCCAGCAGTTCGTTGTCATACCACAAATCAGCCGCATAGGTCGGCGACTGCGTATTGTTAATGTCGAACGTCCAGCCGTCGGGACGTTTGCCTTCACCGAGGGCTTGGTTGGCGGTCGTTTCGAGGTCGGTTCGAACGTCCAGCATGAAACTGGTGACGTTGGTAATCTGCTGGGCACGGACTATACCGGTCAGCGCCAAGACAATGATTAGGGCTACACACAAAAATTGATACCGTCGCATACGGTTGGCCTTTGCAATCGTTCTTCCGAGGACATACATGGAATTATACAGTGATGCGGCCTAAACCAAAAGTAACCTGAAGGTACGGGAGGCAAAACGTCGGAAAATTAGGGTGTCGTAACATAGAAAATGCGATGCTGGAGGGAGCAAAAATAGTCGAAAGATCTGTTTTGCAGGTACAGCAGGTAAAAACAGGCTGTTTTGAGATCATTTGTGAAGACCGCGTTTGAAAGATGAAACCATCTTCTAATGCTCTTTAGGGTAAACCAAACGGAGGGGTTATATCCCCTTCGCGGCTATGTGGAGAGACTTCGAGCCGACTGCTAATCGCCAAAAACTTCTGACTATAGCATACTCTCGCCGCCATCTACATTGATAGCCTGTCCGGTGATGAACCGTGCCGCATCTGAGCAGAGAAACAGCACCACACTGGCGATTTCATCCGGTGTGCCGTAACGGGCTTGAGCGTTATTCGGTAGTGTTTCGGGGATTGCACCTTCGGTGATGTTACCGGGACAAACCGCGTTGACACGGATGCCCATCGGTGCGAATTCGCGGGCGCACTGCTTGGTCATGCCGATCAGTCCGGCTTTGCTGGTGACATAACCGATGCTGTCTAAAAGTGGGTTGGGGTGTCCGGCTGTCGAAGCGATGTTCACGATTACGCCGCCGCCTTCATCGGCCATCACCCGTCCGGCAAGCTGGCTGACGAAAAAGGCGCTGGTCAGGTTGACTTCCAGCAAGCGCCGCCAGTCCCACTCGTCAAACTTGGGCATAGGGCCGCCTTTAAACGTCCCTGCCGCATTAATCACAATATGGATTTTGCCGTATGTATCCCGCGCCGCTTCGATCAGCGAACCCACTTGAAAGCGGTTGGAAGCGTCGGCTTCCCATGAAGTCGCCTTGCCACCCGCATCAATGATTTCTTGGGTTACTTTGGCGGTACGGTCGGGGTTCAGGTCGTTCACCATCACTGCTGCGCCGGATTTCCCCAGCAGCAGTGCTATCGAACGACCGACATCTGCGCCTGCTCCGGTAACGATGGCCGTCTTACCGGTGAGATCAACGTGAAAGCTGTTCAAATGGTCTGCAACCAATCCTGTAAAGCCGTATTGGCTCCAAAGTGAAATTCGTTTGTGCGCGGGTCTTGCAACATGCGGTCGGCATAGGGCGCTACATAATAATATGCGCCGTGCTTGTAAGCCTCATTATGGGCTTCGCAAACCGACTTGCCGTACTTCTGCCACGGACGCCAATCGTTCTGCCCCATGAGCACCAGAATACGGCTCTCGATTGCCAGCACTGCTTGTTCATCCAGCGCATTGGTCGCCAGCACCACCCCATACGGCAGTTGAACGCGCGCGAACAACCCGAACGAGTCGCCGAGCAGTCCGGTTCCGGCAGCCTGAGCCAGAATGACGACCCGCCTGCGGTCAATATTGGGCTGCTCGAGGGCCACGACATATGCGTTGACCGCATCCTGCGTGGTCGAACCACATCCGCCAGCGCCACTGCGTCCCGTACCGCGCTTGTCCCAGCGGAACACCGCGTAACCGGAGGCCAGACCCGCCTGAGCAAAGTGATCATATCCACTGCGGTCATCACAACCTGCATGATGCAGTACAAACATCAAAGGAAACGTTTTTTGACGTGTGAAAAGATTGGGATACTCAATTTGTCCGTCTAGACGCACGCCATCACCAGCAAAAACAATTTCTTCAGTGTGGGCGACCACGACGCGTTCGTCTATTTGATTGACAGTCATCTATTGATACTCCATCTGGCTTATCGAAAAAGGGATTTTGCGATACTGGTAACAACGTAATATTTTGTATCAGTTCGGCACAGATGAAGTTGATAAATCTTAGTATAACAACGTTTTTTGCATTGTGCACCCATGACTTTCGGATAAATGTCATGTTTTTTACGTTATTTGATTTTCCTCCACCAATGCTGAATCGTGAATCGTTAAAGTCCAATCAACATAACATTGAGAGAGAAATGAGCGAGATGCTTGACACCCTAGAACACGAGTGCTACCCTTATAAAATAAGTTTAGATTCGGTTAGTGCGGTCTAGGGGGTGGGATTGGCGCTTGAATTCAACAAATTGGTTGATCAGCTTCACAAGATGGGGCGCATGATCCACGAGATCGACTTCGATGTCGGTGATCGCCTCGATATTGCTCTCCAACGGTTTGAAGCGGCCACCGACCTTGACACCATTCACGAGCGCATTGAAATGGTACGCCGACCGGATGTGAGCGGGTATCGTGGCGCAGCCCCTCTTGATGCGCCCTTCCATGAACGCATCTGTGACGTATTTCCTCCTCCTGAAACCCCTCCCAGCGCGACCATCATCGCAGCCGACGGTTCCCAAATATATCCCAACGAACAATGGCGAATGCCCTACTACCTGACGAACGTCGGGTTGTTTGTTTATCACCACGGTGATGAACGCACACCGGAACAAATCAACCTGCCCAAGCTGGTTTATCATCCCGATCATGTGCGCGACAAGACCAACCGCGTGCTCAGCAGCCGGACGATTGATGCACAGCGCACGGTGCGCGAGATGCATGAGTTGGGCAATGCGGCATGGAGCATGCGGGATGACGCGCGTCCATTGTTGGCTCTGTACGACAACCACTTGATGTTCTGGGTCAACAGCGATGTGACCGGCCACCTTGAGTTGATGAAGCGATATTGGGGTGGGTTAGTGCATCTGCATGACGCAGGCGCGTTGTTAGCGGGTTACGTCGATAACCCGACGCGCAGCAAAGTGGTGATTCGCTTATTGAATCTCCTGAGCTTGAGCGAAGATGACATTAAGAGCAGCGACTTGGGTTCAGGCGATATGGAAGGGTTGAAAGACCTCGACCTGTTCAACGTGGTGCTGGGGCCGGGCGAACGCTCGGCGTTGATGGTGCAGAACTCTCCACGCAATCTCCTGTTTAAGAAGCGCGGCGTGAATTACGAGATTGCGTATTTTTATGTGAAGGTCAGCAGCGGGTATCAGGATGCAATCGCGCGGGTTGATATTCCGATGTGGGTGGCGCGGGATAAGCAGAAGGTGGATGAACTCCACGGGCTGATTATTTCCCAGTGTTCCATGCAGGGGCGTAATCCTTATCCCTATGCGCTGACGCGGGCGGACGAGTTAGCGGTTGTGACGGGTAAAGACAAGGCCAAGCTAGAAGAGATGATTCGTATGGAGTGGCGACTGAACCAACCGGAGCTTGATCCACTGATTATTTCGGCCAAGAACTTTGGCAAGCGGGTGGCACGGAGTCAAAAGCGGTTACACGAGTTATAGTTGTTAGTTGAATACGAAATAGGATTGAACCGCCGAGACGCAGAGAAAAACATAGAAATCCTTCGCCTTAGCCTTCTCCCATGAGCGGGAGACTAGAGGTAAAAACATCGAAGCATAGACTGAGTGGAGGTAGTGGCTCAATGATGACCGTACAAGTAGAGTACATGGTAGGACGCGTGCTGAGAGCCAGCACACGCGGCTTCGCTTGCGGTACGCAGAGCAACCGCGTGAACAGCAATCAGGATTTTGGCGCTTTCGTGAGCGCGCCGATTGCGAACGACGATTCAATTCAGGCGGTTGGCCTGATTTACGCCGTTGAGATCAAGGACGACCTGCTGGTGAACGAGTTGGTGATGGCCGACTCGGTCAACAACAGCATTTTGCGAGATCAACGCGAGAACCGGATGGTTCCGATGGAGATCAGCGTCCTCAATATCGGCTATCGCTATATCACCAACGGCGCAATCGTCCACAGTTTGCCCCCACGCCCACCCATGAGCCTGAGCCAAGTGGATTTGTGCACACGCGATGTCATCCTCGAATTTACCCGGCGGCACGATTATCTGGCGCTGATCTTAAACGCGGCAGAAGTGCCCTCGGATGATTTGCTGGCGGCGGCGGTTCGTTATGCGTCATGGCAGTACGAAGACGAACATCAGCGCTACCAGTTTTTGGTGAGCTGCGGACGGGCGATTGCGCGGCAGCTTTCACACGATCTAAAGCGCTTGGAGCATGTGCTGGCGTTGATCCGGCCCGCTTAAGCGTAAGCGTAAGCGTTTTGCTAGACATCTCGCGCCGCCGGTAAGGGTGTTTGCTGGTAAAACATACCCTTCCATTCGCCATTTATTTTGGCGTAAACGGTCGTGACGAATACGGTTGATAGCGGTTTGCCATTGGCAGCAGGGAAGGTCGCACGGTAGGTGACGATCCCGCTTTCGGGCGTCAAGACGATGGCCTGCGTATCGGTGACTTCCATACTGCGGAAGGGCGAAGCGTCATCCGCCATCTGCTGAACAATGGCTTCTTTGCGGAAGACACCGAACGGCACAACCGCAACGGCGCTGTCAGCGAGGTAGCGGTTATAGAAATCACCGTCGTGATTTTTGGTGGCTAAAAGAGCTTGCTCCTTTAATAAGAGCAAGGCGGCTTCGACATTTTCCATTCCAAAATCCTCGAAATAGTGGACTAGGGAAATGGGGACGGCTGACAACCCGCTAGTGGCAGGTTTAGCCATCCAAGCGTAGGCGGAGCGACTCCGACCACAGCAAGGGCGATAGGCAGGGTTCCACCGCGTTGTTGGTCAGGGTTTGTTTGACCAGCAGCGCGACCTGCTGGTGATGAACCGCTTTGGCGGCGGCAAGGGCGGATGCACGGCTGCTGAGTACCCGTTCATAGGCGGCGCTGGAAGGGCTGGATGATAACTGGTTGTGACCACCATTTTTGCTGTTCATAACCCCTCCTGAATAGGCTTGCATCGGCTTTTGAATTACATTATTATGATAGCACGGATTTTCTAAAAAGCAAGTAAAATTTATCCGAATCTTGCGTGTTTACTGTTCCCAAAAAGGCAAAATTGAGGGAGAAAATTTACTTCCTTATTAGCTAGTACGTATAACCTGCACAACTTGTTCAAAAGTGGAAATTTTTCACCACAAAGACTCAAAGAAAAGAACAAAAATTGAACCGTCAACACGCAGAGAGAAGAGAAATCCGATGGCAGAAAAACAACACTTTTTATTCATGATTCATCCGGTGCGGGGACAGGCCTTTTTTGATGACATGCAGCCCGAAGAAATCGCAGCCATGAACGCTCACTTTGAATATCTGAAGCAGGCGCTGGCGGATGGCACTCTGCTGTTGGCGGGTCCGATGCTTGACAAGACCTTCGGAGTGGGCTTGCTGTGCGTCGACTCGGAAGAAGCGGCCCGGGAATTTATGCGTAACGATCCGTCGGTGAAGGCCAATGTGCAGCGCCCCGAACTGCATCCGATGAAGTTGTCGCTGTGGGCAGGGAAATAAGCATATGGCTAATCTGACGATTAAAACGGCGCGGACCGGCGAACTAGATGAGACAACCCGAAAGGCCATCATTGAAGTTTGTGTGGACGCGTTTAAGGAAGACATATTTTACGAGTTGTTCAGTTATCTCCGTCCCGACCATTTGCATGTCATGGCCTACCAAGAGTCTCAGTTGGTCGGGCATGCAGTCGTCAGCACACGCTGGATGCAGCCGGAAGGTCTGCCGATTTTGCGCAGCGCCTACATTGATGCGGTAGCAGTAGCGAGCGCCGAACAGGGAAAAGGCATCGGCAAAGTGGTGATGCAGCATGTGGCCTCGGTGATTACGGATTACGAGATTGCAGGACTGGAAACGGGTGTGCCGGGATTTTACGCCAGTGTCGGCTGGGAACTGTGGCGCGGGCCGCTGGCCGGAAGGGGCAAGGATGGCCTCATCCCGACCCCTGACCAGCGTGGAGTCATGATTTTAAGGCTGCCGAAAACGCCGCCGCTCAATCTGGATGGGCTGTTGACGATTGAAGATCAGAAGTCACGCATCTGGTAGGCCAATACAAATCGCCAATGCATTTTAAACCACAGAGGCACAGGGATTTCAGAGAAAAACGCGAGGCTGTTTCGGCGGATGTGGGTACAATGGGGGGATGAACAGCCACCACCGACAGGAGCAAAGCATGGATAACCCGCTGGAACAAAACGTGCCTGATGACCCGATTGAACGGGTACATACCTTTGCCCGAGACCTCGCTTATGGCGCAGCGCAAGGACTCTGGGGAACCAAATTTCAGGTCAATTTTCAGCGGGGTGAAGATTGGCTGTCGCTGACTTATCTGAAAGGTGTGGATTGTGATGCCAACTTTGTTCCCTATATGGATAAAAAATGGAACGGCGATAACCCGACCTCCGACCTGATGGAGTCTTATGGCTACGTGACCGTAGTTGACCGGTTTGAAAGTGGCAACCGGAGCTACTTGCTGACGCCCAAAGCCTTCGCGCTGTTGGAGAAGCCGACCACACCGCCCGCCGTCTTTATCTCCTATGCTCGCAGGCACAGCAGCGCCCTCGCCCTACTCATCGAGGCACGGCTGAAGCTCGAAGACCGTAATTTACGGGCTTTCATCGACAAGGATATTCCGCTCGGTGACGAGTGGCGGGATGTGCTGGTGGCACGGATCAGCGCCAGCCAGTACTTCATCCTGCTGCTGACGATGGAAACGCTGACCTCGAAACCCGTGGCAGAGGAAATCGAGATCGCGCTCAAGACGCCCACCTGCAAGATCATCCCGCTTTGTCACAACGGCTACAGCTTCAGCAAAGCCTTTGACACGGCGATTGGCAAACGGGCCATCAGCAGTGAGATGATCACGACACTGGCGACCAAGAACGCGCTGACCGTCGATACCGAAAGCGCCGCCAGTTACGAAGATAAAGTGAACCGGCTGCTGGGTCGGTTGGGATACTCGACAATCTAATGCAATCAACCACAGAGACACAGAGAGTTTAGAGAGAAATACATGAAAACCAATCGACCAATTTTGATGTGTGTGGTGCAGTATCAGGATGAACTGAAAGCCGGAACGCTGACCATCAGCGACTTAATCAACAAGATGGATGCGCTGGGCGTGGATGGCATCGAACTGCGCCGCGAGGTCTGGCCGAACTACGCGGCTGAACTGTCGATGATCCATGACCGCGCTCACGACATGGGCAAGCTGATCACCTATGCCACCTTCAGCACCTTGTTCAGTCCGGACGAAGACGCCCACAGCCTGCTGCTGCATGATCTGGATACGGCCAAGGCGCTGGGTTCGCCGCTGCTGAGAGTCTTCCCCGGCGCGACACCCGCTGACCGTTCGGATAGGGGATGGGACAAAGCCATCGAAGCCGTGAATTATGCCGCATCGCTGGGTATCGTCATCGCGCTGGAAAACTTCGGCAGGACGCCCGGTGGACACCTGAGCGAGATCACCCACATTTTGGAGCAAATCGCTTCACCTGCCTTGAAGGCCAACGTGGACATCGGCAACTACGCCACGCATGGTGAGGATGTTGTAAAAGCCATCCAAACCCTCGGCGCACGGGTAGCATATTCGCATTTGAAGGATAAAGCAGGCGGCAAATCGGATGACACGACCTATCTGGGTGGCGGTGTCGCGCCAATGGATGACATCATCAATGCCCTTGAAGCGCTGTCCCAACCGATCATCTACTGCTTCGAATTTGTGGGCGGCGAAGAACCGGATGAACGCATCCGTAAAAGCCTCGCCTATCTCAGAGAATAAATACAAGATCTTTAACACAAAGACTCAAAGGCTCGGAGACACAAAGAAAAGATGGATAATCGACCCAGTGTGTATATCAGTTACGCCCATCCCGACGCGATGGAATTTGTGCGGCGCTTGGGTTTCGCGCTCGGCCTGTATATGGATGCCTATTGGGATCGGCGGGTGCAGGTGGGCGCTTATCCCACCTCGTTGGAAGCCGAGATCGCCACCCGTGACCATTTCCTGCTGCTGATGACGCCCTATGCGCTCGCCAGCGAATGGTGCAAGCACGAGTTGGCTTATGCGCAGTCCCACGGCAAGTCGATTGTGCTGGCACGGCTGTACGCGGGCGAAGGCACATCCGACACGGCGCTGGAGGCGAAATATCCCTGTGGCGACTTCACAGCAGATTTTGAAACCGGCTTCCGCAAGCTGACCTCGTCCATGCTCGGGCAGCCCTATTCATCATGGGAGTCCTTTTCCGGTGCGCCCATCAATACCCTGTTGAATTACATGAAGGCCGGAGTCATTCCAGCGGCCATCACCAAGCAGGTGGGTGAGCAGGTGCTGGTGCAAAAACTGTGGGGCGTGGTGACCGATGAGCTTGGTCCGAAAAAAGCCGCCAAGGTGTTCTTCTCCACGCCACTCACGGCCAGCGGACTTCTGACGCAGAGCAAAGCACTGGCCGACCAATTCGAGAAGATCAAGGACAAGCGCCACACCGACTTGATGAAGCAGGCTATCGCGGTGGTGGAAACCTGCGTCAATACGCTGCTGCCCCTGACCGATGACCAACACCTCGCCGCCGGACAGGTGGCCTACGATATGCTGATGCAGACCAAGAGCCTGATCGAAACCAAACAGACCAGTGACCGCGACTTTGAAAAGCTGCACGTCACCAAAACGTTCTTCGACTTCGACGTGGCCGAACGGCTGCGGGCGACCATCAACGACTATGCGCGGCGGTCGCGAGGAATGTACTGAAATGCAATTGAACCGCCAAGACCCCAAGAGAGAATATTTGAACCGCAGAGACGCAGAGGGTTGAGAGAAAAGATATGTCGTATTTTTTCATTTCGTATCAGCGCAAAAACAAACGATTCGCCAAGTTATTAAAGAAGAAGCTTGAGCAAAGCAGAATTTTGTGTTGGATAGATGAAAACATTCCATTGGGTGATGAATGGAAGTATGTTATTGACACTGAGATAAAAGCCTCTATTGGTGTAATTGTCATCGTTACGCCGGAAGCCTTGAAGTCTCAGTATGTAACCTATGAGTGGTCATATGGAATGGGATTGGGAAAACGAGTAATACCAATCATTTTGGAATATCCTGACCCGAACAATCCTGACCATTTCAAAATTCACCCCAAAATCGATGATCGTCAAAATCTTGATTTTAGTAACTCGAGAAAACACCCTTGGGCTGAACTAACCGAAAAACTAGAACTCATATTGAAACAAGAAGATTTACCAAAGAATATTCGGGAGGCGGAAGAGGAAATCCACAGTTTTGACCGAGAGCGCCGTAGAATAGCTACCGAGTTTCTTATGACCCATCCGCATCCAGCGGTGGTCGAGATATTTTCAAGAGCTGTCCAAAGTGAGTCGCCTGAAGTTAGTGCTAATGCTGGTATCAGCCTCGCGGAAAAAACAAGTTATTATGATGATCGTGCAATAGTTGGACTAAATCATGGATTGTATAACGGCGATTTACGGGCAAGAGCTATAAATGCATTAGTAAATATGAATACCTATGGCGCTATTCAATGCTTAAATGACGCATTTCATGAAAGTGGCAATATGGGAGATTATTCGTTGCTCTCATCAGTAATGAAAGCCATGTCACGAATTACAAATCCAATGGCTATACCTTATCTAAGAGATATGGCAATTAGTTCAACTAATGTCCCTATGGAAGTACTGGATGCATTAGGAAGATTTGGTGATCCTCAGTCGCTACCTGAGCTTATACAAGCAGCGAATTCTCAACGGAAGAGCCCTGATTTTAGATCACGCGCAATTCGGGCAATCGCTACAATTAAAAGTCCAGATGTTAGTAAACATTTATATGATATTGCTAAATCACTTAATCGGCTTAATACTTCTGAAGAGAACACCGTTTTCAGTGCGATTATAGAAAGCTTGCGTGATATAGGAACTGAAGATGCCCGTTCAGTTCTTATATGGCTGAAAAATGATGTGCAATTTCGGTTGTTCCACAATGCATTGGTAGAAGCTATGCAAAAAATGACGATCAAACCTGCTTAATCCTATTCTAGACTATAAGAGACTACCGACTAAAGACTATCAACTGTTGACTGTAAACTGTTAACTACAGGGACTATAGACACATGCAATACACAACCGAAAACCTCAACGAGTGGTTCCCGAACGGCTCCTCGCATGATATGACTTCCCGCTTGGGCGTGGTGGTCGGCGGGTCGCTCAGTAAGGGGCTGGTCGTCAAATTGGATCGTGAACAGACCGTCGAAGAACTGGCCGTCGGACGCTATGTGGTGGTTCACGGTGCCAACGATACTCGCTTCTTCTGCATGTTGAACGACATCAGCCTCAACAGCACCAACCCCAGCATCCAGAATCACCCGCCCGAATTTCAGGACGATCCCTTTTTGGAGGCGGTCTACGTCGGTACGGCGGTCTACGGCATGATCAACGTCACACCCATGCTGATGATCGAGGAAGGCCAACCCAAGCCGGTGAAGACCATTCCGGGTCACTTCACGCAGGTCTTTAACGCCACCGTCGAGGATGTCAACGCCGTCTTCGGTGCAGAGGACGATGCCCACTTCAATGTCGGGTCGCCGCTGGAACTGGAAACCACCCAGATCAACCTCGACCTCAAGCGCTTAGTCGAACGCTCGGTGGGCGTCTTCGGCAAGAGCGGTACCGGCAAGAGCTTCCTCACACGCTTGCTGATCGCGGGCGTCATCAAGTGGGGCAAGTCGGTCAATCTGATCTTCGACATGCACAACGATTACGGCTGGGCTGCCACCGATGAGCGTGGCACGCAGGCCAAGGGCTTGAAGCAGTTGTTCAATAGCCAAGTCGTCATCATCACGCTGGATGGTGAGAGCACCCGTCGACGTGGGGCGAAAACCGACTTCGAGGTCAAGCTCGGATACGACGAGATCGACCCTGAAGACATCGCGGCGCTGCGCGGCAGCATGAACCTGACCGATGCCATGATCGACGCCGCCTATACGCTCAAGAAGCGCTGGAAGCAGGGTTGGATCAAGCGGCTGAACGAGGCCACCGAAATGGACTTCGACGACATCACCATGAACACCAACATCGCCGAAGGCACGCTGCTCGGTTTACAGCGCCGTTTGCAGCGCTTCGAACGCTGGGGCTTCTTGGTGGATGAATCCACAGGCGACAGCGTTAACCAGATCATCAACCTGCTGATGAGCGGCAAAAACGTGGTGCTGGAATTCGGGCGCTACGGCAACGAACTGGAAGCCTATATCCTCGTGGCGAATTATCTGACGCGTCGCATCCGTGACAAGTACGTGGATATGGTCGAGCGCTCGCTGGGGGACGACGCCCAGAAGCCGCCGCAGCTGCTGATCACCATCGAGGAAGCGCATAAATTCTTGCAGCCCGGTATCGCCGGACAAACCATTTTCGGCACGATTGCCCGCGAACTGCGTAAGTATAACGTCACGCTGGTGGTGGTCGATCAACGTCCGAGCGGCATTGACGAGGAAGTCATGAGCCAGATCGGGACGCGTGTCACGGCCTTGCTGGATAACGAACGCGACATCAACGCCGTACTCAACGGCATCAACGGGGCGCAGGGCTTGCGTGAAGTGCTGGCACGGTTGGATACCAAGCAGCAGGCCATCATCATGGGGCACGCCGTACCCATGCCAGTGGTCATCAAAACCCGCAGCTACGACGAGGACTTCTATGCGGCCATCACCCGCGAAGGTGGCATGACCGCAGCCACCGCCAAGGAAAAACTCGGCAGCGGCGGGCGTGAGAAGCGAAGGCTGTAATAATTAATTCCCTCCCTCGTTTACGGGGGAGGGTTAGGGTGGGGGTTCGCATTATGTGTCTCAATATTATTGAACTTGCTAGCTCCATTGTCGCCTATACTCAAACATTAGAGAATGAGTTAGGACAAGTCCAACAAGTTAAACAACACGTAGATAGCCTACTTTGGGCGGCTCAATTCATTCGCGACGAAATAACACAATATCGATTTGGTGATCAGACTAACCATATTCCGAGATCAGCCAGCAACTACGCCGCGGCACCATTCGCTATTTTCAAAACCGGTATCTATCTCTTAAAGAAAAAGGCTTCACTTGGCCTAATTACACTATCTGACACCCAAATTGCACGGCTAGAAACTGCCGAACAAACACTGGTTTTGCTTGAAGACCGGTTACACGAAATTTGGGCAACCGAGGAACCGTTATGGTAAAGTAAACTGATTACCGGAACGTAGAAGCAATCACCACAACCCAACCCATCATGCCCAACCCCACCCAACGCTACTTCGAAGACCACGCCGCCACTTGGGACACGCGGATGCCGCCCAACTACAGCGCCATTCTGGAAACCTTCGCCCGACCGTTTGCCGCTGAATTACAAGCCGCCCGCACCATCTTGGAGATCGGTACGGGCACGGGCGCACTCATTCCGGTGCTGAAGACGCTTGCCCCTGACGCGCAGCTCGTATCCGTCGATTTGGCCTATACCATGCTTCGCCAAGCACGGCAGCGCACACCGGATGCACGTCTGCTTCAAGCGGATGCTCACCATCTGCCGTTGGCTTCCGCTAGTTTCGATTGCGTGATTTGCCACAACAGCTTTCCCCACTTCGTGGATAAGCCGCAAGCCTTACACGAGATTCAGCGCGTCCTCCGCCTCGCCGGAACCCTGTTGATTTTGCACAACAACTCGCGCGAATTCGTCAACGGCATCCACACCCGCGCCGGAGAACCGCTGCATCACGACCTGCTGCCCGCTGGCGACGACATGCGCCAACTGCTGATCAGCACCGGTTGGGCAGCCGTCGAGGTCGAGGACTCGCCCGACCGTTATATTGCGCGGGCGATAAATTTACGTAATGAGCGTCAATTTCACGAATAATTGGCGCCTGCTAAAGGCTTATCCGGTTGGTCGCGCAGGGGCTTAAGCCTATAATAAGAAGAAGAATTTGTATCAAGAACCCCACATGAAGGGAATTTGAGGTTACACGGATGTCTTTGCAGCTTTATGTTCGCGAAGCCATCGAGCAGATGCAGCAGAATGCGCGGGAACTCTTAAACGGTCAAGACGCCCTGAAGGATACCAAACAGCGCACCATTGTCATCAGCATCGAAGGTTCTACGCGGATTTTACTTGATCAATACGACGCTTATATACGGGAAATGGACTCCGCAGACGAGTGGATGAAACAGACGGGATGCTATAAGAGCCTCATTCCGCTTTCCGGCAGCATACTCAACTCGATCGCCGATTCCTGTTCCGCCTTGCACCTGCTGATCGAGGATACGACCCTCAAACATACACAGGCTCAGCGCATCGAAGCCATCGCCCGCAGCCAGAAAACGGTCGCCCACGAACTCAATCGCTACATGCACCTCGAACGGTACAGCTAAGTGGAGCTTGATAGGCGGGTTGGCGAGTATGCCGCCGCAATCGTGCGCGACGTGGATTTGCTGCTGGCGGATGTGTCTAATTTGACTGCCAAGCAGCAAGAATATGCTGGCGAATTCCGTAAATGTGCGGTTCGCTTTCTATCCCTTTATACTCAGCTATCTCCATATTTTACTGAACTAACTCAAGACTCTCGCATTTTTGCGTTTGACTTGCGTACACCACTTGGAAATGTTGGAGGTTATTGTGACTTGTTGTTGAGTGATGAACGGGGTTCTTTAACTCAACAGCAAATACAGTTGCTACAACGCATCAAAGCAGCATATGAATTCATCTTGAACACATTTATGGAATGGGTTAACAGCCAGCCATCAACCTCATAATGATTTCGAAGCCGCTTCAGCAGGCTTGTCTTCTGGGTAGCATGATGGCTTTAGCCTCATGCGTCACTTCTTATAACTTCGGTTTAAACCCACAAACCATCGCAAACCGTTCTCTTACCGTCCTCCAACATTCTTAACCCAACCGCTCCCTCAAAACGGTTAGTGCCACCACTGCGAAACAGTTACAAAATGTTCTTCCAAATGGTAACCCGTTGTGTCTCCCTCTGTTTTACAATAATCAACAGGGCGTCTTGTAGGGGGTGCCGCCGGCAAATCTTGTACCGTCCACGCACCTTAACAAAGTTCGCCCAATCGAAACACTATTGTTGCTGCTTTCGCTGCTTTCGCCGCATGTTGCGCACACAAACTCTGTCCAATGCCAAACCAATTAGGGCATGCCGCCGCCAATGCCGCCATAAAAATTGCAATTGGCGACCGCCGACATGGACGACATCGCTGACATAAACGGCTTGGAATTTGCAGTTTTTGCGGTATTCGCAGTTTTTGGCAGTTCAACAGACGAACTTCGGTACGAGCAAACAGCTAACAGCTAACCACCAAAAGCCATTCTGAATCTGAAGAATTTGAAGAAATTTGCGAATATTCGGCGCTGCCTTCCCTCAAACCCGCCGACAAGACGGGATGTCACAATGGCAACCGTTTCAACTTTTTGAATCTTTTGAACTTTCCGGCGTCATCTGCCAGACATAGCCCTGCCGGAAGTCCGGCTCAGAAGCCGCTGACAGCCGCAGGATATGCCCATCACCCACTTGGATGAGCATTGTCGGCCCGCAGTATGCGCCGCACTGGTTGTGGGTGAGTTGAACCGTCGCTTCAAACGAGCTTTCTGTCTCTGTTGCCCCTCCCACATCACCGAGCAGTTCGGGGTATTGGACGAGGATTTTGACGAAGCGCCCATGAGGAAGAAGCAGCCCATCAGGTGGTTGCTCTGCTAATGTAAAGTGCTGGTCGGGTGCCCACGTGTCATCAAATGCCCGCCATCCGATAATGAAATGCGGTTGATCCGGCGTGAGATCACGGGTCAGGACATAGACACGCTTCTCGTCCTCTCGCCACAGCATGAAACCGTGTTCAAAGGACTGCAGCATCACTTGTGTCTGTGTGGGAGGCGTGGCGCATTCCTCGCCGCCATCCAGACAGGGCCGGTACTGAACAGTGATTTGGCCGGAACGGGCAGCGACTTTGTTTCCGGCATCGTCTGCCCCCTCGATCTCAAACTTGAAGCGCCTGTCGATCAGATCAGTTGGCACGGTGTACGACCATTGTCCGCTAGGAGGTAAGCCGCCTACCGTGATTTCCGGCACGACGTACTCCCACAAATCGCCGTGGCTGCCTGTCGGTAAATGGACGAACCGAAAGGCCACGCCAGACGCTCCGGTCACGTTCCATGTAAACGTTACTTTGTCACCGATCAGGACTTGTGTGGTATCGGCTGTGAAAGACTCGATGCGCAGCTCTCGCCGTGTCAGGATGAGATAGGTTGAGGCGGCGCCAATCGCCATGCCAAATACGCAGGTAATGACTAGACCGAGCAAGGTTCTAGGAGCGATCTTCATGTGACCTCCTATGTCTTATCATCGACACTATAGCACGAGGTCATCAGGGAGAGGGGGAATCGTCGGGGAAAAGGCAGGTGAAGTTAACAGGCTTCACCCGCCTGCGGTTGGGCTTAAGCCGTCTTGGTCACGAGGAAAACCGGATACTGTGCCGCAATCTTTTCAAATTCGGCCAGCGGCGCATTCTTGTTCACGGGCACATGGGGAACGGCTCCCGGCGCGCGCTGCAAATAGGATTTGATGATCGGTGGACGCTGCTCAACCGGAATCATGTCCAACTGGACATTCTCTCGCTTTCCATGCCGCAGCAGGGCTTTGCCGTTGGCCGCTTGCACATTTTTGATCCATTGAACGTCTGCGCCCAGCATCGACACGAGGTAGTGCCGGTTATCGACGACTGTCATCACCAGCGGAAATGAGATGATCTTGCCCGACTTCCGCCCGACCACATCCAGCGTCACCAGATAATTCGGCGCGATGCCAATCCCATGCGCCCACGCCCAGAAGCGATTAAGCCCCTTTGCTATCCAGTTGGGGCGGTTGCCGTTATACATCCATCGTTTGATATCGCCGAAGATCATGGTCGGATTTCCTCTTCTATCTTTGCTCTATATTACGAAATATTTAGCCGGAAAGTCGCAAATTTGGTACTAAACAGAATGGATTAATCGGTAAACTTCAACTCTTTGCGGAAGTAGGAAACAAGCCGTAAGTCTGTCACATCTACTAACCGCATAAGAAAAGGATCGTTCAGGCGTTTGAGAATAGCGTGACATTGGGCAATCATATCTTTGCATACGGTGTAGCTCTGACGGATTCGTATCGGGTCGGTGCGCAGCAGTTTTGCGGTCTGATGCGGATTTTGTGTACTGTGAATGGTTTCGCTTCCCAATGTTAAATACGAGAAGTGTCCAATTGCTAAATCCCCTTCCAAATCCGTCCAATCATCAATGATCTGGATAACAGCGCCGAACAGCAGGAAAACTTCCCAATAAGCGTCAATTTGGGTGGCACGGCCCAAACGCTCCAGTCCGAGCATAAACGGTGTTACAGAATGAGCGCCTTTGGTGCCACAGTCTTTAGGATTATCCAGCGTATACGGGCTGGCGATGTGGCGTGCCGCTTTCTCTTTGATCTCGGCTTGCAAGAACAGGGTGCGCATCTTATGCAATATCCCCAAGTTGATGGGTGTGATCCCAAAGACCTTGAGGATGGTGTTTTCGTATTCCGCGATCAACGCTTGCGAAGTCAGAATTTCAACCGGTGAAGGTACATTACTATCCACATTCTCATCAAGGATGCCATAACCGGCTACGCCGTATACTGCTGCTCGCAGCACATCAGGGAAATGGTCAAGGAACTCGCTTAAGCCTTCTTCCGCCATCCAAATTGCGAGGAAGGCGAAGATCGGATAAGCATCCTTAAAATACTGGGTGCGGTTGCTTTTCCATTGGGTGACATCCAGCTTCATAGGAGCGCCAAAGTCTTGGAGAATGCGGTGGGCTTGCTCATCCAATCCTTTGAAAGCCGTGAATAATCCCATGTCAACGCGCAAGTGACGCAGCACGGTCAACCAAGACATTCCATCAGATAGAAACGGTGCCATAACCGCTTTCCAGAACGCTTCAGGATTGCGGTGATAAACTTGCAAAATGGCCGGAGCAAAGCGGTCAAAGGCATCGTTTTGACTCATAAGGTGAATCCTATCCGTGCGCTGGACGTAAGGAGGGATTGGGCTGGGTACTGACGTTACGCAGCAGCAGCACCGCGATCACCAGATTGATGGCCGTAATCACAAGGAAGGGAATCATCATGCCGAGGCTTTCCGGCACGCCTGCAATGGCCATGTTAATCGTCATCGCGCTCACAGCGAGACCGAGTGTGATGGCTTTCATGACGAAGACTGAGGCCAACAGATAACCCCATGCACTGCGGCGAAGCAGCAGAATGCCCGAGATGACTGCTAATGGAACGACCAAGGCTAAGTCCATCGCCTGAATGACCATCGTGGTTGTGTTTTGCAGGTCAGCAATCTGGTTTTGCATGAGCGGTTGGGCTATCTTGCCTAGCCATGCCATCGACAGGAAAGCGGCGATGACAAACAAAAGACCGGCGATCCAGCGGCGGGGCAAACCCTCCGAAAAGTGCTGGCTCAAGGTTGAGAGATCAAAGGCCATCATACTCAGGACGAAGGCATACAGGCTGAGCGCGAAGATAGCGACGTAAACCAAAAACAACACATTAAAAGAGGTCAACATCGACATCGACATATAGGTATACAGGAAGAAGCCGAAGGTTCCGGCCAGCAGCAGTTGACCACGCAGCGATCCGTGAAACGCCATCCATGCTGAGATGACCAGTAAGGGTAATCCGACGAACAGCGTGACGACATCATTGCCGCGTTCTTGAGCTGCCGAACTCACCGTGTCGTAGGCGTACAGGCCCTGCCCATTAATGATGACGCTTTCGCCCCGATGGTTGGTGTAGGCATACGGTTCACCGGGCGTCTGGTAGAACAGACCCATCGCCGCCGCGAAAAACGCCAAGAGGACAATCGGCGGGATGAGCCATTTTAAAATGGATTGATACTTCATTTATTTCTCCTTCACCTGTAACACACAGTGTTTATATGGCACACAAACAACCACTTCGTTCCGTGAACGAGCGGTTCATTAATCAATATGCGACCATAAGAATTATGGGCGCGAAGGGTTACAACGACAGGTGATAGATGTCCTGTTTTGTAACACCGTTCGTCATGGTGACATGCGGCAAGTTATGAACAGGGTTTTGAACAGTTTGAACAGGTAGGAGATAAGCGAAACCAGATAGCCGGCAATCGGCTATCTGGTTTCAAAATCAAACAAGTGAGCAGCTAAATGGAGTGTCCGGTAAAGGTTACCGTTCGCGAGGGTTGGAAGGCCACGTTGATCTTGGTTTTGAGCGTGATTTGATCATCGGCGAAATGGCATACCAATGTCTGGTAAAACGGTGTTTCGTAAAGTCGAAAGACCATCGTTAAAGTGTCCTCAGAAGTCCACGCAGCACTGGCAGCAACTTGTGCCGGCTCGAAGAATGGTGGACGACCGTATAATCTGGTTTGGCCTTTCTGCCACTTGCCGTAGCCACAGGTGATCCGTTCTTCGCCCTTACCCGCTTTAAACGTCACGATGCAGGTGGATTCGGTGAAGTTCAAACTGATAGCCTCATAATTTGGCTCATCATGTTCGAGTGTTTCCGTTGTTTCCAACTTGTAGGTGCGGTCGAGTACTTTAGCCGATGTGGGCGACGAGAATTTGCCCTGTACCGGAGCGATTTTCAGGTTCGTCAGCTTCTGGGTCAGCTTGTCCTGTGCGGCGGAATCTTCAGGCAGCGCTTTGTCCTGTATCGCTGGCAGCAGAATATCCCAAACGAGGTTCAGCGGTTCCTGCATATCACCGAGTCCGCTGGTGATAGCTAGCACCGCGTCTTGTTCCGGCATGACGATGCAGTATTGACCGAAGGCGCCGTCGCCGCGATAGGCGTTGTGTTTGCAGCGCCAGAACTGGTAGCCGTACCCTTGGTTCCAGTCACTTTCCGGATTATCGCCGTTGGAAATATGCGAGGATGTCGCTTCCTCAATCCATGCTTCGGAGATAAGGCGCTGGCCTTCCCAAAGACCTTTCTGGAGATAAAGCTGGCCGAAACGGGCGATGTCATCGGTGGTGATGTTCAGTCCAAAGCCGCCGGTGTTGATGCGCTGCGGTGATTCTTCCCACACCGGATTCTCGATGCCCAGCGGATCGAACAGACGCGGCCCGAGGTAATCGACCAGCTTCATGCCGGTTGTCTTCTGGATAATCGCCGAGAGCATATAGGTCGCGCCCGTGTTATACAGGAAGTGTGTTCCCGGCTCGTGCAGCACCGGTACTTCAAAAAAGCCTTTCGTCCATTTGCCGTCAGCTCGCTCGCCCATCGGTGGCATAGTGTCGTCGTGGTGGCCGGTGGACATGGAGAGCAGATGGCGCACCTGCATGGCGGCAAGGTGCTCGTTGACTTCGGCGGGGAGGTCATCGGGGAAGAAAGAAATGACTTTGTCATTCAGCGAGAAGTGACCTTCGCTGACCGCCAAGCCGACTGCGGTCGAGGTAAAGCTCTTGCTGAGTGAAAAGAGCATGTGGGGATTTTCACGGCGATAGGGCGACCACCAACCTTCTGCGACCACTTTGCCGTGCCGCATCAGGATGAAGCTGTGGAGATCGTGGATCTGGCGTTCAACCGCCTCGACAAATTGAAGGATTGCATAGGATGCAATCCCCTGACTTTCAGGCGTGGCCTGTTGTAATTGATTTTTAGTTGTTGAAAGCATTATTTCACTCCAAATCTATTGAAAGAATACTCACGGAGTATAACGCCGACACAGGTTCGGGTGGTATACCATGCCTAGACCATTAATTCTACAGAACGTGCCATCATCAGCAGCGGTTTCAACGACTCCAGAGAGACGTTAATCGAAATTTCAATCATCAGTTCATCCTCCGCAAAATGACAAACCATCGTGTGGAAGAAGGGTGTTTCATAAAGCCGGAAAATCATCGTAAAGCTGTCTTTGGCTGTCCAAGCACCGCTGGCCGCGGCCGGAGTACGATCAAAGAGTAATGGCTGGCTGAACAGGGTGGTTTGTCCCCGCTGCCATGAACCATAACCGCAGGGAATGGTCTCCTCGCCTGCCACCGTCTTGATCCGAACCTCGCATCCAGCCTCGTTGAAACTCAGTGTAATGGCTTCGAGACTCAGTTCATTAGCATCGACGGTATAAGTTCGTCCGGAAACCCGCTGCGTCATGGGTGATACGCTGTCACCTTTTACAGGCAGCATGGTGAGACTGGATAACTTCTTTGTCAGCCGATCCTGTACGGTAGCATCGTCAGGAAGGACTTCCGGTTTCATGGCTGGCAGCAGTATATCCCAGACCAGATTCAACGGCTGCTGTAAGTCGAATAAATCGATGCCCGATGTGATCACCAGCATCGCATCCTGTTCGGGCATGACGATACACCATTGACCAAAGACGCCATCGCCCCGATAAGTCTGATGACGCCCGCGCCAGAATTGATAACCGTAACCCTGCCGCCAATCGGTTTCGATACCCTCATTCGCAATCCGTGTGTCGGTGGCTTCCGTAATCCACGCTTCGGATAGTAGCCGTTTGCCCTGCCACATGCCTTTATCGAGATACAGTTGGCCGAAACGCGCGACCTCTTCCGTTTTCAGGCTCAAGCCTATTCCGCCAGCCGTGATCCCTTGAGGGGATTCCTGCCATGTGGCGTTTTGGATACCCAACGGTTCAAACAGCCGCGGCTTCAGATAGTCGACGAGCTTCATGCCTGTGACCTTCTGGATGATGGCCGATAGGAGATGAGTCGCGCCGTTGTTGTAAACAAAGTGCGTACCCGGCGGCTCGACAACCGGCACTTCGAAGAAGCCTCGAACCCAGTCACCATCCGCGCGATCAACCATATTCGACCACGTATCGTTAGCTTGCCCCGTAGACATGGTGAGCAAATGGCGAATCCGCATGGCGGCCAAGTGCTCATTGGAGTCGGTTGGTGCTTCGTCGGGAAAGAAGGAAATCACTTGGTCATCCAGCGAGAGAATGCCTTCGCTGACCGCAAACCCAATCCCTGTCGAGGTAAAGCTTTTGCTGAGCGAAAATAACAGGTGAGGATACTCACGTCCATAAGGCGACCACCAACCCTCGGCGACAACCTTCCCGTGACGCAGCAGCATAAGACTGTGGAGTTCGTGAACCTGATTTTCTGCTGCCTCGACAAACTGAAGGATGGCTGATGATGCGATGCCCTGACTTTCGGGCGTGGCACGGAGTAAAGTGTTGTCTTCGGCTGTGAGCATCGATTCACTCCCTATCTCTTGAAAAAGACGGATGGAATTTAAAGCCGTTCGAAAATCTTTGACAGTATTTAGAGGGTAGGTATATCCAAATCATATAAAGGATCAGGTGGATACTTGAGTGCCATAGCTTCCAGTTTATCAAACGTCGCTTTGATGACTTTAAGTCGTTCATCACCCGTTTCCCAAGTGATTGTTTTATCTTCAGCAAATTCTCGGATGCGTTGTAAAGCAATTTCACACCAATTTCTGACAGTCTCGCCTGTAATGCCAACCCTTTGTCGATAATTTTCGCAAATGAAGGCTAGTAACTCTGCCGCAGCAGGAACTTCTTCGCCGGCTACACTGTCCACCATTGCCTCATTTCGCATTTCAGGGGAAAGCCAATAAATGATTTCCATTCTCAAAAACCTAATTAGGTCGGGAATAAAACGCTCGAAAACTACAAATTCAGCGTCTGTGTTGTCTTTTTGATTACGAATTGAGAAATGCGGAAGTGGATATTCAGACAAAAGGGGAGGTAAACTTGGTTGACCTATCAAATCCGATTCCCAATAGTGGCCGATACCTTCTAGTCGATTAAACATGGCCTCGATTGCGAGGCGATGCTGCTGGCGATACTGATAGTCGTCAAGTTGCGAGGGATAGTTTGTTTCACTTTTCCATTCACCATCCCAAACAGGCATGAATGTACTTCTCCAACGCTGAACGCCGGAAGACTTTATATAGCCGCTAAAACAAATATCATGCTGGTCAAACAAGAGCATTATTTCGATCACATTCAGCACACGTGCCAACCAAGAGCCTTCTAAATATATCTGCTCTGCTGCTAACCAGTATTCAATCTCTCTTGTAAGCCGTCCTGCAATTTCAAGCAGAAAATAATCAAAGGCGTCGTCACTATCGAAGTTGGTTGGGCCTGATCTGCTCATTATTTTCACCTTTGAAACTCTAGTTTAATACCTGCCCTATGATATGTTGAATCATGTTACTGCCTGCTCAAGCTGGTTCAACATTTCTAGGATACGCAGTTCATAGAGGGTGCGGGCATAAAGCGCTTCGTTGCCGGTGAAGCTGGTCTTGCCACCCGGCGGCGTGGACATGTGGAAGCCATCGACATTTACACCTCGATTGGCATACAGCTCTGTATCATCTCGTAGATTAATGAGTGGCAGGTGTTCGTTCACAGCGGTTTGGACGAGTCTCGCGTTCAACTGATCGGCTGAGCCATCCTGATGAAAGGTATATCCGGTTGGAAAGGTCGTCAGAATGGGGATGATACCGTGTTCGGTTAGTGTGGAGAGGATCTGATTGAGGTTGTCTTGGTAGCTGCTGGGTGAAAGGGCGTGATCCACGTCTTGCACACCGAAGTAGAGTAAGGCATAGGCCGGATGCTGCTCGCGGATGGCACAGTCGAGCGGGGTTTCGTTGGGTAGGCAGCTTTTGGCAGTCGCCCACATCGCGTCAAGCATGGATACGGAACTGAACGAGCGTCCGGCTGATGGGCTTGGCGCGCAAAACGAGTTTTTAAATGCTTCTACGATGGGCTGCAAGTCGCTGTGCGTCCCAAGATCGTAGTTGCCCCAGCCGAAGTTGCAGAGGGCGGCGTCACCCGCAATGTTACTGTCGCCAATCTTGATGAAGCTGTAAGGCGTATTACCCTGTGCCTGTCCATCCTGATAAATGGCACGGATATGGTTGATAGTCGCGTTATCCAAGGATGGTAGTGGTGAAAGGTGGAATGCACTTGGATTTTTCACGACTGGTAGGGTAACTAAATTTTCAGCTAATGTTTGTTTCGAGGGTAGATCGACAATCCGCAGCCGCAAAAATACGGTGTCTCCGTCGACGGGAGAGAGGCGAATAGTTTGCTGGCCTTGACGTGGCAGCCATACATTTATATCACCCGTCGAAGCGAGGACGGTTTCTGATGGCATCGACACCTGTTCAATGACCGGCTGCTGGTTGTTGTTTCGCTGCTCAACATGCCAGAGAACCGGCACACTGAATCCACCTTTTTGCAGCGCATCGGCTGCGATACCACCGCGTACCGGAGCGATAAACTGGATGATTTGGAGCGCGGTCTGGGTATCGGTGTAAGTCAGTTCAAGTTTTCGTTCGTCGATAATCTCTTCATGACTGTCGAGGATGGTCAGTCTGTAAAGCGGATGGGCAAAACTGAGGGGATGCGAGACGACAATCCGGTCGGATTTGTCGGGCGCGAAGTGTTCACCAATCAACACCCAGCGCTCACCGACCCACGCTTCCATCCGCATGAAGTCCGCGCCAGTGACATTGACCGCTTTCCACGACATGTTGACGGCTTCGGTTCCCACTTCAACGCCGGGATAATCGACTGCCAGACGATCGGCTGTGTAGAACTCGATGTAAGGGTGTGTGCCACGCAAAATCGAGACGCTGAAGATGGCGATGATCGCAAGCAAGAGTAGAAGGCCGAACCCTTGTATGGCGCGTTTATTCATATCGCTCCATCATTTCTAAGGCTGTTTTATATCCTGCAACTATTGTATGTCACTTGGCATGGAGCGGGTGCTACGTCAGCCACCTGATAGCCGACGATTTCTATGCAATTGAGGTCATTTCTTGCACTGTGGCTGCTGAAGATCGCCCGTAATCCAACATTGAAGGGCGAGGATGCCGCGTAGATTGCGATCAAATTCGGTGCTGCGGCTGCTGGCGAGTTCGACATCGGCTGAGAGGATACCCTGCCCATCCGCCCAATTGGATTCCGTGCCGCTGACGGTATAGGCGTCGAAAGGTTTGCCGTAGGGATAACCGGATGCATCACCATAAACGGCGGCGAGTTGGGCAGAGTCCACTTTATCATTACAGGTGCCTTCGAAGAGACCATCGGCAGCGGCGTGATAGAACAGGGCCGCTACCAGACGGGTCTGCTGCATGAACACGGACAGCGCCTGCGTTTCCGGTTCGGAGAAAGCCTGAGTGCCGGGGTTCACTTTTTGCTGCCGCCAGTAAGCATCGGCTGACCAATCACAACCCCAATTACGGTTTAAGTCCACGTTATTCCCGTTGAAGCGTCCATTAGTGGTGCGCCCCAGCGCCAGACCATCGGGATTCAGAACCGGAACAAGAATGATGGACATTCCGGGCAGAACGTCGGTTGGCGTCGTTTCAAAGTGATCGATCAGGGCATTCACGAGCAGCACGGTATTTGATTCGAAGCCGTTGTGGATTCCACCGACCAGCAGCAGAAGTTTGCTGCCTGTACCGAAACGCCATCCCCAGATGTCTCGACCTTCAAAAGAGTGCCCAATGAGGAAAGCATTATCAGCAGGCGGACGAGTTGGAACGGGGGTACCGCTGGGCGTGACGTTGGGATCAAGTGTCAACTCAGGCAATAGACTGCTGATGGGCAGTGGTGGCAAGGTGGGTAGAACTTGCAGGGCAGTTGGTTGAACCGGTGAAGGCGAATCGGTCGGAATCATTGTTGGGACTGCGGTGGGGATGAGTGCCACAACGGGGCGGGGCGTGAGTGTCGGGCGGGTATTTTGAAAGCTGACGGGCGTTCGTATGGGTAAGGTGGGTGTGGCAAATGGGACTGTAGTCTGTTGGCAAGCGCCCGTGAAGATGAGTATGATTAGGGTAACAATCCGGCGCGTCATTGATTT
The DNA here is from genome assembly GCA_044226855.1 of Aggregatilineales bacterium. Taxonomy (GTDB): domain Bacteria; phylum Chloroflexota; class Anaerolineae; order Aggregatilineales; family Phototrophicaceae; genus CFX2. Next base: position 428,496 of record JBGAGF010000003.1, read on the forward strand.
ATACATCTTATTGGGCTTCGCGGAGAAGGATTATGGTTACCAAGAAGTTTTGCACCTTATTCATCGGTCTAACTTTCTTGCTATTGGCTGCTTGCCAACCTCAAGAAGAAACGGTGGTGCTGCCGACTCTGGCTGTGCTGCCCAGCCTGACACCCAGTAATACGCCAACGGTTACGCCGAGTGCCACGTCGACCAGCACAGCAACCAGTACTTCGACGGCCACCTCGACGTTTACACCGACCTCGACAGCGACGTTTACACCTTCGATGTCGCCGACCTTCACGATTACACCGACGTCAACACTGACCGCAACCAGTACGGTGACCAATACACCGGTGCCAACCAGCACGTCGACGGCTACCAATACCCCGATTGCGACCGCAACACCTTTAGCGCCGCAAATTCTATCATTCAATTCCAGCGCTACCAATGTGACGGCCAACGGATCGATTACATTGGTATGGAGCGCGCAGGGTGACACTGCACGGATTGACGTGATGAACGCTCAGGGGCAGGTCTCGCAAACGTTCAATGTGGTTCCGTCAGGAACGCTGCCTGTGACGGTGCCCAGCAACCTTGGCACGATGGTCGTTTACCGGCTGACGGTTTTCCGTGGCAGCCAGCAGGATACCCGTTCGGTGCCCGTTTCAGTTCAGTGTTCAATTGCATGGTTCTTCGGTGCTGCGCCGCCCAACTCTGGCTGTCCAACCGGTCCACAAATAACCGGTCCGGGTGCATTCCAAGCATTCGAACGCGGCTTCATGATTTATATTAACGACACGAACCGCAACACGATTTTTGGCGCCCAGAATCAAGATGCCCGCTTCATTAGCTACGGCAATGGTTGGGATAATACTACACCCTATACCTGCTTTGGTACCGTGCCAAGTGGATTGGTTGCGCCACAGAATATGTTCGCGTGGGCCTACTGCAACACCAATGCGCCGATTGGTGGTTGGAACAGCGCGATTGGATACGGAACCACTAACATTGATACCGGAAACCGCACTATCCAATTTGAGGATACGGGCGCTGTTTATATCGACTCACCCTTGGGTGTGTTCCGGTTTAGCAACAGCAGCAATGGGACATGGACGAAGGTTAAATAGAATTTGTGGACGTGTAGAGGATACTATTCCTCTACACGCCATCTGTTGACGACACAGCTTACACTGCACTTCGAGGAAATAATATTTTATGGCGATGGATACGACATTGGTGGTTATGGCGGGGATGCCGGGAGGTGGTAAAACCACACTGGCGCGGTTGGTATCGCGGCGACTGGGTATACCCGTGTTTGCCAAAGATCGGGTACAGCGGGTTTTGCGCGATCATAATTTGGCGCAGGCTAATACCGGGGATGGCTATTATGTTATTCTCGATATGGCCGACGAACAGTTGGGGTTAGGCTTAAGCTGCATTCTGGACGCGACCTTTCCGCTTGATCATTTTCGTACTGTCGCCAGTGAAATCGCCCAACGACATAAGGCGAAGTTTTGCGCGGTGTATTGCTACTGCTCGGATGATGAAGTCTGGAAAGAACGGATGCGTGACCGCGTGCATTATGTGCCCGGTTGGAAGCCGGTTGGATGGGATGACGTGCTGAGGATGCGGGAGTATTATCAGCCGTGGAATGACAACGCGCTGTTCATGGATTCGATGCGAACACCTGAGGAAAATTTCCCAATCGCGCTCGAATATATTCAGAAGGCCACTCAGCGCGAGTACGTTCCTCACCAGCCGACTGAAGGCAAAGAGTTCTGGGATTGGTAGTGAATAATCAGGGAGAATCAAAAAGGCGCACAGGCGCCTTTTTTGTTGGTTTATTCAGGGATTAGACGGCAATCGCAATGGGTGCTGGTTTGTAGAGCGGCATTTCGACCCAGAAGGTACAGCCGTTATTTTCGATGCTGTCCACACCCACCTTGCCTTTATGCAAGAGCACGAGTTCTTTCACGATGGACAGCCCCAAGCCAGTGCTGCTTTCGCCGTTGGTGGGGCGCGGACTAAGCTTGGAGAACGGCTCAAACAAATGGCCCTGCTCGTTAAGAGGAATGCCGGGGCCTTCGTCGCTGACGGTGAGCCGTACTGTGCCATTTTCAATGGTCGAGGCGATGGTCACGAAACGGTCATTCGGGCTGAACTTGATGGCGTTGCTGACGAGGTTGCTCATGATTTGCATGAAGCGGTTAGGGTCACCCAAGACTTCCCCGTCAGTTTCGCCCATGAGCAGGGTGATGTTCTTGACGTTAGCCGTTTCACCGTAGCGCGAAACCACTTCCCAGATGAGGTCTTCCATGACCAAGGGTTCAAGGTTGAGTTGGGTCTTGCCTTTTTCAAGCGCTGCCGTATCCAAAAAGTTGGTGATCAGATCGTTCATAGTATCAATTGCCATTTCTATTGTGGTCAGCGCTTCCAAGTTGCCGGGCGTTTCGTCGATTTCTGTCTGCAAGAAATAATGCGCTAAGCGAATGTTATTCACAGGGTTTTTCAAATCGTGGGTCACGATTTGAAGGAAACGATCCTTCTTCTCATAAGCTTTCTTGAGGAAGGAAATGACCTGCTGCTGTTCGCCGGAGCGCTGCTTGGTTTTGATTAACCGACGAATACGAGCCTTAAGAATATCAGTACCTAAGGGCATCAGGACAACGTCGGACGCGCCCATATCTAGAGCCTGAACCTGCAATTGGGTTTCGCACGGGGCGGCCATCACCAAGATGGGCAGATTGACCAATGCAGAATTGGCTCGGAGTGACTTGAGCAGATCCATGTCGCCATCGATCACGACAAGATCATAATCATCGAAGGAGATTTGTTTCGGTGCATTTTCTCTGGCCTTAGTGACAACGGTGAAGTCAGACTGCAGTAAACCGCGGACGACTTGACTGACTTCTTCATTCTTGAAGAGAAAAAGCAGGCGAGGAAGTTCAAAAAGTGAGGCAGTTACTTTCGTCATACTCAATTGTGTGGCACGGTTTCCTACGCGCACCTACCTCCTTTCCCTACATGATTCAACTAATGTACAGTGTTGTTATAATGAAGATAATATCATGAATATCAACTTTTGGTCAATTATTTTATTTATTCTGTCTGAATTTTACGTAAAGGACAAGGGTGACCAATGAACTATGCAAGGTTAATTCTTGTGGCGATTTTCCCTAGATTGTGAGCCAAAATTAATTCTAGACTCACAATCTTCATAATTAAGGCTTAGGTTTCAAGCAGAATTGACTTCAGTTTCTGCTGTGTTTCTTCATTCACGCCTGCCGCGCTGCGCAGATAATTCGGTATTGAGCCGTATTTGCGGTGAATATGGGCGAGCGCGATTTTTAAAGTGTCGGGATGAGAGATGAAAAGCGGTTGTAAATCTTCGGCGGTAATGCCTGTCCACGCGACTGAACCGATGGCAAGCTGTCCAAACTTAAGGAAGTGTTCGTAATACAAATTGGACAAGGAATAGTCGGCCAGAATGACATCCTCCGGCACACCCAGCAGCGCCAGAATGAGCATGGCAGCCACACCGGTACGATCTTTACCCGCTGAGCAATGAATAACGGTTGGCAGATTATCCGGATTTGCCAAGCGGCGCAGAATATCGCCATAAAGATGGACATTGCCATCAATGATGACACGGGTATAGGTGTCGGGCATCATCACGCTGAATTTGCGGCGGTTGAAGAAGAGCGCCATCACGCGCTCACGACGGTTATTGGCGGCCAGCAGCGGCAGATGCGCATAAATCGGTGCAGGGTTTTGGGGCAGCTTATCGGGCGCGGCTGCTTGTTCATCATCACTCCGTAGATCGCAGACCAGCTTAATCCCCAATTCTTGCAGCTTAGCTAATCCAGCATCTGTCAACCCGCTGAGCGCGCCAGAACGGTAGATCAATCCAGTGCGGACGCGGCGACCATCGGCAGTGTGATAGCCTCCGATGTCACGAAAGTTGAAAACACCATCAATATCAAGGATGCGTCCCGGCATATCATCAGCCAGACGGATGATGAGCGACTGCGGATCCACGCGGTCAATTTGATTACGGCGGTTGATCCACGTACCGATGCCGGCGACTGCCCCAACCGCACCAAGAGTGAGGCCGATCCATTTCTTCATAACGAGTCTCCAATGCGTTCTGCGGCTAATTTAACGCCAACGAAATTGCGGGCGACCGGGCCGATTTCTAACTCGGCGAGAGAACCGGACACGAACAAACCGGGCGACCAGCATAAGCGCTGATCGACGATTGGGTAACCATCGGTGGCACAGAGGAAGCCATATTCAGCAACAGCGGCGTTGAGCCATTCGCCACCGGGGCGGGCGGTCTCGAAGCCAGTCGCCAAAATGATGTGGTCAGCCCTGAGCGACTCCCCATTGGCGAGATCCATCGTCATGGGCTTAGATTGTTCAGCGTCCGCGAGCCGTAACTGCGACACTTCATTTATACGGAGATCAAGCAGGCCGTGTTGCACAGCTTGGTCGAGTTCGCGGGCGACATCGGCAGGCATTGAACCACGGTGACGGGCGGCACGGATCATATCTCTGCGGCGGGCAAAGTCGGTTTCCTGATTGTAGCCATCTAGATATTGATGGGTAATCCAGCCGAGATCAGAGTCAAACTGATGCAGGCGGGGCGTGTGACGCATGAGCAGCGTGACAGAGCCGGGGGATTGTAAGCTGAGGGTGGTGGCGACTTGCGCAGCGGTGATGCCTCCTCCAACAATGACGGTTTCCCCTTGCGGAGCCGAGCGGCGGTAGGTGCGATCAAACAGGTGATGGATATTCGCGCCTGCGGCTTGAGCGTGACGTGCCCAGAGCGGCCAATGAGGCAGTTCGGTATTCCCGAAAGCGAGTATAACATTGCGGGTATCAAGGCTGCCTGCATTGGTTTCAACGCGCCAGCCATCGGCAAGACGCTGCAGCCCTTGGGCACGCCCGACGAGGCGCAGACTTTCGAGGTTGTAACGCTCGATGAGGTGCTGGCTATGGGCGTTGAATAGTGCCAGCGAGGGACGGCCATATGGCTCGATAAAGTCGGCGAGCGGCTGACCAGAGCGGGTGCGGGTATAGGTGATAAGTGAAAAGGGATCAAAGTGCAGGTTGTGGGCATGCGAGGAGCGGAGGTACATCATGCCGGTGTTGGTGGTGTAATGCTGCCACAGCGCGAGCGGATGCTCATCAGGATCGAGCACACGGACTGATGCTGGTGGTAGTTTTTTGCGCTGGGTGAGGTAAAGAGAGAGATAGGTACCGTGTATGCCACCACCAATAATCAACCATTCAAGCATAGGAACACCTGAGCACTAACTGACCTGAAAGGGCTATCATAGCACAGGTTGTTAAGGGGAAAATGACGTTTGTAGCAGGAAATTTACTTTTCGGTTAAAATGAACCGAAGATTAATAGTTGGTAAACACATGCTGGAATATAGTAATGCGACCTGAGTTAGACAGGCGATAGGTCGGCGTGCCACACACTCTCCTCCGTAGTTGATTTGGGGGGATTATCGAAGGCGAGGTAACAATGAGCTTCGACGAAGAAAGCCTATCTGGTCCAGATGTGATAAAGGTTTCGGCAAAATCACGTTCGACGGCAGTGGCTGGCGCAATCGCGGGGGTGATGCGTGAGCATCATTATGCTGAAGTGCAAGCTATTGGGGCAGGTGCGGTGAACCAAGCGGTGAAGGCGCTGGCAATCGCTCGTGGCTATCTGGGACGCGATGAGATTGATATTGTGTTCACCCCTTACTTCACTGAAGTGCTGATTGACGGTCAGGAACGGACGGCGGTGCGCTTCTCGGTTGAGCAACGTCCAGCGGGGTCGGTAAGCCGCGCACCCCGACAGAACCCGATTTCGCCTCGTCACGAAGACTAACTGTGCTGAAAGCCGATTTACATCTCCATACGACAGCATCCGATGGTCAGCTCCGGCCATCGGAATTGGTTGAGCTTGCTCGGAAAAACCACCTTAATACAATTGCAATCACTGACCACGATACAACGGACGGCCTGTTGGAAGCCCAACAAGCGGCTAATGACTATCCGGTGGTGGTGCCGGGGATTGAGCTGAGCGCCGAGGAAAACGACGTTGATGTGCATATGCTGGGATATTACGTCCAGCCTGATAACAAGGACTTTCAAGCGACGCTGACCCGATTCCGTCATGACCGGTTGGATCGAGGACAGGGCATGGTGGAGAAGCTTGCAGCGCTGGGCAAACCCATTCGTTGGGAGCGAGTGCTGGAACTGTCCAACGGCGGCTCGGTGGGGCGTCCACATGTGGCGCGGGCGATGGTCGAGGCGGGACATGTCGAGTCGGTAAACGCGGCGTTTGATCTGTACCTGCATCATGGTGGGCCAGCTTATGTCTCACGCAAGCGGATGTCCCCTGAAGAAGCGGTGGAACTGATCCACGCGGCGGGCGGGGTAGCGGTGATGGCGCATCCCGGTCTGGTGCCGGACTATCTGGGCGTCCTCGAACGGCTGGTGACGGCGGGATTGGACGGGGTGGAGTACAACCATCCACGTAATCCGGCGACGGTGCGCGAGAACGTGCGGGCGGTGGCGTTGAAGCACAACCTAATTATGACGGGTGGCTCTGACTTCCACCGGATGGGTGATGCGATGGGGGGATATAACGCACCCCCTGAAGCACTGCTTGCCCTGCGCGAACGTAAGAAGAGATAAACCGCCAAGACGCCAAGAATTTTAACCACAGAGACACGGAGGACACAGAGATCAGATAAAAGTTTGATCTCTTTTTTATTGCATAATTTGCATATTTTGCATATTTTGCACATTCATCCGCCGAAATGGCAGGCGGGAGGCTCCCGTGATGCCGCTGAATTGACATTTTATGGCGGCGGGAGTGAGGGAGCGTGGCGCTGAATTGGCGCAGTTGCAGCGGATGGCTCCCGTGTCTCCGCCGCTGTGCAATTTGTGCACTGCCGCTGCTCAAAATGCAAAACCTTTTCACCACAAAGGCGCAAAGAAACTAAGATCCATACGATTAACCACAGAGAGAAAGACATTTGAACCGCCAAGACACCCCACCTTAATCCTTCCCCGTAGTAACAGGGGAGGAAATAACATGTTGATAGGAATAGGGTAGCACAGGTGAGGACGTGATGGGTTACATTTTGGAAGAACATTTTGTAACTGATTCGTGGCATTGGGGCTAACCGTTTTGAGGGAGCAGGATTGTTAAGCGGGTTGGCAGATGGTTAGAAATCGGTAGGGCAGGTTTGTGGATTCAAACGGAGGATGGGGATGGGGCGAAACCTAGTCGTCGAGGGAAGCTACAATGTCCGCGATTTGGGCGGGTATGCGACGGTAGATGGTCATCATACGCGCTGGAAGGTTCTGGTCAGGGCGGGGAGTCTGGATCAAGTGTCGGCGGCAGGCTGCCAGTATTTGATCGATTATGGGATAAAGACGGTTATTGATTTGCGCGACGAATGGGAAGTGGAAGATTTTCCAAACGTTTTCGCTCAAGTCGCGAGTGTGCAGTATGTGAACTTGCCGCTGATTGGCAATCCGTTGTCGCAGGATGAGCGTTGGAAAGCGGGTAGCGAAACATTTTCCCGATTGGATGAGTTCTACATTTATTACCTCGCACACTGTCAGCGGCAGATTAGCAGCATTATTGGTGCGGTGACGGAAAGTGGTGGCGGGACGATTTTTCACTGCTATGCCGGTAAAGACCGCACCGGTTTGATCGCGGCGTTGGTGTTGGGGGCAATGGGTGTTACGACGACTGATATTGCCGAGGATTATGCCCAAACCAGCCAACACATCAGGCATCTGGTTGCGCAGTGGCAGGATTACGCGGTGAAGAACGGATACGATTTGGGGAAGCTTGAACGTGATTCAGGTGCGGCAGCCGAAACTATGATGAATACGCTCGATTATTTAACGGAGCACTATGGCGGCGCGAGGGATTATCTGATGGGGTGCGGGGTGAATGAAAGTCAGCTTGCGGCGCTGCGTGAACGGTTTGTGGAGTAGGTCAGCGTTCGAAAACAGGGACAAGGGTTCGTCGGTGACAGGGTTTGAGAAGGGTTTGCCAGCGGCAAACCCCTACGACAAGCTCATGTTGTCATGTGTTTCAACGATTGGATAGGTCAATCTAGAAGACGAGATTTCTATAGAGGATAAAAGGTGGTGTGCTACAATCCTGCCAATTAGGAGGGACAGGATTGCTGGCGCTTTATACCCAAATTGGCCCGTGGAGTATTCCGACGTTCCGACTGACGGTGGCGATTGCCATCGTCGTGAGTGTGCTGGTTGGCGTTTACCGGCAGCGTTCGCGTGGGCGACTGGTGGATGTGTATGTGGGCGGGCTGGTGCTGGGAATCATCGGAGCGCGGGCGTTTCATGTGGCGTTGAACTGGGATTATTTCACCGACAACCGCGACGAAATGTGGGTGATCGGCGCGGGCGGACTGGATTGGCATGGGGCGGTGCTGGGCGGTCTGCTGGGAATCGGGCTGATGCTGTGGTTGATGCCGCGCGTGATGCGGTTGATCCGCCGAAAAGATGATGAAAATGCGTTTCGTCTGTCGTTTAATCAGGTTGTTAATGGATTGACTCCGGCGCTGCCGCTGATCGGATTGGGCGGCTGGGTGGGGTGTTTGGCGGCTGGTTGCGGTTATGGCAAAGAGGTCGATACGCTCGCAAATTATCCGCGCTGGATGACATCGGAGTTGGTGGATGTGTTCGGGATCGTCGCACCGCGCTATAACACGCCGTACTTCGGGATGGCGCTGTGTGGTGTCGGGCTGCTGATGGTCGGGCTGACCATGATCTGGCGGCGCGGTGTGGATGAGGTTCGTGGACGGCGGTTCTGGTGGCTCATGGCGCTGATGAGCGCGGGGATGTTCCTGATCGGGGTGTATCGGGCGGATCACACGCTGCTGTTTTGGGGCGTGCGGGACGATCAAATTTTGGATGTGGTGATGGGGGTGTGGGGATTGATCATCGCTATACGAGTACGCGATAGGCAGGAAGGAACCACATATGAGCAAGCGGCGGGATGATTGGATCGACGAGGATGAATATCCGGACGACAAGGATGTCGAGGATTTTGGAGACGAGTCACCTGTGGATTATGACCGGCGGACAATCGGGAAGGTTCGCAATATTCAGGAGCCGTTCTGGACGCGAACGCGCATTTTCATCGTGATTCTGCTGGCGATATTGCTGGCGAGTTTTATCTTTGCTGAGGTGGTGCCGCTGTTCCGACGTTGAGCAGCGGGCTGAGCAATCGTTATAGTCTGAAATTTTTCTCGTCATATCTTGGAGATTCATCATTTTGCGTATATTATCAATTGGCTAACGGATAATTGTGGGGTCATCGACTCGGGGACTACGAGGGCAATCATGCGACTAGAAAATTTGAATTGGATGGATGTAGAGGCTTATCTGGAGCACGATGACCGGATTATTATCGTCACAGGAGCGACAGAACAACACGCTTATCTCAGTTTACTGACCGATATAATCATTCCTTCCAAGCTTGCGGACGCGATTGCTGAACGGGAAAAGGTGTTGATTGCTCCACCTTTGAACTTTGGTTACAGCCGTTACTTTTCGGCCTTCCCGGGAACGATCAGCCTGACTCAGAACACGTTGAGCACGGTTATTCTCGAAATATTTGAGTGCTTGCTGCATCAAGGATTCCGGCGTTTTTTCTTTCTGAACGGTCACGGCGGCAATCAGATGCCAGCATTCCTGAATGAAATTCACAACACTGATGATGAACTGAATGTGATCTGGTACAACTGGTGGAAAGAGAACGCGGTGAAGGCTTTCGGTGAGCGGCACGGGCTGCGCTTAAACCATGCCAATTGGGGCGAGAACTTCCCATTCAACCGCGTGGCCGAGTCGCCAAAAGGCGTTAAAGAGTGGGTTGATAGCCTTGTCGATGATACGGATATTTATGCGACGCGGCAGCAGCTCGGGGATGGAAGTTTCGGTGGGCCATATCAAGTGGATGACAGCGTAATGAATCAGTTATTCGCTGAAGTGGTTGATGAGGCCGCATCGCTGATTCACAATATGTAGACAAAACAAAAGACCTTTGCACAAGGTCTTTTTGTTTGTGATGTGGGATTGCCGGCTATTAAACGGCGGCTGCTACGGCTGGTGCGGCGGCTGCAAGGCAATTAGAGACCATTTGAACAACGTCCTTGGGCTTGAAGGGCTTGGACATGGTAGCGTTGGCGCCAATCTGCCGGATGAAATCCCGTTCGCGAACACGCGGCCCCGCACTGTAGAGAATGACCGGAATGTGATTGACCGTCGCGTCATTCTTGAGGGTCATACAAATATCGCCACCGCTGATACCGGGCAGCATATCGTCCAGCACGACCAGATCCGGTTTGTGCTGGTAGACCATATTCAATCCCTCTTTGCCGTTGGTGGTTACTAGGGTTCTGTAGCCGGCCCGCTGCAAAATAATCTGCAATATGTCGAGGAAGCTGGTTTCGTCATCAACAATCAAAATAGTCTGCTTCATGATCCTCGCGGACCTCTTTCTCCCACTTACGAATTGAAGTCTTCAACGCGCTGCCAATAGGGAATAAATACTAATCTGTCATCAAACTGTACTTATCGTAGCATTGAGTCCGTCAAAAGAATCATTAAAGTGTTGAGAGATTTGTAAAAAAATCATGAATTTAACCCTAAATACACCGTTTTGTAATGTTATCGGTTTTGGCTCTCGGCTAGATGTAAACAAAAAGCGCCTGAAATCGTATTCAGACGCTTTTGAAAAGTTAACTTTCTAACTTAACCCAGATGGCTGCACACACGTTTGGTGAAGTCCTCTGTGGAAATTGCGCCTTCAGTATAAATGTCCACCGTGTAGTCGCCTTCGGAGAGCGTCTTGCGCACAGCTTTTTCGATTTTATCGGCGGCTTCTAGGCGATTCCAATACAGGCGTAGCAGCATGGCGACACTGAGCATAGAGGCGGTTGGATTGGCAATGCCCTTACCCGCAATATCCGGCGCACTGCCATGAACGGGTTCGGCCAAGGCGACGTTTTCACCGAGGCTGAGCGATGGTGCGAGCCCCATGCCACCACCCCACGCAGCGGCCATGTCGGAAAGAATGTCCCCATAGAGGTTGGGCGTGAGGATGACATCAAAACGGGTGGGTTCCTTCACCATCCAATAGGCGGCGGTATCCACATAGAGTTCATCAGTCTTGATGTCGGGATAATTGGCGGCGACTTCGAGCGCCACGCGGCGGAAGAGACCGTCAGATTGGCTGAGTACGTTGGCTTTGTGAACGATGGTGACTTTCTTTCGTCCGATGCGGCGTACCATTTCATAGGTCAAGCGGGTGACGCGCTCGGTAGCATCACGGGTGATGACTTTTTCGGCGATGCCTGTTTGGCCTTCGTCTTCGGTGTGTTCGTGACCGATGTAGAGGTCTTCCGTGTTCTCGCGCACGATGAGCATGTCGACGCCTTCACGCGAGGTGGGAACGGGCAGATGCTGGGCAGGGCGAAGGTTAGCGAAGGCCTGTAAGGTGCGGCGCAGTCGGACGATCGGCGAGAAGTAGCCTTCTACCGGATAGGCCGGTGAGGATACCGCGCCAAATAAGATGGCTTTGCATTCACGGGCGACCTGAATGGTTTCTTCGGGGAGAGGGGTTTTGTGCTGTTGAAAATATCCCCAACCCGCTTCCATCGGTCTGATGATCACATCGGGGGCAACCTTCTTTAAGACTTCTACCGCAGCGGGGATTACTTCGCGACCGATACCATCCCCTTCGATGACACACAGTTCAATCGGGCTTTGAGACGTCGTATCCTGAGACATAAACCACCTTCACAAATGCGTATAAATACCTGCCACACAGGCCCAAACTAACATAAACAATATACACTCTTTATGAAGGCATTAATTTCGGCAATAATTTTGAGGAACGAACTCTTCGAACCCTGTCAACATGATATTACAAGCGCAAATTGTGTCACGCTTTTTATAATTTGTCCAATTTTAAACAGAAAAAGCTCCAGAAATGTGTTGGGGATAGGGTGGAAATTAGGGAATTCAATCAGGGCAAGAACTATCTTGCCCCTACAAAGACATTGTCCCTATTCAAGCGTTACACACTGTTATTGCCCTATACGGTCAATTGGGTTTAGGGCATGGAATGAATGCCAAAGCTGTCTTCCATGAAGGCGGCCTGCGCATTCAGGAGTTCTTCAGCGGGTTGGGGCTGCAAGCGGACATAAGTGCCATCGGGTTGCATTTCCCACGTGAGTTGATTGTCTTGCAAATAGGTGGCGAGAATGCGCATGATGCCTTTTTGGAGGCGTGTTTCGAGTACCGGGAAGACAACCTCGACACGGTTATAGAGATTACGGCGCATCAAATCAGCGCTGCCCAAATACAGGCGCTTGGCCGGCGGCGCATTCTGGAAATAGAAAATGCGGCTGTGTTCTAAGAAGCGTCCGACATGGCTGACGAGGCGAATGTTATCACTGAAGCCGGGAATGTTGGGCACGAGGCAGGAGAGACCTCGCACAATGAGTTCAACCTTCACACCGGCCTGCGACGCCTGATACAGCTTTTGGATCATGACATCTTCTTCAAGCTGATTCATCTTGAAGATCAAGCGGGCTTCTTTACCAGCCTGCACGGCGGCGATTTCGTTATCGATTAAGGCGATGATGCTGCTGTGGAGATGCTCCGGAGCGACCAACAAACGGTTGTAAGTGGTGGCGGGGGCGTATCCGGTGAGGCGGTTAAACAGCTTGGAGACATCATCGGCGATTTCATTGTTACAGGTAAGCAGACCGATGTCAGTGTAGAGGCGGGCTGTTCCGGCGTTGTAATTGCCTGTGCCGAGGTGGATGTAACGGCGGACGCCATCGGCTTCGCGGCGGACGACCAGCGCAACTTTGGCGTGTGTCTTGACCGGCAGTTCTTCGACGCCATAGGTAACATGTACGCCTTTGTGTTCCAACTGACGGGCCCATTCAAGATTATTCTCTTCATCGAAACGAGCCTTGAGTTCGACCAACACGGCGACCTGTTTGTCATTGTCACGGGCCTCGAGCAGCGCCTCAACAATGGGAGAGTTTTTACCCACGCGGTACAGTGTGGCTTTGATAGCGAGCGTATCGCGGTCACGGGCGGCGGCACGGAAAAAAGCTTCAACCGGCACAAAGGAATCGTAGGGGTGATGTAGGAGAATATCACCTTTGCGGATGGCGCTGAAGATATCCTGCTCACCGAGATTATCGGGGAGGCGGGGCAAGAAGGGTGGGTATTTCAGTTCGGGGCGATCTACGCCGGAGAGTTCAAAGAGGCTGCTGGCTCCGAGCGCACCATCAATCAGATAGACATCACGTTCGGGATCGACGCCCAACTGATTGATCAACTGATTGCGGGTGCGATCACTGATGTTATCCGGAACGCTGAGCCGCACCACCGAGCCGAAACGCCGCTCCCTAAGGCTTTCCTCGATCAATGTGCTCATGCTGCCGATGTCTTCTTCTTCCTGCTCATAATCGACATCAGCGTCACGCGTCACACGGAAAGGATATTGTTCCAGTACGCGCATTCCGGGGAAGAGTGAGTCGAGATTATCGGAGATGACGTCTTCCATCCATAGGAAGGTGTCTTTCACAGACGAGTCGTTCGCATAACGGCGCAGCACTTTGCCCACATCCACCAATCGCGGCAGGGCTTCTGGCACTTTGATGCGCACAAACTCGGTGTCTTGATTGCCGTGTCCATTGGTGCGCTTCAGCCAAACCGCTAAATTGAGGCTAAGATTGGAGATGAATGGGAACGGGTGAACATGGTCTACAGCCAGCGGCGTGAGCACCGGAAAGATTTCGTTGTGGAAATACTCGCGGATAATATCGCGCTGAGCCGGTTCCAGTTCGTTGATTTCCATGACGTGAATGCCCTGCTCGGCCATCCGGGAAAAGACTTCACGCATGGTGGCACGCTGCTGCGCCACCAACTCAATGACATGGCTGCGGATTTCGTGGAGCAGTGGGCCGGGATGATAGCCATCCGGGCGGGCGGATGGAACCGGCGACTTTAATTTATCGTGAATGGAGGCGACCCGTACCATATAAAATTCGTCTAGGTTATTACTGAAAATCGCGAGGAACTTTACGCGCTCGAGCAATGGGACGCTTTCGTCTTGCGCCATTGCCAGCACGCGGCGGTTGAACTCGATCCAAGAAAGTTCGCGATTGATGTAGGTTTGGGGGTTTAATTCCGGTAGTGGAATTTCCTCGACTTTAGATGGCATGATTAGGTATGTCCGAAAAGAACGCGTCGGGTACAGGTTGGGGGGAAACTATAACCAACTTTTATGTTAAATTGCAATGTGTTCATGTTAGCAGTATGTTCACCGCTTGAAAAGCACCATAAATGAACATTTGTACAGAAAATTCTGGTCGGATTGCCGATGCGGGGGATGAAGTTTAGGATGACTATAAAATGGGTTAAACAAGCGTTATGGGAACAGGTTATGCGGGAAGCGATTGAGGAACTCAAGCAAACGTTAACGAGCTGGCCGGGGGTGAAGGCAAATCCGCACCGCTTTGGCGGGACAGAGTTCAATCTGGGCAAGGTGGAAATCGGACACATGCATTCTAGTGGCATGGTCGATATTCCTTTCAACAGCAAGATTCGCACTCAACTGCTAGCTGAAAAGCGGGTCGAACCTCACCATCTGCTGCCTGACACCGGCTGGATTACGTTTTATATTCGATCTGATGCGGATGTCGAGCAGGCCATCTGGCTGTTCCGGTTGTCGTACTTGTTTTATGCATCCCGCAGCAGCAGTCGCGTTCTGGTCGGTGACGCGTTTGATATTCAGGCAGCGGTGGATGCCTTGCATCTGAGCGATGAGATGCGGACTGTTTTTACGGAGGTGTCCGGTCTACGAGACAAACTTTAGCCGGACGAAGATTGGTGATCGCTTGACTCTGCTTGTGACGTTGGACTATACTTTGAGTATGAATAAGTGTAACCGTTCACCCATGTGCATGATGCAGAGCTTACGTCAGGATAGACGCAAGCGATTGCTTCGTGTGTGGTAAACAACCCCCAACATAAGCTAATCGAAACCGTCTGTCCTGATAAGGCAGGCGGTTTTTGTTTTGAGTGAACCGTTTACAGTTTGTAGCTAACAGTCAAGATAGTGGAAACCATGATTGAAGACGTTGAACGATACGCGATACGAAAAGCAAAGCATCACGATGTAGAAGCTATCGTGGCGTTTGACTTGATCGCGCAATGCGATACGACCCGGCAGGCATTTATCCGGAAGGCGGTTGAAGAGGGATTCTGCACGGTACTTACCGTCGAGGATACGGCAGTGGCCTACATTATTGTGGAGCGTAATTTCTTTGGCTGGCCGTTTATCGAGTTGGTGTATGTGCGAACCGATTACCGGCAGTACGGATATGCGACGTCCTTGATGCGATATATCGAGGCGACGTGCGAGTCAGAAAAGCTGTTTACGTCCACGAATTTATCCAATTTGCCGATGCAGCGTTTACTGGAAAAACTGGGGTATGTCATTAGCGGCGTAGTACACAACTTGGATGAAGGCGATCCGGAAGTTTTTTACTTTAAACGGCCTGCTCAAACGGCGGATAAGTCGCGTTATAATACAGCGCAGTTTTCCTGATCAGACCATCAGATGGGCATAATTAGCCCATTTTGACCAGACACATTGATTATCTGCTTTGAAACAAGCCTAACACGAAGGACGATTAAGGAACATGACTCAACCTAAGACTATTCACGTATCTGTCGCATGGCCTTATGCCAACGGCGATTTGCACGTCGGACATTTGGCGGGGGCCTATTTGCCGGCTGATATTTTTGCACGTTACCATCGTTTGAAGGGTAACCGCGTGCTGATGGTTTCCGGCTCGGATAGTCATGGCACGCCGATTTCGGTCGAGGCAGATAAGCGTGGCATTCCGGCACGCCAAGTCTTCGAACATTATCACGAGCGCTTCCTGCTGACGCAGCAGAAGATCGGCATCAGCTACGATTTGTTTACGCATACCGATACCGAAAATCATCACAGAGTGACGCAGGATTTTTTCCTCAAGCTGCTAGAAAACGGCTGTTTGTACAAAGAGACACAGGAACTGATGTACAGCGAATTGGAGAAGCGCTTCCTGCCAGATCGTTACGTCGAGGGCGAATGCTACATCTGTCATTATGCCAACGCACGTGGCGACCAGTGTGATAACTGCGGCAATTTGCTGGATGCGACCAAGCTGATTAATCCGCGTAACAAGAGCAACCCATCGGATAAGCTGATCGTGCGCGAGAGCGAACACTTCTTCCTTGATCTGGGACGCTTCGAGCCGCAGTTGATCGAGTATCTCAACAAGCATGAGGGGCACTGGCGTCCGAACGTGGTGCGCTTCAGCCGGAACTTCATTATGGATGGGCTGCATGGCCGCCCGATCACCCGTGACATTGACTGGGGTGTAGATGTGCCGCTGCCGGGTTGGGAAAATAAAAAGCTGTACGTGTGGTTTGACGCGGTGATCGGTTACTTCTCGGCCAGCGTGGAGTGGGCGAAGAATATCGGTCAGCCGGACGCATGGAAAGACTGGTGGTATAACCCGCAGGCTGAGATTTACAACTTCATTGGCAAGGACAATATTCCGTTCCACACGATTATCTGGCAGTCGGAACTGCTGGGCGTGGACGGTATCTATAACGAAGCGGGTGATGCGAACTCGTATGACGCAAACCTGCAACTGCCGTATGATGTGCCGGCTAACGAGTTCATGAACATCGAAGGTGATAAGTTTTCCAAGAGCCGCAACTGGGCGATCTGGCTGCCGGATATTCTGGAACGCTACCAGCCGGACGCGGTTCGTTATTACACGGCGGCTACCTTCCCCGAAAGCGCGGACAGGCTGAGCTTTGCCTACAAGCGCTACGAGGGCAAAGTGCCAACTATTGATCTTGCCAAGCTGACGGAAGAGGATAAGGCGATCCTTGAAAAGTCGGAAGCGGCGTTCGAGAACATCGGTGGGTTGATCGAAGCGGTGAAACTGAAAGAAGCGCTGACACAAACGATGGCATTGGTACGCGAGAGCAATGCCTATCTGGATCGACGTGCGCCATGGAAGACGATCAAGGAAAATCCGGATGACGCGGCGCTGGCGGTGTATACTGTGCTGCGCGTGATCGACAACCTGAAGACGGTGCTGTCGCCGTTCCTGCCGTTTACCTCGCAGAAGGTACACGAGTTCCTCGGCTACGAGGGGCAGTTGTTCGGTGATCAGAAGATTGTGGAATACAACGAGGCCACCCGCCCGCATAAGGGGTTGGTCTACGATGGCAGCAAGGCGATTGGGACATGGACGAAGAGTGATCTGAAGCCGGGACAAGCGCTGCGTGAACCGTCGCCGCTGATCGTGAAGCTGGAGCCGGAGATCGTGGACAAGGAACGGGCGTATCTCGGTGCGCCGCGTGATGAGGGTGCGATTGTGGTGTAGGTGCAGAGAAAAGTTTTAACGTAAAGGCGCAAAGGGGTATATCAGTAATGATGTGCCCCTTTTTGTTGAATATGCATATCCTCGATTGCAGCTAATGAACCGCATCCGCCTCCACTGATGACTATCGTCAGCACTCCAAGCATTTTAACCCTATAATAAACCGTGTCCTAAACTTTTGTCGGTCAAGTTGATTAGGGAGGATACGATGCGCGACCAGAAACGGATGTTTCTCCTCATTTTATTCGTGTTCCTTTGTACATTCCCGACGATGCTGCTGGCTCAAGGCGAACTGACGCAAACCTATACGTCTGCCGATGGCAAGTTCACGATGAACTATCCATCAGGCTGGAAGGTCGACGACACGCAGAAGGATTTAGTCGGGTTTAGCGGCGGCGGGGCGCTTTTTCAGGTGAGCTTCTACGACAGCGCACACAGCGGCTATGCGCCTGTAACGGCACTCGAATTATTAGAAGTGGGTATCGGGAAGGCTCCGAACCGTTCCCTCGGATTTACTGAACCGGAGAAGCTGGTCATTGCCGGTTATCCGGCTTTGCAATCACAAAGCAGTATGGTCAATCAACTGAATACCGTCATTGATTTTGGCGGGGGTATGTTTGGCACACTGATCGGTTTCACGCAGGGCGATGTGTCAACGTTTAAACCCACGTTTATGGCCATGATGGAATCGATCCGTTATGGAGACGGACCTTCGCCGATTGTCGAGACGCCGCTGGATCAGTTGAAGCCGATCACGCTTGCGAATGCCGCTCAAGTATCCCAAATCATGACCTTGGGCGATGAAACTGTCGCGGTGGAGAGCTTATCTTTTAACCCGGATGGTACTTTGCTAGCGGCTGCTACAGCGGATGGCAAGGTGCAGTTGTGGGATATAGCAACGGGTGAAAGTCGGATGGTGCTAGAGGGACATACGAAGGGTGCAACCAGTGTAGCGTTCGGCGCTGGTGGTTATTTACTGGCGGTGGGCACGGGCGGCGGGCAAGTTCGCCTGTGGGACGCGGCGAGCGGAGATGCTAACGGGACGATGCAAGAACATGGCGGCCCCGTTGAGAGTGTGGCCTTTCTGGCAGACGGCTTTCTGGTGGCATCCGGGGCGCTCGATGGCAGCGTAAAACTATGGGACATCGTAGCCAATGGTGAAAAAGCAGTGCTGGTCGAGTCTGATCCCCTTAAACCGGCAAAAAGTGTAGCCTTTAGTCCAGATGGAACATCGCTGGCTGTAAGCGGTGGCAATACCATCACGTTGTGGGGTGTCGAAGCCACGACTGCTCAGAACACGCTTGAAACCGAGATCGACGACATCACGAGTTTGAGTTTTAGTCCGGATGGTGAATCACTGATTTACGGCGGTTCGGATGCAGCGGCATGGATATGGGATAAGAAGAGTGACAATCACGCTTTGCTGAACGGGCATGCCGACCATGTGTTTGCTCTCGCCTACAGTGCCGATGGACAGATGATTGCATCCGGCGATGCTGGCAACGTGAGTTTGTGGGATGCTGCAAAAGGTGAAAATCTGGCTGCGCTGGCGAGTCCTTCCGGCCAACAGGTGAACAGCGTGGTATTCAGTCCGGATGGCAAGCTGCTCATCTCCGCTGGCCCAACGGGTGGGATCGTGCTGTGGGGTACAGCGGCGGATAGCGCGGGATCGCAAGCAGGGGCTTCGTCAGAAACTACCGGTGCGGCATCCGAGTCTTCATCAAGTGAACAAAACACGACTTCCGCATCGACCTGTACCGTCACCACACCTAAGAATGCGAACCTGCGCAGTGGGCCGGGTACACAGTTTGATCGGGCGGGGACATTGTCTGCCGGACAAACGGCTGAGATTGATGGGCAGGCACAAGGGGCAGACGGCATGACATGGTACCGCCTCAGTGTGGGAGCGTGGGTGCGCAGCGATGTTCTGGGTGCGCCCAGTGAATGTAAATCCGTGCCGGTGGTTAGCCCTTAAGGTGGATAAGGGCGAATTAGCTTTCTTCAACCAGTCGCAAAGGGGTACTTCATAAATGATGCGCCCCTTTTGATTTTCTCAGAAGATGTCGAGGAATTAGTCGGTGTTGAGACAAATAAAAAACCGGATGCTCAACGATTGTCGAGCATCCGGCAAAATGGTCAGATGATATTCAGTTGAGGCGGAAATTACCGCGATTGATGCGCGACGGTTTTCTTTTCAGCAGCTTGTTCGCTGCGGCCATTTCCATTTGAACGGGAATCAAAACCGCGCCATCCTGCGGGAACACGCTCGTAATCATAAATGGCATCGCCTTGCGAGCCTAATTGATTGTTCATCTGGTCTTGAGAATTGCAATCTCGGTTGTCATGTGAGGTGTGATTATTACGATTTAACACTTAAAACTCCTTCTTACTTCCTGCTTTGATAAGATACTCTAAAAAAAATTTGATCAGTAGGAAAAGTGGCCAAATTTGGAGTAGGCCGACTGTTTCTCACAATCGGTATGAGGGAGTATACGAGAAAATGTTGCAAGTTTGTAACCTCGTTAAGAATTTAGCATCATGAAAAAATTAGTCCTTCTGTGCGATATGTAACCTATCCCAATGGGTCATCTATTGATAACCACACGCTCATACCATCATGTTAAGTGGAGGTATTGATCTGATACGAGTAAGGGTAGAAGTTCAAAATGGCCGATCAAAAGCAGCCAACCAAGCAGGGCGATCTAGATAAAGAGAAGGCTACGGACATCAAGAATAACCAGTCGAGCAACCAGACGGGGAAGCGCGGTGAAAATGAAAAAGAGGTTCGTGGCGGTCTTGGTCCACGCAGCCCCGGCGGCCCCAACGAGCAAGGCGACCGGTAAGCAGATAGAGAAATTCTGTAATATGAGAAGTGAGTGTGCGGGTGAATACGCTCACTTTTTATTTGTGCAACTAACAGCGATACAGCAGATAATTTGTATTTAAATGACAGGATCAAATTAACAGACTTTTAGCATATTCGGAGTTATGATTATATAAACTGTTTGATAAAACGATTTGTTTTAGAAAGGGTTATGATGCGATCCCGTTTAGGACAGATAACATTTGTTGCTGTCATTCTTAGTCTCTGCTTGCTACTCGTGTTTCCGGCAGCGGCGCAAGATAAACTGACCGAGAAATATACCTTTGAAAGCGGTGCTACGTTTAATTATCCCGAAGCATGGGCGCTGAACAAAAAAAGTAATCCCCTGTTCCTCCTGAGCGAACAAACCAAGCTGCTGGTGCTGGATTATGCGGCATTGCAAGACATCGGCATCGATGCGATCAGTATGTCCCAAAACGAAGTCTTGCAAACCTACTTCAGCCACTTTTATCCTGACCGCACCTTTAAAGAGAGCAAAATTGAGATGTTTGAAGTGGCTAAGCGGCAAGGCGTCAGTTACGACTACAGCTCGGATGATGGTCGGGCACGAGTGATGGTGATTCCATTCACGAACGGCAGCACAGGAATTATCGAGGAAATATCGCTAGCGGGGAAACTGCGTGAAGAAGATACCGTGGTTGCAATGGTGGAGTCGTTCGATAACAGCGAAGAGGTTACTGGAACAACGGCAACCGTTGCCACAAAGAGTGTCAACTGTACTGTGAGCACCACACGTGATGATACCGTTCATGTGCGGGTTGGTCCCGGCGAAAACCGCTCGGCGATTGTTTTCTTATCAGCGGGATCATCGTATAAGGTGCTGGGACAGGCTAAGGCCAAGGACGGCAGCAAATGGTGGAAGCTGGACAAAGGCGAAGTCGCGCCGGATAAAGCGGCCAATGAGGTGTGGGTCAAGCAGGACGACGTCAAAGCGACGGGCGACTGCGAAAAAGTGCCGGATGTGAATGCACCGCCGGTGGTGCCGATTGTCAACGCGCCTCCAGCCAATACCGGCAGTAATAATGACAATGGCAACCCTCCCACGGGCGGCGTGCCTCAACCGGGATCGTGGGTTATTTCCTACAGCAATGGTAAAGCGTCGTGCTTTGGTACCGGCACAGTTGATGTACCGATTAATGATCCCTCAGAAGTCATTTCTGTGTCGATCAGCGGATCGACAATCAATCTCGATGGGGATATTCTACGGTTCATCGGTGGTAATACATATCAAGGTATCGGGCAAATCAAAATTGATGGGCAAAATGTCTCCACCAACATAACCGTACAAGTTTTATCTCCGACGCAAATCGTTGGCTCTCTGGTCGGGACGAGCACTTTCAGTGACACCTCGTGCAGTGTAACCATCCCCATCATTGTAACTAAACGCTAGAACCCCAGACTCATCTCCATAGGGGTTGGATCACAATTCAACCCCTTCATTTACCTGCCGTTCGACCTATACAATTTTGAAATGCTCAAGTGCTTGACCGATACTGTAAAATGGTTGTCATAATATGTGGCCTTGGACTGTGTAGGGCTGGTGTACGAGATTGGTTGTATCACCATGAATAATGTTCCTCCTATTGACTTAAACCGCCTGCGCGATGATATCCAGCGGGCGTATGATGCATTGGTGCGCGAACGCTTCGGCACGCTGACCCCACGCCAGCGACAGCGTCTTGATGAAATCGCACTACCCATGCGTAAGGTGATTGAGGCGGTTAATGAGTACCTGACAGAACTCGACTCACCGGATATATGGCGTACGTATGATCCGCGCTACCGGTTGATGTACGCAGCCCGGACCCCGATGGAGATGGTGCTGCAGTGCGCATATTTCCTGCATATCAACCACATGCGGAAGAATGACCCGCTGAATCAAGATCAGATTGAGGCGGTGTGGTTGATGGAACGCAGCGGACGGCGTCTGGTGCTGGAAATTGAACACCTGTGGGCGGCTATGCGAGCCGAAGGGCAGCAGACATGAGTGAGTTGTTTGACTTCGGCATCTTTCCTAAATTATCAACGCCGCGGCTGAACCTGCGCGAATTGACTCTTGATGACGCGCAGGACATCTTTCGCATTCGCAGCGATTACGAAGTCACGCGTTATAATTCGGGCATCGCTTATGACCGGATTGACCAAGCACGCGACCTGATTCAAGCGATCCGTTCCGCCTATGCAGATGGGGCGGAACTGCGCTGGGGCATCACCTTCAAGAATGACCCGAGGGTGATCGGCATGTGCGGGTTTAATTACTGGGTACGGCATGACCGGCGGGCGTCGATCGGGTATGATCTAGCGCGAGAGTTTTGGGGACAAGGATTGATGACTGAAGCGGTGCGTGCTGTGGTTGAGTTCGGCTTTGCCAATATGAATCTGAACCGGATAGAAGCGGATGCAGACGGACGTAATCCAGCGTCAGCGCGGGTGCTGCATAAAGTCGGCTTTCACGACGAAGGTGTCCAGCGAGAGCAGTTTTACGAGAACGGCAGCTTCTACGATTTGCATCTGTTCGCACTGCTCCGGCGGGATTATTACAAGCGCTTCAACGGCTCGGGATAAACTATGACATCCAAACACAATGGCCCACATCTGACGCCGGCGAAATTAGTCGGGCAGCGCTTCCCGCGCGACACGTTCGGTGATACCAAGATTGCGCTGGTGGCTTACTGCCCTCCGCCCAGCGCCTTAGGGAACTACAATCCCGTTCCAACCACGGACCAGTATTTCATCCATGTGACGCCGGACAGCGTGAAAAAGCTGTCGTACAATGGGATGAATTTTCTGTCGCTGGTGCATGTCTATGGTGGGCCAGTCTCGGCGACGACGATTGAAGAATTGGCTTATTACAACTTTGACACTATCCTCGCCTATGGATTAGCGGGTGGATTGGGAACGCGCAACCTGAAAATGGGCGATTTCTATCTGGTGGAGAAGGCGCTGGCGGTGGACGGCACGACACGGCATTACACCCGTGAGCCGATTGTTCATGCGGATACGTCTTTGATCAGCGCGATTCAGGACGGGTGGAAACAGACCGATCTGACGCCGATTCATGGCGTGCAGGCGATTACGGGTGATGCGCTTTACCGCGAGGATGAGGCGTTTCTGGAAGCAGCACGGTCGCAGGGCTGTGACATTGTGAATCTGGATTCGTCACATCTGTATGCGGTGTCCCAAGTGAACAACGAGAACAGGCGGATGAAAACGGTGGAATGCGGCGTGATCTCGGATGTGACGGGCGGGAACCACGATGACAAATGGGACAGTACGCTTTCGGTGATGCTGTCGGCTGAAGGTGGGGCGGGACTCAATCCATTGGAATTGACGGGCAAGATTGTCGAATTTTATATTGAGCGGCTTGCACCCCGGTTGTTGATGGAAAAGGAAAGGGCTTAGGTCCTCCTCTACGGAAAATGTTTTTGTGATCAAGTGGATGAGAGGGCAAGATATATCTTGCCCCTACAAAGATATCCTCCGTGTAAAAATAGATTCGCACCATCTTGATCCTTTGCCAAAGAGGAAAGTGTTTAGACCTTTCCCTACGGAAAATACAGCGTTTATTTAAAAGCGATGGACGCCGCGCCGGAGCGAGGTCGTCAATCCCCCTAATGAAAGGACGATTGCCCCGCAGCGGGGTAGATCATGGGCGGCGCAATTCTCAATATGATTACGGTGGCGATTGGCAGCGTGATAGGGCTGTTGGTCGGCAACCGTTTATCCCAGAAGATACAAGAATCAGTGGTCACCGGACTGGGTTTGGTGACGATGTTTGTGGGCATCAGCAACGCAGGAAAAAGCGGGAACATTATTATTCCGGTGCTGAGCATCGCCATCGGAGTGATTATCGGTGAACTGCTGGATCTGCAAACCAAGCTGGAACGTTTCGGCGGATGGTTACAGTCCAACCTAGGCAATTCTAAAACCATGACTGTGCCTGATGACGAAACGGGAACGGCGGCAGGCAACCTCGACACGCGGACGCGCTTTATCACCGGATTTGTGACGGCCAGCCTCGTGTTTTGCATCGGCCCGCTGACTTTCGTGGGGTCGATACAAGATGGGATGGGCTTGGCGGTGGGCTTCCAACAGATCGCGATTAAGAGCGTGCTGGATTTGTTCGCGGCGATGGCGTTCGCGGCGAGTTTCGGCGTGGGCGTGAGCTTCAGTGTGGTGACGATTCTGATCGTGCAGGGGGGCCTGTCACTGCTGGGAATGGTGGCTGGAAACGTGATGACGACTCCGATGATTAACGAGATGACGGGCGTGGGTGGGCTGGTGCTGATGGGACTGGCGCTGGTGTTGCTCGACCTCAAGAAGCCGCGCATGGCGAATTTTCTTCCGGCGCTTGTGCTGGCTCCGCTGCTGGTGGCGGTGGCAGGCGTGCTGCATATCAATATTTATCCGTTGTAAGCGGTTAGCGGTTAGCCCCAGACAAAATCGAGTACTGAAAATTTATTGGCAAAATTGATGTCAATTCTGGCAATTTTGCTTGTCTTTTGATCAATAAATGGACGCTTTTGGCGGAAGGCCCGGTTAAATTTGCGGCGATTCTGGCAATGGGTGTCTGCCGCCAAAATTGCCAAAACAGTCTCCAGTCGGTAGTCGTCAGTTGACAGTCAAATACGAGATGCGGCGGTGGTGGTGATTAGAAAAATGGCGGCGGCATGCCAAGTCCTGAGTGCTGAGTACCGTGTCAAAGACAGATGTTAAGCTGCAGTGGGATTTGCCCTCACCCCCGGCCCCTCTCCAAAACACTTCGCCACACAACGGTTTTGTAGTTACTCGCTCAAATCCTCACCCCCTGACCCCCTCTCCATTTCATGGTAGAGGGGAATCCAGAGGGAAAAGACAGCGGATTTCAAAAGGGTCGTCTTCTGAACCAAAACACAGGGAGAGGAGCAAAGATAAGTACCCTAATGATTATTTTATGATAGGGCGAGACACAACGGGTTACATTTTGGAAGAACATTTTGTAACTGTTTGGCGGGTTCGGCGCTAACCGTTTTGAGGGAACGGGAGTGTTAAGCGAGTTGTTGGATGGTTATAATTCGGTAGCGCTGGTTTGTGGATTTAAACCTTAGTACGAATAAATGGGTGAATAACTAAGAGATATTAGAGCCATAAATATGGATCGAGTTAAAACCCACAACGATCCACTTTACGGTCTGTCAAGTGAGGTGAATAAAATTGTTGAAGTGATATTTGTCATGCCTCTGCTCAGTCCGTTCGACGTATACCCCTTATGTGATGCAAATATAAAATGGTAGACAGTATGTCTATATTTTTTCGTAAGGGGGAAATATGTCCCGCGTGTTTTCGAATATCGTGGTTGTTTTTACCCTTTTGTTGTTTGTGTTTACCGTACCTGTCCAAGCGCAGAGTGGTTGTTCGGCCAATGTGAGTGTTGACCAAGGGACCAAGGCGCTTGATGCAGGGCAATATGAAGAGGCGATCACCGCTTTTAGCTGTGTGATTGACGCAGACGTTTCTAACGCGGGGGCTTATCTGGGGCGATCCCAAGCCTATATCCTGAACGGCGATTGGCTTCTGGCTTTAGGGGATTACCGGAGCCTTAGCTTGTACCATAAGACGCTGCGGCCTTACTGGGAACTCTTAGCCGTGCGTTATGACCATCTTATTGAGACCGACGCGACCAATCCGACAGGTTATATCCTGCGGGCGTACTCGTACTGGTACTCCGACCAAGATTCTATAGCTTTGAAAGATGATGAGAAGATTCTTCAACTCGATCCTTCCAACCTGTTTGGCCTGACTTTAAGAGGCTCGTCGCGTTTAGCGCTAAACATCCAAGGCTATGAGGAAGATTGGGCTCGGGCGCTGGAACTGTCGCCAGACAATCCAAATGTTCTGGGCGTCATCGCAACGACCTATCGCTATACCGGAGACAAAGATAAAGCACTTGAGTACGCCAACCGCACCCTGAAAATCGCCCCTGAATGGGGGATGGGTTATATGATGCGCGGGCGCGTATATTTAGAAAGTCAGGAATATCTGAAAGCCGTCGATGATTTTAACCGCGCCATCGAGCTTGGTCTGCCGCCGACGCGGGCGGTTGATTCGCTGGGCTTTATGTGTGAGGCCTATCTGTATATGAACCGCCCAAAGGATGCCGCTGTAAGCTACGAGCGGGCGAAGCAGATCATGCCGAATGCGGCATGGGCTGGTTACAGTTTTGGTGTCGCCTACACGGATATGTCGTATCCGGAAGAGGCGGCGCGTGCATTTATGGAATATGCCACTCACATCAATACGAAGCAGCTTGAAGGCAATGCGCTGAAGATCGACGAGTGGGCGAGTGTTTCGCTTAACTTTGGTGGTTGGACACTTTACAGCCTGCCCGTCGAATTGAAGAAAGGCCAAGTGGTTCACTTTGAGGCGAATGGGGCCGATAAAGTGGAAATTGATCCGCTGATCATTCTGGTCAATCCGGAACATCAGGCTGTGGCCGCGAATGATAATCCGCCCGATTCGTCTAGCCTGAACGCGGTTATCGATGAGTTCGCCGTGCCGAATGATGGTTTATATACGCTGCTGGTGACCAACACGGTCGACAGTTCAGCCGGTTCTGTGGAGGTTCGGTTCACAGAGGCGTCGGACTAACAGGGGTTGGAAATAGTCTCCCCAAAACACAAGGAGGGACTTAAAAACTGTCTTCGACTTGAGATTTGAGGGTGGCTTTCATGTCGGGTGGTAGGGCGTTCCAGCGGATGTTGAGGAGCGCGCCCTGTAAGGCCCAGAGCATATTGAGGCTGACTTCGGCGGGACGTGCCAGCTTGAGGCGGCGGTAGGTTTCCACCGCCCCAAGCGCTTCTAGCTCTTCCAGTGTGTCGATGCCGATGTCGTGCAGCCAAACGCGGCTTTTAGGGCCGATATTTTTGAGGGGCGTCATGAGGCGGCCTGCTGTGTAAAGGTCATAATGCCGTTGGTTCCGGTGCCGCTGCCATAGATAACAAGGCTGCCATCGGCAATGTCGATGATGTCCAAGTCGTGCATGCCGCTAATGAGCTTGTTCTGCGCATCGTAGAATTCCAGCCACGCGGCTGGCATAAAGGTCTGGCCGCCGTCGGTGGATTGGAGCAGCAAGGTGTTTTCGGTCATGTAACTGACGTAGAGATTAACCGTACTCTCGATTTGTAACGCGGTCGGATCGTGTCCATTTTCGAGGATGGGCTTGGCATCCACTGTCCACGTGATGGTGTCGATGGATGTGGCGGCCATGATATAGGGCGTTGTGCCTTTGTCTGGCAGCAGCGCCGTAAAGACCATATGGAAACTACCATCATCTACCTGAATGACGCGTCCATGTCCGGCAGCGGCGAGATTGGTTACATCACCGATATCAATGCGAATGCCCGGGTCGCGGGTGAATTCCTTGCCATCACTGGAAAAGGCGCTGAAGATACGGGCCTTGGGGAGGATGCCGGTTACCGGCGCGTTGCAATTGTCGGGCTGCCCCTGAAAGTACATGCGGTAGCCATTGACCACCGGAACGACCCAAGGCTTGCCCATCGAGCAGTCAGCTTGTCCGGCTGGAGCGTTAATCAGCCGCGCGTTATCGTCAGTATTGAAGCGTAAGCCGTCGGGCGAGGTGGCACTGCCGATGCCGTTGAGCGAGGGCGCATTCCAGTACACACGGTAATCGCCGTTGTCGAGTGGGATGATGCTGGGTGCGAAGTTTTCCGGTTGGGAGATGAGGGCTTGCTGCTGCCATTTCTGAACGACGGTAACAGAAGCTAACGTCGCGCGTTCGGTTTGGCGGCGGTTGGCGGCAGCTTGCGGATCCGGCGCGGCAGTCTGTGGTTGGCAGGCGGCCAACAGCAGCAGGCATACCAGCGCATACCAACTCCAATAAGCACGCTTCTTAAACAGTTTCATAGGACTGTCAATCAGTTTTACTCGGCGACTACGTTTTCGTCGTCTTCATCTTCGGGGCGGACTTCCCAAACATCTTTGGCGATGTCGATATATAGGCGTCCGTCCAAGTGGTCGATCTCGTGTTGGAAAACTCGTGCCAGCCAGCCCTCGGCTTTGATGCGCTGGGGCTTGCCGTAACGGTCAAGGCTGTCGATGGTGATTTTCTCGTGGCGGTCAACCGAGCCAAGATAGCCGGGGATTGAGAGGCAGCCTTCCACCCCTTCGACCATTTCTTTACTGGCTTTGATGATTTCCGGATTCACGACCACATACAATTTACCGGCGAGATCACCAAATTCCTCTTTGCTTTTCTCGTCATCTTGCAGGCGAATGACCGCCATGCGCTGGCTGACGGCGACCTGCGGCGCGGCAAGACCGACACCGGGCGCTTCGATCATGGTTTCAACCATGTCATCCACCAACTTTTGGAATTTTTTGTCAAAACTGGTGACGCGCTTGGCTTTCTTCCGCAAGATTGGGTTATCAGGATGAATGATGTCTAATAGAGCCATAGTACCTAGATCAATTTACTCATCGGATAATGCGGTTCATTATCGCACAATTTAAGCGTAGCACAAAGCGTTACAGAGGAAAGAGCCATACGGCCTAACTTGATTTGTTGATGGGTGTGGAGCGCTGGCGTTCGTTTTGGGTAGCGGCTTGAAGAAAGGCTTCCGCCTCTTCACGCGTATCAAAGGATTTGTAATTGCCGCGCTGGCGCATTTTCATAACAGCGTTGAAGAGACGATGTGGCTTGACGTAAACGAACCAGCGTCCATTGGGATGATAAATCCACTCGCTGAGTGAGGACAGCTCAAAAACCTTATTGTCCACGCCGGTGACAGCGCTCATATCAATAAGGAAGTAGACCGGATGCGCTTTGAGGTTGGGCAGGCAAGCCCGAATGACCTCCCGCATGTCATCAGTTGTGACCATTCCGCTGAGGTCGATGACCGTTACCCAAGGCTCATCTAACCAATACACTTGAACAGGCATAATAAACGGTAATTCCCGTTATGAACCGGGCGGGACATCACGGCGCACACGGGGAATTCCCGGTGGACGTGAACGATCTCGAACGCGCGGCGGCTGCGGATTGTCGTCTTCTGCGTTGTAACTGCTGGATTGCAATCCATAGGGTGTCGGTGCGACAGGTGCCGAGTAGGTGTTCGCGGGCTGCGCCGGGGTCAGCGCTTGAGCCGCACCATTGGTGGCGGGTGGCGTCGTGCCAACCGTTTCATGATAAACCGAGAGATAATCAATAATGGCCTGCTGCTGACGGCGGGCTTCGTCCTGTTGTTTAAGTGCTGCGGCACGGTCCTGCCGCCGTGAAATCTCCTGTTGAATACGCTGCGGCGCATAGACACCGGTAAAGCGTTTAGCGTTTTTTACGTCGGTTCCGGTCAACATCAACTTGACCTCACCAATTTGGAAGATGCTGTTCATGAAGCCCTGTGTATCGGATACGACATTATCGACCTGTGCCAACAAAATCTGGTCTTTTTGATCCTGTAAGAACATCGGGCGGCGGTGAATGATGGTCACGGTTTGGTCGCTGATGATGTACATGTCATTGCGCCAATCCCAGTCGGCGATATAGAACCACAAGGCGGCCAGCGCCATCACGGCCAAGGGAATAAGGGCGTTCACCATGCCGATTAGCAGCAGAGTGGTGCCCGCAAAGAAGAGTACGCAAGATGGTAAAACATGCGCCAGCAAGATCAGCCAGTGCTTACGATAAACGGTTTCACCCTTGGGAGTGGTATATTCCATTGTGAACAAACCGGGGCGGGTGGTGACGCTGGATGACGCGCCCGTATCGCCAGCCGTACCTGCCGCTCCATCACCGCTAATGGCTTTCGCCAGTTCGCCACGCATGGCGTTGCGATTTTCTTCCAATTTGGCCTGCTGGTAATTTTGACGGTGGGTGAAGATGGCCTGCTGAACGTTCTTTGGATTGGGAATCTCATCCAGACGGATGTTATTTGAATCGCCAGAAGTCTTGATGATGATCGAGCCGTAGCCCAAGAAGCGTCCGGCAATATCTGTAATCGGCGGCAGCGCCACATTGACTTCATGGATGGCATCCAACGGAATTTCATTGACCTGCGTCTTGAAGTTCAGAATGGTGCGCTGAATGTTGACTACGCGGCGGTCGGTGATGATTAGCTCATCGTTGGCCCACTCGGCGTAATAGTAGACGATGAGCAGCCCCAAAAGAGCGGTTGCAGGCAGCGTGATCAGTAAGGCAGGAAAACCGGGAACCATTCCGGCGAAGGCAATCGCCACGATCCAGACCAGTAAAATAATGAAGCCAACGCCAATCGCACGCGTCAGGAAGCCGCCAATATGACGGCGGGTTTTGAGCAGCGTGTCTTCATTCTCACGCTGATTCTGGAACTGCTGCACCTGCTGCGTCTGCGTTTTGGACAGCACAGGCATATTCAGATTGGCTTTGATTTCGGGATGATGGGCGAGCAGATTGCGCATCTGCTGGCGCGAGAGGAAGAGGGCGATGGTGCTTTCATTGGCGCGTAAAGTGGCTTGGGTGGTGATGACATCACTAAAGAGGGCGGCGTCATTGATGAACTCGCCGGCGCTGACTTTGCCAAATGGCCGCTCAATACCATCCGGTCCGCGCTGTACCAGCAGGCCGCTGCCCGAAATGATCATCAACATACCCTGAGCAGGCTCGCCCTGCCGGAAGAGTTCTTCGCCCGCTTCGTAGCGTAAGACCTGCGTTACGCTGGCAACCCAATCCATCTGTTGTGCATCCAGACGTGCAAACAGCGGCAAGCGGCGGGCATTGGCGATAACGAAACGGTCAGCCATCGTTAGGGACAATCCTCTGACATGTGAACTGTACTATTATATCAGTTTTTCCATCCTATTCGACGGGCATGTGACAAAATATACAATCATCGTAAATTTCTATATGGTTTCTTACGGAAACGTCTAGTGTTCGGTAGTCATCGCACGAACAGAATGAAACCAACGATCAGTTCAAATAGGGCGCTGGTGATGAACATACGGTCGGTTTGCGGGTGATCAATGAAGGTCGTGATGAGACGTGTGACGAATACACCAAGAAAGACGATGCCAATGACCTGATATGCCACTGCTTGGTTCAACAGGATGGGCGCGATGCCCATGAAGAGGGAAAGCGCACCAAAACTGATACGGGTTTCAGCGACAGCATTGGAATCATCCAGCTTAAGGTGGGCGATACCTGCCGCATCAGTGGGACGCAGGAGGGCATAAACGCCGAACAGGATCAGGGCGATACAGGCGAGGACATTCAAAAACTCTTCTAATGACATGACGGCTTCCTTTGCAATAACACGGTTCGGAACCGAGTAAGCTTCTCTCGTTGATATCATTATCGGCTGTTTGAGAGAGACCGCTACTCCCATCAGAACACCAATCACGTGATTGGTTAGTTAAGAATTCGGAGAGATGATTACAACAGTCTCATGCAAATGTGATATAGTCTCACTAACGTTGGATGCGGGTAGAACTACATAAAGTGGTGGCGTAGTATGGTTTGCCGTATGTACCCCACCCCAACCCCCTCCCCGAAGCGTCAGGGAGGGGCTTTAAAGACCTTTATAGCCCAACACACGCTGGTTGACTACTTCAAAAGCGTCTCCACTGTATAGTGTGGTGCTACCTAAGATGCGCTGGATAGGCGAGATCATACGATGCGTAAACTCTTTCTCTTCATCTTCAGTTTAGGGATTATGATGGCTACGTTGGTTCCGCTGTATGCGCAGGATACCAGCGGACAAGGCACAACCAAAATTCTTGGGGTAGACGTCTACCAACGGGCAACACAAGAGCTTCAAAATCAGCAGTTCGCTCAGGCCGTCTCGGATTTCAGCCTCGTGATCTTGTTGAATCCGACGTTTGTCGATCCTTATTTGCAGCGGGCTATCGGTTATATCCAACTGAAGAACTACGATTTGGCATTGGTTGACCTGAATCATTTAATCAAACAGCCCCTGATTGACCGCACCATTCGCGGCCAAGCCTATACTGCGCGGGCAGAACTCAGCCGTGACCAGAATAATATCGAGGCGGCGATTGCGGATTTCAGCGCGGCGATTAATCTCATGCCGGACGACGCCACCGCTTATTATGAGCGGGGTGTCGTTTACTATATACAGGCTGAATATGAAAAAGCCTTCAAAGATATGACTCAGGTGGTCAGCATCCGGCAGGATGTGCCCGGCGCTTATTATCTGTTGGGTGTGGTAAATAATCAGCTTAAGCAGTATGCCGATGCCGTCAAACAGTTCGATACCTATATCAAAGCCCAACCGGATGATTATCTGGGCTATGCGGGACGTGCCAGCGCATTTGTCCAGCAGGAACAGTATCAGAAAGCCCTCACTGATTTGAACCAAGCCATGAAACTGCAAGCGCGAGACCCGAACCTGTATTTGCAGCGGGGATTGGTGCAGCAGAAACTCGGCGATGAGCAGGCTTCGGCTGACGATTATCTGACATGGATTAAGGCTAACCTCTCTGACCAGAAAACCAATCTGGTCTTACGGCCGGGCGAGTCACAGGTGATTTCGATGGGAGCGGGTTTGGCATACATCTTCGCCTTTGATGGCCGCGCCGGAGACAAAGTAACGCTGACTACGTCTACTCAGCCCAACCAACAAATTGATTCACTGCTGATACTAGCGGATGCTCAGCTCAACCCTCTGACGGCTGACGACGACAGCGGTGGCAATATGAATGCGGCGATTACGGATTATGTGCTGCCCGCAAATGGTTCATACTCGGTTATCTTGAGCCATGCAGGGGGCAATCCGAACGGTAACGTGCGGCTGCTGCTGAACGTGAACAACTGACGAATCATTTTATAGAATAGAAGTGAAGTAGAGGCATACCACGAGCGGTATGCCTCTATTTTTATGAGGATTTAGGCTTTGGGTTCATCACCGACGGGTTTGAGCGAAACGCCCGTGCCGTTCTTCTGTTCTTCTTCTTCCTGTTTGAGGATCATGACGTGGAAGTTTTCGGCGTAGGTATAGCCACTTGGTTTGCCGGTTTCCCGATCCCAACCCTTGACCATTTCGACCACTTCCGGCCCAAGCTGCGATTTATGGCAGAGGAGTGCTTCAATCTTCTGGTCGATATGCGGCGTGATGTCGATGACGGTTTCGGGCGTGGTCGCAAACATTAACCACATCTGGGAGGGATCAAAGGGTTCAAGTCCTTCGGCCAGCAGTTCGGGAAAAATGGGGCGTGTGCCCGCGCTGGGAAACACGGCATAGGCCGCCGCTTCACCTGCCGCGCGATGGTCAGGATGATTGATATAGTAATTGCCCGCAAAGAACATGGTGGGGTCTTGAATCATGACGCGATCAGGACGAAGTTCACGGATGATACGCGTCAGGTCGCGGCGCAGTTCTAACGTGGGCTGGAGGATACCGTCCTGATAACCCATGAAGCGCACGTCCTTCACACCGAGAATTGCAGCGGCAGCGCATTGTTCTTCCTGTCGCTGCTGAATGAGAGCGTTCAGGTCGGCATCCGGCTTGTTGCTGCCTGCCGCGCCGTTGGTCACCATGCAAAAGGTGACGCGCGCGCCAGCCTTAGTCCATGCCGCAATCGTACCTGCCGCGCCGAATTCAATGTCATCCGGATGCGCGGCAATCACTAAGAGATGTTTGGGGGGGAGAATAGGCATTTGTACTCTGACCTTTATATTCGTATGGTGCGGATTATTGTATACCCAGAACAATCGTTTTGCAGCCAATAATATGAATATTACATCACCAATGCATTGAGGTTTATTTTGTCACATAGATTGTCATGTTATACTCGAAGAAATCATCTTCGGGTAACTTTGGACGCAGAATGGCTCCTTTTTCTTTTGAGACAATTCGAAAATCCAGCACCCAAATTTGGGATTATCTGACACAACCCTCTCCATCGATTGCTGATCCCAGAATCCGGCAGCAGGCGAGGCTTTTGGCTTCGATGCTGCTGGGCGCCATGATTGCGATTTTCCTTATCATTTTATTGTCTGTGAATACCAGCAATGCGCTTTCTGGTTCCGGAACATGGCTGCTTGTCAGTACGGGCTTGATGGTACTGGTATGGGTGTCCTATGTCCTAACGCGTAAAGGATACTACCAATTCGCAATCGGTATGCTGCTGGTTGTGTCGAGCGCGAGTATTTTGATTAGTGCTCTTGTGATCGGCGATTTAACCTCGTACAACAGTCTGTTTTATCTGTTTATCGTCACGCTGTTTGCATTCACATTTTTGCAGATTCGCACGGCTGTGATGGTTGCTGCAATCCAACTGGTTATTCTGTTTTTGTTTCAGTCCAGCTTCCCCCATCTTTTAGCCGCTTCAGTTATCAGCGGCCCATTTAGTTTTGTTTTGTTTGCTTCGGTCTTCATGGTGCTGGCGGCTTATCACCAGCGTCGGGCGATTCGTGAGCGGCAAGATGAATTGACCGCCAGCGAAGAACGGTACCGTATCGTCAATGAACTGATTTCGGATTATGCCTACTCACTGCGGGTGACGCCGGAAGGTGTTCTTTTACATGAGTGGATCACCGAAGATTCATTCCAGCGGGTTACCGGCTACTCGCATGATGAATTGGATGAGGGTGAGAACGTCAACACAGCATTGTTCTATAAGGAAGATGCGAAAGAGCTAGACGATATACTCACGCGGACGCTGCGTAACGAGCCGACGAAAGTACAGCACCGGATTCGCACCAAGAGCGGCGAGGAGCGCTGGTTGCAAATTTCTCGACTGCCAGTATGGGACGCCAAGGAAAAGCGTGTTACGCGCTACTACGGCGCAGCGCAGGATGTGACCGAACGGCGGCAGGCTGAGATGGCACTCAAGCAAAGTGAAGTCCGTTACCGCTTGCTCACGGAAACCATTCCCGACTTTGTTATCCTGTATGACGGAAAGAGCGGAAAACTGCTCTACATCAGCCCGTCCTACGAAAAAGCGCTGGGCTATACACTGGATGAAATCAATGAGCTTGATCCTTCGCTGCGCGTGCATCCTGATGATCTGGAAACCGCATCGGTTTCAATAATCCAAGTGTTGAGTGGGAAACCTGTAGTGGGTGTTCAGTACCGTTCGCGGACAAAGGCCGGCGATTACATCTGGGTCGAAGCCTACTCTAATCCAGTCATGGATGAGGAGGGAACTGTCGCCCAGATTATCATCTCGGCACGGGATGTGACATCGCGTAAAGCCACTGAGACCGCACTCAAAGCCAGCGAAGAGCGATACCGGATTATCAGCGAACTGATTTCCGATTACGCCTATTTTTACCGCTTCAATGAGGATGGTACACGGACACGCGAATGGATTACTGATTCGGTGGAACGTGTCACCGGTTACTCGCCTTCTGAACTTCCTCAGCAGACCAGAGGCTTAACGGACAAATCCTTCTTGGGTGATCCAAAAGAGGCGGAAGCGGATATTGAACGTATTCATCATGGCGAGCAACTGTACCGTGAATTCCAGACCTATACCAAGCAGCGAGAACTGCGCTGGTTGAGCGTTTTCCGCAGACCGGTGTGGGATGAGAGCCACAGTAAGGTGATTGGCTATTACGGTGTGGCGCAGGATATTACCGAGCGCAAGAAGGTGGCTCTGGCGCTGGAAGCCAGCGAAGAACGCTACCGTACCCTGACCGAGCTGACATCGGATTATGCCTATTTCTTCCGCATCAAAGAGGATGGTTCAACGGTTCGGGAATGGATCACAGACTCGGTGATTCGTGTTACAGGTTATGCAGCGGATGAAATGCCGCAAGATGAAGCGGGATTATCGCAGGTTTTTGATCCCGAGGATGTGAAAAAGACGATTGAGGAAGTTCAACTGTTGAAGCAAGGGCGGGTTGTCGAAAATGAACTGCGCCTGCGAACCAAAGCAGGCGAACCCCGCTGGATCAGTTTATCACGGCGGCCCGTTTGGGACGTGAACCACACCCGCGTAGTTGGTTATTATGGTGTCGCCAAAGATATCACGGATCGCAAGCTGGCGGAACTGGCCCTCCGAGACAGCGAACAACGCTACCGGAAGATTTCTGAACTGATCTCGGACTATGCCTTTTATACGCGCATCAATGAGGATGGCACACAGTTCCGCGAATGGATTACCGACTCGTTCCTGCGCGTGACGGGCTACACGCCTGCCGAGATCGGCCCCAGTGACGCCCATATTTTGTTCCATCCAGAAAGTCAGGAACCGTTGGCGGCAGATCGCGAACGTATGTTAATGGGGGAAACGCTGAATAATGATTACCGGATTATCACCAAGCAGGGTGCGGTACGCTGGCTGAATTTGGTACGGCAGCCCGCATGGAACGAAACCCGTACGCGGGTGATTGGCTATTACGGCGTGGCGCGGGATGTGACCGAACACAAACAGGTCGAAGCCCAGAAGATGAAGTTGATGTTGGAACAGGAACAATTCGCGATGGTCGGGCATCTGGTGGAGGCGCTGTCCCATGACTTCCGCACGGCTCTGGCAACCATCGAAACCAGCCGCTATCTAACCGAGCGCCTCGTGGGGGATGTGATACGACCGACTATACAGCCCAAATTAGAGTCGATTCAGCGCTCGGTCAGCCATCTTTCGGATCAACTTGAGCATCTGCATATGGTTTCATTTTTGGCCGCGCCATCGTTTATGCCGTGTAACCTCAACCATTTGCTCAGTGGTATCGTCAACGACCAGAGTCAAAAGGCCGAGCAGAAGCATATCAAGGTCATGTTCAATGCAGATGACGAACTGCCGATTATGCGGATTGACGCATTAAAGATTGAAAAAGCGATACGACATATCTTTGCCAACGCCTTAACCCACACGCCGGAATATGGAATGGTTACTGTTTATACCCATCGCAGTGTTGACCATGCCATCATTGAAGTGCAGGACAGCGGCCCGGGCATTTCGCCGGAAGTGGTCGAGCGCATCTTCGAACCGTTCTATCGTGGGGATAAAGCGCGCACCGTCGATAAGGGCGGGGTCGGACTGGGACTCACCATTGTGAAGATGATTGTTGAAGCGCACGGTGGCACGGTTACTGTCCAGACTGATGCTGGAAAAGGCAGTGTGTTTATCCTGAGCCTGCCCTTGAAGGAAGAAATCGCGGCGACCGCTTAAAGTGAGTCATGAAGCGTTTAGGCGCAGGTTGTATTGTCTGGGTGTTGGTGACCGCCTGCATGATGGGTGTGATTGTATCTGCCCGCCTGATTCAGACCCCTCGCTCCGAATTGGCCTCCATTCGTTCTATTGATGGTCGTGAGGACATTATCCTGATTGATGTGACGCGAGGCATCAATATTGTTGTCGCCCGTTCGGATGGCGACGCCAATTTTCCCGCATGGTCGCCGGATGGACAGCAGCTTCTCTTTTACAGCAACCGTGACCGACGCACCGATCTCTATAGCATGAACCTGAATGATGGTGTTGTAGAGCGCTTGGTTGCCAGCGGCGGAGCGGGGGCATCGCCTGCATGGTCGCCGGATGGTCAATGGATTGCCTACGCGACGCTTCACCAACCCTCTGCCGGTTTATATCTCGTTCGTCCTGATGGCAGCGATAGTCGCCGGCTGACTGATTTTCGAGCAGTGTCGATTGTCTGGTCACCAGACAGCCAGCAGATCGCTTTTGTGGGGGACTGTGACAGCAACTGCGACATTTATGTGGTGACCATCGGGAACGGTAAAGTTCGCCAACTGACGCATAACGGCCTGATTGATGCTTATCCGACGTGGTCGCCGGACAGCCGCCGACTGGCATTTATCTCCAACCGCGCCAACTCATTTGAACTGTATGTCATGGATGTAGACTGTGACGAAACCCATGAAGGCGGTTGCCTTGCCGAACGACTGACCCATAACAGCGTGTCGGACAGTTTTCCAGCATGGTCGCCGGACGGCCAGCAGATCGCCTTTTCATCGGCTCGCAGTGGGAACTATGAAGTGTATACGGTTGCGGCCGATTGCTTTCGTGATGCGAACGGTTGTGACGACCGTGTGACTCAAATCACCCATCGCGGCGGCACGAACATTCTTCCCATCTGGTCACCGGACGGTCAGCAAATGGCATTCTTATCAACCGATCACAGCCGTTACTTTGGCGTCTCCGTGGTTAATATAGATGATCAATCCGTCCATCTTGTCCAGCATATGCTGCCACGGGATAGTATTGTGGCGTGGAGGCCAAATCCTTAGTTGCCAACCCAATCTATTCGAGATACATCACTCTTAATCCGCGACGAAGCCGATCTTGTTGTGGGTGCTGTCGCAAAACGGCTTGTTGGATGAGCCCCCACAGCGGCACAACCATTCGTCTGTACCCTGATAGACCGTTTCGCCTGCCTCGTTGACAATCACAAAATTGCCAGTGATATGCAGCGATCCATTGGTGGTGGTTTCGATGTGCAGCTTGCCGCCATCCAGCGTTTCGATGGTCATTTGAGGATCGGCAATATTGGCAGTTGCTTCGAAGTTGATGCTGATGTGTGAGTTATCGCAGAACGGTTTATTCTGGGACGCGCCACAGCGGCAGAGGGCGGCGCGAGTATCGCTGACGACTGTTTCGCCCCTGCCGTTGACAATGGTGAAATCACCGCGTAGATAAAGTGGGCCGTTTTCATCGAGGCGAATCGTGTTGTGTGTAGGAACCGGTTCAGCCTCGCCGCCGTCTTTGCGCTCGTAATGCAGGGCACCGGATGGACAGT
Organism: Aggregatilineales bacterium; assembly: GCA_044226855.1. GTDB lineage: Bacteria > Chloroflexota > Anaerolineae > Aggregatilineales > Phototrophicaceae > CFX2. The sequence continues at coordinate 467,577 of JBGAGF010000003.1, forward strand.
GCAGAATCGTCGCGGCGACCCCATCGGCTAAACCAGCATCTGGCTGTATCCATGGACGCTTGCTGTTATCGAAAACTGCATGAAGGCGGCTGATACATTCCGCCGCGTGAATGCAGCGGCCCGCATCATAGGTGACATCAATTTTTTCGCCGGAGTAAGTATGAAGCCGGTGAGCCATTCGGGCATTCTCCTGATTGAGCTGATACGTGACGAGTGGGAATCGGATTGCTACAATGCTGTTTGATTTGAAAATACCGCCAATTATAGGCATCGGCAAATTTTTGAATGGGTTTACTTTGATCACCTAGCCGAAAAGATGGGATTTGAGGATATGGAAATCGCATGGGGAAAAGTCGCACCGGTCATTGTCTCAATCATCATCATCATCGCGATTGCGATCTTACGCGAGTACTCGAAGAACTTCGCGGCCATTGCGGCGACCATGCCGATTAATCTGCCGTTGGGGTTGTGGTTGGTGTATGGTAGCAGCGCGAAAACCGATATGGAACCCTTTACGCGCTCGCTGATGCTCAACTTGATCCCTACGTTTGCCTTTGTGGTTATCGCGTGGCTGGCAGCGCGGGCCGGTTGGAAACTCATTCCGATGATTGTAGCCGGATACGTTGGTTGGGGCGTCGGATTAGGCGCATTGATGTTGATCCGGCAGTCACTTGGATTCTGAAAGCAGGTTTAAAATGCACAAACTATTACTGGATTTACCCGCACAATTTGAAACCGAACGCCTGATCCTGCGGCCGTATCAAGCGGGTGATGGCGCGGCCTATTACAAACTGGCGCTGAACAACAAAGCGCATCTGCTTCCGTTCGAGTTGGGCAACCCCGCGCTCAACATCCAGACCGTGGAGGATGCCGAAATTCTGGTGCGCCAGTTCGCTCTGGATTGGGCGGCGAGGACAATCTTTTTCGTCGGCGGCTGGGAGAAGGCGACCGGTGATCTGGTTGTTCAGATTGTGGTTATGGTGGTCAATTGGGACATACCGGAATTTGAAATCGGTTTCTTCGTCGATAAAGATCACGAAGGCAAGGGCTTTGTGACGGAGGGCAGCCGCGCCATGCTGCGCTTTGCATTCGACTGTTTGGGGGCGCATCGCGTGTCTGCGGGCTGCAACGACACCAATCTGCGCAGCCAGCATGTGATTGAACGGCTTGGACTAATCCGGGAGGCGCATTATCGCCAGAACAGGCCGCAGATCAAACTGGCGGACGGATCCTTCAGCGGGGATTATCATTATGGATTGCTGCGCAGCGAATATGAGAAGATGATGCAGGCTCAATAGGGAGTACAAGAAAATGGGGCAAGATGTATCTTGCCCCTACAAAAGTATCGTCCATAAAAGATAAACAGCATTGGTTAGCCCAAAAAAATTGCGTTTGAAAATTGGACCGATTATCGACCGCTTAAAATGATTGACTGAGGACTCTACAAATGGATTTTGAACTGACCTCCGAACAGCAGATGTACAAGCGAGCCGTCCATGATTTTTGCGCCAAAGAACTGAAGCCTTATGCCACGGAAGTCGATGAAACCGGCGAGATGCGGTGGGATGCCATCCACAAAATGCCTGCGCTGGGTCTAACTGGCCTGCAAGTGCCAGAGGCTTACGGCGGTGTGGGTCTGGATACGCTGAGCGCGGCGATTGCGGTTGAGGAACTGGGCTGGGCGTGTGGCTCGACGGCGCTGTCCGTGTCGGCGCACAACGGTCTGTGCTGCGGCCCGATCAACAATTGGGGGACGGAGGCGCAGAAAGCAAAGTATCTGCCCAAGCTGACTAGCGGCAACTTTTTGGGATCACTGGCCTTAACGGAACCGGGCGCGGGTTCTGATCTGGCAGGCGGCGTCCAGACCAGCGCCGTAAGGGATGGCGATAGCTGGGTGATCAACGGCAATAAGGCATGGATTACCAATCCCAAGTTCGCACCGGTGATTGTGACATTGGTGCGGCTGAATAAAGAGGCGGGTACGCGCGGCTTCGGCATGATCTTGGTTGAGCCGGGAACACCGGGGCTAACGATCCATCCGCCGGAGAAGAAAATGGGCTTGATGGGTTCGCCCACGCAAATGCTGACCTTCGAAAATGTTCGCGTACCTGCTGACGCCTTGCTTGGTGAGGAAGGGCGCGGCTTCCACCAGACCATGCAAACCTTGGACGGTGGGCGCATCAGCATCGGGGCGCTGTGCCTCGGCTTGGCGCAGGCGGCTTTTGAGGAGTCCGTGAAATATGCCCAGCAGCGTCACACTTTCGGCAAGCCGATCAGCGAACATCAAGCGATTCAGTGGATGCTGGCGGATGCAGCGGTTGAAATCGAGGCGGCGCGGATGCTGGTGTACCGTGCGGCGTGGCTCAAGGATAACGGCAAGGATTTTGCGAAGATGGCGGCGATGGGCAAGTTGAAGGCATCAGAGGTGGCCGAGAAGGTCTGTCACAACGCCATCCAGATTCACGGCAGTTATGGCTACAGCCGCGAGTTCCCCGTCGAGCGTATGTACCGCGACCAACGGTTGATGAGTATCGGTGAGGGTACGAGTGAAATCCAGCGGATGGTGATCGCCCGTCATGTGCTGCGGGAGATGGGCGGGATTTAAGCTATAATGATCACTAACTGGTTATGAGATAAAGGTGTGACGATGCTAGACGCACCAGCCAAACCCAAGCTGCTTTCCCTTGACGAACTGTTGAAGCTCGGCAAGCGTGTTGAGATCATTGATGGGAGTGTCGTGAAGATGAATGCGGCGGGTTTCATCCACGCTATTGTCGGTGGCAATATCTATGATCCGTTGAAATCATTTGTCCTCAAGCATAATCTTGGCGCAGTCTTTTACGACGGCTTGACCTACCTTATGTTTTCGGAGGCTAAGGGGCTGAAAGACTCGTTCGTGCCGGACATATCCTTTATCCGCCTCGAAAACATTCTGCCGATGACTGACATCAGCAAGCCCTATCCCGGTATTCCGGATCTGGCGATTGAAGTAATCTCGCCCGGTGAAGATGCGGATGATGTTCAAACCAAGCTGCGAACCTATCTGGCAAAAGGCACGGAGCAGGTTTGGTTGGTTTATCCAACGACTAAAGAACTGCACCAATACCGGCGCGATAATAACCCTGAAATTCGGATTTATCGCGGTTCGCAAACGCTGGATTTAGCGGATTTATTTCCCGGCCTTGAACTGACCACAGATCAGATATTTACTGTTCCAGAGTGGGCGCTGCGCTAAGCGCTCACTTCATGCTGTCATGCCCCTGACTGATTGAAGTTCCGTGATGACCCAACGTGCCCGAATCTTCTGGATACTCGTGCTCATTCTGATTTTCGCAGCCGCCACCCGCATCATTAACGTGAGCAGTTGGCCGGTCTGGACGGATGAGGGCTGGAGCATCTGGGCGACGGATGACGCGCATTTGAACGTGGTGCTGGATAATCTCGCCCATGACCGTCACCCGCCGCTGTATTTTGTGGCACTGCGAGGATGGCGTTCGCTGGCAGGCGACAGTCCGCTGGTGCTGCGTTACCTGAGCATCGCGGCAGGATTGCTGACCGTCGCTGTGACCTATCGTATCGGTGCGGATGTTTTTAGTGATAAGCAGGCAGGTTTATACGCGGCGCTAGTGTTGGCGGCCTTGCCCATCGCCGTCTATTACAGCCAAGAGGTGCGGCACTACGGCTGGTTCACGCTGATGGTGATGCTGTCGTGGCTGTGCTTCCTGCGCTATCTGCGGCGACCCCGATTGGGGATATTGTTGGGCTATATCCTCAGCACAACGCTGGCCTTCTATACGCTGTACTTTGCCGTGCTGCCGCTGGCGGTACAGATCGTGGTGGGGTTGGTGTGGGATTTTCGAGGGTGGTATGCAGATATTACACCTATCGGACGGAGTGCAGCACATTCCCGTAAAAAATTAAGCAACCCGAGGATGTGGCTCCTCGCCGCATGGATGTCGATGGCGGTGCTCTATGCGCCGTGGCTGTGGGTGATCGCGACCATCCAGTTCCCGACCTTGACCAGCGGCATCGGCAACCTGCCGGGAACCTATGCCCCGACGCTGGCGAACATCCCGCCGTTGGGTGAACTGCTGCTGGGAACACAGTGGGCGCTGCCGCTTGGATTTGCTGTTTTAGGAATTTGGGCAATTCAACGGTACAAAATACGCGGTGGTACACCTAGACGCCGAGTAATTTTACTAGCTGGCTTAGGCTTGCTCGTATTCATGTTCATATTAAGTGTGAAGTTCAATCTGCTATCGGCACGGACGCTGGTATTTCTTGTTCCGTCGCTGGTGGTGGTCTGTGGCTATGGGGCGAGTATCAGTCAAGATCAGACTTCCACATTGCTGAAACCCTCCTATACATTAGCAAATGTGCTGCTTGGTGCATGGGTATTGGTGACATTAGCCACGCCGATGGTGATTCAGCCGCGCATTGACAGCGATCAAGCCGCGCGAATGGTGGCGCAGGATTATGCGGCGGGGGATTTGATCGTGCTGGAAACCGGATGGGATGACAACGCCTTCGCCTATGAACTGCGTCAAGTCATCCCCGATGCTGAGATCATCCGCACTATCACCCGCGCTGATATTTATTCGCATGACAAAGACCTGCTGCCGGCCATCACGCCGCAGTTCGAGTCCCATCGCCGGACGTGGGTTATCCAGTGGCTGCAAGCCCCGCAGATTATGAACGCATTGGAAGGCGGCGCATCCGGTTATCGGGCGGTGCTGCGCCGTGAACTGCCTGTGAACGCCGATTATCGCCAGCGCTTTGGCGACTCGGTGATCAAGATGGTGCTCTACGAAAAGCCGCAGTTGGATGGAACGCCGCACCAATTCGGCGAAGTGTTCTCGCTGCGGGATGCGCTTGTGCCGACGCAAGCCCGCGCAGGCGAACGGCTGCCGGTTGATCTGTGGTGGTCAGCGCTCCAGCAGCCCACGCTGGATTACTCGGTCGGCGTCTTCGTGCTGGATGCCTCCAGCGCGGTGCGGGCGGATCATAACGGCCCGCCTGCTGATAAGCCCACGCCTCAGTGGGCCGTTGATGAACTCTATTTTGACCGTCATACTCTGACGCTGCCTCCTGATTTACCTGCCGGACACTACTCCATAGTGGTCAAAGTCTACTGGTACGGCGATAATCAAGCGCTGCCTGTCGAGGGACAGCCGTATGTGACGATTGGCGAGATTGAGGTGCAGTAGTGGAAAAGGCTTTCGAGCGCCGCCCGTATCTGGTGCCGCTGGTACTGGCGCTGTTGACGGTATTATTTTTGCGTCCGGCGATTTTGCCGCCATCGGGGCAGGTGCTGGCCGCCAATGATTTCCGGGCGATGTTCTATCCCCTGACGACCATGCTGCATGACATGGTGCACGCTGGCGAATTGCCGCTGTGGAATCCCTATACCTTCATCGGCCATCCGCTGATCGGCAACCCGCACTCGGCTCTGTTCTATCCGGCGACATGGCTGATTATGTTGATCGGCGCGGATCGCGGCTTGGGCTTGGCGCTGGCTTTCCATGTCTGGTTGGCGGCGTGGGGTATGTCCCGCTTGGCTCGCAGCTTCGGCAGCACCTACACCGCCGGACTGTTGGCGGGCGTGGTCTTCGGCATGAGCGAATGGATGGGCACGCGCTTCTACGCCGGACACTACACGCTGATTATGGTCGCAGCGTGGATCCCTTGGGCGGCGGCGGGTTATCGCCATGCCCTGACGCGCGGCACATGGCGCTCCGCCATACCGGGAGGGGCGGCACTCGGCGCGGCGCTGCTCGGTGGACATCCCCCGATGGTCTTTTACCTCGGACTATCGCTGGTGGTGATGCTGATCTACCACATCATGACCGCCGAAGACACGATGCGCGGGGCGTGGGTCGCCATCCGCCAGTTGATCGTCCTCGGAATCATCGGCGTTATTTTAGGTGCGGCATTGATGCTGCCCGCGCTGGAACTAACGCGCCTATCCGTTCGTGATAACAACGACCTTGAATTCATCAACTCCTTCGCACTACCGCCCGCTCAATTCCTTGGCTTGGCCCTGCCGGGATTATTCGGCAATCCCAACCAAGCGCCGACCTATTATTGGTTGATCGTCTTGGGCGTGCTGATGAGCGTTGGCTTACAGGGGGCGCTGCTGCCGGTAGTCGTGCGCTGGATACCGGGATTCTCGTTCTTCCGTGCGCCGGGACGTGCTTTGTTTTTCGTGATGTTCGGCTTGTCAGGCCTGCTGGCGCTGTTCATCAGCCACTTGCAGCGCAGCACATTGGATGAACGGCGTGAATTTCTGCGTCCGGTGTTGCAGCGCTGGATACCGGTTGCCATGCTGATCGCGTTCGGTGCATCAGTCTTTTTCTCGGGATGGTACGCCAGCGCCAGCCATGTGGAGCCAATGCCGACCCGCGCGTTGATGGTTGGGCGGCGCTGTGGATGTGGACGACCCCATCCCCTAATATCCTCCCCAAAATTACAGGCGGCGAAGAAATCGTTTCGCATCCCACCAATGCCAATACCAACATTATGAAATGGGCGCTGCCCATTTTGGCGTTGGTGGTCATCATCGACGCGTGGCGCATTCCGCTGCAGCTCATCAACAACACCGACGGCTGGCGGGATGCCCTGTGGGAAGGCGCAGCGGTCAATATTCCATCGGCTGCCGACTCGCGTGTCGTGCAAATCCCTGACGACAGCCCCTACAACGATGGCTATGTCACCCGACTTCAGCACGTCATCGGCTACGATCCGCTGCCGGTGGAAACATTCGACAAGCTGCAAAAAATCGGTGATCTGCACGATCCGATGAATCCGGCTTATACGCTGCTGGGCGTAAAATACATTCTGGCGAAGACGCCTTATGACCGCACCAACTTCGAACTCATCGGCATTGCGGCAGGCGGCATCTATTACCGCCGCACCGATCCCTTCCCGCGCACATGGTTTGCCACCAAAGGCGTGACCGTCGAACCCAACGATGACGCTGTGCGTGACGCGATTAAGAAAGATGTCGAGGCGCTGCGGGATACCGCCATTGTTGACAGTCCGATGGGCTGCCCGACCAGCGCCAGCGCCAGCGCCACCATCAGCGACTTCCATCCAAGCAGTGTCAGCATCCAGACCGACGGTGGAGGTGGCGTTCTGGTGCTCAGTGACCAATACTATCCCGGCTGGCAGGCGACCGTGGACGGCCAATCTGTACTCATCACCCGCGCATTCACGGCACTAAGGGCGATCTGCATTCCATCAGGAGCGCATACCGTACAGTTCGTCTATCGCCCGATGTCGCTCATCATCGGCCTGATTTTGACGGTGGTCGGTTGGTTGGTGGTCGTTGTGATTTGGCGGCTGCGGGGTATTAATTAAATACAACGAGTGGTTTGGGAAACATTTATCGTTATTGATGAGTATTCAGATACTCTTCAATCAAGAGTTTAATTTCGTCTGTTGAAACATCAACTTGATCAGATTTTGAGTAAATCAATAGGGCGATTATTCTATCAACAGTACGGACATAGTAAATGACGCGGTAGCCACCACTTTTGCCTTTGCCCGCATCAGGATTAGGCAAACGTGTTTTGTAGGCTGTATAGCCCGTTCCTTGTATCTGATCGCCCGGTGTATTACCTTCTTCTAACTCGTGAATTAAGTTCTGTACTTGCTCAGTAACATGTGGATACTTCTTACGAAGCTCCTTCAATCGCCTGATGAAACTCTTCGCGAACTCGACGTTTGGCATGGCTAATCTTCATCTTCAAGAGCTTCCAATAGTTTTGAGGCTGGAACGGTATCACCAGTCATTGCTTCATGGATACTCTGGCGCAAATCGGCTAACAAACGATTTTTCTCATCAGCAGCGACGAGCGCCAGTAAATAATCATCCGGCGCGTTATAACCACGCTGACGAGCGATTTCTTCAATCTGCTGGCGTTGTTCGTTGGTGATATGAAGGACTAAATCAGTCATCGTATTTACACCTTTCTTTCGCAGATTATATCATGGTGTTCATTGACTGAGTTTATCACTCTCATCAACGATGTACCGCACAAACCGCACCACCGCATAAGCCCTTGTGAAGCGCGAACTATAGCACTGTGGCTTACGCCCCTGCCGGATGTCGAGCGCGTCCTGAACCAGAGAATGCCACTCGGCGGGCACATGCTTCAGCGCATACTCGCCCGCGCCAATCTTCGACGTGATGTCATGCTCGCGGAAAGTGTAATACTGCCGCAGCACACCGAGCACCGTCCACGACATACCTTCGTCGGATAGGTTGCGCATCATCCGCATGGGATTTGTAGCGAAGCTCGCCCAATAAGTATTCATATTGCCGTGCATATATGTGAGTAGGGCATCCCAATCGACCGTATACGTCAGCGCTTGAGGATCATCCCCGCGCACCGCGACGCCCTTGTTCTTCAGCACCCACCACGTCACCGGATTACTGTCGAAGTGTCCAGCAGGATTGAACTGGTTGTCATGGTGTGTGGGATGCGGACCGATTTCGGCTTCCGGCTTGCCCAAATCGCTGGCTTGGAGGTAGCTGCCTTCCAGCAGCCAGCGCGGATATTGTCCGGCAATTGTTTTGTGAACAGCCGCCAATTTTTGAGCGTCATCCCGGCTGGCCGGATGCGCCATGACCGCCACCATATCAATATCACTGCGCTGCTCGTCGAAGGCATCCAGCGCAATCGAGCCATGCAGATAAACCGCTGTGATCAGGTTGGGCAGTTCACGGTCAAGCAGATCGAGATAGGCTAGCAGCATCGGACGGATGGCTTCAGGTATACGCGAGTCCATTACCCCTCCCTCGAAGTTTAGATCAAACAGTCGAGTTTAGGATACGCCTACCCGATGCGCAAGCAATCGTACTACTGCGGTACGGTAGCCGTCAGGTTCAACTGGAACAACCCATCCTCGCGCGCTTGGCTGGTGAGCATTAGCCGTTCGCGGCGTTCGGCGCTGACCGTCACGCCGCCGGTGACAATGGCCTGCGGGAAGAACGTGTTGTAAAACATGAAGATGTCCAGATACAAGTCAGGCCGGTTGGTATCGGGGAAGCCCTTCCAGCGATCCATGTTAATGAGGCGGTTGTCGCCTTTGGCCGCCGCCAGCGCCATTGAAGCCGTATTGGTGGTGGCAATCATAATCATGTTGCGCTGGTAGCCCACCTGCAAAAGCGCCTGCCGTCCACGCCCCATCGTCTTGAACGTCCAGTCACCGACAACCTGCTGGTCGCCGCTTTGAAGATTGAGCATAGTCGCCAGCACCTTGACGATGCTGTCCTGCGTCTGAAGCCCGCTGTCCACTTGCCCGACCAGAATCAAATCAAAGGGAACGTTCAGGATCGGCAGCGGAAAGTTGGGGCGCGGCAGCAGCGCCAGCGCATAACCGCCGTTGAGATGGCCGAGCAAGTCTTTCTGAAGATCGATGCCATTGATCTGCTTGATGGCGTTGCCAAAACTCTCGACCGCCAGCTTGACATCATCGGCTTTAGGATCCGTCACGAACTCATTCTGGAACGAACCTGCCGTGAGGAACGGCAGCCCGCCGATCAACTGGCTGGCGAAGTTGGAAACCGGCAGCGCGGTGATGACGTCGCCTGCGAAGGCACGGAAATCGGTGCCGCTGTGAACCAGTAAAGCTTCGCGCGGCATCATTTGCAGCAGGGTTGGATCAACCGCCTGCGTGGTCAAATCTATCTTCTGTGCCGGATGAAAAATGGCGGTGGCCGTAATCGTCTGTCCTGCTTTGCCCCGCGTCAGATTGACTTCTGCTGCGTCCATGCCACCGTTCAGCAGCAGTTGGCTGAAGTTTGCCTTATCCAGTCCCATGCCCAGCGCGCCGCTGTAGGCTTTCAATGGAGGCAGAGAAAAGGGATCGCCGTTCAGCAGGCCGTTGATCGCCGGAAATATGTACGACCCACTCACATAAGCCGACACAAACGTACCTTCCGGTTGGGCGGCATGCACCGTCCGGTAAGTGGGATCAGCTGTCAGCGCGGGCGCTTCTCCGGCCTGCACATCCAGCGCTAGCTTAATCATATCGACTGGTCCGATGAATACGGCCGGTATAGTCAGGGCAAAGGCAGCCTTGTCGCCTTCATAAATCGTGATGCCGCGATAGGTCTCGCGCTGGGGCAAGTCCTGACCTTTGAGCACCTTCTCAATCCGGTTGCTGGCATCTAGGACGTTGGTGTTGGAGAGAATGAGTAAAATGTCGTTGTTGTTGGCAGCCAATCCCGCGTCAAATTTGCGGTAGGCCAGCACCATATCTTTCCCGATCCACGGCGCGACAATACCGGCGAAATCCTGCTGTTCGAGGTCGAACCACGTCCCGAACGGGATGAAGTCGTAATAGCCCAGTACGCTGTTCAAATCCGACGTGACACGCAGCGGCTGCAGCAGTTTGGCCGAGCGCACGGCTTCATTCATGCTTTGCAGCGTCAAACTGAGATCGGTCGTCTTGACCGTTATGAATCCGGCGACGCTGCTCGGCACGAAATCCGTCGCGGATGTGGAGTCTGATTTTTTATCCTGCGCGGCGGTAGGCACCACCACCAGCAGGCTCAACAGCGCGATCATTAGCGATAAAAGGCGTTTGGACATGGGCGCATCCATTCACATCGGTTACAGCATAGACAGTAAGAGACGAACCTGTTTTCATGTGTTGCTCTGTTACACTTTAACCGATATTGGGGTTCAAGGGCAATTTGTCTTAATGTCGCGCTCACCGATCTCAGCCGGACATCACAGCAGTTTGGGATCGCCGATCAGCAGGATAAAGGCCAAGAGTTCGGCTGCCGAGGATGCCACCAGCAGCACAATACTGTAAAAGCCAAGGTGATTCCAGCGCATCGGATTGTGCCAATCACCGCATCGCATGCGCCACAACTGCCAGATGAGCAGCGGCGTCAAGCTGGCGACAGCCACCGCCACCAGCAGTGGCAATCCGACCATCAAAAGCACCGGTAGCGTCCCTAATCCGACCAGCAGCAGCACCACATAGAGCCGTGCTGCCGCCGGAGCACCCAGCCGTACTACCAGTGTACCTTTGCCCGCACGTTGGTCACTTTCTGCGTCAGGGAATTCAATCGCCAGCAGCATCGCGAACTGGTAGCAGCACAACGGAATGACCGCGATGATCGGCAGCCATGCCAGCCTTCCGGTCTGTAAGTAGTAAGCGGTGAGCGGTGTCATCAGCGTGACCACAATCGTGGTGGTCAGTTCGCCTACGCCGCGCGAATGCAATCGCAGAGGAGGTGCGCTGTAGAACCACGCTGACGCCTGTGCACCTAACAGCAGCCCGAACGTCAGCCATCCCGGACGGATGAAGAGGCCGATCATCAAGTTTACGATCAATGCAATGCCTGCCAGCAGCAGCGCGGCGCTGAGTGCCGCTTTGGGATGAAGCTCGCCTTCCGGCAGCACCCGACTCCCGCCTGACCAGTTGGTCGGCGTCGGGTTTAACAGGTCGGCTTCCAGATCAAAATAATCGTTGGCGTAATGCGTCATGAGCTGCGTGGCGGTGATGGCAAGCTGCCCCCAGATCAGCATGGGCAGGTTGAGTGGTGTTCCGGAGTAAATCGAGATCGCTGCGCCCAGCAGATTCAGCAAGACACCGCCCGCGAGGAAGTGCGGTCTGCCTAAGCGGATCAGTGCGCCGAGGGTTCGGAGTTTTGATGTTGTGTCATGCTTCGCCAGCAATGAGTCGGCCTTTTGTTAGAAGGTGTCATTGTCGAGCAGTATAGCATGGGCATCGACTCGCCAATCGCCGCGCTCATCAGACACTCAGTCCAAGATGAGCGCGTTAAAAGTGTCAGGTTGCCGCTTTCAGCACCCGCAAAGCCCGCAGCGTGACCCATTTGTTAGGCTGCTTTTTCGCGCCGAAGTCGCCCCAAGTTTTTCCGGCATAGTCGTATTCCAGTGACCATCGCCCTTGGGGATTTTGCTTTTCGTGGATGAGATTCAGTGCGTTTGTCAAACGCGTATCATGCCCATAGCCTAGTCCAACTAGCGCTTCGACATTCTGGAGCAGATCGGTAACATAAAAAACCGGAAAGCCGGACTTCCACCAGTTGCCGCTGGGTTTGTCACTGTAGCCGGATGGATAGGCTGCTGTCGCCGGATCAACACTGAATAGAAAGTTGACACCTTCTGCGATGGCGTTTTCGATCAACTTGCTGCGGCGTTCCTTCGGCCATTTGCTGAGCGCCATCATAACTTTGACCGCACCCCAAGCGCAGGGTAGCTTGTTGTTCGAGCCGCAGGCGAAGGTCGGCCCACATTTACCGGCGTAATAGCGCACTGTCGCGTGATGGTCATTGACGGGTGCAACACCTTCCCCCGTTACGCTTCGTGCCATCCACTCGATCGCCACTTCAAGACGCGGATCATCACAGCCGAGGTCGAGTAATGCCGCGCATAGGTTGCCCTGTAGACAATCCGCCGTGCCGGATGGCGTACCTGTGACCGTAAATTGACCGCTTTCTGTCAGGCTGTGATCGAGCACATAAGCACATGCCTTTGCAATACGTTGATCATGGGTTATAGAGGCTCCGAGCTGCGCCAGTAAGATGATTGACCAGACGGTTCCATAATACTTTGGGTAATAGCCTGTGCCGGGTTCAACCCAGTATCCCTCATCCTGCATTTCGGCCAGAACAGCGGCAATCGGCCCTTCGCTGTAGGCTTCGGCGCGGGCAGCGCTCAGTTCTGCGTCGTCCGGTGGACAGTCCAGCAAGTCGCGTAAAGCCAGATAGCGCACAACCGGATCATCTTTCTCCAACAACCAATCCATCACGTCGTCTGAGACCCGATTTTGTGAAACCATGATCACATCTCCTGTTGATAGACTGCTTTACGATCAGCGTATGCCTTCTCAGGAGAGTTGTTGAAGTGATCAAGAGTATGCTGGAGAGGTGAAGAACGACAGATTTGGGTATGCCCTAAACCTGCCGTCAGAAAGTGCGGGGTTTGAGCATTATTTGACAACGATCGGCTGTTGTTTCGTCCCCAACCGTGCGCTGAACGACGCCAATCGCTGCTTAATGAACGACAAAACGCCTGTTGGTTGAGCGGAACGTGAACCCGCCGAACGAGTATCCTGAGTAGCCGGATCATCAGGACGGATATCGCGCCAGAATCGTTCGTCGCGCTTTTGGGATTCCATCCGCGAAATATGCTCTGTCTGTACGACCCATCGTGCCATTTGTCCGTTGTCCATCATCGTTTCCCCTTACTTTGAACGTCATTTCCATCCTCATCATACGCGCCCAACCCGGGTGCTTGTCACCTATACAAAGATAGGTTTTAGCGTCCGACTTCGGATGTATGGATGAGGAGGATTAGGTTCTAAGACGAACGTCGCAGCAATCTGAACGGTTGAAACGAGGATTTTGTGTAGAGGCGTACGGCCGTGCGCCCCTACAGAACTTATTGAGGTGGATCTATATCCCCACATCCCGCCGTTGGAAGCTCCACAGCGCTCCCGCCGCGCAGAGGATCGTCACAGCCAGCAGCAGCACCACATTACCGAGCGACAGGCCGTGCAGAATGACACCCTGATGATCGTAGTAGTTGAAGAACGACAGACTCTTCACCTTGTCGAAGACCGTGCCGCTGGCCGCCGCGCCCAAGAAGTTCAGCACGTAGCTGCCCACCACGAAGAACGCCGCGACTCCGGTAGCGGTTCCTTTGCTGCGGAAGACCGAGCCTGCCAAAGCTGTGAAGCCCAAGATTAGCAGTGCCGACGGAATGATATTGAATGTCGCTTGCAGCAGGCGGCTGTTATCTACCTTGAGCGCCGAGAACTGCTCGCCGAGAAACAGTCCGACATACGACAGCACCACGATTCCGATGATTAACAGCGCGTAGGCCAGCAGCTTTTCCACCACCAAGCGCCAGCGGGGAAGCGGCAGGCTCAGTACCATATCCATGATACCTGCATCTTCGTCGTTGGCGGTGATGTTCAAGCCGCACAGAATCGCGTAGACCGCAAAGATCAGCAGCAAATAGCCGAAGAAGCCATAAGCGAGGAAGCCTTCGGGCGTTGCCAATGACGTCGCATCACCGCCGAAAAGCTGCATCAGCGCGGGCGGGAATGACTTGGCGATTTCGCCGTACTGCTTCAGGATATTGGCGTCCTGCACGATCATCATGATCATCAGCCCATAGGTCGCAAATCCGATGCCCCAATAGAGCATCCCGCGCCAATTGCGGCGCAGCGTATCCTTGAAAACCACTCCGCTCATGATGTCTTCTCCTTCTTAGACTGCCCGTTCGCGCCATAGTAAGACAGGAAAATCTCCTCCAGCGTCGGCTCGGCCACCTCGATGTTCTGGACGTAATACGGACTCAGCTTCCGCAGCAGCGGATCAAAGTCACCGCTCAACCGCAGCTTGAGGCCGCCATCCACCTTGCTCACATCGCTGACGTTTGCCAATGTGCTCAGTTGGTCCGGCGCAATCGGTTCGCGCAGCCGCAGTGTTACCCAGCGGAAGTTGGCGTGCGTCAGGCTGGCGACACTTTCCACTGCCTTCAACTCGCCGCCGCGCAGGATGCCCACCCGATCACAGATGGCCTGCACTTCGCCCAGCATGTGTGAGGAAAGAAAGACGGTGCGCCCCTCTTTGCGGACTTCCAGCATCAGTTCATTGAAAAGCTGCTGCATCAACGGATCAAGGCCGCTGGTTGGCTCGTCCAATATCAGCAAATCCGGCTTGTTCATCATCGCCAGCACCAGACCGAGTTTGCGCTTATTCCCTGTCGAGTAGCTGCGGATGCGAATGCTCAGATCCAGTTGGAGGTGTTCGGTCAGGCTGCGGACGTAGGTCATATCCAGCCCGCCGCGCACCTTGCCGAGATACTCCACGACCTGCGCCCCGGTCAGGTTCTTCCACAGGTTCAGTTCCCCCGGCAGAAATCCGATGCGCTTGTGGATGTCTACGCTGTCGTGCTGGGCATCCAATCCGAAGACCGATGCTTTCCCACCCGTTGGTCGTATGAGGTCCAGCAGCAGACGAATGGTGGTGGTTTTCCCCGCGCCGTTCGGTCCCAAGTAGCCGAAGATTTCACCGGGCTGTACACTGAGGTTTAATCCTTTCAGCGCCGTGATCTTCTCAGTACGGCTCTTGTAATAAAACTTGCTCAAGTTCTCTGTTTGAATAACCGGTACAAGTGCATTCATATCAATCCTCCATTGTGGTATTCCTCTGTTGTTACTATAACCTAAATATGATATTAGGTTGATCTAAATAAGTTTGTATCCCCCAAATATTGGGGGACACAAATGGATGAAAATGATTAGGCGAAATCCGGTACTGTGCTGACTGCTCTACCGAGTGGACGGACAACATCTTCAATCACTTTGAGTGCATTCCCAATACCATCCTCAGTTTGTAACTGCTGACCCAATGCCGCCGCTCGTTGGCGTATCCCATCATCGTTGGCCGCTGTACGGATCGCCGCTGCCAGCTTGTCCGCCGTAAGCTGCTTTTGTGGGATCGGAGCCGTGCCCACGCCAAGCGCCTCCACGCGCTTACCCCAGAAGGGCTGGTCGGCAATAAATGGACAGATCACCGTCGGTTTGCCCGCTCGCAATCCTGCTGCTGTAGTGCCTGCGCCGCCATGATGCACCACTGCGCTCATGCGTGGGAACAACCAGTCGTGTGGTGCTTCCTTCAACAGATAGATGCTCTCAGGCAAATCGGATGGCCGCAGCCCGCCCCATCCGCTGGCGATCACGCCGCGCTGCCCCGAACCTTGAAGCGCTTCGACGACCGTTCGGGTTGTTACTTCCGGTGACTCAGCGATCATACTGCCGAACCCGACGTAAACAGGTGCTGCTCCTGCGTCCAAAAATGCCTGCAATTCAGTGGGCGGCTGCCAATCAGGTTGATCATCCAGCCACCAGTAACCCGTCACGTGGGCGGATGTGTCCCAGTCATCCGGCACAGGGACGACCAGCGAACTGTAGCAGTAGAGCACCGGTATTGGCTGCCCGTTGATCCTATTTCCTTTGACAATGCTTGACGTTTCCACCAGCCCCAGCACATCCCGCCGCCATTCCTTGAGCATGCCGCCGAATGAACTCGTCGCCATGTCCAGCGCCTTGTAAGTCAGCCGGTTCAGTGTGCCGCCTAGATTGCGGTTCACCACTCCCGGCGCGGGGAATTGAGTCGTAGGCGTCATAATCGGCACAGTGGCCGCCGTGAAAATAGGAATGTTCAACTTCTCGGCGATATGCGGCGCGTTAAACAACTTGGGATGGTAAATCAGCATATCAGCATCTTTTGCGGCTTCCCATGTGTCGTCCATCAACCGCCGCATCATCGGGAAAACGGTTGTCCTCATGTGCTGCATCATCCGGATGGGATTGCCGGACTTCAACGCTTGACCCTCCGGCGAGTCCATCAGTTGATAGTAATCCGCTCGCAGCGGTGCGAAGTCAATGCCATGACCGCTGATGAAGGAATCAAAGTTCGCAGGCGCACCCAACCGCACACCATATCCGGCTTCGTGCAGCCGTTTTGCCAGCGCGATATACGGCTGCACATCCCCGCGCGTCCCTGCTGTCAGAATCGTGATCTTCATGGCTGCCGCTCCTTCATTTGTTTCAGAAACCCGCGCATCATGTGCAGGATGTTCTCCATCGCCGCTTTACCCGCCTGTTTATCTCCGCCGCCTTCGGGAGCCAGCCCGCGTTCCAACACCTGTCCTAGGGTCTTGCCGACCACTTCCAGCGATGGCGCTTCTTCAGAGGGAATGACATCACCAATCATCCAGAAGCCATATTTGATCAGCGCCATCACATAAGCGATCACGTTGGCGTCCAGATCAGGCCGGATGACGTTGGCCGCCTGAAGCTGCGCCACCAACTCATGCCGGATGAAATCTCCCTGCACGCGCATCGTTTCACTGTTCATGCGCCGTGACATATCGCCGATCACTTTGGTGTCCTGCTTCATCAGCGCCAGCATCAACGGACTCTCGTAAGCCGCCATAATCGAGTGCCAGTACAGTGACACAATCGAACCCGCCTCAGGGTCAGCCTCGACCCGTGCCAGCAGCACATCCAGCAGCCTTTCCCCTTCACGGATGATCAAGGCGTCAAACAATTCTTCCTTACTTTTGTAGTGCAGGTAGACCGCGCCTTTGGAAATCCCTGCTTCTTCGGCAATATCGCTGACGGTCGTCTTGTCATAGCCGTAGTGCGCGATCAGCTTGGCCGCCGCGCTCAGAATCCGTTGCTCCCGTTCGGGATTGGTGTTGTTTTCCGGCACTTTTTTCTCCTTCAATGTGGACTACATTGCGTTCAATACAGAGGGAAGCGGCATATCACTCACAAAAGCTCTTACTGTCTGGTTAAAAAGAACGGCGGCTTCTAAGTTCCACACATGACCGACCCCCGGCACGGTGACGCCCTTCGCCCCAATGATTTCCGTCGCTATCTTACGTCCGTCACGCTTGGCAACCACCGTCTCTTTTTCTCCGACTGTCACCAACAGGTTGGCCTGTGCTGGCAGTTGAAGCTGCATCAACGCCTCCGTGAAGTGCCGCGTGAAATCCACATCAAAACTCTTGAGCAGATCATTGCGTAAACTGGCGCGGTAAACTTCGGGTATATTGAACTGCTTGTAGCTCATGTTCACCAGCGTTTCCGGTTTGAACCATCTGTATAGACTGGCGCTGGCAATCGTCAACCGCCCCAGCCATTTGCCCATGCCGGCTGCCGTGCCGCTCACCATCAGATGATCGACCACTTCGGGCGCGATTCGTGTGACCTCTAACGCCACCGCGCCGCCCAAGGACAGTCCGACCACATGCGCCTTCTGCTTGGGCAGTGAGCGAATCAATTCGATCACACGCTGTGCAGCGTCTTGTAGAGTGAACGGTCGTAAACTCGCGCTCTTGCCTTGCTCCGGTAAATCCGGGGCCACACAGTAGAACTGATCTGATAACGCCTGTAACTGCGGCTGCCATTCGTTGCTGCTCAACCCGCCGCCGTGCAAAAATACAATCGCCGTATTCTGTGGATCGCCCGCCGTCTGAAAATAGGGAAATGCACTGCTGTTCATGCCGCACCTTCTAGCTTCAACGACCCCAAAAACTCTAACATCAGCTTGTTGAAAAACGCCGGATTGTCTTGGTTCGAACCGTGACCCGCATCCGGAATGATCACCAACTTGGCCTTATCTCGCGCTGCCCACACGGGCGCATCCTTGGCGATGTTCCCCAGCTTATCCTGATCGCCACGCACGATCAGCATCGGCTTGGTGATGCTGTAGTTCGGCTCGTAGTGGATGCACTTGGCCGCGCCTGTCATAATCGCGATAAATTCCGCTTGGCTCAGTACCGACACCATTTGCATCAAATCTTCGCGTACTGCCGGCTTGATCGCCGAGGCATCTACCGACTGCTTGACCAGCGTCTTATACGGATACAGTCGCATCAAAACCGGTGAGATGCTCAACAGAAACGAGTCCATCGCGCTCAGCTTGAAGGTGATGCAGATGCCGTCCACCATGATCAGCCCTGCGACCCGTTCAGGATGACGGAATACCAGCTCTTGATGCACATAGCTCCCCGCCGACTGTCCGATGAACACGGCTTGCTGTGCGCCTACATAATCCAAGATGGCGATCAAATCCTCTGCCGCACCGTCCACGGTATATGGCTGACTTGTTGGCCTCGACTGTCCGTGCCCGCGCATATCCCATGTCAATACTCGATAATCTGCCTCGACAGCAGGCAGTTGATCCCTAAACATCGTGTGGTTGACTGTCGCGCCATGTGTGAAGACCAGCAGCGGGTTGCCTTCTGCCCCGCTCAACCAGAAATGCAGCGAAGAGCCCTGCCGTTCGAGCGTATATGCCCCATTCGTTATCATCATTGCACCTATTTTGACCGTTTGACCAATTTTACATTTTGGGTCAATTAGTCAAATCATAGGCTTGATTCTCGTTTAGTAGACCCCCAGAAATTGGGGGGTATAAGCTGGACTGTCTTGGGGCTATTGACGCAAAACAATCCACGTTAGGATGAACACATTCGTACTATCCAAGGGGAAATGACTGTGGATACTGCCATCGGATTGCTGTTTGCGTTCTTGTGGGCGTCTGGCCCGATTGCCGCCAAAATCGGCTTTAAAGGTGCGCCACCCCTGACCATTTTGCTGGCACGTTTTTTCTTCGCCGCCCTCATCATGTTGACCTTCAATTACGTCATTCAGCGACGCAATCCGCTCCCCAAGCGCAGTGATTGGAAGCACATCGTCGTCCTCGCGCTCACCAACAGCACCATCTATCTCGGCCTCTGCTGGCTGTCGCTGCTCCAGATCTCGGCGGGCATCCTCAATCTGTTCATCGCCTGCAATCCCTTCTTGGTGGCTATCTTTTCCAGCCTGTGGCTCGGACGCAAAGTGACGCGTCAGGAGTGGCTGGGCATGGTCGTCAGCTTCAGTGGTCTGATCATCGCCACCACGCCCTCCCTTACCGATAGTCACGCCAGCCTCACCGGCATCTTAATGGCCGCGACTGCCGTCATCACCTACGCCCTCGGCAGCGTCTACTTCAAATGGGCGAAAGTCGAACTCCCCGCGCGGCTGCTGAACGGCTGGCAGATCGCCATCGGTGGCATCTTCCTTTTTCCCTTTGCTGTGGCACTCAATGGCCCAACGCTGCCGCCCATCACCTCTAATCTCGTCATCGGTCTGAGCTGGTCGGTGATCGCCATCTCCATCATCGGCATTATCCTGTGGTTTTATCTCTTGAAGAAAGACCCCGTTCGCGCCAACATGTGGATGTTCCTCACGCCCGTCTTCGGTTACTTACAAGCCGCGCTCGTTCTCGGCGAACCCATTCGCGTAACCGACATCGCTGGCACGGTGTTCGTATTACTAGGGCTGCTCGTCAGTGGTACCATCGAACTCCGCTGGTGGGGCAAAACTGAAGTCCCGCTCGTCCCTGCGGATTAACACCCAGCCCTCAAAACGCGGGCAGCTAAATACTCTGTGCCTTTGAGTCATTGAGTCTTTGTGTTAAAACTCTCTGCGGTTCAATTGCATTTGTATTCTCCTTCTCTCTGTGTCTCTGTGGTTAAAAGGTTTTACCCATGTCCCTCCCCCCGATTGAGCGTTACGAGTCGAATACCGGCGTGCGCATTTATCGCATTCCGGCGGAAGCCTTCCCCAATTTCATTGTTTACTGCTTTGTGCTGCTCGGCGCAGGCGTCCCCACCTTGATCGACACCGGCTCCGGATATGGCAGCAGCAACGAGCAGGTGCTCGCCGGAATTCGCGCCCTGAAAACCGACTTCAACGAACCCATCACCGAGCACGATATCCAGCGCATCTTCATCTCCCACGGCCATATTGACCACTTCGGCGGTGTGGCCTTCATGGTCGAGCAAACCGGCGCGGCAGTCGGCGTCCACGAGATTGACCGCCGCATCCTCACCAGCTACGAAGAACGCGTCATCGTCGCCACCAAAGACTTGCGCGTCTATCTCGAACGCGCCGGAGTCAGTGACTCGCTCCTGCCCAAAGTCATCGAGATGTACGGCTTCTCCAAAAAGCACGTCAAATCGGTCAAGGTCAGCATCAACCTCACCGAAGAAACCGCCATTGACGGTATGACCTTCATCCATACGCCCGGTCATTGCCCGGGGCAGGTCTGCATCCTTGTCGGCGATGTGCTCCTCGCCGCCGATCACATTCTGGCGCGCACCACGCCCCACCAATCGCCGGAGAGCATCACCCGCTACACCGGTCTCGGTCATTACCTCGAATCGCTGCAAAAAGTGTCGCGTTTGGATGGCATCCGTCTCTCGCTCGGCGGCCACGAAGAACCGGTCACCGATGTCTACGAACGCATCGTCGGCATTCGCGCCAGCCATCAGCGCAAACTGGATCGCGTCATCGATGCCATCAAAGTGGCAGGCCAACCCATCACCATCAGCGACATCTCCAAGCACATGTATCCCGATAAGCACGGCTACGACATCCTGCTTGCGCTTGAAGAAGTCGGCGCGCATGTTGAATACCTTTACGAACACGGTCATCTTGCCGTCTGCAATCTGGATGAGGTCGAACGCGAAAACAACCCCGCCCTTCAGTACGGGCTGGTGTAATGAAACTTTATTGAGGGACTATTCCAAAAAGGAAAGCTGAGTCACATGTCAGGAAACCGAATCATCACCCAGATCTGTATTGTAGTGCACGATGTGAAGCAGGCCAACGCCAATTGGTCGGAGGTGCTGGGTCTGCCCGAAGAGAAAATCGAAACGATCTTTCCCGATGGCATTCTCCACTATACCCACGACAAGCTCGCCGAATACCGAGATTGTCAGGTCGCAAAGTATCAGTTGGACAACTTCGTACTGGAACTGCTTCAGCCGGGTGAAACGCCCAGCCCGTGGCGGGCATTTCTCGAGAAAAATGGACAGGGTGTTTTTCATTTTTGTGTATTCGTCGATGACCGGAAAGTTTTTCAACAAACCCTCTCGGATATTGGAGTGCCGCTTCCCTACCATATCGGCTATTTCCCCGGCGGCTCCTACAGCTACGTGGACTCGAAAGACCAGTTGGGCATTGAACTCAGCGTGAACCATCAATCGGATTACAGCCAGTTATTCCAAGCACTCCTGAAGGGTGTGGCTGCTCCCCTTGATGAATTGAAATAAAAGATTTGGAGACAGCAAAATGGACATTGCAACCCTACGAAAATATTTTGCCGAACGGGATACGTACAGCATTCTGGAAACGATGGACGTTTTTACCGGCGTTCGAACCGTTCTGAAAGAGTTTGATTATGTCATCGAAGCCCCCAATTGGACGCGTGATGGCCGCTATCTGGTCTATAACGCGCGTGGGCATATCTTCACCTACGAACTGGCGACAGGCAACATCCAAGAGATCGACACCGGATTAGCCACCGACTGCAACAATGATCATGTCCTCTCGCCCGATAATACCCAACTCGCCGTCAGCCATTTCACCAATGAAGATGCCACCTCACGGATTTATATCCTCCCCTTTAAGGGCGGCGACCCGCGACAAGTGACCGAAAAAGGTCCCAGCTATTTGCACGGCTGGTCACCGGACGGAAAACGGCTCGCCTATTGTGCCGAACGCAACGGTCAGTACGACATTTACACCATTCCAGTCGAAGGTGGCTCCGAAACCCAGCTCACCAATATCTCCGGCTTGGATGACGGCCCTGAATATTCACCCGACGGCCAGCATATTTGGTTTAACTCCACCCGTACCGGATTGATGCAGGTCTGGCGCATGAAAGTCGATGGCTCGGAACAGACGCAGATCGTCAAGGAAGATGCCAACTGCTGGTTCCCGCACGTCTCTCCTGATGGTCAGTGGGTGGTTTACATCACCTACGACAAAAATGAGGTCGAGGCTGCGCTTCATCCAGCGAATAAAAACGTCGAACTCCGCGTGATTCCGGCTCAAGGCGGGGACTCCAAAACCATTGCCAAGCTCTTTGGCGGACAGGGAACCATCAACGTAAATTCATGGTCACCTGACAATCGCACCATTGCCTTTGTCTCCTATCGCCTCAAGCAGTAAGTTGATGGGGCAACATCGACAAACAAATAGGCTATCGCTAGGGCTGAGGTGCGCCTCAGCCGTTCATTAACTTTTCAGTGTGGACAAACCAAGACGCTCACAAATTTAACAGGCGAGAATCCCCACGATATTCCATCGACGTAGCCTGAGGAGGTCATTATGGTTGAGCCAGAGATGACCCTTGGTGGCGGTTCTCACTCGAATGTCGTTCGAGTCGGTCAGACCGTTCACCGCGTCAGTCGGAGCAACACACTTCTTTGACTGTCTTCGCTCTGCTGCGGCACTTTGAGCACGAAGGATTTGCAGGTGTGCCGCGTGCGCTAGGGTTTGATGACCAAGGGCGAGAAGTCTTGACCCATGATGCCGCCGACAAACTCCACGAAATATCGAAATCGAAATCAGCCTGAAATTGCCTCTCTCCGTCTGTAATCTGTATGAGGTCGAACGCGAAAACAACCTCGCGATACAAATATCATGATGGGAGCTTGTGGTTACCAATCCACCTCTCATCACCGCTTGATGAGAGATGAGTGACAAGATAGAGGACGAGCTATATTCAACAATTACGGGTATAATGTTGTTTACAAGTGGGATGTTTCGTTAACTTCTAAAATCTCACTTCCAAAGTGACCTTATCTACAATTCAATCTTCCTCTTGCCCGTTGTGTTTAGTTTAATTAGGTTTTTTTCCCTCAGTCATTGTTACTGCTCTTCTCAAGCAGCCAAGTTTTGCCGGTCATTTGAAGAAATAAGAATACAGTCCGCGGACTGGAATGAAGTTTGCCGCTGCTTGTGAAGTTGCCGTATCGTGTCTTCCCAGTTTTGTAAAACCTGCGCTGATATTTATGCAAAAAACATCAACGTGTTTCTCAAATCGCGCGACTGTATGACCCGACCTTCATCGACTCCCTATGCATAAAGTAAGGACAAAACTGAAATGACATTCACTAATAGACCTGCCGCAGTTACAACCATCTTGAAACTACTACTCAAGCCGATAACCTGTCAGCTTTTGAGGATAACAATCTACTCGTGTGGTCGCACCATCGCGCTGTCGAACGCGAACGGCACCATAAGGAACACGCTTTAGTAAAGCAAACGATCATCGAGAGCGAAAAAGCGACTTATCAACAGTCGTAGTCCGTTTGAGATGACATATGGATCGCAGAAAGAAAGCTCATGACAAAACAAATCGTTTTTGAACACACGGCTCGAAGACTCTTGCTCCGAGGCATTGATAAAGTTGCAAATGCGGTGGCCATCACACTCGGTCCAAAAGGGCGCAATGTTGCCATTGAGAAGAATTTTGGATTTCCGACTGTGACCCATGATGGTGTGACCGTCGCCAATGAAATATCCTTGCCCGACTCGTTTGAGAATATGGGCGCACAGCTCGTAAAAGAGTCTGCTTCCAAAACCAACGACATCGCGGGCGATGGTACGACAACCGCCACGATTCTGGCGCAGGCCATGGTTCATGCCGGAATGAGGAACTTGGCCGCGGGCGCGAACCCCATGCTGCTGAAAAAAGGCATCATGGCTGCCCTAGAAGTGGTTTCTGATCACATTATGGAGCAGGCTATTCCCGTCAACACACGGGAGGCGATTGCTCAAGTAGCCAGTATCAGCGCTCAGGACACTACGATTGGTAATTTGATTGCCGAGGTTATCGATAAAGTGGGTCGTGATGGGGTTGTGACGGTTGAAGAGAGCAAGGGGCTTGAATTCGAAACAGAGTATGTTGAAGGCATGGAGTTTGATCGCGGTTACCTGAGCGCCTACTTCGTCAGCGACTTCGAGACAATGGAAGCTTCTATCCAGAACCCTTACATCTTAATCTATGAAAAGAAGATCAGTGCCGCGCAGGACATCATCCCCATATTGGAAAAACTGATTCAGAACGATGTGCGTGATTTGGTCATCATCGCTGAAGATGTGGATGGACCAGCTTTGGCAACCCTCGTGCTCAATAAGCTGCGCGGTGTGCTAAATGTTTTTGCCATTAAGGCTCCGGGCTTTGGTGATCGCCGCAAGGCTATGCTGAAGGATATTGCGGTTCTGACAGGCGGTACGGTCATCAGCGAAGAGACTGGAGGCAGCCTCGAAATGGTGGCTCTGCCAGATTTTGGTCGGGCAGCCAAAGTGGTCAGCACCAAGGAAAACACTGTGATCGTAGATGGCGCTGGCGAAAGCAGCCTCATCAAATCCCATATCGCTGAAATCCGCAACGAAATTGATGCCACCGGTACTAGCGATTATGACCGCGAGAAACTTCAGGAACGTCTGGCAAAGCTCAGCGGTGGTGTGGCTGTCATCCGCGTGGGCGCTGCAACCGAAATCGAACTGAAAGAGAAGAAGCATCGTGTGGAAGATTCTTTGAGCGCTGCCCGTGCCGCCATTGAAGAAGGTATCGTTCCCGGTGGTGGAGTAGCGCTTATGAATACGGTAGCAGCTCTTGCTGGCCTCAAGTTTGACGAGGAAGATATCAATACCGGAGTCAACATTGTCCGCGCTGCACTCGAAATCCCCATGAGACGCCTCGCTGAAAACGCGGGTCAAGAAGGCGCGGTAATTATCGCTAATGTACGTCGGATGCAGATTTATGAGAAGAACCTACGTATTGGCTACGATGTCATGTCTGAAGATTATGTAGACATGATTGCGTCGGGTATTCCCGATCCCGCACGGGTCACCCGCAGTGCTGTAGAAAGCGCCGCTTCCATTGCCGGCATGATTCTCACAATCGAAGCCCTAGTCTCAGATCAATTAACGCCGGTCGTATAGAAGCCGGGTAATGTTACAGCATTGGACGTCTTATAGTCCAAAAATGCTTCAAAGGAGCGCGACACTTGTCTATGGAAAATAACTCAACCCCTTTAGCGATTAACCGCATTGGATTCATTGGCAATTATTTGCCTCGCCAATGTGGCATTGCTACGTTTACGACTGATCTGTGCGAAGCCATTGCAAGTGAGTTCAGTGACATAACCTGTATCGCGCTACCTGTCAACGATATTGAGGAAGGCTATACATATCCGCCCCGCGTTCGTTTTGAACTAGAAGAGAAAGACATTGATTCTTATCGTCGGGCTGCTGATTTCTTGAACATAAACAATGTGGATATCGTTTGTCTTCAGCATGAATATGGTATTTATGGTGGGGTAGCAGGCAGTCATATACTGGTGCTTTTGCGAGAATTACGGATGCCTATTGTGACTACTTTTCACACGGTTTTAAAAGACCCTGATGTGAATCAGCGACAAGTTCTGCAAGAGGTTGCATCATTATCGGATCGTGTGGTGGTGATGAGTGAGCGCGGTGTCGAAATGTTGCAAGAAGTCTATGGCATTGCGCGGGAAAAGATCGACATGATCCCGCATGGTATTCCCGATGTCGCCTTTGTAGACCCCAGCTTTCATAAAGACATGTTTGGCGTTGAAGGCAAGATGGTCTTACTCAGTTTTGGCTTACTGTCGGCCAATAAAGGCATAGAAGATGTCATCGCTGCATTGCCCGATATCGTTGCACAATATCCGAATGTCGTTTACCTCATTGTGGGCGCAACCCATCCGAATGTCTTAAAGCATGACGGCGAGACTTACCGACTATCGCTTCAACGATTGGCCCGTGACAAAGGGGTGGAAAGCCATGTGAGCTTCTATAATCGTTTTGTGAGCTTAGAGGAACTCATTGAGTTCATTAGCGTAGCCGATATTTATATCACACCTTATCTTAATGCCGCGCAAATTACCTCCGGAGCACTCGCCTATACATTAGGTGCGGGAAAAGCGATCATCTCGACCCCTTATTGGTATGCCGAAGAAATGTTAGCTGACGAGCGCGGCTCCTTAGTACCCTTTCATGATCCAGCAAAAATGGCCGAGCAAGTACTCGACCTTCTGGACAATGAATCAAAGCGTCATGCCATGCGAAAGCGGGCTTATTTGTTTGGACGAGCCATGATCTGGCCGCAGGTGTCCCAGCGTTATATGGAGACTTTTCAGCGTGCGCGTACGGAACGCCGCCATTTCACATCTTCTGGTTTCTTTGTCAAACCAATGGATCAACGTCCGAGTGAACTGCCCCCTCTCAAATTGGATCACTTGCGACACATGACCGATCACACAGGCATTTTGCAGCATGCAGGTTTCACTGTGCCCAATTATCGTGAAGGTTATTGTATTGATGACAATGCTCGTGCGCTGATCGTCGCCACGCTTTTAGAGGAATCCAGCAGCGCCCAAATATCCGAACTCGCGACACGCTATCTCGCTTTTATTTGGTATGGGTTCAATACAGCCAATGGCCGCTTCCGAAACTTTATGGATTACCAGCACAATTGGTTGGAAGAAAGCGGATCGGATGATAGTCACGGACGAACATTGTGGGCCTTAGGTACAGTATTAGGCCGCTCTAACAATCATGCGCTTCAGAGTATGGCAGGCTCGGTGTTCGAGCAGGCTTTACCGGCTATCCTTAACACCACGAGTCCCAGAGCTTGGGCTTTCGCTCTAATCGGTATTCACGAATACTTCCGGCGTTTCTCCGGTGATCGTATGGTCAATCAGATTCGTAACGAGTTGGCCGAGCGCTTGCTGCATATTTATCAAGAGACGCGCGCCGATAAATGGCTTTGGTACGAAGAAGGTTTAACGTATTGCAATGCGGTGCTGCCCCAAGCCATGCTGATGTGCGGCCAATGGATACCGAATTCGGATATGGCTGAAGCGGGTTTGGAGTCGCTTAAGTGGTTAGCTGATCTACAGCGTTCTCACACAGCAGGAACTCATTTTGTGCCTATCGGATCAAACGGCTTTTATCAACACAACGGCAAACGGGCACGATTCGATCAACAACCGGTCGAGGCTCAGTCCATGATCTCTGCTTGCCTCGAAGCCTACCGGAGCACGAAAGATGAGACTTGGCGTAAAGAAGCGCAACGGGCTTTTGAGTGGTTTCTAGGCCAGAACGACCTGAATTTGCCTGTTTATGATTCAACGACGGGCGGGTGCCGAGATGGCTTGCATCCTGATCGCCCGAACGAGAATCAGGGCGCAGAGTCGACTTTAGCATTTCTTCAATCATGGTTAGAACTGCGTTTAGCCGAGAACCCACTCTTAACAGTGAAGCTCAATGTTAATGGGCATGCTTCATCCTGAACTTTTCTGCTGCTGTAAATTGGAGTGTTATCAAATAAGCGGGGATAGGAAAACCAATTGCATTTCAGGAATAGCCTGAGGCATTTCGTCAAGAAAGCTTGTTCCCCGCTTAATAGAATCACTTTGACTGGCTTCAATAAATGCTATATTTCTAGCGAAGCCTCTTTTATTCGTATTGAGGTTTACTTTCCCAAACCTGCTCTACCAAGTTCCAACCATTCCCCAACCACCCTAACACTCCCGCTCCCTCAAAATGATCTTTCCAAACTCCCCATAATCGATCGTATGATGCTGTAGGGACAAGAAGATAATCGTCTTTTACTTTTTAAAACGGAGTATGTCTTTGTAGGGGCAAGATAATGCTCTTTCATTCTTTAACACGGAGTATGCTCTCGTAGGGGAGGATCTGTGACCCTCCCGCATGGTTCCCTTACCCTATTACTACGGGCTTTCAGCGGATTAAGCCTCCTCCCTCGCTTGCGGGCTTTCACCGGAGTGAGCCTGAGAACGTGGTGATGAAGGATTGAGGGGGGCTTGCGGCGGCGCGAGCCTGTCAACGTGCCGATGTGGGGTTGGGGTAATGACCCTCGGCGTGGCAACTGGCATCCCCACTTTGCGATAGTCACACACTAACGTCATAATCGAATTAAATTCCCCAACCCGTGCAAGGATATTCAACCCATTTTGTTGCAATTTTTGGGCGATTCTATCGAACGTTTCTTTTGCAATTAGCGTGGATGGGGATCGGATGACCATCAGTACCAACAGCATGGTCAATAGATAGTTGGAGAAACGATACGTGTCGGACTTGTGCGCGGCAAGCTATAGGGTAGGCGGGATTTCAGTGGGCGAGGTGCTGTTATACAATGCATAGGCGACAACCTGATCAAACGTCATGGCCCGACCTTCTGCCCATGCCATTCTCAAGGAAGCCTCGTCTAATTGGGCGTGGAGGGCAGCGATGCCTCGATCATAAAAACGCTGTTCGGAGGGCAATACTGGCGTATGGAGAGCCTCGCGGAGTACGACCGTCGCACCGAAGATGCGGGCCGACCGGATGAGGCTCAGTTGCGGGTTCTTTGAGCTTTGTCCTTCTGCCGCTGCTAGACAGGCGAAAACCTCTAATGTGTTGACGATTTGCCAGCGTTCACCTAACTCTTGCAAACGAACTAAGCTCTCTGCCAAGTATGCACCCGCCTGCCTGTAATCACCTTTATCTACTGCTACCATCGCAAGCCGAAATAGTACACTCGCGATCCCCCATGTATCATCCACTTCGCGGAATAGCATCACGCTCTCCTCAAACATCGCGCCAGCCTGTTCGATCTGACCATGTGTATAAGCTGGCTGCCCCATGAAGAAGAGATCCCATGCAATGCCAATTTTATTTCCAAGTTCGCGGAATAGAGACAGGCTTTCTTGCATAAGGGCGATAGCTCGTTCGTGGTCGCCGCGCATCTCAGCCGATATTCCGAAATTTCCCAGCACCCTAGCAACTCCATCTTTGTTTCCGAGCGCCCGGTATAAGGCCAGACTTTCTTCATAACGCTGCTGCGAAATGTCAAAATTACCTTGAAAGACGCTAAAATCCCCAAGCCATTCAAGCGCACTTGCCTTGTGGGTAAGATATGTCTCTTGGGACGACCCTAGCTCAGGCCGCTCTAGGGTGCTTATTAGCCAGCCACTTCCCTCGCTTATATGACCGCGCCGGAACCAAAATACTGTCAATGCTACCGCCAAGCGAAGCCCCATTTCACCCCACTCCAATGCTGCACGGAAGTTGGGATGCTCGACCTCCATACGATCCCACAATAATCCCTGCTGAGGTTTAGTCAAAATCGGCTGCGCCGCTTCAGCCAATGTTACAAAGTATGCCGCATGACGGCGCAGGAGCATCTTATGTTCCCCACTAGCAGCCAGTCGCTCCAACGCGTACTCCCGGATCGTTTCCAGCATCATAAAGCGCGGTTCGCCGCCTAACCTTGTATCGTGCTTCACTAAATTTTTATCTAGTAGGGAAGATAGCGCGTCCAGAAGGTTTAGGCTCAAAGTTTCCATACATACTGCCTCAGCCGCGTCTAACATCCAGCCTCCAACGAAAACGCTTAAGCGCCGGAACAGGATCTGCTCTTCGAAGCTCAGAAGTTGAAAACTCCAATCAATAGCGGTATTCAGCGTTCGATGGCGTGGTTCAATATCACGAAGGCCGTCAGATTGCAGCATCAGCCTTCCATGCAGTCGCTCCAAAAGCGCCATCGGCGACAACAATTTGACACGTGCCGAGATCAATTCAATTGCCAGCGGCAGTCCATCTAGTCGAGTGCAAATAGCTGCAACAGTTGCTGCATTCTCTTGAGTCAGTAAGAAATCCGGCTTTACTGCCTGTGCCCGTTCTATAAAAAGTATCATAGCCGAGTATTGGGACAACCTATCCAGATCCGGTAAGTGGGCAAGATCAGGAACAGCCAATGGTGATACTGGAATCTGTCGCTCATAGCGAATACGCAAGGGTGCACGGCTCGTTACGAGCAATTTAAGCGAGGGACATGCGGCGAGAAGTTCTGCGATTTGAGGCGCAGCTGCCAAAATTTGTTCAAAGTTGTCCAATACGAGCAGGATTTGTTTGTCGCGTAGGAAAGCTTTCAAGCGTTCGAGCGGCGTTTGTGGGCCACCTTCCGGTATGCTGAGGATGCTGGCAATCGTTGTTGGTATAAGGTTGACATCACGAATTGAGGCAAGACCAATGTAGAACACGCCATCACTAAAGTCGTCCAACAGTTGGGCGGCCACCTGTAGTCCCAGCCGTGTCTTGCCAATGCCCGGTGGGCCGCTGAGGGTAAGCATACGGGATTCAGGCTGAAG
Source organism: Aggregatilineales bacterium (assembly GCA_044226855.1). Lineage (GTDB taxonomy): Bacteria > Chloroflexota > Anaerolineae > Aggregatilineales > Phototrophicaceae > CFX2. Next base: position 498,173 of record JBGAGF010000003.1, read on the forward strand.
CAACCGTTTGCGTAAGTCAGCAACCGCTTCTTCCCGACCAATGAGCAATGTAGGTTGCGTGGGTAAATTAGTGGGAGGATGAAAAGGTGTGCCCCAAGGCGCATCCGATTCTGCGGGCTCGGCGCGGGCAAAACGTACAAATGCAGCGTGTTCATGGGAAGGAATGTTTAGGAATTCAGCTAAAAGTTCCGCAATCTGTTTGGAGGGTCGCCGTTCATCCGCTTCAATTTTTCTGAGCGTAACTGCCGCGCAGCCAATGCGTCCTGCGAGGTCTTCACGCGTGAGGTCGAGTACTTTGCGACGCTGTTTAAGCCACTGACCGAATGAGGTTTTAACGGTCATCACAATCCTCCCCCTTCATAAATTCGTCCATTGTAACGAAGTCTGTATCCAAACTGTAACCATTTTTGTATCAGCAAATACTTCTTTCAGGGTGGTTGGGGTGCTTCAATAAAGTTCAGGCTTTATCTCTAAGCCTTTCACCAATACAGGGGAGTAAAACGATGAAGATTAAATCCGTTTTGATCAGTGTTGTTGCCGTGGTCATGTTGTTTGCGGTGCTTATCACAGCCAGTCTCGCCAGTTCTCCAAGCCGGGTGAGCGCGCTTCAGGCTGCCTCTACTGCTGTTGCGCCTGAACCCGTTGCTTTACCTCAAGAAATGGAAAAAGAGCTCGTTCCCTGTACCACCGGACTGACCGGCCCGTGCGATCTGATCGCGACTAAGGCTGAAGATATAGCTGGTGTCTGGAAACAATATTTGATTGGCCCCGTTTTTAACGCTCCGGAAGGCATGGCTTACATTCGTTTTAATGCTGACGGCACTATGAATTTAGCAGATAGTATTGAAAATTCTGCTAAACCGGAGACCAGCTACGCTTCTGGCACGTTCAGCTTTGATGGTCAAGTGGTCACCTATGGTGCAGTCGTAGGCGCACCACCCCCATGCAACGAACCACCCCAGTATCAACTTCGAGT
>JBGAGF010000052.1:0-8340 GCA_044226855.1 Aggregatilineales bacterium
AAGCTATCTTTGAATACATTCAAGTTTGGTACAACCGTCAGCGGCGGCATTCGGCTCTCGGCTATCTCAGCCCTTGTGCCTTTGAGCAGCTTGCTATCTTCTGACACTTTGTGTGTCCGTTAAATCGGGGTAAGGCCAGCGCCAAATAGGCTCAGTGGAAAAAACAGAGCTATATGCTCCATTCACTAACCTAGTTCTCTCGGGAGATATAAAAGCAAAAACCGATAACAGTGTTATCGGTTTTTGCTCAGAAAACTGTTCGGATAGTTTCCTGTTGTGCGGGAAGGACAAGAGTTTAGGCGAACAACCCACAAGCTATACCACCCCTGAATTTCTACAACAGATTGCATTTCCTCAACGCGCAAGTATAGCGCGCTTCACAGACCCGGAAAAGGTTTTGGCTTTGCGGTGATTGGGGAGAGGTTTCGTCTCTCCCAACCACCTTGAAGGCTCGCTGCTTCAGCCAGCAAGACTCCCGTAGGACAGTCTAACACGCTTCCGCGAAGTCTTTGCAAGCACAGCGATTTCTATCCGGTTTGTTGAATTGAGAGGAAGTTGCAATGACTCGCGTTTTTGTTTTCACCAATCACAAAGGGGGTGTCGGGAAATCGACATCCGCCACCAATACCGCGCTCGGTATCTCAGGAATGCTGCGACGCGCTGGCGCTCCGAATGCTCGTGTTCTCCTCATCGATACTGACAGTCAGGCACATGCCACCCTCGTCACCACCGGGACAAAGGACTACGGCACGGATGACAGTCTGTACACCGTACTGATGGCAGACCGCCAGAATGCGGCACAAACCCTGCTCAACTGCATTGTGCAATCGACATGGGATGCCGACCTGCATGTGCTACCCGCCTCCCCCATGCTCGAAGGCGCGGAGCGTGAATTGATGGGGATTGCAGGCGCACCCTATCGCCTCGCTGATCCCTTGAGCCGTATCATCAATCGGTATGCCGCTATCGTTATCGACACACGTCCATCGTTCTCGCTCATGACGGAAATGGGTTTGATTGCGGCAACGGACGCGATTGTGCCAGTAGAACCGCGCTATCTGGAAACCGTTGGGCTGATGAGTGTCATCGGGAAAATCAATGAGATTCGTGAGGGCTGGCGGCAGCCCAATCTGCGGGTCAGCGGCATTCTCGTCACGAAGATGAACACCCGCATCCGGGGGCATAATCATCTGCTGGATGAATTGAAGAGACATAGTGTTCTGGGCAAGCTGCTGCTCGGTGTTGTCCCAGCAAATGAGGCAGTGTCTTATGCCCATCAAAATCACCAGAGCATCTTCAACTACGATCCGAAAGCATCCGCGAGTAAGGCTTACGCTCAGTTTGTGGGCAAACTGGTACAGCGCATCGCCAAAGGTGGTGTGTAATGCCACCGAAAAACCAGACCCACCGTATTGATGATTTGCTTGGTAGTGTTACGGAAGAACTACTGTTGGGCAACCCTCAGCAGTTCGAGGACAACAGCATCCGTGTGGAGCGCCTCCTGCTGGAAATGGTGCGTCCAGATCCGGTGCAGCCACGCCGGGTGCTGCCAGAGCAGTTACATTTCGCTTTCCACAGCAATCGTCTGACACCGACACAGGCACTCAAAGAACTTGTTCAACTCGTACAGGTTGCCGCCCGACAGCGCGGACGACCTTTCAACAATGTGCTGGAACTGCTGCCTAACCCCGATGATGAAGGAGATGAAGACCAGTCGGTCCATCTCTCACCCGAAGAACAACTGCTTCACGATCTGGTCAACCTTGCCATCACCATCCGCGATGATGGACAGGTCAATCCGCTGACCGTGGTGGATGTCTCGCAGGGCGTGACGCAGCAGTTTCGGATTGAGACAGGCGAACGTCGCTACTGGGCAACGTGGCTGCTGCGCGACTTCATCGCTGGCTACAACAGTGATGGCATGATCCCCTGCATTATCATCCCGACAGAACGGTCATCGGTCTTTAGACAGGCAAAAGAGAACACCGCTCGCAGTGGTTTATCTGCAATAGCGATGGCACGACAGGCTGCTCTGCTTCTGCTAACTATTCATGGCTACGAGATTCCGTCCCATGCGGTATCGAATGACTTCTATCGTCAGGCACTGGAACTCGACTTGCGTGGCAAACGGGAATATACCGAGTCAATCCTAAGTGCAATGGGAGGCGTGAAGAAAGGCTATTTGAGTTACATCAAGAATCTGTTGAAGTTGTCAGATGAAGCACTTGAACTGGCTGATCGTCACAATATCGAAGAATACAAATTGCGTTATGTGGTAACGATTTCTCCAGAATACCACTCAGAGATTGTTCGTCAAATCATCGACTTCAATCTAACAAGCAAGCAGGTGAAAGAATTGTGTGAGGGTGATGATTTATTCACCAACACTTCCGATCCCATCGAAAAGCTCCCTGCACAAGCAGTCAGAGTAGCGAGAGTTACTCAATCGATTAGTTCGACAGCTCCACAGGATATCGCTCGCGCCTTGATGCAGCAAGAAGGCGACATCGCTATTGCACGCGCACGCCTTCAGGCTTTGCAAAAGCTGTTGGCAGAGGCTGATCGGTATTTGAATAACGAATAAAAGGTTCACGCGCGTGAACCTTTTTAGGGAGGTAAAGGAAATGCAACGAAATCGTAGCCCACCCAAATAAATGAAAAGCCCACTTCACACAAGGCGGGTGGGCGGCAGGCGGATGATACATTGGCGAACTCAGCACTCTCAATGTATCACAACCTCCAATCTCCTGCAACTGATTTTTGACCCTTCGTCGTGTTTTTCTAACACGACCTTTATTCAGCTTTGCTTATGACCCGGAGGTTTTGGAGATGACATTTGATCTGGAGCAGATACGCTCCCGTAACCCAATTGAGGAAATCGTCGCGGAGAAATTCGCGTTGAAGAAGTCAGGTTCACGATTCATTGGTGTCGAACACGATAGTCTGGTAGTGGTACCCAACACAGGATTTTATTTTTGGAATTCGCGAGGGGAACACGGCGATGTGTTTGATTTCGTCGGACGGCATCTGCTGTCACTCGGCGCGTGGAACAATCGGGATGCGACGCAATTCATGGAAGTCGTGTGTTACCTGGCGCAGCGTGCGGGTATCACGCTGGAAGAAAATCTCAATTTTAAGAAATCGTCCGCATGGGCAGAACGGCAGCTTGTCCAGCGTTTGCACGATGCCCTTTTGACTACCCCCGCCGCACTCGCCTACGTGACTGAGCAACGCCGTTGGCAATTGACTACCATCAAGGCAGCAAGACTCGGATTTATACCGCAGGATAAACGTGCGTTGGTGGCTGACTTGAATCTGTCAGATAACTGGCGAACCGCAATTCAGAAATTCCCTGCCAACATGATCGTTTACATTCATACTGAGCGAGGACGGCTGACCTATCTCAGCGGACGCAGCATTGAAGGCAAGAAACACTACAATCCCCCCCGCGACATCATCGGTGAGCGCCAACCGTACTACAATCACCTGTATAGCCCACAGGCAGAGCTAGTCGTCATCGTTGAAGGTCAGGCAGATGCTATTACCTTTGCCGAATGGGGTATACCAGCCATTGCCATCGGTGGGATGCAGGCAGCGGATGCACTACTCAAGCGGCTAATAACACATCCCCGGCTGTTCGTCGCGCTGGATAATACCGAGGATGCCCGCGCTAAAAGTCGCAGTCTCGCCCTGACGCTGAAGGGGGAAACCTACCTGCCCACTCTGCCCGGTGATGTAAAAGATGCCAACGAGTGGCTGCAAAAAGGGGCAACTGCCGAGGATGCGCTAGCGCTGCTTAACAAGGCGGAAAGCTGGCTAGCAGTTGAAGTCCATCACGCCGCCAACCTCGAAGGTCTTGAACGACAGGATGCTATCCGTGAATTATTCACCTGTGCCAGCGGACTGGACGATTTCGCGCTGGCGGAGTTCAAAAGTCTGATGGCGAAGATTGGGGTGAAGGGACACAGCTTTAGCGAGATGTACAAAGCGGCTCAATCTCTGCAGAAACAAACGGAAGGAGCAGACATGCCTGAAGTGTTAAGCGACAGTATCCCGATTTTGTCCCCCGCACTGGGCTTTCGACCCGAGGTAGCGATGGTTACAGTATCGGTGATTGAGCGCACCAAAGGGAACAAACTGAATACACAGCCTTATCTCGTCACCAGCACCCGCGAACTGCGTCGCCTGTCCGATGAGCAGATTATCACCATCAGGGATCAGGAAGTTGCTCTGAAAGTCATTCCCGACGGCTCGGAATTTCTGATGCGCTGGCGTTACAGTGACATTCGCCGTTATCTGGACGGAGAAACGATTCAGCCTGGTGCGGTGTTTAATGCCATCCACGACTTATTCAAGACCTACATCGATTTCCGCTCCAACATCGAGAGCCGCTTACTGACACTGTGGACAATCGGGACATATTTCTACACCATGTTTCCTGCCTATCCCTATTTGGCGCTCAACGGACCGAAAAACAGCGGCAAAAGCACGGTGATGCGCGTCTTGCAGCCACTGGCGTTCAACATGATTACCACCTCCGACCCGACAGGTCCAAGTATGTTTCGCCTCATCCACCAGACGAGCTGTACGGTAGGTATTGATGAAGCGGAACGCTACCACAATCCGAAAGACCCCGGAATGCAGCAGATACGCCAACTGCTGAACAGCGGTTACAAGCAGGGGATGCCCGCGATCCGCGTCACGGGTGATGATCTGAAACCGCAGGCATTTGACGTATACTCGCCCAAGATTCTGGCAGCCATCATGGGACTGGAGGACATCCTCGCCAGCCGCTGTATCGCCATTCCCATGCGCCGCACCACGCAGAAGATGCCATCATTCCCGCCAGATTTCGACGGCGCACCACTGCGTCACCAGCTTTACACGCTGGCACTGACTCATTTTCAAGTCATGTATCGCAACTACTTTGAGCGTCCTGAACTACACAAGCTCCACAATCGATCCGGTGAACTGTGGTCGCCGCTGGTCGCGCTGGCAGCCTTTTTTGAGGAGCTGGGCGGTGTAATCGGACTGTTGGATGCCATCTCGAATGCGGCAGAATGGGATGAGCAGATCAGCGAAGGCAAGTCGCTCAGTGAGCGCGAGGAAGCGGTCTTACAGGCGTTGGAAATCATCACACGTAACCAGCCTGAATGGATTAAAGCAGTCGATCTACGTGAACAGGTGCGGGATATTCTGGGATATACGAAGGAACAGATGGGGCACGCCCAGTGGATCGGTCATATCCTCAACCGTGTGCAGTTGGTTGACCGCAACCACCGTAAGGCATATGCGGGAGGACAGATGTACAGCTTCAAACGTGAGGATATTCTCGATATGATGCGTCGCTATGATGTGCGGTGTATCGAGCGTTAAACCGATCAAATGAGTGAGACTGGTCACACTGACCATTCTCACCTTAACAGGGAGTGGTCAGTGTGGTCAGTAGTGGTCAGTTTTGGCAAACAGCATTTTCACATTGGACTTTAGCAGGCTATAGGGGATACCATTTTAGCATCTCCCTACATAACGTTTGATCTATTCCGTCACATTGATGACGAGGGTTAAACCGCCCGGCTCAAGGCCGTCGTTTGTCACATGGTGTAGGATGTGGCAGTGGAAAACCCATGTGCCGGGTTCCGTTGCCACAAATTCAATATCGTAACGTTCCCCTGGCGCGACGCTCAGGGTGTCGCGTGTCTGACGCGCGCCTTCTGGAACCGGATAGCCATCTATTGCTACCACCTGAAACGGCATCCCGTGCAAGTGCATCGGGTGAATGAACTGCCCGATACCCATTAAACGGAGCCGAACCCGCTGACCCCGTTGGACGTTGATGGTTTCCGTTGATGGGTAGGCGTGACCGTTGATCGTGAAATAGTTAGGTTCAGCACCGCTCATGGGCATGGCAGGATAAGTTTGCCCGTCAATCACACGCCACTCAGACAGCATCAGGGTCACATCGACATCTGGCGTGGGTTCGTCGCTTTGTACCGGATCAATGATAAACGGCGCGTACAAACCGATCCCGACCTGAACATCACTATCGAAGTGGGAATGATACATGAATGTCCCGGCGGGACGCGCTTCAAATTCGTAGGTAAAGGTTTCACCGGGCTGGATCGCTTCCTGGGTGACACCCGGCACCCCATCCATGGCATTGGGGACCGTGATTCCATGCCAGTGAACGGTGGTTGCCTCTGGCAGGTTATTGGTGAAGTTGATGCGAACACGATCTCCTTCGGTCACGCGGATCATGGGACCAGGCACTGTACCGTTGTATGTCCACGCCGTCACCGCTACATCCTCTAAGATGTTCCAAATTACCGGCTCTGCGGTGAGATCGAAGACTTTCACGCCATCTTCCAACCGATATTCAAGGGGTTGTCCTCCGACGCTCTCCGTCGCGGGTGGCACTCCCACACTGCTGATGGGTTCCATGGAATGACCGCCGCCCATGTCCATGCCCTCCATTGGAGCAGGTGTTGCTGTCTCGTCCATCATACCCATGCCCGGCATCATTTCACTGGACATCATCATGTCCATCATGCCTTGCATCTGTTCCATCTGGGTACGCATCTCGTCAGGCATTTCCATGCCCATCATCGTATCCATCATATCGCTCATCTGCTGCATCATCGCCATCATGTCCATGCCCGGCATCATTTCACCCGACATCATCATGTCCATCATGCCTTGCATTTGTTCCATCTGGGTACGCATCTCGTCAGGCATTTCCATGCCCATCATCGTATCCATCATATCGCTCATCTGCTGCATCATCGACATCATATCCATGCCGCCCATTTGCCCCATATCCATCCCCGATTCGGGAGTAGTATCGGGCAGCGGGGTCGGGGTCGCTTCTGTCTCTGGATGGTGCGCTGCATGTTCGTCATCGGTGGGTTCGGCACTGTCTGCGTGCGCTGCAAGCGCAATCTCAGACGCTGGCGCAGGAGATGCTGGAAGCGGCGAGAAGCTAATCCCATTGGGACCTGAGCCTGTGGGAATATCAGCAATAACTTGTTGGTTGGCTAAATCGAGAACTGAGACCGTATTTCCATAGAGATTGGTGATATAGGCATACAGCCCGGAGGGTTCGATGACCACTCCATGCGCGCCATCTCCCGTTTCGATGGTGTTGACCACTGCAAATGTGGCGGTATCTATCACAGATACAGTTGTGCTGGGATTATCTTCTGTCCCTTGATTGGCGACGAGCAGCGTGCTGTTATCCGGGGTCACAAACACCTGAATAGGTCCAACGCCTACCTCGATAGTATCCACCAACGTTCGTGTTGCGACATCCACCTTGGCAACAGCGTTTTCAGAGTTCAGCGAGACATAGACCACTTCACCATCCGGTGAAAAAGCAACTTGTACCGGACGCTGCCCGACCTCAATATCGGCAACCGCGATGTTAGTGGCACTATCAATCACGCTCAGCGTGGTGCCATTGGTATTCGCTACGTAAATCCAGCGTCCATCCGGGCTGGGACGCAAGCCATGCGGATATTCTCCCACCGGGATCGTCGCCGCTGCTGTCAGAGTGGCAACATCTATCGCGGTAACGGTGTTGTCCTCGCTGTTCGTCACGTAAGCTGTACTGCCATCTGGAGTCAGGATGACATGGGCAGGATGTTCGCCTGTGGGTACAGTACCGATCAGTTCATAAGTCTGAGCATCGATCAACACGGCGGTAGAGTCGTGTCCACTGACTGCCCATACACTTGCACCATCAGGCGAAACCTGAAGATTGTGCGGACCTTCAATACCGGTGAGGGTCGTAATCAGCTCGTTCGTGCTGGCATCAATGATGGTGATGCTGTTGCCGAATTCGTCGGCGACCCAAATCGTTCCCTGGATATGATGGTCATCCTGAGCGGACACAAAAGGAATGCTAGAGAGCAGTTGTCCTCCGGTCAAAAAAACAAGTCCCAAGAGTACGGTCAACTGAATGATCCTTTGGGACATTTTGTGGCTTTTCACGGCTTTATCTCCTTCGATTGGCGATGTGCAGGAATGCACAAGACGCATCCTTGCGCTAATACATTGTCAATCTCAAGAATAGGTTGGATTAGAAGAAGTTACATGCGCTCTTTGACGCGCTGTGGACTAGGCAATTTAGCGGGGTCAGGCAGCGGAAATTATACAGGGATCATGAACTCAATCGTGGTTCCCTCTCCACGTGCAGAAATCACCTTCAGCCGTCCTTCTACCAGCTGCGATCTTTCGCGCATCCCCATCAAACCAAAATGCCCGCTGCGCGTTAAATCGTTTAACTGTGGCGGGGGGACAAAGCCCATCCCATCATCTCGAACGCGAAGCGTTACCTGGTGC
>JBGAGF010000032.1:0-70963 GCA_044226855.1 Aggregatilineales bacterium
GTCCGCCACCCGGATTCGGAATCATGCCTTCCAAGATTGCCCATTCTTTATCGCTCACATCACTTGGATACTGTTTTTTCATCTTTTCCTCCCTTTATTCCCTCTCTTTTACCTCCTTTACCCTTTTTAAACACGCTCAACTCTTTCCAAACCATCCCCCAACCCACTGCGCTTCCCCGCTCCCTCAAAACGGTTAGCGCCAACCCCGCCAAAGAGTTACAAAATGGTCTTCCAAAAGGTAACACTCTCGCTCTCTAAATGTCGTAAACTGTTGTAGGGGCAAGATAGTTCTTGCCCTCCGCCGCACCTTAACATCCGCATTTGGCTCAGGACTTGGTTGGCATGCCGCCGCCATTTTCTAACCGCCGCTGATTCTTCACTGATAACCGTTCTGATTCTGAAGAATCCGATCAGGTTTTTTCTCCCCTTCCCCTGTTACTGCGGGCGGAAGGGGCTGGGGGTTAGGGGTATAGTTGCAAATGTGACAAAACCGACCAAGTCACAACTGCAATATTTTCAACATTTGCCACATTTGGCACGCCGAATTTGCCGAAATTGCTGCCAATTTTGCCATCGGTCTTTGTATTTCGACTAAAGACTATGGACTAACAACCTGTTTTGACTGGCGACGGATAGCCGCCACAAAACAAAAAGGAGCGCTCACGCACCCCTCTAAAAACGAACCACGATGAACAGTCGACTCACTCAGCGCTTGGCACCGTGTACTCCGCTCGCTTCTCGTACTGCACCTTGCCGTCTACGTCCCATGTATCCACAATCGCGAAGATCGTCGCATCCGCCGGACGGCCTTCAGTCGCGGGAGTTTGTCGGGCGCTGCTGCCCGTCACATACAGCACCACCTCACCCTCGCCCGCGCCCACTGCGTCAAACGCCACCACATAAGCGCCCTTGGCCGCCCCTGCCAGATCCAACGGTTGCAGGATCAGCATCTTCAGCCCTTCAGTTTTCTCGCTCTTAGCGCTGGCCACAACTGTACCAATCACCTTCGCCAGCATCATAATGGCTATTCTCCCTAAAACCCAAACAAACCGATGGAACACCGTCCCCATCGACCGTCGAACTCAACCCGCTAAACATCCCTCATCCCCTCTAAGGAGAGGATACCTTATGACAAGGTGTTATCGCTCAACAAAGAATGTTCCTGTAGGGGCGCAAGGCTTTGCGCCCACAATTGGCTAATTGCTAAAAGCTAATCGCCAACCCCTACCCGCCGTTCTTCATCCCCGCCTTGCCCTCGTCCGCCCGACCAAGCGGCAGCACGGCATCCACATTGACATGCGGGCGCGGAATCACATGTACGGCCACAATCTCGCCCACCTTCTCACCACTGCGCACGCCTGCCTCGACAGCCGCCTTAACCGCTGCCACGTCGCCGCGCACCACAGCCGTCACAAACCCGCCGCCCGTCTTTTCATAGCTCACCAGCTCGACGCGCGCCGCCTTCACCATCGCATCAGCCGCCTCGACCAGTGCCGCGAACGACTTGGTTTCAATCATGCCCAATGCTTCAGCCATCTTCGTTTGCTCCTTAAAATAAGTCTTCAAAACCCCTCATAGGATTGAAAGCCTTCCCCTATTGCTATGGGAACGGTTTGGGAGGGGGTTAAATAAAGCACTTAGTACTTTCTATTTGCTTCCATCCATTCTACCGCAAAGTCCACCAAAGGGCGCTGTCGGATTAACACAACCTCAGCCTGTCCGACTCGACCCCGCTGGATTCCCGCCTGCACCTCATAAGCGTCCCCGATCACTTTGAAGTCATCGGTATCCATCGATAGCATCTTGAAGGATACCCACTCCCGCACCCAACGCACCATCATCGCTGTGCCTTCTTGGATGTAGAACTTGTTGGGCCAGTTCGCCCGATTTTCTGCCAGATGCAGCGACGTATTATTCCAGTGATCCACGCCCAGCAGCATCACATAACCATCGAGCTCATATAACGCGCCCAGCGGTGAACTGTCACCGAACATATCCAGCAGCTGGTGATCGCTCGTAATCTTGACGGCGTTTGGCCCTCGTGCCGCGAATGACCCGATTGGATGATAGCTGCGTACCGTGCCCGGCCATGTCCTGAACAGCTCCGGTATCACACCCATCCCGCGTGTGGGTGTCGTCGCCGGATCATATGCCGGTGACTCCGCTCGAATGATCGGAACCCACGTCCCCGGCACCGGTGGATTGCTCCAGTTCGCCGGATCGGTATTCTGTGTCGTATGGGTCGGCATCATCAGCGTACCTTCATCGCCCAACACCTTGAGCAGGGCTTGAATAACGGCTTGCGCTCCGCCTGCGACCCATCCCAGCTTACTCATACTGCTGTGGACAAGCACCGTTTGTCCGGCCCGCAGTCCACATGTCCCGAATTGTTCCACCAGACTATCGACAGTGAGTGGTAAGTTCTCGTTGGAAATTGTTGATGCTTCTGACATCAGGCTCTTTCAATCACTTCAGGGTTCGGACAGCATCCTAATCTACCCTATCTAGAGTTTGAATCAAAACAACCTATACACTTGGAAGCGTCACATGGTACAGATACCGCGCATAGTGTCCTGCCTCATACGCGTACATCGTCCCGCCCGATTCCCCGAGTTGAACTTCGGTCAAAAATGAGTTCCCCTCAGCCTCAAAAGCAGTGCGCAGTTCCTCAGCGATTTGCTTCTTGCGTTTGGCGTGGTCATAAGCTGCTTGTGTGTAATCATAGGTTTGGAACGCAAGTTGATTATTTCTTAAGGCGACTCCAATAGGTGTTTTGTCCGCCTCAAGCGTTTCCAGTTGGATATCCTCGCCCCACAACGCATGCGAATAGAAGATTGCCATCTGCCCGCCGGCTTTCAGCAGATTCTTCATCTGGCGTACCGTATCCGTCAAATCCATCGGCATATACAGCGTGTCCACCGAAATCAGCGCGTCAAAGCTGTTCGCCGGATACTCGATGCAGTCCAAGTTCCCCACTTTGAAATGCAGTCGATCCACTTTGGCGGCGGTTCGTTCCTGCGCCTGTCGGATCGCTTCAGGGATATAATCCATTCCCCAAACATGAGCGCCGGTCTCGTCGGAAATGTACTCGGCGATTCGCCCGTTCCCGCAGCCCAGATCAAGCACCTGACTTTCAGGTTTCAGATGAAGCAGGCTTATGAGATGGTCAAGATGGCCCATCTCCATGAACCCGTCTTGGCACAGGTTCTTCCCGAATAAGCGCTCACAGTAGATGGCATGGGTCGGGCTGCTAGCAGTTGCCGTATAAAAATCCTGATACCAGTACCACAGCGGCGGTCGTTCTTGCCGGAGTTGTCGTGCGTAAGCTTCACCCTGCTCGTTCAATTGATATGGCTGGTCAGTGTTTTTTAACAGTTGAGCCGCTTTCAAATGCTGAATGGCCTCCGACCAGTCCACTCGGTTTGTCCTGAAGTAACTGGCGGCTTCTTCAAGTGTTTTTGGATAAAAGCGGTAGCCGATATTGTTTGGAGTCTCAATGGGATAGGTAAGCTCGACAACAGCAATCAGAACCTGTATTTCGGCTTCGGTAAATTCTGGGGACATCAAATACACTCACTGTTCACATGAATAAAATAGTTTGGTTTTCGCCTCGTCGAAATTATAGTCCTCAGAAAAATTGATCCCAGTATTTGATGACGAAACATGACTTTTTTCCTGTAATTTCAAAACGTTTACGATTTTTCTCCCTAACTGCGGTATACTAAAACTTGTTGTGAGGTCTAGGAGGTTTGCCATGTCCGGCGAAATAGTATTGTTGGTCTTCTCATCACGTACCGTGATCACCAAGGCGCTTGACCGGATGGCTACACTCGACTATATCGACATTCGGCGTGGGGCGATTGTCGCCAAAGCCCAGAGTGGCGAAACCATCTTGCTCGACGATGATGTCTCACCCGATCAAGGCGGGATCGCTGGCGGTACACTCGGTGCGGCGATGGGTGCGCTCGGCGTCGCACAACTTGGAGCGCTGGCACTGCCCGGCGTCGGCCCGATTATCGCACTCGGAGCGGCTGCTCTAGTCGGTGGCTTGATCGGTCGCGTGACCGGACGTTTTGCCGCTAATCACGTCGATTTTGGATTTCGCCTCGAACAAATCGAGCATCTGGTGGCCCAACTCCAAGCCGAACATCCAGCCCTCGTCCTCGATATGAAAAACGCTGATGAAATTTTGGAACAGCTCAAAGAAGATCTGCGACCTTACAAATTTGAGGTGATCAAAGCACCTCAGCCAGCCATTGCCGGTTAAACAAATTAAACCACGCCCATCAAGCACAATCCGGTCATCGTGAATCCCCATCTCATCCGCTAAGATAGGGGCGGTTTTCGTCCGTCCAAAACACGTTTGAAGGTGTTTACGTTGCCGATTATTAAACGCATCCAGCCCTTTGGCCTCGGATTGCTGCTCATTGTGCTGGTCGCGGCTGCGCTGCGTTTGCTCAGCTTCGAATTCAGCCTGCCCTACGTCGATCATCCTGATGAACCTGCATATTATGTCGGTGCTCAAGAGTGGCGCGGCGTCATCCAACCCAGCGGTTACTATTCCGGCATTCCTCCCGCTTATGTGGCGGTGCAGACCGTGACTCAGCCGATCCTCGAAGCGCTTGGTCAGCACGGCCTCGCCTCGACCATTCTGGTTCTTCGGGCACTAGCCGTCTTCATCAATCTCCTGACCCTCATCCTCATCGCACTCACCGCCCGCGCTGCCGCAGGTAACTTGGCTGGACTGATCGCCGGAGCGGCATGGGGCATTGCGCCGCTCGTCCTCGAAAACGGTGTCTACGCCCTGCCTGATCCTTTTATCTATTTTTTTACCGCGCTGGCCTTCTGGCTGGCAGCCGATGCAATCCTTACACCGGACCATCAGCGCCGCGCGGTGTGGAGTGTCATTGCAGGTCTCGGCGCGGTGCTCATGAAATATCCCGCCTTGCCCGCCTTGATCCCCGGCCTGCTTGTCGGCTTGTTGCTCGCCGTTCGTCCGCCCAAACGCTGGCGTATTCTTGCCCTACAAATTTTACTCATCGGTCTTACTGGATTTTGGCTGGTCTTTATCTATGGAGTCGATTTCAACAATCTCCAGCGTGAAGGGGCAATCGTCCAGAATCAAGGGCTGCGTAACCTCTTTGACTTCGGTCGTGTCCTTCACAACCTTGGTCAGAGTATCGAACCGCTCAATCTCGCTCTATGTTTGGTCGCCTTCCTGCTCGGCGCAGTCGCCTATTTTTACGCCAAGCATCACAAACTGCTGACCGTTTCGCTGCCTGTTGTCGGCCTCGCCCTCGCGACGATCGTTACCTTCCCGTGGCTAACCAGTACCTATAGCGAGGTCACGCCAACCACAGTTCGCTACGTCCTGCCTGCGACGGCACTCGTCTGTGTCCTCTTAGGACTCGCCATCTGGCAAATCGTAGAGGTCATCCAATCCTATCAGACTCGTTTACCCCTGCTGCGCTACACCGCATCAGTCGTATTTGCTCTGCTTGCAGTCGGGGTTTGGTATCCGCAGTTCACTCAGGATTGGGCGCTTGTCCAAGCGCGCCGCCTGCCTGACACCCGTGTGCTGCTGCGCCAGTGGTTCGACGCCAACCTTGATCCCGGCACGGTCATCGTCGATGAAAGCAACCACAAAACCTTCAATCCGATTTGGGGTGGCATTCCCCATCGCCGCTGGGTCGATTGGTGGCTGAGCGACAACATCATGGAACACCCTCTCGCCGAATGGCGGGACACGCGCAAGATGACCTACGCGGTTCTGCCTTACGGTGAACTCCAAACCATGGAACAGTCCCCGGATGGACCGGCTTACTTAAGCCAGATGCTGCACTTACGCGACTTTGGTGGCACGGAGGTTCATGGCCCGCAGATGGCCTTCTACCGTCTGTGGCGGATGCAGCACGAAACCGATGTCCAATTTGGCGATGCTATTCACTTGCTCGGCTACGATCAAAGCGTCGGAAGCGTCAAGGCGGGCGAAAGCGTCACCTTCCGCTTCTACTGGAAAGCCTCTCAAACTCCCGCTGATAATTACTCGCTGTTCATGCATCTGACGCCTGAATCCGAGTACAAAGTCATTACTCAAGCCGATGGTGCGCCCGCTGTAGCCGAACGCCCCACGCTGAGCTGGAACGATGCGACCGAAACGCTCATCAGTCCGCCATTTACGTTAACCATCCCTGCTGATACGCCTGCCGGAAACTACCAGATTCACATCGGGTTATATAATTATGTCAGCGGCGAGCGCCTGCCCGTTCAAAATGACACTGCTTATTTAGTGACGATACTCCCCGTTTCACATTAACCGAAACGGGTTACAATCAACAGTATACTGGGTGAACAGGGAGTCATGATGACCGACGAACAAGCCATCCGCCGGAGCGTAGCCGCAGCGCTGCGTCGCCAGCTTGGGCAGGGCAGCACCCGCCCTTTAATTGATGAATCTGTAGTCAATGCCATTGAAGAAGGCGGCACACTCGAAGTGCCTGCCGGTGCGTTGCTCACGCCTCTGGCACAGAGCACGGCTCTCACACGCCGCATCAAAATCGTCACCGGTTCGGACGCCTATACGAAGATGGACGGGAACACCGTAGCCATTGGCGCGGATCATGGTGGTTTCGCCATGAAAGAAATGCTCAAAGCCGAGCTGCAAGCCAAGTACACCGTCATTGACTGCGGCACCAACAGCACCGACAGCGTCGATTATCCGGATTTTGCGTTGGCCGTCGCTGAACAGGTCGCCAGTGGTCGGGCGTGGCGTGGCATCATGATTGACGGCGCGGGCATCGGTTCCTGTATGGTCGCCAACAAAGTGCCGGGTGTTCGTGCTGCCCTCTGCTATGATTACGCTTCGGCGGTCAACAGCCGTGAACACAACGACGCCAATGTGCTGACGCTCGGCGCGGGCTTGATTGGGAATGCGCTGGCGAAACAAATTGCTGAAACATGGCTTAAAACGCCTTTTGGTGGTGGACGCCATGCCAAACGCATCGACAAAATCGTCGCCGTCGAGCACAAGTATGGGAAACAAAGCTAGATACAAAATCTTGGTTAGTCCAAGTGATTAATAGGAATTGAGATGAAACGAGTATCGAACGCTGAATTTGAGCAAATGGTCAATGAAATCACGCAGCAGGTCATCGCCAAGCTGAGCACCGAACCTGCGCCCAGCCCCTCAGCCGTAAGCACTGCGATTACGCACGCTGTTGATGGCTGCGATTGTAAAGATGGGCGCTGCGTCCGTGAATGTGCGGATCGGGTGAAGCAGGTCGTCAACACCGGTGCAGGACGCATTTCGTCCAGCTTGGGCTACATCCCCCGCGACCTGAGCATCGCCCGCCTGATCGACCACACGCTCCTCAAGCCTGATGCCAGCGCAGCCGAAGTCGCCCAACTCTGTCAGGAAGCCCGCGAATATCATTTCGCCTCGGTCTGCGTCAACAGCATCTATGTCCCGCTGTGTGCCGACTTGCTCAAAGGCAGTGACGTGGCGGTTTGTACGGTCGTGGGCTTTCCGCTCGGTGCATCACCAGCCGAAGTCAAAGCCTACGAAGCCCAACTGGCGATTCAAAATGGTGCCAATGAAATCGACATGGTCATGAACATCGGCACACTAAAAAGTCGTGACATCAAAGGGCTGTACAACGACATCGCGACCGTGGTTAAGAACTGCCACGCCAATAATGTGATCTGCAAGGTGATCTTCGAAACCAGCAAGCTGAACGATGAAGAAAAAGTGATTGCCTGTCAGGTGAGCAAGATGGCCGGAGCGGATTTCGTCAAGACCAGCACCGGATTCGGTGGCGGTGGAGCGACCGCAGCCGACGTCGCCCTGATGCGCAAAGTCGTCGGACCGGATATTGGTGTCAAGGCCTCCGGTGGTGTGCGTAACCTTGCCGATGCCCAAGCGATGGTCAAGGCAGGTGCTACTCGTATCGGAGCCAGTGCAGGCGTCGCCATCGTCAAGGCTGAACGTGGAGAAACCGTCGCTGCCAGTGGAAAGGGCTATTAAAACCGAATCGAGGTAAATATGGCTTCTATTTTTGTGAGTTATGCACGGGATGATGGAGCTGATATTGCTAAAGAACTAGCTGATGAACTAAGGGCGCACAAGCATGAGGTTTTCCTTGATATTCAAGGTGTGCCCGGTGGGTCTGAGTGGCAAAGTCAATTGGTGCTTGCGGTCAAACGATCCGATATACTGATATTACTCATTACGCCAAAGTCTAATGTATCCAAATGGGTCTATAAGGAGTTTGTTCAGGCTCGCTCACGCGGAAAGGGTATCCTGCCCGTTCAAGTCGATCATACGCCAATTCCCCCCTATTTAGACGAACTCCATGCCGTCGCTCTTGATCGAAATGATCTCAAAGCAGACATCAAGAATGTTTTAATAGAAGTCCAAAATGTTAAGTTAAAGTCCCACATCCCATTTCGTTTAATCGGCGAACTAGTCTTAATAATACTTCTGATCATCGCATACGTTACCGGACGCGCTTTAGCCGTTCGAGAGTTTGAAATACCTAAACAAAGCGAAATTGTTTCCAGCCCCGAAGCCACAGCACAACCTTGTTCATTAATTTCGACACGTAATCATCTGCCAATGGTTGGCTCTGAGGGAACAGCCGTCATTACTGGCATTCCTAACTGTATGAGCAATGTGTTTCCAAATACGCGTATCAATATCACCGGGTTATACAGTGAAGCGCTTGAGCATGAGGCATTGTGGATATTGGTCTATACAAATGGAAACTATTGGCCGCAAAGTCTTGATGCTTGTCGTGCCCAAGGTGCTTCAATAGTTGACAAATCAGGTGGAGTTTGGCTGAGTACGTTTAGTCTGGGCGCTTCGGCAACTCAGTATGATATTGTGTTGGTGACCACAAAATCCGGTGGTCAAGCTGATAAGACATTTCTTGATTGGTACCAGACAAGCTGCTCATCGAAACAATATATAGGATTTGGCGCTAACCAATTACCTGAAGGTCTCATAGAACTCGATTCAATTACCGTCAAGAGCAGGTAATTGAAATACGCCACAACGCTAAATTTGCAATGATTTCCTATGGGATTATCGAGTGCTGTCTAATGCCTATAGCATTCACAGGGATTAACAGAGTGAAAAGGAGTCATTTGAACGGGTTGGAACGGTAATATATGCGATTGTCGCTTACCGCTCCTCAATGATGGTTTCATTCACTTGCTTACGCCGGGAAAAACCGAGCTTTTGCAGCGCTATCGAGCTGTAGGATTGCCCATCTTCGCTCACTAAAGGAATGGCCTGCTTCTCCGGTTCCATCGGCAGCTTAATTGTGAAAACTGTTTGGACGTTCGGAGTGCTCTTAACCCCGATGGTGCCGCCGTGCGCCTCGACAATCCACTTGGCAATCGAGAGTCCTAGCCCCGCACCACCTGAATTATTGACCCGTGTGCGTGACGTATCCGCCTGATAGAAGCGATCAAAAATATGATCGATGTCTTCCGCTTCGATGCCAACACCGGTATCCGTGACCTGCAAGATGGCTTCGTTACCCGCATGACGCAGTGTCAGACCGATTTGTCCACCATCCGGCGTGAACTTAATGGCATTGCTGACCAGAATCAGTAGAAGCTGTTTCAAACGGTCGGCATTACCCTGCAAGCGCACCGGCTCAATCTGGTGAATACGAACCAGTAAGTTACGATCTCTCGTCAGGACGCGGGCTTCTTTGAAGACTTCGCCCACTACCGTATCAAGATCAGTCTCGCCCATTTCAATCGTCAGATTGCCATAGTCCGCCCGAGCCAGCAGCAGCAGATCATCCACCATCCGCGACATACGAGCTGTCTCACTCTGCATCGCATCCAACGACATGTCATCTATGCCGTAGCGTTTCACCAGATCAAGATTGCCTCGAATAGCCGTCAGTGGGGTGCGCAGTTCATGAGAAACATCGGCCACCAAGCGTTGTTGAGCCGTGAACAAATGCTCCAAACGATCCATCATGCGGTTGAAAACGACCGTCAGACGGCCTAGTTCGTCCATCGGCCCGTTCCAATTGAGGCGCGTTTCCAAATCTTTGGCGGTCGAGATGTTGTCAGCAGCTTCAGTCAACGCTTCAATCGGCTTGAGAGTCTGATCAGACAGCCAATACCCTAAACCAAGCGAAGCGAGCATCGCGAGGATACCGCCCCCTAACATAAACAGCGACAACCGGTTTGTAGCTTGGTTGACGGTCTCTAGTGAGTCAGCCACTTGAATTATGCCGAAGCTGGTATCCTGTCCGGTGACCCTCAGTGGATACGTTAACACGCGCACTTCCGCGTTATTGATCTTCACAGTAGTAAACTGCGGTGTGTCGGTGTTTAGTGCTCTCCGGTCAAGAGGCTGGGCATAATCACGCAGGTTATCGGACTGCGCCTTTAACTCGACATCACCTGAACCGTCCGTTTTAGGTGCCCATGCCTGAACCAGAATGTTCGAGGCGCGGAAAATATCGAGCTGGGGCAGCACCATTACGATGCGCGTCGGCGACCCAAATTCCTTCACCGGATACGAATCACTGTTCTTGATGACTTGATCGGCTGTCTCACGCAGTGCTGAATCAACCGTTTCAATCCATGTGGTACGGATGACTGAAAATACGCCTAATCCAAAAAAGATAATGACGATTCCCAGCAAACCCGCATATAACAGGATCAATTTCTTACGGAGGGTCATGCTTTTCACAACTCACTACTTCAAACCAAGCCGTTCTTTACAAACGACTTGGTTTGAAGAACTCGTTCCTTATTCTTCTTCACGCAGCACGTAGCCAACGCCACGCACCGTATGGATTACACGCGGCGAATTTTCGGTTTCGGTCTTCTGGCGCAGGTAGCGAACGTAAACCTCGATAATGTTACTCTCACCACCGAAATCATATCCCCAGACGCGGTCAAAGATCACGTCACGGGTCAAAACCTGCCGTGGATTGCGCATGAACAATTCCAACAGTTCATATTCTTTGGCCGTCAGATCAATCGGACGCTCACCACGATAAGCACGATGCGTTCCCGTATCTAATGTCAGGTCAGCAAAGCGCAGGATTTCGGGCCGTGAGGCCGGAACCGAGCGCCGGAATAGGGCACGCACCCGCGCCATCAGTTCGTCCACCGAAAACGGCTTAACCAGATAATCATCTGCGCCTGCGTCCAAACCAGCTACGCGGTCTTTGATGTCGTCCTTGGCGGTCAACATCAAAATTGGCACGTCGCTAGCTGCGCGTAATCGCTTACAAACTTCTAATCCATCCAGACCGGGAAGCATCCAATCCAGTACCACTAAATCCGGCGGGTTATCACGGGCAATCGTCAAACCGGTATGTCCGTCCCTCGCCACACTTACACGGTAGCCTTCGTAAATCAGCCCCCGCTCGATAAATTGGGCAATCCTTGCCTCGTCTTCAATAACCAGTACACGTTCAGATGGCATAACGCCACCTCCTTGAGAGGAGTGTCGTCCGCCCATCCCACGACAGGCATACTCCGCCGACACTATATATAAAACGACATTATGACAAGAATGATACACGTCCTTGTTAAGAGAGGGATTAGTGTACCCATGAGAACATACTAATCTGTGGTGGCGCGGCCAGCACCACCTGATTTCCAGTCTGCATATCCTTAATGGTTAACGCGCCCTTTTCGTGGGTTAGCCCTGCAATATAGCGTCCGTCCGGCGAGATCAGAGGATTGACCATGAATCCACCGCTCCCAACGGCACTGATGGCGCCGGTCGTTGTCAGCATATCGGCCACATTGAGCGCGCGCGGTCCGATGAGTGAACTGCCCAAAACTAAGCGTGCGCGGGCTGCGACAACATCCTGCATGGTGACAATGCGGGCAGGCTGAGGGATGGTGGCAATTTTAGAGGCTTCAGCGGGGCGGGCCGGATCAATCCGGTAGATAATCTGTTGATCAGTTGCGACGGAGCCATAGCTTAAGCCACTGTTGTAGGCCAAGATCAAACCGCTTTGCAACCAGATGGCTTTGCTGGCCACACCGATTTCCTGTGCCTCGAAAGTGTTCAAGTCGATCAACATCAAGGCTTCCGGATAATTCGCAGCCGAACGCGCGACCAGAAGCCCATTGATATTCGGGGCGAAAACCGGCTGGCTAAAAGAAGCGGTTGGGGGATTGTTGGGCGCACCATGAGCTAAAATGTTCTTGGCATCACCCCCCTTGGTCGATACCAACCAGATACCCCCTTGGACTCCCTCACTGTTGGGAAGCACATAGGCAATCTGCTTGCCATTCGGGTTATAAGTCATATTGATAGCGAACGCGGCCTTGTCGGCAAGCTGTTTAGGTTCGCTGGCGAGGGCAAAACCCTCTAACCACAACTTACCGTCACTGACGTAAGCGACGTCCTGACCAGCGGGCGACACCACATAAGCCGTAACATCACTGGTGGCATTGGTGACTTGCACTGGAGGAGTGCTATCACCCGGCAAGCGCCACACCTGCTGGACGTTGTTCCCATCCGCAGCAAGGAATGCACCCGTATAGGTCAGGGCGACTCCGTTCACGCTGTCCTGCGGCGTTGGTCCCCAACTGTAAGCCACCACATCAGCGAAGGGCAGTGGGAAGCCTTCACCGGTGTCGGGCAGCATCATGGCTAAGACACCACCCCGCAGGGCCAATAGCAGTTTACCAGTGGGTGCCCAGCGTAAGCCGTTCAGTTCCATAATGGTCTTGCTCAGAGCACTGCTGCGCGGCGTACTGGGCGCGAGACTGATGAGCCGCCCACTGCCTTCCGGCACCTCGGCATCGGATTTTTGCGCGCCGAAGAGGACAATCGTTCCATCGGCTTGGGTGGTGGGTAGGCTGTAGTGCCACGAATTATCGAGCAGGATAGTCTGGGCATTTCCGGCAGCCAAATTCATGCGGATAAGGCCGCCGTCGGCAGGCGCGAAGACCAAGTCGGTGGGGCTGACCCACGCCAAGCCAATTGAGGAGGAGATAGCGCTGGTCAAGATGAGCGAGTTGTTTTCACGCCGGTAAATCCACCAGATGTTGCCCTCGGCTTCGGCAGCCAGAAAAGCGCCGGTTGGCGACCACTGTAAATTGACGAACAAGCCTTCACGCAAGTCAGCGAACACGGGAGTCGGCGGCGTGTTGACGTAAACCCGCGCCCCATAGGAGGTGGTGTAAACGATCATGTCTCCAGTAGGCGACCAAGCCAGTGTATCTCCATGCCCGCGTGAGGGCGGAATATCGGCTGTGCCTTCTTCAAGAGTGGCGGCTTCCTGACTGTAGATGTTGAGGATATATATGCCTTTTTCAGTGCGGTAGGCCAGCCAGTTTCCATCGGGCGCGACGCCAAAATCGACGACGAAGGCATCGGTGGGCGTAACGGTTGAAATGCCTTCGGTACCCAAGCCGATCCGCTGTACTTGACCGTTGTTGGTCAACAAGTAGAGGGGTGTGGGCAAATCCATTCCATCTTGAGCGCGGGTTACCCCAGCCATTAACAGCAGTAGACACAGCGCGAAAAATGCTATTCGGCGCATTAGATTCCCTCATCCATAAAAGGGGTAAATCCCCGTTATATCTTGATTAAAATTCATCTCAATTATTGAAGTTTACCGAATAAACCTTCAATCCAACTTATTCAGGGCACAAAGTACTATCTCACCCTGATTTTAGCTCATTTTTAATGTTGGGGAGGGGCAGAAGGCAGGCAGTTGGAGTTGTGAGAATTTTTTACTGCACAATTTGCAGTTTGCGCATATTTTCCGCCGAATTGGCAGGCGGGAAGTTCGGCTGATGCCGCTGAATTGACATTATTGGCAGGCGGCTGGCTCGGCTAGTGCCACCGAATTGGCGCATTTGCAGCGGATGCTTCGCGTGTGTCCGCCGCCGAAACGCCAAATGCATTTTTTACCGACAAGACATAAAGAAAAAAGAGAAAAACCAATTGAACCGCAAAGATGCAGAGAGAAGAGACGAAGACATTGAACCGCCAAGTAAATACAGAGTCATAGACACAGCATAGCAGAAAAGAGGACAGTTAGGGTGACCAAAATGTAACTCTTTTGTGACCAATTTATTAACCCATTTGAGGGAGAACGAACCGCAAAATGATTGATAGAGCGTTAGAAAATGGTTTGGACGCAAAATGGGGTGTCGTTTGATGGCAGATGGGCGCTTGAATGTTGGGGATGATCACAGTAGACTACGATGATGAACAGCACACACACCCTCACCAAACGGCTCATCTCTTTCATTCTCGGTATTGCCCTACTTTACGCGCTGGCGGGCTGTACCTTCGGCTTTGATTCGAGCACGCAGCCTATTGATACCGGCAGCGGGGGTTCGACAGGCGGGAGTGTCGATCAGGGTGGCGATACGGCACAAGTCACACGGATTATTGACGGCGATACCATTGATGTGAAGTTGGCAGACGGAACGACCGAGCGGGTGCGCTATGTCGGCGTGAATACACCCGAAAGTGATCAGGTCTGTTACAGCGAAGCGACACAGGCCAACAGTTTGTTTGTGAAAAACAAAACGGTGCGGCTGGTCAAAGACAGCAGCGACCGCGATCAGTATGGGCGGCTGCTGCGCTATGTGTACGTGGGTGATTTGTTCGTCAACAAAGCGCTGGTCGAGCAGGGATACGCTGAAGCGGTGCTGTATGAGCCGGATCATGCGCACTACAACGAGTTTGTAGGGCTGGAAAAGCAGGCGGCGTCTGCTAATCGGGGCTGCCATCCCAGCGGCATTTTCAACGACGGCAGTTATACCCGTTAAATATTAGAAGCGTATTGCGGTTTTTCTTGCGGCTCAACCCAACCGAGGGCTTCACGCTGGACGATCTCAGCCATTGCATCCAGCCACAGCGTTTGATCGTTCAAGCAAGGCACGAGATGGAAGTTTTCCGCAGAGCCGCCGCCCGATACAAATTCCTCCCGCCCTTCATTGCCCAGTTCATCCAGCGTTTCTAGACAATCGGCGACGAAACCCGGTGAAAACACCAGCAAACGCCTAACCCCCTTATGCGCCATGCCTTCCAAGACCTCACTGGTCGAGGGTTCAAGCCATTTCTCCGGCCCAAATTGGGACTGGAAGCTAACTTGCCACTGCTGATCTTGCAGCCCTAACGATTCGGCCAACGCCGTTGCGGTGGTTTCACACTGCTGGCGATAGGGATCGCCGGTTTCGACATAACGCGTCGGGATACCATGAAAGGTGAACAAGTAGCAGTCAGGCTGTCCGTGCTGGCGAACGGCATCCAACACCTGCTGACGCATGGCCTCGATATAGCGGGGATGGGTGTAGAAAGGTGGAACGAAGCGCAGCGCCGGAACAAAGCGTTTGCGCTGGTCATAAAACAGGGTTCGTTTGCCCGCAGCAGCAGCGAACATCCCATCATAGATCGAGGCCGTAGTCGTCGATGAATACTGCGGATACATCGGCAGGACGATGATCCGATCAATGCCTGCCTGCTCCAAGATTTGCAGCGCTTCGGTCAAGCTGGGAGTGCCGTAGCGCATCCCCAAAACCACCCGATAGCCGTCACCCAAACGAGTTTGCAAACCTTCGACCTGCTGGCGGGAGATCACCAACAGCGGCGACCCTTCCGGCATCCAAACGCGCTGGTAGAGCTTTGCTGAACGGCGAGGACGGGTTCGCAGGATGATTCCGTGCAAGATCGGCTGCCACAGAAATGGACTGTAATCAATCACGCGGCGATCTGATAGAAATTCACCTAAATAGGGACGCAACGCTTGAGGAGTCGGGGCATCTGGCGTCCCGAGTTGGGCGACAATCACGCCAACCGGTGAGGAAACAGGAGAAGCAGACATGGTACTTCCATTCACAAACGGTTTACTTCAAGTCCCTGTGATTTTAGCAAAGGTTTTACCACCTGCGTTATTCAGATTGTCATCTTTCAAAAATGAATTTAAGCACCGTTAAAACTTTCGTCCACCTGCGGTCATAGTTCAGATTAACCCCTTAGCTTCACTAACTATTTCTTGTGAAATTTTGCGCTTTACCGGTCTTGTAGATATGCCGGATAAAAATCTGTATCTTTAGGCTCATCACTTCCATTTGGAAAATCGTTCATTGAGTAAGGATTTGCAATGAAGCCAAAAACGATACTGCTGCTGGTTCTTTTAAGCACGCTTATTCTGCCCTTTAGCCGCGTATTCGGCGCGGATGACGCGGCCAACTTGGATGCCGTTAAAACTTATTTATTGGGGAAAGCGACTGATCTGGTTGACGGTTCCAAAGTGCTGACCGAAAACACCGACGCTTATTACGAACTCGCCAAAGCCGCTAATTTCGATTACGCCAAACTGTGGACAGACAAACCGACAGAAGTGGCGGCTGCGCTGGATGCCGCGAAGAAGCAGTGGATCGTGATCAGCCCTGTGTACGAACAAATGGAAGGCATCGTGGCCGGCGTGCCCAGCCTAAGCAATTACGACGCGATCATCGACGCCTCCCCTTCGGGCGATGATGATCCAGAAAATGCCGCCGACTTCACGGTTGAGCTGCCCAACGGTGACAAGCTGGAAAAACCGGGCGCGCTGTTCAATCTGTTGGAAATGACGCTGTGGGGAACCGAACCCAAGTATGTGAGCGACGCCCAAGTGGATATTGATGGCGATGGCACGATTGGATTTGGTGACGGGCTGCCGGACGCGAACGTCGTGAAAGGCGCGGCGGATGCACTGGCCAGCTATGCGGCTGATTTGTTGAAGTCGGCCAACGAATGGCAGCCGAATGAATCGGATGCGTTCACGGCACTGGTGGTGATGGTTCCGACCATGAGCGAATACTTCGGATCATGGAAGACCTCTCGTTTTGTGGAAGGTGACGCCGCGACTGGCAAGAACTTCAGCGTGATTTCGCGGCTCTCCGATATTAAGGACATTCTCTCCAGCTTAGAGGTGATTTATGACGGCGTCAGCCCCATGATTGAAGCCAAGAGTCCTGAGCAGCACTCGCAGATCAATCAGGGATTGACCGACTTGAAGTCGTTTGTGGAAGACCTGTATACACAGGAACAGGACGGCAAGCGCTTCAAGCCGGAAGAGGCCGACATCTTCGGCACGGAAGCACAAGACCGTGCCCAGACCATTACGGGTCAGATCACACAGGCCGCAGCCCTGCTGGACATTACGATACAGGAATAAAAATCCTCACCCCCAAGCCCCTCCCCATTTCTTGGAGAGGGGCTTAAAAACGTTTTGGAGACATTAAAGTCACACATTGATACAAAAGGCAACGAGGACGTCATTATGAAGCACATGCGCTGGATGATTTGTACGGTACTGGCCTGCCTGCTGGTACTTTTTGCTTTACCGGTTGTGGCACAAAGCGATACACCGCAGGCAAACGCCGAGCAGATTCGGCAGAAGCTTTTCACTGCTCAAAGCAAGTTGATGCTGGGGGATAACGATGCCGCACTCAAAGCGATGGACGCAGCTTACGACCGCTACCAGACCAGCTTGCAGCCCATTTTTAGCAAGGCGGTGCCCGATGTGGCGGCGTCGATTGATAAGGGCTTCCAACAGGCCAAGGATGCGCTGCAAAAAGGTGAAGGCCTAACACTGGCGATTGCACGCGGCGGCATCTGGACGGATTTTCTGAACGCCAGCGCTCAACTCGCCATCCAAGCGGTAAAGGCCAACGACGGGAAAGGCGCGGCACAATGGCTGCTGCTGCGGGAGTTCACGGCTTCGACCAAGTTCAGCCGCCCGAACGCCGACGCCACCAAAGCGGTACAGGCCTTTATCGCAGGCACGGGCAAAGCCGAAAGCGCAATCGAGGCTATTCATAACGATCTTCTTGATACTTATCAGGCGCAAATGACCAGCAGTCTCGCAAGCGCTGACGATGCTCATCAAACCGGCTTCTCACTGCGGGAAGCAGAAGAGATTGGTCTCGCTGCGGGCTATTTTGATATTCTTGCCAATACTTACGCTGAACAGCGCGGCGAGGCATCCCTGAAGCAAACCCAATTGGTCTTCAATGCATTGGAAAAAGTAGCCGTCAGCGGCGACAAGTACGGTTATGATTTGAATATGCAGACCGTGCAAACGGCATTGAAGGGCTTCCGCGCGGCACCACTGAGTGAAACCGACCAAGCACGGCGAGCGGGCCAACTGATCCGCTTTGTCGATCTGGTGTCAATTGAATATTCGCGCGGCGTGCGCGATGGCGTCGTGACCAAAGACATTGAGATTCAGGAGGCGACCACCTTCCTCGAAGCCTCGACCGCCGCTTTTAATGACATTTCGATCACCCTCGAAAAGCAGGATGTCACCAAGACCAACCGCGTGGCCGATTTGCTGAGCCAGATGAAGACTCAGATTCAAACGGTGGCTAATCCAACGGCGCTGCAAGCCAACGTCACCGAAATTCAAAAGCTGCTGAAGGATGTGGTTCCGGCGCAGTGGCAGCAGGTCGCCAGCACATCGGATATGGATGTGATCACCTCGGTGCTGGATCAAATTCCGGTGGCGGTCAAGAGTAACCAGTATGATCTGGCGGAGTCGGCGCGGTTGGAGGCTTACGGTTTCCTCGAACTGGGCATGGAGCAGCGCTTGCGCGGTTTCGCGCCGGAGATGGCGGCACAGATTGAGGGTTTGTTCTGGCAGGGAACGGACGCCAGCAGCAATAGTCCGGCGATACCCGGCCTCGCGACACTGATCGCCTCCCGCGCGTCATTGGATGAGATCAAAGCCACGATTGCGACCTTGAAGACCACCTTCACACAAGCACAGCAGATCATGGACGCGGGTAAATCCACGCCCACGATTGTCGTCAGCAATTCAGCGATCATCGTGTTCCGCGAAGGCTTGGAAGCGGTACTGATTCTGGCGTCGCTGCTGGCGAGTCTGCGGACGCTGGAAGAACGACAGTTCCGCCGTCCGATTATCATCGGCGCGGTGCTGGCTTTCGTAGCAACCGGATTGACGTGGTGGGCGGCCAACGCACTGCTGCAAACCATGCTGCCGCTGGGCGAACGTCTGGAAGCGATTGTGTCGCTGATCGCGATTGGCGTGCTGCTGCTGATTACCAACTGGTTCTTCCACAAAGTCTATTGGACGGGCTGGATGGCAGGCTTCCACAGCAAGAAGCGCGACTTGGTGGGCGGCGTGGCGGTGATCACGCTCAGCCAAACGCTCGGTCTGGTTATCCTCGGCTTCACCAGCATTTACCGCGAAGGCTTCGAAAGTGTGCTGTTCATGCAGTCCTTAGTACTGGAAGCCGGACTTGGTGTGGTGCTGCAAGGTGTGGCACTGGGCTTAGTCGGCGTGGCGATTGTCGGCGTCATCACCTTCACGCTGCAGCGCAAACTGCCCTATAAGAAGATGCTGGTGGTCACCGGTGTGATGATCGGCTTCGTGCTGCTAACGATGGTCGGCAATACGGTTCATGTGATGCAGGTGGTGGGTTGGATGCCGATCACACCGATTGCGGGATTGACTCTGCCGCTGTGGATCGGCCAATGGTTCGGCGTGTTCGCGACGTGGCAGGGCATCGGATTGCAGATTGTGGCCGCCGTGTTTGTCATCGGCAGCTACTTCTGGGCAGAATACATGAACAAGAATCGGCGTGAGAGCAAAACGACTTCGCACAAAGAACAGGCTGTAGCATCGAGCGTCGAGTCGCACGCCTAATATTTGTCCTGACTGTTCACCATAAAAGCCCCCTTTTTGCTGAAAGAGGGGGTTTGTTTTTATACTGTACGCAATTATTGTGAACGTATATGTGCACGTTTGGCCACGATAAATATTGGTTCAGCAAGATTTAGGAACGATACATGAATTCCTGTCGTATGCGTTTGTGGGTTATGGTGAGCGTGGTACTCAGCCTCGCGCTTCTGCTGGCTGTTCCAGTGTGGGCCGCGGCAGATGTGTGGGACGCGGCCAGCGGGATTCGTGTGGAGATGCTGGGTACGCAGTGGGCATTGAACGACCATAACATTGACGGTGCCAATGAACACCTCGCAAACGCGCTGAACCGTTATCAGCAAGACTTTCGGCCTCAGATTGAAAAGGCTTTGCCTGATCTCGCCAAAGAACTGGACGGTTGGTTTGCGGCGGCGGCTGACCGGGTTAAAGCGGATGATGCGGTGGGGTTAGCTATTGTATCAAACCGCTTGTGGACAGGGTTGCTGCACGTCGGTAAGGAGATGACACTCAATGCGCTGGAGACAGGCGACGCGGAAAGTGCGAACCTGTGGCTCCGGTTACGCGACCCGCATCCATCTGCTTCAACAAGTTCAATCCGTGCAGATGCCAACGGCGAAGTTCTAGCATTGATCGCCGGACAGCGAACCGCGTCGGACGTTTACGATATTGTGCAGGCCGAGCTGATGGATACCTATCAAGCACGTCTACGTGACACACTGACGGTCGCGGACGAGTCCCTGACACCGGATGCGAGTCTCACATTGGCGGAACAAACGGGATTGGCTGCGGGGTATTTTGAGATCATCGCGTCTGCTTATGCCACTGATAAAGGTGAAGATGCGCGAAAAGCGCTCCAAAGTGACTTTGATCAATTGGCGACTGCCGTTAGCACAAACGACATCGCCACTTACAAAACCATCCGCCAAAAGATTGATGCAGCGCTCACAGACTTCAATGCCGCCCCCATGACAGATCTGGAACTCAGCCGCGCGGCAGGCAAGATGATGCGCTACTTGACGCTGGTTCCAATGGAATACGTCAAAGGCATCAAAGACGGCAAGATCATTGATAACGAGCAGTATGAAGAGGCGGTCGGGTATCTACAGCAAGGACGCTTAGCCTATAACCAGCTAAAACCTGACCTTGATAAGCGACTGCCGCTCACCGGCGATGATCCGGTTCGGCCACAACTCGAAGTCCTTAGCAACCAGATTAACCAATTCGCAGACTCGAACGACATTCAAAACAGCACCTATACCCTGCTCGAAATCATCGGCAGCCGACTGCCTGTGACGTGGCGCTCTCTCGACAGCCAGAGCGATATTGAGGCCATCCGCGCTGTCTTGATGCAGGTGAAGCAGCAGGTTGAATCCGGTGATTATGCGGCGGCGTTACAAACCTGTGTGGCGGCTTACGGCATCATGCAGCAAACGATGGGGCAAAAACTGCTGGGGTTTGCACCTGAAGTCGCGCTCAAGCTGGACATGCTGTTCTGGCAAGGTGAACCGGGTAAGCCCGGATTAGCGGTCTTGGTGGCGGAAGGCGCCAGCGTTGAAGATGTGCAAATCGCGGTCAACCGCATCTGGGAGACATTAGGGAATGCAGAAAGCGCACTTTCCGGCAAGCCTGCTCCCGGTGCAACCATTAGCAATACGGCGATCATCGTGTTTCGTGAAGGGCTGGAAGCCGTACTCATTTTGGTGGCGCTCATGGGCAGTTTGCGATCAAATGGCGCTAAACCCATGCGTCGGATGATGTTCTTGGGCGCGCTGTTGGCCTGCCTCGCGGCGGCGGTGACCGGACTGCTGTTTGGCCGCGTGCTGACGACGGTTATCAAGCAGCAAAATGAGCTGGTGGCTTGGGTGTCTCTGCTGGCGACCGGAGTTATGCTGCTGATTACCAACTGGTTTTTTCACAAGGTTTACTGGACGGATAACCTCGCATCCCTGCACGACCGTAAAGCCAATGTGCTGGCATGGGGCGGAATGTTCGGATTATTCACGTTGGGCTTTACCAGCATTTATCGTGAGGCTTTTGAGACGGCACTTTTCTTGCAGCCGCTGCTGCTGACGGCGGGCGATGGGGTGGTACTGCAAGGCTTTCTCATCGGGCTGGCCGGTGTGCTGGTGATCGCGGTTATTGTATTCCTATTGAATACACGGCTGCCTTATAAGCGCCTGCTGGTGATTACCGGCATCCTGATCGGCGTGGTCTTGGTCAGTCTGGTGGGCAATACGGTCTATGCGACGCAGGTCGTCGGTTGGATGCCGATCTCGCCGATTGGAACGGTTTTTATTCCGCGCTGGATGGAGCAGTGGTTAGGTGTTTATCCCACATGGCAGGGCGTTGGCTTCCAAATCACGGCGATTGTGTTGGTGTTGGGCAGCTATTTCTGGGCAGAACATCTGAACAAACGCAATCGAGGCAAACCGTCAGCCCCACCTATCGAGCAAAGGGCCGAGCGAATAGGATGAATCAGGAAGCGTGTTTCGGCTGCCAGAGTTCGAAGCGATTGCCTTCGGGGTCAACGGCCCAACCGAAGCGCCCGTAGTCATAATCTTCGACTTTGTCATCGACCTGAACCCCTTTAGCGCGAAGCTGCGCTAACATGCTGTCCAGATCATCAACGATGTAATTAATCATGAAGGACGCGGTGGTAGGGTCAAAGTAGGTGGTGTCCTGCGGAAAAGCGCACCACACGGTGGCTTGCTCATCCGTATTGCCTACATCTTTCCAATGAAAGGCGACACTGCCGTAAGCATCGGGCGCGAAACCAAGATGCTCTTTATACCAAGCCTGAAGTTTGGCAGGATCTTTGGATTTGAAGAAAACGCCGCCAATGCCTTTAACCTGAGCCATTATCTTCCTCCTATATAAAACTAGTGTTCTATATAGGATTATATAGCAGTACCCATTTCTAGGCGAACGCTGCTGTTTTCGGAAGGCGATGCTGGCAACTCATCAGCCAATTGCGTCAGGCGCTGGCTGATCTGGTTAATGGCCTGTGTCTGAACCAGCGTATTGTGAGCGACGCGTTCCATGCGTTCGACGCTGATGCTCATTTCGTCGAAGTCATCTACCTGTTGGCGGATAATATCATGCACCGAGGTGACGGCCTGCTGCGCTGCTGCAACCTGCTCCATCAAGTGATGCATGACGCCATCAGCTTCCGTCGCCACGCTGACACCCGAAGCGACCTGCTCCAAGCCTTCATCCGTCGCGCGGATGGCCTGCTTCATGGCGGTCTGGATTTCTTCGAGAATGGCGCGTACCTGTCCGGCGGCCTGCGTGGATTGGTGCGAAAGGGAGCGAACTTCATCGGCGACGACTGCGAAGCCGCGCCCGTGTACGCCTGCCCGTGCCGCTTCAATCGAGGCGTTAATGGCGAGCAGATTGGACTGAGTCGCAATCTCGCTGACCGAGCCAATGATGTTATCGATACGCTGGGCGAATTGCGCCAAGGTGCGAATGGTCTGGGCAACATCCATCACTTTTTCGCGGATGCCGCCCATCTCGTCCATCACCTGCTGCAAAGCCATGCCGCCGCTGGTGACGTTGTTATTGGCTTCGCGCGTGGTCTGGTTCATGGTACGGGCTTGAGTCTGCATCTGTTCGCCTGTCGCCATGAACTTGCCCAGCAGCTTGTTGGTCTGCTCTGCCAAAGCGACCTGCTCTTGCGCGTTGGCTTCCTGTTGGGCAATGGTCTGACGCAGGGTCGTTGCCGCCTCGGGCGAAAGTATATCGCCACGCGTTGATTTCTTTTCAGTTTGCGACGATTGGATTATTGACGTGGCAGCCATAGAAGTCGGCTGCTGCTCGACACGCCAGAGTGCCACTGCACCGATAATGACGATCAGCGCGAACCCGACCCAACTAGGGACAATGTCGGGCCGCAGGGCAACCAACAGCAGAAAAACGGCTCCGATTCCGACGATGAGTAATAACCACTGACGATTGGCTAAAAAGTTCAAATTAGGTCGCTGCATGCTATGCGCTCAATATGATTACCGAACACTTCTTTTATCTTACGCCAAGTTTGTGTGCAGCGCCCTTGAGTTTATCGACCAATGTGTATACAGCGCTTATTTCCCGGCGGCGGCCTTCCGCTTGCTCTTTGAAGTCGGAACTTCAGCTAAAGGGATTTCAAAGCCGAAGGTGCTTCCATGCCCGTATTCGCTCTGGAAGACCATCTGACCTTTGTGCCGTTCGATAATGGTCTTGACCAGATGTAAGCCCAACCCTGTGCCGGTAATGCCGCGCGTTTCTTTGGTTTTAACCCGATAAAACGGCTGGAACAGTTCGGCTTGGTTTTCGGCTGGAATACCAAAGCCGGTGTCCTGCACCGTCAAATAGGCTTGATTGTCTTTTTCGATCAAGCGTACATGGATTTGCCCACCTTCTGGCGTGTATTTGACCGCGTTCGTGAGCAGGTTGACAATGGTTTCCGGGAGCATAAAGCGGTCGCCGTTGACGTACAGTGGTACCGATGGCTTTTCAAGCTCATAAGTTTGCTGCTTTTGCAGAGCCTGCGATTTGATTTGTGCGTAGGCTTCGGTGACGAGCTGCGTCAAATCCAGCTTTTCAGACAGCAGTTCACGCCCGGCGGCAATCCGCTCCAGCGTCAGAATATCGCGTGTGATCTTGTCAATCCGGCTGATCGACTCGTTGATGGTCTTAATCTGGTCACTGCTGCGATCAGTCATGTGCTCAGCCAGCTCTTCAGTGAGCATCTGAATGTAACCGGAAATGACGCCCAATGGGTTTCGCAAATCATGAGCCGCGATTCGGATCATCTGGGTTTTGAGCTGTTCCAGTTCACTGACCTGCTTATATAGATCGGTGATTTCGCTCAAATGATGTTCGGTCACCAAGTGCAGGTGAGCATTATCCAGCGCGGAGGCAATTCGCACGGCCAAAACTTTGAGGAAGTCAAACATGGCCCGCGTGAACAAACCCGCCTCAGGTGTTTGTACATTGATGACGCCGATCAAACGATCTTGGGACATCAACGGCAGGGTCATCTGCGCACGGGTTTCAACCACATTGGGAACATAATCCGGATCGAGATTGACATCGGTCACCAACTCCGGAATAGCCCGCCGTGCGACCCGTCCCACGATGCCGCGCGTTAAAGGTATGGTTGAACCTAACATGGTGGGTGGGAAGTTGCCGACGATATGCGCGACTCGCAGCAAATCGCCTTCCAACACATGAATCGCGCCCGCCTTGGCCTGACTGATGCGGATCGCGGCGTCCAGCGCGATTTGCAGCACGTGGTCAAAGTTCAGGCTCTCGGTGAGTTCCATATCGACTCGCCGGATGATTTCCAAGCGGTTGATGTAGTCATTACGGTCGGCTTCGGTGCGCTTCCGCACATCGATATCCCGTCCGACAGACTGGAATTTCACAACTTGCCCGCTGTTGTCGAAAATCGGCGTATCCGTCCACTCGAACCAGCGCAGTGTTCCATCCGTCAAGCGAACTGGATGTTCGTATTGCATCGGCTCTCCGGTGACAGTGGACCGTTTAATCTGTTGCAGCATCGGCTCATGATATTCGGCTGGAATGTCTTCCAGAATGTTACGTCCCACAAAATACTCGCGGGGCTTTCCAAAGTAGCGGCAGACCGATTCGTTGACGAAGGTCAGCACGCCATCGGGTGAATAGCGGGTGATCATTTCCGAGTGCTCTTCGACCATCGTGCGGTAGCGTTCCTCGGATTGGCGTAGGGCTTCTTCGGCGCGTTTGCGTTCGGTCACATCGGTGAGGATACCTTCCCAAACCACACTGCCATCATCAAGGCGGCGCGGATGGGACTCGATCCGGCGCCAGCGGCGTTCCTCATTCATCATGACCGCACCTTCCCATAAGAAGGTCCGGTGATTTTTCAGCGCTTCATCCGCCAAGAAATCATAATAGGCACGTTCTTCGGGAACAATCTGCTTGACCCAAAGCTCACTATCCTGTTTGAGAGCCTCTGCTTCAACGCCGGTGATTTCCTTGGAACGTGGGCTAATGAATTCAAAGTATTCGCTGCCATCGGTCAACTGTCGTCGCCGGTAGACCACAACCGGAATATTGGTCACCAGCTCGTCATAACGTCGGTTGCTCTCGCGCAGAGCATGTTCTGCCTGTTTACGAACATACAAATGCTCGAGCACACTGGCATAAAAACCCAATAGTTCGAGCTGGTAATCCTGCAGCGGTTCCTGCCGCAGCAAATTATCTGCCGCCAGCCAGCCAATGGGCTTTTCGCTGTCCCACATCATCGCCATCATGTTCCAGCCCTGAGAGATGACTTCCCCATTGTCATACAACGGCGTATTCTTGCGGGCGCGGACACGCCTCTTACCCTGTACCGAGTCACTCAACCAGCTTGAAAAATCGGTTATCGGTTCCGAGTAATCCCGTTCGTCACGCAGCTTGCCGTGTTCATCGGTACCAAACGTTCCCCGAATCAATCCGGTATCCGTCTCAAAGAGCAGCAGCCCCAAACGATCAAAGCCCAAACGGGTAATGCCTAACTCAATCGCCCTCTTGCTGATGTCATCAAAACTATCCATATCAGCCAGTTCGATGGAAATTTCGTTGAGCGCCTGTTGATACTCAAGCGACTTACGGGATTTCTCCTCACTTTCGCGCAGTGCTTCTTCAGCTCGCTTGCGCTCGGTAATGTCCGAAAGAATCCCATCCCAAACCACTCTGCCATCCGAAAGCTGATAAGGACGCGACTCAATCCGCCGCCAGCGGCGCTCGCCATTGACGATCACCGCGCCTTCCCAGCGGAAGACATGTGGTTCTTCCAGATTGATGCGAACCATCGCCTCATATTTCACGCGGTCTTCAGGGACGATTTGCTCCAGCAGCAGGCTGGCATCAGCCATCACTGCTTCGGGTTCTAGGCCAGTCAAATCTTTGCAGCGTGGGCTGACGTATTCGTAATACGGCTTGTTGTCCTTATCCCGCGAAATGCGGTAGACCATGCCCGGCATGTTGGTTACGAGTTGGTCATAACGGCGGTTGCTCTCGCGAAGCTTGGATTCAGCTTCCTTCTGGACGCAGAAATGCTCCAACGAAATCGCCAGCAAGCCTAGCACTTCCAGTTGGTATTCCTGCACAGGTTCGTGCCGCAGCAGGTTATCGGCTGCCAGCCAACCGATGACCTGCCCGTCCTTCCACATGAGCGCCATCGCGTTCCAGCCATGCCCGACGACCTGCCAATTATCATACAGGTCGACATCTCTGCGGATGTGAACACGCTGCTTATCACGGATGGATTTGGTCACCCACCGCAAGCCTTCCGAAAGCGGATGGCGGATATGGCTTTCATCACGTATGTTGCCCTTGGAATCCACACCAAAACTGCCCATGATGGTCTCAGTTTTGTGGTCGAAAAGCAGCAGACCGATCCGGTCGAAGCCCAGTTTGCTCTGACCGAGTTCGACGGTGCGGCGGCACATTTCCGGAAAGGTCTCGATATCGCCCAATTCAAAATTGATTTCGGTTAGCGCGCGCTGATATTGCAGCGACTTCCGCATCTGCTCTTCACTGTCGCGGATGGCTTGCTGCGCTTTGATTTGTTCGCTGACATCCCGAATCAACCCTAATATACGTTTAACTTGTCCATCAGGGCTGCGCTCAAATGCTGTGTTGCGGAACAACAGCCAGCGTTCGCTGCCATCTTTATGCAGCAACCGATTGGTCACTTCTTGGAGTTCACCGTCTTTTAGGTTTCTAAGAACTGCCAGACGCTCCTGAATGTTGACACCGCTGTCCGCAGGAAGGGCAGAAGCTAGCAGTTTAAAGAATGCTCCACTTCCCATCGCCTCAATTTCATCGCCGGTATAACCCAAATTGGTGCCAAAAGGATGATTGGTATAAACGATACGCAAGTCCTCAAGATCAAATACATAAATGACATCAGGAATGGTCTTATGGACTTGCTCGATGAAAAATTGGCTCTCTTTTAATTCTTGTTCGATTTGCTTGCGTTCAGTAATATCCAAGGCAGTACCGATAATCGTCGGTTTGCCATCAATATCCCCCCAATTAGCAACCAGATCCACCCAGCACGAGGAACCATCTTTGCGAATAAGCATGATTTCACTGCGGGGAGCCAAGGTCTGCCCCTGTGAATACATTTTAATAAATTCACCTAATCCGACATGGTGCTCAGGGTGAATCAGTTTCAAGGCACTCATGCCAATCAGTTCACTCCTCTTGTAGCCTGTTGCCAATTCCATTGCGGGATTGGCATAGATGAGTGATCCATCTTGACTGAGTATAAAGACAATCGATCCAGTGCTTTCGGTCGCGAGCAAATAGCTTTTTTCAAGGTTCTGGCGGGCAGCTTCCGCGCGTTTGCGGGCGGTGATGTCATGGAGCAGCCCATTGCAGCCCATCACTACGCCATCTACCATTATCAGCCGCACGATCTGCTCTACCCAACACCGTTCACCGCTGGCAGAAAGCACTTCATACTCATAGGTTGTTTCGGGAATAAGTTCAACGAATTGGGTGGTATACCACTCGGCTACACGCTGTACCCAGTCTGGATGCACCACTTCCGTAAAGTGTTTGCCAAAAAAATCGGTTGGCTTATATCCCATGACCGATTCAAGTGCGGAATTGACGTAAACAAAAAAGCCCTTGGCATCCGTTACGAAAAAGACGTTGCCAGCGGCTGCAACCAAGTTTTGAAAGAATGTTTGAAGATAATCGACTTCAGTGTTAGCAGCGGAGAGTGATGTTGCATCCCGTATATCAACCATGAATCTCTATACCCTCATCGTTGCCCGTAGCATCACAATAAATTTTACCGTTTAAGCCCTTGATAGAAATTGTAAACTATTTCATTCTGAATTACATTAATCCTTCAAGAAATATTTCCCTATCAAGTAATAAACAGTCTAAAAAGAGGTGATGAACCTCACAGTTCTCTCTATTACCCTACTTCAATATACACTAGTCTCCCCATCAGTAAGGTTATTTGTACTAAGAATTCAGGAATGACAAACTTACGTTTATTACACCGCGTGGGTTGAAGCAGGCACGCTCTTGTTACAAACGGTTATGGGCAGTCGATCTATAGGCGACTATAATCAGGTCATATTCAACACTTTTGGGGATAACTGTTCATGACTACCAATCAAGAATTACAGGATTTTATTCGGTCGAATGCTGAAATTAATGCCATGCGCACCAAGATCGCCCGTTTTGGAGCGCTGCTTTTTGACCGCCGTCTGACCGATGCGGCGGGCGGAAACATCAGCGCACGTGTCGGGGAATACGTGTGCATCACCCCCCGCTTCAGCGGAAGCTTGCGTCAGTGGCAGCTCAAGCCGGAAGAAGTACTGGTCGCCGACAAAGACATGAATATTCTGGATGGCACAGGCGAAATCTCGCGCGAGTCCAAGGTTCACTTCCGTCTGCACCGCGAATTTGGCGAACATGGAACTGGCGTCATTCATGCCCACGCGAAAAACATTCTGGTCTTCGCAGCCATGAACCGTCCGATGCCACCCGTCTTAGAAGCCACGCAGAAATTCGGCACGATTCCGGTTGTCCCTTACGCTCCAGCGCATGGTAATGGTCTTGCCGAAAGTGTAGCGGGCGGCATCAAAGGCAATGAAGCGCGTATCCGCAAACATGCGGCGGCGGTCATTGCGCCTTGGCACGGCCTATTCGTCATTGGCAAAGACATAGACGCGGCCCTCGATGCCGTTGAACGCATGGACAACAACGCTTACTGTATCCTGATGTCCCAACTCTTGCGCAATGCCGATATGCTCGACGCCGAGCGGGATGCGCTGGCACAGGCACAGGCCAATTACAAAGAATAGGGTGATGCCAGCAGCGTGGTGAAACGCTGGAGTAGATGATGGGTACCAGCAGTCTAGAGCAACTCATTGACCAAATTGAGACCTACTCTTTGACCAGCCGTCCGCCGCTCAGTTCGGTTCTGGTCATCCATCATGGTCAAATGCTGATCGAACGCTACTGGCAGCATGTTACAGTAGACAAACGGCAGCCTGTCTTCTCGATCACCAAGAGCGTTGTATCGGCTCTGGTTGGATTAGCCATCGGTGATGGCAAGCTCAGCCTATCGGATACATTGGCCGATCTGTATCCCGAAGTGCAGCTCGGCACACAGGCCAGAACCGTCACCATCCAGCACTTACTGACGATGACATCCGGTTTTGAACTGCTCCACAAAAAACCGGATGCCGCATCAGACCTCATCCGGGTATTGTTGGCGCGTCCGATGGCTTACCCGCCGGGGGAGAAGTTTCACTATAACAGTGAAGACCCGAACTTGCTGGTAAATATTATTGAACGCGCCGTTGGTCAACCAGCGCTCGATTACGCTTATGAGCGCTTGTTCACACCACTCGACATCTGGACGGACGTACCCAAATCCTACCGCAAACGGCTGTGGAGAACAGACAGGCACGGTCATGTTTACGGTGGCTTCGGCTTACTTCTGACGGCGCGTGAATTGACGGCTTTCGGGCAGCTTTATCTTCAGTGTGGCGTATGGCAGGGCCAGCAGCTTTTACCCGCTGGTTACGTCGCAGCCTCAACTACCATGCAGTCATCCGGTGGTTATCCAGAAGGGGTTCGCTATGGCTGTTACTTCTGGGTAGCTACAACGACCTCAAATCAAGCGGCTTTCTTCGCTTCAGGCATGGGCGGACAGTATGTCTATGTCGTCCCTGCTCTCGATTTGGTTGTCGTAATGACAACACCGCTCGAAGGCGATGGCCGCTCGCATCGGGTGATGATCACGCGCCTCGTTACGCCCTATATCGAAGCGCTGCCCGCTGCTTAAGCACTACACATGTCCTAATAAATATTGACCCATATTTGGGCGAATTAGATCCTCCATTTCCCTCAAGAAAATTCCTTCCGGATTGATCTGAGCGTCTAATATTTTTTTGATGTTTTGCATATAAAACTCAGACATTTCTGCCGTATAAACAGAGTTGTCAGTTGAAAGTTTTCTGGAGGAATAAAATGACTAACAACATTGTTCGCTGGAATCCTTTCCGTGAGATGGCAAATATGCAAAGTGCAATGGATCGGATGTTTGAAGACGTTTGGCGCGGCAATTGGCCGAGCAGCAATGCTTGGGCGGGATTTGATACCCCGGCGCTAGACATTCACGAAAGCGATAACGCATATGAAGTTCAGGTTCCGCTGCCCGGGCTGAAGCCGGAAGACATCAATATCAAGATGCAGAATGGAACCCTGACCATCAGCGGTGAACTCCCGCAGCCTAAGGTTGAAGAGAACCGCAAGGTTGTGCTGCAGGAACGCTATTATGGCAAATTCAGCCGCAGCGTCACCCTGCCGCAGAGCGTGGACTCTAATAAGGTCGAAGCGACCTATGAAAACGGTGTTCTGAACCTAACGCTGCCCAAACTGCCAGAAGCGCAGCCGAAGCAAATCGCGATCAAGGTCAATGGCAACAAGCAACTGTCGTCCAAGAACTAAATCCCGTTATGGGGCACGCGCCCCAACCTACTGGGTTAGCGGGGTGGTGGGGTGAACTCACCACCCCGTTTTTTATGAGACGTCCCCTAAATTCCTGATCGGTTCCTAATGAACCACCGTGTTCAACTCGCCTGAAATCAGTTATCATCGTACTCAATCGGTTTTCAGTAACGAGTGTATGACCATGAATCAAATTGCGAAAATCCCTCCTGTACAATGGGCTATGCGCCATCCAAGATTGGCTGCATGGATCGTTCTTTCACTTGGTATGGTGATCTTACTGGTCGTCGAAGCCCGTGATGTGGGATTGTTAGCAACCCAGTGGTTAGCGCTGGTCGTTGCGACCATATTAGTCGCTGGCGCCTGTGTCTGGATCATCAGTTGGGAAGATTCCGACGAGGCCGAGACGCCGGAAGCCGCTGCTAAAGTCGATGCGGAAGTCAAAGCGCCGGAAACGAAATAAAGCAGTCTACAGCCTAGAAAAAACAAAACCGCCTCAACCGAAGCGGTTTTTTGTTTGATTCAGCGGCATTCCAAATGTTCGAACCTCACCCGTATTTGCTCCCCTCTCCGCAAGCAGAGAGGGGTTGGGGGGTGAGGTCTAGTTGAACTGTGCTTGGAAGGTCGCGCACAGTTCCGGTGTGGTCGCGGCATAAACATAGTTCAAGGTTTCGCCGTTCACCACTTTATCACCACTGCCGCCGCAGGGTTGGATTTCATTGCTGGCCGATTGGGCTGAGATGCCGCCGTTATTCAGTACACACGACATCAGATTGCGCTGGAGACGTGTGCTGTTGACGACCGCCAGAACACCCACCTTGGGCGCGTTGGGGTTGGCCGCAATATTCTTATCGACATAGATCTTCGCCGCCACGGCACCCACGCCCTTATAACAGGCAATCATATTGTTGAGCTTGGCAATCGCGCCCGCCGACATGATGTTTCCGGTAATCAGGGAACCTGCTGCGCCGACCTTCGTCAAGGCATCCGAAATATCGGTTGCATCGGTCGCGTCATAACCGGCGATACTTTGAGGAACGAACTGCTGGGCAGCCGCCGCATCCGTACTTTTATCGCCTGTACCGGGAACGACACTACAGGCCACCAGCACGGTTAGCGCCGCCGTAATCAAGAGTAATCGTTTCACCATAACCCGCCTCCTGCATTTGCCTATATCAGCCACGAAGGTTTATGATACGGCAAACAATATTAACGAGCAATCCAAGGTAAGAGTACGCCATGAAACATCGTATGTCAGTCCCCACTTTTGGGGTGTTGCTCCTGCTGCTCTCATTCAGTCTGGTCACCGCCCAAAACCTTGATTGCCCCGAACTGGTCAAAAAAGCGCTGACCGCTGTCGCCAACGTCTGCACCAACATTGGACGCAACGAAGCCTGTTATGGCAATGACCGTTTGCAAGCCGAACTGGTGAAACAAGATACCTTCACCAAACCGGCCGACAAAGTGCCTGTCGGGGATATTCGGACGATCCGCACCTTTGGCTTGGACGAGAAGTCCGGCACATGGGGTATCGTCGTCATGAATGTGTTGGCGA
The DNA here is from genome assembly GCA_044226855.1 of Aggregatilineales bacterium. GTDB lineage: Bacteria > Chloroflexota > Anaerolineae > Aggregatilineales > Phototrophicaceae > CFX2. Next base: position 32,740 of record JBGAGF010000032.1, read on the forward strand.
ATCTGCCGGGTACCCTTCCCGGTCAGGGCGTCAAGTTCATCCTGTATGGCGACGTCTCGATTAAGAATGTCTCAGGTCAAGGCACGCCCGAAGTGGGTCCAATGCAGGCCTTTTACTTCACGACCAATCCGTTTAAGCCGGGATGTAAACAAGCCCCTGCTGACTCCCTCGTCATTCAAAGTCCCAAAGGCTACCGCGTGACGCTCAATGCCAATGGCATGGATTTGGACGTTGGGTCGTCGGTGGTACTGTCGGCGCAGCGTGGCAAACGGATGACCATGACCACACTTCAGGGCAAAGTCTACGCCACCTATAAAGGCAAGAAGCAGGTTATTCCGCAGGGTTTTGAAGCCAGCGTCGGCCTTGGTGGTGATGATGGATTAACGCCGGACGATGCGCCCGATACGGCTTATCTCTTGAATGAAAGTGAATGGGATGCGCTCAACACCGCCACCGACGGCCTTGTTGAAGACGACATCACCGTGCCGGATACCAGCCAGTGGAAATCCGCAGCCGATTACTGTGCTGACCCCGCTAACGCCGATGAATGCGGTGATCCGGGTTTGAGCACCGAACTGAACTTCGGCGAATGCCCCGATACGGAGTGCCTGCCGCTGGTGGATGAACCGGTCGGCGAATCCACGCCTGACCCCACCTGTGCGGATCTATTCTGCGATCCCGTATCTCAAGAAGTGAGCACTCAGGAAGCAGTAATCCCTGACCAACCGACACCTGATGCCAATGTAACCTGCGGCAATGCGACCTGTGACGCCGGTGAAAGCGCTGACAGTTGTCCCTCTGATTGCACTGGCGGTTAATTGATTATTGACCTGCTAGTTCAGCCAGCAGCCATGCGTGGGTAGTCGTCAGTTGGTCGATTAACGCGCTGTCTTTTTCGGCGTCCGGCTCTGGCATCGCGTCGACAGCTTGGGTTGGCAGCCATGCGGCAAAGGCTTCCGGCGGTTGCTTGCCTTCTGCAATCGCAACAATCCATGACAGCGCTTCTTGATCATCCCATGTGACCTGCTGCCCATTCACCATCAGCATGAACAGCGCTGCGACAGTCGCCGTCCGCTTATTGCCATCCGCAAAAGGATGATTCCGCGCCAGTGAATGCAGTAGGACAGCTGCTTTTTCCCCTAAAGTGATATAAGCATCCTGACCGAAGGCGCTCGCCATCGGTCGGGCAGCAGCGGCTTCAAGCAATCCCATGTCACGCACGGCCCGTTTGCCTTCTACAATGCTGTGGATCGCCTCGCCGGTCGCCACCTGCTGGTTGATATACACCAATTCATCGACGGTCACATAACGCATACACTACCCATCACCTTAGGCAGAACAAAATAAAGTCATCGCGTTGATTATAGCCCGTGACCTTCATGGAAGGGAAACATCGACCACAGAAAACGAACAAGGGGCATGAAAACCCCTTGTCCGATGTGCAGATTCTTCAGCCTATTCGGGTGAGAGCGCGGCTTTGATCGGCAGGTACAGGTCAAGAACATAATCGTCTGGTGATATATCCGGCCCGACCTTGATGTGTTCTTCCAGCCACTGATGCTCGGCCTGCCGGTGTGGACTATTCTCCACCCACATCAAGAGCTCTTGCCATGTGTTGAAGATGTTGCTGACGCCGACACAGCGGGTCACCGCATATCGCCCGCCGGGGAAATCCACAATCTTAACCGTGTCATCGGCTTGAACATCCGGCTTAACCGTCACCCAGACTTCATAGCCGTAGTTCGGGCTGCCCGGCGTCGGCGAGGGGTTATTGAAACCGAAGGCGCGGTGCGGCTTCTCCATGATGTGATGCGTTTTCGCCCAGTTCAGCATCTTTTCCCACGCTTTAGATTCCGGTTCTTTGTCATAGGCCAAGACACTAGCCACACGCATCGGTTCCAGTTCAACAATACGCACGTCCATGTTTTTCTCCTTCTGTAGTGCATAGACTTCTATGATCAATGTTATGGGAGATATGTGACGCCTCATGTCACACATCGGCGCTAAAATCAGGGCAAAGAAATGGATGGCTACTGTTATGCGTGCCGACCGTCTCCTCAGCATCATTGTCTTACTGCAAAACCACATCATGTCTGCCCGTGAACTGGCCGACGAACTGGGTGTCTGCCGCCGCACCATCTACCGCGACATTGACACCCTGTGTGACATCGGCGTTCCGATCTATGCTGAATACGGTACCGATGGCGGTTACCAGATCATGGAGCATTACCACACCGACCTCAGCAGTCTGACATCCGACGAGATGAACACGCTGCTGATGATCAACTTCCCTGAACCACTGGCCGATCTGGAAGCCGGACACAAACTGAAAACCACGCTGCTCAAACTGTCAGCCGCTGCTGGTGATACCCCGCAAAAGATTTACCTCGATTGGGCATGGTGGGGACAAAATCAGACACCCGCGCCCCGCTTGCAGCAGCTTTACCGCGCCGTCAAGGACAACCGGAAAATCCGGATAGGCTATCGCTTTTTCCAAGGGGTCACAGATATTGAGCGGGTGGTCGAACCCTACGGCTTAGTGGCGAAGGCTGGCGTCTGGTATGTGGTGTATGCGGGCAGCGGACGTATTCATCACCGGCGCGTGATTGATATTAACGAGGTGCTGCTGCTGGACGAGCATTTCGTCCATCCCCCGGACTTTGATCTGGAAGCCTACTGGAAAGCCGCCCGCGCCGAGATCGAAGCCGAGTTCAACCGCTTTAAAGTCGTGCTGCGTGTGTCTCCGGCGATTGTCTCGTGGCTGCCCCGTTTACTGAAACGAACTATCCCGACCGGTGGCACACCAGATGCCGATGGCTGGACGCGGATGGAGTTGTATTTCGAACGCTTTGAAACCGCCCGCCAAGAATTACTTGCTCTTGGCGGGGGTGTTGAAGTGCTGGAGCCGGAAGCGCTGCGGCAGAACATGCGCGACTTCGCCGAACAAATCCTGAACGTTTATCGCTGATGCCTGCTGCACCATCTCAGAAGAGAGGTTTTGTAGGGCTGAGGAGTGCCTCAGCCACCGGAACCACTAGGGCGAAAAGGTCAGCGTGGCCGCACACATCTTATGATCGGCGCTGATCACGCTGTAGGTTCCGCTGCCTTTTCCCTCATAAAACCCATTCATCGAAATCATGAGCATCGAACCATCGTCATTCAGTTTGGTGAAGACGTAATAACCATTCTGATTGACGAGCGTGTAATCCACACCGTCGAGCGTAAACACGAAGCTGCCATCGGCCTGTGCCTTCAAGACCCCAGCGGTTAAATCAGGCAGCATGGCGCGGTTTTCAGTGGCGCACAACGTTTCCTGTGCGTCAAAAGTGGTCGAGAACGTATTTCCGGCAATAGCGGAGGTATCGGTATTGCCCTGTGCCGTCGGCTCAACCGGAACGGGCGTGGGCGTCGGTGCGCCTTCCTGAGCAAAGCTGCTGTCCACATAGCACCCCTGCTTCTTCCAAGAGAACATCGCGCCGTTGGCATCGACGTACATGCTGATGCTGAACTTATTACCTTCACGATAGTTATAGAAGTGTTCGCCATCCCAATAGAGTGTATAAGACGAACCCCCGAAATTGATGAACATGTTCTGGTTGTTGTCATAGGTCAAATCCACCGCATTACTTTGGGGCAGCTTATCCGCCGTACACTGCGCGTCATTCGGCGGCAGCGTGATGATATAGCGGCCTTCCTTAACCGGCGGTGGAGGCGTGACAGGCGGTTGCTGCGTTTCACCGGGCGCTGGGGTTGAAGTCATCGTAGCGACTGGCGTAAACGTTGGCATGGCGGTCATTAATGTGCCGCTGCAAACCAACTCGTTGGCTTCTTTGAGTCTGTAATGGAAAGTAACCTTTGTGGTACAGCCGCCCGTTTCTTGATAGATATAAGAATAGTCAATCTGGGTCGGGCTGATGACGTTGTACTGCCGGGTGTAAGTGACGTTCATGCTGCCAGAGGTTTTACCATTGGTTTGCAGCAGTTCACGACGCATTTGCTGCTGCGAATAGAACGGCGCGACTGTGAACGGAAATGTGCCAATCGCGGCGACAGACAACCACTGATGGTCGGCAGTCATACATACCGGATAGGTGGGTTCTTCCTCTTGACCGTCGTGGTCAGGATCAGGCCCGCCGTTGTCATTATTGTTCGGCGATTGGCATTGTCCCGTGGATGAAAAATCATTCTTAGGATCGGCCACCCACAGCCCGTTGATGACTGAAGGGGCGGGCTGAGTAGGAGGACGGGGTGTTATGGTTGGTGGACACAGAATGTCGTTAAGGATTTGATCTGTCTCATTTTCAGCAGTCAACCCCTTACAAGGATCCATAGTCGGATATTCAATCAACTCGAGTGTGGCAGTTTGCGCAGGCGGAAGATTGATTTGAGTCGGTATCGGCACGAATAAATCTTCACCCTCGATGGTTTGGATCGGTACAAACAGGTCATCATTGCTGGTATCTTGTGTGGGTATCGGGACAACCAAATCTCCGCCATCTGCGGTAGGTAACGGCACGAACAGGTCGTCGTCATTACTGGATGGAGTCGGTTGATCTTGCGCCAGAATGACCAGTGGGACAGTCACCAGCACGATAATCACAAACAAACTTAGTCGGTGTATCAATTTCATAGGTATTTCTCTTTATGACTCGATGCGAAACCATTACTAACCCCATTAAAACCTGAAGGCCATCTACAGACGTCCATCCGCCTGACGAACTTGATTCGCCCTTGTGGTGGAGCATCGGCCTCTGACTTTTGGCGGAGGCATCAGATGGGCAAACAAAAACGCGGAGAAGGTCGAAACCATCCCCGCGTTTTGTTCATTCGATCCAGCTGTCTAAGCCAAGCGGATTATTGCTTCGTCTTATAACCAACAGAGTAGGGCTGAGGCGTGCCTCAGCCGCTCGTCAAATATCATATGTTGAGTGTCTTGCCGCTAACCCTTCGGTGTAAAAGTCAGTAAGGCAGTGCAGTATTTCCCTTCTGTGCCAATAGCGGTGTACGAACCTTGGCCTTTTCCTTCATAGAACCCGTTCATGTTGATAGCCGTCATCGTGCCATCGTCATGCATATCGGTAATCCCGTAGATGCCGTTCTGGTTGGTCAGCGCGTAATCCTTACCGCCCACCGAGAAGGTGAAGGTGCCATCAGCATTCGCCGTCAGGAGAGCCTTATCCAAATCCGGCAGCATCGTCTTGTTATCATCCGGACACATCGAAGCTGCTGCATCCCATGTCACGCTGAAGCTGCTGCCAGCGATACTTGCGGCATCTGTTGAAGCTTCACGCGTCGGCTCAACGGGAACAGGCGTAGCGGTCGGTTGCCCCGCGCGGCTGAGTTGGCTGTTAACGAAGCAGCCCTGCTTGCTCCATGAGAGTGATGCACCGCCGGGATAGGTGTTAACCGACACCATGAACTGCGTACCTTTGTGATACTCATAATAATCGCTGCCGTTCCAATAGAGTGTGAGCGTCAGACCAGCAAAACCAATCTTGATATTCTGGTTGGAGTCGTAACCCAACTGGACGTCGCTGGATGGCGGCATCTGGTCAGCCGCGCAGGTCGCATCCACAGGTGGCAGTTGAATGGTGTACTCGCCAATCTGGATCGGCGGCTCCGGCGTAATCGGAGGCTGCTGGGTTTCACCCGGTTTAGCGGTCGGCATCGCAGTCGGGACGGCGGTATACTCTGGAGTCATGACCACACCTGAACACACCAGATTATTGGCCTCGACCAGCTTATAACGTACAGTGCTGGTGGTCGTACAGCCGCCCTCTTCGTGACTGATATACGAATACTCGATTTCGGTTGGGCTAATCACGCGATATTGGCGGGTGATATTGACGTTGATGCTGCCGCTAGTTTCACCGTTCGATTCCAGTAGTTCACGGGTCATCTCGGATTCAGAATAGATGCTGGGTACGACCAACGGATACGGGCCGCTGGCATCGACCTTCAACCATTGCTGATCGCCCGACATACACACAGGAATCTTGGGGAGTTCATCCGGTTGGTACTCGCCACCCATACCCCCGTTATCGCCGCCGGGAATATTGCAGCTTCCGCTGGAATTATAGGTCGAGGCATTCGGATCAAGTACCCACAGGCCGTTGATGATACCTGTTCCCGGTGTGACTGTAATCGGCACGGGGGTGCGGGTTGGTGTTGCTGTTGGCGGACAGTCGAGCTGCGCCAAGGCTATCACAGGATCTTTGCTCGGTGGTTCATTACAGTGATCAGTTGGATAGTCGATGAGATCCTCGGTCGCGGTTTGGGCGGGCCTCACCTCGAACGTCGCCGTTGGATAGTCGTAGAGTTCGGGTGTCGCGGATTGTGCAGGCTTCACGTCCACAGTTGGAACAACCGTTAAATCCAATGAATCATAATCTGTGGTCGGTTTCGGCGGTGGTGTGAAATTGGGATCATTGGTCGCATATTCCAGCAGTTCCAGCGTGGCCGTCCGTGCGGGTTGAATATTGAGCGTTGGGGTTAACAGCAGCGCATTATAGGCTTTATTCAGCGCCGGCGAACGGTTATCCTGTGCCATAATGACCAGCGGCACGGCCACCAGCATCACAACGACGAACAGAGCGAGGCGATGGATTAATTTCATAGACGTTTCTCTTAAAAGCTCTACGGAATAAGGTTGTCCCCATTAAACCGTATCGCCCTCTCACAAACGTCCATCCGCCTGATGATATCTGCTCGGCATTGTGTGGGATTTCCGCTCTCCGACTTTCGGCGGAGCTTACGCTTACCCCTACTGTTACGCAAAGCGTTATACTCTCCAATATTTTATTGAAAGGAGTTTACTGTGGCTGACCATCAACGTATCAATCAGGTGAGTGGGGCGGTTTTCCTGATCGGCATGGGCATCATCGCTCTGCTAAACTATTGGTGGCCGGGAATTATGTTCGTCATTGGCGCTGCGGCACTTGTACGCGGGTATATGACCGATCAAAAAATAGCGAGTTATACACCGGGCATCGTCGCGATTTTGATCGGCCTGCTGTTCGCGTTGCGCGGGGTCATCGGGGATATTAGCAACCTGTGGCCGCTCATCCTCATCGTCGCCGGCGTCGCACTCCTCTTTGGTCAGGATTTACTTAAACGTAATCGCTAACCATAAAAGGACGTGTTGCCCACAGACACGCCCTTCGCATCACAACTGCGATATTTACTTAACCATTATGGGCAAAAACCACCGTGCCGTCATGCCATTCGGGTTCGCTTTCGAGGGCGGTCATCAACTGTAAAAAGCGCTGATGCTGCTCGGGGCTGTTGGCATTCGCCACATATGACTCTCTGCTTTCGAATAGAACCACCATGTAATACTCACGGCTGTCCGCGTCCATCTGGTAGACATAGACTGCTACCACGCCGGGAACGGGTACGCTTTCCACTTCTTGAGCGATCCGTATAAATTCTTGTTCCGCACCTGCCTTAGCCCGCATCCTCGCGACAGTTCCATACATGATGATGCTCCATAAACTATTTTTACGTTCCTGCTCAAATGTAGTCTGCAATATAACCAAAATAATTACAACTGGTGTGGTGGTTGCAATTGTTCACCGTGATAATCCGCATTGAACGTAGGGGAGGGTCTGTGACCCTCCCGCACACCTCTAGGTTGTCTCTTGTTACAGGCTTGCGACCAACGCAATCGGCAGGCTGATGACCCCACAAATCACGATGCCTTTGATGAAGTTGCGCACCTGAAACGCCACATCCAGCGGATACTCGTCCCATGTCGTTCCCGGCAGCAGGGCGAAGCGCGGCTTGATGAGTGTCAAAATCAGGTAATCTAGCACCACCGCGTCAAACAGATTAAAGACCTGCATGACACCTGCGGCGATCACGTAAGCATATGGGAATGAAATCGTACCGCCAAATGCTGCTTTAGCGATGACCACCGACACATAAGGCACGCCGAATGCTAGCAGCAGGAAGGGCAGCATCATTAACCGCTGCTGACGCTTCTCTTGCGCGTTAATCGGCGGCACTTTCGCTCGAACATATTCAGGGTAATCCTGCAACCAAAGGCGCGGGTTATACTTGAGCGAAGCCATCACCAGCACGCCTAGTGCCAGACTGAGCAGTAGACCATCAATCACGATCCGTTGTACCACAATATTCAACATGATTCTCCATCCTTTTTGTCGATATAATTCTTATTTTAGCCCAGACTAAATAATAAATCATCCGACAAAAGACGGAGATTAGTCCTATGACACAGTTGACGGGATTCTCACCTTCAGTAGAATACCTTTATGAATAATTCAACCTCTCCCATCACACTCGGCGGCGAATCCTTCTTTTTTCGCGGCAATCGCACCGGAATACTCTGTATTCACGGGTTTATGGCCTCGCCCGCCGAGATTCGCTGGCTGGGCAAACACCTCGCTGATCAAGGCTATACCGTCTATGGCCCACGCCTGCCCGGACACGCCACCGATTATCGCGACATGGCCCGTCAGCGTTGGCAGGACTGGTACGCGTCCGTGGAAGATGCGCTGGCGGTACTGCGTGCCCAGTGTGATCGGGTGCTGGTGGTCGGGCACTCGATGGGTGGCATGCTCGGCTTGATGCTGGCGGCCCACACCCACATTGATGGCCTCGCGGCGCTGGCGTCTCCGGTGCTGTTCACCAGCCGTTCGATGGCCACCGCTCATTGGATCAAATATGTACGCCCCTACACCGACCAGAGTGACAATGGCCCACTGATTCAGCTCATCCGCGAGGAGCAGGCGCGGCGCGGTGAATCGGTTGTCGGGCGTATCCGGCACAACCAGTGGTCAACAGCAGCTGTGAGCGAACTGTTCAAGCTGTCCCTAGCTGTACAGGGCTGTTTACCCGATGTTAAAACACCCCTCATGCTTATCTACTCCGAAGGGGATAAAACGGTCGGACTGCATAACCGTGATTTTGTGGTGCAGCGCGTCCAATCCACCGAGATCGAGCAGCACACGCTCAAGCAGAGTGACCACATCCTGCCGCAGGACTCCGAGCGCGAAACCGTCTTCAAACTCGTGGCCGATTTCATCCAGCGCCACAGCAACCCCGGCGCTTGATCTGCGTATAATACGTGTAGGATGCCATCATCAAATAGGCCGTTTGCCGTATCAGTCGTTTACTGATGAATGGCCGTTAGTAACTGGAGATTGATCCATGCTGCGTGCAATTGTTGACCAAATTCGCTTAACATGGGCGTTACTGCGTGACCCGCGCGTGCCCCTCTGGGCCAAAGCCATCCCGGTTCTGGGCATTATCTATGTGCTCTCCCCGTTGGATTTCATCCCTGATGTGATAATCGGGCTGGGGCAGTTGGATGACCTCGCCATTGTGCTGGGCGGGATGCGCCTGTTCGCGTCGGTGGTGCCCGCCGATATTGTGGAGGAACACCGCGCGGTGATTGCCGGTAAACCGCTGGAAATCATTCAAGGGGTCGGGCGCAAGGTGACGCCAGAAGACGAAAAAATCAAGAACGGGTAATTTTAAATCCTCATCTTCGAGCCCCTTTTTGCGGTGTCTTGATTCCCCTCCCTGTGTTTTGGCGATCTGCGGAGAGAGCCTTTCCACCTTCCTGCGTTTTGGCTTCCAACGGATTTAGCCTTTCTCCCCTCCCTGTGTTTTGGGGAGGGGTTGGGGTTGGGGTAGTGGATGAAGGCGTTAGGGGTGGGGTACTTGCAGCACCTCCGCAATCCGCTCGACGACCCCATCCGTCTGCTGAAGAACCTCCCCGTTAGTAAAGCGCAAAATCCGTAACCCAAGACTTTCTAGAAATTCGGTACGCAGTTGGTCGGCTTCCTGCTGCTCGTCGTGAATATTGCCATCCACTTCAATGACCAACCGCGCTTCGGTGCTGTAGAAATCCACAATAAAGCGGTCAATAGGGTATTGGCGGCGGAACTTAAAGCCGAGGACTTGTGCTTTGCGAAGGCGCTGCCACAGGTGATCTTCGGCGGCTGTGGGGTTGGTGCGCATTTCGCGGGCGAGAAATTTTGTTTTTTCGTAAATCGCTTTGGGAACGCTGGTGCGTGCCCAACGGTGTTCTTTTTCGTCTTGTTCCGGCGAGTCGGCGAACATGGATTTTTCCTGCTGCTGCCTAGTCTACCCCACCCCCAGCCCCTCCCCAAAACACGGGGAGGGGAGCAAATTCATGTGTTTCTCGTCATTAGCGCGATGAACTCTTTTATGACCTATAAGCCAATAAATTTAGGGTTCTATAGGGATTATGATCCAATTTGAATAAACACTATTATCTAATGAGAAACATACATGTTTGAATGAATTAAATTTAACTTGCTAATTTGTTTTATAATTAATCGTGCAAGACAAAAATCTTTGGTTATTTTCTTATTCAGTTCTAGGGTAAGCAATTTTTATCTTTGAACTAGCACTAACATATAGGTGTGTGTATGGCCTCTACTTTATATTTTGATTCAGCTTCAATTACACGTCCTCCTTTTTTTGGCGATGGACAATGGATATTAAAAGAACTAAAGCCAATAACTATACTTTTCGGTAAGAATGGTAGTGGCAAAAGTTTTTTACTGAGAACTTGGCGAGATTTTCAACCACAAAGCATTCACTATATTGTTCCTGAGCGAACAGGTACTATTAACTTCGAGGCCGGATACTTACAACGTCAAACCACTCCTGAAGAAAGACGAAATCAATCGACCTTTAACTATGTTGATGGTTATCGTCAACAAGTAATAGCAAGAATACAGCATTTTTTCATGAAACGTGGTGGGAGTCGTGAAAACAAGTTGCCAGGAAATATTGATGTAATGGAAAACCTGCTTGCAACTATATTAACAGATTTTGATATTAAATTATCTGCAGATTCCCCTCCCTACAGAATTAGGAGACTCAGTGACAATAGTGAAATTCGGGATGTAAATCAACTTAGTAGCGGTGAGGCTCAAGTTCTTACTCTGGGTATAGATATTTTAACGATAGCTGCTATTTGGGATATTGAAAACATCTCTAAGAGGCTAATACTTATTGACGAACCGGATGCTCATATTCATCCCGATCTTCAAGCTCGCTTTGCAGATTTCTTAGTACAAGTTGCGAATCGATATAGTTTACAGGTTGTTATCGCTACACATTCGACTACTTTATTGTCTGCGTTAGGTCAATTCGGTGGACAAGACTGTGGCGTAATATACTTAAACCGTACTAGTAAAGAATTTGAAGCTAAATCATTTTCCAATGTTTACAAAGAGGTTGCAGCGTGTCTAGGTGGACATGCCTTAATGGGACCGTTGTTTGGAGTGCCTTTGTTGTTAGTTGAAGGAGATGATGACTATAGAGTTTGGAGTCAGGTTCCTCGCCATCATATTACTCAATTTGCCGTGATCCCATGTGGTGGTAGTACTATTCAAGCATATCAAAAGAGTTTGGAGCAAATTTTTTCCAGTCTGCTGCCTAATGGAAGCGATCCTGTAGCATACGCACTTTTGGATGGTGATAAACCTCTCCCAAAACCAAATCCTCAATCGACGCAGGATTTTGTCCCATACATTCGTTTAAATTGTCACGAAACAGAAAATCTCTATTTATCAGATCAAGTACTTAAGTTTATCGGAACAGATTGGGATACCGCCAAACATGACATAATGACAAGAAGTTCACAATTTGGTACAAAAAGTCAACAACTTGCAAATGTAACGAATTGGGATCGCCAACGTGAGGATATTAAACAAGTAATTCATGAGATAGCCGAAATCATTGATCCCAAAAGAATCATGTGGGCACATAGGCTTGGTCATGCAATTGGGTCAGAGAAGCCAACAGGGCAATTGGCCGATTTTCTCGGAGAAGATGTGGTTCAAAAACTATGGCCCTCGTAATTTTATATGTAAATAAGGAAATCGCTTTCTCATTGCCGATGGTAAAACAGGAATTAAAGGGATGAATATGATACGAATATTGTTGAATGAGTTTGACGAAAAGCACTATAAGCTTCCAGTTGCAGCAGAAGATTTGAAGGAAGAACAACCTGTTAAGATAACAGATGGCTTGGTCAGGTCGGTTGATATAAGCGCTTCAAATATTGATGGAACAGTTTATGAAGATACTACTAAGGGCCAGCCAGTAAAGGTCTTAGTAGGAAGAACAATAAATTCTGTTCCTCTTAAATCATATATTCCCTTTACTATTCTTGTTTATCCTATAGACGATGTTTAAACCTCACATTCCCCATTTCCTGGATAGAAAATATGTAGTGCAATGAGATCGTCATCCGCTTCTCTATTTTCCAACCTCTTCCCACCCACATTCAAACTGAATTCAAATTGACACATAAGAACATTTATTCTAAAATGGATAGTTGATTAGATCATATGTTTCAGGATGCCACATGACCACCCATTACCCGCCCGAACTCAAACAGCAAGCCCTCGAACTCCTCCGTGATACCGGCGGCGACATCGCCCAAACCCACATCAAAACTGGCGTTCCTGAGCGCACTCTCTATAACTGGCGGCGTGAACTTTGGCAAAATTGGCGGCGGCAGTCCTCCACCTCTGTTTTGCCAAATCCGCCAAAACCGCTCCCTCAATTCGAGGATGATTTGGAAGCGATGGACTATATTCGCCAAAAAATCATGGCGGAATTGCTAAATCTCGCCAATAACTTCCAGACCGACGCCAACTTCATGACCCCCGCCCAGCGCATCATGCTCCTCACCCAGCTCACCGACCGCTTTATCAAGCTGGATACCCACGTCCGCGTTCGTGAAGAAGAAAATACCGAGTACATCTACGAATATGAAGTCGAGCACCACGTGGAGAAGAAACCCGATCCCGACTATGAAGATGTAGACGATGAAGAACCCCAACCAGCGCTCTAGAATCAAAAAGACGAGGATTTCTCCCCGCCTTCTCTCTTCTTCCTCTGCGGTTTTCTCCCTCCCTTGCTTGCGGGGGAGGGTTGGGGTGGGGGTTCTTACACCACCACGTTGATCTTCGGTTCTTGACCGTTGCGGGCCGCGATGTAGATCACCTTCTTGGGGCTGCCGCCGTTCAACGCCCGCTGCACCGACTCGCTCTTCATGGCCTCTGAGTTGGCCTCAGCCTCGGTGATGCCCGCCGGAACTTCCACGCGGTCACGCACCTTACCGTTGACCTGCACCACCAGCGTGACCATGTCCTCGGCTGCCTTGGCCGCGTCGTATTCCGGCCACAACTGCTGGTGAATGCTGTAGCCGTGTCCCTGCTGCGCCCACAATTCCTCGGCCACATGCGGGGTGAAGGGCGCCATCAACAACAGCATATTCCGGATGGCCTCGCGCCATGCTTCCGCGCCAACGTTGCCGGCCTTCATCACGTCCTTCAGGTCGTTGCGGAACTTCATCAAGCCGGCAATCGAGCCGTTGAAGCTGAAGTTTTCCAGCCCGTCGGCCACCCGCTTGATGCACTGGTGAACCTTGCGCTCCAGATCTCGTTCAGCCTCAGCATCGCCTGTCGCGGGCGGTTGGTAGCCGTTCACAATGTCCCAAATATCGTTGATCCAGCGTACCACGCCTTGAATGCCCTTGCTGTCCCACGGGCCGCCCTTGATCCAGTCGAAGCCGAACATCAAGTAGGCGCGCACGCTGTCCGATCCGTGGCTCCGCACCCAATCATCGGGATTGACCACGTTGCCCTTGCTCTTGGACATGCGCTGGATTTCCAAGTGGTGCTTCAGTTGATCCGGTCGGCACGGGCCTTCGATGCCGGGGATGGTGATGACCGCTTCCGGCACGACTTCCACCGTGCGCAGTTCGCCATCGCCCACGTCCACGGTCAGCAGGTTCTCGGTGCGCTTGATGATCTCACCGACCACCAGCTTGCTCCGCTTGGCCGGTGCATCCGCTGGATTGATCACGTCCACTTTATCCGCGAACAGCTTGGCCGCCTGCCATGTACCGCTGGCTACAATGTAGTGTCCGGCACGTTCCTCGCCCAAGACCTGCCCCTGATTGCGCAGCTTGAGCATCGGCTCGCCCAACTGCATCACTTCGGGGTCGCGCCCGTGCTGCTTCATGATGTCCATGGTTTCCTCGAACATGCCCAAGTCGCGCATGGCCTTGGCGAACCAGCGCGAGTACAGCAGGTGCATGGTGGCGTGCTCCGCTCCGCCCGTGTAGACATCGACGGGCAGCCAGTAAGCCGCTTCCTCAGGGTCAAACGGCCCCTGCGCGTAGTGCGGACTCAGGTAGCGGTACCAGTACCACGAGGAGCACATGAAGGTGTCCATGGTATCCGTTTCGCGCTTGGCCGGTTTGCCCTCGCTGTCCACCGTATTCTGGAAGCCCTCGTGCAGCTTGAGCGGGCTTTGTCCGGTGGGCAGGAAGTCCACATCATCGGGCAGGAGCACGGGCAGTTGATCATCGGGGACGGGTTCAAAGGTACCGTCCTGCTTTTGAACCATCGGGATGGGTGATCCCCAGTAGCGCTGGCGTGAGATCAACCAGTCACGCAGGCGGTAGTTGATCGACTCCTTGCCGATGCCCTTCTCTTCCAGAATCTTGATAGCCGCGTCGATGGCCGGATTCTTGCGCCCCTTCTGTCCGTTGGAGATCAGGCCGTTCAGCGGGCCGCTGTTGATCATGATGCCTGCGCCATCGTAAGCCTGTTCCATGGTCTTGCCATCGAAGTGTTCGCCTTCAGGTTGGACCACCGGAATGATCTCCAGACCGAACTTCCGCGCGAAGTCGAAGTCGCGCTGGTCACCGCTGGGCACGGCCATGATCGCACCGGTGCCGTAAGTCACCATCACGTAGTCGGCTATCCAGATCGGGATACGCGCGCCGCTCACTGGATTGATGGCGTAGGCTCCGGTGAAGACGCCGGTCTTCTCACGGCCTTCGGCTGAGCGCTCGATCTCGGTTTCATGCGCAGCCTGATCACGGTAGGCGCTGATCGCCTCACGCTGCTCGTCGGTAGTAATCTTCTCCACCAGCGCGTGTTCGGGTGCCAGTACCATGAAGGTCGCACCCCACAGCGTATCGGGGCGGGTGGTATAGACTTCCAGCGGATCGCCGCCTTCCGTCTTGAAGACTACGCGTGCGCCTTCGCTGCGCCCAATCCAGTTGGTCTGCATGATACGGATGGGTTCCGGCCAATCGATCTTATCGAAGTTCAGCATCTCGTCGGTGTAGCGCGTATACCGGAAGAACCACTGCGTCATCATCTTCTGGATCACGGGCTGGCCAGTGCGTTCGTCCTTGCCATCGATGACCTGTTCATTCGCCAGCACGGTCTGTAGGGTCGGTGACCAGTTGACCATCGCCTCGTTACGATAGGCCAAGCCTGCCTCGAAGAACTGCTTGAAGAACCATTCCGTCCACTTGTAGTATTCGGGTTCGCAGCTCACCATCTCGCGTTTCCAATCGAACATCGCGCCCATGCTCTTCATCTGCTTGCGCATGCGCTCGATGTTGGCCAGCGTCCACGTCTTGGGATGGATGTTGCGCTGCACGGCTGCGTTCTCGGCCGGCAGACCGAAGGCATCAAAGCCCATCGGGAAGAGCACGTTGTAGCCTCGCATGCGCATGTAACGGGCGCGCGCATCGGAAGGCGTCATGGCGAACCAGTGGCCGATGTGCAGGTCGCCGCTGGGATAGGGCAGCATGGTCAGGGCATAGTGCTTGGGTTTATTCCAATCCACTTTGGAGCGGTACAGTTCGTCCTGCTCCCACTTCTCCTGCCACTTGCCTTCGATTTCTTGGTGATTGTATTTGGTGGTATCCGTCATTATGTCTCTCTTTGGTAGCGTGCTCGATCACTGTTAAAAGGACGTGGCGTACCATGTCCGTGATTATTTCTAGAGTTCTGGTTAAAGCTGCTGGAATCCAATATCGGGCGTAAGAGCGCCTGATTGTAGCAGAAATGATGTTGAGGAAGAGGGTAAAGGGATGGAGAAGCGCGGTCGGTTACCGCGTAATAAGGGAAGAGCGACCCACCTCAAAAGTCATTGGAATGTAGTACTTAAACATGATTCGATCCTAAACCTAACAAAAGTGTATATGGAGGATAGCAGGAAAGACCAAGACGGTCAAGAGATTGGCTGGATATGCGGACTAGACTTTTAGTTTTCTTTAGCTGCCAACTTTTGTGTCCGTTTTGCGGAGAATACCTGCCGTATCAATCCGTACCAAAATCCTGTCCCCCATGTAAGGTGAATGGTCAAAAACACAAACGGGAGATAATAAAGCAGCGCTAAACCGGCCATACGTACAACCTTGATTGAAAAGAAAAGGTTAGCCACTCCGTAGGCCAGCAGGCCAAGCCCCCAAAGGGTCAATATAAGAGGATGCAGCAGGGCGAGTACAGCGCCTAAAACAATCCACGCAACAAAAGCAGGGGCAACCAAATGACGCATTCGAAGTGACTTGGGATGAAGCCGAAGAGTCTGAATTTTCCCTATGCCGTAATTGAAATATTGACGTGCCAGTGCAGAGAGGGACTGACGTCCGAAATATTGCGATTTGATGCGGGGTGTTAAGTATATGGTGCCACCCGCCTGCCGGATGCGGTAGTTTAGCTCATAGTCTTCGTTGGGTGTGGTTGCGTTGTTATACAGCCCCACTTGATCAAATATCGTGCGTTTCCACGCACCTAAGTAGACTGTATCCGTTAATTGAGGTTGATCACTCACATGAAATGCTGTAGGGACCGAAAACGCGGATTTACCAGCAGCAGCGATTGCTTTTCCTATCGGTGTAATCCCAATGGGATCCATTGCGCCACCCACATTGCTGGCACCTGTTGTATTCAGCGCATTCACACATTCCTGCACATAATTCGGCTCGATGATGGTATGTCCATCTACCCGAATAATTATTTCTCCCCTTGCCATCGGAATAATGATATTGAGCCCTTCGGCCTGACGTTTTGCAGGATTGGGGAAAATTTTCACGCGTTCCGCACCCGGCATAGCGCGGATAATGTCCTGTGTTCCGTCATCACTCATGCCGTCCGCAATTAGAACTTCAATTTTGTCCGGCGGATAATCTTGAGCCAACACTGCCCCTAGGCTGCGGGTGATAAATGAAGCCTCATTACGAATTGGCATTACCACAGTAACCAGCGGATCAGCCAACTTCACACCTTTATCCATTGATAACGCCCATCAAACGTCTATACGCAGGAACACCATTTGAACGGGATCGGCTAAGCTGTTTTAGGCAGTCTGATACGAGCAATTAAACTACGCCATACAGCCAACAGTTCATCCAAAGAAATTA
This sequence comes from Aggregatilineales bacterium, assembly GCA_044226855.1. Classification (GTDB taxonomy): domain Bacteria; phylum Chloroflexota; class Anaerolineae; order Aggregatilineales; family Phototrophicaceae; genus CFX2. Next base: position 49,985 of record JBGAGF010000032.1, read on the forward strand.
CTTTGAGAGCAATGATTCCTATGCCGTAAATTATAGCGCCACCTCCAATAGCAGCGGTCAGTCCAATAATCGTCGGCTGCACAACTGCCAGAACCCAAACTCCCATGATGACACTTGCAATTAAGCATCGCCACATAGCATTGATGTCAAACAAGGTATTAAAAGGCATGTCGGTTTTTCGCCATAAGGCGTAGAAGGTATAGGCGAAGGTTAGAAGCGTCGTTAGGCCCGCGCCATTGTAGCTAAATAAAGGGATAGCAATGAGGTTGGCAACAATGTTAAAGATAGCGGCACGTAGATAAATATTCCGTAGGATGTATGGGCGTCCCTGTGCATAGAAAATATACTGGAGGCAAGCACCAACAGTATCTATACCGATTCCAACTGTGATCATGGCGACAAGAAGTGTCCCCTGCACAAAATTATCGGTAGCAAGGACTTTTAAGAGCGTACTGCCGGTAGCAGTTAGCCCGACGATAGCCGGTATCAGCAGCAGCGCCATACTTCGTGTGCTTTGCTTGACCGCATTTTGCAGTCCTTCGATATCGCCAGCAGTCCACTTTTGCCCTAGAATAGGCAGCAAGGCGTATAAGTAAGGCCAACCGAGAGCAACTAGTATCATACATAACTGATACGATGCTGAATAAATGGCTACTGCCGAACTGAGGGACAGCACGGACAGCATGAGCCGGTCACCATATTGGATCAGCCAAAGCGATTGGCTGGTAAGCGAGAGGTTAACGGTGTGTTTTGACGTCTCTTTCAGGATTGGCCATGAAGGTTTTAGTAGGCGCATCTTGCGAAAAGCGATCACCATAAAAGGTAACACGGCGATTGTTTGAAGAAGCACATAAATGAGAGCAAATGACAGAAGATCCCGTGTGACTGCGGCGAATAAGGCCGCCATGAGCCGGGCAACGACCATAATGATTTCAAGTGATGAACCGATGAAGGGCTTTTGCTGGAGCCGAAAAATCTGGATACACAACGTTTGAAGGGTATTAATAAAGGGAATGATCGCCACAATTTGTAGGATGGGAATACCTAAGGGATTACGAATCGTCAAACTATTTAATAAGGGCGAACCGATCCAAATAATGGCTGTAAGCCCGATGCCGATGCTCATAAAGAGATACAGCGAATTGACGTAGATTGTCTCGGAGTCTTCCGCCTTATTGACGATCATGACTCCCATCGCATTAGCTAGCCCTGCGATACCAAAGCTTACCGCCAAGCTGGAAATGGTTGATGCTTCAATCCAGATACCATATGTGGTTAAGTCAAATGATTTCACCAATATTGGAAAGGTGATGAGCGGAATAAGATAGCTAATGATCTGAGAAATACTGACGATAAGGATGGTTCGTTTAGGCATGAAGTGAAATCACTGAAACAAGTGAATGGCGATGAAGGTGGAACTGCATCACTATCGCTCGAATATCATGAGATTATGGCTATACCAAAAAGGAATAGTGGTTTTCGACCATTCTTCCCGCCATTTTAAAGATAACGGCTCATTATATCGAAAATTACGCCGCGAGAACTTGTCTATCCAATATTCATGAGGCTGTTCGTTTACATGATCGTGCCCCCCTTGACCGGGCGTGGCCGCCGTAAAAACAACTCGATTCGCGGACTGTGTCAGTAGATCAATATAGCGATCTGACACACTTGCTGGCAGATGCTCTGCCACTTCCATGCTAACGACCAAGTCAAATTGCTCAACCTTGGTGAGAATATCATTTTCGAGGTCAAACTTTTGGACGTTTAGCTTTCGCTTCCGGCAAAAACGGAGTGCTGCTTCTGAGTATTCCAATCCTTTGACTGCGATTTGGAGCGATGCTAAGCTGTTCATTAAAGTTCCCGTACCACAGCCCACATCTAAAACAGACTTGGGATGGAAGGTGCGAGCAATGTAATCCGCAATAATTGACGCACCAAGTTTTGCATCTTCATCCACGATATAAAAATAGTCGGCGTTATAAATGTCATCGTGGGAATCTGCAGATTGAATATCGAACTTAGGCGATACAAGCTTGTTAACGCCGCTCTTGATTCGATTAAGCATTGACACTTTTCGAATCATGGATTTAATGGGAGTAGGTACCCGTTTCCAAGCCTCCCGCGCCAAAATATAGGGTGTCGTCATGAGATCATTACCTGTATAAAGTGTTCTGCCTTAGTATACACTAAGGTGAAGATGTGATCAGTTAAGTGTCAAACTCTAAACCTAACCATTTTAATTATTATGGTCTCACTCGTTAGTGTCGTACTACCGGTTTATAACGGCGAAAAGTTCTTGGCTGAGGCTGTTGAGAGTATCCTCAAGCAGACGTATGCCGAATTTGAACTGCTGGCTATCGATGACGGTTCAACTGATAGAAGCTCCGAAATCCTCAACGGATTTCAATACAGTGATTCGCGTGTACAAATCATCAAACAACCGCGCAACATGGGGTTGATTGCCGCCCTGAATACCGGATGCCAGCGGGCAAAAGGAGAATTCATCGCGCGAATGGATGCTGATGATATTTGTTTGCCAGAGCGATTTGAAAGACAAGTCGCCTATTTAAAGGCGAATCCTCAGGTAGGTGTAGTGGGTTCAAATCTGCTAAATATTGACGAATACGGTGTGGTCGGTCATGTATCACATTTACCCACTTCGTCAGGATATTTGAGTTGGCGTATGATTTTTGGCAGTTACCTCGCGCATCCGAGTGTTATGGTACGTCGCGATCTCCTTGAGGCGTTGGGATATTATCGCCCTGAAGCACATCGTTTTGAGGATTATGATCTTTGGATGCGTATTTTGGCACGAACTCAAGTAGCTAATTTACCGGAGGCCTTGCTAAAGTATCGGACACATCGTCAATCGAGTATGGTTAGTGCACGAGGACCAGTCGAGGAACGATCAATAGAACTCGTGCAGAAAAATGTTCAATCGAGGTTAAATAAGCAGGTATCTTATGAGGCAGCGGCCGCGCTACGTGCAATTGATAATCACGATGGAATTATCCCACGAAATGCAAGCACAGTTTATGAAACTGCGCGATCAATTCATGAGCTTTACAGACATCATGTACAAACGGTTATTTTAACTCAACCTGATATTTCAAATATTAGGCGCGATATTGCGATGAAAAAATATTTCCTTGCCCTCTACAGTTTCAAGTTCATACCTTTATATGCGGTTTATATGGTCATTTCGGGTTTTGTTTTTGCCCCCGAGTCATTAATAGATGCCGTTGTAAAACTCATTAAAAAGATTGCGAAATAGCCTTGCACATTCTTGCTCTTGTACCTACTTACCCCAGTCAAAAAAATCCTGTTACAGGGATTTTTTATAAAGAACAACTCAACGCGTTGCATGAGCGAGGACATCAAGTTGGAATATTTGTTTTACCATCGATGCGGAAATCGCTGCATTACCTATCCAGTTATCATCGATGGCAATATATTTTTTCTGGTGTAGAAGAATATCGCGATGGCACGATTCCAATTTACGATTTCACTATCGGATTTCCGAGAAAGAGCCCTTGGTTCAGAGCTCGATTGATTGCTGGAATTGGATTGCGTATTTTCGCAAAATATGTTCAAAAATATGGTATGCCTGACTTAATTCATACCCATGACATTATGGTCGGCGGTTTGCTAGCCTGTTCAATCAAAGAATCTCATGATGTACCTGTTATTCTGACCGAGCATTCAGCTTCATTTCTTGATAGTACTATCTCCAAACCCAATCAGATATCTCTTGTAAAGCATATTCTTAACGAGATAGATCAAATTTTGGCCGTCGGTCCCACATTAGCTAATAGTCTACATCGTTACATCCCCAATAAATCAGTCGATATGATTGGCAATTTAATAGATACTCAATTCTTTCATCCTCCCCAGATACAGCCTTCTAATCCTCCCTTCATTTTTTCGTTAATTGCTTTACTGGATAAGAACAAAGGCGTTGACATTCTATTAAGAGCTTTTGAGAAAGCGTGCAAAGGACAAGCCGCTGAACTCAATATCGCCGGTGACGGGATCGAAAAGGAAAATCTGGAACGATTAGCCATTGCGCTTGGTATCAAAACCCAAGTACATTTTACGGGGCTACTCACGCGATCCGATGTTCGTGACCTAATCCAAGGAAGTCACGTAATTATTTCATCAAGTTATGTTGAAACTTTTGGTATCACGCTCATCGAGTCTCTAGCTTGTGGAAAGCCGGTAATCGCATCCCGTTCAGGGGGACCACTGGCTTTTGTGAATGATGAAAATGGTCTGCTTGTACCGCCGGGGGATGTCGATGCATTAGCTGATGCATTGACTAAGATGATCAGCCAGTATTCTCAATACGATCTTCATGTCATTCGAGCCGAATGTGTCGCCCTTTACAGTAAGGAAGCTTTCATGAAACGACTTGAAGCATTATATGAAAAATCGATATCTAATCACGCTTGAGTCAAATCTGCATAGAGCTTTTGTAAGCGTTCTTCAGCTACTTGCCAATTATAAAGCTGGCGACCTTGTAAAGCGCCTAGCTGCAAACTTTGCAAGCGCTGTGGATCACGAAGTTCTTCAAAAGCCGCTTGAAGTGATTGAGGCGTGACTTCATCGAGCAGGATGCCCGCTGGTATACGCTCCAAGATTTCACCAATTTCACCGATGCCTTTTCGGGCGATGATAGCTTTGCCGGCTGCAAAAGCGTCGAAGAGCTTATTAGGGGTACTGTAGAAATTATTGTCTATACTCAGGCTTGTTTGAGCATTCTGGTCAAAATTCAAACAATAATATACAGCGGTTGAAAGATGTGTGTATAAGGCAACATCCGCTAGGGGAACCCAGTCTAACCAGCGTATATTCGGCAACTTCTCTGCAGCGATTCTCACATCTTCTTTTATCATACCCCGTCCACCGATGAGTAGAATAGTGCTAGGGGAATTGGCGATTGCTTCAATCAGAGGCATGATTTCGCGGGTTGGATCAAGGGCACCGAGATATGAAATAATACAAGCTGCTTGATCCAGACCCAGACGCTTTCTTTCAAGAACCAGCTGATCCGCTGAGATCGTGTACTCTTCAAGCCTTTTCCAATTGCCGATAACAATAACGTTCTTCGCACCGCGCTTTCTGAGAGACTCAGCCAGCCGGTCTCCAACTGTAATAACTGCATCGGCCTTCACTAAAAGAAACTGCTCGATGGTGGTCATTGCACGACCTTTAAGACCTACATATAGACCCGGAACACTTTCTCTCGCGTCATACACGAATTTGGCCCTGTGCCAACGCGCAAGAATCCATGCTGCGGGAAGGGGCAAAATGTCGTGACAATGTACGACATCGACGGGAAGATAGATCGCGGCACGCAGCAGCCATAAATTGAAGAACACAAAAGAAATAAAGTTACTCATACGCGATGTTGGTGGCTCTGTTTTTGTTCCCAGGTTCCCACGCAACAACCGCCATAACTCTTTTAGAAGTCTGGGCAATGATGAAGTAGTCACCATCGGTACCAAGATTGTTTGCATATTTTCTATATTATCTCGGACGTGAATTCCAGCATTGGCATCGCGAGCCACGCCAATAGTAGTTATGAAATAGCCTAGTTTGATCAGTGATTTACCTTCATTGATAACTCGGGGATCATCCCGAATCGAGGTATTAACCAATTTTAGAATCCGAACAGGTTTCTTAGGTGTCATTATTTGATCTGTCTCTTCGCTTGGAGGTTTTACTAGTCCTACTTCTATTCTACCCATTTAAGTGCATAGCTTTTAGCGTCGGGTTCGAAGAAACGCACGAGTTGTTCAGCTTCTGTACTGATTTCATCGCGCACAGGCTTGGTAATCGGCACAAGCGGCTTGATGAGCAGAGTCACTGCACCTTTGGCTTTTTCGACTTTCCAGACCGCGCCGACGAAACCATCAACCAAAATCGTGGCCGCTACGCGCAAGCCGGGGAGGTAAACCTTCTTGCGATGCTCATCGGCGATCACACGCGTGCGAAGTTTGTGCGAGAGCAGAATATTATCGAATTCGGGCAGGAAGCGCACCGGAGCAGGCGTATCGGCATCGGGAACAAGCGCATCGGGCAGGTCAAAGAGTTCTTTCTTCTTCTCGTCGCGATAAATGACCAGTTCGGGCTTAAGGGACTCAAAAATGACTTTGAGATCCGCCAATTTTAGGAACGACCATGTTTGGACATCAGCGATGGTGGCCGGGCCAAACGCAGCCAAGTAACGCAGTACCAATTCGCGAGTGTGATCTTCAGGGCCAATGGACTGACCAAGCCAGCTATCGGCTAAGGTGAAAGCAGGCGTGCCGGGGTAGCTCCATCCCGTAGTCACTGGAACCTGCACCATCGGGATATGGGTTCGGACGGTGTAGCGCATCGCTCCCACGTCGGAGTCGGGCATCTCGGCGCTGAGCATGGCACTGATTTCAGCGAAGGTACGGGGCTTCTCGGCGATGAAATCACGGGCGACCTTCAGCACCCGTTCCTTATCAATCGGGATGCGATTCTTGGCTATCGACTCGGCAGCGCCTTCCAGCGCAGGGCTAATGGCTGTACGAAAGCGTTGATAATCTTGAGCTGTGACGAGATGCAGCGTGGCACGCATCAGAGTGGCCTTGACGACCTGATGCAACTCGATAGCACTGGCGAGATCAGCACGTTTGAAATCTTTAAGACGCGTCCACAGACCGACATAGGGAGCGCTGGTGAGCTGGGCTTGCATCCCAACCAAACGCTCGATGGCTGATGGAGCGGTCATGGTCGAGCGTTCGAGCAGCAGTTGACGCGCAAGCGTGGCACGGTTTATCTCGCGCAGACTCAGGATTCGTTCAGCCATGTTTCACGCCTTATTGTGAATATCTGTTCTAAGAGTCAATCCTAGCACAATCTGCGGCAGAATCAAAAAGCCACCTGACAGCAGATGGCTTTGAATTTGTTGAAATTCACAAACTGCTATTCAATCGGCTCTTTGTAGATGACATAGCGTCCGATATCATCCCCTTTGGCGATGCAGGTCGAGAGATCGACTTTGAATTCACGTCCTCCGGACACCCAGCGAAGACCTTCCTGCAATAAGCCCTGACCGACATAGCACACGGCTTTGTCGGACTTGCGCCCCCAACACATCGGGCAGCGCTCCAACGTATAAATGATGCGGTCGTCACCTTCTTCACGGACGTTGCTGATCTGATCGCTGAACTGGCTGAAGATGTTGGCCATCGCCGGAACACCGACTTTGAGCTTGGCACTCAAAGGCAGCACCTTAAAGGCTAAGTCACCGACACCCGCTAGAGCACCGAAACCGCGCAGCGCATCCGCGAACAGAGTACGACCGACGCGCAGCGCCAAACCACGACCACCGCGCGGCCCGTACATTTCTTCGAGCGCCACACACAGGGCGGTGAAGTCAGCGAAGTCAAACACTTTATCCAGATTATCGGGCGGATAATTTCCGATAAGGTTATCTAAGTCAGCGAGATGCAAAACGGCGTTCAGACCGTTTTTACCCATGACCTCTTCCATCGCATCGAGGAAGATACGGGCAAATTTATTGGGATAATAGTAACCACTCTTTACAGGTGGCATAGGGTTTCTCCTCTACAGCGAGCCAAGGCGCAAGGCAGGATAAAGCTGTGGTCACCATTTGAGCGCAGCACAAAGTTATTCTAGTCTATCACAATTGCGGCAGACGCGCAGTATGCCTTAATTCTATTTTTCACAGTGTGCATATTCACCTATTCTAGCGAATGTTAAAATAGCCGCTCAACAAAATTTGAGTATCCACAAAGGCAAGATTGTGACCCCTTCAATCAAAGCGTTTATCTTCGACTTGGACGGTGTGATCACCGATACGGCAGAATTCCACTATCTGGCATGGAAACAGTTGGCTGAAGAAGAAGGCATCGCCTTCACGCGCGAGGACAATGAGCAGCTTCGCGGCGTATCCCGACGGGAAAGCCTGAACCGGATGCTGAAGGGCCGTCCGATTGACGAGGCCACCGCGCAGGACTGGATGGAACGTAAGAATGTCTACTACAAAAACTACCTGACGACGATTACACCGGATCATGCGCTGCCGGGTGTACCGCAGTTTTTGGCCGAGGCACGAGCGGCAGGCATCAAAATCGGGCTGGGGTCGGCCAGTAAGAACGCCGTCGAAGTGCTGGAAAAGCTCCAGTTGGCGTCGGCTTTTGATGTGGTCGGCGACGGATACAGCGTGGTGAACAGCAAGCCCGCGCCGGACCTGTTCGTGTGGGTAGCGGGTGGACTGCATACGCCGCCGAACCATGCGGTGGTATTCGAGGATGCCGAGGCCGGAATCGAGGCGGCGCTGGCGGGTGGCTTCTGGTCGGTGGGGCTGGGGAGCGCGAATGTCAAGAAAGCACATTTGACCGCACCGGGGATTGCGGATTTGACGGTGCAGACGGTGTTGAGCCGGATGGGATAGGAATGGCGGTTAGCAATTGGCTTTTGGCTCAAGAGAGGCGATTCAATTTAATCTTGAACGAGAAAGGTTTCAGAGCAGCTAGCGGCAGGCTAAAGTATAAGCGTTCAGGAAGAGCGTACAGTGGGCAAGATGATGCGGACGGTTGTTTGTTGACTGGGAATGCTTTCCACCTCGACCCATCCTTGATGGAGATCGACGACACGCTTTACGATGGATAATCCAAGTCCTGCACCGCCGCTCATTTTGCGTGAACTATCCCCTTTAAAAAGTCGTTCGAAAATGTGTGGCAGAATATCAGGGGAAATGCCATCTCCATAATCGATCACAGCGATTACAAATCCACGCATGTTATCCAGTGAGGTTCGAACGACAATTTTACTGTCTTGATGAGAGAAGATGATGGCATTTTTGAGCAATTCACCAATGGCACGGTACAGGCTGTCCTGCTCAAAATGAACATCTTTTGGATCAGTAATCAGCTCGGTCACGATTTTGATATTTCGATCTGAAGCTGAATGGGATGAATAACCGACGGCATCGATGATGATCTCATTGATAGAGCCTGTCCTTAATTTGAGTTCGCTCACATAGTCCAAGGTCGCCATATATTGGAACTGTTCGAGCACATTACTCAAACTCAACACATACTGCTCCACCTGCTTAATTTTTTCTTTTCGTCGTGTTTCATCCAGAATATAGGAGATATTGCCCAGCCCGACCAAAATGGTTGAGAGTGGGGTTCGCAGATCATGGGAGGTATTGCGTACAAAATTAGCGAGTAACTGAGTCTTCTGTTTTTCGATGGCATAGGCCAGCGCTTGCTCTTCGGCCTTTTTGCGTTCCCGTAAATCGGTGAAGATCAAACAGATGACCTTCATTTGATCGAGGTTAAGATAGTTGCCTGTTACATATACGGGGATCGTTTGATCCCCATTACAGCACAGCAAACTAAATTCCTGCGATAGGCTGCTGTTGGAAGCCGAAGGAATAGCTTTTAAGAATGATTGGAAATCCGCACGGCTGTCTGTTGATAAATATTGATCAATCGGCCTTGAAACGAGCACATTGACCTGCTGGCCTAGCAGTTCGGCGAAAAAGGCGTTGGAATAAAGGATGACCCCATCGTCTGAAACGGTTACAGCACCCTGCTGCATTTGTTCAACCAGTAAGCGGTAAGGCAAATCAGCGCTTTCGAGGGTAAATACACGCTTACCTTGCTTGGTGGTTACGATTACCGCATCTACTTCGCCTTGACGAATGGCTCTCAATGCTTCTTCAGCTTCTTCAACCCGTGCCTGAAGTCTGGCAATTTGCGTTTGAAGCTTTTCGTCTTGTCGATCGTCACCCATACCTAAAGTCCAGAAGCCTATTCCTCTTTGATGCGCTTACTGCAAATCCAAACACGCCAGCACTTTGGCTTCGTCCGATATATCACCGACCAAGGTACGAGAGGGCAAAGGCAGTTCTTTAACAAGGGTCGGACTGGCTACGATCTGAGCTAGGCTTATATAAGAGAACTGCTGATAAATATCAATCACTTCAAGTTCAAAGTTATCCTGTAAATACTTTTCACAAATTGTTTTGAGTGCCACGATCGATTGAAGGGATGTAACAGTATGTCCTGCAATATAGAGCTTGAGAATATGGCGCAGTCGAATAGGCGGGTCTGAAATCGAATTCGAATTCGGGCGATTGACGTCGCTTTCCGGGTTAAGCTGATAGTCGCCTTGCATAAAGCCATCCTTTTCAAAGCAGCCATCACTCAAAGCTGCAGTCCGAAAGCCACCTTATCGATATTGGATAAATCACCAAAGACGCGCCGAACCGGAACCGGATTCAAACGCACGAGCGTCGGAATCATGACGATCTGATCTCGTTCAGCTAGCTCAGGATTGAGCAACAAATCAACAACTTCAATTTCAAAAGATCGGCCATCCTGATAATGATCACAGATCTTTTTGAGATTGTTGATGGCTAAGACTGACTTGGGCGTTTGACCGACAACATAAAGCCGCAAAGTCCAAGACAATGGGGATTCAAGTTGCCCTGCTTGATCATTGTTACTCATGAAGCTGCTTTCTCGTACACTGATCCTCACTAATAGTTATCAGTCGATATCGATCCACGTTTACGAGCAATGATGTCAGCATATTTTCGGGATGCATCTTGCTGGCGCGACTCCAAGTCTATGAGGAGCTGAGTTTCAGCATTTTCGATGGCGAGTTCTGCTTCCAAGGTGTCAATCTGCGCTTTGATGGCAGCGCGCTTGCGTTCAAGCTGCAGCTTTTTGAGTTCAATGGCGTGTTGATGAGCGAGTTGTTCGTCGTATTCATGGGCTTCCTGAGCGAGGCGGGCTGAGCCCGTCAGAACGCCTGAGTGTCCTCGATAGGCATCGATTAACTGAATACCATGCGATGTAATTTCAAACTCACTGATTTGATTAGAATGTCCCGTACCACGTGATTTGAGGACAGATAGGATGCGGTTTCGTTCGCCGTTGGTTTCAAGGTTATTGACCAATATCCATGTATCGACCAACGATGAAATATTGACTTCCGTTTGTTCGGTAGCATCGCCGGCCCTCGTTAGACTGGTCAGCAACGTCGTAATGCGGTTCATTTTGAGGAAATCGATCACACGGGTGAGCAGCAAACGACTATCTTCGGTGCTGCCAATCGCATCAAAGTTAGTGACGGGGTCGATGACGACAATGTGTGGCTTAAAGGCTTCCACATACTTATGCATAGTCGCAAGGTGCATCTCAATACTGTACATGGTGGGACGAGCAGAATTGAAGCGAAGGAGATCGTCATCGACCCACGGTTGTAAATTGATGCCTACAGAACACATATTTCGAATGATTTGATTGGCTGATTCCTCGAAGGAAAAGAACAGACAGCGCTCTCCACGTTGGCAGGCAGCCGCCACAAACTGAGAAGCAAAACTGGTTTTACCCGTACCACTCGGGCCGGAGATTAAACTGGTACTCGAAACAAATAATCCGCGTCCGCCCAACATGGCATCAAGACGCGAGATGCCGGTTGAAACCCGTTCATCCGATACCGGATAATTTAAACCAACCGACGTAATCGGCAGAATAACAAACCCATTTTCGTCGATCAGGAACGGATATTCATCCATGCCATGTTTCGAGCCGCGATACTTGACAATACGGAGCCGACGCCTTGCAATCTGCTTTTCGACACGCTGGTCTAGCAAGAGCACACAATCCGAAATATAGGCTTCAATACCACGACGGGTTAAGGTTCCGTCCCCACTTTCACCGGTGATGATGACTGTGACTTCTTTTTCTTTCAGCCAGCGGAACAATCGACGCAGTTCACCGCGCAAAATATCACTGTCACCAAGGAACGTGAAAAGAACTTCAATGGTATCTAAAACCACGCGTTTGGCATGGACTTTGTTGATGGCATATTCCAAACGAATGAGCAGACCGTCTAAATCATATTCTCCGGTTTGGGCCACTTCGTCGAAATCGATATGCACATAATCAATCGTCAGTTTATTTTGTTCGGTTAACTCGTTCAGGTTGAAGCCAAGTGATGCGAAGTTCTGCGTTAGCTCTTCCCGTGTTTCTTCAAAGGAAAGGAAGACACCCGGCTCGTTGTATTGTTGAATGCCGTGAACAAGGAATTCCATGGCGAAGAGGGTTTTCCCACTCCCCGGCCCGCCGCATACCAGTGTTGACCGGCTCTTAGGTAAACCACCTTCCGTGATTTCATCAAACCCTGCGATACCAGTAGGCGACTTAAGAAGTGTGAAACTGCCTGAATTCACTTGCTCGGTCATTGGGTTTCACTTAATTGTGTTAACGAATAATGAAAACGATCCCAAATTAATATGCCATATTTTCCCGTATAAGGGTAGTGTCTTTCATCATATTGAGAATTATTACGGTGAATATTCTGAAGCTGAGAGCAAATTGACGAATATCTGGAGCATTAGCGCCATCGGGCAGTGATGCTTGTCAGTCCGTGTGTTTATGGATGAGTAAGCATCAGACCAGAAGCAGGTAGATGCCTTTTTCGCGGATTTGTTCGGCAGTATCGAGGTCGAGGTTGGTGTCGGTGACGAGGGTTTGGATGGCATCCAGCGAGACGACCTGTACCAGCGCGGACTGCTGAAATTTGCTACTGTCGGTGACGACGATAACGTGATCGGCAATCGCCATATAGGTGCGGAATAGTTCGGCTTCTTCGGGGGTTTCGGCGCTGAGGCCGCGATTTACGGAAATCCCTTTGGTGCCGATGATGACTTTATCGACCTGCAATTGGGCGAGAACGGTACGTGAGAGGGTGCCGCGCACAGCCTGCTCTTCAGGATCGATGGTGCCGCCGAGCATGATGACTTTATGCTGCCCCTGCTGGAGAAGTTCATTTACGACCAGCAGCGAATCGGTGACGACGGTCAGGTCGTGATGCTGCTTGAGGTCACGGGCGACGCACAGGCCGGTGCTGCCACCGGAAAGCAGTAAGGTTTCCCCATCTTGAACGAGGGCGGCGGCGGCACGTCCAATGCGTTCTTTTTCTTCCACGTAGGTTTTCTGACGCAGGACAATCGGAATCTCGCGAGTGGCAATGCTTTGAAGGCGCATGACTCCGCCGTGTACACGCTGGATGAGATTCTGGGCGGCGAGAGCGGCCAGATCACGACGGATGGTGGCATCGCTGACATCAAAGAATTGGCTGAGTTCAGGAACGGTCAGGCGACCGCGTTCCGAGACGAGTTTGACAATATGGTTTTGACGTTCCAGCGAGAGTAGATCCGTTTGAGTCATGGTTGATTCCGGCGGCTGATGTGCGCATTACGAAACATTATCGTACTACTATACCAAAAATCTGCCCTATTTTGTGTAGGGTTTGATCAAATACGCGCGTTTGTGATTGATTTTTCACAAAAATTTGCGTGTTCCGAAAAGTGCACATAAAATAATCACAAATGAGCATCAATGTGAACACGCGACTCCCTAAAGACAATCCTCACCCCCGCCCCTCTCCATTGCATGGCATAGGGGAGAAAAGACAGAAGTGGGTTATCTCGATCAATTGCATTGCGCGTTCAGTTAAATAGTGGGTTTTAGAGCAAAATTATGAGTCCACAAGCATTATCTCTTGATGATTTTAAGCCGAAGCCACGTTTATCGGTGAAGACGACGGAGGTGCTGAAGCCGCGTTTTCCGGTGATTGACGCGCATAACCATCTGGCGGAGCCGTTTGGCGGCGGTTGGGATAAGAAACCGCTGAACGAACTGCTGGACATTCTGGATGCGGCACAGGTGCGGATGTATGTCGACCTCGACGGTGGTTGGGGCGAGGACATCCTGTACCGGCATCTGGATTATTTCAAGGCACCTGCACCAGACCGCTTCATGGTTTTCGGCGGCGTTGATTGGTCGAAGTGGCCGGAGATGGGCAACAAGTTCGGCGAATGGGCGGCGGAACGACTGCGGGTACAGGCGGCGCGGGGCGCTCAAGGGTTGAAAATCTGGAAGCCGTTCGGGCTGCATGTGAAAGACGATAAGGGCGAACTGGCCAAGATTGATGACCGGCGGCTTGATCCGATCTGGCAGACGGCGGGCGAACTTGGGCTGCCGGTGCTGATCCATGTGGCTGATCCGGTGGCGTTTTTTGATCCGCTTGACCCGACCAACGAACGGTGGGACGAGCTGCATGCGCATCCGGATTGGCAGTTCCCCAGCCCACCCTTCCCCAGCTTCATAAGCATCATGAACGGGCTGGCGAATATGGTGGCGAACCATCCGGAGACGACCTTCATCGGGGCGCATGTGGGATGCTACTCGGAGAATTTGGAGTGGGTGGGCGCGTTGATGGATCGCTGCCCGAACTTCTATGTCGATCCGAGCGCGCGGATTTCGGAGTTGGGACGGCAGCCGTATTCGTCACGGCGATTCTTCCTGAAGTATGCCGACCGGATTTTGTTCGGGACGGACGCGGGCGCAAACCTCGATTACTACCGTTTGTGCTACCGCTTCTATGAGACGGACGACGAGTATTTCAATTACGGCTTGAGCGAGATTCCGGGGCAAGGCCGGTGGTATATCTACGGGTTGTATCTGCCGGATGATGTGCTGCGGAAGTTTTATTATGAGAACGCCGAACGGGTGTTACTGAAGAAAGGGTAATACATTTACCCGCACCCCAACCCTCCCCCGTAAACGAGGGAGGGAGCAAATGAACCGCAGAGGCGCTGAGAAAAGCAGAGAGAAGACAAGTTAACCGCCAAGGCGTAAAGAGCGCCAAGGCCATACAGAGACAAAAGGACGTGGTTATGGTAGAGCGTGGAAGTTACACACGAAGCGAAATTTTCTCCCAACCGGAGATGTGGACGAAGACCCTTACGCAGTTAAACGGGCTGCGGAGCGAGATCAAAGCAATATTAGACGCCGGACAGTTCCAGTCGGTGGTGTTTACAGGCTGCGGCTCGACTTATTACCTGTCGCTGGCGGCGGCGGCAATCTGCCAGCAAGTGGCAAAGATTCCAGCGCGCGGGCTGCCTGCTTCAGAAATCTGGTTGTATCCGGAGTCGGCTTACTTGGCTTCTCAACAGACGCTGCTGGTGGCGATCAGCCGTTCGGGTGAGACAACCGAGACGCTGCGGGCAGTGGATGCCTTCAAAGCGCGTGGACAAGGTAAGGTGATCACGCTGTCGTGCTATCCGACGATGCCGCTGGCAAGCGCAGGCGATCTCAATCTGGTGCTGGAGGGCGGTCAGGAAGACAGCGTGGCACAGACGCGGGCGTGGAGCGTGCTGTATCTGGGCGTGGTGTTTTTGGCAGCACTGTGGGCTGGCGAAAACGGACTGATCGAGGCGATGGCGAAGCTGCCGGAGGCCGGAACGCGACTGCTGCGCGATTATGCGGATCTGGCAAAGGAAATCGGCAGTGACTTAAGTTTGGATCGCTTCTATCTGCTGGGTTCAGGGCCACGCTACGGATTGGCGGCGGAAGTGAGTTTGAAGCTGAAGGAAATGTCGCTCAGCCACAGCGAACCGTTCCACTTCCTTGAGTACCGTCACGGGCCGATGTCGATGGTGACGGAGAACGCGCTGCTCTACGGGCTGGTATCAGACGCCAATCATGCAGCGGAAAAGCTGGTCATAAATGAAATGTCGGCACGGGGCGCACGAGTGCTGAGCCTCGGTGAAAGCGATGCAGACGTGCTGCTCAAGTCCGGGGTACCGGAAGCGGTTCGCAATGTGCTGTATCTGCCGGTCGGCCAATTGATCGCGTTCGAACGGTCACTGGCAAAAGGTTTAAATCCCGACCGTCCGAATAATCTAGAAACGGTGGTGCGGTTGGATAATAACGGCCATGCATGAGGATTCGTCAGGTTGTACATCCAGCGGGACACACATCGGTGCTCCCCTACAACAATATATTTTTAGGATGAAGACCTGCCCCACATGAGCCGGGTTGTCAAAAAGTTTTGGAAACGTCTATTCACGAGTTCAGTAAAGGATGTCCAAACATGTTGAAAAGATCTGTTATTGGGACGCTGTTGTGCTTGATGATGTTGGTGGTCATCGGCGGTGTCGTCGGCGCACAAGACAAGACCGAAATCACCTATATGATGTGGGGATCGCCAGAAGAATTAGCGGTATGGCAGAAGATTGTGGACGAGTTCCAAGTGGCAAATCCTAACATCAAAGTGAATGTAGATGTCAGCGACTGGACATCGTACTGGGACAAGCTCAAGACGTTGATGGCGGGTGGTACGCCGCCGGATGTGTTCGCGATGGACGCGCCGCTGTATCCCGATTGGCAGTCACGCGGGGTGCTGCTGAACCTGCAACCGTACATCGACAAAGACCCGAAGGCACTGGACGGATTCTATCCGGTGACACTGGAAGCTTATAAGAAGGCTGATGGTTACTACGGACTGCCGCGCGACTTCCAAACCATTGTCCTGTTCTATAACAAGGATATGTTCGACGCGGCGGGCGTGGCGTATCCGACGGATAAGTGGACGATGGATGATCTGAAGACCAATGCCAAGGCGCTGACCAAAGACAGTGATAACGATGGAGTCATTGATCAATGGGGTTTCTCGACCGATTTGTATGACATGGAACTGTTCTGGAGCGAGGCAGTCTGGGGCTTCGGCGGCGAGATCATCAATCCCGAAGGCACGCAAACCCTGCTGACGGATGGCAAAGCGCGTGACGCGTGGAACTTCATCTCCAGCATGGTGGTGGATGACAAGTCGGTGCCTGATCCGGAACAATCGGCCCAATATGGAAATGATGTGTTCGCGGCTGGCAAATCTGCCATGACGACGATTGGTCACTGGGTTGTGCCGCAGTATTCAGCGCTGCCCTTCAAGTGGGATGTCGCAGCCATGCCAGCTGGACCCGCAGCCCATGCCACCAGCGTCAACAGCGCCGGTTTCGTGGTAGCGAAGGACTCGAAGAATCCGGACGCGGCGTGGGAGTTCATCAAGTACGCGACAGGCAGTGTGGGACAGGCACGTTTGACAGAACTAGGGTTCGCTATTCCGGTGTTGCAGTCGGTGGCGGAAAGCGCGACCTATCTGGAACAGAAATCGGCGCCGATTAACCACACGGTGTTCCTTGATGCGCTGGAATATGCCAAGCCGAAGCCGACCTTCCGTGGTTATGAGGAATGGGCGACGGTCGTGGGTGATCAGTTGACGACGGTTTGGACAGGCGACGTCGCGATTGGCAATGCGTTGGACGCGATCAAACCGGCGGCGGATGAGGTGTTGGCGAAGAATCAATAACCTGAAAAATGCGACCCCTAACCCTAGCCCTTCCCCCGTAGTAACAAGGGAAGGGAACCATGCGGGGCAAGAGTATCTTGCCCCTACAGGGGATGAGATTTGATGACGGGAATTTGAAATGGGGTTTATGAAGTAGAGGCACACGGCTGTGCGCCCCTACGGAGGACGAAATTTTTATCAGCGGGTATCTGAGATGAAAATGGGAGGGTCAGAGACCCTCCCCTACGGAAGATGTTTAGCGTGTGGACATCGGGCAAGGGTGTGATTGCTTCATTTTAGAAATTCGCTGCACGGCATGCCGTGTCCCTACAGTAAGACTATTTAGGACACAAGCCCGCAATTGACCTTGAACAATTGGGATTGAGACGGATATGCAAACAGGCTTAAAGCCGCTGGGGCGAGAACGGTTATGGGTGTTACTGCTGCTGGCACCAACATTATTGGGGTTGGCGTTCGGCGCGTTCGGGTCGATCTTGGCGACCATTGGCTTGAGCCTCTACAAGTGGGATTTGCTGACGCCGCCGGTATACGTGGGGTTGGACAATTTTAAAGCGCTGGCTGAGGATAGTCTGTTTACGCAGTCGCTGCGCAACACGGTGATATTCAGCTTTACCTATGTGCCGCTGGTCATCGTGATTTCGCTGGCCGTCGCGATGCTGCTCAACCGCAAGATTAAAGGCGTGAGCTTCTTCCGCGTGATCTACTTCCTGCCGGTGGTGTCATCGGCGGTGTCGGTGGGCTTGGTGTGGTTGTGGATTTATTCGCGGGACACGGGACTGCTGAATTACATCATCACCTCGCTGGGCGGACAGCCTGTCCGCTGGTTGAGCGCTCAGAACGCACTGTTCGCAGTGGTGATCGTGAACGTGTGGGGCGCAATTGGCGAAGGCATGATCATTTTCCTTGCTGGATTACAGTCGATCCCCAAAGATTATTATGAAGCGGCACAGGTGGATGGGGCGACCTCGTGGCACCTATTCCGGAGTATTACGCTGCCGCTGATTACGCCGAGCATCTTCTTCCAGACCATTATTTCGACGATTAACGCGTTTCAGGCATTCGAGTATGTGTATATCCTGACTCGGACAGGCAACAACAGTTCGAATACGCCGACGCTGGTGTATTCGATTTACCGCAATGGCTTCAACTACTTCCGCATGGGCACGGCCAGCGCACAGGCGATTGTGCTGGCGGTCATCATCTTTGTGCTGACCTTGATTTACTTCCAACTTCAGCGGCGATTGGTGTTTTACGAATGAACATTGGCACACGCAAACAACTTCTGGACGTGGTCACCTACGCGGCGCTTATCTTGGGCAGCGTAGTAATGGTCGGTCCGTTCTTGTGGATGATCTCCACGGCCTTCAAACTGCCCGCCAACCAATTCACCCGGGCGTTAATCCCTAACCCGTTTACGACGCAGAACTTCGAGCAGCTGTGGACGGTATTGCCGTTCGGCACGCTGATCTGGAACAGCTTAAAGGTGGCAGCGTTGAGCACCGTCGGGCAGGTTTTAACGTGCGCGATGGGGGCATTCGTGTTCGCGGTGGTGAGCTTCCGGCTGCGTGAGGTGCTGTTTCTGGCGCTGCTGGGCACATTGATGATCCCCTATCAGGTGACGATCATCCCCAACTTTATCATCTTCAAGGTGCTGGGGTTATACGGGACACAGGTTCCGCTGTGGCTGCCCGCATTCATGGGCGGGGCGTTCGGGACGTTCTTGCTAAGGCAGTACTTCCTGACGATTCCGTTGGACTTGGCGGAAGCGGCGCGTGTGGATGGGGCATCACTGCTGCAAATCTTCTGGAAGATATACCTACCGCTGGCGAAACCGGCACTGGCCGCGCTGGCGATCTTCAGCTTCCTCGGGTCGTGGAATAACCTGCTGACACCGCTGATTTACCTGCCGAGTGATTTGCAGCAGACGACGCTGCCGGTGGGATTGTCATTGCTCCAGCAGCAGTACAGCGGACGCTGGACGATCATGATGGCCGGATCGCTGATCAGCATCGCGCCGATCATCATCGTCTTCTTCTTCGCGCAGAAGTTCTTCATCGAAGGGATTGCGCTTTCGGGCGTGAAGAAATAAGCCGGTCAACCCCCACCCTAACCCTTCATCACCACATTCGCAGGCTCACTCCGATGAAAGCCCGTAAACGAGGGAGGGAACTCGAACCTTTTCGTAGCAATTACTTGGAACTACTGAGAGCCAAGTCTTTCACAGAAATACAGAGAACATAGAGGCATACAACATGGCAAAAATCACTTTTATCGGTGCGGGAAGCATCGAGTTCACGAAGAATTTATTGGGCGACATCTTGAGCTTCCCCGAACTGCGGGACGTGACGATCAGCCTGCATGACATCAATGCGGAGCGCTTGGATACAGCCGAGCGGATGGCGCATGTGATCGCAGAGAAGGTGGGCGCATCCCCGAAGATCGAGACGAGTCTGGACCGGCGGAAGGCGCTGGAAGGCGCGGATTACGCGGTCAATACGATACAGGTGGGCGGATTCAAAGCGACGCTGCTGGACTTTGATATTCCACGTAAGTACGGCGTCCAGCAGACGATTGCCGACTCGCACAGCATCGGGGGCATCTTCCGTGCGCTGCGGACGATTCCAGTGATGCTGGACATCGCGCGGGATATGGAGGAGGTGTGCCCCGGAGCACTGCTGTTGAACTACACCAATCCGATGTCGATGTTGTGCTGGGCAGTCTTCAAGGCGACCAAGGTGCCGGTGGTCGGGTTGTGCCACAGCATCCAATACACGACGGAGCAAATTTCCGGATATGCGGGCGTGAACTATGACGAGGTGACGTATCTGGGCGCGGGCATCAACCATGTGGCGTGGATTTTGCGCTTCGAGCATAACGGGCAGGATGTCTATCCGCTGCTGCGACAGGCTTATGAAGCGGGACGCATCCCGAAAGAGGACTCGGTGCGGGCGGAGTTGTTCAACCGGCTGGGTTATTATGTGACGGAGTCGTCTGAACATAACGCGGAATACTCGGCACACTTCATCCCGCACGAGGGGCAGATCGAGAAGTTCCATATCCCAATTGACGAGTACATCCGGCGCAGCGAAGAGAATATGACTGAGGCCGAGGACATGCGCGCCAAGCTGCTGAAGGGTGAGTCGTTCGAGATCGAGCGCAGCAATGAGTACGCCTCGTTGATTATCCACTCGATGGAAACCGGACAACCGCGCGTGATCTACGGGAACGTGCGCAACGATAAGCTGATCGATAACCTGCTGGAAGGCTGCTGCGTAGAAGTGCCGTGCATGGTGGATCGCAATGGGATTCAACCGACACGTATCGGGTCGCTTCCGCCGCAACTGGCGGGGATGAGCCGGCTGCATCTGGCCGTGCAGGAACTGACGGTGCGAGCGGCGCTGGAAGGCCGGCGTGATTATGTGCATCAGGCGGCGATGCTTGATCCGATGGTGGCCGCGATCCTGCCGCTCGATCAAATCTGGGCGATGGTGGACGAGTTGATCGCCGCACATGGGGATGCCATGCCAGTGGGAATACGCGCCTAACCCCCTCATCCCAACCCTTCTCCCCGAAATCAAGAAGGGCTAAAGACAATACGAACCACAGAGCGTTGTCCGGTACTCAACAAAGAAGGGTTTCAAGAGCACCGAATGAGCGACCTAAAAGGCGGTTAATAAAAAGACCGATGTTGTAAGCTGCCATTGTGGCGGCTAGACGAGTATATTGTCCCCAATCGGAATGAGC
>JBGAGF010000004.1:0-454812 GCA_044226855.1 Aggregatilineales bacterium
CTCAAACCATCATTGAACAATGGCGTCTTAAGTACGATCATTATCGTCCGCACAGCAGCTTGGGCTATCGGCCTCCGGCTGTTTATTGCAGAACAAGCTCGACTCTCACTCTCTATGGTCTACTCATTGGAGACAGATCAGTCACACAAATAAATTGAGATGTGGACTAATCGTATTCAAATATGAATATTGATTTCGCGTCCTTCATAACGAATGGTTCTGCCTGATGAAGCCTCAGGCAAATGAGGATTGTGCGTCTGGTCAATCATGACAATTCGGAATGTCCGCGAATCCGGTATTCCCGGATAATTTCCTTGTTGATCGTGAATCGTAAGACGTTTTGCGGCCTCATGCCACGAAATATGAATTGTGGCAAAGTGGCCCTGTTCGTAGTTGTAGTTATCACCTTCATCATCGTATAGGGTGAAAGTCCCATCCTGACCCGGATAAATGTACAGGTCTAGGGCGGTTTTGGTTTTCTCATCGGCATAGCTGATCTCTGGTCCTATTGGCACAATTGATCCACTGCGAACATACAGCGGCAGGGTATCAAGCGGGGCATCTGCACAAATGGTTTGACCGCCTGACAATCTCTGACCTGTCCAAAAATCATACCAATCGGCTCCGCTTGGCAAATAAACCGTGCGGGTTTTGGAGGCCCCATCAATGATCGCTGATTCTGCTGCGAAGTACATCGGTTTTGTCACCGGATTAACGAGAAAAGCAGGGCCAAACATGAACTGGTCATCAATCTCGTAAGTGGCTGAGTCATGCCTGAAATCGAAGCCTAAAGCACGCATCATAGTGTAGTCACACTGTGTTGTCAGTCCTGCTAATGAATAGATATAGGGCATTAGCCGATAACGGAGATGCAAAAACTTCACCAGTGCCTCGTACATCAGATCACCGGGATTTCCGAAACGCCATATTTCACGCGGTGTATCTGTACCGTGGGCACGGAACATCGGCAGGAAAGCCCCGTACTGGAACCAGCGCACAAACAATTCGCGATAGCCCATATCTTCGACACCGCCATCGTAATCACCATTCCAGAACCAGAGTTTTGGATCATTTTTTACGAAGAACGCGCCGATATCGACAGTCCAATAGGGTAAGCCGGTTACACAGAAATTTAGTCCATCTGCGATTTGCCGACGCAGCGTGTCCCACGTCGCAGATACGTCACCTCCCCAAGTGATTGTCGCATAGCGCTGCTGTCCCGCATACGCGGAACGCGTGAGATTGACCACACGTTTGTCGGTGCCCGTCTTACGCTGTCCTTCGTAAATACCCTGAGAATGCATTAGTGAATAGGCGTTAATATATTCTGGGTCCAAGTATCGTTTTGCTTCTTCAGTGTTGATGCGCAGCCTCTCTTCGGGTTCTGGCTTAAATGCGCCATTCCAATCAGCCTGAAAGGGTTCGGTGCAGTCGCTCCACCATGCGTCAATACCGTAAGTGAATAATCCCTCATTGGCCTGTTTCCAATAAAGCTGACGTGCCTCATTCTGGAAAGCATCGTAAGTCGACTTGTTCCCTAGCAAAAAGCCATGATCGCTCATTTCGCGCCAGTTATCCCCGCCGGGATTCATGTTCGGCCAAATCGAAATCATCAATTGGGTATTCATTTGGTGAAGCTCATCCACCATGCTTTTTGGATCAGGAAACCGGCTCGAATCGAATGTCTTTTGACCCCAAAGGTTATTCGGCCATGATTTCCAGTCTTGCACGATGCAATCCAGTGGAAGACCGCGTTCACGATATTCTTTTACGACGCCGATCAACTCAGCTTGCGTGACATACCTTTCCTTTGACTGGATGTAGCCAAAAGCCCATTTGGGGAGCATCGCTGCTTTACCTGTTAGCTGGCGAACACCTTGTACGATTTGATCGAACTCGGGCCCGTAAATGAAGTAGTATTCCAGTTCATCGTCCACATCTGTCCAAATATAGGATCCAAAAGCATCGTCATGAAAGGTCATTAGCGAATAACTGTCAATCAGGACGCCGTAGCCTCTTGTTGATAGGAGACTCGGAACCACCACCTTCATATTTTGCTGATACAGATACTGATGCTGCCCCCGCAGATTCATCATGCCTTCTTCATGGGATCCCAGTCCATATAATGCCTCACCGGGCATCCATTCAAATTCCAGTTTGGTGTGGAAAGCGTGGCGATCAACGATTTGTTTCACCGACGGAGTATAGGCATGGACACCATCGGCGTCCTGTCGTATTTGAGCCTCAATCGTTTCGTCAAAAATCGATTTGACAACATCTGTTGGGATGAGTGTTTTCCCCCCTCGATTTGGCTCTTTGGTCAGAAGCTGTCCCGTGCGGTCTAGGTATGTAAATGCGCCAGTCTGCTTATTGACTTGGATTGACAGCCTTGAAGTCGAGAATGCGAATGCTTCTGCCGTTTCACTTGCGGTAATCGTAACGGATGCACTTGGTGCGCTTTCAACCATCAAGCTTTTCTTCGTGCTGAATTTCTGTGTCAGCCCATATCGTACTCGCACCATACTTTCCGAGTACGGCGACAGTTCAATAAACCCTGTAGGTGTTTCAAGGATCACAGCATTGCCACGAGTAGTGTATTTGATCGGTTGCAAGTGAATTCTCCATATTCAGTAAGTGTTGAATCAACATGTGATAAGTTTGTGCTACCGAGAAGTCTCTTCTGCGCTTCGTGCTCTTTAGCCTTTGACGGCTCCTGTCGTTAGGCCAGAAAGAATGAAGCGCTGCCCGAACAGGTATATGACAATGACTGGTAAGATGGTCAGCAAAATGTCGGCGGACACGAGGTTCCAACTCTGCTGGTACTGTCCAAAAAAGTTGTAGACCGCGAGTGTCATTGGCCAGTGAGCACTGTTATTCAGATAATAGAGGGGTAGCAGGAAGTCGTTCCAAACCCCCAAAAAATTGAGGAGCCCTGTGGTCACCAGCACGGGTGTAAGTAAAGGCAAAATAATCCGCACGAAAAGTTGGACAGGTCCACAGCCATCGATAATGGCCGCCTCATCGAGTTCTCGAGGCACTGAATCGATGAACCCATACATGAGAAAAACTGCGAATGGGATTTGTGTCGCTGCATAGAGGATAATAATGCCAGCTTTGGTATTTATGAGGTGCGTGATTTGCATGATTTTGGTCAGGGTAAAGAAATTGACCGGCAGCGCGATTCCCATAATCAAGAAGAAATAGAGAAATCGATTCAAGCGTGTGGGATTACGGGATAGTACATAGGCAGCCATCGCCGCAAACAGTGTTCCTAATGTGGTCGAAGCAGTCGCATATAAAACACTATTGAGAAAACTGGTCGCCAATTTCCCTTTATCAATGACCGCTGTGAAATTTTCCAAATAAAAGTTGGTCGGCAAATCGATGCCCATCGAGCTGGCTTGAGCGGCTGATTTAAAGGCGTTTGTGATAATCAAATACACCGGAATGACCATAATCAAGCTAACGAGAATGGCAACCGAATGGGCACCTATACTTTGAAGTTTTTTGTGTTGCATAAACGACTCACTTATATTTTCACAAAATTATTCACGTATGGGTTCGCGTTCCAGCAGGCGAATGACGAAGTATCCAGCGACGACCAAAATCAGGAATAAGATGCTGGAGATGGCGGTACCCAAACCATATTGGCCTTGCGAAAACGTCTTAAATATTTCAGTGGAAAGTACCTCGGTTGCGTAGCCCGGGCCTCCATTTGTTAGGGCATATACGATGTCAAAAACCCGTAATCCATAAAGCACATTCAAGACTGTAACAACAATGATGGCTGGCATAAGCAGTGGAAAGGTGATGTGCCGGAAGCGTGACCAAGCATTTGCGCCGTCCACTTCTGCTGCTTCGTAATACTCACTGGGAATGGTTTGAAGGCCGGCGAGTAGGATCACCATGATATAGCCGACACCTTTCCATGTGTCGACACTCACCACAGATATCAGCGCTATATGGGGATCGACCAGCCATGGTTTGGCCAAGGAATCCAATCCAACACTTCGTAGAAATGTATTTAGAAGACCCGTTGCTGGATTCAAAATAGACTTAAAAATGAGGGCGACCACCAGCGTAGGTAACACCGCCGGTAGATAAATCATTGTTCGGTAAATATGGGTAAAGCGTTTAATCCCTTCATTGAGTAGGAGTGCCAGTGCGAGGCCGAATACTAACTTCAGCACACTCGTGTTCAGAGTGAAGATGACTGTATTCCAAACATATTTCATGTACTGCTCGCCCGGTGCGAATATTTCCTTAAAGTTGGTCAATCCAATAAAGTTCACTTGATCGGAATAACTACTCCAATCAGTGAATGCGTAGGCAATACCACTCAAGCTGGGAATGATGAAAAATACGAGATACAACACCAACGCGGCCAGAACAAAATAGAAAGGGTAATATTTACTTCGGAGCTTCATTACATGATTCCTGCTGATAAGTATTCGCCCCAATCTTGTTAAGAGATTGGGGCGATTAGAACTGTGTTAGGTCATGAAGTTTTCTGGTTCATTTAGTTCCAAGCAGGATCCTTGGCCGCCTTTGCCAAATCAGCACGGCGCTTGTCGATACTGGTCAATACGTCCTTGGGTTCCATACCACCGGTGAACATGGCTGTTAAGTCTTTGCCAATATCCATCCACTGCGGATTCACATAATTGACGGCAGTTTGATAGACCGTTCCACGCTTAGTGTGTGCATCAAGGAAGGCTTGTTGATCGGCTAGTAACTTACTCTTTACACCTGAAAATGGAAGGCTGCTCATGGCAGAGGTCTTATCAAGCAGGTATTGTAAGTTATCGGGCTGGGTTAGGAATGTGAAATACTGCTTGGCGTCGTCAATATATTGTGAGCCTGAATAGATGAATTTGGTCGGGCCAGCCGGGTTGATGTTCAAGTTTTTATTATCAGCTAGCGGAATGACAAATGCGCCGATGCCATCAGCCTTCATATCGGGATAATCGGTTTCAACTTGCTGCGGGAAAGTCAGGTTCGCCAAAATCATGCCCACCTTACCACCGGAGAAAACTTTCGTCCGATCTGCATAAGTGTCAGATAGAGCATTCTGTCCCATGAAACCGGCGTCATACAGCTCTTTGAGTTGTTGCACATCATCAAGCATGGTGGCATTGTCAGCAAAAGTCGCCTTGTTAACGTTCAGTGACTCTGCCAAACCGGGCGTCACTTCTTCGTAGCGAGGACCATTCTCCGGGAACCACAGTACATGATGCCAGCCATCTGAAATTGGCTCATAGATCGGTTGAATTCCGGCATCTAGCAATTTCTGGCACAGAGCTTTGAAATCGGCATAGCTCTTAGGTTCGCTCAATCCAAGCTTTTCGAAAATCGCTTTGTTGTAGTTGATAACCCACGTCGTACCGTAAATGTCCCAAAGTGTTAGGCCATAGAGTTTTCCGTTAACGGTTGATTGCGCTGCAACGAGTGGATCTTCCTGCTTAGCCCACGCTTCGTTTGATAAGTCAACAGCGTTCTTTTCAACATCGTATTGGACTTTCAAGTCAGTGACACCGCTTTGACCGCCAAAGATGTCAGGGCCTTCGCCAGAATTCAATTTGGTCTTCAAGACAGAGAAATATTGGTCAGCCGGAACGACTTGATAATCAATGTGAATACCTGTTTGTTCCTCAAACTTTTTCCCCAATTCCTGTTCGGCATCGAAGAGCCAGCCTTGGCTAACTAAATAGGTTAGGGTGGTTTTGGCCTGAGCGTGGACGGTCATTCCACCGAGACCTGCTATAGTTGTGACCAATATTGCAATTAGAATGAGCTTTTTCACAATCCTTACTCCTACAAAAACACTAATTAATTAAACTTTTTGCACCAATGGATGACAGCAATGAAACCGGGCAACAAGCAAAACAAACTAGTAGGTAAACACCATAGGTTAACCCTCCTTAGAAATTCACATATTGTGCTGAAAACTGAAAGTTAGATATTGATTAAGTTACGGCTTGGGTGCTCTCCCGGATCATTAATTTAGGTGGAACAAGAACTTGTTGAGCTGGCTGATCTTCTTGCCCGAGTTTGTTAATCATCAATACGGTTGCCTGATAACTGATGTCATAAGGTGACCATTCTAGGGTGGTGAGGGACGGTGTCACCACATCGGCAAAATTGCCGCCAAAGCCGATGCTCATTACTGAGCAATCTTGGGGAACATTGCGGCCTCTAGCAGCCAATGCTTTAATGCTGCCAGCAGCCGTCAAGTGGCTTACTGTGATAATGGCTGTTAGCTCAGGATTCTCCTGAAGCAAGTCATGAGTTCCTTCAAACCCTTCTTCAACACTATTCAGCCCGATTTCTCGATAAAGGCTGTGCAAACCGTATTTGTTGAGCGCCAGTTTATAGCCATCTAAAGAATGCACCGCAGGGCCAATGCCGATTTTGCGCCAAGATTGTGGATAGGTCAGGAAGCCAATGTGTTGGTGTCCTAATCCGATTAAATGATCGAATGCCATAAGCATCGCATTCTCAAAATTGAGGTCAATGAAGGTTAAACCTTCAAGGTCATCACACCGGCCAATCATCACAAATGGATAGTTGTTTTCCCTAAGCAGATTGACTCGCCAGTCGTCAATACGCACTTGTAACAAAATAATCCCGTCAATCTGACTGCTGCGATACATATTGAGTAAGGATTCAGGGGTTAGCTGCGATATGAGAAAATTGATGAAGTATTCTTTTTCGCTGGCTGCCTCTGCGGTACCTGTAAAATACGATGTCTCAATTGCGCTGCTCAGGTCGTGTGGCGATTCAATAGGATGGTGGAGTGCCAATGTTTGACTTGCAGCACCTCGCAATTGGCGTGCCTGTATATGGGGAACATATCCCAGCAACTTTATTGCCTGATTGACACGGTCACGGGTTTCTTCAGCAACATATTCTTTATTGTTAAGAATACGGGAAACGGTAGGAACTGAAACACCGGCCGCTTTTGCAACATCAGTGATAGTGACAGCTTGTTTGGAGTTTTGGGATTTTCGGGGGGCCATAAATAAAAATCTCAAAATACTTCTGATAACGATTTCTGATAACGTTATCAGAAATCGTTGTGATTGTCAATAACTTTGGGAATTTACGATGTTCAAGAGGCAAACTGGGGTCAATCGTTTATCTTATCAAGTTGATGGACTTGCTAATATGCAATGCCTCAACCTTTTACTGAGCCTTGGAGTAAGGCGCTGATGATCTGGCGCTGAAACAGGATGAAGATGATGAGTGTGGGTAACAGAATGAGAATGGTACCGGCACACAGCAGCGGCACATCTGTCGCGTAATGCCCTTGGAACGCACCCAGCGCACCGGCCATCGTTCGTTGTGTGGGGTCTTCAACCAATACCAAGGCAATTAAGAATTGATTCCATGTCCAGACGGACATCAGGATTCCCAGTGACGCCATTGGTGCTCGTGCCAATGGAAGGTGGATACGCCAAAATAGATCCCACGTAGAGGCTCCGTCAACGCGCGCGGCTTCCGATATTTCCACCGGCATATTAACGAAGTGGGCACGCATCCAGAATACGGCGAAAGGCATATACAGGCCGATCAGCGGCAGGACAATCGCAAGCCGCGTGTTGTAGATGCCGATTGCCCGTTCCAGATAATAGAGCGGGACAATGATCCCACCGAAAGGCAGAGTCAATCCGAATACGAAAAGAAACAAGAGAATACGCGAGCCGGGAATTCGCAGATGACCGATAGCAAAGCCAGCCATCGTCGAGATGATCAGCGAAATCGGCACCACAGCAAGCACAATAAAGGTGCTTGAACCCAGCAGCACAGTCATATTTGCCACGTTGAAGGCTTCAATGAAATTGCCCCACTGCGGTTCAGCGGGCCAATCGAAGCCATTGGGAACTGTTCCCGAGGGATGCAGCGCCGTGGTAAAGATGCTGATGAAAGGCAGGATTGTGATAACCATTAACCCGATTAGGAGCGTTCGACTGGCCCAGAGTTCGGTGCGACCAATTTTCATGACGGGTTCTCCCGGCTCAGGCGTTGGATCGGCAGAATGACGACTAAGACCAACAGCATGAGGATCACGGCCAGCGCAGAAGCCGGGCCTATTCGCTGTTCGGTGAAGGCAAGGATGTAAATCTGGATTCCGGGTACCGCCGTCGAATTACCGGGGCCACCGGCTGTCGAAACATAGACGATGTCGAAGGCGGCGAGCGCCGCAATCACCGTGACCGTCAGACACACACCAATCTCATTACGGAGAAGCGGGAATGTTATCCGTGTAAACTCGGTAAACCAACTCGCGCCGTCAATTCTCGCCGACTCAAAAAGCGCCGGGTCAAGTTTGGTCATTCCTGTCCACAGCAGAACCGTACAAAATCCGAGCAGCACCCAAACGCCGATGAAGCCAACAGCTGGAAGTGCCCAATCGAAGTCACCGAGCCATGCACGGGTAACCGATCCAAGACCGAGAGCCGTCAGGATTTGGTTAATCAAGCCGGGAAGGGCCAGCAACCAGCCCCAGATGATACCCGCTGCAACCAGCGGGATAACCTGTGGAAGGAACAAAACGGTTCGGGCTATCGCTCCGAGCCGACCTGTCGCAACACGGTGGATAACACTTGCGACAATCAAGCCAAGGCTCACAGGGATAAAGCTGAAAAATACAATCAGGCGAAACGCGTTAATGATCGTACCGAGCAAATCAGGGTCGCTTAAGACAGAGGCGTAATTCTTGAGTCCTACCCACGTCATAGCGGTGATGCCGTTCCAGCGAAAGAACGAATATTGGATGCTCATGAGGAGTGGAAGCAGCACAAATATGGCGTACATCACCAATGCAGGCACGACAAACAACCAACCGATGATTGTGTCACGGCGAATTCCCCTTTTAGAGGAAACCGTTTCAGAAATAGGAGAAGCTGCAGTGCGGTTGTCGGACGTTATCATTATGGTCACCCTGAAAATGGATAGGTGCAGGAATTTCCCGCACCTATCAGCACTACAGTATTACTGAGAAAGCTCTTTCTCGTATTCGGCCTGAACGGCTTTGAGCAGTCCGGCGGCATCTTGTTTGCCACCGACCATCTTTTGGAGTTCAGGCGTCCAACCTTGCGCAAAGATAGCGCTGGTTGCATTGGCAATGAAGTCCATCGAATTACCCGCTTTACCCACTACTGGCCCCGCAGCGAGCGTCTCATTCGTAACCGAACCTTCGGTGACAGCGGGCATGGTCGCATCGGCTGGCCCACCGGGGTTAGAACCACCAATGGCGACGTCGATCTTGCGGGCTTCGTCATTGCTGCCAACCCAATTGAGGAAGAAGGCGGCACAATCCGCGTTCTTGGCCTTGGCAGCGATACCGTAGGTTAACGGAGCTGACATGGCAGCAGGGGCTCCATCCGCATCAGCAGGCGGCATCAGGAAGAAGCCGATATTGCCGGCCATATCTTTGTCATAAGCGGCGTTCTGCCAGTCACCATTGAAGATGAAGACGCCTTCACCCTTACTGAAGCGGCCATTGGCATCCGTGTACTCGATAGCGTTGATGTCCGAAGGGAAATAACCGTCCTTGATCCACTGTTCAAGATGCTGGGCGGCCTTGAGGTTATCGGGTGTATCAATGGTTGCACCCTGCTTCTGGAAGATCCAATCGTTGATTGGCCCGACTGGCCCGACAGAAGCCATGAGCGCCTGCAACGGGAAGGCGAGTCCCATACCGCTCTTGGCGCTGCCCCACTGCATAATCGGGAGCAAATTGGCTGCCTTAGCCTTCGCCAATAAGTCTTCGAATTCAGCCAGCGTCTTGGGTGGTTCAGTCATGCCAATTTGGGCAGCCAACTTCTTATTGTAGAAGATACCTGTCAAGCTGTAGTTCAAGCCCATCGCATAGAGTGAACCAGAACCACGTGTTCCATCTTCAGCAACGCGGTTTTGATTAAGCTGCGGAACAGGCCATTTGTCCCAACCGAATGCGGTGGCGTAATCATCGAGATTCTTGAGCAGGCCATCTTTGGCAAAGGAAACCATGGTCGGCAAGCGAATGAGGTCGGGAGCATTGTCGCCTGCGAGCAGACGCGGTGTCGAATTAATCAGGTTTGTGAACTGGTCTTGCTTGATGTCCCAAGTCACGTTAGGGAACTGCTTGGCAAATTCATCCGCAAGTTTGAAGGGAATATCAAATCCGGTTTCAAAGTAAGCGTTGAGTGTTACAGGGTCAGTTCCACAACTGGGTGTGGACTGAGCCATCACATTTGTCATCGTTGATGCACTAATTGAAAGGATCGCTGCTGTGGCGATTATGGAAAATACCTTACGTTTGCTAAACATTATCATTCTCCGTAGAAAGGAATCCATAAGTATCGGTCGAAGTTGGAATCTTTACATTTGCCAACAGGAATACATAATGCCGTACCGTTGGTAAAAGCTATCTGGATCGTGCCAAGTTGAATAGTCGATTTTCGGTATAATGTTCCGGATAGCTGCATGGTGGGATACACCGGCACTATTTTGAGGGTAGTGATGCCTGCTCGCACCACTACTCTTTCCTTGTTTGGCTATTCATGCATAATGCCTCCTTAGTTTATTCAACCTCATATCGAGTTTCGCATCACGAGCGGACAGGGGACCAATACTTGCTGGGGAGCTTCATTTTCTCCCGTACTTTGGGCGATTTGTAATACCTTTTCGACGGCCCATCTCCCCATCTCGTAAAGTGGAAGGTGCATCGTGGTGAGTTCAGGATACAGATTAGCGGCAATAATTTCGTAGTTGTCGAAGCCGATTACTGCCACATCATCTGGAATCTTCTTTTGCATCTGGCGCAGCGCGTCATAAGCGCCCATTGCGACACGGTCATTAAAACAGAAAAGTCCCGTCATCTGTTCATAATGCGAAAAAAGCTTTTTCGCGCCGTCATATCCGGTTTTTGCGTTACCATCATCGCCATAAGCGATTAGCCCTTCTTCAACCGGAATGCCATAGTCGATCAGCGCCTGTCGAAAGCCTTTCTCGCGCAGTTGTGCAGAGGGAACCGCTTCCGACGTGTTGATCATGCCGACACAGCGATGTCCTTTTTTCAGGAGCATTTCAGTCGCATGATAACCCCCCAAAAATTCATCCGGGACAATTGATGGCAGGGAGTTATCGGCATCACGACAATCCAAAAGTACCGACGGGATTTGATATAACAAGTCAGAAGGCTTAATAATTCGATGCCGCATTGTGGCGAAGATGATGCCTTCAACCTGCCGACTCAATAGTGTACCGATCTCTTCGTCTTCAATTCCGGCGTCTTTGCCCGAGTTCATTAACATGAGGAGGCGGCGGTTTTCACGGGCAGCATCCTGAGCACCTTGAATGATATATCCGCCAAACGGCGTGATAGCAATTTCATCTGCTACCAAACCGAGGACACGAGATTGGCTGGTCCGAAGCCCAATAGCCATCGCATTCGGTGTGTAGCCTAACTCCTTAACCGCTTTCATTACCGCTGCACGGGTCTTCTCGGAGATATTGGTATTGGGGACATCATTGATCACAAAGGAAACCGTCGTCTGTGACACACCTGACAGTCGAGCGACATCCCCCATTGTTGGACGTTTCTTGTTCTTGTTCATAAGTTTACTAATTCGATTTACTAAATCGTATTATCTTCAAGACCTATGTAAAAGTCAAGCACACTCCCAACGCAGGTCAATGCCGAAGTATAGAGACTGGATACTCCGGTGTTGTTTCATGCACAAATAAACTTAGGGGAAATGAAACCGCTTTTAAAATTCTCGTTAAAACTCAATCTTCATCGAAGAGCGAGTTGAATTCAAACGTTACCACGCGAGAAAAAACGTTTTTTGGGGAAACGTATGGAGTAAAAGTCAAATGTTAGCACTTCATCGAATTGAAAGTGGAATTGCCGAAGCATCATTCTATCTCTTCGAAGTCATTGCCACCCTAAGGGATTTTCTGAATCAATTGTTGAGTGTTGTGCAGGAAATGATTATGCCTCGCGTATTTGTCTTGACTAATCATAAAGGGGTGTCAGAAAATCGACATCTGCTACCAATAACGCCTACAGCTTAGTTGGACTTCTGAGGCGATCAGGTGCTGCCAATTCTCGAGTGCTGTTGGTAGATCGGGATGGTCAAGCTCATACATTGCTTTTACAACCGGTCACAGGGACTACAGCGTAGATAATAGCCTCTACACCGTCCTGATGGCGCATCGGAAAGAAGCAGCGAATGTCCTTTCGAATAGCCTTAGCAAAGTACATGGGACGACGATTTACATGTGTTGCCTGCTTCAACGATGTTGGAGGGTGCCGAATTTGAATTGATGGGCGTTGCCGGTGCGTAGGTCTTCAAAAGGTTTCGGACAGAAAAAGGTGGTGGTTACAAAGTAAGTGATGGCGGATAAAAATCTGCCGCATGATCGAAGAGACTATCAGCTACCCATGTCGATCATGTGGCAGTAGCAATATTATACGCAATGGACACAATAAATGCGGAAGTCCGCAGTACAAGTGCAAAGCGTGTGGAGCCTGCCGCGTGTTGACACCGAAAGTATGGTATACGGCTGAACAAAAAGCGACAGTGCTAAAAGCCTATCGCGAACGGATGAGTTTGCGCGGCTTGCAACGGGTGTTCGGGTCGTAGCGCAGCACTGCATTGCGCTTGTTGAAGCAAGTTGTGGCCGCGTTACCTGATTTATCCCTTTAAAAACTGAACCAAGCGGAGTGAGACTATGTGAATAAGATTGAAGTAGGAGGATAGTTTCATGGCCAGTAAGGGAACATGCTACGAGGAAGAACAAATCATTCGGATTTTGAAGGAAGTGGAAACTGGCATCAGCGTAGTGGAGGTCTGCCGGAAGTGCGGTGTGGCGGAAAAAATGGTATATCGCTGGCGGAGCAAATATGGCGGTCTGGAAACGAGTGAATTCCAGCGGTTGCGGGAATTGGAAGCCGAGAACGGTCGCTTGAAGCGCCTTGTCGCCCAGCAAGCACTGGACATTGATCTGCTCAAAGAGGTGGTTTCAAAAAAGTGGTAAGCCCTCGAGCCCGAAGCAGCGTGGTCGAGCAGTTATTGACAGAACGAGGGCTATCGCAACGCCATGCTTGTCAACTGTTGTATATTCAGCGTTCGAGTGCACACTATATCCGTCATACACGCTCGGTTGAAACGGCTGCTGTCGCCTTGGTTCGCGAGTATGCCCATGAACAACCGATGTCTGGGAATCGGATCATTGCAGCCATGCCCAAACGGGACGGCCATCGTATCAATCGTAAGCGGGTCTACGGCATTTGGCGACAGGGAGGGTTGCAATTGCCGCGTCGAAAAGTGACCAAATGGCGTTATGAGGATTCTACCGCCACTCTTCAGCGCGCTAGTCGTCCCAACGAAGTGTGGACTCACGATTTTTCTTGAGAGACGTACCGAGCGTAGTGGCAAGCTGCGTATGTTGAAGATTCTCGACGAATATACACGCGAATGTCTGACCATTCGTATTGCTCGCTCGATCTCATCCCGACAGGTTATTCAAGTGCTGGACTGGTTATTCCTGTTGCGAGGCGCTCCCGACTACTTACGCAGCGACAACGGTTCGGAGTTCATCGCCTACGCGCTTCGAGACTGGCTACGGGAACGCCACTGCCATACGCTGTACATCACACCCGGCAGTCCTTTGGAAAATCCATTTATTGAAAGTTTAAACGGCACATTCCACAGCGAATGTCTGGATCGCTGGGGCTTTGCTCATGGTCAGGAGGCTCAAACCATCATTGAACAATGGCGTCTTAAGTACGATCATTATCGTCCGCACAGCAGCTTGGGCTATCGGCCTCCGGCTGTTTATTGCAGAACAAGCTCGACTCTCACTCTCTATGGTCTACTCATTGGAGACAGATCATATATGCAGCCAGAAGCCCGAGCGGAATTCAACGCAAGACTTAAGCTCACAGTCCTTGAATATGCAAAATATGTCAGTGTCACAGAAGCCTGTCGAGAATTCAACGTCCCGCGATCAACTTTTTACCGGTGGAAACAGACTTACGAGCAGCACTGGCATGAGCGCGCACAATCGTACTGTCTACCATGCCATTTTCCCATGTCACAATCATCGGCAAAGTAGCCCAACATCCCTTCCCATACCCCTTGTTCACGCCAGCGTGCAAAGCGCTTCTAGACACACTGCCCATTCTCGGCAGGCAGCAAATGCCACTGAGCACCACTTCGACTTATCCAAATTACGGCATCAACAAAGCGATGGCAGTCTTGCTCGTCGTTTCCAATAATTGGCATTCGGCTCTTGTCTCAAGAAATCCTGAATTTTTGTCCATTGTTCGTCGTTTAACCTCAGGTCTGTCATGAGCCCGTTTTACATATCAATCTCAAATGTCAACAGAACCTAATCGATACACGTAGAATAGGGAACAGATTTGAGAACTTTGATGGATCACTGATTTTCATATGATAAGTGACAAAACTTTGCCATTTAATGCGACGCTACCGAGCGTTCAAATATCAAACCGATAAGCGCTATTGATTATTGAAATGATGTTTGTGTACCCAGTTTTCAAAACAAAAGGCCGTTGGGAATGTCAACGCCACAATTGATGATATAGTTTCGTGGGCAGAATATAGACCAAGCTATAGTTCGGCTATTATCTTATCAAGTGCCTGATCATCTGGTGGAGTAAATAGCGTCCAGCAACATTCTGATTGAAACTGGCGACCTGATCCCCTGTGCCACCTGTAAAGCGCAGTGTTGAAACCAATGCCTGACCAGACCCGATACTGAGTTCGGCTAAGTAGTCATGCACCGTAAACAGTCGAGCATCAAGACGACGAATTACCGGTTTTATGGAACTGATTTGCGGGAAGCTATTTTGAAGCGCTGCCGGATCAATCGCATCATCGGTGGCGAGATGGTAAAACTGCAAATCGGCATAACCATTGTGAGGAAAGGTATCCAACACTGGATGTCTATAAAGCAGTTTGATGGACTCTCGCCAGAAGGGGCAGGGGTGTACAGGTATATTACCCCGACCCAGAACAATGGCCTTGCCGCCCGATTCAACATACGTCATGACTTCAGGACTTAGCACACTGGTGATCAGAATTTCATTTGTTAGGCCGTGAAACTCGGAGGGTTGCGCGATCATCTTAGCCTTTTCAAAAAGTTCGGCCAAGTCCGTCAGGCTACCGGAAGGATCGTAGAGCGCGAGAGGCGGTAGCGGCTTGATTATCGCTGGATAAATCCAGAGCGGCCAGCGATTTCGAACACCACCTTCTAGTTCGACTGTCAATGAGTACTCTTGTGCCAATTCGACCTGAGGTGCAATAAAGCTGATACGGCTGATTTCTATTGGCACCGTACCCGGATACGTGCCGCTCACCAGATTATGTCCACCTTGTACGGTCTGACCTGCTTGATCGACCAAAGACCACGATAGCTGACCTCCTTCTAAGGTGGTGCTGGTTTGGGCAAGTACAACGCGGAAATCGAGGTGATCTCTGGACAGATGGTTCTGGCGATCTATTGGCGTGGGACGGTCACCGCCATTTGTCCAACGGCGTTCGCGGCCCTGCTCAAGGATGAGAACATTATCGCCATTGAACTCCTTGAACTCATCAGCGTCATACTTGAAGCGACCGAGGTCATCGAACATCGAGGAGGTTGCCAGCGGGGTATCACGAATGCTGGTGACTACATAACCGCCCATGCCCGAATGTGCCCGCACTTTTTCCAAAATCGTTTTGCGTACGACAAATGACTGTTGGCGCGAGATGCGCTGCAATTCCTGACCGGTAAAGCCTAAATCGAGCTTCGCCATTCGTTCCTGCTGCTGTTGATAGGCCAGTTTTTCGACGGCGTGAATAGGATTGTGTTCGGTCAGCCACCACGGTAGTTTACCGTCATAAATCTCTTCCACGTCGGCCAAGTTGCGGTAATCGTCGGCGTCACAGAACTCTCCGAATATCCAAGGGCGCGGCGGACGCCAATCGCGCTGGAAGTGGTTCACGAGCGGATTGAAATAGTGAAGATCACAGTAAAAGTGATAGTCGTTGAAATCGGCGTAATCGAATGACAGACCGCCATAGGCTTCGCCTGATCCGCTGTTGTCACAGGCGAGGACGCCGCTGGTTTGTGCGCGCAGAATATCATTCAATGCGCCGAGCAGATCAGCGTCAATGCTGTGACCGAGTTCACAGCCTAAACTGTAGATGACAATCGAAGGGTGGTTGTGGACTTGTTCCAGAATGGATTGATATTCGATAGGTGCTTGCTGGCGCAAACGGTCGGTGACTTCGGGCAACCACATGGGGAGTTCCAGCCAGAGGAAGATGCCTTCTTCATTGGCCAGCTTGAAGTAGAGGGGAGATGGAACATACAAACACAGCTTGACCATGTTGTAACCCATCTGGCGAATGCGGCGGAATTCATCACGGATGGTGGCTTCATCCGGCGCGGGACAGAGGATATTTGGATACCAACCCCAGTTTAATAATCCTCGTAGAAGCACTGGCTCGCCGTTGAACAAAAGCTGTTCACCTTGTTTGGATAAGGTTCGGAAACCAAATGTGGTTTGTGAACGGGCGCTGACATTGCCTGCTGACTCTAAAACGATTTCCACAGTGTATAGGGCTGGATCAGCCGGAGACCAGCGGCGAACATCCGGTACAGATAAAGTGACATCAATATTTTGATCGACTGATAGATGTTCAACGGCGATTTCATGACCTTCGGGCGATATGATACGAACAAGCGCGTTTTGGTGCTGCACCTGATGGAGTTGGGCTTTGATATGAACCTGACTTTTTTGATCGTCACTCAATACCCAAACATTACTGATCGCTGGGCCAGCAAAGGCTGTCAGACGTGCTGACTGCCAGATGCCTCCAAACGGAATGCAAACATCCGGTAAAAAGCCCGCAAGCGTTTCGCGCATTGGATAGCGTTCGCCCGGTTTGAAAACGGTCAATCGAATGGCGTTATCCCGACCAAAACGCAGTTGGTCCGTAATATCGAAGGCGAAGGGCGCCCATAAGCCTTCATGGTTTCCGACGAGATGATCGTTAACATAGGCTTCCACCGCGTAACTGACCGCGTCAAATTGTAATTGAACGCGCTGCCCCTGCCATTCAATCGGAATGTGAATCGTTTTCTTGAAGTAAGCCGGACCCTCAACTCGATGTGGAAAACCCTGTGCTTCCCATGTGCCGGGAACTTTGATTGCGCCCTGTTGGTCGCCCAATCTGAATTCCCATGCGCCATCGAGTGATAGGGTCTGTGCCCGTTTATTAAGCCATTGATCCATAGAATATTCATAACCTCGGGAGACGCTGCTCAATCGGCAGCATGAGCGGAAATCGTTTGTGTGGTTCGGTCTGATACCAATAGGCTGTTGAAGCATAATCATTGGTCAACTTGTTGGCATGGCCGTGTTCGATGGTCACTGTGATGGATTTCTCAAAGAAGATTGGGTCTTCGATGTGATAACGATACATCGAGTTTTTGCCACGCCAAGGCCAATCGTCAGTGCCTTGATAGAGAATGATGCCGTGATAAGGTGAGTTATATTCCTGTTTAGGCCCGAACGCCGTGTTGAAATAATCTTCTGTACCCGTGCCATGGATACCCGGCCAAGGCGCACCATCCACAAAAATCATGTCGTCACCTTCGCCGTACCAATCGTTGGGTTGGCGCGAGAAGCAGTCAATATCGAGGTGGCAGCCGACATAATGACCTGCACCTTCGGCATCCAAAATGACGTAGTTGTTCTCACCTTTATTGGGCGTGCGCCATGCTTCGTCCATCTTTTCAGGGTGATCTTCCCAACGAATTGATGGGTCTACCCAACCGGGAGTCGGATTGACCCGCCGCCACTGGGCATGAAAACGACCGTACGAGGCCATATCGGTATTTTCGGGATAGCTTTCATAATCCACATAAAAGTAGAAATTGAGCTTTTTGGCCGTATCATTGACCACTTCGATGCGGGCTTGGCTTTGAAAGGGCATCGGGAACCAGCAGTTAAAGCTGCGCCCGTCTTGAGGACTCATCTGCAAGGGTAGAGATACAAAGTTTTTGGAGAGACTGTGCCCCAAGCCGAAGAAATCCCCGATGGGTGTTTCGACGCTGGGGTTGGTTTCGCCATCCCAATACATACGCAGAAGGATTTTGCGGAACTGGTATTTATCGTCCGACCACATAGTACACCAGATGTGTTTGATGCTGCCCGCGCCGCTAATTTCGGCAATGTTACGGGTTTGTCCGGGCGCGAATTCCCACCAATCGCTGTTACCACCGTTTGGATCATAACTGGATTGGCGTAACCGCCGGACACCGGGGCGCAGGAGCGGCAGTCCAGCGAGCGTACTTATTCCGAGAACCATGATTTATCCTTTCATGCCTGTGAGTTGAATGCCCTCAATGAAATAACGCTGGGCAAAGAAGAATATCACAATCATCGGCACCATGCTGAGAACAGACGCTGCCATGAGCCGGTCATAGTAGATTGAGCCGTACTGATCTTTGAAGAAATTCAGGCCAACTGAAACCGGGAAGAGTTCGGGACTGCTGAGGTAGATGAAGGGTTCGAGGAAGCTGTTCCACGTCCACCAGAAAGTGAAGATGATGACGGTGGCAATGGCCGGTTTGCTAAGTGGAACAATGATATAGCGAATGATATGGCCGACGTTTGCGCCGTCGATGCGTGCGGCTTCCTCCAACTCGCGCGGGATGGTCGAGAAGAACTGGCGCAGCATAAAAATGAGGAAGGCGTTGCCAAAGAACGAGCGCAAGAACAGCGGCCAGAGGCTGTTGACCATCTTCAGGTCACGGAAGATTTCATAGACCGGAACGAGGGTTACAGGGTAGGGGAGCATCATGGTTCCCAGCAGCAAGACGAAAAAGAAGTTCTTGCCGGGGGCACGTAATCGGGCGAAGGCGTAACCGACTACGATACAGGACAGCACGTGCCCAATGGTATTCAGAATGACTAGCACGAATGAATTGCGGAAAAAGGTCGGAAAATAGGTTTCGGCAACTTTGGTTTGTAGAGCATCGCGGTAGCCATCGATACGCAGTTCGGGATACATGGCACGCTGCAACTGGTCGGGGTTGACGTCAAAGGCGTCATTGACCGCCGACTGTGGCAGGACGAGCGCCATATCACGCGGATCACCAATGAGCGTCACTGAACGGGTTACGTCGTTCTGGGTGAACCCGTCCTGTACGCGATAGGGAATGCGCTTGATCTGATCGCCGTGTGCGCTGGTGAGGCCGCCCAAGTGCGCCAACTGTAAGGTTGTGGCTTTATCAACGGGAATGATTGCACTTTGTTCGGTGCCGCTGATCAAAATGGCGACTTGAGTTGGTGTGCCATTTTGCGGGGTGTAGGTCGCTCCGTCCAGAATGACGTCATTGACAGTAACCGGCTTCTGGTCAGTCAACTCGCTTCGTGGAGCCACAATCACATTGGCGTTGAACTCGTCTTCATTGATGACGGGCTGCCAAGTCTCTTTGGTCAGGACGATATATTGACCGGATTTGTCGGGGAGGGTAACGAGTGGCAGTTCAGTGTGTCCCACTGATGCGAAGCCCGCATCGGTCAGCGTTTCGGGAACGGCAAGTGCTGCCGAACTCACGGCTTCGACTGTGCCGACTACGGTGAGCTGTGATTCGGGACCAATGGGAATGATCTGGGTGGTGGTGCCATCGAGTGAGATTTCGCGCCCCCGAAAATCGATGTTCTCGATTGTGAGAGGTGTGTTCTTTCCGCTGTTGGCGACATCAAGCGGGACACGCGTGGCGGCGGCCTGTAAGTCATTCACATCCACCACGACGAGGGTGTTATTATCGCCTTTGGCTATGGCGACGACCTGCTTGGTCTGTCCGTTGGTGGTCCATGTGCGAACATTCAAGACCAAGGAGCCGACGGTTGTGGCGGTCGCGGGACTGACTTCACTTGCCGGTGCCGTTTGAAGGTTTTTGAGCAGTGCTGCATTAATGACGGTCGTGTAACGGCGCAGTCCAAGCTGAATGACTTTTTTGGTGTCGCCGTTTACCTGCACCTGCCACAGGCTCAACATTTTGTTGGTGCTGCCGACACGTACTTCTTCCCAATGCTGCGGAACCCAAATGGGCGGTTGGGTGAAGATTTGCCAACTGGGCTTAAAACTAGAGGAAATCATCCAGAGCATGGGGAACAGCATGAAGGCTGATCCCAGAAGTAAGATTGCATAGCTGATGATGTAGCGCAGATTGCGCTGCCACGCTTTTGAGGTTCGATAGTCTTTCCAGCGCGTCTTGGTACGATCTGCCAGCGAAATATTGGTATTGGCGCTCATGAAGTTAACGCACCTCCGATTCATAATAAACCCAAGCGGCAGAGGAGCGAATGACGAGCAATGTAATAATCATGATGACCACAAAGAGTATCCACGCGAGGGCTGAGGCATAGCCCATTTGCCCTAACTGAAAGGCGCGGTTATAAAGATTGAGCATGTAAAAGAGCGTGGCTTTGTTGGGGCCGCCACGCGTCATGACCCAGCCGACATCAAAGACTTGAAGAGCACCGATGATTGCCAGCACCACATTGAAGAAAATGGTGGGGCTGAGCATGGGAAGGGTGACAAATCGAAATTTCGCCCAACCGCTTGCGCCATCGATTTCAGCCGCTTCGTAAAGGACTTCGGGAATACCTTTTAATCCCGCGAGGTAAATCACGATTTGTCCGCCAACACTCCACCAGCTCATCAGAATTAGGGCAGGGAGTGCCCATGACTCGCTGAGGAGCCAATCGGGTCCTTTGATGCCGAATATGCCGAGTACCATATTGAGCAAACCATCTTGAGGACGGAAGATGAAGAGCCACAACACTGCGACGGCAATGCTGCTGAGGATTGAGGGCAGGAAAAAGATCGTCCGCCAGAAGTTGACGCCACGCAGCTTTTGCGCCAGTACCATTGCCAGCGCGAGTGCAATAATAGTTCCGCCCGGAACGCTGCCCAAGGCATAGAAGAGGGTTACTTTGAGGGACTGCCAGAAATCTTCATCGGCCAAGATGCGTTGGAAGTTACGAAAGCCTACCCATTCGGGTGGCGAAAGTAGATTGTAGGATGTGAACGATAGATATAGCGAGCGTATCATGGGGTAGGCGAGGAAGACCAGAAAGCCGATGACCCATGGCAATATCAGAATGTAAAAGGTGAAGGCTTCCCGTCGCGCGAGCCGTGATCCCAACTCATACTTACGGAGCAAAGAAGACATGGCTTTGTCCTTGATCATGCAGAGGGGCGGAGCGCTGCCGGTAAGCTACGCCCCGCCCCTCTGTGACTTACAATAAACTATCCATCCATGAAACGGCGATATGAGGAGAGTTGATTTCTCCTCATGTATGCTATTGGATTGGTTTTAGGCTTTGCCGCCCTCGGCAATACATTTGTCGGCAGCCGTTGTCAGCTTGTCGAGTTCGGCTTGGATGTCGATCTTGTCGCCACCATCAGCCATGACGCGCTTCATCAAATCACCAGCAGGTGTGGCTACGCACGGGCTGTAGTAGGGACTCTGGAGTTCCTCTAGTGGGCCAAGGAAATTGGTTTCTTTGATGAAGACACCCCAATACGGATCGTTCTCACGCTGCATTTCTTTAGAGACGACCGGGTTACCGCTGAGGGCTTTGAGTGCAAACACGCGCTGGCCCGGTTCGGTCGTTAGCCACTTGAGGAGCTTCCAAGCTTCGTCTGGATGCTTGGTTTGACCAGAGATGCCCCAGCCTAACCACATCAGAACGCTCTTATGTCCACCGGGGCCAGCCGGAACCGGCACTACTGACCACTTGAGGTTCGGGGTCTGGTTCATGACGTCCTGCCACCACGGGCCGTGGAAGGTTGCGCCCATTGCAATCTTGCCATCCAAGAACATCTGAACACGTCCACCCATGCCGGTCGTGACTGCGCCGACGGTGGTTCCCGAAGGAGCAACATGGTATTTGAATACGAGGTCACGATACCATTCCAACCCCTTGACGGCGGCTTCGCTGTTCAGGATACCGGTCGTGGTCTTGCCATCTTCACTGATAGTGAGGGAACCCCACTCTTGGAGATAGGATTGGAAAGCACGCCACCAACCATCATTCACAATGTCGATACCCCATTGGACAATGTTGGCCGGGTCGAAGTCGGGGCTGGCTGCGTTGTTGCCGTTCTTATCCAGAGTAAGCTGTTGGGCAATGTCCAGTACGTCATCCCATGTCCAACCTTCTTTTGGATAGTCAATGCCCGCAGCATCAAACAGAGCAGTGTTGATGTAGAAGGCGCTGGTGCTGTAGTCCTTGGGCAGCGCAACCAGCTTGCCATCATACATCCCTTGGTTGTAAATACCTTCGTAGACATCAGTACCGACTTTAATGCCATCATCGCCGGTGGCGTAGGAGGACAAATCCATATAGGCTTTGCCACCAGATGATTCCATGTAAAGCGCTGCCCATTCCGGAGGATAGGCCATGAGATCAGGGCTGGTGCCTGCCGAGAGCCATGTCAGGCGCTTGGTGTTTTGATCGTCACCAATGTTGGGTTCGAGAACCACATCAATACAGGGATTCTCTTTCTTGAAGGCGTCAATCACCTGATTCATGTAATCAACACGGTCACCACTTGACCAGTCATCGACACGCAGGGATACCTTTCCATTGGGACAATCTTGGGCTTGTAGGATAGCAACTGAGGAGAGAGACAACGCGAGTAAAGTCAAAAGAACAACGAACAGCTTGCGGGACATAAATAAACTCCTTATTTTGAACTTATATTGCGAAGGAGATAAAGAAGAACCCCCTAGCGTGAACCTGTAATTGTCTGTAACGGTATAGACATGTTGTCTGTACCACCTACAGTTTAGAAACGAAAATACAGTCTGTCAAGGAATAAAATTGTGCAATTTGCTTGACATGACATGATTGACCGAATAAACTTCACCTAAACAACAGACTTTAAATGTATAGTCCTTTCTTGGTAACTCTATAGATGACTTGGCAGGAGTATGGTGATAATGGTGAAAGTATTACCTTCTTCCCGTTCTATTCATGCCGAAGCGCGCGTCGAAAATGCTTCTCGCTATCTCAAGCGCTGTTATGTCGCAGAACGCCAACTGATGCGGACATTGGCGGCATGGTTTGTTGACACCAGCCAATGGGATTTCAAACGACTCCTGTCCAACGACATGTGGCAAGCAGCCCAACATGCCGATGCGCTGCGGACACGCGTACTTGAACTGCGATATCCGCGCCGCGACGTCGATAAGAAATATGATGCGGATGTTCTGGATTTCATGACTGAGTGTGCTAAGGCGCAGAATTCAGAGGAGTTTGTCGGCGGCATTTATGGCGTTTTGGTGCCTGCCTTAATTCAAGCCTATCGTGACTATCTTGAACAGACGGATGAACTGGATGATGCACCGACAGTCTACGCGCTGCGGCATATCGTGGTTGATCTTGAACGGCAAGTTGAGCGGGTACGAGCAACTGTAACCGAAGTTGAGCCTGAATTGTTTGCGTCCACGCGCTCTTGGCAGGAATATTTGGAACAATGCTTGTCAAGTATTGGTGGCATCAGTGGACAATATGAGAAGGGCGCGAAACCG
Source organism: Aggregatilineales bacterium (assembly GCA_044226855.1). Lineage (GTDB taxonomy): Bacteria > Chloroflexota > Anaerolineae > Aggregatilineales > Phototrophicaceae > CFX2. The sequence goes on from JBGAGF010000004.1 coordinate 23,623, forward strand.
AGTGACCATCTTTGCGCCAATCGGCCCCCGTACGGCATTGGGCGGCAGGTCAAACGTGATGCACGTTGGCAGCCTGCATTGTTCCATTTGCCTCATGAAAATAAGTACGATGTCGAAGGACGCAAAGCATGGCAGCGCTTTGAGGCACTGGATAAGAGGGTTGCGATGCAGGTTTGGTCGGCTATCAGCCACTTCAATGAGATATGGGCGGCTGAAGTGGTCGCGGCGGGAATGTGGGATTTCGACAATCAGCCGTGGGACTTCTACATGGATATGGCGCGCTGGTCGTGGGATGAAACGCGCCACAGCACGATGGGGTATCGGGCGCTGCAGGGGTGGGGATTGGATGTACCTGATCTGATTCCTTGGGGTAACGCGCTGTATAACGCGATGGGACCGATGCAGCCCATTCAACGGCTTGCTTTGCTCCATTTCTACGAAGAAGGATTACTGCGAGCAGGCACAAAACAAATCGAATTGAAAATTCTTGAATCCGCACAGGACGAAGGCAGCGCACAAGACATGGATTTCGATTGGGCGGACGAAGCTATTCATGTGAACTATGGCTACAGCTGGCTGCGGCGCCTGCTCGGTGACGATAACGCTGGCAAAGAAGAAATCCAACGGCTGACGGACGAAGCGCGGGGCATTGTCGCCCGTTTTGTGCTCGATCATAAAGACGATCCTGAGGCGAAACTGGCGCCATACTTTGAACGCTTACATGATGTCATCGCGGGAATGATGCTGGATATTCCTGATGACGGACTGCAAATTCAATGGGCTCCGGTTGTGGCAGATGAAGAAGTGTTGAAAGAGCTGTAAGGTGACTTATACCGTTCAACTGACCAAAATGGGTGTGCAATTCAGCGTTGAAGTGGGCGAGACGATCCTTGAAGCTGCCGATAACGCTGGAATTGTGCTGTCCTATAGCTGCCGCAGCGGCACCTGCCGTTCATGCATCACACGCGTCTTATCCGGACGGGCAGAGCATGATCCGGAATACGCAGACGAACTCAACATTGATGCGGGTGAACTGGCTGATGGGTATCGTCTGTTGTGCAGTTCGCTGGTTTATTCGGATGTTGTATTGGAGCGATGATGAAACTTCTGGTTTTCCGTGCTTTGTGGGGCATGACCGGGCCATTTGAGCAACAGTTGGAACAGGTTGCGGAGGCTGGTTATGACGGTTTCGAGTTCTGGCCGTCGCAATGGATGATTGGCCGGCAGGACATCATGAAGCTGGCCGCAAGCTATCAGCTCAAAATGGTGGTCGGTGCCTTGATCACTTCAAAAGAAGAGTTAGGTCAAACGCTCTCGACACTGGCAGAGTTTGAACCCGTGCGGATTAATTTGCACAGCGGGCGGGATAATATGACGCGTGAGGAGGGCAGTGCCTTTTTTGAGGAAGCGCTGCGCAGTGAGGAAAAGATTGGCTTGCCGGTTGGGCATGAAACGCACCGCGGACGAATCTTGTTTACACCTTGGGACACAGCCTATTATTTGCGCCAATTTCCACAACTACACATCACGGCAGATTACAGCCATTGGGTCAATGTCTGTGAGCGCCTACCAGAAGATGAAGCGGCCGCACTTGAACTTGCTAATCAGCGTGCGATTCACATTCATGGACGAGTCGGTTATGAGGAAGGGCCGCAAGTTCCTGATCCGTCTGCGCCAGAATATGCCGCACAACTGTCGTGGCATGAGTCACAATGGGAACACATTCGGCGCTTTCACGGCGAGCGGGACGCCGAATATTTGACGTTTACGCCAGAGTATGGGCCGCCCAACTATTTGCATACACTGCCCCATACGAATGCGCCGGTGGCTGATTTGTGGCAGGTGTGCTTATGGGGTGCGGAGCGGGCGCGGCAGGTGTTGAATAGTTGAGTTCCATTTGAGACACGTTTTTTGAGTGATCTGTAGCAAACGATTATTAAGGTGAACGATGAAAGAAAATGTGATTCCGCTTGATGGCATGATTATTACTGAAGATACGCGATTTGCACCCGGTGTATATTCACTGAATGAAGGGGTAATTATCGGGGCAGATGGGGTGTCGGTGTCTGGCGATAACACTTTGTTGGTCAATCAGAGTCATCAAGGTGCAGGCGTTCATGCGCGGAATTGTAGTGGAATTACATTGAAAAATCTTTCAATCTCAGGCTTTTATCATGGTGTGCGATTTGATAACTGTCGAAACGCTCAAATTGAGCAAGTTTATATCCGTGATACCGCTGAAATTGAAGGCATCGATACCTTCCTCTACCTGTGGCATCCGATTGAGCAGGTTTACAGTGGAGCCATTTTACTGAACAACGTCACTGGTGGTGTTGTTCAGAATTGTGACTTGCAGCACCAGATGAATGGCATTTTGCTTTATGGCTGCTCCAATTTAAATGTTCAGAATAATAACGCGTCATTTAACAGTGGTTGGGGAGTCTATTTGAGTGGTTCGAGTGAAAATATAGTTCAGGATAACCGCTTGGATTTTTGTAACCGTGTTTACCGGCGTCCAGAGAATGGCTCGGTTCGTGTGGAAGCAGACGCTGCGGCCATTGTGATGGTGGAAAGTTCCTGCCGTAATAAGATTTTACGGAACAGCTGCCTGTGTGGTGGTGATGGGATTTTCGTTGCGGGGTACAATCACAAGGGCGACAAACATACCTGTGACGACAATCTTTTTGAAGATAATGACTGTCGGTTAAGTCCCAATAACGCGATTGAATCCACGTTTTCGCGCGGCAATGTTTTCCGCAGAAATGATTGCAGTCGTTCAAACTACGGTTTCTGGATGGGCTATTCGTGGGACAACGTCCTAGAAGATAACATTGTGGATTCGTGTCGCATGGTGGGCATCGCGATTGAGCATGGACATGGGTTCATCATACGGCGTAATCAAATCCTGAATAATCGAGAAGGGATTCGGCTGTTTACGCGGGGTGGGTCAACGCTGGATCATTGGCCGGAGTGGGCGGTTTCCTACGACTACACGGTCGAGGCCAACACGATTGAACAGAATCGGATCGGGTTTAATGGGTACACCGGACCGGAAATTTCCCTCGACAAAGTCAGCTATGATTTGAAGCTGGGAAACAATACCATTCGCAACAATCTCACTGGAGCGCGGTTTCATCGTGTTCGTGAAACGGATGTCGTCGGCAATATGTTTGAGTCCAATATGCAGCAGGCAGTTCTGATGATCGACGAGCCAAGCGTGAACATGGCCGACAACGTCTTCAAAAATAATCCAGAAGAAGTTGTCAACACGACCGAGTTGGCACATGCAACTGAGCGATCCGGTTGGGTTTAGCAAGCTAGTCTGCAGTAATTTCGGCCATAACGGTCGCGACGGTGATGGGTTGACCTGTCGCGATCGAACGACGTGCAGCTTCCATTACTGCGAAGATCGCTAGACCATCACTGAGATTGGGCGAGTACTGCGTGTTTTCCAGTAGCGCAGTCGCAAAGTACTCGGCGTAATTGGCAAATTCGCCGTAGTGCATCCCATGTACTTCGTTGTTGAAATAATAACCACGCTGATGATAGAGCATGTCTTCTTTCACTTCGGTGCCATCGGCCTGCGTGTAGAGGAAACGCATGTCGTGATACTGTGCCAGACTTGTGCCTTCCGAGCCGTATATCATCAATTCAATGGCGTTGCGGGCAGATGGCAGTTCTCGTAGACCATAATTTCCCATCGCGCGACCGATTTGTCCGCTTGATGATCGCAAGTTGACGGTCACAATGTCTGGTGAACGCACGTTATATTGGCGGGCGAGCGCTGAATAGGTTCCCATCGCGAAGACTTCATCGATATTTCCTAGATACCAGCAAACGAGATCTATCGCATGGCTCAAGCCTAGGAAGACCCAATCGGTCGCGTTGGCTGCCCAAGGACTTTTCTCGTAGTACCAATCCATGCGGTGAATATAGTGGGCATCCACAAGCTCAACTTGGCCGGCCTTTGCCGCTTCATAGGCGTTTCTCTGGCGTCGAAACGGCTCGAAGAAACGCACACTTTGCCCAACGAGTAGCTTTCGATCCGTGTGTTGTGATGCTTGATACAGCTTGCGGGCGTCTTCGATTGTGTTGACGAGGGGTTTGGTGCAAATCACATGTTTGCCTGCCTCAAAGGCTTGGATGATGTGCTGGCTATGAAACTGATCAGGCGTGTAGATGGCGACAATATCCACGTCGTCTCGCTTAAGCATGGCATCGTAGTCAGTTGTATAGAACAGGTCAGGACAATCCTCAGATGCTTTGCTGATTTTATCGGTATCGAGATCACATCCGGCGACACCATGAACATGCATTGCACGATAGGATTCTTCGGTTGTCTCACCGACTGTTGCGGGGACAGGATGGTTGAGCGCCTTGAGTAAGGTGCGCCCTTCTTGCAAGCCAAGTACGCCAATACCGAGTTTTGTCATGTTATTCATATGACGAATTTCGACCTTAATCGCTTTGAGCAACGGTTAAATGTATATATAATGTCGAGTATAGCAGCCAAAAGGTATAGTCAACTATGACCAAGATGACTTCTCGCCAGAGGATGTTGGCAGCACTAACCCGCACTGCCATTCCTGATCGTCTGCCCGTTACGACCCATCATGTGATGCTCTCATTTCTCAAAAAGTATATGAACGACATCCCATATCCGGAGTTTTTTGACTACTTCGGTTTGGACGCATGGATTTGGACAGTGCCCTACAAGCCGGATACGGCTAAAGGCGAATATTTCGACCCTAACCAGACATTTATTCATCCGCTTGACCATACGCATCGGGTAGTTTCTGACAATTGGCGGATTGAATATGAAACGCTTCCCGACCCCGAATATCGCACCACTCGATACAGCTTTGTGACACCCAAGGGTACATTGTCGATGATACTGCAAGGGAATGAGCACACTGACTGGGTGGTTGAACCCTTGATTAAGGAGAAGCGGGATATTGACCTGATCGCCCAATATGTGACCCATCCAAAGATTGATGTTGAGGCAGTCAATAAAACGGCTGATGCCTTTGGGGAGCGCGGATTGGTGCGCGGGCACATCTGTTATTTCGATATTTACGGTCAACCGGGGTGCTGGCAGGATGCGGTTGAGCTGGTCGGCACCGAACGGCTGATTTTGGAAACCTACGATGATCCGGTTTGGGTTCGTGAACTGATCGAAATACTGCAAGCGCGCAAGAAGACATTCATCCGGTCTTTGGAAGGCGCTCGTTATGATGTGCTGGAATTGGGGGGCGGTGCGGCATCCTCCACTGTGATTTCTCCCAAAATATTTGACGCGTTTGTCGCTCCTTATGATGCTGAATTGATCGAGTTGGCTCATTCCGTAGGACAGCGGATTGTCTACCACACCTGTGGTGGCATGATGCCAATATTGGAACGGATTGCTGCCATGAAACCGGATGCGATGGAAACCTTTACTCCAGTCGATATGGGTGGGGATGTGCGTCTGGCAGAGGCGAAGCAGCGCATTGGCGACAAGGTTTGCATGATCGGTGGTTTTGACCAGTTCCATAACTTTGTGGGTTGCACGCCAGAACAAACCCGCGCGGAAGTACGGCGTTGTTTCGAAGCGGCAGGGACTAATGGCGGGTACATATTAAGCCCATCGGATCATTTCTTTGAAGCCGAACCAGAACTTTTCGCTGCCTTTGTAGATGAGGCAAAACACTGTGCTTATTCATAAACCTGAGGTTATTGAAATTGCTGTGCCAATCGAAGAGATCGAAGCACGGCGGGAGCGGGTAACCAAAGCCAAGCACTTTGAAACGCCGGATCGTGTGCCGGTTATTCCAGCGATTGCACACCGTTTTCTTGTGCCACAGGTGGGTGTACGTTTCAAAGACTATTATGCTGATCCTGAAACCATGCTGCACACGCAAATCCTCGCACAGAAATGGTTGCTCGAAAATATCCGTACCGACGCCTACTCGATTTCAGGGGCATGGGTCGGGGCATGGACTGATTTCCAAAACACGTTTGAATCCGGCAGCTTGGGCTGCGAAGTCGTTTTCTCCGATGATGATATTCCTTGGGTTGGAGAAGGTTGGGTTAAAACTGAAGACGATCTTAAACGCCTAGAAGCGATAGATTTTATCCACAGCGGAATCAATGCCCGACAAATTGCATACCGTCAGGAAATGATGCGCGTTTGCGAGAAATATCCGGTACGGTTTCAAGGTGGTCCAATCTTTTATCCCGGCGAAAACCCTGCTTTGACCCATACATCCGATGGCCCATTTGGGGTGGCAGGCGACTTGATGGGGCAGATGGAGTTATTCGCTGGTGTCTATGAGCGACCGGAATTTGTACGCGAAATTCTGCGGATTGTGACCGACAAGCTCATCGAGTGGATGGACTTTTGCGGCGACGAAGAGCATTTGCCTAAGCCACGCGATTTTGCCTGGACAGATGACCTTGCGGTGTCCCTTTCCGCAAAGTCGTATCGGGAATTGGTTTTGCCTGAAGAGCAGCGCTTGCGGTTTCATTTTGATGGCTATCTCAGTATGCATATGTGTGGCAAAACTGACCATATGCTGGAGATCTTTGTCGATGATTTGAAGATCAATGAACTACAAGGCTTCGGTTACCAAGTCAATTTGGATCGGGTTGCTTCAGTGTTAGGAGGAAAGGTCGTGCTGATAGGTAATGTCAGCCCGATGCTCATTCATACCGGAACGCCCGAAGAAGTGCGGCAAGCGACGCGGCAGGTTATCGAAAAACTGGCAGCATTCCGTGGGCTGATTATTCAGGATGGCAACAATATCCCGCCCGGTTCTCCACTCGAAAATATTAACGCTATGATGGAAGCGGCAGAGATTTATGGGAAGTACACGTAATGGAAGTACAGGAGCAGATTTCAACGAATAAGGCGTTTCTTAGACGGCTGTGGGCGCTCGAAAATGATGAACGACCGGGCTTTATGATCGGGTATGTTGGGCCACGCGTCAAAAATGGAAAACCCATTCCGAGCGCACTGTTTTCGACCGAGGGGCCGGACACCGTACGCGACCGCATTCTTGATCCAGCAAAATTTCTGCGCTCCCAAGTCAATGAAATTGAAGCACAGTTGGCGCTTAAAGGCGATTTTGTGCCGTCTTTGTGTCCTACTCTTGGTCTGGTAGGGATACCTTCGGCCTTTGGTTGCGAGGTCGTCTGGTGGGAAAACGATTTACCCGCTGTGCGACCCATCTACGCGGAAGGTGTTGACGAGATTACCCCGCTAGCGATGCCCAATGTTCGGGATGGGCAGCTTGGACGGATGTTGGACTACACGGAATACTTTATCGAGCAGACTGATGGTCGGTATCCAATAAGAATGAGTGACATTCAAGGCCCGATTGACAGTGCTGCACTCATTTTGGGTCACAATAATTTCCTGACAGCAATGTATACCGATCCCCAAGCGGTTCATCGCTTACTGCAGCAGGTGACGGACTTAACCATCGCGTTTGTCCAAGCACAGCGCGAAATTGCCCTGAAACATGGTTGCGAATTCATTCCGAGCATGTTTCAGCCTTGGATGCCCGATGGACTGGGCATTTCGATCTCGAATGATGAGTGCGTGATGATGTCGGCACAGATGCATGACGAGTTCAATGTGCCTTACCTGAACCAGCTTTCAGATGCCTTTGGAGGCGTATATCTTCATTCGTGCGGTAAATGGACACATCAATTCCCGAGCCTAGCGAAGGTCCATAACTTGCGGGGACATGAGTTTGGCGCAAGTGAAGCGACCTTCGAACCTGTCCTTGAACACTTTGGAGGGAAGATTGTTTTAGCCTGTCGGGTGGGACTGCATCGTGATTTGAAGTTCAAAGGTATGCGTGATTTTGTCGCGCGGGTAAAGACCACTGCCAAGACCTATCGAGGGCTTTTCATCAATGTGGATATAACAAACGGTTTGGTGGATGAAAACTGGCCTGAAACCGACCTGGAAGAAATCTACGATTTGATTGGAATGGGTTAGCCCCAATTTTTTATTAGTTGGTGAAATCTGCGATTTGTGATGCAAATGATTCGCATTTACTGCATATTTTGCATTATTTCCGCCGAAATGGCTGGCGGGGCGCTCCCCTATAGCCGCTGAATTGACATTTTGTGGCGGCGGGAGGCTCGGCTAATGGCGCTGAAATGGCACTTTTGCAGCGGATGGCTCCCGTAGTGCCACCGCTATGCCATTTGTGCAGTGCCGCTGCTCAAATGCAAAACTTTTTCACCACAAAGGCACAAAGAATGAAGAGAAAATAAATGCATTTGAATTGTAGAAATGCAGAGAGTAAGAAAAAATCATAACCCGATTATAGAACGAAAGTTCGTTGATTGTCAACGCGATTCGGTTCGAGTTTACAAACTTTTGGACAGAGAGGAAATTGGTGCTTTCGAAGCAAAAAAAAGAGGAACTCTGTCGCCACTGGCACGCGAATTCCTCTCTTAAACTGCTCTCTTAGATGTTAGTTTGCAAAGCGTCCGGTGTTTTTATCGTGGGCGTCAACGGCCATCTTCTGCTGCATTTTCACCGGCGTGTTTTCGAGCAACCATGCTTCTGTGCGAGCTGCAATTTCTTCCGGCGTTTCTTTATAGCCATAGGTTTGGAGCAGGACAGGTGTCCACTTCTTGCCCCAACGGATGTGGAAGTTCTCATCACTCCAATCGTAGCTAACAGCCGCCGCTGAGATGTCATCTTCGATCTCTTCCCAATGCTCACGATTGGCGCTTTTTTCCGGCATTCCATTTGGCTCAATGACGGTGGTCAGGAGCGCATACTGATCCACTGCGGGCAAGGTCATCATGACATTGTAAATCTGCACGACCTGCGGAACATCTTCGATCTTTAGCCCAAGCTGCTGAACGCGAACTTGTCCGAGCTGACTGTGACGAATTTCATCCCATAGGTGGCGGGAAACATTGTATTGATATTCCCAAGTCATTTCGGGAGTCATCCAGAGAATCGAACCCAATGTTTCAGCCGCCGTCATTTCGTTCAAGTAATGCTTGAAGCGCCATAAACGGTGGGCTTCCGGCTCGGTTTTACGATTCGGCTCGAGGTCGACTGATGGATCAAATATCGGCCAGCTTTTCACGCGCTGGCATTCTTTCCAAGGGAGAAGCAGTGTGCGCGCAGCAGGCGGTTCTGGTTCAGCAGCAGGCGGCGCCGTGCCCGTGATGCCACCGTCAGAGGCTAACAATCCGGCAATATAATCGCGCCATGTTTGCCAGCCGGGATAATTCTGTTCAATGCCCGCGAAAAACTTTTCTGCCCATTCGACTTGACGTTCGGCTGCTGGTAGTACCTTCTCGGTCAGTTTGACAGTTGGTCGGTCAAAATCGCTCCAAGTCATGTCAGGATGATTGCGATAGGCTTCAAGAAGAGCCTTCTTGACCACGAGATAGACCGTTGCGATAAGCTCGGCTGTGTTTTGGGCATAGTCTAATTTTTCCGCAATCAACTTGAGCTGCGGGCTGATGCCACGTTCCGGTTGGTAGCAGCGGAGTTCGCGCAAGCGGTTATAAAGCTGATCAACCGAGTCGCCACTTTCCCAAATATGCAGGCCGAATTCATTCTTGGCTTCCCATTCCGGCACACCCGCCAGCCAACCGGCGAGGGTTCTCATACAAGCGCGCTCTAGGAAGGCATAGCGCTTGAGGTATTCGGTGTTTTGTTCGATGGTGATATGGGCTTTTTCGACAGGCATCCTTTATCCTCCAAATGACTTATTTAACTGCACCGCGTGAAAGTCCGGCAATAATCATCCGTTGACCGAGAAGAATTATTATGAGAACAGGAATGATCATGAGCACACTCATGGCGCTCATCATATCCCAAGGCTTCGTATAAGTAGAGCCGGGATCGGTTAATTCAGTAAGCCCTACACTTAAGGTTTTGACATCGACGTTATGGGCAAAAACCAATGGGTAGAGCAGTTCATTCCAACTGATGATGAAATTGATCAGGAACATGGTGAAGAGCGCAGGGCGAATGAGTGGAAAGACCACGCGCACGATAATCTGCCACGTATTGGCTCCATCAATATATGCGGCTTCTTCGATTTCGGCGGGAACCTGTTTGACAAATGAGACCAATGTCATGATGGTGTAGGGGAGTACCAAGCTGCTCATCAAAATAATTAGTCCATGCTGAGTACTGATCATCTTAAAGGTCTTCAGTGTTTCAAACATGGGAACGAGTACGGCAATTTGAGGAAGCGCTACCGAGAGGATCAACGCGAGATAAACGATATTGCTGCCGGGAAATTTAATACGGGCAAGGGCGTAGGCGGCCATGCTGGCTGCGATGACCGATACGGCTGATGATCCGGTTGCGAAGATCAATGAGTTTCGATAATAGGTGAAAAATGGCACCGATTCGATCATACGTCCGTAGCTGTCGAGCGTAGGCACACTCGGCCAATACTGCGGCGGAACCTGAAAGAGTTCGCTTACGTTGAAGGAAATTTTTCCTTATTGTTTGTGAAGCGATGTATTCTTGCGAACGGGTTGCAACATGAGCAGACATCAGTCGCGCCTTTCATTCTGAGACATCGAAGCGACGGAACAGATACAGCCCAATTGCTCCGACAATTGCAACAATGGCAACCAAGACCATACCAATAGAAGCGGCATAGCCATAGTTGAGTGAATTACTTTCGAGATAAATCTTTTGGGCGATGACGGTTGTGGAGAAGCCCGGGCCGCCTCCGGTCATCAAGAAGGGTAAATCGAATACCGCAAGCTGCCAAACGACCATAAACATGGCAGTGGTTATGATGATAGGCATCAACATCGGTATGGTGATGAATCGCAGTGATGTCAACCAATTTGCGCCATCAACGCGGGCAGCCTCGTATAAATCTTGGGAGATACCTTGTAAGCCGGCCAATAGAACCAGCGCGACAAATGGACTGCTTTTCCAGACAGCGACGGAGATCACCGCGATCTTGGCATTATAGGGATTAATCAACCACTTCATCTGGATGCCAAGTCCACGACGCAGAAGATCGGGGATCATGCCGAATTGGTCATCGAACATCCAGCGGAAGCCAAGCGCCGCAATGACCATCGGTATCGCCCAAGGCAGCAGGACCAAGGTGCGGGATAAACTACGTAAGCGGAAGGGCGCATTGAGCAGATGGGCTACGGCTAATCCGATTGTTAGTTGGAGGAAGGTTGCCACGATCACAAACACGAGCGTAAAGCTGATGCTGGCACGGACGACCGGATCGTTGGCAATGCGCTGAAAGTTGCCCAAACCAACGAACACCGGGCCGGTTCTGCCATCAAAGGCCGGATTGTATTTGTGTAGGCTGAGGTAAGCGGTTTGAATAAAAGGGTAAAAAGCCGTAAACGTGCGCAGTGCGAGCGCTGGAATCAACAAGATGATGGCGATCACATAGGTGCGCTGCCGGAATGTTAGCCGCATAAAAGAGTTTCGCGTACGTTTAATTGTTACAGCACCCATATTGCGTTTCTATTCAATAAGTATCGGTTGGGAGTTAAAACGGGTATTGTGGTACAGGTGAACATGCTGTCTCGTGAGATCAGTTAAGGGTGGATCGTTGACCCACCCTCGTGACTACTATTCTTGCAAAACTTATGTGCCCAAAGCGGCAATTTGGTCTTTGCCGTACTTCAGCGCTTCAGCCAACGACAACTGCTTAGTTAGGAACTGTGATGCTGCATCGTCAACGACGGTCTGTGCTTCGGCAACGCGCGGATGGAACGGACGAGGAGCCGGAACTCCTGCAGCCGCATACTGACCCATCGCATTAACAATCGGGTTATCCTTGCCTTCGAACGCTTTCAGAATGGACGTGCGCGGCATAATGAACCATGACTGACCCTCAGCGAGTTTTGGAATGATTTCGACTGAAGTCAGATACTTGATGAGTTCTTTCGCGCCATCCATATTTGGAGCGAACTTGGGAATCGAGAAGCCCCAACCACCCCACCACGCCTTGCTTCCAGCCTTACCGGCAGGCGGCAGTTCAATCGCCATCTTCTCGGGCTTGAACCAGTTCTTATCGCCTTCTCCCACACTTTGGAAGAACGGCCACTGACGCATGAAGGCTACCTTGTCACCCATATAGAGTTGATTTTGGGCGGTGTAATCCTGATTCAACGCGTCTTCCGGGAAAATCTTGTGCGTGTAAATCATGTCATAGAGGAACTGGAAGGCCTCGCCTGTGGCATCGTCAAAGTCAAAGACCTGACCGCCCGCCTGTGCTGTGAGGTAAGCTACATAGACATAAAGGAGCGCTGGCTTAATCAAGCCATCGGTCGTGCCCCATACGCCTTTGGATGAGTCGGCAAATTCCTTGCCCACGCTGACCATTTCGTCCCATGTGGTTGGTGTCTTGAGCTTCTTCTCATCCAGCCAATCCTTACGAGTGAAGAAGTAACCAATCGCAAACTCATGCGGTATGCGATAGCGCTGGCCTTCGAAGCTCAAGAAGGTGTCGATATGCCCGTTCATGCTCTCGGGAAAATCGGCCCACGTTTCCTTGGGAATGATATCCGTCAGGGGTTCGATGTAACCGGCACGAATAAAGGTTGGTGAGTCATCGTCGGCGTCACTGATGACATCGACGGGGCTTTCACCGGAGGCAAAGCTCGGACCGTACTTGGTCAGCATATCGTTGCCACTGACGGGGCCGCCTTCCAATTTGACCGTGAGGCCTGTCTTCTTCTCGAAGTCGGGCAGGACAGACTTAATGGCGTCATGCGCGAATTCTTGAATGGCTAAAACAACTGTCTTATTATCCTGAATAAGATTAGGGGCATAGATGCCCTGTGTCATAAATTTGCCGGGGCCAACTGCTGCGAGTGCCGCAGCAATGCTCCCCGCCGAGCCTTTGAGAAACAACCTTCGCGAAATCGCTTTGTTAAAAACATCTTTCTTGTTACTGCTATCCATGATCAGCTCCTGTCAGGTAAATAATGGGCAAATTTTCTTATCAGTGCTATCATATATAGGTATAGACAACTTACAACAAATATATAATCCATTTGACTGGTTTTGTCAAACCGACAAGAAGGATTTTCATTATGGTGCATTATCAAGGTACGCTAGTGAGCCATACCCATTGGGATCGGGCATGGTACTGTACCTTTCAAGAATTCCGCATGCGTTTGATTCGTCTGGTGGATAACTTGCTGGACATTCTGAAGGCTGATCCTGATTTCACGTACTTCATGCTCGATGGGCAAATGAGTGTCCTTGAAGACTATCTGGAAGTTCGACCCGAAAAAGCGGCTGAGTTACAAGCATACTGCCGGTCAGGTCGTATCCAAGTCGGGCCGTGGTTTGTGCTGGCTGATGAGTTCTTGGTCAGTCCGGAAGCGCTGATCCGTAATTTAAGTCTTGGTCACCGCATGGGAGCGGCCTTCGGAGGCGTTGAAAAGATCGGCTACGTTCCGGATGGTTTCGGACACATTGCCCAATTACCGCAGATTTTACGCGGGTTCGGCATTGATAATGCTTTCTTCTGGCGCGGGATGGGCGTGGATGGCGAACGGCTGGGCACGGAATTTATATGGGAAGCGCCCGACGGAGAAAGCGTCACGACGATCCTCATGCCTTGGGGATACCACAACGTCACCAATTTAGGCTATGGGATTCATTGGGGTGATGTATCGCAGATGGTTTTCAATCCTGATCTGGCACAGGAGAAAATCGAGCGTGCTATCAATAAGCTTACTTCGATGGCAAACACCGACGCGCTCCTGTTAATGAATGGCATTGATCATGCAGAGGCGGAACCGCGTATCCCTCAAATCATCGCCCGTGCTAACACACAACTAGACGGCGTCACCATCAAACATGGGCGGCTGCGTGATCATCTGGCCCATGTGCGGGTATCGGGCAAGATGCTGGAGACGTTTGCAGGGGAGTTCCGATGGGGACGATACAGCGAGATTTTGCAGGGCGTGTATTCAACACGTATCCATTTGAAACAGGCGAACCACAAAGGTGAGGTGCTGCTGGAACGCTATACCGAACCGATTACGGCACTCGCTTGGCTCTCAGGTGCGAATGTGCCAGAGGGTGTACCTGATCTGCTGAATGTCGCGTGGCATTGGCTTTTACTTAATCATCCTCACGATGATATGTATGGCAGCGGTATTGATGAAGTGCATCATGAAATGGACTACCGCTTCAGCCAATCGCGACAAATCGCCGAGGCGCTGGTACGGGATAATCTCCGGCTGCTGGCACGGCAAATTGACTACTCGCGCCAAGAAGGCATGCCACTGATTGTCTACAATCCGCTGGGATGGCAACGGCAGGAAGTTGTAGAGGCCGTTGTTGACTTCGATTTTGACGACCCACTGGCTAACGCTTTCCAAATCGTTGATGTCGAGGGAAAAGTCGTTCCCCATCAGATTATTAAGGACGAGCAGCTTTTCTGGATGGAAGTGCTGAAGCCCAATCGAAAGCGACGCATCACCGTCCTGTTACCCGTACGAGTCCCATCATTCGGACATACCACTTTCTACGTCCAGCCTAAGAAGGAATCAGCAACCAAGCCAGATTTAGCTGTAAGTGAGAGCGCTGCGGAGAACAGCTATCTCAAGCTGACTATAGCAGATGATGGTGCTTTGACTGTTGTGGATAAGCAATCAGGGCAGACCTATCCCGACTTGAATCACTTTTTTGATGTGGAAGATACAGGCGATGAATACACACACTGTCCGCTGCCGCAGAATAGCTTGACCGTTAGCACAAAGGGTAAGCCTGCAACTGTTACGCTCATAGAATCAGGACCGCTGTGTGCCCGTTTCCGCATCGAGCGAACGCTTCAGATTCCGGCTGCGCTTTCCGAAAATCGACAAAGTCGTTTGCAGGATACTGTGCCGCTTCCGATTACGTCTGAAGTGTCGGTTTATGCGGACCAGCCCGGCGTCTATATTCGCACGACCATTCATAACGCTGCCCGTGATCATAAACTGACGGTGAATTTCCCGACGAACATTCGGGTGGCTCAGGCCTATGTGGATGAGTCATTTATGGTCGCTGAACGTGACCTGAAGCTGCCTGACTCAACTGGCTGGGTGGAAGACCCGACACCGCTGATGCATCAGCGCGCCTTTACGGACTTGAGCGACGGGCAATCCGGACTGGCTGTATTCAATCGCGGCTTACCTTCTGTGGAAGTTTATGAAGACGGCACAATAGCGCTTACCCTTTTGCGCTGCGTGGAATGGCTCTCACGAGACGATTTGTGGGTACGACGTATTGCGGCTGGACCATTGGTTCCGACACCGGGGGCACAGTGTCTCGGTGATTACGAATACGAGTATGCAATTCTGCCTCATGCAGGTGATTGGAAACAGGTCTATGCCCACGCTTACAACTACACGGCTCCGTTGATGGCACGTCGTGCGGATACCCATCCCGGACTGGAACTCAAAGAAATGAATATTACGCGGGATGATCCTTCACGTGTGACCAAAGCAGAATGGCCGCGTGGTGGGAATGTGCCTGATCACTTTAGTTTCGTCACTATTGAAGCGCCGGAATTGGTTTTGAGTGCGGTCTATCGAAGTGGGGAGAACCTGATCGTTCGTTTCTACAACATCACCCGGCAGCCTATAACAAGTAATGTTGTCTTCGGCTTACCTGCCAAGCAGGTGGTACGCACCAATATGAATGAGGAAGATATTGAGCCACTAACGGTACAAAACGGTGGCATTGTGAGTGTTCAGGTCAAGGGTGGTGAGGTCATTACGCTGAAAGTTAAGGCTAATTGACAAAAGATATAGGGGTCAGTAGACTCATGTATAGACCTTTATAATTTCGAATGGACAACTTTGATATGTTGGATCGAAGCCCAAACGCACCCCATCTCCATATTCAAGTTGCATCTCTCCTTAAGGAACGGATACGGAGCGGTGCTTGGTCAGAGGGGACAACGCTCCCGTCTGAAAAAGAACTTTGCGCGGAATTTGATGTTGCACGCGGAACCATTCGCCAAGCATTACAAACACTAGAAAATGAAGGTTACTTACTGCGTGAACAGGGGCGCGGAACCTTTGTCTACATGGCTGAGATCAATTATGCAGCATTACGCTCACGACGGCTGGCGTTCGTTGTTCCTTATGTGCGGGACTCGTCCATTCCAACAATTTTGGTTGGCTTTCAGCAAGTGGCCGAAGAGGCTGGCTTTTCGGTCATTTTCAATCACGTGAATAATGATCAAGCCCAGCAAGAGCGGGTCATTCTCAAGCTGATTGATGAACATGTCGCGGGGATTGCGCTTTATCCCGTCAATTCGGAGAACATCTCGCTGGTTGAGAAGCTGAATAATACGGGTTTTCCAATTGTCCTCATTGATCGCTATCTACGCGGTTTATCGACTGATTATGTGATGACCGATCACTTTGATGGATCCATTCGAGGGACACATTATCTTTTTAATCTAGGCCATAAGCGTGTTGGGTTTGTCACGTGGCTGTCTCCGGCAGTCAGCATGGAACATCGTTACTTGGGCTACCGGCAGGCACTCAGCGAACGGGGTATCGCGTTTGATGAACGGCTGATTTGTCACGTTGAAGGCTATCCTGTCATTGATCTGTCGCCGCTGCAAAAATATCTCTCTGGGCCAAATCGTCCGACTGCGGTCGTGGCAGCCAATGACCAGATTGCGATTGGCTTGTATCGGGCAGCGAGCAGCCTATCTCTGAAAGTCCCACAAGATTTGTCGGTCATCGGATACGACAATTTGGATGTGACGGCACATCTTGAGCCACCGCTGACGACTATCGCGCAGCCTTTTTCAGTCATCGGGCAAACTGCCGCTGACATTCTGCTGCGCCGAATCAGAGGTGAAAACGGCTATTTCGAACAGATCACCCTGCGGCCAGAACTGGTCGTCCGCGAGTCGTGTACGGCTCTTGAGCACCATGCCGAAAGGGAGTCACTGCCCTTACATACATGATGAAATGACTATAAACGCTCTGATTTTCGCATCAAGACCGACAAATAGATTGTTGCAAAAAATCGTTATTGATGCACCGATAACCCAGTAAGGAGGTAACGTGCATGTCTATTATTGATGAACTACGCGAAGGTGTTATTGAGGGACAGGCGAATGTTGCAGTCGAGAAGGTGAAAAAAGCGCTCGACGAAGGTATTGCCGCAGATGTCATCTTAAATGATGGCTTGATTGCCGCGATGAGCAAAGTCGGGCAAATGTACGAAGAAGGTGTTGTCTTTGTGCCCGAGATGCTGATTGCAGCACGGGCGATGGACAAGGCGCTGCAAATCCTGCGACCGTATTTGGTTGAGCAAGGCGTCAAACCACTGGGCAAGGTTGCGATTGGTACGGTAAAAGGCGATCTGCACGACATCGGTAAAAAGCTGGTCGCTATGATGCTGGAAGGGTCGGGTTTCGAGATTATCGACCTTGGCATTGACGCCGCGCCCGAGAAGTTTGTCGACGCCGTACAAAACCGCGGTGCCAACGTGATTGCGCTGTCGGCGCTGCTGACCACGACCATGCCCAACATGAAAAATGTGGTTGAAGCACTCAAGCAGTCCGGCGTGCGTGACAAAGTGCGCATCATTATCGGCGGTGCGCCTGTGAACCAAGCCTATGCCGATCAAATCGGCGCGGATGGCTATGCTCCCGATGCTTCAAGTGCCGTCCGTAAAGTGCGTGAGTTGATTGGTGCCTGATACGAAAGCGGGTGAAAAAATATCATGGAAACTTATGATCATCTGGCGATCTCCCGCGCAGATGATTTGATCTTTGGCCACAGTCCTCGTCCTTTAACCCTTCCAAATGGGCTGGTGATCGGGGGCGGTACCGTGTATCCGGAATTGAATTTTACACTTCCGGCGATGTCGATTAGTGCTGACACCATGCCCGACATTCGTGAACAATATAGCCAGATTATTGAGAGTGCCTGCGCTCGAGCCGTTGATTTGCATTTGCAGGGCTTGGTGGTGGAGTTCGAACTGCTGCCTGAAATGACGCAAACGCCGGAATGGGGCGCTGAGATTACTGCTATCTTGCGTAAAACCCTCGACCGTTTCATGCAGAGTGATGGTTTGAAAAGTGCTTTACGCGTCACCCCGAATGATATTCGTGAGTTCGAGCGGCCGCCGCATATGCGAAGTGGTGCGTTGTGGGATGAAATGGTGCGCTGCTTTGAACTTTGCGCGCAGGCAGGTGCGGATTTTCTTTCAATCGAGTCGACCGGTGGCAAAGAAATTCACGACGACGCCATTCTGTATGCCGATGTGCCTACCGTCGCTTTCGCGCTGGGCGTGTTGGGGCCGCGTGATATGGCGTTTTTGTGGGACATGATCGTGAGTGTGGCCGGACAAAATGGGGCCATTCCGGCAGGGGATACGGCCTGTGGTTTCGCCAACACGGCAATGGTGTTGGCCGAAATTAAGCATATCCCGCGCGTATGGGCGGCGCTCATTCGTGTGATGAGTGTGGTACGTAGTCTGGTTGCCTATGAGCGCGGCGCGGTCGGGCCGAGCAAAGACTGCGCCTATGAAGGGCCTTACATCAAAGCCATTACAGGCTATCCAATCTCGTTAGAAGGGGCGGAAGCCGCTGTAGCCCACGCCTCTCCTGTCGGCAACATTGCTAAGGCGATGGCTGACCTGTGGAGCAATGAATCTGTCCAAAACATACGGTTGTTGGGAGGCGCAGCTCCAACCGTTTCGTTGGAACAACTGGCCTATGCTGCGCGTCTCATGAACGCTGCTTCTGATGCCGGGCCACAAACAGCCTTGATACTGCGTGATCTATTTGTCGCGTCCGATACGGCTTACGATCCTCAGGCTTATGTGCTGCGTCCGGATGTTGTGGTTGATCTCGCTGGTGAAATCATTGCAGAGTCAACGCCTTATCTCCGCGTTCGGCGAGCGGCGCTCGCTACCCTTGAACGGCTGCGTAAGGCTCATGGAGCAGGGCTGTTTGATCTGACACGTTCGGAGGTTAGTTGGCTCGACCGCTTATCGAAACAAGTTGACCAACTGCCGGAAGCTGAAGAGGAATTGATTGAACAGGTGACTCAACAGATTGATCCGGAGAAAATTCGGCTCGATCAATACGACTTGATGACGCCGTTGGTTTGAGACTTTGTGGTTATGAAGATTGCCGCTCGGAAGAGTTGACCATGACTGACTCGATACATCGCCTGATATTGATGCCTTCCGGTCGGCAGGGTGATGTTGAGCATGGAGTGACGATCCTCGAAGCGGCGCATATGCTGGGCGTTGATCTGGAGGCTATTTGTGGACGGCGGCAGACCTGCGGCAAATGCTTAGTTACACTTGAACAGGGCGAATTCCTGAAACACGGAATCGTTTCTGATCAATCGCACCTCACTCCGTCCAACGCGGATGAACAGGCTTTCGCGGCATCACACAACATTGACCTGACGCATCATCGGATGGCCTGCGCCACGCATATCTTGGGTGATGTGCTCATCCACATTCCGGAAAGCAGTCTCGCACGGAAACAGGCTATACGCAAAGCAGCAGCAGATAAATTCGTTGACGTGATGCCTGCGGTGCGGTTGGCTTATGTTGAGGTCGAGCCGCCTTCGCTTGGTAGTGTGGGAGACTGGCAGCGTCTTCAAGCGACGCTAGCCAACCAATTCGGGCTTGTGGATCTGACCATCGATTCCCATTTATTACACAGTTTGCAGCGCACGTTACGGGAAGGTCAGTGGCGTGTTACGGTCACCATCTGGCGAAATCAGGAGGTCATTCGGGTCGAGCCGGGCCTCAATGAGAGTTTATTCGGGTTGGCGGTTGACATCGGAACCACCACGATTGTCGCGCACCTCTGCGACTTGCGTACTGGAGAAGTGCTGGCAACCGAGGCGGTGATGAATCCGCAGGTTCGTTACGGCGAGGACGTGATGAGCCGCATATCCTACGGCGCGGGTGAAACCGGCGGCGTTGGGCGAATGCATCATGTGGTCATCAAGGCGCTGAATGATATGGCGTCAAGTGTTGCCCAGAAGGCGAAGATTCATGCTTCAGATATTACGGATATGGTGCTGGTTGGCAATACGGTTATGCATCACCTGCTGCTTGGTATTGATCCTATCGAACTGGGGCAGCTTCCGTTTGCCTTAGCCACGTCTGAGGCAGTCGATTTGAAAGCCCGCGAGATTGGACTCAAAGAGCTTGCTCCTGCTGCCCATTTACACATTTTACCTTGTATCGCGGGATACGTCGGGGCGGACGCGGTAGCCGTGCTGCTTTCCGAATATGAATCTCTTGAAGAAAGCGCGACGCTCATTATCGACATCGGCACGAATGCCGAGATTTTGCTGATAGCGAACGGGCGTATTTTGGCGGCTTCCAGCCCGACGGGGCCGGCATTCGAAGGTGCACAAATTAAGCATGGTCAGCGGGCAGCCAACGGTGCCATCGAGCGCTTCCGGATTGATCGACACACAGGTGCGGTGCGGTATCAAGTGGTTGGCGATATACGCTGGAGCGATGCGCTTCCGCCGGGTGAAAGCCTTGCGCCAACTGGCATTTGTGGGTCAGGGATCATCGAGATCATTGCCGAGTTGTTTGCGGCGGGGATTATCTCTGCGAGTGGACGGCTGCCACCGGACGCCAAACATCCTCGCGTGCGAGCGGCACGTGTCTCCGGTGAGTTTGTGGTGGCGACCGCCCAAGAAACCGCAACCGGACAGGATATTGTGATTACCCAGCAAGACATCCGCGCCATTCAACTGGCGAAGGCAGCACTGTATGCCGGAGCGCGGCTGCTCATGGAGCATATGGGGATTACGAGCATCGATCACATCCGGTTGGCAGGCGCTTTCGGCAGTTATATTGCACCCTATTTTGCGATGGCGATTGGCCTAATTCCCGATTGTGACCTGCATCAGGTGACGTCAATCGGTAACGCAGCGGGCGATGGCGCACGGATTGCACTGCTCAATCTGGAACAGCGGCGTGAGGCGCAGAATCTGGCGCGGCGGGTGGAATATGTTGAGACGGCGGCCCATCCCCGTTTCCATGAGTTTTATGTTGAAGCGATGAGTTTTCCCCATGCTAGCGACAGCTTTCCACATTTTGAGCGTTTAGCGGGGACTACCAATCGATAAGATAACGCTATTTTGAAAAGAGACTATGATGCGTACAACTTTGAGCCATTTACTTGAAACTCAGCCCTATATTGTGGCCGATGGCGGTATGGGGACGATGCTGTTCGGGTTGGGTTTGCAGCGGGGCAGTTCACCTGAACTATGGAATGTTGAACGGCCTGATGCGGTTCGTTCCATACATGCTGGATACATCACGGCAGGAGCGCAGATCGTTCTAACTAACAGCTTTGGCGGGAGCCGCCTGCGCTTGGAAGGTTATGGATTGGGTTCACGAGTAGGTGAACTGAACCGTGAAGGTGCACGTCTGGCAGGCTTCGAAGCGGAGAATGCTCCAAATCCAGTAGTCGTCGGTGGATCGATGGGGCCTACTGGACAAATGTTGGCTCCATTGGGGGATTTGAGCTATGAGGATGCAGTGACGGTTTTTGCTGAACAAGCATTGGCCTTAAGCGAAGGTGGGGTCGATGTGTTTTGGATTGAAACCATGTCGGATTTGGAAGAAGTGCGGGCAGCAGTGGAGGGTTGTCAGCGTGCTGCTCCACAGATTCCAAGGGTCACGACCATGACGTTTGATACGCATGGCCGGACGATGATGGGCGTCAAACCGGAACAGGCTGTTAAAACGCTGCGAGAATATGGAGTGCTGGCCTTAGGCGCGAACTGCGGTAAGGGGCCGGATGAATTAGAAGCTGCGATAGTCAAGATGCACGACACCGATCCCGATGCCATCCTTGTTGCGAAAGCGAATGCAGGCTTGCCCAGAATGGCCGGAGATGTGGCTGTCTATGATGCAACACCATCTGTGATGGCCGACTATGCGCTACGGGTGAGTCAATGTGGCGCACGGATTATTGGCTCATGCTGTGGCAGTACCCCCCAACACATCGCGGCTATCGCAGGCGCGCTAAAAGAAAAGGGCGTTGCATGACTCATTACGTTGCCCTGACGTGTTCGGCGCTCGCCCGCAGTGTATACGCCGAGGCGGCTCAAGCAGTGCCCGTTGTGAGTGTTCGTCTATATGATCAGGGGTTACACAATGTGCCCAAGAACCTCCGCTCGCGGTTGCAGGCCGAGATTGATACGGTTGAGCAGGGTTCTTGCGATGCGATTTTGCTGGCCTATGGAACTTGCGGCCTTGCGACAGTGGGGTTGAAGGCGCGTCATACGCCACTGGTTATGCCCCGCGCTCATGATTGCATCACGCTGTATCTCGGTTCACGAGAGCGTTACCAAGCCGAGTTTGATGCTCATCCCGGCACTTACTGGTACAGCCAAGATTATTTGGAACGCAATCCCAACTCAAGCGTTGCGCTGGGTGCAGCCAGCATCGAGGTTAGTGAGGCGCTGTATCAGGAGTATGTCGCGAAATATGGTCAGGAGAACGCCGATTATTTGATGGAAGCGATGGGCGAGTGGGGCAAACATTATGATCGGGCGGTTTACATTGATACCGGTTCGGCCCAAGGCGCAACTTATGAACACACCGCACGGGAGCAGGCCGAGCGGCGAGGTTGGCAGTTTGAGCAACGAAAAGGTGACCGGCGTTTGTTGAATCTGCTCCTGAATGGGGAGTGGTCGGAAGATGAATACTTAGTTGTACCGCCTCACCATGTGATTGCTCAGGCCGTGGATGGCAGCTTGGTTCAGGCTCTGCCGATCGAAGGTTGATATCATAAAGGGGGATATGGTCGGTTAAGCTCCTGTCCCTCCTGCCTCAATAGATTTTACTTAAGCCGGTAGAACAACTCTACCGGTTTTTGTTTCAGATGGCTGTTTTGTCACGCCCCATTTTAATTCCCATCGATGTTATGGATGCAAAGTAAGTCTCATAAAATAGGGCGGATTTTGTCCGCCCTATTTTACTCGTGATACTTTGGTTAGTTGACCAGTATCTTGTCTATGTTGAATTGAACGCCTTGAGCTGGATTCTCGATGATGACATCGTGCGTGCCGGTTCCGAAACCATAGAACGCGACCGGTGCTACGAAGCTAGCCGTTGTCGAACGTTCACTGTAAGTCCCGCAGAGTGATGTTGGGTTACCGGCTGTGTCGGTCAATCGTAAGCACAGATTGATGTTGCTGGCGATGCCCGGTGCTGCAACTTGATACACAACCAATGTTCCACCGTTGAAGCGCAGTTGCATTACCGCACCCTTTTGGGTTGTGGTCGTTGCCGTACCACCTGAGTAACTCGTTGAACTATACGATGTCCAGAGTTCGCTTGGACTATACACAATGCCCGGATCATTTTCTTCGTGAACTCCTGCTTGCAGTGTGGTGCTGGGTGTATCAAGGATGAAGACGCGGTCGATATACAAACCTTGTCCCGCCGTACCGCTGTGCTTGACGGTTACCGTGTACGTCCCTTGCTTCAGGTTGTAGAAGTCGTATCCTACGTTGAGTTGTGTTGGATTCGCCGCCGTGGAATAGGTATTGCACACGGCTGAACCACCCGAAATTGTGTAGCAGATTTGCATATTGGCACCGGTTGGGATGTTATCGGTCATGATGCCAAAGCCCGTTCCTGTGAAGCTAAAGCTCAGTTGGTCATTGACCGCTGTAGTATAGGTTGCAGCACCAGCGCTCAAGCCGCCTGCGCTATCCACCGGCCACGTACCGGTATAGGTTAACCCGGCATACGTGTTTTGATATTGTCCAACCGTCAACGGAGCAGTGATGTCAACCACTCGAATAGCATCGAAGTACAGGAAGTTGGCCGACGTCGGTGATGTGTTGGTGATAACGACGGTGTGAGCCGTGTTCGCCAATGGGCCAAAGTCCAATGATCGCTGCCACTGAGTTGCTGATGCACTGTTATTGAAATTCTGTACATTCCCATCGACATTCACGCTGAATGTGCCTGCTCCATTAGCCAACATACGGTAGAGTGAGAAGCCGCGACCCGTGAAGTGGAAGGTCACAGAAGCTCCCGGTTGGTATGTGTAGTAAGCTGCGTTTCCGGACGGTCCATTTCCAGATACACTTGTCCATTGTCCTGTGTAGGACAACGCTGGATCATTTTCCTCATAGAGTTGAGCAGTACTTACCGTCTGGGGATTTCCCAACAGCATAATTTGGTCAATATCACTGTAGGTTGAACCGACGTTACGGATTTCGACTGTCTGATTTCCCGGTGTCACATTGAGGAAGAATGGCTGACCAAATAGGAATGCCGTACTGGTATTGTCAATGGTTGTCTGCAATGTGCCGCCAACATATATCTGCATTGAACCATAAACACCTGTTAGGTATGTGGTTCGATAGATAATGATGCGCGAGACCGAAGGATCAATATCGAAGCTAACTTTTGCCGTTGGATCATTCGTATAGCGTCGTGCTCCACCAAAGGCCGCACTGACAGCCTGCTGTGTCCATATACCTGTGTATGTGAGATTGAGATCCGTTTCCTGATAACTCTGGAAATTTCCGGGTGTTGCCGAAAGGCGTGTACGCGTACCCAGCAGCGTAATCTGATCAATATCACTGTAGGTTGACCCGACATTGCGGATCTCAATCGTCTGGTTAGCCGGTGTCAATGTTACAACATAGGGTTGTTGGAACAAGAAGGCACTGCTCGTATTGTCAATCGTGGTTTGCAAGACGCCATTGGCATAGACTTGCATTGATCCATAGAGACCCGTTAGGTAAGTTGAGTGATAGATCACAAGTCGGCTGACAGTGTTGTCAACGTCGAAACTGACCACGCCATTCGGATCGTTGGTGTAGATGCGTGAACCTCCAAGAGCCGAGAGTGTTGAGTTTGGTGTCCACAAGCCATTGTAAGTCAGGTTCGTATCAGTCTCCTGATACGTCCCGAGCGTTAGGCGATTCCTCGGTGCCAGAAGGGTGATCTGGTCGATGTCACTATAGGTCGAACCCACATTTCGGATTTCTACCGTTTGGTTACCCGGTGTCACGATAACTGTATACGGCTGCTGGAACAGGAATGCACTACTGGTGTTGGAGATTGTGGCCTTCAACACACCGCCGACATAAACTTGCATCGAGCCATAAACACCCGTCAAGTAAGTGGAACGGTAAATCACAATGCGCCCAACGGAATTGTCGATATTGAACGAGACTTTTGCGGTTGAGTCATTCGTGTATCGCCGCGCGCCACCCAGAGCCACTGGGGTTACGTTTTGCGTCCATAGACCTGAGTAGGTCAAGTTAACATTGGTTTCTTGATAACTGCCTAGGCTTAAAGTCTGTGCGGGTGGCAGTAAGTCGATTTGGTCAATATCGCTGTAGGTTGAACCAACGTTACGAATTTCGACCGTTTGGGTGGCCGGACTGATCGCCGGAGTGATTGTTAACGTGTACGGTAGACCAAAAACAAAAGCCGGACTCGTGTTGTCGATTGTCGCCTGTAACGCGCCGTTGACATAGACTTGCATTGACCCGTATACGCCAGCCAGATAAGTCGTGTGGTAAATGACGATTCGTCCGACACTGCTATCAACGTTGAAGCTGACCTTCCCATTTGGATCATTTGTATACCGTCGCGAATTACCCAGCACAGAAGGTGTTGATTGGTTCGTCCATACGCCGCTATAGGTCAAATCTGGATAATTCTCCTGATACGAACTACCGGTAGCACTTGCAGAAAGGCTTGTACCACCTGTGAGTAGGACAATCTGATCAATATCGCTGTAGGTCGAACCGACGTTTTGAATCTTAACCGTGTGCCCACCCGAAGCCATATTGATGACTGCCGCTGGTTGACCGTATAGGAAATCAGTGCTGGTATTGTTAATGGTGGCGGACGCTGTCCCGGAGCCATCCAAGAATACCTGCATTGAACCATAAATGCCCGCAGCATAGGTTGTGCGATAAATCACCATACGGGTCACGTTCGTCCCGACGCTGAAGCTGACACTTCCGTTGGGGTCATTCGTATACCGGCGACTCCCGTATAGCGCAGACCCGTTTGCTTGATCGTTCCATAGGCCGGAGTAGGTCAAGTTCGGATCATTTTCTTGATAGACGCCGGGTGACTCAGTCAATGTTTGAGCAGAATCAAGTAAAACAATTTGGTCAAGGTCACTGTAAGTGGAACCGACATTTTGCAGGGTGATTTTGATATTACCCGGTGTCGGTATTGTGACCATGTGTGGTTGACCAAACAGGAACGCGGCACTTGTGTTATTGATTGTAGCGATGACCGTGCTGCCGGCTTTGACTTGCATCGACCCGTAGATACTTGAAAGGTAAGTAGAACGGTAAATGATGATCCGCTTGGTCGAGCTGTCGATATTAAACGAGACGTTTCCGTTGGGATCATTGGTGTAGATGCGATTCCCACCCAATGCCGAACTCGTTGCGTTGGGTGTCCAACTTCCGCTGTAGGTCAAATCGATGTTCGTTTCCTGATATGTACCGGGTGTCAGAACTTGGGGTGAACCAACCAGCGAAATTTGGTCAATGTCGCTGTAGGTTGTCCCCACGTTTTTGATCGTAACAGTGTGATCACCGGGTACCGGAATCGTGATCGTGTAGGGTTGTTGGAACGCGAAACCACCACTCGTGTTGTTGATCGTCGCGATAGGCGTCGTGTTTGTATCAAGGAAAACTTGCATTGACCCATATACGCCAGCCAGATATGTTGTGCGATAAACAACAACTCGTGAAACCGTATTGTTAATCTTGAAGCTCACACTGGCATTATTTTGGTTGGTATAAACACGGGCACCGCCAAGTGCTGAGGTAGTCACATTGGTAGCCCATGTGCCGTTATAGGTTAGGTTGAAATCATTTTCCTGATACGAACCTAGTCCAAGATAAGGTGTCGCTCCTAGTACGGTGATTTGATCGATATCGCTGTACGTTGAGCCGACATTCTTGATGGTTACCGTATGGTTACCCGGACTTGCGATGCTTACCAGATAGGGTTGTTGGAATAAGAATGCACTGCTGGTATTGTCAATCGTCGCGATTGGCGTCGTACTGGAGTCAAGGAACACTTGCATCGAGCCGTAAATCCCGGCTAGATAGGTTGTCCTATAAACCACGATACGGGATACTGTGCTGTTGATCTTGAAGCTGACACTACCATTCGGATCATTTGTGTAGATTCTGGATCCACCTAATGCCACAGGCGTAACGTTCGATGTCCATGTTCCACTATAAACGAGGTTTGTATCGGTCTCTTGGTATGTTCCGATAGTCGTATTCAAGGGTTGAAGCGGTGCCAGTAGATCAATTTGGTCAAGGCTGCTATAGGTACTGCCTACATTGCGCAGTTCGATTGTGTGATTGCCGGGTGTCACATCAAACTCATACGGCTGCGCGAACAAGTATGTTGCAGTTATGTTGTTGATCGTCGCGCTTGGTGTGGTTTGGTTATCCAGATAGATTTCGGTCGAGCCGTAAATTGAATACGTTGTACGGTAGATGATGATACGCCCAACTGTCCCATCAATCTTGAATTTGACGTTTGCGCTAGGCAAGTTGGTATAGCGAACCGACCCTCCTAATGGCCCGGCCCCGACATAACTTGTCCAAGTGCCGGTGTAAGTTAAATCAGGGTATGTTTCCTGATAAGAGCCGATGCCTAATGTCTGTGCAACGGGCAGTGCGTCAATCTGATCAAGATCACTATAGGTGCTGCCAACATTTCGGATTTCGACCGTCTGGTTCGCTGGCGTGAAATTGACAACGTACGGTTGCCCGAATAGGAATGCTGCACTAGTGTTGTCGATTGTAGCCTTCAATACGCCACCGACATAGACCTGCATCGATCCGTATATGCTGGACAGATAGGTAGTGTGATAAATCACCAACCGGCCTACGGTACTGTCCACGTTAAAGCTTATTTTACCGTTCGGATCGTTCGAATATCGCCGTGAACCGCCCAAAGCGGATGGGGTGATATTTTGCGTCCAGACTCCGGTGTAAGTGAGATTGGCGCTCGTTTCTTGATAGCTCTTGCCTGCCGTCATAACCCCGGCGCTGATGTCCGAGCTATCGAGGGTAAGGGCGGGGCCATTCAAGTTGTTCGTGATCTTGATTGAGTGGGCTTGTCCGGTTGGGAAGCCGGAGCAGGTAACGGAATATAGCGCTCCTGTTGCACTGTAGTTGCTGATATTGGATGATCCATCTGGTGCCGAACTCGTCAAGTTGTTGACGCAGGAGAAATTCGCACCAAGCGTGGTCTTGGTCGCAGCATAAGACTGATATCGGGGAAGACCTCCAAGAGCAAGGTTCAACTCGAACGCCATATTGAGGCCTGCGTTGGCGACGGGTGATCCACGCAAATTAAAGCGCACCACTGAACCGCTAAACGCAATTTCAAAAGAGTCGGTGCCGGTTGTAGTCGAATGGAGCGAATTATTGTAGGCAGTAGAGTCAAACGATGATGTCCAACCTGTGCCGTTATAAGCAAAGTTGAACCCCGCGTCGTCATGCGTACCTTCTTGCGCCAGCGTCGGTTGAATAACCAGCGTCACTGTGCCTGTACCGGAGTCGCCATCCCGATCCGTTACCTTATAGTTAAATGTAACATAACCCTTCTGGCCCGCTACCGGATTAATAATCAGCTTGCCACCGTTCGAGTTCGCTGCTGTAAAGGCGTCCTGCAGTACTTGAGTTGTGCTGGGGCACGCCGTACAGGATTTCAGCAAGTTTGCATTATCAGTAGTCGCTGTCGTTTGCGTATCATATGCGAACGTATAGGGATAATCGACGCTTCCGCCCGTACCGCTCACAAAGAAATTGCCAAGCTGGTAAATGGGATTAAGCTGCTGCGTGATGGGCGTGACATAATCCGACAACAAGTTGAAGCTCGCTGCGGTAGGAGTGCCGTCATTCACGGGCGTAATGGTGATGCTGATGCTGCTGGTACTGATTTGGCCCGGCCTGAAGACCGGATCTTCTACGCTAAAGCCAATGGTGACAGGAATGTGAGTGTCCCCTGCACCATACCGGGTATGGAAATTGGCAGGGGGGCAGTACGTCACCGTGTCAGGTGCTGTGAAGAGCAGCGGTTGACCACCGCATGCGTTGTTGGGATTAGTATCGTACTCGGTTGGCTGGCTGGTGATCGCAAAGACTTGCGTATAACCACCGGATGCCGTGAGCTTGTAGATAACAGATGTTTTCGAATCTTCAGCGAATGAGTCGCTAGCTGCAAGTGCGGTTGGTGGGTTAGGCGTACCTAATTCGTATGCGCCAATATCAACGACTGCCGGTGCACTGCCATAGGTCGGATTGGGGTTACCACCAACGACGACACGATCCGCACCACGTAAATCAACCTGTGATAGATAGCCAGGATCGGTGAACATATCAATGAGGGCTTGGTTGTCACCCGTATTGATACCGCTCTTGAGAGTGGTGATACTTGGATCGGTTGGACGCAGTCGATAAGGATTAACCGAATCGACAGCCGTACCAAAGAAGCTGGAAGCCGACAAGGTCTCATCAATCGAGTTCGTAACTTTACCGCCTGCCGAGCATTCACCACCGCGGGTATTGGCGAGGCGGTCTGATCCTATGAAAGCGTCAAACCAGTTATTGCGTGCCGGTGCGCCAGAACCAATAGCATCGCATCCAATGTTAATGGCGTTGTCCGCAGTTTCAAGCAGGAGTGGTCTGACAGTACCTGCGGTATTCAGATTGTTGTAAAACAGGTTGTTGTGAATTTCAAATTTGCTGTCAATATTGTTGAAGGTTAATGCAGGTACATTTAGCGCACCAAATATGAAATAACCATCATACAATGCTGCTGTATTACCGCCACTGGGGTCTAAATTGTTGCTCCCATTACCGTTCATAACATTATTCACAACGGTATTGTTCACAAAACGCATGTTCAATCCCGCATATAGGTGAACAACTGGCCCGTTGATGGTATTGTCATTAATCACATTGCTGAAGAAGCGGATTTCCCCGGTTTGTTCCAGTGACGCACCCGGATCGCCTTGCCATCGATCAATACCCACGATTGTGGAAGTCGTATTTAGTGAGAATCGGTTGTAAAACAAATCCACACTTGAGTAGCGGATACCTACCAGTGCTGGTAACCAATCACTGACAGTCCCTGTATTTTTCCCAATCGAGTTAGCGACAAAATAGTTACTGGCTAAGACAACGCCGGTAGACTCTTTGATCTTTAATATTGCGCTGGAATCGACTGGAACACTAATAGTTTGGCTGGTGCTGGGGATCGCAAAACCGCTAAACGTGTTGGTGTTGAGATGTGTCCCTGTACTCTTAGTCAGCGTACCGGGGAAGATATAGCCTACAAAGAAATTGTTTTGTACGGCGGCATTGTTGGCGCTATACAGATAGAGCGGCGGATTTCGAATCTGGCCTGTCGAGATTGGCATTGTCACAGCACTAAGTGCTGTAAAGCCATCGGCGACCACACCATTTGAGAAAATGGAGATCGGCGGCAAGAACACCGACCATAAATTGGAAGATGTTGCTGCAAAGGACGTGGCCGACTCGTAGGATATGACCGCCGGAGTGTTCGTACTGGCCTGTGCGGCAACCGGAGCGACATATTCACCCGGCAGCACGACAACACATTGGTTATTCGCGGCTTTCGTCATCGCCTCGCCGATGCTGATGTAGGGGTTTGTCAGCGTGCCGTCCTGTGAACTGCCGGGGTTAGCAAGACCAACATACAGGGGTTGATTTGCAGCACAACTCTGCGGTAGCTGATTAGGCCCGTTTGTAGGCGTCGTAATCAAATTTAAGTTGTAGGTCGGGCTGCCCAGAACGGTTAAGCCTGCACCGTACAGCATATCATAACCAACGGCGGTGCTGGCTGATGTGGTGTCATCAATGGTGTGGGTCTGCAAGTAATTTTGAATCGCGTCGACTGCTGCGCCCGTCGTTCCCTTAAAGCTTGCTGCCATGCTGGGATTGGAACTGGACACCAAAAGGGCTGCCATACCGGCTACGCTGGCTGCTGCTGCTGAAGTGCCATTAAACCCTCGGACATTATCACCGATAGCATCGCATTCAACAGGGCTTTGAGGATTGGCACGGTCGGGGTTGATGATGATATCGTTATCATTAATGCGGTTACCTACGTCAACACTGATGTGCGAAATACCCATCAAGTCAGGCTTAACCTGATCGCGTGTATAGGATGAGCTTGGCGTCGGCAGTGTTCCCCCGGTACCAAAGATCGGGCCTTGTGAACTGAAAAGATCACGTTTAAGTTGAATCGAGCCTAAGGGGAGTTGGGCAGTGCCGGGTGGAGTCTGCTGGAGCATGTAATTGTTATTACAAACCGCACCAACTGCGATCACATCTGGCGAGTCGGCAGGACGTGCCAGATTACCGGTGGTTGAAAGGACAGATGAACCCGTTACACCGGCAGTATTAATCGTTCCTTGTCCCGCGACTTGTACTTGCACCACCAGTGGAGTTGTTCCACCATTGGTCGTATTCATACTTAGGTTGATACTGCATCCCGATGAGGTCGTGCAGTTAGCAGGCGGAATGGTTATTGTAGCGCGTGGTGCGCCGCTGCGTGGACTTGTTCCGGTATCAAATGTTGTAGTTGTGATGCCTGAGCCAGCAATCGTTAACCCGATGTTCTGGTTGTTGCTGTTCCAGTCGTTCCAACTGACATGAATCGTATCACCAGCATAGACCGTCATCGGAACAGTCGTGATCGTGTTCTGATAATCAAGTGTAACATAACGACCGGTGTTATTACCGGCGCTTGCGATGACGATTTTTCCTGCATTACGCGCAGCCGTAAGTGAAGTATACAAACCATTTAGACCGTACGTTGCACCACCATCAGTGCCGTCGCCGGGGCTGACCGATGACCCTAAATCCATCGAAATGACAATAACTTTGATCGCTGCATTGAGTTTCGCTTGGTCAATAGCGTTCTTGAGTGTCGGGGCATCTGTAGCTTTATACATATACACTTTGGCTGCTGGTGCCATGTCGCAAAGCACCTGTATCATGTATTTTCCGTGCATGCCATCGCTTGGATCAAGAATTTGACCGGATACGGTATTGTTAATCAAGCAGGCATATTCGCCTGTTGCTGAAATTGGAGCGGTGGTGGTAGCGATTGTTGTGGCACCGAAACCTGTATCGATGACCGCAATGCCGACGCCTGATCCGTTAATACCAGCACTTTGCCATGCCGCTGCGCCGCTAACATCTACCCCTTCGCTGATTTCGGTGCCGAAGCCGGTTCCATATCCTGCTGGGGAAGGGGCTTGCATATCGCTCGTAGAGACAGCTTTCGGTGGAACTTCAATCGAGGTCACTTGCGCAGAATTAGCGAGCTTTAGCAGTCCTTCCATCGTCACCGAAGCCTGTACGCGGATGCTGAATGCATCAGTGATGATGCCTCCTGCTGTGGTGATCTCACCCGCGGTTTGAGCGGCATCTTGCTCACTTGCAGTCCACACGGTCACGCTGATCCGTTGCTGGTTATCAACAGTGACAAAATAATCCTCAGCAGCGGTCTGTGCTCCTGCTACATCACCACTTGCATAACGATCCAGTATGTCAACAAGAGATGGAGGCAGCTTTGTGCGCGCCGCTTCGCTCAAGCCCGATGGCTCAGTGGTGGCTTCTGCGGTTGCCTCAACCGTTGCTTCAATGGTGGCTTCCACAGTCGCTTCTGCGGTTGCTTCAACCGTTGCTTCGATGGTGGCTTCTTGTGTCACTTCAACGGTTGGTTCTGCCATTGCCTCTGTTGTTGGCTCGGCTGTCATGTTCGTCGGTGGCGGAATCGGTACTACACCAGCGTTAGTAGGCTCGACTGCGGGTGTTGGGGGCGGAGCGTCTAGTCTCTCAATATTTACATCATCAAATGCGACGGGTGCAGTATTGTCAGGTGAGGTGATGAATATAAGCGGCCCCATGCCGACCAAGACCGGATCAGTCGTGCTAATGGGCGCGTAATTGTCGACTTTGACAGCCAGCAAATTACCGGGAGCCAACAAATTCACAGTGTGCCAATTGGCGCTTGGCTCAACCGTAGCATCGGTTGGCGTTGCGCCTTCTGATTGTCCCAGAAGGACATTATCTTTATAAAGAGCAGCCGCGCCGTTGGCATCCACTTTCACTTGGAAATTGCTTCCGCCTGCTGCCATCGTCAGTTGAATTGAACCTCGCACTTTGAAGGATAAGGTGTAATAGGGCCACGTGATAGCGGTCAGTGTCGCGACTTCGTTAGGGGTATTGGCTGACAATACGGCGTTACTCGCGTCATCGGTGATGGCCCATCCTGCTGTGAGCTGCCAGCCGCTAGTGCTCCCATCTTGGAAGTTTGCATTGAAGTACTTGGATGTGTCCGGCGTAGCGCTGACTTGTGGAACCGTCTCAGTCGGCGCTGCTGTTGCATCGGTTGGCGCGGCGGTTACTTGTTCTGTACTGACTTCAGTCGGAACATCCGTGGCTTGTTGAGGAGGTACACTGGTTGGAACGTCTGTTGGTGCATCTGTCGGAACCACCGTCGGCAGTTCAGTGGGTATATCCGTTGCTACCACCGTCGGCGGATCAGATGGCGTTGGTACCTCAGGCGTTGCATCCTGTGCCAACGAATGTCCTGCTGAGAATGATAAGCCAAGCGTCAGCGATAAAACAACGACGCACTGAACGATGAAAGAAATAAGTCGACGTGAGAACGCCCTCATGAAACCCTCCGAACACGCTTTAGTGTTAATTTTGGCTAGAGGCCATGCAAATTTCATTTACTGAAACATTTACCGATTAACTTTTGAAAAGGTTACGGTATGAATCGTGCCCTAATGAATCTTCTCTGAGTATAGTCAACATTTGGAGTTACTAATCCTTGAGAAACTCCCTACTCTTGTAAAGAAGTGTTTATATGTCAAATTCCGAAAGACGCAATAGGAATTTGCTCTCCCATATCTATAAATCGTGATAGTAGCCTTATGATCGACCCGGTTGAAGCGATACCGGGGTGGGTTTGAATATTCGAACGGTGTTTTGTTGATGGGATGGAAATTTTGCTCTATAATGAAGTGATAATTTCACCTAGGATTAGCACCACACCAAACGGTAGAGACAAAATCTCTTGTTGTTTGCCTCACCAAAACGACTTACAGGAGTCTTTCAAGTCCCTCCTTACTACTACGGCTTTCAGCGGAGTGAGCTTGCGAACGTGCTGATGAAGGGATTTAAGGCTTGTCCGGTACTGATTTTTTACCTGTTCAGCCAAGAATTTGTACTTTCAGACATCGAATACTGTCGTGTTACTCCTGCGACTCTGGTTTTTGAAGCGACTTTAGTACGCTTGTCTGGTTGGTAGCTGTACGGCTCTAGCCTACAGCGACACAATGTAATGCATTTGCTAGTACCGGACAACGCTATTTAGGGTGGGGTATATGCGACAAGTCATACCTATCCACTAGTTCATGCAGTCCTACCTCTGTATTATCTTGGAGCGCTGGGCGTCTTGGCGGTTTGAATGAGTTTCTTTCCTTCCTCTGCGTGTCTGCGGTTCAAAAAATTGTTCGCAACGACAGCAGCGGCAGTGCACAAATTGCGTGGCGGCGGCATGACGGGAGCCATTCGCTGCAACGGTGCCAATTCAGCGGTATTAGCCGGGCCTCCCGCTGCACGAAAATGTCAATTCAGCGGACATAAGTGAGCCATTCGCCAGACAATTCGGCAGATATATTGCAAAATCCGCCATTAATGCCATAACGATTTGTAGGTTAGTTAAGAGCTAAACCTACAAATTGCCTCCATAACACTTCTTGTCTTTTCTCCCATCCCTCTAATTCGAACCGGCTGGAGAAGTGGGTACTTCTCCTACTGTTGCTGTGGCGCTCGGTACTGGACTGCTGGTCGGAACATCCGTTGGTACAGGTGTAATGCTGGGTGCGTCTGTAGGCACCGCCGTACTTGTTGAAACATCCGTTGGTACAGGCGTAATGCTTGCTGTACTCGTTGGAACCATCGGAGTTGTCGAAACGACAGTAGAAGTTAATGTGTTCACTGGTGTAATCGTACTTGTTGGTACGATAGTCGGCGCAAGTGTAGAGCTAGGTCCTAACGTTGGGGTCACTGTAATCGTTGTTGTAGGAGTCGGGCTGGATGTTACCGTCGCTGACTGGCTCGCTGTAACAGTAGCGGTTACTGTCGATGTCGGTGTCACAGTAACCAGTGTGGGCGTTAAGGTTGCGGTTGGCACCAAGGGTTGTGACTGTGCTCCCGCTGCTAAGAGCGTGATCTGGTCAATATCGGAGTAGGTAGAACCAACATTCTTGAGAGTGATGACATGGTTACCCGGTGTGACCGGGAAGGAGAAAGGCACGCCAAAAATAAAGCTGGCATTGGTGTTGTTGAGGGTGGTCAAAGGTGTTGTGCTGTTATCCAAGAACACCTGCATTGACCCATAGACCCCTGCCAGATAGGTGGTACGGTAGATCGTGACATTGCCAACACTATTGTCGATAGCGAAGCTGACCGAGCCATTTGGATCATTGGTGTAAATGCGTGAGCCGCCCAGAGCCGAGGGCGTGGCATTGGACGTCCATGTGCCGTTGTAGATCAAGGCCGCGTCAGTTTCTTGGTAGGTGCCGGTTGGGAGGGCCGTTGACGCCGCAAGGACAATCTGGTCGAGATCAGAGTAAGTCGAGCCGACGTTCTTAAGCGTGATGGTGTGGCTGGCGGGCACGACGGCGAAGGTGAACGGTTGCTGAAACAAGAAGGCCGAACTGTTGTTGTTGAGTGTGGCGAAAGGTGAAGCTGCCCCATCCAGATAGACCTGCATCGAACCATACATGGTATAGGTGGTGCGGTAGATCGTCACCTTGCCAACGGTATTATTGAGGGTGAAGCTTACTGTGCCATTGGGATCGTTGGTGTAAATCCGTGAGCCGCCCAGCGCCGAGGCTGTCGAGTTCGGTGTCCATAGACCGGAATAGGTGAGGTTGGTGTCGGTCTCCTGATACGTCCCGACGCCCAACGGAGCTGCTGCAGAGAGTAAGACAATTTGGTCGAGGTCGGAGTAAGTCGAGCCGACGTTCTTGACGGTGACGATGTGGTTACCCGGTGTGACGGTGAATGTGAAAGGCTGACCGAAAAGGAAGCTGGTGCTGGTGTTATTCACAGTGGCCAAAGGCGTTGTGTTGTTATCCAAGAACACCTGCATCGAGCCATAGACGCCCGCCAGATAGGTGGTGCGGTAGATCGTCACTCTGCTAACGCTATTGTCAATGACAAAACTGACCGAGCCGGTAGGATCGTTGCTGTAAATGCGTGAGCCGCCCAGAGCCGAAGGCGTGGCATTGGACGTCCATGTGCCGTTGTAGATCAAGGCTGCGTCAGTTTCTTGGTAGGTGCCGGTGGCGAGTGGTGTTGACGCCGCAAGGACAATCTGGTCGAGATCAGAGTAAGTCGAGCCGACATTCTTGAGCGTGATGACATGGCTGCCGGGAATGACTGCGAAGGTAAACGGTTGCTGGAACAAGAAGGCCGAACTGTTGTTGTTGAGTGTGGCGAAAGGTGAAGCTGCCCCATCCAGATAGACCTGCATCGAACCATACATGGTATAGGTGGTGCGGTAGATGGTCACCTTGCCGACGGTGTTGTTGATAGCGAAGCTGACTGTGCCATTCGGGTCATTGGTGTAAATCCGTGAGTTGCCCAGCGCCGAGGCCGTCGAGTTCGGTGTCCACAGGCCTGAATAGGTGAGGTTGGCATCGGTCTCCTGATAAGTGCCGACGCCCAACGGAGCCGCCGCAGAGAGCAGGGCGATCTGGTCAAGATCACTGTAGGTCGAGCCGACGTTCTTAAGCGTGACGATGTGGTTACCCGGTGCGACGGTGAATGTGTAAGGCTGACCGAAAAGGAAGCTGGTGCTGGTGTTATTGAGAGTTGCGAAGGGTGTGGTGCTGTTGTCAAGGAAAACCTGCATTGACCCATAGACGCCAGCCAGATAGGTGGTGCGGTAGATCGTCACTCTGCTAACGCTATTGTCAATGACAAAACTGACCGAGCCGTTGGGATCATTGGTGTAAATGCGTGAGCCGCCCAGAGCCGAGGGCGTGGTGTTGGACGTCCATATGCCGTTGTAGATCAAGGCAGCATCAGTTTCTTGATATGTTCCGGTGGCGAGTGTCGTTGCTGCTTCAAGGACAATCTGGTCGAGGTCGGAGTAAGTCGAGCCGACATTCTTGAGCGTGATGGTGTGGCTGCCGGGGATGACTGCGAAGGTGAACGGTTGCTGGAACAAGAAGGCCGAACTGGTGTTGTTGAGTGTGGTGAAAGGCGTTGCTGCCCCATCCAGATAGACCTGCATCGAACCATACATAGTATAAGTAGTGCGGTAGATGGTCACCTTGCCAACAGTATTGTTGATGCTGAAGGAGACTGTGCCGTTGGGGTCGTTCGTGTAAATCCGTGAACCGCCCAGAGCCGAGGCCGTCGAGTTCGGTGTCCACAGGCCTGAATAGGTGAGGTTGGTGTCGGTCTCCTGATAAGTGCCGACGCCCAATGGAGCCGCCGCAGAGAGTAGGGATACTTGATCAAGATCAGAGTAAGTCGAGCCGACATTCTTGAGCGTGATAACATGGCTGCCCGGTATCACGGTGAAGGTGTAAGGTACGCCGAAGGTGAAACCAGCACTGGTGTTATTCACCGTAACGAAGGGCGTGGCGCTGTTGTCAAGGAATACCTGCATCGAGCCATAGACCCCTGCCAGATAGGTGGTGCGGTAGAGGGTTATACGGCTGACGGAATTATCCACGACGAAGGAGACTGTGCCGTTTGGATCGTTGGTGTACTTGCGCGAGCCACCGAGAGCGGATGGCGTGGTATTGGACGTCCATGTGCCGTTATAGATCAAAGCCGCATTGGTCTCTTGATAACTTCCGGTCGAAACTGGTGTGGACGCCTCAAGGACGATCTGGTCGAGGTCAGAGTAGGTCGAACCGACGTTCTTGAGGGTGATGACATGACTGCCCTGAATGACGGCGAACGTGAAGGGTTGCTGGAATAAGAATGCAGAACTGGTATTGTCGAGGGTGGCGAATGGTGTGGTCGCCCCATCCAGATAGACCCGCATCGATCCGTATACACCCGCCAGATAAGTGGTGCGGTAGATCGTTACTTTGCCAACCGTGTTGTCAATGGCAAAGCTAACCGAACTGTTAGAGTCGTTAGTGTAAATCCGCGAACCGCCCAGAGCCGAGCCTGTCGAGTTTGGTGTCCACAGACCGGAATAGGTGAGATTGGTGTTCGTCTCTTGATACGTTCCGATAGCCAACGGTGAAGCCGCAGGCAGCAGAGTAATCTGGTCAATATCGGAATAAGTGGAACCGACATTCTTGAGGGTAATGGTGTGATTACCGGGCGGAATAGTGATTGGGAAAGCAACACCAAATAGAAAACTGCTGCTGGTGTTGTTAATGGTTGTTGTTAAAACGCTGTCTACAAATACTTGCAAAGACCCATAAACGCCGGTCAGATAGGTGCTGCGATAAACGACAATGCGACCTACCGTATTATTTATTGTGAAATTCACTGTGCCGGTGGCATCGTTTGTATATCTTCGCCCGCCGCCCAATGCAGATGGGGTGTTGTTAGATAGCCAAATTCCCGTATAAGCCAGATTGATATCGTTTTCCTGATAGGTGCCAGTTCCCAATATAGCGGGATTGGGACCAAGGATCTGGACGGCATCCAAATCAATATACGCCCATGAAAGATTGCGAATCCGCACGATCCTTGTCGCGACACTTCCGTTATCGATCTGAAATGGGACAGTCCATTGGAATGTGGCACTGCTGTTGCTAACGGTCTGACAAGAAGTGTCAACACAGACTTCCATTGACCCATGACCAGAGGCTGTACTGCGATAAAGAATAAAGCCTGTACCATTGAAAGCGAACTGTGCAATCGCGTTTTGGTTATATGTATAGGACGATGTGCCACCGCTAGGGCCAACTTGGTTAGATGTTGACCACCCACCGTTATAGACGATGTTTCCATCCTGATCATCATAGATGCCGCGACTCAGAATCATGTTTGCCGTCGGGGTAAGTTGTGGCGCAAATGTTGCAGTTATCGTGGCTGGCCCTGTGACTTGATAAGTCGTATTCACATCACCTGTCGCACCCTGCCAACCCGTAAAGATATTTCCCGGACTGGCCACTGCGCTCAAGCTAAAAATAGTGCCAACGGTATAGGTACCTGTCGTGCAGCCTGTAGAACGGGGTAATGATCGTGTGGCTATTCCCGAACCCGAGACCATGAGGTTGACAGCGTAACAAACGGGATTTGTGAACGGTACATTATTAGCGACCAGTGCTTCTAACATATCCTCCGTTACCCGTCTAAAGTAGTTGCCTGAACTTTGAGACGGACAAAGTGCTCCAAATACGCCATAACAACTGTTGCCGTTCGGGGTTAAGCTGTGGCTGAGCACGCCTGTAATGGTGTAACGGGAAGTTAACGGCAGATTATTATCAGTAACATATAGGGGGGAGCCGCTTTGTCCACCGAAGGTATCGATTTGGTTACCGATGAGGTAAGTGCTCAACCAAGCCGGAACAATTGGGCCTGAAGCCGTCCATTGGGTATCACCCTGACCTACAACATTGTCCCAACTATAGCCATGGTAAGGTGGACAATAATCAACCATCCCGCTGTCGTAACGACATTTATCTGCCGGATAACCCGCATCAGTATAGGTTGCGGTATTGTTTAGAATCGTATCCGAATAGCTGCTGATCGCGAATGGGACAATTAAAGGTGAAACGGTAGTGTTTAGCCGTAACAACGCCCAATCATAATTCACATTTGCATTACTAAAATCGCCGGTTGCTGTATCAATCCATTGCTGAGGGATATAAGCAAGAGTCGCCGTAAAATAACCATACGGCTCACTTGCTCCATTATTACCCGGGAAAATGAAAATGTTGGATGAATAAATACCCTCATCATAAGCGCAGTGACCGGCTGTCAACACATATTGAGGAGCAATGATGGAACCCGAACAAATATATTGAGTTGTGCCTTTCTTAAATAGAATAAGCACGACTGCCGAGTTCGGTGTACTCGTCGTATTGGCGACCCGTACACGCGAGTCTACCGGTCCAATGACCGCTAAGGGCTGGACTTCGCCGTCATCGACTTGAAGAGGGGTGAAGGTGCCTGATGGTGTCGGTTGGGCTGCGATTTGCTCATGCTGGCCGAATGTCAAAACGCTGCCATCAAAGACCAATGAATTGCCCGCAGCAATGTTCAGAGCTACAACTCCAGATACTTCTGCTGCCGCAAAGCTTGTGCCACTTTCAGGTTGATAACCTTGGTTCAGTGCGGTCGTTAAGATGTTACTGCCCGGCGCTAATGTATCGAGCTGGGGCAAATAGCTGCTAAAACTGCTGCGCTGTAAATTGCTATCGACGGATCCAACGGAAATTACGGGTGTGTACGCCGCTGGATACAGGATGTTGCCGCCGCTATTGCCCGCGGCCGCGACCACCGTTATGTTCTTCGCAACGGCATAGTTAATCGCATTTTCAAGTGTTGTAGAAGAATTACTGCCGCCGACCGATAAGTTGATGACCTGTGCTCCGTGGTCAGCTGCATAAACAATCGCCGCCGCGACGTTCGAATAAGTGCCTACGCCTTTAGCATCGAGGACGCGCAAAGGCATAATCATGGCGTTGGGCGCGA
The DNA here is from genome assembly GCA_044226855.1 of Aggregatilineales bacterium. Lineage (GTDB taxonomy): Bacteria > Chloroflexota > Anaerolineae > Aggregatilineales > Phototrophicaceae > CFX2. Next base: position 64,378 of record JBGAGF010000004.1, read on the forward strand.
CGCCCGCCATGCCAGTACCATCGTCTACGTTCGCGGCAATGATGCCTGCAATCGCGCATCCGTGACCGTATTCATCTTGCGGGACAGCATCATTTTCAACGAAATCCCAACCCGCCAATGTTCGACCTTTCAGGTCAGGATGATCTACGCAGATACCACTGTCAATAACAGCGACTGTCACTTTTAGGGCGTCGGGTGGCAGTGTTTTCCACGCGTTGGGCGCGTCGATGACGGGCAAACTCCATTGTTGCGCGTAAAGTGGATCGCTGGGCGGCACATCCATTTGTGCCGTCACAAAATAATCTGGTTCCGAGTTTACGATGACAGGCGCAGATGGCAGTGCCGGTATGGACTGCCCAACAGGTATGTTCACGATCACGGTATTGAGGGCATCGATCTTTTGACTGACCGTTCCACCCACAGAAGCGACGTAGGTATTGATGTCATCTGGCTTCGCATCCGGTTTGAATTGAAGCACAACCTGATTAGGTACGATCAAAGGTTGTTCAATTTCAGGTGTATGTGTAGGACGCACCGAAAGATTCGCGAGTGGGTCACCCGATATGTTTTGAGGGGAATTTTTCGTTGGTTGTTGAGGAGGCTTCTCTATATCAACGGGTGAGACAGGGTTAGATTCAGTTACATTATTTTCCACATTCGACTGCTGCTTTGTAGGCTCAACCGCCACCACTCCAATATTCTGATCACCTCGATTAGTGGCAATGCTAGGTTGGGGTGTCGGGGTAGCGGCGACAGGCAGTACCATTTGCGTAGGCAGTATATCATCTGCTGGTACGGGATTTGTTCGTGAGGCAAATAAGGCCGCCACGACTGCAAATTCGACGCATAGTACAAATGCAGCAAAACGTAGAATTCGGGATTTATTCTTGTTCAAATGACGGCTCTATCAATTACCTAAACTACCGAACAGATGGGTTCTTTTAACGTTACAATCTAAAACCCTAGAGTGTTTTTGCTAGTTTCAAGTGAATACTTACTTACTAAATACAACCTAAAATCACCTGCAACTTTGCTCGTTGATTTGTTAGATTATGCAATATTGTACATCAAAATAGTGGGGGCTAATCTCAAGCTTGCTTTAAGAGCGTCGTATCCAATTAATCTGTAAACTGCATCTGTTATTGGCTTTCAAGGAAAACGGGATGTCGATTCGTTGATTTCTAATATGGCAGATTACGGGTATCCAAAGTCGGGCTGACATTTGGCACTGTTAACAAATTGGGTGAAAGGTTTTGAATCAAGATGACTCATGCGTCGCATCGGAACAGATGCAGCAGGGTGCACGCTTCCGATGCCTAAGTAAGCAATAATCGAAAGGTCTAGGAGGTTGCTATGAGTTGGAGAATGACTCCCATATTGGTGTGTGATGGTTGCGGCACAGAGATTGACATTGACCATTACCTTTCCATTCATCCCGCTGGACAAGTCGTGCTGCAAAAAAATCCGGAAATACCTGCTGAGCGTGATTTTTGCTGTGAGGCCTGCCAAACATGGTGGGAGGCAGAGTATCCTAAAAGTGGTCAATGGGGACCTCCTTGGGAGGAGCGTGAATGGTGGCGTCAGAACCATCCACACATTTCCATACGGTCAGCCCATGAAGACATGCCGCTTGCCGAGAATCATTCCTATTTTGATAATCCTGAATCCGTCAAAGAGATACCAGCCAAGACTGAATAATAGTCCTGCATTCTCTTGGAAAAACAATTTGTAAATTCTTCCATCTGAATGAAAAAAGCACCTGATCATTGGTTCAAGTGCTTTTCCGGAGTTCAGCTATTGAATGGTTTTGTCTCGCCTTATAGGGGCGGGATTGCCTTAATAGATACGCGCTTTCATCCACTCGTTACTATTATGGAAATCAGCCGCTGCCGTGCCGGGATGCACTAAACTATCCAGTACGCCACGATCTTCCTGATCGAGTTTCTTATCTGCGATGCTCAGAGCATCTTCGAGATGTGCCATCGTTCGTGGCCCAACTATGGGCGACGTGATTCCCGGTTGATCTTTGCACCACAACAGCGCGAACTGCGAGGCGGTCATGCCTCGTTCGCTGGCGAGTTCGTTCATCTTTTGGGCGACCTCCAACCCGCGGTCCGTCACGCGGTCTTGGAAGCTCGTGCCCTGTCGTAATGCTCGTGAGCCTTCAGGAAATTGACCTGTAGCATTGGTATTGTAACGTCCGGCTAAGATACCGCCCGCCAGTGGCGACCAAGGAAGCAGAGCGATGTCATACTTCTGGCACAAAGGCACCAATTCGTTTTCAATGCGTCGATCTAACAAGTTATAAGGGGGTTGTTCACTCACAAAACGGACGAGGTTATGGTGTTCACTGGTGGCTAGACCTTCCATCACCATCCACGCCGGGAAGGTCGAACTGCCGATGTATCGCACCTTACCCGCTCGCACCAGATCGTCCAGTGCTCGTAGCGTTTCATCTTGTGGAATAGTCAGGGAAGGGCGGTGCAGTTGGTACAAATCAATATGATCGGTTTGCAGGCGGCGCAGCGAATCATCACAGGCCTTCATAATGTGATAACGCGAGATACCCCGATCATTGAGTCCTTCGCCTACGACACCGTTCACTTTTGTCGCCAACACAATCGACTCGCGTTTGCCGTTCGCTTTTAACGCTTTCCCGACGACGACTTCGCTTTCGCCACCGTTGTAGACGTTAGCGGTGTCGATAAAATTGATCCCAGCGTCCAGTGCGCGGTCAATCATCGCGATACCATCTTCAGTACTGGTTACGCCACCGAAATTCATGGCCCCTAAGCACAGACTCGACACCATCACGCCAGTACGCCCTAGTGATCGGTATTCCATCAAACCCTCCTTGTTGCTGACTATCCTGTTGCAGAGCACACAATCTTAACGTGTTGTTCTTACTTTACGAACAGCACCGGAACAGGTATGGACTCAATCAACTCACGAGCGCGTTGAGATCTTAATCCGAATAACGCTTAGTGAATGCGCCGGTATTTCATATGTGAAATGCCCGGCTACGGTGATGTGCGAAACATTGGGTACTGTGCTTTCTTGACGCCACACCGTATTCTCTGCCAAAGGATCACCCGTGAGCACGGTACAAGTCGCTTGTGCTTCAATAGAAAGAATGTCGCCAAGATCAATTTCACTATGGATAGGATTTTCGGCTCGGCTTACCAGTTTGATGATAATGTCGCCGCTTGCTGAATCTTGGACACAAGAAGCAGCAATATTCTCCACATCGCCCGCATGATCGATGCGAATTGGTAGATAACTATCGCCGGCATTCACGCTAAAAAGCTGCTGAACATAATAGTTGATGCTCAGATTGATGCGTGTGTTATCGAAGTAAATCAGATCCGGTGTCCACTGTGTGCGTCGCATCTTAGAAAGCAGGGGTGCATAAGACGCCAACCGCACAATATCCCCGTTACGTTCCAACGAGGTCATATAGGCCGCTTCTGCCAATGCCGAACGCAGCGTATTGGCGCGTCCGGTATCATGTGCGGCAAACTCACCCAGATAGACAGTTGTCGGCGTGGTTCGGTTGTAAGCGTCAAAGCGGTGCAGGTTATTCCAATACCAATCCGGCTCTTTATAACCGTGCTCATCCACCATATCTATATTCAACTCACGAGCGAACGCCCAACCATCAACATAATCTTCACCGTCCGGACGTGGGCCGACGGTGCCAATGACAATGATTTCAGGGTGCTTGGCTTTCACTGCGTCATAAATCATCTTGAAGCGTTCTTTGAAGAGGGGAGTGATCCGATCCTCGTTGCCGACACCCAAGTACTGCAATTCGAACGGCTCTGGATGTCCGGCTTCGGCGCGTTTCGCTCCCCAAGTCGAGCTCACAGGCCCGTTTGCCCATTCAATTAAATCGAGGACTTCTTGCACATAATCGGCCATCTCGTTCATCGGCAGACCTTGTTGTCCCTGTTCCCACAGCCCGTTGTATCGTGCTCCTGTATTCGGGCAGCAGCATCCCGCAGGTACAATTGGGACTGGCTTTGCCCCGATATCCTCACAGAACTGGAAATATTCGAAGTAGCCTAAGCCAACACTCTGGTGATAATTCCAGATGTTAAACTGCTCTTTGCGTGTTTCAATCGGCCCGATGGTATCCTTCCAGCGGTACATGTTGTCGAGGCCTTCGCCGTGTGTCAAACAGCCACCGGGGAAACGCATAAATTTGGGTTTCAGGTCAGCGATGACCTGTGCCAGATCAGCCCGTAAGCCATTGGAGTGGTTATGAAAGGTCTTCTGTGGAAACAGCGAAATGACATCCAGCGCAATCGCCCCCGAACCTCCGACCAGCAGCACAAACCGACCGTGATTATCGTTTCCAGTCGCCTGAATGGTGGCGGTGTCCTTTGCCCATTCGCCAGTAGGTTTTGGCAGCTTGGCCTCTCCGAGTACCTCACCCATACGCCCCTCGAGCCTCACAGTCAGTTCACCAAGTTGCCCCGATAGTTGACGTGCGAATAGAGCGACATCATAGGACTCGCCCGCTTTGATGACTATGCCATCGAAGCCTGTGTTACGAAGCCCGACTTCGCCGCCATCGATCTCAATATTCAGTACCACATAATGTGGATTATTCGGGTGAATCGGTGAATCCGTTTCTAGCGCGATGCTGCATTTACCGCCGTTTTGAATCAGTTCCCAACCGGTGAAAAAATTCCAATCGGGATTATCCGCGAAACTGTATTCGAAGGACCGGTTTTGGATCAATTCAGCGTATAACCCGCCATCCGCCGAGTAGTTAATATCCTCAAAAAAGATGCCGAACAAATTAGGACTAATTGGCTTGGGTTGGTCGGCTTGAATGGTCACTTGAGGGGTTGCAGTCGTCGTGTTTTCAGGTGTCAATGAAGTCATAATGGTACCTACAAAATAGTTTCGAGCAGTTGAACTGCTCCATGTAATGCTTCGGTATTGTATATCGACCTCTTTAAACTGACGTTAGCCATCGAGACCAATTGCATCACGACAAAAATAAAACACCCTGCGAGCTATGTGTCACTGGGTGTCTTATTGATGATCAGATGATCAATCGATTATTGGTTAGCCGTTATTGCTATCCTCAACCAGAATTTTGACATCGTAAGCGCCTAGTGCCAGATGATCTTTCTCGTGTTCATCGCTCAACAAATTCTGAAACGTTTTCCCCTTCAGATCGACCATCGCCGGATGAGCATTATGGTTCAGCACGAAAACAATCGATTGCTGCCCCGTATTGCGGACGCTGACTTCCACTCCTTCAGGTGTTTCTAAGAAAGGTGTAATGCCATACTTCCGGAGAATGCCGCCATAAAAATCATCCAAAAAGGCCGCTTCCGCATCGCTGGCAATATAATAAGCCTGCCCTTTGCCAAACGTATTGCGCGTGACCACTGGCATTCCCGCATAAAAGTCACTCCCATAAGTTGCCACCACCTCCGCCGACTCGGTGTGGAGCAAATCCGCCAGCCGGTTACAGACATAGCTGCCACTGCCGTCTTTCATCACGATGCTGTTATCTTGCTCAGGATACAGCGCATCAATCTCTTCGACTCGGATGCCCAGCACCTTGCTCAGCGGGCCCGGATATCCAATCTCGAACGCTAAATCGGTTTCATCCACAATCCCGCTGAGGAATGTGGAGACGAACGTTCCGCCAGCCTCAACCAGCCGCTCAATCTTTTCGGCCAGTCCGTTCTTGACCATGTACATCATCGGCGCAATCACAATCTTGTACTTGCTCAGATTGGAGTCGGGGAATACCACGTCAACCGGAATGTTCTGACCGTAGAGCGCCAGATAATGTTTGCTTACGGTTGCATAATACTGCTTGTCACGTACCGGCCCGACCGCATTATCCAGCGCATGCCAGTTATCCCAGTCAAACAGAATGGCGACCTGCGCGTCAGTTCGTCCGCCGAGTGTCACATCGCCCAACTTATGAAGCTCGGCTCCAAGCTGGCTGACTTCACGGAATACCCGCGAATCTGATTGACCGGAATGTTCAATCACCGCGCCGTGCAGCTTTTCGCAGCCGCCCCGTCCCCGCCGCCATTGGAAGTACAGCACCGAGTCCGCCCCATGCGCCACCGCCAGATAACTCCATAACCGCAAGATGCCCGGTCGTTTCAGTGCATTAATTACCTGCCAATTTTGGCTGCTCGGCGTTTGTTCCATTAGCAAAAATGGAGCGCCATCTTTCAAACCCCGATGGGTGTCATGCATGAGCGCGATTTCACCCGGCGATTGGTTCGGCTTGGGATAGCAGTCCCATGCCACGATGTCCATTTCTTTCGCCCATCGCCGGTAATCCAACGGTTTGTATGCGCCCATTAAATTGGTGGTGATCGGAATGTTGGGTGTGATCGGGCGAATAATGTCCCGTTCATTTTGGTAACATGCGATCTGGCTCTCGGTCATAAACCGGAAGTAATCCACGTTCAGCCCGTGTGTCAGCGTTTCGCCTCCCTTAAGCGGCGGCGTGATTTGATTCCAATCCGTATAAGTGTGGCTCCAAAAAGCCGTCCACCAGCGCTGATTCAGTTCATCCAACGTGCCATATTTCTGTTTGAGCCAATCCCGAAAACGTGCCGCACACGTTTCGCAGTAGCACCAACTGTCATACTCGTTACTGATGTGCCACAGGATAATCGCCGGATGATCCTTGTATCGTTCGGCTAACTTCCGCGCAATGGTGCCGCTCAGACGCCGATAATCCGGCGAATTGGGGCAGTAATTCGTCCGTCCCCCATGTGGATTGCGGATGCCGGTTTCACCCGCTTTCAGCACTTCCGGATACTGTTGTGAAACCCATGCCGGTTGCGCTGCGCTCGGTGTCGCCAGTATCGCTGTGATACCATGCGCCTGTAACCCATCCAGCACTTCATCTAACCACTCGAACGTGTAGCGGTCTTCTGTGGGCTGTAACGACACCCAGCTAAAAACGCCGACCGTCGCCACGGTAATTCCGGCTTCCTGCATCAATCTGAAATCGTCTTGCCAGACCTCTCGCGGCCATTGTTCGGGGTTATAGTCCCCACCGTGCCAGATAAAAGGTGCTTTAGGGGAAAATGCGTTATTGTTTGTCGGCATCTTGATATGTCCAATGTATTTTTGAATGACATGTGGGCTAGCTTATCACCTTGTTCTTGAATTGCCAAAGGTTATGCCTGAGGTGATCTTTATCCTGTTTCCGCAGGGATATGTCACATCAGACTTAACGGATTGATGATGCAAGGAATAAAATAGCGAACAGACATGGATATATTTGTTGTGTCGATTATAGGAAGAGCATTCCCAAATAGATTTCGCGAATGCTGGTCGAAAAAGGAAAGAATATTTTGGTTGAACAATCATTTTTTATCGGAGAAACCGCCTATCAGCCGCGCGAAAAAAGCGTTCGGGGTAAGTATGTGACACTCCTCGGTGAGCCGTTCTATCGAATCCAAAACGTCGATGCCATGCCTCCCTTCTTCATGTCGATTGTCAGTAGTTCGAATCACTGGCTCTTTATCTCCAGCACGGGGGGTATATCCGCGGGCCGTATCAATGCTGAATCGGCGCTCTTCCCGTACTACACCGTCGACAAGATCACCGAAAACAGCGAGAACACAGGCAGTAAAGCCTTCTTTTTAGTCAAACGCGGCACACAAACACAGCTCTGGGAACCCTTGTCAGATCGCTATCAGAACGTCTATCAAATTGAACGGAATCTCTATAAAAACGTTTCCGGTACAGCGCTTGTGTTCGAAGAGATTAACCACGATCTTCAACTGCGCTATCGATACGCATGGCGCACCAGCGACACCTTCGGCTTTGTCAAGACCACATGGCTCGAGAACTTAGGTGATGCCCTATGCAATGTTGAACTCGTTGATGGCCTCCAAAACCTGCTTCCGGCCAATGTCACATCGCTCACGCAAATGAGCATGAGTGTCTTGCTGGATGCCTACAAACGCAGCGAACTGGAACCGAAAACTGGATTGGGGATGTTCAGCCTAAGTTCACGCCTGACCGATCTCGCCGAACCAAGCGAATCCCTCAAAGCCACGACTGTGTGGCATGTGGGTTTGGAATGCGCGCAGTATTTATTATCATCAGCGCAGCTTGATCAGCTTCGCATGGGTAAAGACGCACAGCAAGAAACTGATATCCGCGGGCAGCGCTGCGCCTATTTTGTACATGCCAATCTCGACTTAGCGCCTCAATCCGAAGCGTCATGGCATCTGGTCGCTGAAGTCAATCAGGATCACAAATTGGTTTCGCAGCTTATCAATCAGCTAATTAATAATCGTCCCGACCTCTGCCAGCAGCTTGAGCGCGATATTGCCCTGAACAGTGCCAAACTCGAATCGATTATTGCCAGTGCAGATGGCTTGCAGACCTCGAATGATCCAATGGGTACTGCTCACCATTTTGCCAACGTCTTGTTTAATGTCATGAGGGGTGGCATTTTCGCTGATCAGTATAGGCTTGATATCGCTGACTTGCACGAGTTTGTGTTCGTTCGCAACCACAAACTCCCTCACCAACATGCAGACTTTTTCTCATCTCTGCCTTCAACCCTAACAGTCAGCGAATTGCGTCAGCGAGCAGACGAAAGCAGATGCCCTGATCTGGTTCGCCTCTGTTACAGCTATCTTCCCTTAACATTTAGTCGCCGTCACGGTGATCCAAGCCGCCCTTGGAATCGCTTCGAAATCAATGTCAAGCGTGCCGATGGTTCCCAAAAGTTGGATTATGAAGGCAACTGGCGTGACATTTTCCAGAACTGGGAAGCGCTGGCTTACTCCTATCCCGAATACATTGAAGGGATGCTCAGCACTTTCTTCAATGCCACGACCGCTGACGGTTATAACCCCTACCGCGTGACGCGCAGCGGCATTGATTGGGAAATACCCGAACCCGGAAATCCTTGGGCCAACATCGGCTATTGGAGTGACCATCAACTCATTTACCTCCAAAAGCTGATGGAAGTCTGTGCCAAGTTCTATCCCGGCAAGTTGGAAGAACTCCTTAGCCAGCCGATCTTTAGTTATGCCAATGTTCCTTATCGCATCAAACAATACGCGGACATTCTTGCTGATCCCTACAACACCATTGAATTTGATTGGGATGAACACCGCAAGATTGCTGTGCTGGTTAAAGACCTCGGCAGCGATGGCAAACTCGTGCTAAACAGCAAATCTGATGTCCTTCATGTGACGCTAGCCGAAAAACTTCTCACCCTATTACTTGCCAAGCTGGTGAACTTTGTTCCTGAAGGTGGCATCTGGATGACCACCCAGCGCCCCGAATGGAACGACGCTAATAACGCGCTGGTGGGGAAGGGCTTATCAGTTGTCACTCTGAGCTACCTCCGCCGTTATGTCGGGTTTTTCGCCCACTTGCTCGAGAACGCAACGCTGTCGGCTGTGCCTGTAGCCAATGAAGTCGTCTCACTCTTCAACTCGATTAACAGTGTTTTGTCCAAGCACCGCTCTATCTTGGATAGCCCCATCAGCGATGAGCAGAGAAAAATATTCATAGATGAATTGGGGCAGGTGGGTAGTGCTTACCGTTGGGACTACTATAAGCACGGTATATCCGGTGAGGTGACTCAGCTTTCGATTGCGGATATTCGTCAATTCCTTGCGCTAGCGCAGCAGTATATAGAACATACCCTTCGCGCAAACAAGCGTCCTGATAACCTCTATCACGCCTATAACACACTTAAGCTTCAAGACAACCGTGCCGCCATCAGCTATCTCGCCGAGATGTTCGAGGGGCAGGTTGCTATCCTATCATCCGGCTTGTTGTCTTCTGAACAATCATTGGAACTCATTCAGGCCATCCGCCAAAGTGCGTTGTATCGAGCCGACCAACACAGCTACATTCTTTATCCGAACCGCAGACTGCCGGGATTTTTAGAGAAGAACTACATCGACGCCAATCACGCTGCCAGTTTGGCACTCTTGGTTGAATTGGTTAAGCAGGGTGATCAAAGTCTCATTATCGCAGATGCAAACGGGGAATATCACTTTAGCGCGAACATCCGCAATGCAAAAGATGTGGTTCATGCTCTAGCGCACTTGAAAGATCAGCCCCAATACACAACTTTAGTTGATCGGGACTCCAAAGCTATCCTCGACCTCTTTGAAAATGTGTTCCACCATGACGCCTTTACGGGACGTTCAGGGACGTTCTTCGCCTATGAAGGGCTGGGCAGCATCTATTGGCACATGGTTTCCAAGTATCTCTTGGCGGCTCAAGAAGCAGTCGAGAATGCGGTTAAGACCAACGCGGCACCTGAGACTATTCACCAGTTAGTCGATGCTTATTTCGATATCCGCGCAGGACTTGGCTTCAATAAGTCTCCTGATGTTTATGGCGCGTTCCCAACCGATCCGTATTCCCATACGCCAGAAGGGCAGGGGGCCAAGCAGCCCGGTATGACGGGTATGGTCAAAGAAGAAATCATCACAAGGCTGGCAGAGCTGGGTTTGATAATCGAACACGGTCAGATTCGTTTCAGCCCTGCGCTCATGCCGTCCAACGAACTCCTTGTACAACCTGCAGCCCTACCTTTCATCGACGTTGATGGTCAATCTCAGGCATTCGAATTAACGGCTGGGACGTTAGGCTATACCTTCTGCCAAGTACCGGTCATAGTTCAGCTCGCGGATGACAACCAAATCATAGTGAAACTTAAGGATGGTTCAAGCCAGATGATTTCTGGTAGCAGTCTTGACACGGTGCTCAGCCAGCACATCTTTGCGAGAGATGGTTACGTTCGACAATTAACGGTAAGCTTTGAGCGGAACTGAATCACGAAATTCTCTTGTAAATCAAAAGTGCTCTATAACGGAGCACTTTTGATTGGATTTTGGCAAGACTTCGGAACTAGTCCTTCTTGTTTTTCTGCTTGTTAACCGTCGCATAGCCGATGCGTTCAGCGTCTTCTTCCGAGCGGCCCTGCTTCTTTTCGCTTTCCTTGATGTGTTCCGGTTGCCGATCTTCCTTCTTGGTGAATCGTGAATTCTTTTTGCCGGGCATTTTAAAACTCCTTCGCAACTCGTTTGTACATAATTTAGTTCACTAAATCACGGTCTTAATCATCCATGTTCCCTATTTTCAATCACCCATAAGAATGATCTGTGCAAAGGAGGGAAAGCCAGTGCTGATCCGATTATTTGATGACATGCCCGACGGCCAGAGTCCCGAATCGTACGCAGTAATAATCCTCTTGAGTTAGGATGTAGTTTGGCGATTGTGGATTAGAGATGTCCAGCCACGTTTCCCATTCAGCTTCGGTCAACCCGATGCCATGAGCATATTGTTTTAGTTCGGATGTGGGTGCGTATTCCGCTTCGAATATGAATTTCTGGATATACCGTATCACATCGGGATGCAGTGGAGATTGGTACTCGGTGATATGCGCCGACATCCGCAGATGCGTTAGTCCTGCGGCGCGCATCCAGCCCAGCACATTTTCATTGATGAATGATGGATGGAAGCGATCCTGTTTTCGGTAATTCAAATGTACCGACGTACCGAGGCAGTTTTCAATATGAGCATATCCCGGCAAATATAAGGCACCCAAACGGTTACCCAAGAAAATGGCAATCTGTCCACCCGGTTTGACAACCCGCGCCATGTCTCGAATGACTTCAGCCGGATCAGGAAATCCGCGTTTGCCGCCGTCTGAAGTCAAGACATCGGCTGTCCAAACCCAATCGAGGCAGCTTTCTGGCAAGGGCAGCTGTTGTCCCAGACTCCCACAAAAGAGTGTTACGCGGTCTTGTAAGTTATTGGCCGCAATTTCCTCACGCGCCATTCCGAGTAAGTAAGGGGAAATATCAGTCGCCACGATATGCCCGACGGAGCCAGTCGCCTCATCCAGTAGATAAAACACACCACCCGGTCCGCAGCCAGCATCTAACCCGATGGAACCGGGCGGCAGCGACAGGCGTCCAATCGCCGAACGCAGCGCGGGTTCCATACATCGGTTGTATAAGATCTCTTGTTCGCCGTACTCAGCGTCTGAATTCGTCACACAACATCCTGTTCATGGTAGCATTCTGTATGATAGATACATACTTGAACAGTTCTTATCGTAATATGAGCGTGGGTTCCAAACATCCAACTTGTTGTGGCTAAAAACCAACCACTTCACCCATCTTGGTTGGCTAGGCATATGTATCGGGGTTATGTGGCCCTGTTCAAGCGAGCAGGGCTGTGGTTAATAAGAGGTAAAACTGAGCGGCAGCAGTAGCCAAATCGATCAGGATGCAGTTTTGCTTCCTGCATAGGCTTCCCGAATGGCGTTTGCCATATAGTCAATCGTGACGTTCTTTAAAAGATAATTGTGAACACCCGCTTGTTTCGCCGACTGCATCAAGCGTTCATCATCAAAACTGGTGAGCGCGATGACTCGAATAGATGGATACTTTTGTGCGATGATTTCGGTCGCCATCACGCCATCCATGACCGGCATCTTCAGATCCATCAGCACCACATCCGGATGCACTTGCCCGCATAGGTCGACGGCTTCTTGGCCGGTCGTCCCTTGCCCGACAAGTTCCATATCGTCAATTGTATCCAGAAATATGACCAATCCACTGCGCAGAATATCGTTATCGTCAACCAATAACACGCGGATTTTATGATTTTCAGACATAAGCCTATCCTAACTTTAATAACACTATCTCTATTAATTGTAATTCACTTTTTGCTGCTGCTTTGATACCGCGCAACGGCCAGAGCCGCATAATCTCCGATCATTTCGCCTAGTCCTGCTGGCATAATCTCGCACACCGATAAGGAGTGAGGCAGCGTCTCCCGCCGGAGCACCCCTTGCATGATCGGTTCAAGCCGTTCACGTTGCCGCATATAAATCCCGCCGATTACAATCCGTTCTGGATTCAAGATGTCAATCAGCAGACTCAAACCTTGTCCCAGTCGTTGCGCCACCAGATCCATGATCTCATGCGCAAGCGGATCATCACTGGTCGCGACCTTTTCAGCGGTTATACTTGCGAGATCAGCTTCTTTTGGCGCGAATCTTGGTGTATTTCCCGATTGTTGTGCCGTTTCAGCGTATGAAGTGGCAAGCTGTTTAATGCCGCCGCCGCTGCAAAAGCCTTCAAATGATCCCTGCTTTCCGTAACCCATCGGACCATCTTCCGCCAATCGGATATGACCGACTTCCCCCGCCATATCATTCGCCCCGCTGTATAAGCGCCCATCGAAGATCAGGCCAGCTCCCATGCCTGTTCCGAAAGTCAGGAAGATCATGTTCTGGCAGCCTTGCCCAGCGCCCCAGAGCCACTCCGCTAATGCGCTCGCATTCGCATCATTTTGCAGTGCCACTGGAACTTGAAAGGCGTCGGTAAAAAAGCGGACAATCGGAACAGCATTCCACCCCGGCAGATTGGGCGGTGATAGAATCAATCCCTTGCGGCTGTCGAGCGGACCACCGCAACTGATGCCAATCGCAGACAACTGTTGCGGATGTTTGCTGAGTAGGTTCTGAAGTTCCGATGCGAAGCGTTGCAGCGTTTCATCCGGCGCATTCGGTGTGGGAAAGCGAAACTTATCGATGATATGGATGCGCTCGCCCTCGACTTCGCCCAAACTCACTGCACATTTGGTGCCGCCGATGTCGATGCCTGCCAGTAAGCCGTTCATCCGAAGAATTCCTGTTCCAGCATAATGCACAGCGTGTGATAAATCGGCAGATGTCGTTCCTGAATAGCCAGCGTCCGCTCATAGGGCGCACAGATCGTCACGTCGCACATCTCTTGCATCGCCCCGCCGGATTTTCCAGTCAGTCCAATCGTATTCATGCCCAGCGCTTGAGCGATAGTGATCGCGTGACGAACGTTCCGCGAGTTCCCCGATGTACTGATTCCAATCAAACTGTCACCTTTCTTGCCGTACCCCAACACCTGTTGAGCGAAAGTTACGTCGCTTGCTGTGTCATTGATAATGGCGGTTTCAATTGCGGAATGCGCCACCAATGAGATCGCCGGAAGCGCCCCTTGGAGATGATCGGCGAGATATGTCCCATCTTCAGGACTGAGTTCGGTCAGCTTCTGGCGCAGCTCATCATTGATAGGGCGATTCAGTTCAAACCCCTTCATCAACTCGCCCACAATATGATCGCTGTCTGCCGCGCTCCCACCGTTCCCGCAAATCAGCACTTTGCCACCATTCTCATAAGTGTCGCGCAGCAGATCAAACGCCGCCTGAATGTCGTTCAGACAGGGTTCCAAATCAGGATAGCGTTCGTGTAGCTTGACTATTTCTGGATGCATCAGTGTTCCCGTTTTGATTGATTACGACGATGTCTCATCAGGGGCAAACGATTAAAGTTCCGTGCTGAATTTTGTTGTCAAAATCCAACAACAAGCATTTTCGTGTAGGGCCATAGCATGCTGTGTTCGGCCTCGACTAGCCCCTTGTCTTGGTTCCCTCCATCGCTTGCGGGGGAGGGTTAGGGTGGGGGTTCTTACTCCGTGATAATAAACGTCATTATCTTGCCCACTTTTCTGTTTGCCAATATTTCTTATTGTAACATCTCACCCCGCATCTGATTCCTGTTGATTTGCACACATTCCAATGAAATAAAAACATCCCAACCGGAGTCGAGATGTTTTTTGATCTTTATATCGGGCTTGAGCGACCTAATCGTCGCTGATATCGACGTCAAACTTCTTGGCGGCCTTCTTAATGCGGTTCTTGATGGTCTTTACTTCATCCGCATCGTACTTGCCGGCATTATCCTTATGATTGATGTAGCTCCAAGCCGCGCGAACGTGCTCTTCAGTGTCAATCGGATACTTTTTGTTGGTGGTATCGGCAAATTCGACATCACCATATTTATGTTCGCCTTCGCTGGGTTTAACATCGCTCCGCCGATCAATCTTGCTGCTCATGATCGAACCTCCCTTTAATTCTCGTAAGTTTGCCGAAATCGTGAGCCATTGCGCCTCAGTTTTTTCCCCTCTCTACGAAGTGGAGAGGGGCACGGGGTGAGGATTGCAATTGAACTCAATATTCTGCCCACACTTCTACCAATAGTCTTGCACTCTTTACTAAACCCGTTAAGGGTCATACGGATAGCCGATAATCGCCTACTCGTCCTACAAACTTTCAGTACCATGTCCCTCAAGTTTGAGGGTGTTCTGCCGACGCTTTCCGGTATAGTGTAAAAACGTCATATAATGTGGTTTGCAAAGCGCAACCTTAGGGAGTAAATAATGATTAAGCGGGGATTACTGCTGCTGTTCGCGGCGATCTTCACTGTGGGGATTGTTCCAATTGCTGCCCGCGATGAACAACAGGGTTTTTGGACCTGTCCGGCGGGGTTGAGTGGTCAAACACTAAATGTCTACAACTGGACAACCTATATTGCCGAAGACACCATTTCCAACTTTGAAGAATTGTGCGGCGTAACCGTCGTTTATGACACTTACGCCAGCGACACCGAAATTCAACCTGTGTTGGAAGGTGGCAATCAAGCGGGCTATGATGTTGTAGTGCCGACTGACTCGACGGTCTATGACCTAATCGCGGCGGATCTACTAAGGCCGCTCAACTTTGACAATATCCGCAACTTTGCCAACATTAGCCAGCAGTTGAAGAACCCCCCGTATGATCCGGACAATAAATACACCGTGCCTTACCAGTGGGGCACAATCGGCATTGGCTATAACAAAACGAAGGTCGGTAGAGAAATCACCAGTTGGAAAGACATGTTTGACTATCAGGGTTCAGTCGCATGGCTAGATGACGAACGTGCGATGCTCGGCGTCGCTCTGCGCTTACTCGGTTATGACCCGAACACTGATAATTCAGATGAAGTGGCCAAAGCCGCCGATTATCTCAAATCTCATGCTGCTAACCTCAAGGTGATCGCTCCCGATGACGGACAAGATCGGTTAGCAAATGGCGAGGAAGACATGGTCGTGGAGTATAGCGGTGATATTTTTCACCTCATTGCGGACTGTAAATGCAATGACTTTGCCTACATCATTCCTGAAGAAGGCACACGCGTTTGGGTGGATAACATGGCAGTCCCTGCCAGTGCTCCACATCCTGAATTGGCCGAAGCTTTCATCGACTACGTGCTCGACTCTCAGGTTGGGGCGGACATTAGCAACTTCACAGCCTATGCTTCACCTAATCAGGGTGCGATTGATAATGGCTTGATTCAGCAGAGTTACTTGTCGAATCCCGCCATCTATCCGAATGCCGATGTTAGTAAGAGCTTGTTCTATGTTGTATCCAGTCCCAACCTTGCGCCAATCTTTACCCAGAACTGGGATGCTTTGAAAGCAGCCCTGCAAAGGAATCCGTAAATTATGACCAGCAATGTTGCCAGTCTAAAATCTGCTTCTCGGCGTAAACCCGTTAGCCGCCGCCAAACGCGTTATATGCTGCTGCTTTACGGCGGATTGGCTCTGTTGTTGACGTTGATTGTCATCGCCCAAACGTCCAGCGCCTACCGCACCGCCTACAACTTGTTCGAAGGCATTGCGCTACTAAACAGCACCAAAGTCAACGCCGCTGAAGAGGCCTTACAGCGTCTTGCCAACACCAGCCAAGCTACTGCTGATTACACCGCCCTCACTTCGGATACACCCTTGTATGAGCAGGCGCAGAACGACATCTTTCGCAATTTTCAGCGCTTTCGTGACCAGATGTTTGTTCTGCAAAGCAACTTACAAAGTGACGACGAACGCGCGGCTTTCACGGTGGCCGATACCTATACCTACAGCCGTTTCTGGCGGCATGTCGGTAATCTGATGGCGCAGCGCAGTGATCTATCCGCAGCCCGTCAGGAATATTTGTTCGCTGATGCGCAGTTGCGAACCCGCATTATTCCCGCTTTGCAGCGCCTCGAAGCTCTGAACTTTGATGCGATGGTGGCGGCAGGGCAGCGTGCCGGAACCGAGATCAGCCAGCAGGTTTATCTGATGGCGGTGCTCGGTATCGGCCTCGCCATTGGCCTAACAGTGCTATCCTTCTGGCTCAGGGGTAAAGTCCGGCGTATTCTGACCCCGGGCATTGATCTAGCGCTGGTAGCGGGTTGGTTATTGATCCTGATGATGACCTTGAATCTGTTGGCGCTTCCAAATCAACTGACGCGTATGACCAATGACGCCTATTTCAGCATCAGCGGTGTCTCGCGCGTGCTTGTACAAGCCAATCAAGCCAACCGTGCTGAAAGCAGCGCCATCATTGATAGTGAACGCAAAGCCGATTGGTACAAACAGTTTGATGATGCCGTGCAGTCGGTTCAACTCCGGATTTGCGGTCAACCAGACTGTATGCAGCAAACCTTCACGGCCTTGAACAGTGCCCAGATAAGCGCTCAAGCGGTGTTGGGCGCACAAACGATTTCTGCAGAGAATTCGGCTGCCATCGACAATCTGAGTCCGCTTCTGGCTAGGTTGACTTACGGCAATGAAGTCACATCGCTTGAACAAGCTCGCCAAGCCTTTCTTGACTACCTCAATGTCAATGCGGCTCTCCGCCAGAAAATCGACGCAGGCGATACCAAAGGGGCTGTTGAACTCAATACCGGAACTGCCGACGGCTCCAGCGAACAAGCCTTTAACCGCTTTGTCGCCGCCATGAATGATGTGCGTACGGTGAACCAGCAGGTATTTGATAATATTTGGAACACCCAGCGGGACACCTTACCGCGTGATCAAATGCTCTATGGATTGGCTGGCTATCTAATCCTCATGGGGCTAGTCGTAGTTGGCGTCATCCATCGCTTCCGCGAACTCTAATCACCGAACACTCTCAAACAAAGAGGCGATCCACATCGCCTCTTTGTTTTTACTTCCATTCAATAACTCCACTCTTTGTGAATGGCTTTCGTAGGGGTAGGTCTGTGATCTGCCTGCGCTTAAGTGCCTGATATCATTGTAGGGGTGCAGGGCGTAGCACTCCATGATTTCAACACCTTTCGCCACTTAAAATACCTCCCTCCAAAGGTTTGAAAACTCGAACCGAATCGCCTTTACAAATGATGAACTTTTGTTCTATAATGTGGTTATTGATATTATATCGATAACTCGGTCTTGTTTCCTCGATCGCTTGCGGGGGAGGGTTGGGGTGGGGGTTCCGGATCATTCGATTTTCATTTCGAGGTGTGATGCTATTTCAGAGGGACTCTACGGTTCAAATGCATTTATTTCTTTTCTTTGTGGTGAAAAAGTTTTGCATTTGAGCAGCGGCACTGCACAAATTGCATGGCGGTGGCACCAGCCGAGCCATCCGCCGCATTTGCGCCAATTCGGTGGCATTCAGGGAGCTTCCCGCCGACACAAAATGTCAATTCAGCGCCCCGCTCCCGTAATCCCGCCAGATATTTCGGCGGATGTATTGCAAAATATGCAAAAATTGCGAATTTTCCGCATATTCTGGATCAAAACGTAATCACCAGCACCGAAATATCATCCGGATTACGCCGCTGGTTATTCCGATCTTCAGAACGCTTTAATGCCGCTTCGCCCAGCACTTGTGCCGCACTACTCGGAGATTTCAACGCCGTGCTGAGCTCTTCATCACTCATATTCTTGTAGAGTCCATCCGAACAAAATAGGAGGATGTCCTGCGCCCCCACCTCAATCCGGGAGATTTGAGGCGTCGGAGAGGTCGGATCAATACCCATCGCGTTAAGCACGATGTTCGAAGGAAGGATTCCCAAAGCGCTGTTGCCAACAATGAACCAGCGCCACGCGATGTACAACTCAAAGGGCTGCCCATTGATCGTAATCATGCCATCAGCCTTTGGGGGATTCACCCCATCATAACCATTCAATACATTCGTAACGCGCGCACCGTCTTCAGCACTAAGCATGCCCTGTGAAACGAGGAACTCGATATTGTCTTCATCATAACAAAGCTGGATAAGTTCTTCGTCGCTGTAGATATAACCGCGCGTGTCGCCAACTTGTACGCAGAGTAGCCGTTGCCCATTTTCACACATCAGTCCGACTGTCAGCACCGCGCCAACGCGCTGGCTGATCGGAAGGTTTTCACCTTGGTTCAGTTCGTTATAAAGTCGTTCGTTTGCGACTTTGATTGCCTCCACCACCAGTTGTTCCCCCGTCCCGCCGGGAGATGCATCAACTGAAATGGGTACTTTTCTCAGTCGTTCACCAATCGCTTGTGCCAGAAACTGTGAGGCATCATGACCGGTCAAGAGTTGCCCGTTATCCAGTTGATGTTGGTGACCACCCATCCCGTCAATCACTGCGAACACAGGCGCAAAACCCTCATTTTGAAGGACAAGAACGGCGTCCTCATTTCGTTCAGGATGTTCAACCGATGCATGGGTATACTGCTGGACAATCATGAGTCATCCTTCTTTGACATTTGGTAGAGGAGGCGCACAAACACATTCGAATGGTAGGCTGTACCTTGGCGCAGTCGGTTAAGCTGTTCATCAGAGATATAAGGCGCAGGTTCGCCTTTGAGGTCAGGTGGTAATTCAACCGGTGGTGGCGTAGCTGGTTTCGGAGTTATCGCTGGTTGGGGCATCTGCACAATAGGTTCCGCGCTCGCTTTTTGAAATTCAAATCGGTAGCCACAGTTCGTGCAAACCTTTGCACCGGGTTTTCGCTTTGTGCCACATTTCGGGCACCATTTGGCCGTCGTTGTGGGCCGAACAATCGCCTTCTCCACAGGGAATGGCTGCCCACAGTTTGTGCAGACCTTAGCGTTCAATCGGTTCTCAGAGCCACAGTTCGAGCATCGCTTGCGCAGCATTCCGGTTGCCCGTACCAGAGAAAAAGAGCGCCCGCAGTGGGTACAGACCTTAGCGTTAGGCCGGTTAGAGTGACCGCAGTTTGGGCAGATTTTGCGGTTATTTGATTGGGTTTCAGACATAAGTTGTTGCTTAATTCGTAAATGACATCAAAATAAGTGAGGGCGAACCCGTTGGCTCGCCCTTCAATAATCCTTGTTTACTGGCAATCGGTTCTATTTACGGTTTGTCTTCGTCGGTCAAACTGACGGTTGAAGTACCGAGGGCTGCCGTCTTACGAGCCAGTTCACTCCCTTTACCTGTCGCTTCCAAGACTTCGGTCATCGCGCGGTTGCCTGCCGCCTGAGCGATTTCCAGCGCTTCGGTGCGGTGACGCTCCGCTGTAGTCTTATCACCTGCATTGAGCGCTTCGGTCATGGCTTGAGTGGCGCGTGCCAACTCACCTTGTCCAAGATAGCCCGCCACAACTGGATTGACAGCTTGTGTCTTGGATGTATCGTGGGTTTGCTCCAAAATCATCCAGTTGGATTGATCACCTTTTTCCTCAATCCGCTGTCCACCGCTCGCATAAACGACTGATGGTTTACAGGCCACTACCCGTGCCCCGACGCTCGCCAGTTCAATATGAACAACAAAATCACGGTGGTCATTAGCTGACATCGGTGGAACCGGCACAACCCAAGTGTGTCCATCTCCTTGGGGCGCGGCCTCACCTTTCACCCATTCAGGATAAGCCTGCGAGAGCGAAAGGATATTTGCGCCCGTCGGTGTCCAAAGTTGGAGCGCGACATCGCTGGCAACCGTTTTCGCCATTCGTGTGACGAGGCTATTAAACTCATCGCGCAAATCTTCTGGATTAGGTACCGCTTTTGGCATCCAACCCTGTGTGATTTGTGCCATTTTGACCAACACTTCCGGTGTCCAATCCTGCCCATAACCATAGGCACAGAGATGCATGTGCAAGTCGCTAGCCTGCTTGACTGCCGCAGCTAGAGCGCTTTCAGGTTCAGTATTCTGTCCATCAGTCAGGAAAATACCGTAGCGAGATACATCGCCGCTGATAACTGACTGTGACTTGATGGCCTGCATAATGCCGAGCGACATCGACGTGCCACCAAAAATCTTGAGTCGTCGCATCGTGTTACGGAATTGGTCGACCAACCGTTCCCGATCCATACCGGGCTGGAGCTTGGTCACTGGTAAGATCTCACTCACCGAGGAGTCAAAGACCACGATGTTGAACATGATGCCGTCGGGAATATTGCGAATCAAATCCTCGGTAGTAGCAATCATGCTGTTGAACTTCGCGCCCTGCATTGAGCCGGAAACATCGCAAATCAGCGAGATAATCGTGTCTTGTGCCTGCTCGACCATCTCGTTCGCGGTCACGGAAATCACACCCCATACGGAGTTCGCAAGTGGGCTGATGTACGGGTTGTAATAGGTCTTAAACTGAAAGGCTGCCATTGTTATTGCTTCCTTTACCTTGTATCCAAACGCTGTACTACACGAGCGCCCACGAACGGGCATTCATAATGCGATGGGCAATAATCTCTTCACGGTCTGCATCGTCATCCCGCGCCAGATATTCACGCCATGCACGTTCATTTTCCCGCGACAAATCAGCTAACGACTTAACCGGATTATCAGGCCAATTGACGTGGGGAATCTTGCCTGTCTTGCGCGCGACAGTATAAGCCGTGAAGTAAAATTCGCCCACCAACTTGTAAAAGGCACGTGACTCAACGCCATTTTCTTGTAGCACATCGATGGCACGGGCAGCCTGTTCTAAGCTTTCTGGTGTGCCGTTCAGCGCACGCTCATTGTAAAGCGCGATGAGATCCATCATGACTTCGTTATAGCTCGTATTCCGGCTGCTGACCGATTCAAGCACTTTAATTGCATCTTCCAATTGCTTATTCGAAAGATAAGCGCGGCTGGCCCCAAGATAAGCCTGCCCGACACTCGGCCTCGCTTGAATGATGGACTTGTACTCGGAAATAGCCTGCTGGATATTTCCACTGCGCCGGTAGAGATCAGCCAAGAGCAGACGCCCACGATGGTCACCGGGTTTAAGCGCCATTAATTGCTGGTAGGTATCAGCTGCTTTCTCAAATTGACCTTGATTTTCAAGTAATTGACCTTCTGCTAAGAGCATCTCCCATTTGATCTGGGGATCGGACAGCTTACGTGCCTGATCAAGGTCGGCTGCTGCCTCAGCAACATTCCCGCCTTGATTGCGAACCAGTGCGCGTAAAACGTAGGCTGCCGCGCCACCACCATTATTGATGGCCTGATTTGAAAGTAACAGGGCACGCGTCAAATCTCGTTGGCGATAGGCTTCCTGTGCCGAAAGCAAAATCGTTGAGGCCGGATTCGTGGCCGGAACTTCCGGTAGGTCAATTTTGGCTGTTCCCGTGAGCAATCCTGTTGCAGTTGCTGCACGCATCGTTTCCAATGTAACGCCTTGGAAACTGGCTTTGGTGCGGTGCTTGGCTAGCGCGGCTGCGTCTGGCTTCTGTCCTTTGACGTAACCGAGCACACCGTCAATTTCCGCCATGATCTCATCCACGTTTTGCGGACGGTCTTCGCGTTCTGGCGCAGTCAACAATTCCACAAGGTAGCGCAGCGAAACATCGTACTGCGTCCACGGGAATTGGTCGGCTGGTGTCAAGTTATAGCGGTATTGTTCGGTATGAACCTCCGACATACCCACCAACTCGGCAATCGTGCGGCCAATAGTAAAGTAGTCATCTCGCCAATCAGGGTGAGCGGCTTGTGGGGAATGGTAGCCGGGTGTACCACGCGCTGGCTTGGGCGGAACCTCTGGATCATAACGGTAGGCCGTACCGAAGTCCAACAAAACTTCGATCTGATCGCCATTCGAAAGGGTCATGGTCTTAACGTTAGACGGCTTGAAGTCGCAGTAGATGATCGGCGGATTTAAGCCGTGTAGATACTTGAATGCTGGCAGCAAGCCTTTGATGCGATTCAACGCTTGCTCAGCGGACATGGGCAGAACCAGTTTACGGTTGACCGGTTCTTCGATTTCATCCGCCCAACTCGGGCCGGACACGAATTCCATGACGTAGCACAATTCGGTTTCAACCGTGAAAAAGTCGATTACCGCGACAATGTTCGGATGACGCACATTGATGAGGAACTCGGCTTCTTTTCTGAGTTCATTCCGTAAGCCTTCATCCGGAGTGACAATCGTTTTGATGACCACATATTTGTTCAAGTGGCGGTCAAAGGCTTTCCATGCGCGTCCCATACCGCCTTCACCGAGCACACCTTCAAGACCGTAACGGTCAGCAATGACGAGACCAGGACGCAAGATGCTCCCCGGAAGTGGTGCTTGCTCAACTACAGCCGGTTGAGCGGTCTCGCGCGGGAGTTTCTTCCCACAGTTCGGACAGTGTCGGGCATTCGGGCGAAGCGCCGCACCACAGAAGGGACAGGTTAGTTTCTCGCCTGTGGTCTTGCTGAGTTCACCGGTAGCCATTAATTGCGCCGCAGTAACCGGTTTCAGCGCTTGTGTATTCAGTTCAAGCCCGCATTCATCACAGAATCCAGACTCAGTACTCGTCTGCATACCACAATGCGGACAGGTGATCTTCGATGCTACATTAGCATTCATAGGTTTATGTTTAGCTCTCGTGGAACGTTAATTCAACTTTTCCGAAGCGGACGATATCGCCCTCTTTGAGCGGTTCAGCTTGTCCTTGCGCCAACTTAATTTGATTGACCCATGTATGGTTGGAGCTTCCAAGATCTTCGATGTAATAGACACCTTTGATCTTCGTGATTTGGGCATGGCGATGGCTAACATACTTGCCTTCCGGATAGCCCTCGAGGTCGATTTGAAGAGATGCATCTTCACGACCGACGAGGGCAACATCACCCAACCGGAAGATTGACCCTGTACTGTTCAACAGCAGACGCGGCCCACTATAGGGGACAGGCGCAGGTGATGAACTCGGCGTCAGCGTTTGCGGAGCAGGAACCGGAATTTCGGTATCCTCTGCTTCACGAACAGTGACCTGTGCCGATACGGGTTGATCTTGACTTGTCAACTCGAAACCACATTCCTCACAAAAACGTGAACCTGCTTCATTCCAGTGCTTACAATTTGGACATTGCATGATATTAGTGCTCCCTTACAAAGATACAGTCTAGCACCAGAAACTTGCCAAAAATCCCCTATAGAGTGGGGATGTTTAATAGATGAATGAATTTGGGAAATTCGTAACTATACAAAGCCAGATACAAATCGAACTATACGCACCTACAACGTTACTGTGCCTATTAATTTAGTGTATTTGATTGGAGACATTATAGCGCAAAAGCGATGTTTTGATTCACTACGGAATTCACTGATTGTGAGGTTTAAATTTAATGTGCGGAAGTCAAGTGTCGTACTAACCATCTTCATGCTATGATACAAGAATAAGATGAGATTCAGCTTAGGGAGTGGTCACTATGCCTGCTAATGTTGATGGAATGGTGCGAGAGGGAATTAGCGCGTACCGTGCTGGTCATAAAGAAGAAGCGCGTACTTTACTCCTGAGAGCTGTTGAAATCGACCAATATAACGAACAGGCATGGCTCTGGTTGAGCGCGGTGGTAGAAACACCAGAAGAACAGCGTACCTGCCTTGAAAATGTGCTGACCATAAATCCCAAGAGCGACCGTGCCAAGCAGGGCATTGACATGCTTGATCAGCGCTTTGGCAGCAGTCCAAAAGTGAGTCCGACCCAAGCGGAAGATGTGATGGCATCCACCAGCTTCACACCACCGTCCGCTCCACCTCCCCCCGCGCGCCCGGCCAGTGACGATGAACTACCGAGCAGTATCGAATGGGAAGCTCCCGTTACCGCCTCTAGTAGTGCCAGTTCAAACTACAAGGTGAATGAGCCAACCGAAAAAGACTATGATGATTGGGTGAGTAAGCTCAATCTTGGTGGGAACGCACCGGAACTCAATCCCGCGATGCTGGATGAGGCCAACCGCTTCATGTCCATAACTGACGACGAGGATGATGAACGCTTTGACCCGAATACAGTGGATGATTTGTTTTCATCTGGCCCGTTCAGCGCTGATCTTTCTACCCAACAGCTTCCCAAGGCTGAACCGATCAAACAACAATCTCCGTTACGGCAGTCGCCACTGACACCTCCTCCGACGAGTCCGGCAGCTGAGAATATCAGTTCTCCACTTGTGAGTAAACCTATTCCAAGCAAGCCAGCGATCGACAAGACACTCGACATTTTCAAAGACGAAGACAAAATCCGGCACAGTGGTGCTCTCGTTGAAGACTTTGATGATGCCGAAATGGAAAAGCTGGAAGCGGATGAGTTCTTCCAATATATCCCGCGGGAAATTACGGCAACACGACTGCCGGGAACCAGCGAACGTTACCCGGTCGTTGCTTTGCTTGGTCTGCTTGTGATGATCTTGGTCAATATTGGTGCGGTAATTTTCTTTATCTCGCAAATGACAGGTTAAGCTAGATCGGGTGGAATCCAAACTAGACAAAAGGTTTGAGGATATGATAATATTCCACCTCATTAATCCAATGTATAAAAACAGCAGTTATTGCTAGAGGCAGCATGGCTAATCATCGTTCAGCAATTAAGCGTTTCCGCCAGAGTGAGAAGCGTCGTATCCATAACCGTATTTACCGTACCCGCGTTCGCACACTTGTAAAGAAGGCGCGTACTGAAATTCAAAGCAATGACTTCGAAGCGGCTAAGGCCGCGACGATGGTTGCGGTGCGCGATTTGGATATGGCAGCCAGCCGGGGCACTATTCACCCCAACAATGCGGCGCGTCGTAAGGGCCGTCTCATGAAACAGTTGGCAGCACTCCAAGCCAAGTCTAAATAACTGTACGTTCGTTACTTTTAATAAGTAGAATGCTAACCGACCTGAGAAGGTCGGTTTTTTGTTTTGGGACTATGGAAGAATGGATTGAAGTGTCCCGGCATTTTCGAGTGTTGGAACGTCGAGTCTGTAGCCGACACCACGTACTGTCTTTAGGAATTGCGGATGGCTTGGATCAGATTCGATCATTTCGCGAACCCAACGGATGTGGACATCCAAGGTGCGGGTATCTCCAACGTAATCTGTTTGCCAAACTTTTTCCATCAATGTACGACGGTCAAGGGTGGCGCAGGGATTGGAGAAAAAGGTTTCAATCAACAACTGTTGTTTGGGGGTGAGCTGTGTTTCCTGACCGTTGGCCAGCAAGAGACGTCGCGTACGATTGATAGTAAAGGGACCACAGACGAGCAAATCATCGGCCTTGTTCTGAAGGAGTGCTTCGACACTGTTGAGCAGCCGACGGGCAGTTACTGGATGGAGCAGGACAACATCAGCTTGACTTTGAATGTTGGCTTTGGGACCCGGATGCAAATGGACAAGTGAAACCGTTGGTAAGGCGGCCCGAAGCTCGTCACAGATGCGGTCACCCGGGGTGCGCATCGAAATAGCGTCTAAGACGATGACGCGAATCGGGTTTTCTTGAGCCAATGTTATCGCAAGTTTGCCACTTGAAGCCGTTATTACGGGATAATGTTTAATAAGAGCGTTCGCAACCGATGCACCGGTAGCCGGGGTGCGTCCAATAAGCAAAATACGAGCCGCTTCCACCCCGCACCTCCAATCATGAATGACCACTATGCCAGATGGGCACAGGGTTTGTTATTATAGCTTTAAATCACAGGTCATGAAACCCTGTTCAACGGAAAATCACTATTTGTTTATACAAGTTGCATTTTGTGACGATTTCCCGCCGAAATGGCAGGCGGGAAGCCCGGCTAATGCCGCTGAATTGTCAATTTTGCGCCGCGGATGGTTCGGCTGGTGCCACCGAACTGGCGCACTTGCAGCGGTTGGCTCGCTGAATGTCGCCGCTCTGTATGGGGAGTGCTGCTGCAGCGAATACACGGGAGATGGCCGCTGATTTGTCGCAATATTGCTGCTAAAGAAATTCATACGGTTTTCCAACCATAGAGCGGTCTGACCGTGGCGGCGGCATTGGCTGGTTCAATGACGGCCTCAAGCGACTTCCCTATCAGAACTTGTTCAGATGTGATACCCGCCAGCGGAATCTTAATGCGCCGTACCCAGCCACCCGCGTCATAGGCCCAACTGAGATATAGGAACCGCGAGCCTTTTGCGCCTTGAATGTAGTCCCCGCTGAAATCAACATCATCTCCATTGAGCCGAGCGATGACCTCACAGGTATATAAGCGCGTGCCATCACCTTGCGGAATTCCATCGTCGATAATGCCCCGTTTATCTTGTAAACCGAAACGATGGGCTGGTTCGCCTCGCCATACATCTGGCGGGGTATGTAGACAAAGGATTTGAAGTTGAAGTGAGTTCATCGTTTGAGTGTCGTTTTTGACTTTAAGTAGACCTCTAGTATAGCACAAAAATTCTGAAATAGGGTTTGGGAATGGTTATAAAATTGTACGAATTCGGGATATGAGATTTATGAACTTTTTTGTAGGTATGTGAACGATTTGTGGTTGTGCATCGGGGGTTGCATCCATACGAGTATTCTGCGATAAAAGGGATTGCGAGGATATGGCGTGAGTGCAAAGTCCACTAATCGTGACCGCAAGCATCAAAAGGCTTATTTTGAACGCTACATCTGAACCAGCCATCTGGACACCGTTACCCGGTTCGCGAACCCTATGCAAGATTTTTATGCATATATTCAGTGATTATCGGGTTAGCGGACTAAAAAACATCCCAAAAGCACCTTATCTGGTCACGTCGAATCATCAGGCTTACTGGGACGCACCGGCTATTGGCAGCCAATTCAAGGATACAGTGCCGACTTTTACGGCTCGAAAATACAAAGGTACCTTAACAGGGTTATTCTTTTACTCCGGTTCGCCTATATGGATTGAGCAGGAGTCGGCTGACCGACAGGCTTTAACGACCGCACTAAAAATTATTCAACAAGGCCATTCGTTTGCGCTTGCTCCGGAAGGCAAACGGAGCAAAACGGGTCAGTTGATTGAGGGGCATGAAGGGGCAGCATTCATCGCAACACGGGCAAATGTTCCCATTGTGCCGGTGGCGGTCTGGGGAACGAACTTGATGTTTCACCAATTTCGTCCCACTGTTCATGTTGTGGTTGGGAAACCCTATTCCCTGCCGGAAGGTCGGGCGCGAGGTGATGCTCTGGCGGATTATACCGATCGAATTATGTGTGGTATCGCGGCGTTGATGCCAGCAGAATATCATGGTTATTATGCTGGCAATCCACTGATTGATGAGATGGCAAAGCTTGTGAAGTGAAAGACCATACCCATAACTCGTCGTCATCCGATGGAGAGGGAATCAAATAGGGGCGACATTACCAAGATCTAGAGCGAAAAGGTAAGTTTTTAGATTTTTTCCTACAGAAACAGTGAAGTGATAGACACGCCTTTTTAAAATCTTGCAAAGATAAAGCAAAGCGAATAAAGCGTTTAACAACGAAATAGGATAAAGGGATTATGTCAAAGAATGTACAGATTGCCGCTTCAATATTGGCGGCCGATTTTGCCCGACTGGGCGAACAAATTAAGGAAGCTGAGCAGGGCGGCGCGGGACTGATCCATATTGATGTCATGGACGGCCGATTTGTGCCTAATCTGACAATGGGGACGATTGCGATTGATGCGGCGCGGCGTTCTACAAGCTTATCTTTGGACGTGCATCTGATGATCGTCGAGCCCGATCATTTGTTAGCGGATTTTGCCAAGGCCGGCGCGACACGCATCACGGTGCATATTGAAGCGTGTCCCAATTTGCATCGGACACTGCAAGCAATTAAGGCACTGGGCTGTGGCGCAGGCGTGGCGCTCAATCCTCATACACCCGCTTCGGCGCTGAGCGAAATCATGCACATGTTGGATGTCATCAATATCATGAGTGTTAATCCGGGGTTTGGCGGACAAGCCTTTTTGCCGGAGGTTTTGCCGAAGGCACGACAACTGCGGCAGATGATTGAAAGTAGCGGACGTGATATTGATCTGGAAGCGGATGGCGGTGTGAACACTGAAACCGCGCCAATATGTGTAGAAGCCGGTATTAATGTGTTGATTGCTGGGAGTTCGGTCTTTAGTCCGAAGTTTAGCGTAAAGGCCGGTATTGACGCGCTAAAGCAATCTGTTGGTCAGAGTCGTAACATCTCGTAACATCTAAAGTAGACAGGTGTTTAGATTAATAGAATGGGCGTACACTAATGTCAAGTAGTGGATGTCAGTTGTTATTAGCAGATTAGATGTAAGGATTTGGGAGTGACGGCTGAAACCAAGTTATTAAGCTGTGATGGATATTTGCTCAAGGAGCTGACTTTAGCCGGTCTCCACTGGCTAGACAGCAATCAAGAAAAAGTGAATCGACTGAACGTGTTTCCAGTTCCTGATGGTGATACGGGAACGAATATGTTCCTGACGATGCGGAAGGCGTGCGAGCCACTGGCTGAACTGAATGAGGGACATGTCGGGAAAGTCTGTAAAGTGATTGCCGCTGGAGCGCTGCTTGGCGCACGCGGGAACTCTGGCGTCATCTTGTCCCAATGGTGGCGCGGAATGGCCGAAGCATTGGAGGACCACGCGCAGTTTGACGCGCCAATTTTTGCAGCGGCTTGTCAAAATGCCGTCGATAGAGCCTATAAGGCTGTTGTTAAGCCGGTTGAGGGAACCATCTTAACCGTTACGCGCCAGGCGATGGAAGCGGTGGTTGAAGAAGCACGCCATGAAAATGATCTCAGCCGCCTGTTTGATATTAAAGTAGGCGCGGCCTACAACGCGTTGAAGCACACGCCTGATCTGCTGCCTGTCCTAAAAGATGCGGGTGTGGTCGACTCGGGCGGACAAGGGTGGACTTACATCATTGAGGGGATGCTCAAGCAAGTGCGGGGCGAGAGCATGACGCGCACGGGCATAGAAATATTACCGGGCGATGTGAAATCGTGGCAGGACGCTCTTGCGCCAGAAGATGCAGAAGGCTACGGCTACGACGTGCAGTTTTTGATGCGTGGGCGTGAAATGAATGTGGACGCGATTCGAGCCTCGATTGATGCTATCGGATGGTCTACGCTGGTTGTAGGCGACGAACGTTTGATCAAAGTTCATGTGCATACGCATGACCCCGGCGAACCGATCAGTTACGCGATCAAGCAGGGTGCGGCCTTAGATGACGTCGTCGTAGAGAACATGCAGGCGCAATACCAAGACTATGTGGTGGAGCGTGCAGGGCGCGAAGGTGGGATTGCAGGCGAGGCTGTCGAGGGCGTGGCCGTGATTACGGTTGCTCCAAGTGAAGGGCTAAAAATCCTATTTACACACGATTTGGGCGCTGCCTACGCCATTGGCGGCGGGCAGACAATGAACCCTAGCACTGAGGATTTCCTGCTGGCGTTGAAGCAAGTTCCGAATACAGAAGTGGTTCTGCTGCCCAACAACCCCAACATTTTACTGGCGGCTAACCAAGCCGCAGGATTGGTCGCAGGCAAGCTTGTGCGAGTTGTACCCAGTCGCACTGTCCCGCAGGGCGTAGCGGCGATGTTCGAATACAGCAACGAGCGCGAAAACCTGTTGCTGGATGAACTGACTGAGGCGATGACTAAAGCACTGAAAAATGTTGTGACCTGTGAAATCACAACCGCGACACGCAGCGTTTCGCTGGAAGGTGTAGACGCTGTTGAAGGGCAGTATATCGCGCTGATTGATGATAAGCTCAGTGCTTCGGGCGATACGCTGCTCGGAGTAACAACGGACGTACTGCGCAAAGCTGGTGCGGACAAATCGGAGTTGATTACGATATACTATGGTCAAGACGTGACTGAAGCAGACGCGCAGACTTTTGTTGATGTGCTCTCGGCCAATTTTGCTAAACCTGAAATCCAGCTCGTAAACGGCGGTCAACCGCTGTATCCGTATATTATTGGCGTGGAATAATGCCCAACATTCAGATTGTTACTGACAGCTGTGCCCATTTCGCAACTCCCCATTTTTTGCACCAGTATCCACAGGTGACCGTTGTTCCGAACAAAATAAGCGTGGCCGGAAAGAGTTACCGCGAAGGAATTGACCTGACGCCGGAAGAAGGGTTACGGCTGATCGCCAGTCAACAATATGCGCCGATTGTGCATCCGCCGACAGCAGCGGATTTCAGTGAGGTCTTCGGGAAACTCTCGCGGCATTGCGATGGAATTATATCGATCCATGCCTCCCGCGAAATTTACAGCAGCTATGAGAATGGTTTGGCTGCAGCACGACCGTTTGCCGGGCATTGTCCCATCGCGGTGATTGACTCACAGAATTTGTGCGCAGGACAGGGCATGTTAGTCAAGGCGGCCTTGAAAGCGATTCAACAGCAGCCAACACTCGATGATATGGTGCGGGCGATTCGCGGGGCAGTGGAGCGCATCTACTCGGTCTACTATGCAGAGTCAGTAAGCTATTTGCAGCAAAACAAGATCATCAGCGCGTCACACAGTGTCTTGAGCAATATGCTAGGTATCAAGCCGTTTTTGAGCGTCGAGCACGGGCGGATGCAGCTTGTAGAAAAGGTACGGACGCGTTCGCAGGCTGTCGAGCGTATGGTGGAGTTTGTAACAGAGTTCGCTGATCTGGAAGACGTGGTCATTTTGCAGCATAAAAGCTACATGAGCGAACAAGCCCGTATGATTCAAGATCGTTTGTCAGTCGAATTTCCCGGTCAATATTTCCCGCATGCTCTATACGGTACAGCACTGGCGGCATTGATCGGCGCGGATGCGACTGGCGTAGTCATTCTCGAAAAAGAAATGGACGATTTTGACGATGACTTTTAAAAAAATACGATTTATTGCTGATAGTACATGTGATATACCACCAGACGTTTTGAAAAAATGGAATATCACTCTGATACCAGCCTTTGTGAATTATGGTGGTGGCAGTTATGCTGATGATGGCATCGAACTGGATCGGGTCGCTTATTATGACCAACTACCCTCCATGACTTCGCAGCCCACGACTGCTGCCCCTTCGCCGGGAATGACTGAGAGTATTATCACCAAGGTGGCAGCGGAATGTGATCATGTGGTGATGCTGACTGTGCCTGCGAAGCTAAGTGGCATTTATAACGCGTTCCGGTTGGGGGCGAGCAGTTTGCCTGAAGATCGATATACACTGATTGACAGCGGGTCGACCACGATGGCGATGGGTTTTCAGGTGTTGGTCGGTGCAGAAGTGGCAGCTGCGACAGGCGATGTTGAGGCGGTGGTGAAAGCCATCGCACGGGCGCGGGAACATATCCGTTTGTATGCTGCTCCGGAGTCGATGGTTTATCTGCGTCGCAGTGGCCGGGTAGGATGGGCGGCGGCTGGCGCGGCGACACTTTTGCAAATCAAACCTATCATCTCATTGACAGATGGTGTGGTAGAATCAACGGCACGCGTTCGCACGTTTGGGAAAGCGGTCGAGAAGATGATGGAACTAGCACTGGAACAAGCTCCATTTGACCGTTTAGCACTCCTCCATACCAACAATCCGGAGGGCGCGTTGGAGATGAAGCGACAAATGGGCAGCGCCGTACCCGAGGAAACGTATATTATTAATGTCACGCCGGTACTCGGAACTCATGTAGGACCGAAAGCCTTAGGTGTGATTACCCTCAATCAGGGTTGGAGACAGTAGACGACACTATGCCATCTGCACTGGAAACACTGGTTAAGATCCTTAAACTTGAGCGGGAGCAGGGCTGCAAGAACAGCGCCGTGATTGGTGGGCTGGCGGCCTTCAGCGAGAAGTGGTCACAGGACGCACACAGCCAAGCACGTAAGCCTGAACATCATTTATTGGTCGATGAACTGAATGGATTGCTGCGCCAATACGAGACGGTTGAGTCGAAAACAGACCGCGCTGCGAGGATTGGCTATATGATCGACCGGATTACCGGACGTGTCCCGGCACCGCCGGAATTCCGTGCGCCAGCCACGTCTGTGTCACCTCCGGAACAAGTCGCCGAGACTGGTGGCGCTCCGCCGGACATTTCTCCATCGCCTGAGCAGCCTCCAAAGACGGATACTCCACGTTCGGAACAGCGACACGAACGGCGTCCGCATCGGGAAAACAAACAGCATCAGGAAGAGCCAAAGGCTGAAACAGCGAATCAGCCGCAGGCTACACAGGCTCAGCCGGAACAGCAGCCACGTCGCGAACGGCCTGATCGTCCGAAGCATCAGCAGCAGGGACAGCAGAACCGGCCTCAGAACAAGCAGAGGCCTCAGCGACCTCCGCGTGAGCAGGGCGATGATGACGACGGCGAAGACGGCGGCGAACTCTTCCAAGAGCGTGGCGACGACATGAGCTATGACAGCTATGATGCACCAGTTCGTTCACGTGGTGGGCGAGGGCAGCAGGTCGAACTCGATATTGCGCCGATGCCACGGTTGGCACGTGTGCCACGCCGTCCACGTCCGCAAATATCTGGAGAAGAGAAGGCTGATCTATTACGAGCGCTGAGCCGTCCGGTGACCGAGCTGCGGGGCGTCGGGCCGGGCATGGCGAAGATGCTGGAAAAGTTGGGCATCTATACTATTAATGATCTACTCTATTATCGGCCACGCCGCCATGATGACTACACCAGTCTCGAGAGCATCGCCAAGCTGGTTCCTAATCCCGATAAGTTAGTGACGGTGATTGGAACCGTCATTCATACCGAAATCCGTATCGGGCGTGGCAACCGCAAAGACTTTTTCATGGTGCTGGACGATGGGACAGCCCGCATGGGTATTACCTTCTTCGGGCGGCACTTCATGATTCGGCAGGTGAAGAAGGGGCATCAAGTGGTGGTCAGCGGCGTGGTGTCCATCTTTGGGCGCCAAGTGCAGATGACCAATCCGGAGTGGGAGCCGCTCGAAAATGAAAACCTGCATACCGTAGGCATTGTTCCAGTCTATCCTCTGACCGAAGGCTTAAGCGGGCGGTCACTTCGCAAGCTAATTAAGAACGCCATTGATTATTGGTCAGAGCGCATTCCGGATTTTGTGCCTGAAGGTACTTTGGAACGCACAGAACTTGGCGACTTGGGATGGGCGCTCAAGAACCTTCACTTCCCTGAAGGTTGGGATCATCTGACGCATGCCAATAAACGGCTGGCGTTTGATGAACTGCTGACGCTGCAGCTAGCCATGTTGGCTAACCGCCGCGAATGGCAGTCGGTTCCAGCGCAGCCCTTGGATGTCAGCGACGAATATCTGACCACGTTTATGCAGGCTGTGTTTCCATACCCGCTTACGGGCGCGCAGAAGCGTGCGATTGAAGATGTGCGGCGTGATGTTGCTCAACCGCGACCCATGAACCGGTTGCTCCAAGGTGATGTTGGTTCGGGTAAAACGGCAGTGGCTACGGTTGTAATTGCTATGGCGCTGTCACAGGGCAAGCAAGCAGCGTTGATGGTTCCGACCAGTATTCTAGCGGAACAGCACTATAAAGGTATCAGTGAGACACTGTCAAAGATGCCGGGTGACCGTAAGCCTGTTGTTGCATTACTGACAGGTGCACTCAGCAGCAGCGAACGGCAATCGATTTATCGTGGAATCAACGATGGTTCTATTGATGTGGCGATTGGTACGCACGCGCTGATCCAAGAAGGCGTTGACTTCAAGGATTTGGCGGTTGCCATCATTGACGAACAGCACCGCTTCGGCGTCGAACAGCGAAAGGCCCTGCGGAGTAAGGGAACCAATCCGCACCTATTGGTGATGACTGCCACACCCATTCCACGCACTTTGGCGCTGACCATTCATGCCGATTTGGACCTTTCGATCATTGATGAGATGCCGCCGGGACGTATTCCCATTCAAACTAAAGTGGTACAACCTGTGGCGCGGGAGCAAGTCAACAATTTCATCGTTGCTCAATTAAACCAAGGGCGGCAGGCATTTGTGGTGCATCCGCTGGTGGAAGCATCGGAGAAGATCGAGGCTCCGGCAGCGATGGAAGCCTATGAACGTTTGCAGCAGGTTTTTTTCCGGCATAAAGTTGGTTTGCTGCACGGACGGATGAAACCTGCTGAAAAAGACGAGGTAATGGAGGCCTTTGCCAGTGGCAAATATGATGTGCTGGTGACGACCTCTGTTGCCGAAGTCGGTGTGAACGTACCTAACGCTTCAGTGATGGTCATTGAAGGTGCGAACCGTTTTGGTCTATCTCAACTACACCAGTTCCGTGGACGTGTGGGACGTGGTCAACACGCGTCGTACTGTTTACTACTGGCGGATACCAACTCGGAAGAAGCCAAGATGCGCTTGCAAGCAATGGAAGAGACTACTGACGGCTTCAAGCTGGCAGAGATGGACTGGAAGCTGCGCGGCGCGGGTGACCTGATCGGTACGCGGCAAAGCGGCGGCAGCACGATGCAACTAGCGGAGCAAATGACCCCCCAATTGGTCGAGATGGCGCAGCGCGAGGCGCGTACCATTTATGAAGAAGATCCGAATTTATCTTGGGAAGATCATCGTTTGCTGGCGCAGCGGGTGACAATGCTCCATAATGAACGTACTGATGTCAGTTAATATATTTCTCAATAAGGTATCAGTGGAAAAGAACTGTTAGAGAGCTTCTGGCGTTCTTTACGATTTTGATGAATGTTATGGCCTATACTATGCGTAAAGTAGTCTATCCGGCATCGCTCGACCCCATACACTATGGTCATATTGACGTGGCTGAACGTGCGGCTAGAATATTCGATGAGGTTATTGTTGCGATATACGATAAACCGAAAAAGAATATCCTCTTTAGTGTTGATGAACGAGTGGCACTTGCACAGCGCGCTTTTGAAAATAATGCTAAGATACGAGTTGCGAAGTATTCGACACTGACTGTAAACTATGCTAAAGAGATCGGCGCGATGGCGCTCATCCGGGGGTTACGAGTTTTTTCGGATTTCGAGCTGGAGTTCCGTATGGGACTCGCCAACCGCAAGTTGGCGCCTGAAATCGAAACAATTGCCATTATGACCGATGAAAAACATCTTTCGATCAGTTCCAGCACCATTCGAGAAATCGCGGAACTGGGTGGGGATGTTTCAGGAATGACACCCGATTTTGTGGTTAAGGCATTGCAAAAACGCTTTGCCGAACTGAATGCAGATCAGAGCAGCCCGGGATACAACGTGAGTATCCGGGATTAATGGAAAATGGAGAGGGGTAAGCCAAATGGACATTCAGCACCTTGTAGACAGACTTGAAGATTTGGTGGACGAAGGGCGGCATATGCCGTTCAGTAAATTCACTATGATTGACGAGGAACGCGCACTGGAGTTGATTGACCAGATGCGTATTTCGATCCCGGAAGAGATCGAAAAGGCTTCCCGCGTCTTGGCGCAGCGTGACCGCATTCTCGCTCAGGCCAATGAAGAAGCTGCCCGCTTGATCCAAGCCGCCCGCGAACAGGGTGTGCAGTTAATGGATCGTGAGGCGACCGTGCAAGCTGCTCAAAGCCGCGCTGCTAATATCATTGAGCAGGCCAAGCAGGACGCGGAAGAAGTGGTTGCTGGTGCGGACAAGTACGTGGCGGAAACCCTTGCCCGACTGGAGCAACAACTTGCGAAAGCGCTGCATGTTGTTCGTAACGGCATCAACGAAGTGAATACTTCGGGCGCCGTGCAGCCGACACCTCCGGCGCAGTTCCCGGTAGAAATGCGCCAACAGGTCGAAGTTCGCAAAGAGCAGCAGTAGTCTTTATTTGAGGCTTATTGTTAAGGGTATCCGCGATACCCTTTTTTCTTTTGTATTGACGTAAATCATGCGACTGATTGCGATCGCGCTCGGTTGGACAGCAGGCATCATTCTGGCATCGGCATCCGGTCTTCATACGGCAGTGCCTTGGCTCGTGCTGACATTGATGGCTCTTTTGGTCGTGTGGTTGATGTGGGCAGGTGTGAACACCCGCAATTGGACGCTGGCGACGCTGGCCTTTGCCTTAGGTGGTCTGCGCTATAGTTTTGTGCCGCAAATCAGTAATGTTGCCCAATACAATAATCTGGGCGGCCTAACACTCGAAGGCATTGTGAGCGCCGAGCCAGACGTACGCGATAATCGGATTGATGTGCGGCTAGATGTACAGACTGTGACCCGAATCGGCCAGACGGTGCAATCCAGCGGTCTGGTGCTGGTGCAAGCGCTAGCCAGTGCTGACCTTCATTATGGTGATCGCATCACCGCGACTGGTTTGTTGGTGCTTCCCTCAGTGTCGGATGACTTTTCATATCGCGATTATTTGGCGCGGAGCGGCGTGTTCAGCATCATGCCGGATGCCTCAGTTGAGGTGAAAGGCAGCGGAGAAGGCAGTGTGCTGCTGCGGCTTCTGCTTGAGTTTAAAAATCGTGCACGTCAATTGATTGCCCGCAGTCTACCCGAACCAAGTGCTGGATTGCTAAGTGGTATCCTGTTAGGGGATGCACGGGGGTTATCACCCGAAGTATCGGATGCTTTCAGTGCGGTGGGGGCATCCCATATCATCGCCATCAGCGGCTTCAATATGGCAGTGCTGAGCGGAGTGGTGATGGGCTTGCTAGGCCGATTTCGAGTTCGTCCACGACGCGCGGCATTGATTGGCTTAAGTGTTATTGCTCTGTATACGGTGCTGGTCGGCGCATCGCCATCGGTGGTTCGCGCCGCGATCATGAGCAGTATGCTGGTGATTGGTGGGCTGCTCAGACGCAAAAGTTATGTCCCGACCTCACTGGCGTTCGTGGCGATCCTACTATCCCTACAAAACCCGACCGTATTATGGGATCTGGGCTTTCAGTTGAGTTTGTTCGCCACATTAGGGTTAGCATTGTTTGCTAATCCGTTGACAGAATATTTCAACACATTGTTAGCGCGATTGTTTCCACGCAAAACCGCACTCACGATTGGTGACTTCCTGAGTGAACCGTTGATTGTCAGTATCGCGGCGCAGATCATGTCCCTGCCGTTGATTATTTTGTACTTCGGGCGGCTGGCGGTGGTGTCTCTCCCTGTGAACTTGCTGGTTATTCCGGTTCAGTCGGTGCTCATGGTATTGGGTTTGATGGCTACGCTGCTCGGCTTTATTCTGTTTCCGGTTGCGCAGTTGTTATTCTGGTTGGATATGCTGCTGCTCGGTTGGACGTTGGGAGTGGTGCGGGCATTCGCGCGGCTGCCATTTGCCCAAGTCGATGTGCAGGTTGATCCCCGCCTGATCACGATGTTTTACGTCATTGTCATAGGAGGCGCGTTGATGGTCGCCACAAAACCAACATGGGCTTCACGGCTGGCTGGCATGATTCGCAGTCGTCCGGTCGTGACGAGCTTAAGCGCGGCAGGCGTGGGTATCGCGCTGTTGTTTGGTATTTTGTTCCTGAGCCGTCCGGATGGCAAACTGCATGTTTGGTGGCTGGATGTCGGGCATAGCAACGCAGTGCTAATTCAGACTCCGGCTGGCGCACACATTTTGGTGGATGGTGGTCGTTTTCCGTCACAGTTGTTAACTGCTTTGGGGGATCGACTACCGTTTAACAAGCACGATTTGGATATGCTGGTGATCAGCCAGCCTGATCCGTTTGATTATGACGCGCTTTCGTCAGTGCTTGATCGGTATTCGGTGAACATGGCCGTGACCAACGGCCAGCCAAACTTGCGGCCCGAATATGCGGCCCTTTTACAAAAACTGCCACAGGATAAGTTGGTTGCAGCACGGGCGGGATATTCATTTGACCTTGAAGATGGGACGCGGCTTGAAGTCTTGGCTCCACAGAATACGCCAGATATCAGCACGAATTTGAATGATGCTGCTTTAGTGCTGCGGCTAACCTATGGCAACATTTCGTTTCTCCTGCCTTCGGACGCCAGTCAGAGCGCCCAAATTAACCTGTTGAAATCGGGTGAATGGCCGCTGACAACCGTGATGCAGCTGCCAAGTCATGGAGGCGTGCGTTCTTTAAATGAGACATTTTTAGCGGCGGCACAACCTCAAATGGTGGTTTTACAAAGTGATGCGACCAATCGACTTGGTGATCCAGATGGCGATACATTAGCATTACTCGCTAACACCCCGATTGTTCGTACTGACGTTTCTGGCGTAGTTCATCTCTGGACGGATGGTCAGCATCTCTGGGAACTGGGGGCGAAATGAAAATCGGGCACATGCTTTACAATGTGCCCGATGATTATTGTTAGCTGCGCTGTGAGATTAGCCAAAACATAAAAAAGTAGATTGCCGATAATATGCCGCTGATGACGCCGAGCGGCTGGACCTTCTTGGCTTTACTAATGCCAACCACCAATAAGGGCAGTACAAACATGCCTGCATTGACAATGAGCGAACCGAACGACTTTGGTGTAAAGACATCGAGTTTGGCGACCACCGCTAGCGCCGCTGCACCACCGGCCATTACGGTGGTGAGTGTTTGTTTGTCGGACTGCCCGAACATCAAAATAAGATCCATAACGAAAATGATATACAGGAAAATATCATAAATAAGCCCTACGCCATCGCGTGGCAACAGATGCGATAGAACCTGTTGTATGGTCACTCCATTCATATTTGTTTCCATCCTTTTGCGAATGTGACGATGTAGCTTAATAGTAACATGTTTTTGCCTTGTTGCTTGCAGTATCCTGACATTTCTTTACACGGACTGTTTAGGGTAGGGGCATCACTGCGTATAATAGAGATGAAGCAGCCGTTAAAGGCGATAGAGGTTTATCCAGTGAATACTGTTCGCAGAGTTTGGCAGCAATTCGAGCAATTAACGCAGCGCTTGGCCAATTGGTGGCTGAAGCAAGAAGAAGCGACGCGTGAACTCCCTGTTTATTTGCGGCACGCGGTGGTGAACTTTTTTGGTGGTGGGACACGGCAGGCCGCGACACTTGCTTATTATGCAATTTTTTCCGTTTTTCCCTTAACGCTGCTTTTTGCAGTGCTCATCGGGAGAATTGTAGGGCCGGTAACCGCCCAGACACAGGTTGCTAACGCGCTTGGAATGTTCTTGCCAGCGGATACAGCTTCTCTTCTCAAACAAAATATCACGGATGCGTTGAACCAAAGCGAGTCCTTCACTTTGGTCGCGCTCGGTGGGCTGCTATGGTCGGCGTTGGGGTTGTTTTCGAATATCACATTTTCGCTCGATGTGATTTTCGCGGTTTCGGCGCGGCGCAGTCTGTGGCGTCAGCGTTTGGTTGCCCTAGCCATGACCCTGATTTTAGTGGTTTTAATTACAGCATCATTTGTCACCTCGGCGGTCTTGCGGCTGATTTCAGCGTCCTTATTAGGGCAGCAAAGCAGCTGGCTGACCATTGGGACAATCTTCCTGCCGCTGGGCTTGAACATGGTTATTTTTGCGCTGCTGTTCCGCTTTGTTCCGACCCGCGAGGTGCATTGGGACGCGGTTTGGCCGGCAGCGATTTTTGGGGCGGTGGGATGGGAACTCGCCAAGAGCGGTTTCGTCTGGTATACGACAACGGTTGCCAATTTTCAGTTCATTTATGGTGGTATCGCGACGGCGATTGTTCTGCTGTTGTGGGCCTATTTGATCGCGGCGATATTTTTGTTTAGTGCCGAGTTATGCGCTCAATTGAACCAGTGGTTTATCGTCCGTCATGAACGGGAACTGCGCCAACTCGTGATTGAGGTTGAAGAGCCGCCGCAGTCCCTATTGGATAAATAAAAAGGGCATACCCGGTTAAGAGTATGCCCTCAGTGGTTTATGCTTCAGGCATAACCATCTTGGCTTTAGTATTCTGATTGCGAGTTGGACTATTCCAGCGATTCGTCCACCATCGGTTGATGAGGCTGCTGAGTTCCGTGACTGGTTGTATGTGTGGCGTCGAGTGACAGACCAGTTGAACCAATCGGTCATTTTCGGCTTGTTTTATACAGTCACGTTGGTGCTGCTCAAGCAGCAGTTGATGTTGATAAAAATTTTCCATGATGTTTTACCATTCCTTATATGCGAAGTTGTTAGGTGGATGGGAATAAAAAGCCACAGGTTGTGCGCCTGCGGCTTTACACGTTCTCCGGTTTTGAAGTTCGGGAACATCTATTGGCAGGAGCAGTCGATTTTCCAAGTCCAGCGATGGCCAGACCTATGCGGCTTAGCGGATTGATGCTAAAGACCTCCATCAACATAGTGAAATTACCCCCTTTCGCCTGAGAACTTGAGCCACTGAGAGCTGTTATGGCCCTTTGAGAAACATTGTAGTACGGATTTGCATCATGTGTCAAGTGTGTTGATCGTAGTCAAACGACTGTTTTTGATGTAAACTCAAAATCAATTCATAGCTTAGAGTTTGATGTGTGGTGTTAAGTTGACAGATTTGCCAAATTTCAATATGGAAGACGCCGAAGTCGAAGTCGTCGAGCATCCCCCGGCAGCGACTGAGCGCAGTGCCGCGCGGCGGATTGCCTTACAAGTGTTATATGAAATAGACTGTAGTGGTCACATGGTGGGAGAAGTGATCGCTGCTCGCTTAAGCGACGAACAATTGTCGCGTCGTGTTGAGAAATATGTTCGTCAAATCGTAGAAGGTGTTACGGTTAATCTGGAACAACTCGACGCCTTTATCCAGAAATACGCCTCCGAATTTCCCCTTGATCAAGTTGCCATTATTGACCGTAATATTCTCCGCTTAGGCGTCTACGAACTAGCTGCCCAACAGAGCACGTCCATTAATGTCATCATTGCAGAAGCGATGGAATTAGCTAATATTTATGGCGCTGAAGGCTCGTTGCGCTTTGTAAATGGTGTGTTGGGTGCAATTGCTGCCGAAGCCACCGGGGACAACTCCCCGCAGTTGGTGGTCACAGAAAACGGAGAATAAGTCATGCAGCTACAGCGTGGTTCAGCGCCTGCTCCTGAAGTTGAAGATCCTGATTTGCTAGAACCGGAGGGCGATGGCGCCCGGATGAGTATCTGGGATCATCTGGAAGAACTGCGTTCTCGCTTATTTAAGGCCATCATGGCGTTGGTTATTGGAACGCTGCTTGGTGTTGCAGTCGCGACACCGGTGTTGGAATTCTTGAAGCAGCCTTATGGTCGTGCCTTTCTGGTCACCGACCCGACAGGCGGTGTAGTTCAATACTTCCGCGTGGCTCTGCTCGTTGGTGGTATCCTCTCGATTCCGGTGATTACCTACCAACTCTTGATGTTTGTGCTGCCCGGTTTGACCAAACGTGAAACACGAATGCTCCTGTACTCCATTCCACCTGTGACTCTTTTGTTTCTGGTGGGTGTCGTTTTTGCGTGGTTTATCCTGATCCCACCCGCCTTGAATTTTCTCGTGAACTTTCAGACCGATTTGTTCCGCGCGGATTGGACGGCTGATCGATATTTGGGCTTTGTGACCGCGCTTCTCTTTTGGATGGGTGTGGCCTTTGAAACCCCGCTGATATTTTTCGTGCTGTCGATTCTGGGTTTTGTCACGCCCCGTCCCTTGCTCAAAAACTGGCGTATTGCAGTGGTGGGAGCAGCGATTGCAGCGGCGGTGATTACGCCGACGGTTGATCCGGTTAATATGATGCTGGTCATGGGACCGCTGATGGCCCTTTATCTGCTCAGCATTCTACTCGTCTCGATCGGTGTACGCTTCAACCGCCCAGAAGGTTAAGTACTTCCTTACTCCTGTATTGATCTAAAGGACCCTTGATGACGCAAACTGTTCGTCCCATCAATATTATTGGCGTGCCTATGGACTTAGGGCAAAACCGTCGCGGTGTCGACATGGGGCCGAGCGCAATCCGTTACGCCGGATTGCAGCAGCGGCTTCAAAGCCTCGGTTTTGAAGTGCGGGATTCCGGCAACATCAATGTTCCGATCATCGAGGAAGTGCGCCACCTTTCTCAAGACGATCACATGCATAATGCCGAGGCTATCATCTCGGTATGCCAAGAAACACATGATGCAGTACGCCAATCGCTGGCGGCGGGTGAGCAGGCAGTGGTTTTAGGCGGCGATCACAGCGTAGCGCTGGGATCAGTATCGGCATCTTTATATGCCGCTGATCGTGTTGGTGTGCTGTGGATTGATGCGCACGGTGACTTTAATACACCGGATATTTCGCCATCAGGCAATGTGCACGGAATGGTGGTTGCTGCTTTGATGGGTAGATGCCCACCGCCGCTGTTGATCGGTGAACGCCGCCTAAAACCCGAGCAGATTGTGATGATCGCAATCCGTGACCTTGATCCGGCTGAAAAGGTCGCGATCCGTCAAGCCGGTGTCAAAGTCATGTCCATGAGTGACATTGACGAGAATGGGATGGCAGAAGTGCTGCGAGCTGCGCTGCGGGCGCTTGGCCCGGTTGAAGCCATTCACGTGAGCTTTGACATGGACTCGCTCGATCCATCCGTCGCCCCCGGTGTTGGTACACCTGTTTCCGGAGGGTTGACCGTTCGCGAAGC
The DNA here is from genome assembly GCA_044226855.1 of Aggregatilineales bacterium. Taxonomy (GTDB): domain Bacteria; phylum Chloroflexota; class Anaerolineae; order Aggregatilineales; family Phototrophicaceae; genus CFX2. Next base: position 107,583 of record JBGAGF010000004.1, read on the forward strand.
TCATCTCGTTATGGAAATGTTGGCGGCAGACGGTCGTGTACGGACGCTCGACCTCGTGGAAGTAAATCCCATTCTCGATGAGCGCAATCGTACCGCTGTAGTTGCCGTCGATTTGGCGGCCAGCCTATTCGGCCAGCGCATTATTTAGCGCGACAACTACGCTGTGTAGGTAATGATTCCCCCACGTCTCAACCCCTTTTCAATCTCCACCCCAACAAACATGAGCGCCGCTAAACCGATAGTAATGAGTAAATCACCCAATGGAAGCGCGGTCGTTTCAAACGTGTGACTCAAGAAGGGGATATAGATCACAGCAAGCTGCAAGGCGAAGGTCGAGGCACAGGCGTAGAGCAGGATCATGTTCTTTGAGAACCAATTCTTAAAGAACGTCTCCTTGTCACCTGCATGAATAGCGATCACGTGGAAGATTTGTCCCAGCGCTAGAACGCTAAAGGCGATGGTTCGGGGGAATTCCTCTGCCGCACCAATGATCCCGCCGCTAGCATTTTCGCCTGACGCATCATCCTTTTCATGTCCCAATAAAACATTACGTTTGTCGTCCAGTGACAGGCTGTCCCAGTCGGCTGGAACCAACCGCGCTGCCGCATCAGGGCCAATAATGTTTGCTAAATGGGCTGCATCTTTATATTCGAGTGCTAGTGTCGAACTCAAGGGATTCATATCATGTGTAGCGTAGCCATAGAGATAGCTGCCAAGCGTGAGCACGGTGAGCAGGATAGATGCCCAAATAATGTGAATGCCTAAACCGCCTGCGAAGACGCTGTCCGTGACAGGACGCGGCCTGCGTCGCATTACGCCTTCCTCTGCGGGTTCAAAACCTAAGGCAATGGCCGGTAAACCATCTGTGACCAGATTAATCCACAAGATTTGAATGGCGAGCAGCGGAATCTTCAGGCCTGCAAGCAGCGACAGGAACATCACTAAAATCTCGCCGACATTGGAACTGAGCAGATACTTGATGAACTTGCGGATGTTGTCATAAATGACACGGCCTTCTTCGACGGCAGCCACAATCGAGGCGAAATTGTCGTCAGTGAGCACCATGGCCGCTGCGCCTTTGCTGACGTCGGTGCCTGTGATGCCCATTGCCACCCCGATGTCGGCTTGCTTGAGCGCAGGCGCATCATTCACACCGTCGCCGGTCATTGCCACAATTTCATTTTGTTTTTGCAGGATTTGTACGAGTTTGAGCTTGTGCTGCGGTGATACGCGAGCAAAAACGGACGTTTCTTTGACAACTTGTTGCAGCCGCTCATCACTCATCTCGTCAAGTTGGCTGCCCGTTACTGCCGCTTCATTGGATGTGATAATACCCAAATCAAGGGCAATGGCTTCAGCGGTTAACGCATGATCACCGGTAATCATCACTGGACGGATACCCGCTGTCCGCGCAGTCTTGACGGCCTCGCGCGCTTCAGGACGTGCCGGATCGACAATGCCCACCAGTCCTAAGATGCACAGTTCGCGCTCGATCTCAGTCGTGACTTCAGCGGGAATATATTCCAATGTCCGGTAAGCGATGCCCAGTACACGCAGACCTTGCTGCGCCATTTTGTTCGTCTGATTGTTATAGTCCTTGCGTCGTTCGGGGGTTAAGGGCTGGATGCCGCTGGGGGTCATCTCAAAGGTCGCCCATTCCAGCAGTTGATCCGGCGCGCCCTTGGTAATGCCGACAAATGGACTATTTGGGAACAGTTTCTTGGCGTCATCCGCTGCGATTTGGTGAACAGTTGTCATGGCTTTACGTTCACTGCTAAACGGAATTTCCGCGACGCGCGGCATATCCTTTTCGAGCTGCTGCCTCGTCCAGCCAGCCTTTTGGGCAGCGACGAGTAAAGCCCCTTCAGTGGTATCACCAACAATAGTATAGGTTCCGTCGCGGTCACCGTCTTGCAGATGGGCATTGGTTGAAAGGGTAATGGCGGATACAAAGCGACGAACAGGCTCGTTGAGCGCTACGTTGAGCGTCTCGTTGTTGTCGCCGGTCTGGACAAGGAATTTGCCCTGCGGCGTATAACCGATGCCGCTAATGGCAATATCATCGACGCCGGGCAAGGCGATCCGTGTGGCCGTCATCTCATTCTTAGTGAGCGTTCCGGTTTTATCGGAACAAATGATAGTCACAGAGCCGAGTGTTTCGACTGCCGGTAGCCGTCGAATCAGAGCGTGACGCCGAACCATTCGCGCCGCACCCAATGACAAGCTGATGGTAATGAGGGCAGGCAGACCTTCAGGCACTGCCGCGACGGCCAAGCTGATCGACGTCAGGAACATGTTCTGGACAGGGATTCCGCGCAGCACGCCCGCCACGAAGACAATTGCAACGATGATTCCCGCGCCAATCGCCAACGTTTTGCTCAGATCATTCAATCGGCGCTGGAGCGGCGTGATGCCCTGTTCCACTTTCAAAAGCATGGCCGCAATGTTACCGAGTTCGGTCTTCAGGCCAGTTTGGGTAACAGCCATCTCTCCGCGCCCGTAGGTCACGGCGGTACCCATGAAGGCCATATTCTCGCGGTCACCGACCGTGACTTTTTGATCGGTATCAAGCGCATTGGTGTTTTTGCTGACCGGCACGGATTCCCCTGTCAGGGCAGATTCATCAATTTGTATGTTGATGCTTTCGATCAAACGCCCATCAGCCGGGACACGGTCTCCTTCGTTGAGAATAATGATGTCACCGGGAACCAGTTCTTCTGCACTGATTTCTTCAATTTCGCCTTTGCGTCGCACGCGGACCAACGGTACTTGCATGGCGCTTAAGGCAGCCAGCGCCTTTTCCGCTTGGAATTCTTGGTAAGTGCCGATGATGGCGTTCAAGACCACGATGGCCAGAATGACGACCACATCTTTGCTGTCGCCGAGGAGTGCTGAGATGACCGCAGCGACAATCAAGATGATGACCATTAAATCTTTGAACTGGCCGAGAACCAGTTGCAACCAGTTGGTGCTTTCAGCAACCGGAAGGGAGTTCTTTCCATAAGTGGCTTGCCGCTGCGCGATTTCCGCGTCGCTTAATCCCTGTGCTGGGTTCGACTTGAGCGTGTTTAATGTTTCAGCAATCGTCTGCTGATAGTATTCCGGCATTTGTGATGACCTCTGTGAGAAACGATAAAACAAGTTCGCGTGCGCTACATGAACAGGCTGAATCAAAAATTCGGGTGTGGATGTAACAGGGTAAGTCTTCTTATAACGTACTGTACGCTATGACGACAGGCTGTGTCTGTTAATTAAGCAAAAACCCCCAATTATGAGGGGGATGTACTAAACTTCACAATCAGTAATTACATCAACTCCAATAGCAAGATTCGTGCCGTAAAGTTCCTGCCGATATAATGATAGGCATACTTATTAGGAGTTTTTTATGCAGGTTGATTTAGAACTTTATCGTGAAGATATTTTAGTAGCCGAAAATCCGCCCGTTCGCCTGAGTTTTATTGAAGTCACTCCTGAAAATCCGGCGGGAACGATTGTCTTTGTGCATGGATACGGTGGCTATGCCATGCAGTGGAAAAATCAGCTCAAAGCCTTTTCAGACAATTATCGCGTCATCGCCTATGATGTACGGGGTCATGGCCGGTCTGACGCGCCGCATTCACAGTATACGATGGATGAAGCGCAAACTGACTTGGATGCGCTGTTGGCAAAGCTCGACGTCAAACTGCCGTTTGTTTTGGTAGGACATTCTTTCGGCGGCGCGATTGTCACCGAGTTTGCCCATCGCCGCCCACAGGATATTGCGCGTCTAGTCCTAATAGCGACCACAGGTGAATATCCTTTGCTCAAGCCTGCTGTGCTTGCCCTTCGGCTGCCATTGGCAATCCTTGTTCCCATTCGCCGCATGGTGCGCAAGCAGTTAGCGGCAGAAGCCCATGTTCTACGTGACGTGTACTTCAACAACATGTCCAAGTGGAACGGCTGGAGTATGTTCCGTGATCTACGGATGCCCGTCATGGTCATTCGTGGCGAGCGCGATCAAGTTTATCCGACCGCCGTATTTGAAGAAGTTGCGCGGACGATCCCTAACGCTGAGGACGTGAATATAGGCGTGTCACGTCATCTGGTGCCACTAGAACGTGCTGAAGCAGTCAATCGGGCTATCGGACGCTTCATCGGTCAGGACGCAGACGAACCGAGTTGGTGGGGCAAGCGCACCACATCCGAATTCAAAGCACAGCGCCCTTGGATCAAGCACTACGAGGAAGGTGTGCCAATCACCTTAGGTCTGCCAAATCGTCCATTGTTTCGCCTGCTGCACAGCGCGGTACGCCGTTTTGGTAACCGTCCGGCAACCGTCTTTGGTGGACGCACGTTGACTTACAAGCAGCTTGATAATGAAGCCAACCGCCTCGCCAATGCGCTGCGCTCACTGGGGGTTGAGAAGGGCACCCGTGTGATGCTGTTGTTGCCCAATACCCCGCAGTTCATCATCGCCTACTATGGAGTATTAAAAGCCGGTGGTGTGGTCGTTTCTACCAGCCCGACCAATGAACGGTCTGAACTTCAACGCCAGATTATCGATTCGGAATCCCAGTTCTTAATCACGCTGACGCTGTTCAGTGAAACCGCTCGATTTGTCCACGCCAATACGCAGCTTCGGGCGGTAATCTTCACCAATATCAAGGATTATTTAAGCGCATCGAATAAGCTGGCCTTTACGGCCATGCGCGAGAAGAAAGAAGGCCATCAACTCAGCAGCGGTCTGCAGAAGAACGAATACCTCTGGTCACAGCTGCTTCGCTCTCATCCACCGGTTCGTCCACAAATCGACGTTGACCCGAATGAAGTTGCCGTCATCAAATATACAGGTGGTACGATAGACAAGCCGAAAGGCGTGCTGCTCAGTCATCATGCGGTGCTGGCAAACGCCTTGCAGACTCGCCATTGGATCACCGACCTGAAAGAAGGGGAAGAAACCGTTCTGGCCGTGCTGCCGTTCTCGCATTCTTATGGCATGACCGCTGCCATGAATGTGCCGATTGCACTCGGTGCGAAAATGGTGATCCTGCCTAACTTTCAGACGCAGGATGTCCTAAATAACATCAAACGCTATAAGCCGACCTTGTTCCCCGGCGTACCGACCATGTACATGGCGATTAATCAATTTAGCGGCGTTCGCAAGTATGGCATCAGCAGTGTCAAAGCCTGTATTTCTGGTGCTGCGCCTCTACCTGTCGAAGTGCAAGAAGCGTTCGAAAAACTCACGCGTGGGCGGCTGGTCGAAGGTTACGGCCTGACTGAAGCTTCGCCTGTGACGCATTCCAATCCACTGCGCGGCGTGCGAAAGATTGGTAGCATTGGCATCCCCATGCCCGGTACCGATGCACGTATCGTTGATCTGATAACTGGTGAGCGTTTGCCTGCCGGACAAATTGGTGAACTGGCAGTTCGTGGGCCGCAAGTGATGTTGGGCTATCTGGGCAAAGATGATGACGAGCAGCCGTTTACGCCGGATGGGTGGCTTCTGACCGGAGATATCGCACGAATGGATGAAGACGGTTACTTCCAGATCATCAGCCGTAAGAAAGAGATGATTCTCGCCGGACAATATCAGGTCTATCCGCGTGATGTGGAGGAAGTCCTCTATGAACATCCCGGCGTGAAGGAGGTAGCGGTCGTCGGCCTAACCGTTGCTGGACATGAGGGTGAACAGCGAATCAAAGCCTATGTTGTGCCACGACCGGGCAGCACGCTTTCTAAAGACGAGTTGATCGCGCTCTGCAAACGCCGCCTTAAAGAGTATGCCGTCCCTTGGGAAGTCGAGTTTCGTGACGAACTTCCCAAGAGCTTTGTCGGTAAAGTGCTGCGCCGCCTACTGGTGGAAGAAGTACCAGCTTCTCTATCAAAGGTCGAACCCCCAGAACCGTAAAGAGTTGTAGTTACGGATTGTCGTTATTCTTGCGACACAATCTCGATCGAAAGAATCTTGAAGATTGGTGTACTACTCTTATCGCCTGTACTTTCGACGACACATCCGCCTTGGTTCGCATCGCGGGATTCTTTGTCCAACGTTTCGCGGTTACGATATTCCATAATGACCTCTCCCGTGCGACTGTGAATGGCCTGCAGGGCAGTGTCGCCAATCGCCTTGTCCGTCGTGCAGTAGGCCGCGATATTATCGTTACGCATCCAGATGATGTATGATCCGTTGTTGCGGGGTTCGACGCTAAAGATATAGTCGCGCAGCGTTCCCGGGTTGCGCTTGCTGATATTACCGGCAGGGCTGCACGCCGCAGCCAAAACACTCAATAGGATAGCCAAGCCTAACAGCTTCTTCATTGTTGATGCTCCTCTGTTTTCATGATCTAAACTAGTATTACGCATTTTGTGGGAATTTGATGCTAAAATGTGCGTCTGTTTTTTGTGACGATAGGCATTAACTCGATGACCGTTCAATATGATGTGGCGATTATTGGCGCGGGGCCGGCTGGATCATCCTCTGCGTACTTTCTTGCACGTTCGGGAATCAAGGTCTTGTTGCTGGACAAAGCGACTTTCCCGCGTGACAAAACCTGTGGGGATGGTCTGGTGCCCCGTGCGCTGCCGATTCTCACCGAAATGGGTGTTCTAGATAGCGTGATGCAGCGGTCTCGCGGGTTTCAACTCAATGAACTGGAAGTCTCTGCACCGTCAGGCCGAGCGGTGCGCTTCACAATTCCTGATTTGCCCTATGCGCCTAATCATGCAGTAGTGGTGAATCAAGGTGCTGAATTTTTTAGCGGCGTTCGCGTGCGCGGATTGCGGCCTGATACGGACGGTATAACCATTTCCAGTGATAATATGACCTATCGCGCTCGGCTTGCCATCGTCGCGACGGGCGCAAATACCGCCTTGCTCGATATCATCGGCCTGAATCCGCCCAAGCCCAATATTGTCGCCGCGCGGGCTTATTATGAGGGTATCGAATCCCTGCCATCCTATTTCCAATTTCGTTTTGATGGTGTGGTGTTACCCGGTTATGGCTGGGTTTTCCCGCTCTCTGCGACATCGGCCAACATTGGCGCGGGCTTCATTCGCACGGGCAAGCGCGAACACAATCAATCGGCGCAAACTGTTTTCCAGAGCTTTGTCGAAAACCCTGCACTCAAACAGATGCTCCGAAATGCCAAACAGGTTGGCACCCTCAAGAGCTTCCCGATTCGTACTGATTTCGCCAGTGCACCGCTCTTTGCCGAACGTATACTGCTGGTCGGTGAAGCGGCCGGATTGGTCAATCCGCTCACCGGTGATGGCATCGACTTTGCACTGGAGTCTGGCAAAATTGCTGCCGAGCACATTGCAACGATGTTAAAGTTCGGTGATTTTTCTCGTAGTCAGTTACAGGCTTACGATACAATATTGCGCCAGCGCTACCAAAACTTATTTCGCTTTTCCACGCGGGTCAGCCGGATGGCACTCAATCGTCGGGCACTGAACTGGCTTGTGCCCTTGGCGGCTAGCCGTCCCAAACTGCCGGAAACGCTGGTGAACATCTTGTTGGGCGCGCAGCCTGCACCTGAAAAGTTATCGTTGCTGCGTATAGTCAAAGGAGTAGCCGCACGGCTCTAATTGTGATTAACCAAAACTCTGTTCAACAAGTCAATGCGCTTCGTGATGGACAGCGCTTCACGAAACCCGCCTATGGTAGTTACTGCTTTGCTGGACTACCGCAGCTCGCCACACACTTATTGACAGGCAGCGGCGAACTTGGTTTTTCATCGGATGTACTTGCGGGACTGCCCACAGGCTATGACAAGGTTGTTCTGCTCTACATCGATGCCTTCGGTTGGCGATTTTTCGAACAGTATGCCGAGAAATACCCTTTTCTTAAACGCTTTGTTGAACAGGGTGTTGTCTCAAAGATTACCTCTCAATTTCCCTCCACCACTGCCGCCCATCTGACGACTATCCACCTTGGCCTGCCTGTTGGACAGTCCGGCATTTACGAATGGTTCTACTATGAACCGCTTATCGGCCGGATGATCGCTCCGCTGATTTTTTCCTACGCCGGTGATCAGGAAAACGGGACGATTAAACTCCCGCCGGGAATGAATGTCGGCAGCGCATTGGGTTTCCAAACAATATATGAGCAGCTTAAGGCGCGGTGCTGAACTGCATGGTTTCAAAACCATGTCCGAAGGATTGCTGAATTTAGCAGAAGCCGTCAACGCCGAAAAAGGCAAAGCCTACTTCTATTATTATTACGACTCCATCGACTCCATCGGTCACAAGTACGGCCCACCATCGCACTACTTTGAGGCGGAAGTGGATGCCTTTTTCACGGCTGCTGAAAACCTCCTTCATTCCACTTTATCCGGTAAAGCAGGCAAAACACTGCTGCTCTTGACCGCCGATCATGGGCAGGATGATGTCTTCCCCGACAGAACGGTTTACCTTAACCAGAGCATCCCTGAACTGACGCCATTCATTCGTCTGGATGGTGAAGGCCGCTTGCTGGTTCCAGCAGGCTCGGCGCGTGATCTGTTCCTCTACATCAAAGAAGGGCAGGTTGATGATGCGTTCAAACTGCTGTCTTCACATTCTGTGCTACAAGGTAAAGCGGAGGTTCGTCGCGTCTCAGACCTGATTGCTCAAGGCTACTTTGGCGCATCACCATCGTCGCTGTTTATGGATCGCATCGCCGACTTGGTGATCTTGCCCTACAGCGGGGAGACTGTCTGGTGGTACGAGGAAGGAAAGTACGAGATGCAGTTCTACGGGCATCACGGCGGATTGACGCCCAACGAACTCGAAATTCCGCTGTTAGCACTGGCCTATTGATAACAAAAAGGACGTGTCGAAAATGGCACGTCCTTTTGATTTCTGCTTGTTAGCGCTGGCTAACTACAACTTACATGAAGCTCTTCATCAGGTCGTTCAATGCATCCTTGGACGGACGGAGCTTTTCTTCCGGCAGATGAATGAGCGGCGTTTCGACCAAGCCGAGCGTATCAGCAATGGTTGGACGCGGTTCTTCGTAATAGATCAAGCCTGTCAGGAACTGCTGCTCCATTGTAGCCCGTTCCAAAAGACGGATGGCCGACTCACGGCTGCGCGGATCATGGTCGTTATCCACCTTCTTCAGCTTGATGTATGAACCGTCATGCATCTCGACTTCAATCGTCTCACCGGCGGCGTAATCACCAACTGTGATTTCTTCGCGCGGCGGTACCGCACCGCGTTCATAGTAGGTAATCTCATGCAGCGGGATTTCGTTCTCTTTGCCGTAGCTGTAGCTCTTGTTCGACTCCGGCGCATTATTGAAGGTCACGCACGGGCTGATGATGTCCAGTACGGCAGTACCGCGGTGGCTGATGGCCGCCTTGAGCAGCGTCTGAGCTTGCTTGGCGTCACCGGAGAAGCTGCGCGCGACAAAAGTTGCGCCTGCGATAATGGCTTCCAAAGGCAGGTCAAGCGCCGGAAGTTCGTTCTTACCGTAGTATTTTAAGACCTGTCCGGCGTCTGATGTGGCCGAGAACTGGCCCTTTGTCAGACCGTAAACACCGTTGTTTTCGATGATATAAACCATCGGCACGTTGCGGCGCACCAGATGCTTAAACTGTCCAAAACCAATACTGCCTGTGTCACCGTCGCCGCTGACGCCAATCGCGGTCAAGCTGCGGTTCGCCAGTGTTGCGCCCGTCGCAATCGAGGGCATACGACCATGAACCGAATTGAACGAGTGGGCACGACCAAGGAAGTAGGCTGGGCTCTTACTGGAGCAGCCGATGCCGCTCAACTTAATGACATTGTGCTGGTTGATGCCCAGATCATAAGCCATGCTGATAATCTGGTTGGCAATCGAGTCATGACCGCAGCCGGGGCACAATGTGCTCTTTGCGGCCTTGTATTCTTCACGTTCCAATCCGAGTGCGTTTGTCTTCGGTGGCATTCTTACTTACCCTCGTTTGAACTAATTTTTTCGTAAACCCAATCTGCTGTCATCGGAAGGCCATCCCCCAAGGGCAGGGATACCATGTGTTCAGTGCTCTTGCTAGTTTCCATGCGGATGATCTGTGCCATCTGACCGTCGAAGTTATTTTCGATCACGTACACATGTTCATGCGAATGGATGAACTCGTGGACGCTCGGTGCTAAGGGCAGGGCACGGATACGCATATAATCGGTTTCAATACCGTCCGCTGCGAAACGGTCACGTGCTTCCAAAATTGCGGCATCGTTCGATCCATAAGAGATGATGCCGATCTTGCTGTTCTTACCCGTGACTACTTCTGGTTGGGGCAGTGCAGTGCGCGTTCCGGCAATCTTCTTTTGAATACGGCCGAGGTTGGCTACCCAATCTTCGCTGCGTTCACTGTAGCCCGCGCGTTCATTGTGACCGGTACCACGTGTGAAATAAGCCGCCTTGGGATGGTCAATGCCCGGAACCGTACGGTAGGGAATGCCGTCACCGTCGTAGTCTTTGTAGCGGTACCACTCACCCTTATCCGCAATAAATTGGGTCAGGGTTTCGAGGTTGAGGGTCTTACCGTGATTAATGCCTTCGCTTGGATATTGGAAGGGATCGCTCATCCAGTTATTCATGCCGAGGTCGAGGTCGCTCATGACGAAGACCGGTGTCTGGAATTGATCAGCAATGTCCAGCGCACGCCAGCCGAATTCGAAACATTCCGCGACGGTGCCGGGTAGCAGCACGATATGACGCGTATCACCATGGCTCAGGAAGTGGATGAACAGCAAATCGCCTTGGCTGGTACGGGTCGGCAAACCGGTGCTGGGTCCGATGCGGGTGACATCCCAAACCACACAGGGAATTTCTGCGAAGTAAGCTAAGCCAGTGAATTCTGCCATCAAGCTGATACCGGGGCCGCTGGTGGCGGTCATAGAACGAGCGCCTGCCCAGCCTGCGCCGATGATCGCGCCGATAGCCGCAATTTCGTCTTCGGCTTGCATAATCGCAACGGTGTTCGCCCCGGTTTCTGGATCCTTACGCAAATCTTGATGGTCGAACATCGCGTCAACCAAACTGGTCGAAGGTGTAATCGGATACCATGCCACGACCTGCACGCCGCCGAACAACCCGCCTAAACCACCCGCTTCGTTACCGGTAATGATAATCTTGTTGGGGTTACCACCGGGAATGGTTTCATAGTAGTAGGGGTCTTGTTTGGTGAGATTGCTGGAAGCCCATTCATAAGCTTTCTTGACCATATCAAAGTTGATCTTGGCCGGCTTCTCTTTGCCGTTGAAGTTACTTACCAGTGCCTGCCAGACGATGTCCAAGGAAATGCCAAACAAATAAGCGACCGCGCCGACATAAACCATGTTCGCGACACGTTCGCGCAAATCAGGGTTGATGCCTGCTTCTTTCACCATCGGGTCAACAGGGATTTCATAATAAGTGATGTCGCTGCGGCTCTTGGTCCAGTTCCATTCTTTGGGTAGGATACACACGCCGCCGACCGGTACTTTTTGAATATCTTCGGCTGCCGTATCCACATTCATGGCTACGGTGATCGCAGCTTCTTTTTGGCGGGCGATGTAACCATCTTTGCTGGCGCGGATGGTGTACCATGTCGGCAGACCCTTGATGTTCGAGGGAAACAGGTTCTTGCCGTTCACAGGGATGCCCATCTTGAACAGCGACAGCACCAGCACATTGTTCGATGTCTGGCTGCCGGTACCGTTCTTGGTGGCTGCGGTCAGTGAAAAATCATTAACAATTTTTTGACCTTCATACTTTGGCTGTGCTGAAGTCTGTACATCTAAAACCATAAATCAATCCTTTTCGCAGGTTCTGCGGGCTGCGGTTATTCGGTGACTTTCGACTCAATCAGTTCGGTTCCGTGTTCCATATCCTGCATTCGGGGCTGATGATGGAGCAGACGGGTGTGCTGCATGAAAGCCTCTTGCGCCGCGTTAAAGTCACCTGCACAAATCGCGTTCAAGATGCGTTCATGATAATCCCAAACCTGTGTGTGATAGCCGTATTCCGCGTAGCGGTTCAATTCCACCGCCGCGTAGGCATCCCAGTAGGCTTCAAGCAGACCAATGACAAATGGATTATCAAGATGTCTAAAGATCGTTAGATGAAAAGCACGATGTTCTTCGAATGGAATTCGTACCCGTGTGTCATGGAGTTTGGTACGCGCCGCCTTGATGTATCCCGCGAGCTCGGCTTTATCGGCGTCCGTAAGCTGGTTGCAGGCTTCATGCCAGAAAGCCATTTCAATGTGGGTGCGAAGGGCGCTGAAGTGTTCAAAGTAACCGACGTCAGTGGCGAGTGCGAAGAATAAACTGAGGCGAACGGCGGGTGCGAAGCTGTATTCTTTGAGGTGTGTGCCGGTTTTGGAACGAACATCGACCAAACCCAGTGCCCGCGCCACTTCAAGCTGTTCGCGGACTTTACTGACGCTGACTCCCAATTTCTCCGTTTCCTGCAGTTCACTAATCGTGGGCAGGCGATCACCCGGTTGGAAACCGTTGTCGATGATGTAGTTCAGCAGATCGGAGTCGAGCCGTATATCAGTCACAAGTCACGCTATTCATCAGATGAATCATATTAATAGGTTAAAATGATTCTAGCATGACTTGTGAGGAATGTCTATAGAGATGGCTTAAGTTTTCAGTGAGTATTCATAAAAGACAGGCCGTTGGCGACAGCCTCCCGAATTTGTTCGAAGTCATCTTGGTTGTGTTGGAAGTCGATCCCATCGATCTTCACGCGCAGCACTTCGCACGCCTTCCAGCGTCCGATCCATTCATTGTAAAGCCGGTTCAACCGTGACAGGTATTCAGGTGAGATGTTGCGCTCGTAATCGCGCCCACGCCGTTTGATATGTTCCATCAGCGTATCGACATTCGCTTCGAGGTAGATCATGAGGTCAGGGGGAGGCAAAAACGCGCTGATCGCTTCGTATAAGCGCCGATACGCATCATAATCCCGTGCGACCATGTTGCCTTGCTCATACAAATTCCGCGCGAAGATTTCTGCGTCCTCGTAGACCGTGCGGTCTTGCACCACGCTCCCCGGATGCAAAATGAGCTGATGATGATGTTCGAGCCGTTTTCCAAGAAAGAAGACCTGCGAGTGAAAACTCCAGCGCTCCATATCTTGATAAAAATCCGCCAGATATGGATTTTCAGCGTTGGCTTCATAAAAAGGTTCCCATCCAAACGTCTCGCTCAACATGCCCGTCAGCGTGCTTTTTCCCGCGCCGATATTCCCCGCAATGGCGACAAATAACCCCTGTTGTTCGATCATAAGATTGGCTCTTGTGTTAATCCCGATTTCATATGATTTTTGTTATACTACCGTCGAACAAATTTGCCAATCCCTATATATCCCAATCTCAGAATCGCATTTCCCAAGTGTCTTAATTCACTATTGTTTCAGAATGTGTTTTAATGCCAGACCGCTTCCTGTAACCCCGATTACTGGCAGTAGACACCACAGGTATACGCTCATATCACTATAGTCACTTAATGCGCTAATGAGCAATGCAAGTAAGAATGCGGCCAAAATGCCGCCAATATTTCCTGCAAATGTCCAGTAGGCTCGTGAATACCTTGTTCGCAGGATGACCCATTGTGCAATACTTAATCCGCCACCTAAACAAACACTCCAAATCAAAATCGTTATGAACCATTTATCTGAAAGAACGCTCTTACCAACTAAACTCTTGACATCATCCGGCATATCCATATATCGAACGTACTTGGAAAAGAGATTAGGCGCATAAAGTAAGCCGTAATACAAACTTATTGCTCCTGTTGCGCTTCCGACAGCGCTTGCGATCATCCATAACTTTCGCGGTAAGAATACCAACAGCGAATCTGACCATTGGACATAGCCAACAATTGCCCCGAACATTGGAATTGCGGTGACAAACCATGTGGCAGACAAGAGTTGTATGACGCCTTGACTGAATTTAAGAGCATTTCCAATACTTGATAACGCAATAAATGGAATAAACACTGCCAATGCACTGATTAAACACCCTACGACAGTCCGAAATAACCACCAACGTACAAAGTGATCTGGTAGTTTTAGTACACTATATAATTCGGCTTCCGCCATTCACTTATATCTCCTCCGCCGACAGCATCAGCGGAAACGGATAGTACTTGATGTAGTACACGCGGTAGGTTTTGCCGACCTCAAAATGGGCAATCGAGGCATGGTTCGCAAACCGGAAAAACCGTTTACCTAGCGCACCTTTACGCAAAACCAGCTCGTAGCGCATATAGTGTGAACCCCGAACCCGTGCCTCTTGTTCGATGACCTGTGCTTCACCCTCCGCCACACTGATGCGTTTGTTCCGCGCATCCCGCGCATTAATCGTCGTGAATATCCACGACATCAGCATGAGCAGTGCCAATCCGCCGCTGACCGCCACCACAATCGGTAGCGCGCTCGGTAGAAAATCAGCCACACTTTTGCCCGACTGGTTATATTCAATAATGATGCCGATGATGATCAGCACCGGAATCCATATCGCGAACATCAGATAGGTTTGTCGTGCGCCGCGCTGCCGTGCCTGATACACCGCATCAACCAGATAGTCTTGATCCGGCGTCAACAGTCCTTGTCGGTTAGCCTCGACATCGGCATGCGTATAAGCGAAATTCGGCAAATACGAGGACGTGTAATCGGTTTGCATCATCTACTTCAGTTTGAGGCTGCGTCGCAGTTCGGCTTCTTCGGCTGCAGTCAAGGGCTGCCACATTCCCGGCTCTAACCCCGCTAGCGTAATTTTCCCAATTGCCCAGCGCACCAACCGCAGGGTAGGGTGACCGACTGCAGCCGTCATTCGCCTCACTTGACGGTTACGCCCTTCAGTCAGCGTCAGTTCGATCCAGCAGTCTGGCACAGTCTGCCGTACCCGTATCGGAGGATCGCGTGGGGGCAAATCTGGTGCTGGATCAAGCAGTCTGACCATCGTCGGCTTGGTCGGTCCATCGCCGAGTTCCAATCCGTGCCGTAGTTTGCTTAGCGCCGACTCGTTAGGAATACGTTCCACCTGCACCCAATAGGTACGTGGATGCGCATAGCGCGGTTCGGTCAGCCGTGTCTTGAGCTTGTTGTCGCTTGTCAGAAGGAGCAATCCCTCGCTGTCCCTGTCTAGCCGTCCCGCCGCATACACATTCGGGATGCGAATATAATCCGCCAGCGTCAGCCGCCCTTGGGTATCGGTGAACTGCGTCAGCACATCATATGGCTTCCAGAACTTGAGGATTTGTGGTGTCGACATGGTTATAAACTCAAATACTTCGGATCACCCGTAACCCATCCCGAAAAAAGCTCGACGTTCCCCAACGAGGACAAATGGATGAGTTTGTCTTTTACTGCCTGCTGTTCAAAAAGCGCGACAAACGCTGCGTATTCATTAAACCATGATCCGTGCGGACTAAAGGAATGGACTAACATGATCGCGTACCGTGCATTGAAACGCTCGGCCTCGATCACGGCTGAGGCGCAGCGGTGGATAAGTTGATAATAAATAGTGTCCGGTATCGTTTCGAGACCAAGCTCGTCCTGCAGCGCATACAGGCGGCGTTCTTTGTTTGTCCGATCACCTTTGCTTGATTGCAGCCATTTCTTGATGGTGCAGCCAAAAGATTCTTCAACTTTACCTTCCACTGTCATAGCAACCAGTTGGTGATCATCAGCCTTTGCCAGCACAAACAGGTCATTCTGCGAATCTTTTCCTTGTCCCATAATCGGAACTTTGTATTCAGGAAAGATCATCAGTGGAGTCAAAGGTTTAAATTGTTGAAAATAGCTTCGCTTGAAAAGACGTTCGACTTCTTCAGGAAAACCATTTTGTCCGTGCCAAGCTTGAGCTAAAGTTCGTGCTGAATAACCCACTTTCCATTGTTTGGTTGGATCAGCGAGGAATGATTGCCAATCATCGGCAGATTTTGCCGGAATGTATATTGTCGGTCGTCTCACAATCGAACCTCGTTAACCATCTTCTTGCCCTGTAATCGCTTCAATTGCCGCCTCGAGGATGGTCAGGATGCCGTCGCTGGACTCGCGTATGACATCCGTATATTTGAGCGCATCCTCTTTAACGCCCTTCAATTCATATTGCAGGATTTCGTTCGCCATGAGCAGCGTATTGACGCGGTTCCGGACGTCATGCATGACCATGTCAAGGTAGTCGGTATTCAGCGGATGTTGTGAATACTTCGCGGTCAAATCAGTTTTTTCTGTACTGTCACTCACCGCTGGCCTCTATTCGTCGGCTTAGTTAATATTCAGCTACCCATTCATGGCTTCAATCGTATTACAATGGGTAGCGAATAGCCCATTACAGGATAGCGCTTCAATCACAAGTGTAACCTTACCCGTAAGGTGATTCAAGTAAACCCGTTAATCGATTGTCCTCAGGTGACTCATGACGCAGCCCATTGATGAACGCTTGGCCAATTTACATCCCATACCATTCGTCGAATTGCGAACGATCTGGGCCAATGCCTTTTGGATCTCCTTACGTCAATTCCGTCGCTTGCGTGATGAAATCGCCTCTGCCACATGGCGCCGCTTCTTCATGACCACTCTCACCACGCTCGCCATCATCTCCGGCGTGAATCAGTTGGTATTCGGGCTGTCTTATAAAGGGATTTACGAGTCAACCCTACGCATGCCCTTCAACCTCTTTGGCTTTTGGCTGGTCGAAACTTTCTGGACGGTCACAACATCCGCCCTGATCGACATCCCGTTTATCCTGTTGGTGGCTTATTTATCGTTTTATTGGGTGTCGCATGCCAGAGAAGAAAACGCCCATTGGCTTCAAGAGGCACACATGCTGGCGATCACATGGGCATTCACGGCCATTTGTGTTCAAGCACTCTATTTGCTCGGCGGCACAGTTCGAGAAGCGGTCTTCGGCCACATGAATTTCGCCACCCGCGCCATCCAGGAACGCCGCTATTCCCCTATTCTCAGCTATCTGTTTTCCGGCCTCTTCACCGCGCCCATCGTTGCCTACCGCTATAACCTCCGCTTGCACGGCAACAAGATTCTGAACAGCCTTAACGGACGCGACCGTTGGCTGTTATTGGGTTTTCAATTTGTCGTTCTAGAAGGCGGCATGCTGCTTGTGGGCCAGTTCCTGCTGCACCTTCCCTTTGTCGCCAATTTGCACCAGACCCTCGGCAAGCTCTGGATTTAGGTTTGAGTTCCCTCCATCGCTTGCGGGCTTTCACCGAAGTGAGCCTGCGAACGTGGTGATGAAGGGTTAGGGAGGGGGTAAATGAATTTTCCTCACTCCCTTACCCCCTCAACTTCTTCATCCGTTCGCCCGCCTGCCGCAGCGTATCATCACTCTTGCAGAACGCGAACCGCGCCAGCTTACCCGCAATATAGCGGTGCTCGTCACAGTAGAATGGCGAAGGCGGAATGCACGCCACGCCAATATCCTTGATCAAATGCTGCGTGAACGCCATATCGTCGCCGTCAAACACTTCTGAAAAATCAGCAAGGACGAAATACGTTCCTTCTGGCTGTTTGGCTTTCAATCCTGCACCGTTCAGCGCTTCCATCATCAAATCGCGCTTGACCGTATACATCGCTTGGAAGTCTTCATAGTACGACCCCGGCAGATGCAGGGCGTAGCCCGCCGCAATCTGTGATGGATGGTGTACGGCGAACGTCACGAATTGGTGCGCCCTCGTCACACCCGCCACCATATCCGGATGCCCATAAACCCAGCCCAGCTTCCATCCCGTCGCGCTGTAGCTTTTGCCAAAGCTGTTGATCGTCACCGTCCGCTCGAACATCCCCGGTAGGGTAGCCATCGGCACATGTCGCGCAGGTTCAAACACAAGATGTTCATAGACCTCATCCGAGATCACGACCACATCATGTTCTTTGCATAAATCAGCTACCACGGTCATTTCTTCGATGGTGAACACCCGCCCGGTCGGGTTCTGAGGTGAATTCCATAGAAGCGCCTTGGTCTTTGACGTGAAGGCTTTCCGTAGTTCGTCGGGGTCGAGTGTCCATTCCGGCGGATGCAGCGGTACGAAAACCGGCTTGGCTCCAGCCATGATCAGGTTCGGCACGTAACTGTCAAAATACGGCTCGATGACAATCACCTCGTCACCGGGATCAACCAATCCCAAGATTGACGAGAACACCGCTTCCGTACCGCCCGACGTCGCCAGCACACCCCGATCAGGGTCAACATCCAGCCCATAAAAGCGGTTCGCATGGTCAGCCACCCCTTTTCGGATTTCAGCAGTCCCGTTACCCGGCGGATACTGGTTATGCTGCCCGTCCAGCAGCGCCTTCACGCTGGCTTGGATCACATCATTCGGCGTATCAAAGTCAGGGCGTCCTTGCCCTAAGTTGATCGCGCCGTGCTGCGCGGCGAGGGTGTTGATCTCACTGAAAATGGTGGTTCCGAACGTCGAGACCCGCTTGGAAAACGTTGGCATGGATACCGCTGACTCCGCTTTTTAGTCAATTGACCAATGAACTTTTGTAGGGACACAGCATGCTGTGTCCGCTGAATGATTAAGCAAACTACAGGCTTTAACTACGAATTACCGACCTTCTGCACAGCCTTCTTCGCCGCCTCATGCGCCTTCTTGCTGTGCTCGTTCTCAAACTTTTCCAGATGTTCCCACTGGATCGAGTAGGGCTTGGCTGCGTCGTTCAGCCGCTTCCATAATGCCTGATTTTTAACCGGTTCACCGCTGGCCGTTTTCCAACCGCGCTTCATCCAACCCGCCAGCCACTTGCTCATCCCGTTGGTCAAATAGTCGCTGTCGCTGTAAACCACCACCGATTGAATCCCTGAACCCGCGAGTTCTTCCAAAACCCGCGCGCAGCCGGCCAGCACCAGTTGATTATCCGATGAATTGGCCTCGCTGCCGTTGTAGACCGTTTTCTTGCCATCCCTCGTCACCACGCTTACACCCCAACCGCCAACCTTCGCCGTGTAGTCCATACTCGAATACACGTAAAGCTGTGTGTCGCTGTCAGTGTTGGTCTTTGCCTCGGGCACGTCCATTGGCGCGGCGTCGCGACGTTCGCGCGCGGCGGTTGCCAGTTCATCAACCCGATTGTTGTATTTACTGGTCGCGTGCCCCTTAACCCAATTCCATTTGAGTTCGTGATCCTGCATCGCCTCGTGCAGTTCTTCCCACAAGTCTTGATTCAACACAGGCTGCTTATTGGCGGTCAGCCAACCGTTTCGCACCCAACCCGCCATCCACTGTGTGATGCCGTTTTTCAAATATTGGCTGTCGGTATGGAACTCAACGCGATAGGCTTCCTCAAGGGATTGCAGCGCCATAATCGCCGCAGTCAGTTCCATCCGGTTATTGGTCGTATCCACCTCACGCCCGCTGATCTCTTCGATCTGTCCATTCCGAATCAAAAGCGCTGCCCAACCCCCTGTGCCGGGATTTGGCTTTGCCCCACCGTCGGAATAAATAATCACACTGGGTTTTTCCATAATCCCGCCATTATCACCTATCTTGCATTCGCTTACAACAACCCTGCATACCAATTCTTCCGCTCATTTTCAAACCATCTTCAAACTTGACTTTTGGAAATTATGTTCTAAAATAGAGCTATGATGACTTCATTTTCTCTGCGCCTCTGCGGTTCAACGGCCTTTGTCTTTTCTTGTAACTTGCCATTTGTCTCTTGCAACTACAGCAGCGGCAGTGCACAAATTGCACAGCGGCGGACACGCGGGAGCCTTCCGCCGGATTTGCGCCATTTCGGCGGCATCAGCCGAACCAACCGCCAGTCAATAGTGCCAATTCAGCGCCTTGCTCCCCTAAATCCGCCGGACAATTCAGCGGATGAATATGCAAATTGTGCACAAACTGCGAAATTTGCGAATCTTGCGCAATAAAAACTAGTTCCCTGTTTTGGGTGCTGTATTCACATCCCCAATCAAGAACGGATTGAAGTTCGTTCCAACGTCGTAGTAGTCTTCGTGTTCGACTGCCTTCAACCAGTTCACGACTCGGTAGGTCATAGGCGTAAAAATCGTCTCAATCGCCACCTTGAACAGATAACCGGAGATAATCAGGTTGACCAGTACTTCGTTCGGAACCGTGCCTGCGAACGCGATCAACGTGAACACCACTGTATCCACCCCTTCACCTGCGATGGTTGACCCGATGGTGCGCGTCCACAGGAACTTACCCTGCGTCCAAATTTTCATCTTCGCCAGTACGTAGCTGTTGCTGAATTCGCCCGCGAGGAAGCCGCACAAACTCGCGATCACAATGCGCATCGTCTGCCCCAATATCGCGTGGAAACTGCTCTGGAGTTCCCAACCCTGTGCCGGAGATGCGCTGTCCACAATCGCCAGTGTAATCGCTGTCACGAACATCCAGAAGAACCCCGTCCAGATCACACGTCGGCTCGATTTATAGCCGTAAACCTCGGTCAGTACATCTCCGAAAATGTAGGACAATGGGAACAAAAACGTTCCTCCATCGAACTGGAATGGCCCAACCTGCATCAGTTTGCTCGCTGCGATATTCGATACGATCAACACCGCGACTAACGAAGCGGTCACAAAATCCAAATGTTTATACAGTCTGCGGTTTGTGGCAGTTGTACGGGTCATGCATCTAAACTCCCTAAAAATCGAGGGCGCCTATTTTAGCCATTTATGACAGTTTTGGAATATCAAACAAAACACCCGACCGCTCTCGAAATCGGGTGTTCTATTCTAGAGACTAACGTCTATCGACTACTGACTATCTACTGCTTCAAGAAATTCCGCAGAACCGTATGCAAGATACCGCCGTTCCGGTAGTATTCCAGTTCGACCGGTGTATTGATCTTCGCCGTCACTTGGAATTCCTTGGTGCTTCCATCTGCCGCTGTGGCTTGAACGGTTAGTTCTTGCCCCGGCTTCAGGTTGTCATCCAACCCGACAATATCGTAGTGCTCTTTGCCGGTCAGTCCAAGCGTTTCCCAGCCTTCGCCTTCCTTGAAGACCAGAGGCAGGACGCCCATCATCACCAAATTGCTGCGGTGAATACGCTCGAAACTCTTTGCAATGACCGCCTTCACGCCCAGCAGGTAAGTGCCTTTAGCTGCCCAGTCACGGCTCGAACCCATACCATAGTCGATGCCTGCCATGATGATCAACGGAGTGCCTTCGCTGATGTACTGCATGGCCGCTTCATAGATGCTCATCACCTTGTCCGTGCCGAAGTAGACGGTCACGCCACCTTCCGTACCGGGGACGAGGTTGTTGCGAAGCCGGATGTTCGCAAAGGTACCGCGCATCATTACTTCGTGGCTGCCGCGCCGCGTTCCGTAGGTGTTGAAGTCTTTCTTCTCCACACCATTTTCGGTCAGGTAACGACCTGCCGGACTGTCCAGAGGAATATCGCCTGCGGGTGAAATGTGGTCGGTCGTGATTGAGTCGCCGAACAAACCGAGGACGCGCGCGCCGCTCACAGGCTGGATGGGCTTGGCTTCGGGTGACAGGTCAACAAAGAATGGAGGCTCCTGAACATAGGTGCTCTTCTTGCTCCAACTGTAGACCGCACCACCGCTCACCGGAATTTCGTTCCACATCAGGTTGCCCGTATAGACATTCCCGTATTGTTTCGTGAACAGGTCAGGGGTAATGGTGTTTTGAACCATCTCCATGATCTCATCTTGGCTCGGCCAAATGTCCTTGAGGTACACCAGTTCGCCGTCTCGGTCATGACCAATCGGCTCGTTCACAAGGTCAATATCAACCGTGCCGGCCAGCGCATAAGCCACCACGAGGGGTGGAGAAGCCAGATAGTTGGCCTTCACTGATGGATTGATACGGCCTTCAAAGTTACGGTTACCGCTCAACACCGCGCTCGCCACCAGATTGGTTTCCTTGATCGCGCTGGAAATCTTTTCGGGCAGTGGGCCGCTGTTGCCGATACAGGTCGTGCAGCCGTAACCGACGGTATAGAAACCCAGTGCTTGCAGGTAAGGTGTCAATCCGGCCTTATCCAAATATTCGGTCACCACGCGCGAACCGGGGGCTAGGCTGGTCTTCACATACGGTTTGGTCGTCAACCCGCGCTCAACCGCCTTCTTCGCCAGTAGACCTGCGCCGATCATTACCGATGGATTGCTGGTGTTGGTGCAGCTTGTGATCGCCGCGATTACCACTGCGCCATGGCCAACCGGAACTGCGTTGCCATTGGTTCCGAGCATCGCCGTCTTTTCAATAGCGGTTTCGTCCAGTGCGAAGCCACGTTTGTCAATCGGAGCGCGCAAGCTCTGTTCGAATGTTTCTTTCATCTGGCTCAATAAGACGCGGTCTTGTGGACGCTTCGGGCCAGCCATGCTCGGCTCAACCGTGCTCAAATCGAGTTCGAGTACATCGGTGAATTCCGGATCAGGTGTCTCGTCTGTACGGAACAAACCTTGTTCCTTGCAGTAGGCCTCAACCGTTTTAACCAGCGCTTCATCACGGCCAGTACGGCGCATGAAGCTCAAGGTTTCGTCGTCAATCGGGAAGAAACCCATCGTCGCGCCATATTCAGGAGCCATGTTCGCAATTGTCGCGCGGTCAGCCAACGACAGCTTGCTTAAGCCCGTGCCGTAGAACTCGACGAATTTATCGACCACGCCTTTCTTACGCAGCATCTGCGTCACGACCAGCACCAGATCGGTTGCCGTGCAGCCTTCGCGCAGCTTGCCGGTCAGCTTGAAGCCGATGACTTCTGGCATCAGCATGTAAATCGGTTGGTTGAGCATGGCTGCTTCGGCTTCAATACCTCCCACGCCCCAACCCAGCACACCCAAACCGTTAATCATTGTAGTATGGCTGTCGGTGCCAACCAGCGAGTCGGGCAGGAGAACGCTGCGCCCTTCGTCATCGGTATATAACTGCACGGCCTTGGCGAGGTATTCCAAGTTCACCTGATGCACGATACCGGTCGCCGGAGGAACGACCTTGAAATTATCAAATGCGCTTTGTCCCCAGCGCAGAAATTCGTAGCGCTCTTGGTTGCGTTGGAATTCCAACGTCGAATTCATCATGATCGCGTTGGCGGATCCGAAACGGTCAACCTGCACGGAGTGGTCAATCACCAGATCAACCGGAATAGTCGGGTTAATCTTCTTTGGCTCGGCGTTCATGCGAACCATTGCGCTGCGCAGTGCTGCCAGATCGACCACACACGCCACACCCGTAAAGTCCTGCAAAATCACGCGGGCCGGCTTAAACGGAATCTCGACTTGCTGCGGGGCTTTGGCATTCCAGTTCGCCAAATTCTGCACGGCCTCTTCATTCACCTGAAAATTATCGAGGTTACGAAGGGCGTTCTCTAGCAGAATCTTGATGCTGAATGGCAGCTTATCGACATGACCGATGCCTTTTTCAGCCAGTTTATTGATACGATAAATTGTGGCTTCA
Source organism: Aggregatilineales bacterium (assembly GCA_044226855.1). Lineage (GTDB taxonomy): Bacteria > Chloroflexota > Anaerolineae > Aggregatilineales > Phototrophicaceae > CFX2. The sequence continues at coordinate 130,946 of JBGAGF010000004.1, forward strand.
CCCTTAGCGGTGTTCATGGTGCCGCGTGTACCAAAACTATCCAGTATCTTTGCCATATGATGTCCTCTCATCGTAAAACCGTTTAAACCGGATGTCTTACCCGGAATTGCTACCCAAAAATCTATGTCAAATCGCGATTTCTTAAAAACACGCCACAATTCTATCCAAAATGTAGCATCAGTGTCAGTCTCAACGGATAGAACACCGCCGTCTTATTTGAATTGCATGGGTTCAAGTTGATAGCGTTTATGCTAGTTGAATCCTATTCCTCTTTTAGTTATTATTCAAATGGATAGTTTTTATGGAATTCATAGGCTGCATCAATAAATCCCCATGCTAGATGTTCATCGATTGCGTATATTTGTGTTTGTTGCGCGCCTAGGTAGTTTTACCCGCGCCGCCGCCGTCCTCCATATGACCCAACCCACTATCAGTCAACAGGTTGCAGCACTTGAAAGCGAACTCGGCGTGCACCTCATTGATCGCAATACTCGCAAAATGCGTCTGACCGCTGCTGGCGAAGTCCTATTTTCCTACGGCGAGCGTTTACTGAGGCTTGCTGATGAAGCGCTCGCTGCTGTTCGTGACGAAGCGGGGCTTGCTAAACAACAATTGAAGCTCGGCGTCGGTCATACTTTAGCGACTTACATTCTTCCGGACGTGCTCAGTCGTTACCGCGCCTTTCATAGCAGCTATCGGGTACGTCTCGTTGTCGGTAATACCGGCGAACTCTTGTCAAAGTTAAGTTCGGGTGAAATTGACATTGCATTGGTCGGCTCGCCCGCCGAACATCCCGATGTCCTGTCAAAACCGTTTATGCAAGATCATCTGGTAGTTATCGTCAGTCCGCAGGATGAATGGGCAGCAGTGGAAAGTGTTACCCTTCAGCAAATCGCAACGCGTGTATTGTTGACTCGCGAACCCGGTTCTGCGCTCTATACAACGGTGTCTCGCCTATTTGGTGAAGACCCACTGACCAGCATGGAGACGATTCTCTTAGGCGAAACGGAAGCCATCAAGCGGAGCGTCGAGTTGGGTTTGGGCGTGGCGTTGATCCAAAAGATCGCTATTCAGCGCGAAGTCCAGCAGGGCACATTGCGCACGGTTGCCTTAGCCGGAGCTGATGATGTCAGAACTTATTTAGTGGCCGTGCGTAAACGTTATGTACCGAACGAGGCAGTTACCGCTTTTATGGGGCTGCTGCCGTTTCGGAGCGAGTGATTTTTAGGTTATTAGGAGTTCCATGTAATGGCCGATAACAATGCTTCAAGTTTCAATCTACTTCGTCGGTTACAGGAACAGAATGAGTCCAATGCGCCTGCCAACGTTGCGCAAAAGGCAAAAACTACCTTCACGCTGCAAGCTGAACCTCAACTCTCCGAAGGCGGCCCCGGTTTCGTCAATGTTATGGTCTATCCCCAAGACCCGTTTGTCAGCGCGCCCGAAGTTCGTCAGATGACGGCTAGCTATATTAATCCGGGCTTGGTCAACCATCGTTTCCGTGTGCATGATCGGCTTGCAGCGTCAGCACAGCCAGATGGGCAGGGCAATTATATGTTCTGGCCCGGTAAGTTGGAATTTGACCAAGTGAACAGTTTCTACTACGCCACGTTTACGCTGCGTATGTATGAACGCTATGCTCAACGCGCGCTGCCTTGGTCATTCAAGGATGACCTGATCATTATTGACCCTCACTCTGGTTCTGGTGGCAATGCCTACTACAGCGAACTGGATCACATGTTGGGGTTTAACGGCTTTCAAGATGGGAGCGATCAAGTCCAATCGTCGCAAAGTGCGGATATTGTCAGCCATGAAACTGGACACGCTATTTTAGACGGGATGCGTGATCTTTATAACGAGTCCTTTGGCCTAGGATCAAATGCTTTTCACGAAAGCTTTGGCGATATGACTGCTGTTTTGGTCGCGCTGCATGACGACTCGCTCATTAAACGCCTTCTGGATTGGACAAAGGGTAATTTACGGATCGATAACTTTATTTCAGCTGTTGCCGAGCAGGTGACCAATCGCTTACAGGCGCGCGGCGAAAAGATTCAGGGTCGTACGGTTTACCTCCGCAATGCGCTGAACAAATTTACGGATGTCTCCTTTGATCAATTACCTTTCAGCTCCACGAATCCGGATGTTGAACTCTCGCGTGAAAAGCACAATTACTCGCGCCTGTTTACAGGTGCATTCTACGACATTTTAGCTGCGATCTATGAGCAAATGCGCCAATCCCCTGCGGATCGAATCGCCATTCACGGCACGCGCGATATCGTTGGAAATCTATTGACGACTGCCATCGATCTTGGTCCGGTCTGCGAACTGAGCTTCGCAGATATGGCGCAAGCTTTTCTCGCCGCTGACAACTTGCTTTATGATGGGAAACACACAGATATTCTGATCAATGTGTTTGATCAGCGTAGAATCCTGCCCTCCGACAAAGCACAAACCTATCTCGATAACTTGAAGAATCTGCCTGATTTACAAGCGCCTGCGGAAGTCGATTCGTCGGATGTTGCTCGTACTTTCCTTCGCGAACAAGTCATCCCGAAGCTTAACCTGTCGCCTGATGTCATCTTCGAACCACTCGCGGCTTATCGGAATGCTGCTGGCTTTGTCTATATGACATACGCCACAACCCGCCGGATTATTCTACAAGGCACTCAATTTCAAGTTTATAACGGCTCTCATCTGGATATTTTCGGGGGCTTGACATTAGCGTTTGACTCGTCCAACAAACTGCGCAGCGTGTGCTATCGCCCTGTAAGTGACGAGGATGTTCGTCAAATCGAGCTCCTTACGGCTGAACTAATTACGCAAGGGCAGGTAACACCTCTGGCTGCTGCCAATATGATGTCGGCCGCTTTTGATGTAGATGGCGCACTCAATAATGACTTGTTGCTGAAGAATCCGACGCTCGTCGATAAACTACCGGCTTATGTTTCGGACTTCATCACCTATCTTTTGGCATGGCTTCGGCGCTATATGAAAGACTGAGAATACGCGAAGAAACGGTTGCACTTTACGCCACAGTAAGTAGACTTAACAATCTGATTAGTAATGGATGCCAATTGTTGTAAGAAATGAGGGAAAGATGAGTCGTACACGAACACTAGAACGCCGCAAAGAACGTGAGCAGCAGAAAAAACGTCAGCGCCAGCTCACATTCGCGATTGGTGGCGTCGTGGTGGCGGTGCTCGCAATTGTGATTGTGTTGCTGATTAGCACACCAGCCGAAGCGCCAATTCCAAATGGGACACAGACACGCTATCAGGGAATTGACCAAAGTTATTCCGATAAGGGTTTCCCCATTTTGGGCAAGAGTAATGCGCCGGTCAAAGTGACCGAGTATTCCAGTTTTGATTGCAGCCATTGTGCTGATTTCCACTCGGGGACATGGCCTCAGGTGTTGGATCGCATTCGTAATGGCGAAGTCGAGTTTACCTATGTTCCGGTGTATGGCACAGGCGGCATTCAGAATGGTGAGGGCGCTGCTAAGGCGGCCATCTGCGCTGGTGATCAGGGTAAGTTCTGGGAATACTACGATGCCCTGTTTAGCTGGCAGGTCACATATGCTAATACCGCTTTCTCACAGAACCGTTTCGCTGGCGGTGTGAATGCTTTGGGTCTGGACAAAGCCAAGTGGGATCAATGCATGGCCAGCAGCCATCCCGGTACTGTTGCAGCAGCAGCACTCGACGCCTTCAGACTGCAAAGCGTGGCCGGTACACCTGCGCTGCTAGTCAATGGTAGTGTAGTCGATGTTTCAAGCAATGTGTCACTAATGGGTGCGATTGATACGGCATTGGCTGCTGCAGGTGGCGTACCTGCCGAAGTAACACCAGAAGCAACACAGGCTGCAGCCCCAGAAGTGACCGCTGAAGCCACCACTCAAGTCGCTGTCGAGAAGACCGCTGAAGCAACGGTCGAGGCTAAAGAAGCGACTGCCGAAGCGACCTCCGCTCAATAGTATTGCTAACAAAAAGGGCGAACAATCATTGTTCGCCCTTTTGCATCCCGCTTTAATCCCGCGCTTGTAACAGCGGCCCCAATTTTCGTCCTCCGATCAAGTGCATATGCAAATGGAAGACTTCTTGTCCGGAGTCTCGCCCATTGTTGATGATCAATCGGTAGCCGCTGTCGGCAACACCTTGTTCCTTGGCGACTTTCTTGGCAACAGTAAACAGATGTCCCAGCATTTGCTCGTCATCCGCTTCCACATGGTTGGTCGATACAATTTCTTTATTGGGTACGATCAGGATATGCACAGGTGCCGCTGGATTAATATCTTTGAACGCCGTGACCAGATCATCCTGATACACAATGCTGGCCGGAATTTCTTTGGCAATGATTTTTGAAAATATCGTCGGCATAACTTTACTCTACATCGCCATTCCGCCGTCAACCACCAGCACATGTCCGGTGATGTAGGCAGCTTCGTCCGAAGCGAGAAAGGCGGTAGAGTAGGCCACGTCGTCAATTGAACCCCAACGCCCTAACGGAATGTTGTCGTTCAATTTGGCCGTCATTTCCGCCGGTAAATCTTTTGTCAAATCAGTCAGCACGAATCCCGGCGCGACCGCGTTGACCGTAATGTTGCGTGAGGCGACCTCACGAGCCAATGATTTGGTGAAGCCAATAATACCAGCTTTGCTGGCGCTGTAATTTGTTTGCCCACCGTTGCCTGCGATGCCGCTGATGCTCGTAATATTAATGATCCGCCCATAGCGCTTCCGCATCATGCTCTTGACCGCTGCCTTCGAGCACAACCATGTGCTGCGGAGATTGGTTTGAATGACGGTGTCAAAATCCTCTGCCTTCATCATCATGATGAGGTTATCGCGGGTGGTTCCTGCATTATTAACCAGAATATCGAGTTTGCCGTAAGCATCGATGGCAGCTTTAATCAAGGCGTTCGCGCCTTCTTCTTCACCCACATCCGCTTTAAAGGCCATTGCCTTGCCGCCGTCAGCGGTAATCTTTTCAACGACTTCATTTGCTGCGTCAGCATTGCTGTTGTAATTTACAACCACCGTTGCGCCACGCTTCGCTAGTTCCAGAGCAATACCCCGCCCGATCCCACGACTTCCCCCGGTAACAATTGCAATTTTATCGGTCAATTGAGCCATATTCATTCCTTTCGCCAACTGCTCAGTCGGCCAAGACCAATATACTGTGCCAAGAACTATACCGTTTTGGACAATTCTCAGCCATGCTTATGAACCGCCAACCCATCCAATCAAGTTAATTGTGCCCTTGAGCACACCGGTCAAGTTAGTGACACCTGTCCCGTTTGGATTGGCCGCCAGCACATCAACACGTCCATCAACCCGTGGATTCACACCGATGAATGCCAACCAAGCGCCATCGGACGAATAACTTGGATTACACATGCCGGGAGGTGGATTGCCTCGCGTCACAATATTGAAGGCTTGGTCGAGCACTCTTGACCCATACGGACACTGCCCACCAACACCCCCCAATGCAATTCGCGTCCCATCCCTAAGCCACGTAGCGCTCATGCCAAAGCGCGGGAAATTCAGTTCGGTTGTGCTTCCGATGAGGCTGCCATCACGCCTCACAGCCACAATTTGTAACCCACTGTCGGTGACACTCTGATAGACTACAGCACTGCCATCGGCCGCCCACGCTTCCGACAGTCGAATGGTTCCTTCTGGCTCATTCGCAAGTTTCACCTCCTGTGCCTGTCCTGCTGTAACATCTTCAATCCATAAGTGACGCTGTGGCGGCTCACCTAATGTCGGGTCGCCCGTTGCAAAGGTAATTGTCGTGTTATTCAGCCAGCGTGGCGGCTCGCTCAGTTTTTGATCGGTCATCTTGCGCGTTTCGCCAGTATTCATGTCGATCATATAGATGCTGCCCACCACGGTGCCCTCAATCGGTGGAGGGGTCATAGCTGGATCGCAAGCATTCGCTTCACCCGGAATCCAACTTGGGCAGGTATCGCGATCCGAAACAAACATCAGTTTGCTTCCATCGGGTGACCACGACGGCCATATGTCATACGAACCATTTTGAGTGACGTTCTTCAAGTTTGCACCGTCACTGCCAATCGTGAAAATATCAATGTCATAGCCGGTTGCAACTGCGATTGCGAGTTTCGTGCCATCACGTGTCCACGCCGGATCGCTGAAGAATCCACGTTGTACCAGTGAGTTAATCGGTAGAATACGCCCGCTAATTCGGTTCTCAAGGCTGAGCATGTAAAGCCCGCCTGTTTGCGCCGTAGTGGTATCGCGCCCATCCTTAAAGTACGCGACCGAGCGACCGTTCGCCGAAATATAAATCTGGTTATTGGTACTGGCGGCAAGCTGCATGACAGGAATACGGCCACCGGGATTATTAGGTGCTGCGTAATACAATGTCTCTAATCCCGTTGCGGGCTGCGGCGTGCCTTGGTTCGAGACGTTATCCTTGTCATTCTGGTTAACGAAGGCCAGCATCGGTGAACTCAAGCTGGTTAAAATGTCTTTTGGAACAGTGACCAGTTCCCAATTGTCGAATATGAATCCGACGGTTGCCTGCGCGGTTGGATAAGGCGTTGGCGTAATGGTTGCAGTCGGCGTGATGGTTGGTGTATCAGTCGCCGTACTGGTAGCCGTTGCGGTTTCAGTGGGCGGCACAGCAGTTGCAGTTGGAGCCATTGTTGCTGTACTGGTTACTGTCGCGGTTGGCATCGGGGTCGGCGTGGGCGCGATTGCCACACTGCACGATGCACCGAACAGCGCAATCGCTAGAATGATATAGTGAATTTTCATTGTCTGAATCCCTGCCTAGACGGTTGCCAAGGTGTTTAGAATACCATGTTCGGTCAACACACACGAATGTCCAAAGCCGACGATTGCTCTACGTCTGCGACTACTGAGGTGCGGTTGTTGTTTCTGGCAATACAACCAGTACCCGTATTGAATACGGTACTTGTTTACCGTCCTGATAAGCGAGCAAGAGTGTATAGGTCGTATCCACACGCGGGCAGACTTGTTGGCTAGTGGTCGTCACGGGCTGCCCTTGGAAATAAACTTGATTCACGTTGGTCACATCCCAACGGATCGTTGTGCATTCGCCTTGGTTAACTTGTGTGCTGTCCGCCCGCAGGTTTGGATTAACTGCTGTTGGCGGCACGGTGTTCGTCGGCTGAATAGTTATAGTGACTTGCGGTACAGCCGTTGCTAACTGGCGCGGTACTCGGATAACCTGTCCGACTTGAATCTGGTTGGCGTCCGCGATGCAGTTCGCCTGTTGCAGTTCGGCTACCGTCAGACCAAATGACTGCGCCACCTTGAACAGCGTGTCACCTGTTTGGATCGTGTAGCTAAAATTCCAATCGGCTCTCGGGGCGCAGCTTGTTGGTGCTGCAACCGGAATGCGTGTATTCGTTGGATTAGCCACTGGCGCGATTGGAGGAGGAACTTGTACTTGTCGCTCTAACAAGGGCAAAGGCGCTTGACTCATAATTTGTGCATCGAATGGCTCAGGCTGCGACGGTGGCCCACTGACCTGCAAACCATCGCTTCCACCGAGCGGTAGATGGACTTGTGCGCCGGGTTGTACCACACGCGTGATATTCGCCGCACTCACTACTGCTGACCCTTCAATGGTAGCGACAGTCAGTTCAGAATTGGCTTCGGCAGTCAAATAAGCAGTAGAGCCGAGTGAAATGGTCGCGCCATTAATCGTCATTGTAGCTTGGCTGCCCTCCGGAGATTGCAGCAGCATCGCCGACTTCGGCGCATTGATACAGGTTGGTGCTCCACCGACACCTGTCTTGAGGACGACCGCTTGCATTTGGGGCGTAATGTTATCGAGTTCTGCGTTGCCAAAAAGCAGGAACGTAACATTTTGTCCCGGCAAACTTTCAGCGAGGTTTGCCTGTATTTTCATGATGGCGATTCCCCAGACCTGTTTGCTGGTATCTAGCGGTGCAGTCGTCAGCTTACGAATGAAATCAACACTGACGATATCGCCTGCCTTATTGAACGTACCTGTCGCATTCGGTTGAAGCTCCGCATCAATCAGGTTGTTTCCATAGCATGCTTGGTTACGCCCTAATTTGCTGCACACCTGATTGGCTTTGTTGAGCGCAGTCGTCACCAGATCATCGCAGCTCAGCGCGGAGACTGTCGGCGCGGGGGTAGGGCTAGGCACAGGCGTCGCTTCTTCGCTTGAGCTTAGGTTGCAGCCTGTGAGTATGAGCAGCAACACGAAAATGCCAAAGCGGAAACGTGCCATATTATTTGCTCTCGATGAGTTCGGGTTGCAAAACGTAATACGATCCACGCTTTTGCCCCATTTTACGCAAGATATTTTTTGTGACCAAATCAGCTAAATCACGCCGTATTGTCTCAGGGTGAACATCGGGGCAGAGCGATTGTAGGTCACTGTTGGTGATGCGCTTGCTGCCGCCTTCGCGGTTCAGGAACAAGATTGCTTCTTCTTGTCGCGGGTTGATTTCGACACCCCTGTACATCCCGTTAAGCTGTGGTGTTGGGGTAGTTGCTACCACTTGAACCTTGGGTTTGGTATTGGCGTTGCGTAGGATGACGCGAAACCCACCAGCCGTCTCTTCGAATTCTGGTGCGCTGAGCTGCTGCTGCTGCATCAGGTCGATGACACGGTCAACGCCGTATCCTAATCGTTCAATAAACCCCATGTCCGATAGCACTTGCACGATGGCAGGATTGCGTGAAAAACGCTCGTCTTTAATGTTATCGATGGTGACTGGCCCGGGCAGTCGTCCCGGACTGGTCACTTCCATCCGATTGCTGAAGATGAAAAGGCGGATGCCATCGCCGTTGATTCGGTAATCACGGTGTGCGACGGCGTTAACCACCAGTTCACGGGCCGCTTCTAATGGATATTCGAATGTCTCTGCGCGTGCCATCGTTGACCCGAGCTGCACCCCTTTACGGAGATGATCGACCAGAAACGTTTCCGCACGCCGGATTTGATCAGGCAGTGTGCCGCTCATATCTTGTCGGGTGAATGTATCGCTCATGGTCTCGGTAGCAAATCGTGCCGCGGTAATGTCTGCCCCGCGTACAAATCGCTGTGGATCTTTACCGAACAGCAGAATGCCAGCATAGGTCGGTTTCAACTTTCCAGCTTGCTCAATCAAACAACCCCGTTTAATCAGGATTTGTTCGGAGGTTGATTCACCCATGCCGCTGAGAGTCGTTGCGTAAGATTTGACCTTTTCCCAATCCAAATCTTCTAAAGTGGTTTCAGACGCAGCTTCGGTTTCAAAGCTGCCTTCACTGCGTTCGACGACCAATTTGCGCAGCTCTGGCGGATTGAGAGGCGTGTTCTCCATGCCTTGCCGCTGTAAGTAACGTCCCTTTAATCCGTAGACGTGAGGCATGCCTGTTGGAATTTGGACGATGACGATGGATTTTCCACTGAGCCGGACGACTTGTGGCAGCGGCACAATCAGGTGTGGTTCGATTGTAAGCGCGGCTTGCAGGATAGTATCAACTGCTTCATTCGGGTCGCGCACGCCGATGATATTCCCGTTGTGACCCGTGACCCCTAGCAGCACCGTACCGCCATGGCTGTTTGCCATCGCCACCAGTGTTTCGGCCAGCATGTCGGGCGCGGATTGTTCGCTAAACCACTCGGTATGATGGTTACGCCCACTCTTTATCAAGTGCCACAGGTCATCGACTGATGTACTCACGTTTGAACTGCCGTTTCTGAGGGTTCGTCCTTTTCCTCTTCTTGGCGATCTTTATCCCGTTTGCGGCCTTCCGCTGGTGGAGGTAGAAGAACTTTATCAATAACCTGCTGCATATCCGACACAAACGAGAAATGCAGATCGTCTAAAGCTTCCTTCGGGATGTCGATCAAATCCTTCTTATTTTCAGAAGGTAATATAACATGAGTAATGCCTGCGCGCCTCGCAGCCAGCACCTTTTCCTTGACGCCGCCGACAGCCAGCACTTTGCCCCGCAGGGTAATTTCCCCGGTCATGGCAAAGTGGCTGCGTACCTTACGCTCTGTGAAAGCCGACAGAATAGCAATCGCTAAGGTTATTCCGGCTGATGGGCCTTCTTTGGGAATTGCCCCTTCCGGCAGGTGTAGATGCACATCGTAGCTCTCGAAATCATCGCTTGGTAGATCAAAATCCTTAGCCCGTGACCGCACATAGCTCAGTGCCGCCTGTACCGATTCCTGCATAACTTCGCCAAGCTGGCCTGTCATCAGCAGGTTGCCTTTACCCGGCAGAACCGATGCTTCAATCACCGAAATATCTCCACCGTCATATGTCCAAACTAAGCCGGTGACCAAACCGATACTGTCTTCCTTATGCGCAAGGCGATTGGTAAACAGCGGCGGACCAAGTAGCTCAACCACTTTTTGACGGGTGATCTTGCTGGCGTAAGGCTTCTCCTCGGCTAGCAAGCGGGCAATTTTACGGCAAACGTTGGCGATTTCGCGGTTTAAGTTACGAACGCCACCTTCATACGTGTATTCACGAATGAGTGCCCGAATTGCTTTGTTATCGAAGCTGATATTTGAGTCTTGAAGGCCATGTGCTTCAAGCTGCGTCGGGATCAAAAACTTTCGGCTGATGGCGAGCTTTTCTTCATCCGTATAGCCGTTAAACTCGATGACTTCTAGCCGGTCGAGCAACGCATCAGGAATAGGATCGAGATCGTTGGCCGTCGTAATGAACAGCACTTTGGAAAGGTCGTAGGGCACTTCCAGATAATGATCGGAGAAGGCGTTATTCTGTTCGGGGTCAAGCACTTCGAGTAATGCCGACGCCGGATCGCCTCGGAAATCGACACCTAACTTATCAATTTCATCAAGGATGAAAACGGGATTGATGGTTCCCGCTCTCCGCATCGTTTGGAGGATACGCCCCGGCAGCGCGCCGATATAAGTGCGCCGATGTCCTCGAATTTCAGCCTCATCGCGCACGCCGCCCAAACTAACGCGGATGAACTCACGCCCCAGTGCCCGTGCGATACTCTTGCCCAGAGAGGTCTTGCCAACACCGGGTGGGCCAACAAAGCACAAAATCGGACTTTTCATCTTGTTGCTTGCTAGTTTACGCACCGCGATATATTCCAAGATGCGGTCTTTGACTTTCGGTAGGCCGTAATGGTCTTCGTCAAGGATCTTTTGAGCGTGCTTAATATCGAGATTATCGTCGCTGGCTTTACTCCAAGGGAGGCTCACGAGCCAGTCAATATACGTGCGGATGATGCCCACTTCGGGAGCCATCGGCGGCATCATCATCAGCCGTGACAGTTCTTTTAAGGCTTTTTCGTGGATTTCAACTGGCAGACTCGCCGTGACGATTTGATCGCGAACCTCGTTAATCTCCTGCTGAAAAATGTCCCCTTCACCCAATTCAGTTTGGATGACACGCATTTGTTCGCGCAGGTAAATCTCGCGTTGGCTGCGATCCATTTCTTGCTGAACTTGGCTGTTAATTTCATCCCGCAGTTCGAGGACGCTGATTTCTTGGCTCAGCAGCGACGCAATTTGCTGCAACCGCTCTTCGAGGGTACGGGTTTCGAGTAGGCGCTGCTGTTCTTCAAGCGGTAAAACCAGCGCTGAACTGACAAAGTCAGAAAGCTGTTCAGGGTCTTCGGCATCTAGCAGATGATCGACCACATCGTCTGGCAGCGTAGGGTTGAGGTCAGCGTACTGCTGTACCAATTGGAATACACGGTCGACCAATTCAGATGTGTTATCAAGACCCGTATCAGTTTCGTCGAAGGATCGTGCCTTGACGACCATGTACGGTTCGGCTTGAACCAGTTCAACAATTTCAACACGGCGGCGTCCTTGCGCCAGTACATTTCGGGTCTCGTCCGGTGTGCGGATAATCCGGCTGAGAGCCAGTTCGGTACCAATGCTGTAGAAATCTTTGAACTGGATACTGGTCACACTCGGATCGCGTAACGCTACTCCGATAACCGTTTGGCGGTTGGATAGCGCAGCTTGAATGGCAGCCATCGCGCGGGGATTGCGCGTTGTAATTGGACTAACAACGTTTGGGAAGATAACAAGACCGCGCAGTGGCACAACTGGGCAAACAATCAAACCATCTTTGTCTGGTACGGCGTTTGCAATTTTTTGGAATTCGTTTGTGCCGATCTGATTAGCCAATGATGTGACCTCAAGCGGTGAATCAATAATAGGGGATTGCAGTTTACCTCAGACTCGACCCACAGTAAACTCCCCTTTAATAGTAAATGGCTTGCACTTGGCGATGGCATCCCTTTCCGCTACACTTCATTCTGTTTGGCAAATAGATGGAAAAGCTATGCGAACATCAATTTTGGTAACAACTCTGGTAGCGATAGCCGTTTTGGTGGCTGTCGTACTGGTTGGGAAATCGCTGATTCAACCCAATCTCCCACTGATTACCCACGCGGAATTCTCACTGGAACGTATTACTCCAAACGCCGATGGCCGTGAAGATGTGACCGAGTTTACCTATGGAATTTCGCGGAATGCGACAGTCTCACTCACGTTCCAATCTGCTGATGGCACAAATTACGTCTTTCGTCAGAATGAAGCCCGTATCTCCTCGGATTACACCGTTGCCTTTAGTGGTGTAGTAGGTGGCTTTACACTTCCTGGTGAACAGGTTACCGGAACAATCGAGCGACGCCTGATACCAAACGGGCAGTACACATGGAAGTTGGAGGCCAAAGACTCGTCCACGGGCGAAATCGCTGAGCAGACGGGAACCCTAGAGATTGCCGACGCCGGTTCCCAACTGCCGGAAATGACAGACTTTACGCTGGATCGGCATGAATTCTCACCCAATCAAGATGGTATTGCCGACCGTGTGATCATGAACCTCAACCTGACCAAGCCGGTTGATTTGCTCAACGTATATCTACAAGGTTCAGACGGCCAGTCGATCTTCATCCCTGAAATATTGAGCGGTCGCAAAACCGGTGAAGCCGGACAACATTTCTTTGATTATGATGGTGGTATCGAACGCGGTGTCGAGCCTCCACCCAACGGTGACTATACCGTAGTGGCCGTTGCCCAAGACTTAGAAGGCCAGCGTATCAGCCAGACTTCAAAGCTGCGAATCGTGGATGGCGGTGTTCCTCAAGCCGAAATTGCGCCACAGCCAACGGGTATCGATGTTATCTTTGCCCCCCAACCTTATGATGCCAAATACTTGGTTTCACCAACCCAGCAGGGCGAGCTAATGTCATCCCCTGTATTCTCGAAGGATTTGGGCTTTAGCACCGTTTCGATGCCGGTTGGCGATATGTTGGTTTTCAAACTCACGATCCACAACTATGGCAAAGTGCCGATTCGCACCAGTGGACCTTGGCCGGGAACAGTCTATGACTCGGATCAAGTCTGGGGTGCCGCAGGTGTTTATGAGCAGTCTGGTTCCTTCCGTGTGGGCATTATGTGTTCCACATCCGAGGCGAATTGGCCTTGGCGGTGGGCGATTGGTTCACCGGACACCCTAACCAAAGTGACCGATCCTCAAAACGGGAACATTTATTATTATCTGCCAGCAGGTGCCCAGAGCGAGGTCTGGGGCGCTGTTCACATGAAGCAGCTTATCAAAGCGCGTAATCCTCAGCAGTGTTGGGCAGGGCTGATTCATGAGGATGTCGAAGTCGTCAACCAGCGTGTTGGAGCGAGGGATATTTTACTGATTGAAACCAACAGCAATACCGGTGGGTAATGCTATAATAGGTTTAATCATCACCCCACGGAGGAAACATCGGTGTTCCGGCTGAAACAGATATTTTCTGGTCGTCTAGCGCGTTTACTTCTGTTGGGATTGTTCAGCGTCATTGTTGTTGCCTGTCGTCCACAAGCCGCTGCTGTATTACCGACTCCGATACCGACTTTGACTGCGGTTCCAAAGTCAACGCCCTTGCCCGCGTTGCCCACCGTCGTTCCTGTTGGGAAAACTGATAATCCCTTACATCTCGTTGTTCACCCCGATACCAAACCTGAGTCGGATAAAACAGTCTCAGACCTTGAGGCGGCCATTACCAAAAAAACAGAACTCGTCGTCAAAATTGATCTGGTCGATGGCGATGTCGCTGCCTTAGATGCCTTATGTTCAGCTAATCAACCATCGCTTGCATTGGTCAGTGGACTGGGCTTTATCGCAGCCAGCGCCAAGAAGTGTGGACAAGCGCAGTTGTTGGTAAGCCGTGGGACCGGTACGAGCGCGACAACCGGACAAATCGCCACCCTAATTGCATGGCGAGGTATCGATGCTTTATCCTCAGTCAAGGGGCGTATTTTTTGCCGTATCTCTAATACCGATTTGGTAAGCTGGATTATTCCGTCGCTGATGATGCGGGCTGCCGGCGTCGACCCAGAAAATGATCCGAAGACCATTAAAGATTATGCTAAGGTTGAGGACTTGGTCAGTGCTGTAGCCAGTAGTACTTGTGATATTGCTGCAATTCCCGATTCATTAGTCGGCAAATTGGTCACAGATGACAAAACGGTCAGCTCTAAAGTGAGTACGTTAGCAAGCAGTGTGGAATTCCCGTATGCTGTTTTGGTCGCGTCGTCCGATATTCCGCTCTCCGTTTTGACGGCACTCAACAATGAATTGATCAGCTTGTCTAGAGATCGCCAGCTTAAGGTGAATTTGAATCAGTTGTTCGGCCAATCAAGTCTCGTCGTCGTCAAAGCGGATGATTTACAACCATTGCTCGATTTTGCCGTCAGTACCAAACAAGATTTCGTCCGGTTAGGTAGCTAATGTCGGTTGATTTAGCGGTTGTTATCGTTACTTGGAATGTGCGCGATCTGGTTAAGGATGCTCTCGACAGCCTGTTTTCTGATCTGGCGACCAGTCACTTAACCTCAGAAGTTTACGTAGTTGATAGTGCCTCGACCGATGGCACAGTTGAACTGATTCGCTCAACGTTCCCGCAGGTCAATCTCATAACCAACGCTCAAAATTTGGGTTTTGGGGCGGCTAACAATTTGGCTTTACGCCAGATGGGATTTGGAGCCTCAGCCTCGGAATCTCTTCCTAAAGCAGTCTATCTACTGAACCCCGATACGATCACCCAATTAGGGGCAACCAAAACTCTATATGATGCACTTTTCGCGGTACCCAACATCGGGCTGGTCGGTGCACACCTGACTTATGGTGATGGCAGTTTTCAACACAGCGCTTTTGCGTTTCCCGGGCTGCGCCAGTTGTGGGTCGAATTTTTCCCGACCCCGGGACGCTTCTATGAAAGCAGCTTTAATGGCCGTTACCCGCGTGAGAAGTATGATAGTCAAACGCCGTTCGCGGTGGATTTTGTCTTAGGTGCGACCATGATGCTCAAGCGTGAAGTGATCGAGCAAACCGGCATGTTTGATGAACAGTATTTCATGTACTGTGAGGAAATTGATTGGGCATGGCGCATTCATAGAGCGGGTTGGGCTGTGTATTCTGTTCCATCAGCCCATGTCATCCACCTTGGTGGACAAAGCGCGTCACAAATTCGCGCTCAGAGTTTGCGATATCTATGGACGAGCCGCCTCTTGCTATTCAATAAATATTTCTCTCCCTTCAAGCGCTTAGTAGCCCGTAAAATGGTTGCTTTCGGCATGAAGTCCAAGTTGCGTCAATTGACTTCTGTGAATGGCTTAACCGAACAAAATCGTACTGCGCTTGCTGAAGCCTACCGTTCAATCCAAGAAATGGCCTCCCGATGAAGTTGTTTGCCATCATCCTTACCTACAACGAGCAAAAGCATATTCAAGCCTGTATTGAAAGCCTTCGTTTTGCGGATGCTATAATGGTTTTTGACTCATTGAGTACGGATGACACCGCCAACTTGGCGCGAAGTGCTGGAGCAGAAATCCAGCAGCGTAAATTTGATGATTACGCCGGGCAGCGTAATGCCGCGTTGAAGTCAGTCGAAGGCCGTGCTGATTGGGTGCTGTTCGTCGACGCTGACGAGCGGGTTACACCCGAATTAGCGTCCGAGGTTCAGAACGCGATCCAAAACCCTGATTTTGTGGCATGGCGTGTGCCTCGTTTCAACTATATCTTTGGCAAGCTCACCAAAGGGGCAGGCTGGTATCCTGACTATCAGACGCGCTTATTGAAAGTCGGTAAAGCCCAATATGACCCGGATCGAAAAGTGCATGAGTTAGTCGTATTGGATGGCGTTGAAGGTACGCTTCGTGAGCATTTCATCCATTTGAACTATGAAACGGTGCAGCAGTTCCGTACCAAACAGAGGCGCTATTCTGACTACGATGCCAGCATTCTCTATCAACAGGGCATACGACCCAAACCGCAGAACTATATTTTGCAACCTTTACGCCAATTCTGGTGGCGTTTCATTACACTTCACGGTTATCAAGACGGTTGGCACGGTCTGCATTTGAGCCTCTTGATGGGCTGGTATGAACTCCGCAAGTACCGGGTGTTGCGGAAACTGTGGCAAAGTAACAAATAGGGCAGCGAAGTGTAATGCTCCGCTGCCCTAGGCCAGTGTCTATCTATTGCGCTGGTGATTGAGGATCAGTCAACTTTTGGAATGAGCACCCCGTAGTCTCCACCAGATCGTTTATAGAGGACGTTTACACTACCAGTCTCCCCGTTGAAGAACATGAAGAAGCTGTGTCCCAGCAGTTCCATTTGTTCCACCGCCTCTGATTCATTCATGGCTACGACTGGAATTTCCTTGCGCCGAACGACTTCAGCCGGTGTTCCTTCTGGGAACTCGTCCACGTATTCTGCAACATCAGGTATTGATTCTGCGGCGTTCAGTTCTTCTAGAGAAGCGCTGAACTTTTCACGTCCCTTCCGGACACGTCTGCTCTTAAAGCGCTGAATTCGCCGGTGCATGTTTTCGACGGCACCATTGATCGCGGCCAAAATATCACCGGTTGTACGTTCCTCCGTCCGCAAAATCGCCCCACGACTGTGACGAATCGTGATTTGTGCAGCAACGAGGTCTTCACCTCGTCGAGTATGTTCATGGGTCAGATCAACTCGTGCTTCGACAATGTTCGGGAGATAACGATCAAAGTGTTCAACCTTTTTACGGGCATAACTTTCAATTGCGTCGGTCACCTTAACATTACGCCCTTGAATGGTGATATTCATCTACAATCTCCTTTTTGTGCGTA
Organism: Aggregatilineales bacterium; assembly: GCA_044226855.1. Lineage (GTDB taxonomy): Bacteria > Chloroflexota > Anaerolineae > Aggregatilineales > Phototrophicaceae > CFX2. The sequence continues at coordinate 148,073 of JBGAGF010000004.1, forward strand.
ATTGAATAACCAGCAGCCGTAACAGTCAGGCCATAGACAACTTGAGCGCCAGCCGTAAGCAGGGCTTCTCCACAGGCACTGAGCGTCGATCCTGTCGTATAGACGTCATCAATGATCAATACAGAGTGACCGTTAACGATTTCACTATCGGCGACAAATGCACCTTGGATGTTGACCAACCTTTCTGCACCGCTGACCGTAACCTGTGATTGTGTTTCTCTTACCCGTTGTAACGCATCAGCCTCACAACGAATTCCGCTCATTTTGGATACAACTTCTGCTATTAGTTGTGCTTGATTGTAACCTCTTTCCGCTAAACGTTTAGTGTGTAACGGCACAGGGACGAGTATGTCAATTGTCCAATCTTGGCGCTCCAAGCATTGAGCGAGTTTTTCACCGAGGGGATTAGCAACCTGACGGACGTTTTCATACTTCAATGCTTGCACCGCTTCACGCAGTTTGCCGATGTGCCAACCAGAGGCTGTGACCGCTTGCAGTGGTGGTTTTGCTTCGATATGTTCTGTTAGCGTGATTTGATCGAGTTCTTGTTGACACTGATCACACCAGAACGTGTCAAGCCTTCCACAGCCAGCACAGCGATGCGGAAAAAGGAGATCGATGCCAGTGGTCGCAATACGATTAAAGATGCTTTTAGACGCAAAAAGCCCAGACCATATCCGGGCTTTTTGTTGTTGTGGACTATTCATTTCGTGAAGTGAAATATCTGGCATATATCTCGCTATTTTGTTGATACAACGCCAGTTGTTATTGAAACTTTTGTGGCTAAATTACACTTTGCCCAGAGTACCGCTGCCCAGCAAGAAAATGACGGCTGGCCCAAGTAGTACGATCCACAGCGACGGGAATATTAGCAGTACCATCGGGATCATCATCTTGACCGGTGCTTGATGCGCTTTTTCCTGTGCACGCTGACGGCGCTTCACACGCATCTGGTCAGATTGGACGCGCAAAATCTTAGTCATGCTAACACCCAATTGATCGGCTTGGATAACAGCCGCAACGAAGCTGGTCACATCGGGCACGCCCATACGGTCGGACATGTCACGCATTGCTTCACGGCGCAGCTTACCGAGCTGGATTTCGCGTAGCACGCGGCCAAAACCGATAGCCAGATCGTTGTCCCATTTCTCGTAAACTTTACCCATTGCCTGATCGAAACCTAAACCGGCCTCGACGCAGATGGTGAGTAAGTCCAGCGCATCTGGCAGACTCTTCAGAATACCATCTTGGCGACGAGATACTTTTCCTTTGATCCACAAAACAGGGAAGTAAAAGCCGAGCGCCGCTCCACCTGCGGTATAGAGCAGGGCATTTGGATCGCGGTTGGGCGACAGGACAAAGAACACCATGAAGGCTGCCAACGCGATACCCACCGTAGCAACAATGCGTATAGTCAGGAATGTGGTAGGTTCCATTGAGCCAGCCATACCCGCCTGTTCAATGACCTTACGTGTTTCATCAATCTGTTTTTGTGGAGTAAATCGCGTTGTGATGTCAGCTATCTTGCGAAGCAGCGGAATCAGAATACGATCTTTGAAAGAGAGCGAAAGCTCGATTTCTTCCAGTGATTCCGGCAGTTCACGTTCGCCGAATTGGGCCAAACGGTCCTGCAACGGATCTCGCTTCTTGTCGTCCCGCAAGGCGATGTAGACTAAACCCGCAACGACCAGCAAAACAAGGATGATTACTATTCCTAGGCCGAGATTTTCCATGACGATATTCCTAGTTAAATCTCAATGTTAACGATTTTCTGAATCGCTGCCATACCCATGCCAATAAGCGCCAGACCAATACCTAACAACGGCCAGCCGCAAAGCCGATTCTCAAACAACGGATTCATAAACCCGGGTTCGATCAGCGACAAGAAGATTGCGACGGCAATTGGCAGCAGGCTGATGAGATAGCCTGTCGCGCGCCCCTGTGAGGTAAGAACGCGTATCTCGCCTTTGAGTTTGATACGTTCGCGTATCGTATGACCGATAACTTCCAAAATCTCAGCGAGATTACCACCGACCTCACGCTGAATGTTTACGGCGGTAATAACGAGGTCAAGATCTTCGCTTTCAACCCGGTTGAGTAGATGCGCAAGCGCGTCTTCCACATCAATACCAAGCTGAACTTCCTGCACCACGCGTTTGAATTCAGTGGCTGTGGGTTCTGGCGCATCGCGCGAAATTGCCTCCATTGCTTGGAGCACGCTAAAACCGGAGCGCAACGCATTAACCCACAAAGCTAATGTATCGGGTAATTGGTTCTCAAATCTAATGAGACGCTGACTGGTTGCTCTGGAGACGTAGATACGCGGGAAGAAGAAGCCCACAAATCCTGCGACAATCGACATGATGATGTCGCCGCGAAAGAGAACGAAAAAACCGACCGCGAAAAATGCCACTGGCGATATAAGCTGTAAAGCAAAATATTCGGCTACAGTCAACTTAATGTCCGCGCGGGCCAGTTGTGTTCGCGTCCTTTGCGCAAACGGACGTTTGGAAATGGCTTTATCAATCTGATCCAGCGCCCGCCGGTCTTCTTTTTTGGATTCCTCTTCAGGTTCTTCGACTTCCAAAAATGATTGAAAGTCTTGCTCGAAACGACCGAGGCGTTCCTCAACAAGATCTTTTTCAGACCGCACGCTCAAAATGCCAAATATAATGACTCCGAGCGCGATCACGCCAGCTACTGCTGCGATGATAGGTACTAGTTGGGGTGGCACTATCTAGCCTCCTCCCTGTAATGATCGACCTGATTTTACTTACATTGTATGAAGAGTATGGAACAGGCGTCAAGCGTTTGCCTGTTCCATCGTTTAATTGCTTCCTGTGTGCGAGTGCAACGACTAGTAGGTTCGTCCAATACCGAAAACAGATGGCGGTAGGTGGATACCAGCAGCTTCGATACGCTCGATAAACTTGGGACGAAGACCCGTTGGACGAATACGTCCAATAATCTTTCCGCCTTCGATACCGGTTTGCTCAAACTCGAAAATGTCAGACATGGTGATGATTTCACCTTCCATGCCTTGTACTTCCGTGATCTTCTCGATTTTACGCGAACCATCGCGTAAACGGTTTTGTTGGCAAATCAAGTCTACCGCGCTAGCAATCTGCTCGCGGATAGCGCGAACCGGCAAGTCCATACCCGCCATTAAACACATGACTTCCAAACGCGAAATGGTGTCACGTGGGGTATTAGAGTGACAGGTCGTCAACGAACCATCGTGACCGGTATTCATCGCTTGGAGCATGTCGAGTGCTTCACCACCACGGCACTCTCCAACCACAATTCGGTCGGGGCGCATACGTAAACAGTTGACCACCAGATCGCGGATGGTGATTTCACCTTTTCCTTCAAGGTTAGCAGGGCGCGTTTCAAGTGTGACGACGTGTTCCTGTCGCAGTTGAAGTTCGGCCGCGTTTTCGACGGTGACAATCCGTTCGTCATTGGGAATGAAGCCCGAAAGCACGTTGAGAAGGGTTGTTTTACCCGAACCAGTACCACCGGCCACGATAACGTTCAGTCGGGCGATAATACAGGCACGGAGAAAATCCGCGATTTCTTTGGTCATTGAGCCAAATCGAATCAGATCATCAATCGTGAGTGGTTTCTTTGAGAATTTACGAATGGTAATTGTCGGGCCGACCAGCGAAATCGGGCGAATAACAGCGTTCACACGGGAACCATCAGGTAGACGAGCATCGACCAACGGTGAGCTTTCGTCGATACGACGGCCTAATGGTGCGACAATACGATCCAAAATACGGAGAACATGTTCATCGTTTTCAAAAGCCACATTCGCGCGGCTGATGTTACCTTTTTGTTCGATGAAGATATTCTTTGGCCCGTTGACCATAATTTCGGTAATGGTGTCGTCTGCCAGCAGAATTTCGAGCGGCCCAAAACCTAGAATTTCCGCGACAATCGATTCAAATAAACTCAATCGCTCGGCACGGGAGATAACAATACTTTCATCCGCTAAAATCGCATTGAACAGTTCTTCAATATGGGTGCGAACCTCATTCTTGCGAGACACATCCATCGATTGGTGGTCGAGTTCAGACAGCAGTTTGTTTTGGACACGCGTCTTAAGGTCAAGATAATTGTTGCCCTTGCCGGTTGCTCCCGGACGCTGCTGTTCAGCCAATGCCTGACGGCGTTGCCGCATAGCAGCTAATTTTGACTCTTCGCTGTCGCCCCCTCCCGAACCACCCATGGGTTCGGGTGCTCGTCCTGCTCCACCTGATCCAGTATCACCGCCCGAGTTCCCACTACCTTTATCAATTCGACGTAACAATGACATTGCGATCCTCCATACTTACATTTGAGGTCGGTGCGTTTGGCTTCTTTATGTTAATTGGTTCTTCCAAAGAGTTTGCTACCGAAAATACTTCGCGTCTGTTCCTGCTGCTGCTTAGGATCAGCCTCGGTTTCGGCTCCCATCATCTTCGTGTAAATTAAATCCGCCAGATGCATGAATTCTTTAACCGGAGAACGGCTGCGGTCACGCTGTGCTACGATCAATACGCCTTTGCTCATGGCCGTTAACGCAGTCAGTTCATCGGATGGGATTTCGACCTCAACCGGTCTCTTGAGGAACTTCGAGATTTTTTCGCTCGGAATGGCGAACTTTAGTAAATTACGATCTTGTGGTACGCGATTCAACACGACCATAGTCTTATCAGCCGTATAGCCGAGTTGGTCAAATTCGTCCAGCACGAAGCGCACATTCTTCACCCCTGCGAGCGTTGGAGTTGCCACAAGCACGATCTTGCTGGCAATGTCAAACAACGCACCCAGTGTTTCATCCATGTGATTGCCTGTGTCCACAATGATAAAGTCATAGTGGTTCGCAACTTTTTGCAAAATCGTTGCTACAGCCGACGGATCTTGCTGAACGATGAAAGCTTCTGCGGGCCGTGTCGGCCCCATCAATACTTTGAGGCCGCTGTCGTGTGTGACGACGATATTATCGAATAGCTCAGTATCAAGGTCACCTACACTGCGTGCCAAATCGACGATAGTCGACTGAGCTTGTAAGTTAAGAAAAACACCAACGTCACCAAACTGCAAGTCTGCGTCCACCAACAGCGCGCGAATACCTTCACGCATCAATCCGGACGCCAGATTTGTCGCAATGGTTGTACAGCCTGCGCCGCCCTGTGGGCTGTAAACAACTATAATGTGACCTGCACGGTTATCGTCCTCACCTGACGAGGTCGTAACTGCCGCCTTTACGGCGCTCGCGCTGGCACCGCTCGCCATCGTCCGATACTGCTCGGCAAGCTGTTTGTGCTGAGCATATACGCTGCGAATGGTATTGTAGAGATCGTCCATCGACACAGGTTTGGACAAGAAGAAACGCGCCCCTACGAGCATGGCACGCTGCAAATAGTCTTGATCACTCTGCACCGACATCATTATGACAGCGGTAGTCGGGACAGCTTGTGTAATAAGTGATGTCGCCTGTATACCGTCCATATCAGGCATATTGATGTCCATAATGACGATGTTAGGCTTCAGCTCTTTTGCTAACGCAACGCCTTCGCGCCCTGTGCCAGCCGAGCCGACAACCTTCATGTCAGGTTCGAAAGCGATCATCTTCTTAATATTCTCACGAGCTTCGGGAATATCATCCACCAACAATATCGTGATGATTTCGCCCTCATTACCCTGAGTCGATCCTGGTTTGTTCATATGGCTACCTGAAGACTTCTTTCATTGCGCCTAGTGACATATCTCTTTACACGTATTTTCGCTTGTTTAGTGATATCGGTCAAAGAATACCTCAACTTCCTATTTGAAGTTGAGGTATTCTGTTCGGAGCGTAACGCTTATTGTCCTGCAGTCGTATTGTTTATCCCTTGGCTGCTCAAGTCAATAATGTTGCCAGTGACCAGTTGTCGAATACTCCGGATCGCGGGTTCAATGCTGTAGTCACGGCGAGCAGGTACTTCGATGCGGAACTCTTGCATCATGTAGTCCAGCGTAACCGGCGTGGTTTGCTGTGTGCTGCGATCATTGACCGAACGGAGCGCCAAAGTCACAGGGAGCTTCGCGTCGATGGCCCACACCAGAACCACTGCATATTGAGGCGTTACGCCTAAAGTGACAATGTTCGGCGGCGGTATCGGGGTAGCTGTTGGAACAGGCGTCGGATTGCCCCCACCGCCACTGTCAGACTCCGCCGTAGCGGGAATTGGGGTTGGGGTAGGCAGCACACCAAGATACTTCCCATCTAATGGGAATTCACCCACGTGTACCACCAGCGCATCCTGAATGGTTCGTTGTGTAACCAAACGCGGACGTTGACGTTCCGCCGGTCCGACAATCACAGTGCCAATGCTGGACTGATCAATACGTCCGCCGATTCCTTCTTGAAGCTGAATGCCTTGATCGGTCTTTGTGAACAGTGTCACGAGGTTTGGTGTAATCGATTGGAAGACCTCGTCCACGTCAATAAAGAGCATCGAAATAATCACATCGACGTGATCACCGTCTTGCAATCCGTAAGCCACGCTGGTGATACGATCCATCGGCAGGGACACGGCGACACGGTCGCTGGGCAGTACTGCTGCGGCATCAGAACCAACGTTTGCCAAATTAGTTAAGTCTTTGACCAGATAAGTGGAAAGAATGGGTTGCTCGCGGAAAATATCAGTACGGGCGATCATCCCCAGAACTTTTTCAAGACCGCCATCTTGTTCTTTAATAGCATTGAATGGCACGGTTTCTTCTGGAAGCGTGGCATAACCGACAATATTTTCAAGCTCTTGAATAGTGCTCGGGAAACGATAACCTCGTGGAAGGTTCTGGAGGGCTTGAACAACCCTTACGAGCGGAATAGGTGTCGGTGTTGGCGCCTGTGTAACATTGACATTTTGTTGCGCCGTGTTATTGCCATTGTCGGTTACCGGCGGCGGGGTCGATCCCCCGTTTAAACTCGGTAGAACCACAACAACCGCAATGACTACCAAAAGAACAATTAATCCAATCAGAATGAGTAAGCGACCACGCATGAAGTCCCTCCGTTAGTCCTTCGGGTGTTCCATCTGCTTGGCAAGCGTGCCAATAACCAGATAAAACTCTAAAAACCTATAAATGTGTGACAGCAGCATATTTCTAGTGTAGTCGAATAGTAGCCACTGTCAAATAGACTGAAGTACGCAAAGCTTAAGATATTGAGCGACTTTGCTTACATCGCATCGTCACTGGTGGGCAGTTCCATATGGACACGTGTCCCATCAGTTTCACCACTGGTGACTGAAAGGGATCCACCGACCAGTTCAAACTTCTCTCGAAGAGTGATCATACTTTGCACACGTGGCTCGACATGGGTGTCATCGCCTGTGAATGCCGCCTGTGCATCAAATCCGCGACCGTTATCTTCAACATCGACCTTAACCCGGTCGTTTGAAATGTCTAACCGGATGAAGATTTCCGTGGCATTGGCATAATCGCGGGCATGCCCCATGAGTTCCTGTATACCCCGGAACACCATCACTTCACGATGACTTTCTAGCCGGCGCTCTTCACCCAGAAAGTCAAGTTTGGCCTCAATATCGTTCTTATCTTTGAACGAATCGACATAGCGCCTGACAGTAGGCACAACACCCAAGTCATCCAGCATCATGGGCCGCAGATCAAAAATGAAGTCACGAACTTTTTGGAACGTGACGCTAGCGGTTGACTTCAAATTGCCCAGTTCTTCGGCGGCTCGTGCCGGATCACGGTCGAATAGACGTTGGCAAATTTCGGTTTGGAGAATGAAGTTGGTCAGGGATTGCGCAGGCCCATCGTGCATCAAACGAGCAAGGCGGTTCTTTTCTTCTTCCTGCGCTTGCACGATGCGTACAATGTTGGTGAAAGCCGGTTGGGCACGGACTGGCGCTTGTTCTTCTCCAGGGTTGATCTGTAATCCTCCACCCTGAATCATGCTGAGTAATTGAGCTAGTAACTTCTGTTCAGTTTCCAGAGTATCACGGTTGGATTGGAACTTTTCCAGTTGGCCGCGCATCGTGGTCAAACGAAAACGCGCATCAATTGCTTCATCATATTTGGTGCGTATGTCCTGACGGGGAACTGTTTCAATATTGTCTTGGATAGTACGGAGTTCGGTAGCGATGTCTGCGTTACGCTGTTGTTCGCGGTCGACAACCAGTTGAGTCTGGTCAATTTGCGTTTTGATTTCAGCCAACTTGTCTTTTATCCGCTTCATTTCCTGCGAAATCGTATCCAGTAGTTGGGTTTGTCCATCACTCATATCAGAAGTCCAATCACTTGAGAAATTAACTATTTGTAGAAGGATTATTGCTCAGCCGTACCCATCCGCGCCGAATGGCGTTCACCGCCGCCTGAGTACGATCCTCGACATGCAGTTTCTTGAGGATAGACGTCATGTGGTTCTTGACGGTTTGCTGACTAATATTCAGTTTAACCGCAATTTCTTTGTTGCTTAATCCATCCGTGACGAACTGCAATATTTCCATTTCGCGGTGGCTTAATGGAATAAAATGTTCTTCCGCATCGACAATATACGGGCCGCTCATCGCCGCGACGCTGGACTGGATCCACTCTTCAAGTTGGCGCTCATCCATTCGTTCACCGTTGACGACATACTGCCCATCCGCCACGTCACGAATGACCTGAATCAGCTCGTCAGGCATGATGTCTTTCGAGCAGTAGGCTGCAGCGCCAGAGCGCATCGCGTGAAGGACTTGCTCCTCGTCATGGTACGCGGTCAGCATAATAATCGAGGTGTTTAGCCGGTCAGTCTTGAGTTGTCGGGCGACTTGCATCCCGTTCACAAGCGGCAAATTGATGTCGAGTATCAGAATTTCCGGCTCCAACTGCCGGACAATGCGTAGCGCATCTTCCCCGTTTTCAGCGTATCCGATGACATTAAGATCTTCTTCTAGCCCGAAAGCTTGTTGAAGTCCGTCTCGAAACATGGGGTGATCATCAACAATCACCATGGATATTCTACGCTGCTTCCGATTATCGTCCCGACTATTCATGTATGATCCTCACGTTGAGAGTCTTGGTTAAGATTATCCTGATGCTAGGCACAGGAAGTCTTCATTGTTTCTACGTTGTGTCGATAAATTTGGGTTAGATAATTGTATAAAGACTATAGCGCGAGTATACACCGGAAATGTTACCCCCTGCAAGCAAGCCTCATCCGTGAGGAACCTCTCATCAACTTTAAATGTCTTCTGATGCTTTTTAGACCTAAAACTTGTAGTATATGGTACGTTTTCAAGTGAGCGGAGTTGAAGCAAATTTGGAACAATCGAAAATCGGCGACCTTGTTTACTACCGTTTTGGTATGTGGTCGGAACTGAATCACGGCGTTTTCACACGGAAGGGTGGGGTAAGTCCTGCGCCTTGGGCATCCCTCAATTTGGGTGGGAATGTCGGGGACCACCATACTGCCGTGCTGCATAACCAGAACTTGATTTACAAAAGCCTTGATCTACGTTCTGACCGTGTGTGCAGCGTCTGGCAAGTCCACAGCGCCGACACGCTGATCGTCGATGGGCCAGTACAGGGGCGCCGTTGGATTGGGTTAGCCGATGGTATGGTCACCGACTGTCCCGATACACCCTTGTTCATGCGCTTTGCCGACTGTACACCCTTGCTCTTTCATGATCCAGTTCGGCATGTCATCGGTATTGCCCATGCCGGATGGCGTGGTACAGTCACTGGCGTCGGAGCCAATACGGTTCGGACGATGGTCAGCGCCTACGGCTGTAATCCGCGTGATATTCAGGCGGGAATTGGGCCAAGTATTGGGCCTGAAAGTTATCAGGTAGGCGAAGAAGTCGTCCAAACGGTGAAGGGTTATTTCGGCACGACCGACGGCCTAATTAGTCGAAACACTGATGATGGAACGGCTTATCTTGACCTGTGGGCTGCCAATCGGCTTGATCTTGAACGGGCTGGCGTGGAACAAATCGAAGTGGCTGAGATGGATACCGCGACCCATACGGATGAATTCTTCTCGCATCGGGCAGAGAAGGGCAAAACAGGGCGCTTTGGAGCGATACTCTCATTATGAGCATTACTGAAAACATTGAATTGGTTCGTCAGCGCATAAACGCAGCTTGCTTGAAATCGGGTCGTAAGCCCGACGAAGTGACGCTGATTGCAGTCAGCAAAACACATCCAGTCGAGGCTGTGATCGAGGGACTTGGCATATGATTGGACATGTTCAGAGTCGCAAAGCCAAAGAGATAGTGCCGTTGTTCCAATTTGTTCAGTCGGTGGATTCGCTGAAGTTGGCGCAGAAATTTTCTACGTTGAGCGTAGAGCAGGGCAAGCAGCTAGATGTGCTGCTCGAAATGAACGTTTCGGGCGAAAACGCCAAAGACGGATTTGTGGCCTCAAGGTGGGATACAGACCGCGAATTGAAGAATGCGCTTTGGTCCCAACTTGAACAGGTACTAGCGCTGCCGGGCCTAAAGGTGCGCGGGTTGATGACGATGGCGCCGATTGTCCCCAATCCCGAAGAAGCGCGTCCGGTCTTTGCGTCCTTGGCTAGCCTGCGCCGCGCAATTGAGTCTGATTTCTCAGTGCCGTTCTCGGAGCTGAGTATGGGAATGACAGATGATTATCCGGTGGCGATTGAAGAAGGTGCCACATTTGTCCGTGTTGGTCGAGCTATTTTTGGCGAACGAGCTAATAAGTGAGGTTGTAAAGTCGTGTTTATCATTCAGATTCTAGTCCTACTGTTACAGTTGTTTGAACTGGCGCTGTTAGCCCGCATTATATTGAGTTGGTTCCCCAATGTGGACCGCAGTAATCCCATCATCCAAGTCTTATTCGATATCACCGAGCCTGTTTTGAAGCCTATCCGCGAGATGCTGCCGCCCGGTGGCATGTTTGACTTTAGCCCTCTCATTGTCTTCCTGATTATTCAGGTGTTGACCACCGTTTTGAGAGGCATTCGTTAGCAACTTCTAATTTCAAATAGCGTTTCCGGCTTTTTCAGAGTAAAGTAAGATGCAAAAGTGAACAATGTACGACTTTGAATCTTATGGCTTATTCTGAAGATTTCTCTGCGATAATTGATATCATAAGAGGAAGGGATAATTTTATGTCACAGAACCGGAAATTTGAAATAACCGATGCACGGGGTGGTGCTGCCTTCGCTGTACGTGTTGTGACACGCTCAGAAGTATCGGAAATAGTCGGTACTCAGGAAGATGGAACACTCCGTGTACGTTTAATGGCGCCCGCTGCTGGTGATGCTGCCGCGAATCAAGAACTGGTACAGTTACTCTCTCAGCAGTTGCAAGTTCAGCCGAATAAGATCGAAATTGTTGCTGGTGCTGGCGGACGCGACAAGATGATTAGCGTTGAAGGTATTACGACTGCTGATCTCGAATCACGTTTTGGTGGTTTGAAGACAGCTGAATAGGTGAGGTAGATGTTCAGGTTGCGATATGGGGGAATCGTTGTTTTACTCTGTATGATTACCGCCTGTTCATCTACTGCCCCCTTGGTGGTTGAGCCTACGCAGCGCTTGGTTGTTCCGACAGCCACCGACACACTAATCCCACAAACACCCACAATTACTTTTACCCCGCTGCCTCGTGCGGGTGACCTCGCGACGGCGACTCCCGCAGCTTCAGATGTGTCGCCTACCGATTCTGTTGCGCTATCACTCGATGACCCTGTGGCTGCTGAATTGGTTGGCTTAGCGCAGCGCCGTGTCGCCGAAGATTTGAGCCTGCCAGTACGGCGAGTTGAACAGGTTGAGGTAAAATCCTACACATGGACGGATATTAGTTTAGGATGCCCGAAACCTAATGAAACGTATGCCAAACAAAATGTGGATGGCTATCGCATTGTCTTAAAGGCCAATGACCAGCAGTTTATTTTTCACACTGACTTTGATCGCGTAGTCGCCTGTGATCCCGCCAACGAAAAGCTACCCGAATCATCCTCAAACTAGGAAATTCCCCTCGATTTTCCAACCACATTCCACCGGATAATGCTTCCTGTTTTGGTTTGTAAACCCTAACTGAATTGCATTGACTGATACAAACTTTTGTTCTAAAATTAACCTAGATCACGTGACAGGTAGCATCACACGAAACGGCGGATACTTTTCTTGCTGCAAAAATGAGATTTGTTTCCTCGTAGGGATAAGTCTCAGACCTGTCCTTCATAGTCTAAACATAATACTCCACTGCTTAATGAAGTTCTGTCAGGTTATATGCCTTCGAATAAAGGATGCCATTGAATACTCTTGCGACTTGGAACTTCAATCTTGCAACGACAGCGGCGGCATACCGTCAAAAGCGACTTGGCGGCATTACGGGAGCATCCCGCTGCGCCACTGTCAATTCAGCGAAATCCAGTGAGGTTCCCGCCGAACCCTATTGTCCGCGGTGGCATTACGGGAGCCAGCCGCTGCAGAAGTGTCAATTCAGCGGCTGTGAGCGACCTTCCCGCCGAGTCAAAATTGTAAGTCGGCGGCTTCTCGGCGGCGGCCCGCCTGCCATTTCAGCGGATATATTGCACAATTTGCATATTGTGCAGAATTCATTGTCATTGATTTCTAGTTAAAACTCTTAATCCAGACTGGATTCTAAATTGGTGCAGGTAACAATTTGCCGGTTTGGATTTGTAAATCAGCTAATGAACGGTGCGCCGCGTCTCGCACATCACTCTTCTTATCACGCAAAGTGTTGTATAGGAGCTTCGCCATCTGCACTTCGCCCAGTTGCCCAACATTACGTGCTGCCAGTGCCCGAACCACATCTTCGCCTTCTTGAATGGCTTTGATCAGAATCTGGCTGGCGTCTTCTCCCGGCGTAACATTTTCTTGCCGCTTTGAGGCCCATTCATTCAGCCATGTGATCGCCTCAGGAGGCGGATACCCGTGCGGCCCATTTCCACTCCCGTAGCGCATCTCTTGGAACGCCATTTGCGCCGCTGACCGGACGTACCACTGTGAGTCTTCAAGAAAGGCTCGGTAGATTGCGAGGACTGCCCAATCGGACTTGAGGCGTTTGATACCAAAAACCGCCGCTCGCCGCACAATCATCTCATCATCTTGAATCGCGTCGTACAGAGTTGGATACCCTTCAAGTGGAATATCAGCCAATGTTTCAGCCACAGCTTGCCGCAGCGATTCAGATCCATCAGTCAAGGCATCAACGAGTGCGGTAAGTGCCTCTTCCGAGCGAATCGCGCCGAGCGCTAAAGCTGCCGCTAGTTGAACATCATTACCACCATCTTTGAGTAAGGGGATGACGATCGATGCATCTTCCGGTTGACCTAACACCCCGATACCCAGACACGCAAGCTGGCGGATCTGCGCAACCATGCTTTGTGTTGCTTGTTGGAAGATCGGCGCGATATTCGGATCAGCCGTTGTCAGCAGGGCCGCAGCCGCCCGTTCACGGAGTAATGGGTATTGGTTGGGCGCGGTGAAAACCTTACCCAGATACTTAATATATGGAGCCCGCCAAGCAACGTCCTGTGGAGCATAAGTTAGCCAACGGGCAATCTCCATGATGTTACTCTGGATAATGTCAGTTGGATTGCTCATACGGGCATTCACGAAGTTGCTCAAATCAGTATGAGATGCGCCGTAGATAATCGCCTTGCGCCAAGCAGGTAAATTGACCTTTTCGCTGAGGTGGTTTTCATCAGCCCCCTGCAAACTTTGGCTGGCGAGGTAGGCTGCAATATCCGGATGGCGGAACCGATAGCGTCCTCCCTTATACCTTACGAGCAAGCCTGTCTTGTAGAGTGTTGCTACAAACTTGTCGGTGGGCGTTACTTTCTTTTCAGCCTTTTTATCTTGTGGTTTGGCTTCAGTTTTGACTTCGGCTCGCTCAGTCAATTCAGCCAAGGGGTCAGGAACTTCGGGTTCAACAGGTGCGGCTATCTCGTCGGCCAGCGATGCGTCTTCGGTCGAAGGCAAAGTTGCCTCTAGGATGGCTCTCAGGCGCGCACGGGTAAAATAACCTTCGTCCAACTGCAAGACCGCCGCTGTAACAAGATAATTGGCAACATCTTCTTCGGGTAAATCAGCAGGCAAGTAACGCTTGATAAACATGTTGAGCCAGTCACCAAGTTGGCTTTGTTCTCCCGTACCTGAGAAGTAAGCCCACGTTCTCAGTGTCATGTCTAAAGGAGATAGAGGCCGGGCATTTGTCTTTGCGAGTTGGATAGTCTCTTTGCTAGGCGCTTGTACAGAGGATCGCCTGCCGCCGGTTCGGCTCCAAATCGCTGCCCAGTTATCTATAGCCTGTTCGCGATCCACATCACTCCATGGCCGGAGATATACGGGAGTCAAACCGATTTCATGGGTTAGTACGCCATGTTGTTCCGGCGAACCCGTAATAATGAAAAAGTTCTGACGATAGGTCGCAATGAAAGCCTTTAACCATTCAAGCTGTGCAGCTTGCTCTTGCGGAGCTAATTCATCAAATCCATCAATTAGCAGTAGCGCTTGCCCGCTGTTCAGTCGGGTATAAAGGTTGCGTGGTGTTGTGCTAGCCGCAACACGTCCCAACTGCCGTTGGACTGCTCTGACGAGTGGTTCTGCTGGGTCAATCTCTTTACCAAAAGTTGTCTCATCAGCGCGAATATCCGATAAATGAACATACACAGGCATCAAGCGGTTGAACAATGGGATGCTCGTGTCATTTTGTGGATCAAGTGTCATGCCTCGTTCTTCGGCAAAACGTTCCTTTGCGCGCTGCTCAAGTAAGACACGTTCTTTGATGCGAACGGCTCGTTTCTTTTCGTCTAGAGCCGCTTCTTCGGCATCAAGCTTTTGCTGTACGCGATCAATCGGCTTTTTGAACTGAACCCGCCCAAGGGAGCGCATCATGATTGCCATCAATGCAGTTGTTCGTCCGCTGCCGGGGGTTGCTAACAGCGCAAGCGCACGGTCACCTGTACTCAGTTCATCAATAGAGAGGGTCTGAATGTTATAAGGGACTTGCAGTATAGGCATATCGGGCGTGTGTGGCACGACATGAAAAATGCTGTGCGTCACAACATCTTCAAGTGGGGCAGCCAGCGGTGGTGCGTTCAAAAAGCGTGGCTCAACCAAGATATCGGTGAGGTTCACAGCCGTTGTCGCCAGATGATTGCGCTGAGCTAATCGGACAATATTGTTGATGTAGCGAGAGTCTGAACTTTGAGTTGCATAGCTTTGAGCACTGCTTGCCTGCTGATTAACCGAGCGAATAGCACTGCTAATGAGGTGGCGAGCACGATAAACGCCGTAAGCCGTAGCCCAACCAGCAAGTAATCCTAAGCCAAAATTCTCAACATCAAAGCCCATATCTTGTTCTCCGGATGTTTAGCCAGTTCTATAAATAAGTATGCGCCCACAACTGGAACAATAGGTGAGTGAATCCCCTTTACGAACCGCTTGAATGACGTTCATATTCTGTTGTACGCGGCAAACCGAGCAGCTTTGGTTGACCAGTACGGCCACAGCTTGGTTATTTTTACGGGGGCGTAGGTTGTTATAAATCTTGAGAATGCCCGGATCGATCGTCGGGATAAGTTGTTCCCGGCTTTTCAATAGGGCATTTCCCTCAGATCGCAGTTTTTTCTGTTCCTCAATTAGATTCTTATTCACCGTCTGAAATTGAGCGCTGATGGTTTCAAGTTTGGCAGTGCTATCTTTTAACGCTGCGTTCGCTTCATCGGCAGCCAGCATAGTTTCCAACAGAATGTCTTCCAGTTCTAGGTTACGCTTTTTGAGAGACTGGATTTCCTGCTGCATGTCTTGCAGTTCTTTAGGGTTTCGTACGCGTCCGCTGTAGAGTGCCTCGTCTGTTTCCTTGACCTTGTTGTTATTCGACTGAATATCTTGTTCAAGTTTGCGGACTCTGCTTTGCAGCGGCGTCAAGATGGCTTGATCATCAGCGGCCCGTTTCTGAGCTTCAGCAAACGCTTTGTTATCGGCCAGCTGAGCGGCAATCTCGTCAAGGCGTTTATGGTGCTGTTGAACATTAAGATCAATTTCTTGCAGGCGGTAAAGTTCAGACGCTTGTATCATAAATAGGCTGTGTCCGTCCGATATCCCACTTAGGTACGGTTACTAAGCAATGTTGGGATGTCTTAATGTGTAATCGTTGTTATTTGAGTTTACAGTTTAAGTATACACTGGCTAAACAATCCGTAAAAATATCGTTTCCATTTGAGTCCAGTATGGCGCATAGGTTAATTGAGTTTTCTGAATATGCGTTGTCCATGAGGGTTAAGGCGGTCTGAATGCAATCCACGAACGATACAGTTCATATTACTCCTACAGAATGGCGATGGGTCATTTTTATAGGTAGCGTACTAGTGATATTCGCTTTTATCCCTTTTCTATGGGTTGGGCTCAACGGAACGAATAACACCCAATGGCAATTTATGGGTGTCCTGAATAACTATATGGATGGCGCAACTTACTTATCAAAGATGATGCAAGGCTATGAAGGATCTTGGCTCATCCATTTCCGTCATACTTCTGAGCCACACAATGCCATTTTTATTCAGGTACTTTATCCGCTGCTGGGTCACATAGCACGTGTGGTGTACATTCCTCCGATCGCACTCTTTCATGCGGCGCGTGTAATGGCATCCCTCATCATGTATATGGCGATTTATCATCTGGCCGCCACAATTTGGCCCCGACGACGCTCTCGACGCATGTTTTTTATTGTTGCGGCAATTGGTGCAGGTTTGGGCTGGTTGTTGATATTATTCACTGGCAATCCCGGACGTGTTCCAGATTTGACAATTCCGGAGATGTTCCCGTTTTACAGCAGTTTGGTCAACGTTCATTTTCCCCTAACGCTGGCATGCCTAGCCCTTATGACCAGTGTTATGATCATTATCTTCCGTCCCGGTTCCAGTGATGACCCATCGTTTAATAATGGGGGATTATTGGTCGGCATATTAAGTTTTGCCCTATCGTTGTTGTATCCACAGGCACTCGTTCCCTTTGGCGTAGCAGCAATAGGCTTGGTGGCTTGGCACACCATTCAGCATAAGCGCATAAGTATGCGAGACATACGTTGGTTGCTCGTTATTACCGTGCCCGCATTACCCTTGGCCATATATTATTTTGCCATCATTAGCTATAACTCAGCGGCGGCGGAGTGGAACCAACAAAACGTTACCCTTTCACCGTCGCTTCCAATTTTGGTCTTAGGTTTGGGGGTGCCTCTCTTGATGGCACTGCCGGGGATTTGGAGAAGCATCCGTCGTTTTGAACCAGACGGTGACCAATTTATGCTCGTATGGCTGTTGGCGATGCTGGTCGTCATGTATCTTCCAACGAATACTCAACGACGTTTTGCGGTGGGCATGATGCTTCCAATAGCCTATTTTGCTACTCGTGCGCTGGAAGGATTCTGGTTTAACTATTTCAATCGTCGTTGGCGCTACCGGTTAATGATTGCTGTAATTCCCGCAATGACTTTCAGTTACGTGCTGATTTTAATGGGGAATTTGACAGTTACGAGCGGTCCATTTCTTGAGCGTGATTACAAAGCGGCTTTTCAGTGGCTCAAAGATCAAGGACGAACAGATGAGGTTATTCTGGCAGCACCTGACGTGAGTGTTTGGATACCCGGTTGGACTGGCGATCGCGTTGTGTATGGACATCCGTTTGAAACCCTCGACGCGAATGAAAAAGCAAAGCAAGTCCAGAATTGGTTCAACGGAAGCGATTGCGGGCAGGTCATTGAGCAATATCATGTCCAATATGTAATTGTGGGGCCACAAGAACAAGCCATTGGCAGTACCACATGTACTGATGCACTGCATAAAGTATTTAACTACGGCTCTGTAACTGTTTACGCTCCCTAGAAAATGGTCGATTCTCGACACACAGGGCATATTCACTTCTATATCATTAAGGCAAAGCTGAGATGCTGAATCGCTCAGACAATCGCAACACTCGTGTGCTGGTTGTGCTAGGTCTCGCACTATTAATCATTTTTTACCGTATTCTATTAGGTGAAGTGTTCTTTTGGGGATTACCCTCATTACAGTTTTTCCCTTGGCGTGAGTACGCATTCGATCTTTTGCGTGAGGGACAGTTGCCATTTTGGAATCCTTATAATGGGGCAGGTGCTCCATTACTGGCTAATTATCAGTCGGCTTTGCTGTATCCTCTGAATTGGTTCGGCCTCATTCTTCCTCTCGCTTGGTCAATGAGCGTTACAGCGGTGCTCCACCTGTTTATTGCGGGGTGGGGCATGTGGATGTTCACGAAGCAGCTTGGATTGACCGGACTTGGGCGAGGAATAAGCGCGCTTTCATTTGCATTGACCGGCTATTTGGTCGCACGTTTGGGAACTTACCCGACGGTTTTCGCATCGGCATGGATGCCCTGGTTGATGTGGGCGGCATTCAATGTGCTGACCAGTAGGCAAAGACGTGACATTGGATTGTTGGCAGTGTTTACGGCCCTGCAACTGTTGGCCGGGCACGCCCAGACCACATGGTACAGTATGGTATTGCTGGGATTGTTTTCAGCTTGGTGGGCATTTGATCATCGTATCAAGTGGCAGCGTTTAGCAATCATCGTGCTAGCGATTGTGCTGGGCGCTGGCGTGGCAGCGGCTCAATTGCTTCCTACAGCAGAACTGCTGGCACAGTCACAGCGTTCAACTGGCGTTGATTACGACACGGTGATGAACTTTAGCTACAGCTTACCTAGGACGCTCAACCTTCTTTCCCCGAACTTCTTTGGAACGCCAGCGAACGGAAGCTATGCAGCGAAAGGCGCGTTTTTTGAAGACGCGGTTTATATCGGTCTCATCCCATTGATTTCAGCGTTTGTGGCGATATTGACGTGGGCATGGGGCAAAATCCGTAAAGCGGAACGGCCAAGTTCCTTCAAAAGTGTTCCGTTCTGGTTCGTGATAGTCATCATCGCATTCATGTTTGCTTTAGGGAAAAACTCACCCGTATTCCCGTTTCTATATGCTCATGTGCCCACCTTTAGTATGTTTCAAGCACCGGTGCGCTGGCATATTTGGACCGTATTTGGTTTGAGCATACTGGCGGGCATTGGTGTTGGGATGTGGACGCGCGGGTATTGGGTGTTATTTGGGACACGGCTTGCGATAGCAGCCGGAATTGGGGCAGCATTGTTAGCGGCTGTTGCTCCACGTTTTTTGCCGGCTGACTTGATGAAAATACAAGGGGTTTCAGCGCTGATAAACGCGGTGATCGCGCTGGGTTTACTCGGTGCGCTGGCCGGCATATTGACTTTGACCCAGCCTGAATTAGAAACAAGCCGTTGGTATCAGTGGTGGACATTAGCTGTTTGGGTGGTGATCGCGGGTGATTTAGCTTACGCAGCATGGGGGTTAAATCCAACGGTTCCGGCATCTTTTTATGATAAGCGGCCTATAAAGACTGAAACCGAACGTGCCTATTGGCCCGCAAAAGTCGAGAAAGATCTCAAATTCGAAGAGGGTGGATATCTAGTTTTTGAGGATTACCGTGTGGCGGTTGATGCCCAGAATGAGTATCGAGCCAGTGAACTTCCTAACTTGAATCTGATTGACCGCATCCCCTTATTGAATAACTTTGAACCGCTATTGGTTGACGGATTCAAGCAGTATGTTGACCTGATTGAGCGCCACACTTCGCAGCGGGCGGCTTTGCTAGATGCGGCGGGTGTGTCGAGCTTGTACGACAGCCAAGGTCAGAAGTCGCCTGTTGGAGAGGGTACAGCGCGGGCATGGTTTGTTGATACAGCGTGCTGGCACCCAGACAACAAGGCAGTTCAAACGGCACTCGTGGAAGATTGGAACCCCAAGCA
The DNA here is from genome assembly GCA_044226855.1 of Aggregatilineales bacterium. Classification (GTDB taxonomy): domain Bacteria; phylum Chloroflexota; class Anaerolineae; order Aggregatilineales; family Phototrophicaceae; genus CFX2. The sequence goes on from JBGAGF010000004.1 coordinate 167,901, forward strand.
AGTTGTTCATTTGTTGGGGAAAGGTGATTGTCCACAGCCAGCCTCCGCAAACGAAGACGGAGACGTTGTACAAGGTGTGAGTGATAACAGTGATAACTTGAGTGTTCAGGTCACCACGACACGTGCCGGTTGGTTGGTTTTAGCAGACACTTACTATCCCGGTTGGGGCGCAACTGTTGACGGAAAAACCACTGACATCCAACAGGCGAATCTGATGTTCCGAGCGGTGCAGGTTCCAGCAGGTGCTCACGAGGTGCGTTTTGAGTATCACTTCCGGTGGATGTGGCCGGGGATACTCGTAAGTATAGCTTCTCTCCTGATCGTAGTGGTACTATTTCGCTCGCAAGAAACCGAACGTCCATCATGAGCCGTCATTCACGAGAACATATCAGTATGCTCTTTTCACCTTCGCCCCAGCGTAAACGTTTGCAGTTACAGATTTCTGAACGCCGGTTGATGTTAATGGCCGGTGATGTATTAGGTGTTCTCATCGCAGTGACCATAGCCTTGTTTGTGTGGTCGGTAGTGGCGCGTGACCAGTTTAATATTGATTTTATCTGGCCGAGAAGTCACTGGTTCTTTATCCTGACTGGTGTATGGCTTCTGTTGGCGAGCGCGAATGATTTCTATGAACTGCGGGTCGCAGCAAGCCGGGGACAGACAGCACAACGACTGATCTTGATCAACCTGCAAATGGTCATTCTGTATCTGATTGTGTTTTTTCTGTCTCAACCTCTTGCGTTACCCCGTTTGTTTATTCTGTATTATGCGGTTGCGTCGTTCTTACTGATTGCGGTTATTCGACTGCTCAATCCGGCGCTTGCGGGATGGATTAGTACCCGGCGGAGGGTGCTGATTGTCGGAACAGATTGGGCGGCGATGACAATTATCGGTGTAATTGGACGGCATGCCCATGATTTATACGACATTCACGGCGTGATTGCAGAACCTGACGACGGCGTGAAAGACATCTGTGATGTACCTGTGGTTGGCACCGGAAAAGATATAAGACGCCTCATTTTTACTGAACAAATCAGTGAACTCATCGTTACTTCGACGCACGAACTGAGTACTGAGATTTTTCAAGGGGTGATGGACGCTTACGAACAGGGAGCGGCGATTGTCCCGATGCCTCTCCTATATGAACGAATTACCGGACAGGTGCCGGTAGAACACGTCATCAACAACTGGGCGGTGGTGCTCCCGATGGATGGCGATTCGATCTTTAATCCGCAGCTCGCGGTTAAGCGGATGTTGGACATTGTCATCTCCTTGATCGGTATGATGGTTTTCGTGATTCTGCTCCCGATTCTGGCGCTGATTATCAGACTCGATTCCCCCGGTGATATTTTTTACTCGCAGGAACGAACGGGACTGAATGGACGCACGTTCCGGATTTATAAGTTCCGATCAATGCGATCCGACGCGGAGGCGAAAACGGGCGCGGTGTTCAGCCGTGCAGGTGATCCACGAGTGACGCGGGTCGGCCGGTTTATGCGGAAGACACGGCTGGATGAACTTCCTCAAATCGTCAATATCTTGCGGGGCGATATGAGCATTGTCGGGCCACGACCTGAACGGCCTGAGCATATCAAGCGGCTGACTGAGAAGATTCCTTTTTACCGGACACGGTTGGTGATCCGTCCGGGGCTAACGGGATGGGCGCAGGTTCGGTATAACTACGGTTCGACGGATGAAGATGCGCTGATCAAACTCCAATATGATTTGTATTACATCCGGCACCAGTCATTATTACTCGATTTGAATATCATCTTGCGTACAGTGTACAAAGTGCTCCGGATGAGTGGAGTATGATGGTAAGCTGGGGTTATCAGTTGACGATTATCGGATAAAACCTTTTAAAACGTGATTGATGATTTGCAAAATTCGCAAGTTTTGCAAATTTTGCATTTTATCCGCCGAATTGGCTGGCGGGATGTTCCCTCATGTCCGCTGAATTGACATTTTTGGCCGGCGGCTGGTTCGGCTGATGCCGCTGAATTGGCGCATTTGCAGCAGATCGCTCCCGTGATGCCACCGCTGTGCAATTTGTGCACTGCCGCTGCTCCAAATGCAATACCCATACCCTTTACCACGAAGGCTCAAAGAAAGAAGAAAAATATTGAACCACAGAGATGCAGAGGTGTTTGGCATAAAAGCTCTGAGATAAAGTGACCCAACGATAAGATCAGTTTAATCGAAGATGGAGCGGAGTGGGTTACATTTTGGAAGAACATTTTGTAACTGATTCGCGGCGTTGGTACAAACGAAATTAGGGGAGCAACTCGGCGGTACACATTAGGAATATGTTGGGGAATGGTTTGTAGTGAAACCCAAAATAAACCTTGCTTATAAGAATTTGCGACTGTTCGATCAGGAAAAGGCTCAGCCTTTTCTCTACAGAATAGAGTTTGCGGGATCGATTAAGAGTGTAATTTTCTACCGGAGTACTCCCGTACGCGAAATTCCAAGAAACTTATTCGTTTGCCCTATGCCAGCCGCAATAATTTGGATCTTTCAGCCGACGAGTAATGTGGCGACATAGAAAATGGTCGCTATCCACAGGGTGCTGTTGCGTAAGGCACGATAGCGTTTGTTCTGGGCGGCATAGAGGATGACGACGATTTGAAGACCGACAATGAAGCGCAGGATGCCGATGGGTTCACGATAGGTGGAAAAGGGGACAAAGAGCATCAGGGCAGCGTTGACCAACAAGAGGCAGATTTCGGCTGACCATTTTTTGCGGCGGAGGTCTTTTAGGCTGACCCACAACGCCCAAATGGTGGGCGTGATGACGAATATAAGCAGGGTGGGCGCGAGGATGAGCAAAATCTTAGCGCGGGCTTCGGCAGGCGTATCTGTCCAAATGCGAATGATGCCCATAAGTGGGATGATCTCAAATGAGGTGGCTTGAGCACCGCCTGAACCCACGCCAAACGCTCCCAGTGTGCTGCGCAAGATGAGCTGCCAGATGATAAAGGGAATCAGGGATACTGCGCCGAGCAGAAAACCGTTTTTCCAATCGCGCTGCGTAAAGAGATAGAGCACATAGGCAGCAGGAAAGATGAGTGTTGTTTCTTTGGCGAGCGCGGCGAGGGCAAAGATGACCGCTGCCCAAAGCCATTGGCGCTTATAGGCAAGCGTGATTCCAGCAAGAACGAGCGCATAGGCGAGAGGTTCGGAGAGACTGAGCCGAACAGAGCCAAAAATGCCGAGTGTCAGTCCATAGGTGAGGGCATACCAGCGACTGACACGGAACTGTACTAGTAAATTTTCGAATAAGGCTGTGCCTGCGGCTAAGGCGATGATGTTGATGAGCAGGAATGCCCAAGGAATGAGATCAGGCTGGCCGAGCGCAAGCAGACGTCCAAGGGCGGGAAACAGGATGCGCTGGAAGCGATAGGCAGGAACATCGAGAAATTGAGCTGCGGTAACAGGATCACTGGCGATGTAGTAATTGAACTGTCCGTCATAGCCTTCTGTGCCGCCGTGATCGGCAGAGGTTTGCTGGCTGAAGCGTGTGCCCAATGTTACCAAAGTTATTGGATTACCCTTATTGCTCAAAATGACAATGCCGACGTAGACTAAACAGAGGGCAGTTGCAATAAACCAAGGGCGAATGAGCCTGCGCGCTTGTAACATTTCAATCATCCTTCTTGAGAGGGTGGTGAAAATCCTCACCCCTGACCCCTCTCCATTGCATCCCGCGGGATGCTATGCACTGGCAGAGGGGAGTTTTGGCAAATGGTATTTGTGTCTTTTTGAATACAGTCTGATTTTTACTATACACCGGGAAGGCTGCTGTTTTGGCAAAACGTTCTGACTTGATGGCAATGGCTGCCTTGATGCTGATCTTCAGCTATGCGCTGGCGATTGGTGCAACCTTTAATGGCATCCTATTTCCTGAATTCCATACGCTGACGCTGGGTTTGCTTACGGTTGTTATCGGCGTATGGCTGATCATGCATTGGCGCGGTGGTTGGAAGTGGTATAGGACATCATTGGATACGGTGTTTTTACTCTGGATATTGGCGTTTGGGGCGTCATTATTCGCCAACACTGAGGTGTGGCGGCGGATTGCTATCGGTTTGTGGTATATGGGGCTGTATATCGGCGTGTGGTATGTGCTGCATGATCTGATCGCGAATCGTGCGCTGCGACGGGAAGTGATCGTCGACGCGCTGCTGGTGGCAGGGTTGGTGATTGTCGCCATCGGGTTTTTGCAGCTTCAATTCTGGCTCAAACAGATTGCAGCGGCAGGGACATTTGTAGCGCCTCCGCGCCCGGTCAGTGTGTTCGGTAACCCGAATTTTCTGAGTGACTTTTTAATCGTGCTGACGCCGTTGACACTATCACGAATGGTCGGGGCAAGAAACCGGATGCCGCGTATCTGGTTGGGTATCTATGCCATTCTGCAAATTGTGCTCTTATTCCTGACAAATTCGCGCGGGGCATGGATCGGCGCGGCGGTGAGCTTCGTGGTGTGGGCCGTCATGGTTGTGGCGCGTAACGGCAGTATCACGCGGAGTGCTGTAAGCGATTGGTGGCGAAGTCATACTGGTGGGATAAAAGCCGGACTGACAGTTGGTGTCGTTGTTGGTGTATTGGCGGTGGCTGGCGCGAGTGTTGTTATCGTTAAGTCGTTTTCTGATCCGGGACGTTCATTAGGGCTGAGGACAGAGATTTATACGGCGGCAATTGATTTGTTCAAAGAAAAGCCGCTGACAGGACAGGGTTTATTCACTTTTGGACGTGGATTGGTGCGCCTGCCGGGGATCAATCCGGACAAGCCACACAGCCATGCGCATGACGCACCGCTGCATATCGCGGCAGAGTTGGGGGTGCTGGGATTGGTGGCACTAGCGGCGACTTTGTTCGTGGGATACCGGACAATACAAGCGAATTGGAAAGCGTCGACTTCGCGGGAACGTTTGCTGCTGGCGGGGGCGGTCGGTGCGGTGGTGGCGTTTGCAGTACATCAATTGACGGATGTTCCAGCGATGATGCCTGCGATTGCCTTAACGGGGTTGGTTGCGCTGGTGCTGGCATTGGGTCCCAAAGAACCACAAGCAGTTAATGAGGCGTGGTCACGAACGGGCCATCCGGTTGAGATGGTCGGGATATGGGTTGTGCTGCTGGTGGCGGGTTTGTGGAGCAGCGGGATTTACAGCGATTATGTTGGCGTGTTAAGCGACGCGGCGAAAACGAATGATTACAAAGTGGATGCGGCAAAGCTGAACGATGTGATTGCGCGCGATCCTCAACTTAGTTTGTACTCGATGCAGCAAGGATTCTTGTACGGGATGGCGGCAAGCAAAGGGGATTTGGAAGCCGCTCAATCAGGCATTGCGGCGTATGAACGGTTTATCCAACTTGATCCGGGATACGGAGTGGCATGGGCGAATCTGGCGGCGCTGCGCTGGCAAGTCGGCGATCAGGATGAAGCCATTAAGGACATTCAGCAGGCGATTAAGCTGGATTCGGTGGAGTGGAATTATCAGCTTTTATTGGGACAGTACGCCGAGGCTAAGGGGCAGACTGATGTTGCGAATGCGGCTTATCAGGAAGCGCTGAAACTTTATCCTGATGCCAGCTTGTACGCTGAGTTGACGCCATTTGCGGAGGCCAATCCGGCGGCTGTTGACCAGACGAAGATGACCGTCGCAGCACGAACCGCATGGGCGTTGGAACATGGGGATGTGGTACAGGGGAAGGCGGCATGGGAAGGGACGAAGCTGACTTCGGCACCTGAATATGTGATTGATGCACTGCTGGATGTGGCGCAGAACGATGTGGATAAGGCGGCATTCAGGCTGGCACAAGCCGAAAAGTTAGTGGCGTCATCTGTGGATGAGGCGTGGGTACATCTGGGGAAAGCGCGACTTGGCAAGCTGATCGGGAATGCTTCGCTGGCGAGCGATGAATTGGCGGCGGCACGCGCGGCGTTGGTGAAAGATCCACTGGCGGCAGATGATTCGACACTGATCAATATTGCCTATGCCCAGTTCTTGCAAGTGGCGATTGAGCGGCAGTATTTGCCACAGGTGAATTACCGGACTGATCCGGTGCTGCTGTATTTGTTGGATAAGACAGCTTGAACCTCTAAATCAATTAACCACAGAGACACAGAGAAAAAAGAGAGGGCGCGGCATGCTGTGCCCTACAAAGTGATTTGATATTTTTGATAAGTATTGGGGCGCATGATGCGGCGATTGACGATTGAACGAGCGGCCACGATTATTCTGTTTGCACTGCTGTTTGCATTGGCCACACGGATTCCGGTCGATACGGATGTGTGGTGGCATTTACGGGCAGGGCAGTACACGCTAACGAACGGGTTTATCCGGACTGATCCGTTTTCGTTCACGAAGTTGGGCGAAGCGTGGATCAACCACAGTTGGGGTTCACAGCTTGTTTTGTATGCGGTGTGGCAGGTGGCGGGGAACTTCGGGCTGGCGATTTATGTGTCGGCGCTGGCAACCGGCGGTATGTGGTTTGTCTATAAAATGTGCTCGGGGAACGTTTATCTGAAGGCGTTCGCGCTGGTTATTGGGGCGGCGACAGCGGCGGTATTCTGGTCGCCACGTCCGCAGATGCTGTCCTTTTTTCTGAGCACAGTAATCTTATATCTTCTCTATTTACACAAGCGGCAGAAGATTGACCGACTGTGGTTGATCCCGCCGATTATGTGTTTGTGGGGGAATTTGCACGCAGGATTTTCCATCGGGTTCATTTTTCTGGGCGGGTCGATTGCAGGTGAGGTGCTGGGGCATCTGTTTAACCCGAAAGGGGAGGATGTCGTGCCATGGGCGGGTGTGCGGAAGCTGGTGTTTGTCAGCGTGGCATCAGTGGTGGCGCTGGTGATTAATCCGTATGGGCTGCAAATGCTGACCGTGCCGTTCCAGACGGTGAGCATCGGTGCACTGCAGAACTTTATTCAGGAATGGAACTCGCCGAATTTCCATGAGCGACAGACATGGCCGTTTTTGTTCCTCGTGCTGGGATTGATCGGGGTGCTGGGAGCGAGTAAGAAGCGGTTGGACTGGACGGATTTCGTGCTGACCAGCGGAACGGCGTTTATGGGGTTTCTGGCGGGACGGAATATCTCGGTGTTCGCGGTGGTGGCTACGCCGGTGCTGACACGGTATCTGGACGCTGTACTGCAAGAGCGAGGCTGGGTTGTGAATCCGGTGAAGCGGGTGACGCCGCGTATGGCACGGTTGAACGCGATACTGGTCGGGGTGATTCTGCTGGCGTCATTGGGAAAAGTGCTGCTTGTGTTGGATAAGAAGTCACTGGATGAGGCGCAAAAGGAATATTTGCCTGTGGCTGTGACAGAACATCTGAAGGCGGCGACTCTCACGGGCAGTATGTTTAATAGCTATAACTGGGGTGGGTACTTCATCTATTGGCTGCCTGATAAGCCTGTGTTTGTGGATGGACGCACGGATTTGTATGGCGACACGTTCCTCTCCAAAGATTATCTCCAAACGGCGTCTGGTGCCCCGGATTGGGAAGCAACGCTGGATAAATATAAGGTTGATTATGTCGTGATGGAAGCGGACAGCGGCTTGGCACGAAGTTTGCGAACGGCGGCAGGATGGAAGCTGGATTACGAAGATAAGCAGGCGGTGGTGTTTGTGCGTCAGGCGGTGGGCAATGGCTAAGCCGAAGGCACCGAGCGGACAGACAACTTTACAACTGCATACGCTGCTGGCTGACTTTCGGCTGCTGGTGGTGCTGTTCATCAGTTTGCGTGTGCTGCTGCTCTTGGTCTACCAGCCGTTTATCCTGCAAGGCGTCGAACGGGGGATTGCCGCAGGCGGAGACTTCCAGACGTATTTCCAGATCGCGTCACTGTCGGACAAGGTCGGGCTGCCGATGCACGATTGGTGGAGCGAGTTTCCGCCGTTGTGGTCGTACTTCTCGGTGCTTATTTATAAATTGCAGCCGAATTATACCGGCTTTTCGATGCTGCTGGGCTTTATCTTCCTGTTGTGCGATGTCGGTAATCTGGTACTGATCCGCAAGATTGCGACACTGCTTTATTCGGAAGACACGGCGCAAGCGCTGGCATGGATTTATGCGGTGCTGCTGGCTCCAATGGTGTTCATCTTCTGGACGTTTGAGGTGATGGTGGCGTTCTTGATGCTGCTAAGTTTATGGTGGCTGTTGAAAGAGCGGGACAAACTAGCCGGATTGGGTATTGCTGTGGGCGTGCTAGTAAAGTTCACGCCGATTGTGCTGCTGGGGGCGGTGTGGCGTTATCGTCCGGTGCGGAAGGCGGTTGTGCCGACGGTGATTACGGTGGGCATCGTGGTTGTAGTCTATGCGATATTCTTCGTGCAGAATGCGGCGATGACCATGCCATCGATAACGGCACAGTTTTCCAAAGCGTCGTACCAGACAGTGTGGGCGCTGATTGATGGGAACTATAAGACAGGCAACTTTGGGCCCTTAGAAGACCGACTTGATCCGGCGCGGGCGACGATCACGCAAGGCAATGCGGCAAAAATTCCAAGCTGGCTGCGGTTGGGTGCTGCGTTAGCGATTGGGGTGTTTGTATTTATTCGCACGCGGCGGTTTGATGCTAAGGGGATGGTGGCCTTCGCGGGCGTTTCGCTGCTGATCTTTTTTTTGCAGGCACAGGGATGGAGTCCACAGTGGTTGGTGCAAATTATTCCGTTTGTGCTGCTGTGCTTTCCCAACCGCGATGGCGTGTTGATCGTCGTGCTACTGAGCCTCGTGACTTTTACAGAGTATCCGTTCTTATTTATTCGCACAGGGGATACGGGCGGGGAAATCACAGGCGCATTGATGACGCCATTCGCCGCGCTGGTTGTGGCGCGGACGATTATGCTGGTAGGTGTGTGTGTGGCTCAATACCGGATTTTGCGACAGTCACGAGATCGTCAAGGTCTTGTGACCTAGATTCATGTTAATCTAATCTAACAGCCATCATTACTTTATCTGTTCAGGAGATTTATCGCATGGCACGACAAGAATTGGAACTGGCTAAAGACCTTATTAACGAGAAGCAGTATGAAAAAGCCCGTACGCTGCTAATGAAGGTCAAAACTGACCCGACCGCGCAGAAGTGGCTTGAAAAACTGGACGAAATTGCGCCAACTGCACCGGAACCCTCCATACATGACGCACCTTCTGGCGGTGAAACAGGCGCTTGGCAGTATGCTGCATTGGAAGTGAAGCGCGCTTATGGTATTCAGTATAAGGTCAATGGCGAGACTAAGCTGGATTGGAAAGACCAACCCATCTATTACGCTCTGAACCAATTGGGGCGTGAGGGCTGGGAAATGATCAGCTTTGAGTCGATTAATGAAATGTCGATTTATATCCTGAAACGGCCGGGTGCGGCCGTTGTGAAGAAGATTGATGTTTGGGATCAATGATCTCGATATTTGCAAAACATCGCTGGCTGCCCTTGACGCTGATTTTGCTGCTGGCAATCGGATTGCGACTGATTAATTTAGGCGGGCGGGCGCTCTGGTATGACGAAGCGTTCGCTGTCTTGTTTGCCGAGAAGGGGTTGAGCGCCATGTTGTATGGGACGCTGACCCCAGTGGCAGGCGGTGCTGCCGATATTCACCCACTTTTGTATTACAGCACGCTGAATGTGTGGATGCATTTTTTGGGAGAGAGTGCATTCACTGTCCGCCTGTTGAGTGTCATTTACGGCATTGCTGCGGTTGTCCTCATCTATATGCTGGCGAAAGCGTTGTTTGACGAAAAAACAGGGTTGATAGCGGCGTTGATTACCGCGATTGCTCCCTTTCATGTGCAGTATTCTCAAGAGACGCGGATGTATGCTCTGCTTGGTTTGTTATTGATGGCGGCGACATGGTGTTTCATCAAGGCGTGGCGAAGCAGTACCCAAACCAATGCGATGTTCCTTTGGAGCAGATGGCGTTACTGGTTGGGCTTTGGGGTGTTCGCAGGCTTGGCGATGTATACACAGCAGTTGGCGGCATTCTATTTGATTGCGCTTGGGCTGGTTCCGTTCTTGGCACGCAGGCGGCAGCAAATTATCGGTATGATCGTTGGAACTCTCGCAGCGATTGTGGTGTATCTGCCGTGGTTGGTGAATTTGCCGGGGCAGTTCAAGAAAGTGCAGTCGTATTATTGGCTGGATAAGCCGACGATTGCGACGCCGCTGCTGACTATTCGCTCGTTTTTGTCGGTTAATTTGGACTTCCCGAAGCCCGCTTCACTGATTGCATTCTTTGGTGGGCTGTTCGTGATTCTGCTACTGGCGGTACAAGTTGTGATGTTTATGCGACAACCACGCAACCGAACACAGCGGAAACCCATTTTGTTTGTGCTGTGGTTGGCGGGTATGCCGCCGCTGTTGATGTGGGTTGTGTCACAGGTGCAGCCGGTTTATCTGGAACGGTCGCTTCTGCCATCGGCGTTGATGCTGTACGTCGCTCTGGCGTGGTTGTTCACAAGGAGTGGGATGCCACGACCGATCACGATGATCATCGGTGTCTTGTGTTTGGTGATGGTCGCTATTGGGTTGAACGCCCAATATACAATTGCGACGTTTCCGAACTCACCGTTTCAAACAGCAGGTGACTATATCCGCGCGAACTGGCAAGAGGGCGATGTGATTGTTCACCAGAACAAGTTGACTGCCTTGCCGGGGATTTATTATCAACGTGATCTGGCACAGTATTTTATCGGGGATAAGTCGGGGAGCAGTGATGACACCTTGGCCCTGCCGACACAGAAGGCACTGAATATTTTCGCTGATGCCTGTGTTCAGACGGCGGCGCATGAAGGCCAGCGGGTTTGGTGGGTGGTATTTGAACAGGCGGAAGCGCAGTATAAAGCGGCTAACCGTCCTGAATATGAACAGGCTGTGGTGTGGTTGAATGAGCATTACACTGCTGGTTCCACTCAGAAATTCAATGATCTGATTGTGGTTCTATATAGCGATCCTCACGGTGATTTAGGTGGCACATGTCAGCCATCATGAAGCGATTCCCGATTTCAATTTGGATATTTGCTCTGATTGTGGCTCTGGTGACTTCGCTGCCGTATCTGGTCGGGCAGTTGAATACGCCTGAGGGTTGGGAATACAGCGGTGTTGCGACGTTACCGACAGGCACACAGTTCGATGTGGACAGTCATCTGTCGAAGATGTGGCAGGGCAGCCGAGGCGAATGGGCTTATCATCTGCTGTTCACACATGAGGCGCATCCGGGTCTACCGTTGGTTCAGAGTTTTTATATTTTGCTGGGCGTGATAGCCCATCTTACGTCGTTCAGTTTGCCATTGGTGTTCCATATTGCTCGTTTTCTGCTGACTGTGGGAATGGTACTGGCGATATGGGCGTTCGCCCGTCATTTTTTTGAGAAACCATCCGAGCGATGGTTGGTGACACTGTTTGGAACGTTGGTGGTTGGATGCAGTTGGCTGCTGCTGATCGTCAGCCCTGATATGACGGCACAAGTGGGGCCGATTGAGTTCTGGTTGATCGACGCATTCAATCTGCTGGGCGCGCTGTATATGCCACACTTCGCGGCGGCGATTATTTTGCAGATCGTGATCGTGCTGAGTTATGAGCATTGGGTTCGTGAACACCATAATCGGTCGCTGGTTGTGCTGACGATTGCGCTGGCACTGGAAGCGATCGTGCAGCCGTATGTGATCCTGCTTATGATTCCGTTATTAGTGCTGCTGACCTCGTATTATGTGTTTTCGGCAAAGCGGCTGACTTTCAAAACGGCGCTGTGGTTGATGATTCCGTTTGGGATTCACGCGGGATTGGTGTTGTATCAATATGTTGTGCTGAATTCTGATCCAGTATGGGCGAGTTTTACGGCACAAAATATTACACTATCGCCATCCGTCACATATTATCTGCTGGGCTATCTGCCGTTCCTGATTCCGATTGCGCTGGGCTTGAACCGATTTATGGGCGACGTGGCGGATGACCGTTGGTGGATGCCGATTTTGTGGGTGGCCCTAGTGGCAATGCTGCTGTATGCCCCATTTCCAACGCAGCGGCGCTATTTGTTAGGTGTACAGACTCCGCTAGCGGGTATGGCCGCGTTCGGTTGGTCACGGGTTATCTTGCCGCGTTTCAAGGTACGGCGGCGTCCTTTAATCAGCATCGTATATTTTGTAGTAGCATCGGTAGCACTGCTTGCGGTCATCGCAGCTAATGTGGTGTCGCTATCCAATCCGCAAAAAAGCTTGAGCGCATTTTATCAACCCGACGAGGTGCAGGGCTTCGCATGGTTGCGCAACCATACAGTGGCTAATGATCTGGTGGTGACGACGTTTGATCAGTCGGGCAAGGGGAGCGGGGGAAAGGTTGTGGCCGCGACTGGATTACGAGTCTTGCTTGGACACTGGATTGAAACCGCGAACTTCGAAGTCAAGATGGACCAAATCAAGCGGTTTTATGATGTGGCTACACCGGATGATTGGCGGCAGGCATTTCTTAAGGAAATTAATGCCCGTTATATCTGGTACGATGATAGTGCGCGGCAGTTGGGAAGCTGGACTCCGGCTGACGCTGTGTATCTGAAACCTGTTTTTACCTCACCGAGCGTTGTCATTTACGAAGTGAACTGAGGTTTAGTGTGGCACGCAGCCAATACCGACCGATCATTCTCATTTTGATTGGGCTTGTCTTTTTCGTGGGGATTGTGGTCGTCACCCATAATATGCTGACCGAACCGTATCCGGGTCACAACGATTTTATGTCGCGTTGGGAAGGGGCACGTTCTTTCTGGATTGACCACCTGAATCCTTATGGTGAGCAAGCCAGTCTACACATCCAGAAGCAAATCTACGGACGACCTGTCCAAGCCGGCGAAGACCCCGGTTTCTTTGCCTATCCGATGTATACGGCTGTGCTGGTTTGGCCGCTGGTCTATATGAATTACGCGTGGGCGTCGGCCATCTGGATGGTGCTGCTGGCCGCGCTGCTCATCGGCTCACTGTTTTTCTTGCTGGATTTGTTCAAATGGCGCATCGCTTCATGGTTGCTGGGCATTTTGTGTATCTGGGTGCTGCTGTTTTACTACTCGGCGCGTGGGTTGATCTTGGGGCAGGTGGGTGTCGTCGTTTACTTTCTTGAACTGATTGCGCTGTGGGGATTGATCCGAGAACGAGACAACATGGCCGGTGTGGCGCTGGCGATCTCGACGGTGAAGCCACAAATGGGCTTTCTGATTGTGCCGTTTTTCCTGCTGTGGGGACTGCGCTATCGCCGCTGGAAGTTTGTGATCGCGTTCGGTGTTACGATGGTGATCTTGCTAGCGGCGTCGTTTGTGCTGCAACCGTCATGGGTAGGCGATTGGCTGGCGCAGCTTAAGGATTATCCTTCTTATACGGCGCTGGGTTCACCGGTGTGGATCATTACCAGCTACTATCTGCATCTTGGTGGGTGGGCGGAACTGCTGGTGAGCGGCTTGCTAGGGCTGTCGATGCTGGTGACATGGTATTGGGTGCTGCGTGGATATCCCGACCGTTTCCTGTGGGCGGCGGTGATGACATTGGCTGTCACTCACTTGATTGCGCCACGGACAGCGACTCCGCATTATGTGGTGTTTCTCATTCCATTGATATTTTATTTCGCGCAGCTAGCTCAACGCAATCGCAGACGCGGCAATTTATGGATTGTGTTCTGGTTGCTGGTGCTGTTGGTTGTCCCTTGGGTGCATTTCTTACTGACGGTGGATAAACATTTTGAACATCCCAGCATTTATTTGCCTCTGCCGTTTCTTATCTTCGCTTTGTTGTGGGGGACGCGGCAGATGTGGTGGAGCTTTGTGCCTAATTTGCGTTCAAACTGAGAGATGCGTGTGACTGTATCGAACCGCGAACGTATATTCATCGTGATTGTGGCCGTGCTCGGCGCTTTTTTGATTACGCGGTTTTTTGTGGCAGGGCCGGGCTATACCGACGTGTTTTATCACCTGAACGCGGCGAATCGACTGGTCACCGGTCACGGGCTGACTGATCCGTATTATTGGACGTATATCGGCGCGACAGACAATCTGCCTGCACCGTCACATTTGTATTGGATGCCGCTGACCTCATTGAGCGCGGCGGCAGGGATGTGGCTACTGAATGCGCCAAACAGCTATACGGCGGCACAGTTCTTTTTCTCCCTGATGTATGCGGGTGCGGTATTGGTCGGGTTTTGGTGCGGGGCCTTTGTCGGCGGCACGCGGCGGCATATGTGGGTTGCAGGGCTGGTGACTCTATTCAGTGGATTTTTCGTGCGCTTCTGGGGGGCGATTGACACCTTTGCGCCGTTCGCACTGGTCGGTTCGTTGAGCCTCTTGCTTTTAGGATTGGCAAATCGAGTTGAAACTCAACCTCGGCGAAAACTGATGTATGCGGCATTGGGTGGCGCGTTCGCAGGCTTCGCGCATTTGACGCGGGCAGATGGTGTACTGCTGGTGTTGGTGGGATGGGCGGCGATTATCTGGTCACTGTTGTTCAACCGATCTGAAAAGAAAATGGGATTTAGGAGACGGGTCAGCAACGGCGTGGTCATGACGCTGGGTTATGTGTTGGTGATGCTGCCGTGGTTTGTACGCAACCTGAATGTGATTGGGTCGCCGATGCCATTGGGGGGAACGCAGACCATCTGGTTTAAGAGCTATGATGATTTGTTCAATTACCCGCCACTTTCGACACCCGCAACACTTTTTGCAAACGGTATCAGTGACTTTATCTCATCACGATGGTTGGCGCTGACCAATAATCTCGGAACGCTGATTGCGGTCGAGGGCATGATCGTTCTCACACCTTTGATGCTGATTGGATTGTGGCGCAGGCGCCGCGCGGAATTCCTACAACCGTTTTGGATTTATGTGGTAGGGCTGCATCTGGCGATGACGTTTGTATTTCCATTCCCGGGGTATCGTGGCGGACTGCTGCATTCGGTGGCGGCGCTGATACCATTTTGGGCGACACTCGGTGTGCTGGGATTGGATGATGTTGTCGACTGGATTGCACGGAAACGGCGGCGCTGGAACGCGAGTTCAGCCAAAATGGTTTTCTCCGGTGGTTTGGTTGTGATTGCTTTACTGCTGAGCATCATGATTGGGCTGCCGAATCGCGTGCAGCCAAGAAGCACATCGTCGCTGTATCAGGCTCTTGAAACGCAACTGCCATCTGACGCACGGGTGATGATTAATGATCCCGCGCAATTATACTATTTCACAGGGCTGGGTGGGGTTGTACTGCCGAACGAATCACCGGATGTGATTGCTGAGATCGCGCGGAAATATGGTGTGAAGTATCTGGTGATCGAAGAAATCAGCACTGATGGCATGCGTTCAAATGCCATTACCGAAAAGATGGATTCTATTTTGATGGCCCCTCCTGCTTTTCTTGTTCCCATGCCGCTGAATGTGGCGAATGCGAGACTTTATGAAATTCGTTACTAATCGTTTTCAGCGGAGCGATCTGATTCTGCTGATCGTGGCCATGTTTGGTGTCGTTTTATATGCGTTGACAGCAAATGGCGGTTTTCCACTGGATGATAGTTGGATTCATCAGGTATATGGGCGTAACTTAGCCGAAACAGGAATGTGGGCATTTGTGCCGGGTGTGCCGAGCGCCGCATCAACGTCGCCGATGTATACGGTGCTGCTCGCCATCGGATATAAGCTGGGGATTTCGTTTAGATTGTGGACTCACGGGCTAGGCATCACGGCGTTGTGGATTGCGGGAATGTTGGGCGGCCGGATGTGTGAACGTCTGCTGCCAAGCCAACGCAATGCCCGCTTATTTGGCGGTTTGGCCGTCATATTGACGTGGCATCTGGTGTGGGCGGCAGCATCGGGAATGGAAACGATGCTGTTCAGCATGTGGACGCTGGCACTCCTTTATATTGGCTGGCGTGAACTCGATGAACGTTCTACACGCTTCATTGATGTGGGGTTGCGCGGCGGCGTGTTTGGTGTCGTGGCGGCATTGGCGACTATGACCCGTCCCGAAGGTGTGGCACTGGCAGGGTTGATTGGGTTGGGGGTTTTAGTGACACAGCCGCAGAAATCGTGGCGAGTATTTTTTGTCTGGGCGGCGGGTGCAGCGATTGCCTTTTTGATTGCGATTAGTCCATATTTCGCGCTCAATCTGGATTTAACCGGTGGCTTGCTGCCCGATACGGCTGCGGCTAAACAGGCTGAAAATGCGCCCTTGCTGCTGGACAGTTTTCCGACACGTATCATTAGGATGGTAACGCCATTGGTGGCGGGCGTCCAACTGTTTCTGGTTCCGGGCGTGGTTTTCTTTGTTATCAAGCAAATTCGGGTTTGGCGACAAGATCACCGTGCATTGCTGTTCATCATTCCTGTATTGTGGAGTATCGGACTAATCGTCCTTTATGCGCTTCGACTACCAGCTTATTACCAGCATGGACGCTACGTGATGCCTGCGCTGCCTGCATTCATTGTAATTGGGGTGGCTGGCACGATAGAACTTGTAAATGCTGGTCGCCGTACCGTTGCAGGTCGTGTCTTAACTCGTTCGTTGGCCATTTCACTATTGTTAGGATTTGGTTTCTTTTTCTTTCAGGGTGCAATTGTTTACGGGCGCGATGTTAAAATCATTGATGAAGAGATGGTCGCTTCCGCATATTGGATCCGTGACCATATTCCGACGGATCAGATGTTAGCTATTCACGATATAGGCGCGGTAGGCTACTTTGCTCCACGTCCTATTCTGGATCTGGCAGGATTGGTTAGTCCAGAGATCGTATCGTTCATTTTAGATCGAGATTCTTTGTGGCAGTGGCTTCAACAAAAGAATGCCCGCTATTTGATGGCATTTCCTGACCAAATACCGGGAGATGACATCCATGATACGCATTTGTGCCCTGTGTTTACGACAGGGGGCAAAGCGTCAATTGAGGCTGGTGGGCCGAATATGACGGTTTATAAACTGACATGGGATGGGATTTGCCCCAAAGATTAACTGTTACCCTGTTGATTTGTAAGTTATGAAAACTGTAAAATGTATTTATGAATGATTTACTCAATAAACTCAACACACTTGTAAAAGCGACGCTGAACGACGCCCTAACTGGCGACAGTAAGCGTTCCAAGCTGCCAACTTCGGGTGCAGACAAGCCGTCTGCTATCCATGAAGGCGGACAGCAGATCCAGCAGCTTCGCCAGCGGATCAAAGAAACGTTAGCGTTTGAAGATGAGCTTCAGAAGCAAATTCAGACGTTACAGGTAGAAGTTGCTAAATGGGATGATGAAGCTGATCAAGCCGTCAAAACGGGCGACGATGCTAAAGCGCACTATGCGGTGGAACAATTGCAGCGTGCCCAACAAGGACTGGCGATGGCGCAATCTGATCTGGCCGAGCATGAACGTGTGTCGCAGGAATTGATTTATCATGTGAACACACTGGAAGCGGCGGTCGATGCTGCTAATGAGAAGCAGAATGATACATCCTCATTAGAGGGGGCGAACGAAAAAGTATCTGGCGTTTTGCGTGAAATGCGGGACAAAGTCCTTGAACTGCGCGATCAAATCGCCACGCGAGATGAACAAAGTGTTCCTGACGACGCGGCGGAGATAAGACCCGAACCTGTTGAAGATGATCTGGCTAAACGTCGCCAACGACTTTCCAAACCAGAGTAAGAGCTAACTCAAACATGAATCAGAATACGAAACGCATTCTTGTTGTAGCCAGTGACTATGGTTTGATACGTGCTGTGCGAGAAGCACTGTCACATCTCAGTATTACACTCCAGATTGGATACAGTCATATTGATGGGCTTTACGCCCTTGAAAACGGCGAATTCGATGCGGTTGTTGTGGATGCCACGATGGTTAACCATCGAGATGGGCAATCTACATTGATTAAGCTGGCGCAGATTAACCGTGCGATACCGCTTATTGGCCTCGGAAATGATCCGGCCATTATGGGGGACAAAAGCGGTGGGTCAAATATAACCGTGATTGTGCCAAGTGAAACGATGATACGGCAGACGGTGATTTTGGTCTTGAAACTTGAGGCCGCATCACCTGAAGTTATTCCCACGCCAAAACCGAATACGAAGACACTGGCCGAGGGTACACGCTCTGCACCTCCGCCAGCCTTGCCTGTGACAGCCGAAATACCGGATGTTACATCTAATTCGGCTGAGAAATTGCAGACGCTCTTCGCATTGAGTCGGTCGCTTACAGAGGTTCTTGACCTGAGCGAAGTTCTTAACCGAGTGGTTGAGGCAGCGCGACGATTGACGAATGCTGAAGAAGGTATGATTTTGCTGCCCGGAGACGAAGGTGGACAGCTTTATTTACGGGCGAAGGTGGGTATTGATGTCGAAGTTGCCCGTAACTTCCGCGTTAAAACACAAGATACATTGGCCGGGCAAGTTTTTAGCTCTGGTCAGCCGGTCTTGATTGGTGCACAAGGGCCTCAGAAAGTCAAAACTGAATACTTGGTCAATGCGCTGCTCTATGTGCCGATTAATTATGAAGGCCAGTGCATCGGCGTGCTTGGGGTCAATAACAAGAGTACAGAATCGGTTTTTGATCCACGTCACCAAGATTTGCTCATGAATCTGGCGGCATTCGCAGCCATTGCGATTGAAAACGCGCGTATTCATGAAGAAACCGTCGAGCATACCCGTGAATTGCAGACGTTGGTCGAAGCCAGTCAAGTGCTGAATTCTTCATTGTCCCTTGAGAAAACGCTCCCAAATATTTGTGAGCAATTGATACGTGTTGTGAATGTCAACTATGTTGCCATACATGAGTTGGATAATGCGACTAATCAACTACGTGTGAAAGCGAGAAGCTTCTATACGATTTGGAGTCCGGGAAACGGGCCGGTGATTGATTTATCCAAGCGGCTGGTGGTGCAATACGCATTGGATAAAAGTACATTCCCTGTCATCACACGGCGTGACTCTTCAACGCCGGAAGGCGAAATTGAGTTTCTCAATCGAACAGGCGTTGATACGGTTCAGATTGTGCCTATTATTGGCGGCGAACAAGTTCTGGGCGTTATTCAATTTTCGTTTGTACATCCTCCGATCAATTTGCCGCAGCAAGATGTTTTGCAGCGTATTCAGTTAATGACGCTCGAAGTTCTTGCAATGCTTTCCAGTCAATCAAACCTGACTAAGCCACAAGGATTGTTCCGCGTCCTTGAAAATGCCAATCAACTTATTGGCGCTGATTGGTGCGAGGTCGCTCTGCTGACCCCAGATCGCCAGTCGTTGGTGATACAGGTGGCGCTGGGTACGGGTATATGGACATCAGAGTCCCAGCCCTATATTGATTTGTCTCGTCATGCTGATCTCGCTGAAAGCATTAAGTCTCAAGTCGTGGTTGTACGCACGGTTGATGCGTCGAAGATGACCAATGGCATCAAAACATTCTTGGAATCGACCCACTGTCGTTCGGCGGTTGGTATTCCGATTATTTTGCGTGGCCAGCCTCAAGGGATTGTGGTTTTCGCCGACTCGCGGCGCGGACGTGTACTCAATGAACGCGATATTGATGTTGGCAGGGCGATTGTTGCTCAAGCATCGACGGCGCTTTCAAATGCGTATCTCTTGCATGATCTGGAACAAAGCTTTATTAAGTTGAAGGATACGCAAGAGCGTTTGGTTCAGACAGCACGTTTGTCTGCGATGGGGGAGTTGGCGGCGGCTGTAGCGCACCAAATCAATAATCCGTTGACGACAATCATGGTAGACTCAGAGATGATGCTTCTGGATGAGAGTCCAGATTCGCAAAACTACAAGTCATTACAGGCGATCCATCGGGCAGGTAAACGAGCATCGGGTGTGGCTCGCCGGTTATTGGCTATTTCACGCCCGAATGATCCCGCATCACCGCCTGAACGTATTGATGTGGTTGAAACGATTCAAGGTGTGCTTTCGTTGGTTAAGGCTCATATCGAGCGCGATCATATCCAGATCGTTGCCGAGTTACCCGATGAGCCGCTGCCGCCGGTTTGGGCAGTGCAGGGGCAGCTTGATGATATTTGGCTCAATTTGCTGCTTAATGCCCATGATGCGTTGATGGGCTGTGAGGATGCTCGACTTGGGATTTCAGCGTCTTATACGCCGGATGCGGATTACCTGCAAGTTCTTGTATGGGACAATGGGCCGGGTATTCCGGAGAAGATCATCGAAAGTGTCTTCAAGCCGTTTTTTACGACTAAGCCTGTGGGCGAAGGTACAGGTCTAGGGTTGCACATCTGCCGCCAAACGGCAGAGCGAGTCGGCGGCAGTATCACGGTTGAAAGTACTGTTGGCAAAGGCGCACGTTTTTTGGTCCTGCTGCCTGTAAAGCGAGGAGGAAGTGACGAATGACCTACATTTTGGCTGTGGATGATGACCCAGAAGTCCTTGATACTTTAGGTCGCGTACTTGAACGGGAATCATTTGAAGTGGGCTTGGCAAAATCTGCCGCGGAAGCATTGACGCTGCTGGACCAGCGTGTGCCATCGGCAATGATTCTGGATATTATGATGCCGGGAATGGACGGAATCACTTTATGCCGTCAACTACGGCGAGACTCGCGCTTCAATGCTTTGCCAATTCTGTTTCTGACGGCGAAAGGAAGCACAGAAGATATTGTCGATGGTCTCGACGCCGGTGCAGATGATTATGTCGTGAAGCCATTTGAATTGGCGGAACTGCGTGCCCGTATTCACGCGCTGCTGCGGCGCAGCACCCGCGATTCGGGAAATGGCGCTGTCCTGCAACTCAATGATTTGAAACTTGATTCTGATACCTATCAAGTGACGATTAAAGGGAACCGGATTCAACTTACCTCAACCGAGCACCGGCTCTTACGTTATTTGATGGAAAATCCGAACCGTGCGTTGTCTCCGGGGCATTTGCTACAGGTGGTGTGGGAATATCCGCCCAACACGGGTGATCCTGATTTGGTGCGCGCTCATGTGCGTAATTTGCGGTCTAAGATTGAGAAGAATTCAGATCGGCGGTATATCCGCACAATTCATGGCGTAGGATACATGATTTCCCTGTAATTATTCGCTCATTTGAGTAATAAAGAGGCCCAATATGTCGGGTCTCTTTTTATTTGTGAGCCTATTACGGCACGCCTCTAAATAAATTTCACAAAACTTTCAGACATACATACGATATAAGCGCGTGCTCTGACGTTATACTGACAATATGAAATTGGCATAAGTGTAACGGATAGCGACATGTACAAAATACTCATCATAGATACTGACTTCGAAAATGTGAACATGATGGAGCATTTCCTCCGTCGAGAAGGTTACAAAGTACTCACGGCTTTTACTGTTCGCGATGGATTATTGCATCTGGAAAAGAACACGCCAGACCTGTGCATTATTGATATATCGGCCCCCGGCCTTGACGGACTCGGAATGTGCCGCAAAATCCGTTCCAACGTTCACACTGCCAACCTGCCGGTCCTTTTGATGGGGCCAAATGTTCACTATACCGTGACCAATGCACTTGAAGCAGGTGGAGATGATTATGTCGCCAAGCCCTTTGCGTTACGTGAATTGGCCGCACGGATGCGTGCCCATCTGCGGCGTGTGTCTGGAAACCTGAATGACGCTATGCCTATGCTCCGTATTTTGCCAGAGACTCAAACGATCTATATTAATGATCGTGAAATCATTTTGACACAGGTAGAATTTGAGTTGATTTCATTTTTGTGTCGTAAACCCAATCAACTGCATCGCACAGAAGATCTGTTGACAGGAGTATGGCAATACCCGCGCGGAGCAGGGGATGCGGCATTGGTTCGTAACCATGTGCGGAATCTACGTCGTAAAATCGAGGATGACCCTGAACGTCCGTCAATCATTCAATCGCGTCACGGGCGTGGCTATGCGGTTCGTGCCAGCATCCGTATTGAGGGCAGCATTGCTTTTTCATCTTAATTGTCGTTTTTGACAATTTGTCAGCCGAGGCGAGGTTATACCTCGCCTCTTTTATTTACAACTTCCTGAACAAAACCCTATCATTTTCTTATCACTCCCCGGGTCATTGCGTATAAACATTGTGGTATGATAATTTTGTCGTTATTTATCAAGTATTTCTTATCTAGTTTCTGAGGACGTACAATGCAAAGCGTTCCAAGGAAGATTTTTCAGGTTCTCGACGGTACTCCGGCGGTCTATGGTCAATATACGCGCGGACAGAGTTTAGTTGAACTCGCGCTAGTGACGCCCTTATTGATCATTATGCTCATGGGATTGGCCGAAATCGGATGGTTCGCCAACAATTATTTGATTTTGTTGGAAACAACACGTGTTGGCGCCCGTGCCGGTGCAGTCCAAATTCAAGATGCGGCTCCCTATAAATGGGACAACACGAAGAGTTTGATCCCATTGCTCCAATCGGACTACGCAGCTAACGGCGATTTTGCCAAGAACGCGCGGCTGTACCGCATGTGTTCGAATTCTGAGCCAGCCGGGCCAGCCCGTTTTTACAACATCATCATTTGTAAAATGTTTGACGCCATGTCTCCTCTGGATTTTCGTGGTCAATTTCAGGTTGTTGCTTCCGACCCGACTGACGGAAACGGGGTGGATGACATTGTTGTCTCCGCTTTTAGTCTGCTGTCGATTAATCCGACCGATACAAATATTCCTTCCACGATGCGTGCCAGAATTGCTTTGGCACCAACTGTTCCAGCCACTCAACAGCAAATTCTGGTGGTGGGACGGTATCCATCTAACGCCAATGAATGCACCACTGATATAGCGGGCGATAGGGATTTGCGGGATCCATTTGACTATATCGTTCTGAATAATGCTGAAAAGAACTCGGGCAATACTGATATGGGTAGTCCAGATACTTATCGTAACTTTGTCATGAGCGGCACTACTACACTTTGGTCTGAGTATCTGGGTTATGACTCCGGCGCTGAGTATCAACGTGGTTTTGATCTGACCGGTCAGCACGTTATTGGGTCAACACGGGCGCTGCCAGCAGCTCAGCGCTGCTATGGTTCTGAGTGGACGATTGACCGTGTGCAAAGACTGGTCAACGTTACCAACTTCAGTATGCAAAATCAGGCTCAACGGTCAACGCTTCCGAGCGAAGGCTTGATCTTGGTTGAGATGTTCTGGCAGCACAGTTTGCTGCTTCGGAATCCGGTTTTTAATCCGGTTTTCAACATATTGAATGATCCCTCCAATCCGAATGGTAATGGGACTGTCATTTCGGTTTGGGCGGCGTTCCCGCTGCCTTCCACCGAACCGCGTGATATTAAGTTCACAACCGGATCATAGGAGAGAAGGAGACACAATGACGCAATCTCTCTTATCGCGTTTCGCGAAACGTTCGAAACGACAGGGACAAGTCGGTCAAACGATTGTCATCATGGCCTTTGGTTTTATTGTCTTGTTGGCGTTCGTCGGGATTGTTACCGATGTGTCGTTGATGTTTGTGCGCTATACGACACTTCGGCGTGCAGTGGACGCGGCAGCGGTCGCGGCTGCTGGACAGGTACGGCGTACGCTTTATACTGCGGCTGACCTTACAGCGGCGGGAGGCGATAAGAAGAAGGCGGATGGCCTCGCTTTTGCCCGTAACATTGCCAATATCAATCTGGCAGCACGGCAGTTCATTGAATTCTACGGGTTGAGCCCTTCGAATGTCTCCGTCGACAGCTGCGATACCCTAACGCAGAATCCAAGCCCGACAGCGGATGATATTGCCTTGCAGCAACTGCTGGAATGCGGTAACCAGAATCAGCCCCGCAAAATGGTGCGTGTGACCGCGCAGTTACCATCACCGACCGTCTTCCTTCGTTTGATTGGTTGGGGAACGGTCACGCTGGAAGCCAGCGCAATTTCTGAAACGGCTGTTTTGGACGTTGTGTTGATCTTCGACACGGCTGAGACGATGTTGAAACAAACCACTTACAACGAGTGGAAAAATGTTCCAGTTGTCGACGCTAACGGCAATTTGACTTATAAGGTGGATGGGTCTCTTAATACGAAAGATCAGAGTCTCCGTTATCTGCCTATTCGTGTGAATACGGGGCCCAACTGGAAAGCAAGCCAAGCGCTTTATCAATATTGGCCCGCGTCAGTTGATGGTAGTGGTGCCGCCAGTTGGCCGAAAGCATGGCAGCTTCTGCTAGGGATGACCCAGTCGCAGATTTATGCTGATCAAACGAACTTTCCTGAAGTTGCGTTTACTTGGAATGGATCGACGGCTGCGGTTGCAACGGCGACACAACTTGCAAACAATCAACCCCGGCAGGACTGCCGTGTGAGGTTCTTCCCCTACGCAGAAACAACCGGTTTTAACTCAATGAAATGGCAGATCGCAGGATCAGTGACCTCTGCGACCGATTTGCAAGCTTCCTATAACGCTATATTGTCAACCAAATGGGGAGCCGGAACTACTTTCGGTGGCCGTTTTGACGGTTTTATGCCGGCTTACGATTATTTTGGCTGCTGCAATGACCCCAACGGCGACAACAAGTTTGATGATTTGATTTGCCAGCCGTTCCGAAAAGTGCGCGACGCCACTGAAGGCTTTTTGGATCGTGTCGATTTTGTGCGCGGCGACCGTGTCGGCTTTGTCACATTTGATCGTACGGCGTTCTTAATCGACCCCGACGGTGAAAAAGGTGGTCAACTGCCGATGATCACATCGGAGGATAATGCGGTATCCGCTTTGAGAAGCATTGTTGGTGTTCGCGCGGAACCCTACTACTATGCGGATACCAACAGCCCCGACAATGACGGTAAGACCGATGGGCTGTGGGATTCGTTTGTAACCGGCGCCAGCTCTTATACTGGTACCGCAAATAATGGAATTCCGATACGACCTGATAAGCGTTACGATTTTAGTAAGGGTACATGGGTAGACGCTGCCACCGCCACCGATGGATTAGCTGGATTTAACAATACGAAGCTCGGCTATCTGAACGATTATCCGGTGCGCTATAACTGCTACTGGGAAAATGCAACCTTACCTTATCCTAAGAGTTTGTTTAGCTCTGAAGCGTCGCAATACGATCGGACATACTACGGCTTTAACGGCTATCCTTACGAGCCGACCATAGCGGAAGGCGGTACGGCAACGGTTAATGAGACCCGGTGGCCAAATCCGCTGTCTGCAATGAATAGTCCCATCAATTCCCAGACGCCCGTCATGAATCCGAATCTCAATCAGACGGCGTGGAATAACAGCATTAAGGCGGCAATTAGTGATAGCGCTTATGGTATTCAAGCCGTCAACAAACCGTTGTTCACTTATGAGTTCCGCGCTGGTTGTTCCGGTAATAACGTCGGCGCTGCGCTGCGTGAAGGCAACAACGCGCTGCTCGATCCTCGTACTGTTCGTCTGGGAAATACGGGTGCTGTGTGGGTCATGGTTATGCTGGGCGACGGTGCCGCAGGCTCAAGCGATCCTGTTATCCGTAATGGCGCTTCGCTCAACAGCGGTAATCCTTATGGCACTATTGCTTCTGTTCCGAAGCCGGGAGAATACGGCGCATACGGTTTGTGCCCATTCGGTACTGTTGACGATCAGATGGGTTTGACTGCTGGTTGGAAGACACGGCCTCCGCGCTGCAGCGATGACGGCAGCGAGCCTTCAAATGGCGGTACGCGAGGTCTGATGGGGCCGACCAGCCGCCACTTCTGTAAAGATTCGGCTGTTGGTGATGAGGACAACTCTACAATTGACATCGGAACCAGCGGGGATCTGACATTTGACTGCTCGACCAAGTATGACGTGGACGATTACGCACGCGACTGGGCAGATTTTGTCGGCTTATCTGATTTGCCGTACGTCAGTCCATTTGGCAAGATTCGCGGCACGAGCAACTCACGCAGCGTGCTGCAACTGCCGACCATTTTCACGATTGGTTTCGGTTTGGACTTTACTGAATCTCCAGCCGGCAAGTGCCAGAACGCAAATGGCGGTCCAGACCCGACGCCAGATGAATATACCAATATCAACGACTGTCTTGGTGAAGAACTGCTGCGCTATATCGCGGACGTCGGTGACAATAACCGCGTTGACACGGATTACCAGCAAGACTATCTCAATGACGGTTACATAAACGGTGATTTGAAGGATCTGAGTTTAGGGGCATCAGCGCCTGTTGTAAGCTATGGCGAGCGTGGGCCGTGCGAAGCTGCTATCCCGGGATATGCGAATGCTGATTTGGCGGCGGCGGCGGGGCAGCTCAATCCAATTCGACTGAACCCTCTGCCTCCAAAAACAAGTTGTGGTAATTACTACAACGCACCGGGTGGTCCTGAACTGACGAAAGTGTTTGAGGATATCGCCTCACGCATGTTTACACGTATCACGAAGTAAATTGATCGAACTTCCCCGGATAGAGTTGCCATGCCGGGGAAGTTCTTCCAAATTGATAGAGCTTTTATTCGGTCCCTTAAGTGCAGGGGGTGCAGATGGAAACCAATGTAACGCAAACGGCAAATCGAAGACGACGACAAGGGCAGACATTAGCTGAATTTGCCATCACGCTGCCGACATTGCTCATTTTGATTTTTGGTGTTATTGAATTTGGACGTATTTTTCAGGCATGGGTAACACTTCAAAATGCCGCGCGTACAGGTGCCCGTTACGCGAGCACAGGTCAGTATTTTGAAGATCAATTCAAGATGAACACGATTTTGAATGAAGCCCAGCCAAGCGACCCTGATGGATTTATTCCGTGCGTCGATGATGGCACTGAAGCTATCCGTACCTATAAAGGGCCAGCAAATAACCAATCACCCTCTATAGATCGCCGAGGCACAAAGACAACTGTTGAGCCAAACGGCGCTGGTAACGGTACAGTCAATATTTATACAGGTGGCATTGAAAGCTTGTTTGCTACTTGGTATGACGGACGGAACTGCGATCCACGTGAATCCGATGATCAAGAGCGGCGCAAAGACATGGCTCGTATTCTTTCGATCATGCTTGAGACACGGCGCGGCGCAGCTGGCCTCGCGATTGAACCTGACCAATGGTCTGTTCCCACAGATAAACAAGATATTGCCGGTAAGTGGGCGTTGTTCCCATGGTTTGCTGGATGGCAGACAAATCCACGCCCCCCACGCTCTAACCAGCGCAGTTGGTTCAATGTCGTTGTTTGCAGTAACCGTAGTTTTGATGAAGATTCATCATCATCCTACTACAATGACGGTACAGCCAGCAGCCCTAACAATCGATTCTGGCCCTATCAAGGTGATTCAACCCTTTACAAAGGTGCGAATGTTGTTACGCCTTGGGCACCGTCGTGCCTTATGAATGAAGTGCCTGCTGCCACGATTGATGGAAAGCCGAATCCTCTGCTGGCCAACGGTGGTTTTACCAATGCAGGGCAGGCATGGATGGATCCGGGCGCGCCCGAAGATACCGTATTTGTGACGGTTACTTTTAATCATCCGTTGATTACGCCGTTGGGTCTAGCTTCCTACATTCCGTTGCAGGCGCGTCGTTCAGCCATTGTTGAGACGTTCCGTTCTGCGGGCAACCGTAAAGGCACAGTTTTTGTTGCGCCAATTGGTGCGAACGGGTCACTGGAAACTGCGACAGCAACACCAACCGCGTCACCGACTTTTACGTTTACGCCACCGTTTACGAATACGCCCAGCCCAACACCAACCGTGTCGAAGACACCTTTGGGACCGTTCACCTGTGCGCTTCTTTCGACGTCGAATAAGCGGCTTGCGGGTAACCAGATGCAGATTGATATTGCGAACGATAATGCACAGGATACGTATATCACCCGTGTCCAACTGACATGGCCCAATATCACGGCATTTGCTCAAATGAGCTTGACGCAGATGTCTTTGAATACCGTTCAGAACTGGGTGGGTAATGATCCGCAAAATACGGCTGCATCCACGACCACAACGGACACCGATGCTAAGCCCGGTAACCCGCCGTTCTCAAATACGTCACCGTCAATCCGAACCGTATCTGGTGGAGATGTTGCACAATACGCAGCTACCTTCAATATTCCACCGGCATCACTCTTAACAACCTTTGTCGGCGCGAACCAGTATGCCATTACGATTACACTGAATAACCCGTTGAATGCTGCATCGCCGTGTGTTTTGACGTCAGCTGCTACATTGGTAACCGCTACACCGACTGTGGCTGGTCAGCCGACGGCTACGAGAACACCGACTCCCGACTGTGCGTCGAGCCTTATCGGTATTAAGTTCAACTCGTTCGATAATTTCGGTATCGTCCGGTACGATATTCTCAGCCAGCGTACGACGACATCCACTCTGGTGAGCGTATTGATTAACTGGAAGAAGTATGTGTCCACTCAGCGTCTGGTTAAAGTGAGTCTCGTGGCACCTCCGGGGGAACCGGGTAGTGTTGTGGTCTGGAACTCCGGAAATGTTAATCAGGATGCCACTCCGCCCACGAACAGCAAGACGGAAGGTACATGGCTCACGAACTTTACATTAGCGGCTGGTGCGCCGGGATCGCCATCGATTACGCCGATATACTTCGATTTCGACGGTATCTACCGCTATGATGATCCGGAACTTGTGTCATCGACCAATCCGCTTTACGGTGGTCCGGCCGACTTCAACTTCTCGGAATTTGAACTGACCTGCGGTACGCCGGGTGGTTCAGCGGGCAGCACAAGTGGTGGTCAACCAACTGGTAAGATCACTCCTGTGAATAATCCATCACCAACAGCCGTGCCGACCCAAGGTCCGACGGATACACCGGCACCGACGAAGCCGCCGACCAAGACGCCAATTCCGTCAGCGACGTTTACGAAGGGACCGCCGACCGCGACCTTTACACCGAAGCCGCCGACCGCGACACCGCCGCCGACGAAGCCGCCGACGCTGGCGCCGCCACCGACGGACGCGAACGGTAATACCTAGCGGTTTTACATGATTAACATAGAGACTCCCCAAATCGGGGAGTTTCTATTTTTATGGCTTATGGTGCTGTTAGAAGTTAAGGATATTCGATACTATTGATGCCCATTTATATACGATAGTGAATTTTGGAGGACATGTGATTTTTTGTATATCGCCCAACCCGGCGCTTGACCATACTCTGGTTGTACCTTCGTTCAAGCAAGGGGAGGTACTTCGGGCCGAGTCGTCACTTGGCGCTGCCGGTGGCAAAGGGCTGAATGTGGCACGTGCTGCACAGATCTTAGGTGCCAAAACGCGTTCCTTTTGTTTTTTGGGGGGGCGTACCGGTCATACGATTGCCGAATTGGCGCGGCAAGAAAACCTTGAGGGGAATTGGATTTGGATTAATGGCGAAACTCGAACCTGTGTCATTGTTGCCGATGGTTCGACCGGCGAAGCAACGGTTATCAATGAGCAAGGGCCAAAGGTAACTGAGGGGGATTGGATTCAGTTATATCAAAGTGTCATGGCCAGTATCAGCGAGGCGAGCGATGTTTGTTTTAGCGGCAGTCTGCCTCCAAATTCGCCTATGGAGAAGTTTGTGGCGTTAGTTGAAGCCGTTCGCGATGCTGGAAAACGTGTTTGGGTTGATACGAGTAATGCTCCACTTCACGCGATTTTGCCTGTGAGCGGCATAACCATCAAAATTAATGGGGATGAGGCCGGTGGAATTCTCAATAAAACGGTGAACACACCTGAACTTGCGGTCGCAGCAGCGCTAGAATTTCAACAGCGCCGCGCTGGCAATGTGGTCATTACTCTCGGCAAAGACGGAGCTGTCATGGTGGATGAGACCGGTAATTGGTGGGCGAAACCACCATCCATTACCGTTAAAGATCCGATTGGCAGTGGGGACTCATTTCTCGGCGGGTTGGTTACGGCCATTGCGTCAGGCCACGAAGCCAAGGTTGCCCTACAGCATGGCGTCGCAGCGGGCGCGGCTAATGCGACGACCGTCGGAGGTGGGGATTTTCCATTGGATACATTCAACCGGATTTTGGCGCAAACCTCTATTCAAAGGCTTTAGACTTTACTGAGGTGTACAGGTCGCCTCAGAATTGCAGGTGGAGTGGACGAGCACAACCAATTCAGGTTCATGGAGATACTTTTTGCGAATAGGTGCTGTTTGTGTATATTGTTCTGGTGTCAGCAACGACCAGAACAACGCGGGTGTCATAATATAGCCTGCGCCGACTGAGGCGTAGCGGCTAAGCCAGCCAAAAAACACATCGTCGCCTAGTTCTGACCGCAAATCATTGAGCATCTCTACGCCGCGTAAGTAAACCGCATTAATATACGCTCGGCGCGATGTGAATTCATATACAGTGCTGTCCACGAAACCCTGCGGCGCAAGCCGATTGACGCGAAAACCCCACCACCAGTCTTTGAGGGTGGGGTAGTATTTTTCAATAAATACAACTTCGCTGTAGGTGGCCAGTGCTTCATCGAGCCAAGGATCAATGGCTTGGTCATTGCCGACACGTGCATACCACCACTGATGCGATATCTCGTGAGCGGTGATGATTGTTAAGTATGATTGGACACCCGTCAAACCTCGGAAATATTCCCCTCCGACAAAGACAATTCCGCTGAATTCCATGCCATCCGGAAAATCACCTTCGACAATTACAAGCCGTTTGAGTGGATAGGCACCATACAGCGTTTCATATAGATTAAGGCTCTTGACGGCTATATTTAGGGCAAAAGCGGCACTGTCAATCTGGCCACTATCACCCACAATGATGGTGTCATCAAAACTGTAGAGTTCGACATTGACTCCACTCGTTGTTTCTTGCTGGAGCAATCGGTAATTTTCTCCGATGCTAAAGCTGAAATCGCGGGCATCGAATAGGGTGAAATTCCACTCATTGTCATTGATTTGTTCTAATGTACCGGGGGCCGCAATCTGGACGGTATTTGGGGCACCGAGCATTCGAAAATGAATATCCCAATTGGCAATTTCCAATGCATCCTGTTCGCCAATAGGTATTTCTTCGTGGCTAACCCACGACTTTTCATCAAATGGTGCAACTACCGGCAGCCACTGACCGATATTTGTTTGACGCGATGTGTACCCGAGGAAACCTTGATAAGCGTGAAGGCCTCCTATATCAATAGGCGGGATATGAAGGTCAAATTCTATATTGATGTCAGCAACACAGAAAGGATTCAACGGTTGAGGCAAAGTGATTTCGAGGCGTTGTCCGACTAGACGGGATTTTAATTGAGTTTCACTTGATAACTCTAGTGACTGGAGCTTGAAAATTCCGGGCTGCCAGTTTGACCTTACATTCATCACAATCGTTGATAAAGGCACATCACTGGTGTTGGTATAAGTGATCTTTTGCGCAACTTTTAGTTCATGTTTCGCGTATTGCATCTCGGCAGTAACAATATAACGGGTTGTGGTTATATTCTGCGGCGCGTTGCAATCAAAGGCTGTTTGTGTCGCTGTTAGTTCAGGCGAGGGTGTGGAAATGGTATGCACATCGCGCGAGATGGTTGCGACTAATGTACTTTGTGGTAAGGTTGGGCGCGGTGATGGAGAATTAGGGGGTGACTCCATGTTTTGCATCAAGCTGCAAGCGGTTAGGAGTAAGAATACAGCAGTGGAAACTACACTTGAAATCTTCATGAAAGTCATGTTACCGTGAGCGGCTGAACTTGCCAATAGGTGATTGCCCGACGCCTTTGTTTGTAGCATCGCAGCTTATTTGGGCTTTAAGTGTTATTATCTGTTAGATAATGCTATGGAGGGAAGAATTAAATGTCAGTTCGTTCACAAATAAAAGGACTTATTCGGCTAACCCGTTGGAAAGAATACGTACCTTTTGTTATTCCTTTGACCGTGTTAGGAGCGCTGCTAGCGGCGCGGCCGAATAATATTTTGTTGGACTGGCGTTTGGTGGTTGTGACCGCTGCCAATATCCTCGCTGTAGCCTATGCATTTATGATCAATGATATTGAAGACGCGCCAGATGATGCTCGTGATCCGGATCGAGCTGCTCGTAATCCGATCACGATGGGCGAAATTGGCGTTCGCTTCGGTTATAACGCTTGCCGTATCGTTGCTGCCTTCACGTTGCTGCTTTACGCTCTTGGGGGATTCTGGGCACTGATCATTGGTATCGCCACACTACTGCTGTCTCACTTATATTCTTGGCGTCCGGTGCGCTTGAAGGCGTGGCCGATTACTGACATTGTGTCGCATTCCTTGATGTTGAGCGGTTTATTGATGCTCGCAGGGTATTTTACTTATCATGATGCCCCGGGCCTTGTATGGTTTGTGGCCGCTGCAGTGACCCTAATTTCGGTTTATGGCCAGCTCTATAACCAACTTCGTGATTATGATATGGACAAGGCTGCCGGTTTGTATAATACGGCGATTATTCTCGGTGAGAATAACACCCGTATTGCTATGTATGCAGCCGTTGCGCTGGCGGCAGTGTGTTTTCTTGCTGCTATTGTTCAGGGTGTATTCCCTCTATGGTTAGGCATTGTGGTTCTCATCGCAGTTCCGATTAGTATTGTGATTAGCCCCAAGACCGATATGCGGGGTAGTGAAGCGGTTGATGTCAGTGGCGGGTTACAAGTCCAGAGCCTGATGGTCGTCAACTTGACTGTTGCAGTCTGGTTAGCTTGGGTGATTGCGACTCAACTTCGGATTTTCTAATGCTTGCGCATGCTTGGCTATTTATCAGGGGGTAACACCCCTGATTTTATTTCTGGAGCCAGAATCGATTACGATTTTACTCGCTCTTCATGGCGCGTGATTGACGCTTATCCTATAATGAAGATATTCTCCTCTAACTACACAGGCCTATAGGATTAGACAGATGGTGAATGGCAGCGGTAATAAAGCGACGATCCTTATTGTGGATGATATTCCCGATACCGTACAGCTTCTTCGGGATTGGTTGGAAAGTCATAATTTTACTGCTATTGGTGTAACGAGCAGCTTAGAAGCGCTCGAAATTGCTGAACAACGGAAGCCTGATCTCATCTTGCTGGATATTATGATGCCCAAGATGGATGGCATGGAAACCTGCCGCCGATTGAAGGCTAACCCTCGCACATCCAGTATTCCTGTGGTCATTGTCACCGCTAAGAATCCCAGCGATGCCCGTGCTGAAGGCATGATGGCTGGTGCCGTCGATTACATCACCAAGCCTGTCAATCTGGCTGATCTTATCAAGCGGATTGAAACTGTTCTTTCTACAACAACTCAAGAGCCAGCGGACGTACAACGGTTGCTTGAGGAAGTTGCGCATTCAGCTCTGACAATTATGCCAAGCGATATGGTGTGGCTGCTCGGCGTCGATAACGAGGAACAGGTGCTCAGGAGCCGTATCTTGGCAACTACGGGGGGCGCACGGGTTGAAACCGAATTTCTCTTGAATGCGGCTAATGGACAATCGGTTCCTAAGTTTCCTCTTTCGGATAATAGCAATCCGTTTTGCTCAACATTGATTACGCGCAAAATGCTGGTCAATCTTACAACAGAAAGTTTACGTGAGAATCCCGTCACCGAGCCGATTTTTAAGGCGACGGAGCTACTACGTTTGAATTATCTGACTGTTGTACCGTTAACCGCTGCGGGGAAAACTCCCGGTGTGATGGTGCTCGGTGATTTACAACCGCATGATATGGAAACGCCGCGTGCTCGACAAATATTGACGTCACTCGGAACACAGGCGGCAATTGCGCTCGATTATTCGCGTCTGATTAGTGATCTCACCCAACGCGAAAACGATATGCGTAGGGAACAGGCCTTCCGCCAAATGATTCTTGATACGATGAGCGATGGCCTAGTCGTCATTGATTCGAAGGGAACAATCAGTTACATCAACCGACGCTTCTTGCGAATGACCAATTACCCTAAAGGCTATTTGGAAGGGCACTCGGTAGGGGAACTGTTTCATCCGGATGACCGTGTTGAGGTCATGGTGGGATTGCTGCGTGAAGGTATCGCCACCATGAAGTTTGAGCAGCGATTGGTCACAAAGGAAAATCGTGTTATCCCGGTGTGGTTGACACGCTCACGTGCTCAATCCGATGATTTGCAGGTTATCGTGCTGAGTGATATGACCGAGCAGAAGCGGCGTGAAGATGAACTTGAACGGCAGACTGGACGTTTGCTGGCACTCAACCAAGCTGCGCACACCATTACCGCTAATCTTTCGCTTCATGAGACTCTCAAGAATATTCTTAACTCGGCGCGAAAAGTGGTTGAAGCACAAGGCGCTTCCCTGTTCTTGATCAACAAAGACAACCCTGACGAGTTGATTGTCGTGGCCGCAGTCGGAAGTCAATCGGATATCTTGCAAGGGCTGCGTGTCCCGCTTGGAGAAGGTGTCGCCGGGTACGTGGCGCGTGAGGCAAAGTCACAGCTCGTTGGTGATGCTGAACTCGAACCCCGTCACTACAAAGGTGTTGATGAGCAAACCGGAATGAGCACACATGCGTTGATTGCGGTTCCGCTGATTAACGCGGATCGTGTCATTGGTGTGTTGGAAGTCGTTAATAAGCTAAATGAAAGCTACTTCACGCAGGATGATGTGCGGCTGCTGGAAAGTATGGCGGGTACCGCTGCTGTTTCAATTGTGAATGCACGTCTCTTTGATGAGACTCAGCGGCGTGTAAGCGAACTCGGCACCATTCTTAATGCAAGTGGCGCGGCGTCTTCCACCTTGCAGTTTTCACAAGTGTTGGAAGCAATAGCCCGCAATTTGTCAGATGGTTTAGAAGTTGGTCGCTGCACCATTATGTCATGGAATGCGCCCAAGAATCGCTTGGAATCGCTTGCTGAAATAAGCGATTTGAGTTGGACTTTTGAAGCTGCGCCGAAGCGTGACTTTGCTACCGAACCGTTTGTCCAGATCATTTTACAGGGTGGGGCAATGGTTCATGCCTCCGCGCTCGATCCTGATCTGTCGTCCGAATACCGCAGTCGATTAGAAGCGATAGGGATGCTGAGTATAATTGCTCTGCCAATTAGGCTAAAAGGCACCGTGGCTGGCTGCGTCCTTCTTTATAGTAATCATAACCGTCATGCATTCAGTGACGAAGATTCTACAGAGGTCGATGCGATTGTTCGCTCATGGCAAAACAGTTTGGGGGATGCGGATTCTTTGACGGTAGTACCTCCTGCCTCGGTTGATGATTTGGTAGCACAACTCATGAAGGTTGGAACGACCTGTTGGGTTACCGTACGCTCGTGGAAGCAAGGTGATAGTTTTAGTCATCTGCTGCGCGAAAAGGGTTTTGCCGAGTGGACGAAACGACCGGGGACTGCACTCCCCATTGAGAACTACCCAACCATGCAGGCAGTGATTGATCAACAAGAAGCACGTATGGGAACTCGTGCGGATATTGATCGTGATCCTTCCGAGGTCGATTGGCTGGTTCATCACGGTGGACAGTCATACATGGCGGTTCCATTGATCGAACGGGGCGTCACGGTTGGGATTGTTAAACTGGTGAGTCAAGAAGATCGCCTCTTTGATGATGATGAGGTGCGGCTGGCGCAAGGTATCGCAAATGTGGTGAGCAGCGCTATGGAGAACGCCCGGTTGTATCAATCGCTTGACAGTCGTGCGAAAGCGCTCGAAAGTGCTTATAAAGAATTACAAGAGGCCGACAAGGCAAAAGACGAGTTTATCCAGAACGTTTCGCATGAGTTGCGGACGCCCTTGATTTCAGTTATGGGCTATGGTGGTTTGCTCCAAGAAGGGGAGTTTGGGCCGCTGAACGATGAACAAAAAGACGCTTTGGGTAATATTCTGCAAAAGTCACAAAAGCTAGCTGACATCGTTCAAGATATTGTTTCCGTACAGGCGCTCGAAACCCAGACTTATGAGCGTAAGCCAGTTAATTTGGTTTCGATTGTAACTGAGGTGCTCGGCAAGTATAAGAAGCAAGCAGAAGAAGCGAATCTCCGGTTTAATCTACGCGTCTCCGCTGATTTCCCGCAGGTAGTGGCCGACCCGAAACGTATTGGAGACGTGTTTGACAAACTGTTTGATAATGCCGTCAAGTTCGGGCGCAACGGTGGTAACATCGATGTGATCATGCAAGATACAAGTGGGCCGGTCGTACAAGTTGCCATTCGTGACTATGGTATTGGTATTGATCCAAGCGAACACCAGAAGATATTCCGCCGTTTCTATCAGGTGGACGGGGGAACGGCGCGACGCTACCCGGGAACTGGACTAGGTCTGGCGATTGCCAAAGCGATCGTCGAAGGACATGGTGGCCGGATTGGTGTGAAGAGCAACTTGAATGAAGGCGCGACATTCGTATTTACTGTTCCAAAGAATGCTGTATTCGAATCGTAGTTAACATGACACTCGACGCATTGCACACTATCCTCTTTAATATGCACATTATGTACTCGCTGGCACTGGCTGTTTGGGCGGCTGTGATGGCAGGGCGCAACCAATCCATATCGGGAAATTATTGGGGCGCCGTGGCGACCGCGACCATTTTGGCTGGCGTTGTATTCTTGCTGGGCATTATTATGACGGCACAAGGCTTGCGTCTTGCACGCACAACTGTGTATTTCCTGTATATGTCGTGGCTAGTCGTCATTATGCCCGGTTTATATTCCATGCTTCGAGGGCGTGATGATCGCAGTGCTGCGATTGCGTTCTCCTTGTTGAGCTTTTTCAACGTCTTTACGTCAATCAGCATGTTCCAACGTGGCCTCATTGGGCCTTGGCTGCCACAATAGACCGCGAATTCTCCAAAACCTGCTATACTTTTTAGCGGTACGGCTTACCTTGGAGGATGAGTATTTTGGCGCGTCAAATACGGCTTGCAGAACTTGACTTACCTGCGTTTGGATTGCCAACTGTTGAACCTGTTATTCCTGCAGAGACGTACTTAACGCGGATAAAGGTGGCACAGAACCTTTGGTTTTGGCGGCACTTGGATGCAGTTGTGGTATATGCTGATCGGGAACATTCCGCTAATCTGGCTTATCTGACGGCATATGATGCGCGCTTCGAAGAAGCTTTGCTCATTTTTAACTTACAACCTGAACCGGCAGACGGCAGTGACGTTACGCGCACAGATCTTGTTCCTATTCGCGTACCGGATCGTGTGCCTACCTTGGTCGTCGGCAATGAGGGATCGGCGTATGCGTCCGTCAGTCCTGTTCCTTTGAACAAAGTGCTCTATCAGAATTTCAGTTTACCGGGACAACCGCGCCACTCCAGCGAGCCGTTGGTTTCCATTTTGCGCAAATCAGGCATTAGTGCAGGTGCCAAAGTGGGCGTTGTGGGGTGGAAGAGCTTCACTGAACGGGATGCTGGCGGAACGAATACATGGCTTGATATTCCGTCCTATATTGCCGATACACTTCGTTCGCTTGTCAGTGAAAAAGGTGAAATTGTCAATATCACTGATACGTTGATCGACCCTGTAGATGGTTTAAAAAATATCAATGATGTCGATCAGCTTGCGTCATTTGAGTTCGCGGCGACGTATACGTCTCAATCGCTGCGAAATGTGCTATTCGGTCTGAAACCGGGGATGACCGAATATGAAGCTGTACAACTCATGCAACTGAATGGCATACCTCATTCAGTGCATTTAATGCTTTCAAGCGGAGAACGAACGCGTTTAGGCCTAGCGAGTCCATCATCGAAAGTGATTCAGCAGGGCGACCCATTCACAATGGCTTTTGGTTTGTTTGGGGCGTTGAATGCTCGTGCGGGATTTGTTGTTAAGGACGCCGACGAATTACCTGAATCCATACGTGATTACGCTGATAAATTGGTTGCACCATATTTTCGCGCCATCGTCGATTGGTACGAGTTGGTGGGCATTGGTGTCACCGGTGGCGAATTATATGAGGCGATTCACCGCCATATCGGTGATCCATTCTTTGGGGTCACCTTGAATCCGGGGCATTTCATTCATCTCGACGAATGGACTCACTCACCGGTTTATAAAGGCTCAGACGTGGCGCTCAAGTCCGGTATGGCTCTACAGGTGGATGTCATTCCAGCAACGGGCACGCCTTACTTCACGACCAATATCGAAGATGGTATTGCGCTGGCTGATGAGGCACTTCGCGCAGCTTTCGCTCAGCGTTATCCTGAGGCATGG
Source organism: Aggregatilineales bacterium (assembly GCA_044226855.1). Lineage (GTDB taxonomy): Bacteria > Chloroflexota > Anaerolineae > Aggregatilineales > Phototrophicaceae > CFX2. The sequence goes on from JBGAGF010000004.1 coordinate 205,926, forward strand.
GGACGCATTCAGGCGCGACGGGACTTTATGCAAAATATGCTGGGTGTTCGATTGAAGCCTGAGGTGCTGCCCTTCAGTAACATCCCGGCTTATCTACCCCCCTATTTGCTCAGCCCCCAGCGGGCGATGCAAGTTACTGAATCATAACTGGGTTATCGCGTGGACATCATCCTGACCCACGAGAATGCGGATTTTGACGCCGTAGCCGGCTTACTGGCTGCGGCAAAGCTGCATCCAGACTCGCTTCCGGTACTGCCGGAACGTCTCAATCAAAATGTGGCGCGTTTTCTGGCGTTATACGGGGGGGCATTTCCGTTTGTACGGCAAGCGGATGTGAAGGCACGAATGATTGCGCAAGTGGTATTGGTTGATACCCAGCGGATGATCTCGATCAAGCACATGCGCTCAGATATCGCCGTCACGATTATTGACCACCATCCCGCAAATGGCGAGTTTTCCGAACAGTATACGTTCACATATGAACCTGTCGGAGCTGTTACGACATGGTTGGTTGAACAAATCCAGCAAAAAGGCATCGTATTAAATACCCTTGAGACGACACTGCTGATGTTGGGTATTTATGAAGATACAGGTTCGCTATCCTATGGAACGACGACACCACGTGATATAAAAGCTGCGAGTTGGCTGCTCGAACAGAATGCTGCTTTGGATACGGTTCGTCGTTTTCTCGCGCCTGCCTTAAGTGCAGAGCAGCAGAGCTTGTTTGAACTCCTGCTCAAACAAATACAGACTCGCGATATTCATGGGTACAAGGTTTCAATTAGCGCCGTTTCTGTGCCGGAGTATGTACATGAAGTGAGCGGTGTGGCTCACCGACTGCGAGATTTGCTGGACTCGGCAGCACTGTTTGTGGTTGTAGAGATGCCGAATGGCACGCTGCTTGTGGCACGCTCGACGGTCGATGCCATCAATGTTGGGGATATTACGCGCGTGTTGGGCGGGGGAGGGCATGGCCGTGCGGCGGCGGCGACGATCCGTGATCGCAGCCTAGATGAAATAATCACGGTCATTTGGCGAGAACTTGAATCATCCGTTTTACCGCTGACGCGCGTGGCGGATTTGATGTCCTACGGCGTCCAAACGGTCGACGTTTCAAAGCCGTTGAGCGCGGTAATACGCCGTGTCAGACAGATTGGTCACGAGGGATTCCCAGTCGTAGAGGCAGGGCATGTGGTGGGTCTGCTTACACGCCGCGATCTTGACCGTGCTGACGAACACCAACTACGAGAACTCCATGTGCGGGATGTGATGTCGGCAGGAAAGGTGACGCTGACGCCGAATGACTCGGTGTTTGATTTCGAACGTAAACTCGTGGAAAGTGGTTGGGGGCAAATTCCAGTCGTAGATGATACTGGAAAGCTGATCGGAATCGTAACGCGAACCGATTTGTTAAAGTACTGGTCGAAACAACATCCGAGTTTACAAGCTGGTGAAAGACAACTTACGATTCAGCAATTTGAAAGCGTTCTCGGTCAACAGGTCACTAATCATATCCGAATGGTAGCTGAGCGCGCACAAGCAGATTCGATAAGCGTGTATTTGGTTGGTGGTGTTGTTCGTGATCTTTTGTTGGGGCGGCCCAACTTCGACATAGATTTTGTGGTCGAAGGGAATGCCATTCAGTTTGCGGAGACTATTCAGAAGCAGCAAGGTGGGCATGTAACTGCGTTCCAACCGTTCGGAACTGCGAAATGGAAGCCTCAGCCAGACAGCAGTGATGCTTCCAAGGTTCTTAAACATATTGATTTTGCTTCTGCTCGATTTGAATTCTATGAGCATCCGACAGCCTTACCGACGGTTTATGACAGTTCGATCAAGTTGGATTTGCAGCGTCGAGACTTTACGATTAATACGCTGGCAATTCAGATTAGCCCTGTATCACTATTTGGGCGAGTAGTCGATTATTACGGTGGACTAGAAGATCTAAATGCCAAGTTGATACGGGTTCTCCACAGCCTCAGCTTTATTGATGATCCCACTCGAATTCTGAGAGCCTTCCGGTTCGAACGGCGACTCGGTTTCCGTATCGAGGCGCGGACGGCTGAACTGATTAAGACGGCCTTGCCGATGCTGGGACGTATCACTGGTGAGCGGATACGCAACGAACTCACTCTACTACTCAAGGAAGATCAGCCGGAAGATGGTCTGATGAATTTGCATCAGCATGGTATCTTGTCTGCTATTCAGCCGGCATTTGTAATTAACGAACAGGTTGTTAAAGCGTTTCGAAATGTACGCACTCAGCAGGCGGACGGCATGCCCGTACCTGAAGATCGGACTGATCTTTACTGGCACATTCTGTTATGCCAACTCGATCCCCAAGCCCTTAAGCTGGTTTGTGACCGGCTGATGTTCGGGCGGCGAATGAATGAATCACTGTTGCAGGCGTCGGAATTGGTTCAGCAAAAGGATAAGCTTTCTCAGGCTGACAACCATCCGAGTGTTATTGTTGGGCTGCTTGAAAAAACCAGCCAAGTGGCTCTGTTAGCAGTTTGGTACATCGTGGAAGATAAGCAAGTCCGGGACAATCTCAACAGTTACTGGGTGACTTGGCAGCATATCCAACCACAAGCGAACGGCAATACCTTGCGCGACATGGGATTAAAAGAAGGTCCGTGCTACAGCGTGATTTTGCTGCGTTTAAGACATGCTTGGTTGGATGCAATCATAAAAAGCGAAAGCGAGGAGAGAACATTCCTTAATCGTCTAATTCACGATGAAAGGATATGTGATGACCACTCTTGAGCAACCCACCTTGAGAGTATCCCTTCCGGTACTCATTCGTGTCGCAACGCAAGAAGATTTGCCTCGACTAGAGTGGTACGGACAATATGCTCATTTTCGCAATTTGTTTCAGCGGGCCTATCGTGATCAGCAGCTTGGCGTCCGACTGATGCTGGTGGCAGATTGTAACGGCTTCCCAATCGGTAATGTTTTTATTTTGTTCATGGACGATGAAGAGGGCAATAAGCAAGCCTATTTGTATTCACTGAGGGTGATGGAAATGTTTCATTCGCAGGGAATTGGGACGAGCTTGATGCTGGAGGCTGAGTCGCATATTTTGGCGCGCGGGTACAATCAGGTGACCATTGCAGCCGCCAAGACGAACCATGCAGCACGACGGTTGTATGAGCATTTAGGTTATAAAATCTTTACGGAGGATGCTGGAGAATGGAGTTATACTGATCATCTGGGAAAGGTAATACAAGTTAAGGAACCATGTTGGCTGTTGCAAAAAACAATCCTACTGCGTTAAAATGCCCCGCCATCCCTAGTTGGTCGGGTGATCTTGTTTGCAACTCGGCCACTTGGCGTAGTGATTTGTTCGATGAAAGGACGTTTCGCTTTCTATGAATATCAAGCAATCCTCGGTTCGTGTAACCCGTTGGCACGGTAGCCAACACCCCACTTTTTCCACAATTACCCGTGATATGAAAAAAGAAGGCTTACGCCCCTATATGTGGGTGAATGCACCGAATCACCGGTATGGGGTACGGACGCACGGGTACGATAAGGTCTTGTATGTGGTCGAAGGCACGGTTGAAATTAGCCTGCCTGATTCCAACCAACGCATGAATTTGCGGGCTGGTGACCGGGTGGATATTCCTGCCGGAGTCCGACACGGCACGATTGTCGGAGCGAACGGCGCAAAGTGTGTTGAAGCGGCAGTTGCCCGTCAATCATAGATTATCTGCATTCTGACATTATGGGGGCCGTCCGATATGGGCGGCTCTTTTATTTCTCGCTTACTCTGAAGAGATGAGGAAGATGACTATCGCGCAAAAGGTATTGCCCACTATAATGCAGTTCTGACTCGCGATAGCTACACCGACCATTGAATGAGGTTGAACCTAATTTGCGTAAGACAAGCTTCTCGAAATACACAATCACCCGCAGTCAGTTCTTGCGATTTAGTAATCGCGCTCCTGTGAATCAGATTCAAGTATCAGCCAATCCGAGTGTTAACGCTGTCCTACCTTATGCTGCGAAGACAGGTTACACGCCGAAAACCAGCTTCTACAAGCATGTTACACATGAGGTTGTTCACGTTGATCCGGTTTCATGGCGATTGGACATTCATGGGTTGGTCGATCAGCCGCTAAACCTGTCACTCAATGCGTTACAGGCTATGCCAGCAGTTGAGATGGCTTGCACGTTGGCCGCAATTACGAGTACGCCCAACAATTTATTGATGGGACATGCGTTGTGGAAAGGCGTTTCCGTCAAATCGCTGGTGGATCATGTGAGCTTGAGTTCAGATGTACGGTATGCTCAGGTCAGGAGTGCAAACGGCTATATGACTTGCCTGCCCGTTGAGCAACTGGAGAAAGCGCTGCTGGCTTATGCGATGAATGGTGAGGTACTTCCGGCTGAGCAGGGGTATCCAGTAAGGCTGATTGTGCCGGGTGTTTACGATTACAAGATGCCAAAATGGGTACAGTCAATTGAGTTTGTGGCAACTTCAGCGTCCGGACATTACGAGTCACGCGGTTGGTCAGCCGGTGGCGTTGTACAGACCATATCTGCTATTTTTACACCTCGTCCACGTGAAATTGTGGGTGATAATGTGGTGTTCAGCGGCATGGCTTTTGCGGGGATGCGAACGATCACCCAAATCGAGGTCAGTATCGATGACGGTGATTGGATGCCAGTGCCGTTTACTCCCGCCGAAGGTGGAAGTTGGACACGGTGGCAAATTGACTGGCAGCCACCTGCAATGGGCGATTACTGGGTCAAAGTTCGTGCAACGGACAGCGAAGGTTTTACTCAACCTGAGGTTGTGGACTTCCCTGTTTTCCCGAATGGATCTAGCGCCATTCATGCGGTTGTATTCCGTGTTTCATAAGTGAACTGAGGTTTTATGCTATCGAGACGATCATTTCTACAATTGGTCGGCGCGTCGTTGGCTGCGACTACCCTGCGCCCGACATCTTCTTTATTGGCAGCAGTTGAGTATGAAGCGTATCAGGGACGGGCACTCACGGCACTTCCTGTATATGCGACAAAAAATCCAAGTCTCCAACCTGTAGCTCATTTGTGGCCGGATAGCGTTACGCCGATATTGAATGCGAATGATGAGTGGTATCAGGTTCCCGGTGGTTGGGTGCGGCGTGAAGGTTTACAGCCGATGCTGGCTTACGATGCCCGTGAATACCAGTTCCTGACCTCGATGCCGTTTTGGGCGGAAGTGGCTGCGCCTGTCGCGCCTGTGCGAGCGTACTGTGCGGCTGATGCGCCTCTGGTGACGCGGATCGGACACGGTGGCGTGTCACAGGTGATCGATGCTTTACCGGGGGAGCCGAACGGTTGGTATGGAATTGCTGATCAACAGGGTGGATTACTCGGATGGACACAAGGGGTCTATTGGAGACGTGTTCAAGCAGAGGACAATCTCGGACATGATCATACCTTATTTATAAGCCTCAATAGTGGTTTGATGACTGCTTACGAAGGCAATAAGTCAATTCTTGAAGCGCCATTTTCGGCAGGATTGGGATTGCAGGCAGGTGAATACACGACCAAGCAGGGGATAATTGGTGGGGCACAGTGGCAAGCTGAAAAGCGTTATGAGGGTTTGTCATGGCTAACAAATATTGGCGACAAGCAGATGATTGCTGGTGTTTACTGGCATAATCGCTTTGGCCAGCCTGTGAGTGATGGCCCATCGGTACAAGTAACCCCTCTGTTGGCACGATGGTTGTATGGCTGGTTGGGTGACAATGCTCATATTTTGGTGGAGTAACTTCCGTTTCTAATGTAATAATCAGGCAAGAATTGGATTCTATAGTTAGACTGGCTTCAATTGGTTTGGTTGAAGGGGATTGTTTGTGAACGTTGATAATATTTCGTTCGGGTTAGCATTTGTTGTGGGGCTGATTTCGTTTCTGTCTCCATGCTGCCTGCCTTTGGTTCCGGCTTACATCGGTTATTTGGGTGGACGCCTGACCAATCAGGTAGCAACCACCAGTGTGAACGTGAGTGGCGGAAAAGCTGTCCTTCAAACGGCTTCTCGTAACCGATTTGCGATTGCGATGCACGGTGTATTTTTCGTTTTGGGCTTTACGTTTGTGTTTGTAACCATTGGGTTGCTTTCCACTGCGTTTGTCCAGCAGATTGGTGGACGGAATATCAGTCTGGTGACGAATATTATCGGCAGACTGGGTGGCGTCCTGATCATCTTCTTTGGCTTTCACTTCATGGGTGTACTGCCCCAAGTCTTTAACCGTATTTTGGCGAGCAAGACTCTGTTAGCAAATCCGCTGGTGAGTATCGGGATGGCACTGGTAGGAACGATCCTGCTCCTGTGGGGATTCACTGGCGCGATTGTGCCATCACTTTATACCAATCTGGTGACGACCGCCGGAACCACGACCCAATTGAGCTGGCCGACATTGATCGCGTTTATATTAGTAGCGGTCTACTTGCTGTGGATGTTCTTAGGCGGAGCGTTTACCCGACCAGCTGCGTTTTGGACTTCGGTCATTAACGGCATACAAAATCTGTTATACACGGATACCCGACGCCAGATGACGAGCCGCAGCGATAGTTATGCGGGATCAGCCTTAATGGGTGTGATTTTCTCGGCAGGTTGGACGCCCTGTATCGGGCCGCTCTACGGAGCGGTGCTGACCTATGCAGCGAACACCGGTGATGTGGTACGGGCGGCCCCCTTGCTGACGGCTTATTCGCTTGGATTGGGCGTTCCATTTTTGCTGACAGCATTTTTATTGGATGGTGCGCAGGGCTTTTTAAAGCGTCTCCAACGGCGGATGCATACGATTGAACTGGTAAGCGGCGCATTTCTGGTGCTTATCGGGGTGCTGGTGGCGAGCGGTCAGCTTCAGAGCCTGAGCCAATATTTGCAAGGGCAGTATTCAGAATTTTCGATCAATCTGGAAGAGCAAGTTGTCGGCTCAATCAACGGTTCTTCATCGAGCGCGACGGCTGTTCCGACGGTTCCAGTAATGCCAACAGCGGAACCAACAACGGCAAGCGCGTTAAACAGCATTGCGGGCGCGGCGGCAGTTTCGAATGGACAAGTATCAGGGACGGACATTGGGAATGTGGCGCCGGGTTTTGAGTCGGTTACGGACTCGGGAAAAACAGTCAAACTTTCGGATTTGCGCGGGCAGATTGTGGTGCTGAATTTTTGGGCGACATGGTGCGAACCGTGCAAGATCGAAATGCCGGAGTTTGAAAAGGTTTACCAAACCAACGGTAGGAATAACTTTACCGTTTTGGCGATCAACAACTCGGAGTCTCTGGACAAAATAACGACTTTCCGGCAGCAGATGAAGGTCACTTTCCCAATGGTGATGGATGAGAAGGGTGAACTCCAGCGTGAATACGGCGTAGTGAGTTATCCGAGTACCTACGTGTTGAACAAGGACGGTGTGATCATCGCCAAGCAGTTCGGCCCCATGACCGGCGAGCAGATTGATACGCTGGTTAATCGAGCGCTGGAGTCCTAGGGCGAGGGTGAAGGTCTTGAAACGCTGGTTATTACTGATGGGGGCTGTGGTCTGTTTGACCGCAGCCTTTTTAGTTGTGTGGAATGCGGGTTTACCGGAGCGGGCAAGCTACACCGGTTTCATTGAGGCTGGGGAAACTTATGCGCCGGAGTTGAACGCGATTGTGCCTCCCTTTGATGCGCGAACTTTGACCGGTGACACACTTCGATTGGCCGATTTGCGTGGAGAAACTGTGTTGATTAACTTTTGGGCGACGTGGTGCGAACCGTGTAAAGCCGAGATGCCGGATTTACAGGCGGTTTACGAGGCGTATCAGGCGCGGGGGCTGCGTGTGTTGGGTGTCAATCTGGGCGAGGACAAGGCGCAGGTTGCGGCGTGGGTTAAGCAGCTTGGACTGACATTCGATATTGTGATGGATGACGGACAGAAAATCGCGGCGCTCTATCAGTTGAGAGGGCAGCCATCGAGCTATCTAGTAGCTCCTGATGGGGTGATTATGCAGATTTATTATGGGCCGACGACTAGGTCAAACCTCGAAGCAGCGATAGCGCCATTATTGGCATCCTGATACACTTATTTATTCTCATCTCCGGATACGACATGCCGTGTCCCTACGAGGTGCATCGAAGCTTTATTCAGATATTTGTGTAGATTGGCACTTTATGACCGCGATGACTCCGCCGAGTAAAAAGCCCGTTGCCCTACGACTGAACTTGTGGGTGCTCCGATTGACACGGCATTGGTTACGGGTAGTGCTGGCAATATTAGTTGTGTACTCCAGTTTGCCCGTGATCGCGCCGACTTTGATGAAGGCTGGACTCACGGGACCAGCGAACGTAATCTACACGATGTACAGCGCGGTATGCCACCAATTTGCATTCCGATCGGTTTTTCTGTACGGCGAACAGCCGATGTATCCCCGATATAACACAGGCAGCCCCTTAAAACCGTTTGAGTCCTATGTTCAGAATTTGCCGGAGTTCGCTCCGACGCGTGTACTTCCGTTCCCTTATGGGCCAGTGGGCGATATTTACGCCTTTACGGGAGGTTTCCAAGGGGCGGCACGGGAATTTCGGGGCAACGACGAGATGGGCTACAAGATGACGTTATGCGCCCGCGATATTGGGATTTACTGGGCGCTGACGGCGGGGGCGTTGATCTACAGTGTCCCGATGGTGAGGCGGCGACTGCGCCCGATACCGATTTACATCTATGTGATACTGGGGTTGGCGCCGATTGGGATCGATGGGCTGAGCCAACTGCTGGGATATCCTCCGTTTAATTTTTGGCCTGCGCGAGAGACGTTACCGGCATTTCGGATCGCAACCGGCGTGTTGTTCGGGTTGATGAATGCGTGGTTAGGACTCCCTTATCTGGAACTTTCGATGCGCGATACGCGTGAACAAATCGAGAGCAAGCTGAAGCTGGCAGGGTTTGCCGACAAGTTACGAACTGCAAGAAGCAAGTGATCACAGGTTGATAGTCTGTAGTCTATAGTCGTTAGAAAAATTACTAGACTTTAGCTTAGGAGCCTGATTCGCAAAATTCGCAGATTGTGCAATACATCCGCTGAAATGGCAGGCGGGAAGCTGCCGAGAAGCCGCTGAATTGGCATTTTGTGTCGGCGGGATGCTCGGCTGATGCCACCGCTGCACAATTTGCACTGCCGTCGCAGCGGATGTGAGAGAGCAAGTCGCCAGTTTCAAGCGTTAAGTACCAAGAAAGTGCGTAAACCTGCGACTCTGCCTCGATTGAACGTAGTGTTTTTTGGTCATACTTATTCCCAAATTTGTTTAGAACAATGACAATTGCACAGCCGGCTGATGACCGTCGAGCAGAATATAGGGCGCGGCTTGTTCAGGTGCTCGTATGCCCAAGGCACGCAGGTGAGAAAGATCGGTTAGATGTCCGGAACGACGGGCTTTGAGGATGTTATCTGCTGCTTTGGGGCCGAAGCCGGGAATACGCATCAACTGTTCGCGGTCAGCTTGCATCACCTCAATGGGCGCAAAACGAAGGTTATTTTCAGCCCATGCGCGTTTGGGATCAACGTCCAGTCGTAGATTGCCTGACTGCTCAAAGGGCAGTTCTTCGACGCTCCAACCGTAATCGCGCAGCAAGAAGCTGGATTGATAGAGGCGGAACTCACGAGCGGGTAGGGTAGAAGGCAGGTTCTCGAAGGGCGTGTCAGTAATCGGATTGAAGGCTGAGTAATAGGCACGAGTCAGGCCCATCTGGCGATAGAGCCGTTCGCTCAAGGAGAGCAGTTCGACATCGGTATCCCCGACCGCGCCGACGACAAATTGGGTGACGGTGCTGGCACGAATGCCAGTGGTTTGACGAATATGATGTGCCCATGCGAGGCGCTGCAACAGTTCACCGTTGAAGTCTTTCTTGGGCGCAAGGGCCGTGAGGCGATCTTGAGTGGGTGCTTCGAGATTGATGGATACACGGTCGGCAAGCTGCATGGCGCGATATAGCTGATCGTATTCGGCGCCGGGCATAATCTTGAGATGAACATAACCCTTGTATTGATATTTGCGGCGGACGATCTCGATGGTGTCGAGGATCTTGTCCTGCGCCGTGACGCTGCCTTTGATAATGCCGGATGATAGAAAGATGCCATCCGCGACTTTGGCACGCTGAAGCTGGTCAAAAGACGCGGCCATTTCTTCAGGCTTGAAGGTGACACGCTGTGTTTTGCCCCGTCCGGCGCGGAAAGGGCAGTAATGGCAGTTCCGTTCGCATGCCGTGGTCATCATGGTTTTCATGATGGGCTTGGCGCCAGTTGGGGTCGAAACATTACTTACACAAGGGAGATCGTGCGGCAGACGCTTGCGAGCCCGTTCGGCATGCGGTTGATCACCTGCCGGCTCAAAATCGGTAGTGTCACCAGCGATACGTAATTTCTCTAGAGTGGATGGTGTAGAAATTATGTTCATATTCTTATTATAGTGAACTTTTGTTCTTGTGGCAAGTTAGGGTTTGCAAACTTTCAGGTAAGTCCACTCGAAGATTGGCTGCTGTGAAAAAGTCGTCATGCGGTATAGTTCCTGTTGGCTGCACTTTGTGAGAAAGGAGTTCATTCGCATGAAATATGTCACTATTCCTCATTCGGAATTGAGGGTATCGCAAATCTGTTTGGGATCAGCCGAATTCGGGGCTTCGATTACGCGTCAAGATGCCTTTCGTTTACTGGATACATTTGTGGCTGAAGCCGGTAATTTTATCGATACCGCGCACGTGTATTCGGATTGGATACCGAACACCAAGAGCACAAGCGAAAAATGGATCGGTCAATGGCTGAAGCAGAGTGGGATGCGGGAAGATACGGTCATCGCGACCAAAGGCGGGCATCCTGAACTGAGAAGCATGAACGTGTCGCGCATGTCGCGGGAAGACATCGAACAGGATGTGAATGAAAGCCTCGAATATCTACAGGTTGATGTGATTGATTTGTACTGGCTGCACCGTGATGACGTGAATATGCCGGTTGGCGAGATCTTGGACATTCTGAATGAGCAGGTGTGGCTGCGGAATATCCGGTATTTCGGCTGCTCCAACTGGTCGGTCAAGCGGATTAAAGAAGCTCAGGATTTTGCGGAGCGCAAGAACATCAAGGGCTTTGTAGCGAACCAACCGCTGTGGAGTTTGGCGGCAGCCGATATGTCCAAGATACCCGATCAAACGCTGGTTGGGATGGATGAAGAGGGCATGGTGTTTCACAAACGCACCCAGTTGGCGGCGATTCCGTACAGCTCACAGGCCAAAGGGTTTTTTAGCAAGGTCGAGCAGTTGGGGCGTGAAGGATTAAGCGAAGGCGATCAAAAAGTTTATTACAGCGAGATCAATAAAAGACGTTTATTGCGTGTCAAAGAATTAGCGAAGAAATACACAGTGTCGGTGAATGATATTGCGCTAAGTTATTTGCTGTCACAACCGTTTACAACGATTCCAGTGGTGGGATGCAAGACTGTTGACCAATTGCGAGCGAGCTTGAAGGCGCTGGATGTGGTTTTGACATCTGAGGAAATCGCTTATTTGGAGGCGGCTTAAGCCCAAATAGCTTCTGTACAGAATGACCCGATTTGAGGCATAGTAGATCACACAACTAGTCGATTTACATAGGAGGTTACTTTGGCACAACCGTTTACGCTGGGTGTGAACTACTGGCCGCGTCGTAAAGCGATGTACTGGTGGTCGAATTTTGAGGCCGATGAAGTCCGCGAAGAGTTCGCGATTATCCGAGATATTGGGCTGAACGTAGTGCGGATATTTTTGCTGTGGGATGATTTCCAGCCGACGCCGGACGCGGTTTCGGAAGAACGCATGCGCGATTTGGTCACGGTTTGTGACATTGCCGCCGAGAATGGGCTGGGGCTGGATGTGACGTTCTTCACAGGTCACATGAGTGGACCGAATTGGTCACCGCGCTGGCTGCTTGATCCGAATGGCAGCATTCCGGCGAAGTGGGTGCGGCAGGTGGTGAGTGATGGGAAAGTCGTGAGTGGCGGCTACCGCAATCCGTATCATGATGAGGTGGCGTTGAATGCGCAGCGCCTGATGCTGCGGACGGTCGTGGGTCGTCTGAAAGATCACCCGGGGATTTGGATGTGGAACTTAGGCAACGAGCCGGACTTGTTCGCCGTGCCGAACAGCCATGAAGCGGGGCGGGCATGGGTCAACGAAATGACGCAGTTGATCAAGTCAATTGACGACAAGCATCCGGTTACCTGTGGACTGCATGTCGCGAGCTTGGCAGACGATGTAGGACTGTGGGTGAATGAGGTCTATGACGAAACCGATGTGGCGGTCATGCATGGCTACCCGATGTATGCCGAAGGGTGGGCGATGTCGGATCTGGACACCGACTTCGTGCCGTATCTGTGCGCGTTGGTGACGGCGCTCTGTGGCAAGTCGACTCTGGCCGAAGAGTTCGGCGGCTGCACCGCGCCGGATGGCGGTGAGTCGTACTTCTGGGAATGGGTAGCCTACGGGCGTCCACGCAAGCAGTTTATGGCCTCCGAACAGGATTTGGCCGATTATCTACGAGCCGTGCTGCCCAAACTGGTCGAGGTGGGGGCGACAGGCGCAATGACATGGTGCTTTGCCGATTATGTCCCTGAATTGTGGGATAAGCCGCCGTGCGAAGAGGCACGGCATGAACGCTTCTTCGGCTTGGTACGTCCGGATGGCTCACTCAAGCCGATTGCGCAGGTCTTCAAGGATTTCGCTGCGACGAAGCCAACGGTTCAACCGGCAACACGTACGGTGACACTAGATGTGACGCCGGAAGAATATTATCAAAATCCAGTTCTCCATGCGGTGCGGCTGTATCGGGAACAGTATTTGAAGTAATTGACGGTAAGGCAGAATGCAAAGAGGGAGACACCATCTCCCTCTTTGCTTATGTGCGATAATCACTTGACGTTCTTGGTTTCAGTGGGGTTTTTCTGATTGGTATGGCATGATGGTAGCTTGCCATAACCGTTGAGCGGATGCCTGTGTAGGCACTATTTGAGTCTGTTCAGTGGCGGTCGGGATGTTCGATCGGTAATCGGCAAGTCCTATCTCCGTTGGACGAATCGGGCGTGAGGCGATTATTTCACTATTGAAACAGGTGTGCGATCCAAAATCTACTAACTCGCAAGTTGGCATAGGGAGAGCTGCAGACGATGGCCCATGTTAAGACGGCGAATTTGCCCTTTTCGGAAGCGGTACAAGCGCTGCGAAACCGTGCCCAAAAATCAACTTATGCGGTGGCGCGGAAATGTATGGGCTGGAACAGCGAGTCGCCCTATTTACTGATCGAACAGGGGCGACGTATGCCGGACCAAGACACGATCATCCGATTGGCGAAGTGTCTTGACGGAACGTTTGCTGACCAGTGTTTGCTGCTGGGGCTCGCGGGTTATTTGCCACCAATGCAAGTACCGACGCTAGACCAAATTCAACGGGAACTGCAGCCGATTATCGAGGCGATTCAAAGTTATCCGTATCCCGTTTATTTGCTTGATCGGAGTTTTACGTATTGGGTGGCGAATCCGGCGGCCAAGATGTTGGTGAACCGCATGAATAATGTTGACTCATTGGGTGAACGTTATGCCAGCGCTTTCGACCTGTCGTTTGACTCGCGGTTGGGTATTAGCAAGGGGATTCAGAATATTGAGGCGCTGCGACAAGAACAGGTGCGGCGCTTTAAGGGCTTGAATGTGCTGCATCAGCATGAAGCATTCTACCGCGATTTTCCGGATTTTATGGAAGAGCGATTATTACCTGAAGACTTTATTGTTTTTGATGAGGTTTGGCGGACGACATCGATCGAGCAGCCTTATACGGCAGCATTGCAGCAATTGGGTTATATACGCTTTGCCGTTGCCGAGGATATCAATGTCGAGTTTAATTTCTTTGCCGACCGTGTATTTTTCCTCGGTGACTTTTTCGAGCTGGTGCGGTTTAATCCTGTGCCAACACCCGAAAATCAACAATTAGCACTCACTTTATTTGGTGGTTTTCAAGACAGCAAAGAAGACTGCTTCAAGGTTTGGGAAGTTGCAGACGGAAACAGAATATTGTCACGCTATGCTGTGCAAAAGTAGGTTTCTTATTTGATACCGCTGCTGGCGAAACTCTCGATAAAACGGCGTTGAAACAGCATAAACAGGATGACCAGCGGCGCAATGACCAAGATCGTTCCGGCCATGAGCTGCCCGTAAAGCGCGCCGACCTCAGTGGTTTTGAGGAGCTTGTTGAGCGCGACGGTCAGCGGACGAACCGCATCCGAACGGGTGACGATGAACGGCCACAGGAATTCGTTCCAATGGCTGCTGACCGAGACCAGCGAGAAAGCGATATAGGTTGGAACCGAGAGCGGGATGTACACGTTGCGCATGATTTGCAGCCAGTTCGCTCCATCGATGCGGGCAGCCTCTTCCAGTTCATAGGGCACTTCGCGGAAGGCTTGGCGCATGAGCAGGGTGCCAAACGCCGAACCCCAATAGGGCAGCATGAGCGCGACTTGAGTATCGAATAAGCCCAAGTTGCGGACGATGGCAAAGTTCTGGACGATGAGCACGCCTGTGGGGATCATCAATTGAAGTAGGACGAGGAACAAGAGAATATCGCGCCCCAGAAAGCGCATTCGGGCGAAGGCGTATCCGGCCATTGTGATGGTGACGACCTGTACCGCCAGCGTGCCGATTACGAAGATCAGGCTGTTGGCGTAGTGCGTCAGCCAAGGTGCGACATCCAGCGCGTCCTGATAGTTTTGCAGCGTGAAGTTGCATCCCAGTAGGCTTACCGTGGATGGGGTTGGTGCCGCAGTGCCGGAGCAGTCAAAGAAGATGTTGCCGTTAGTGATCGGTTGGTTTTCAGGGCGGATGCTGACCAAGACCGTGAATACCAGTGGGACAAGCCATATCAACGAGATGGTCACCACCAGCGCATTCGCAATCAAGCCGCCCCAATTACGGGGTTTAGTTGTCATCTTTAATGCGCCTCCACTCGAAGAAGTAGAAATTCGCCACGGTGAAGACCATCAAAATGAGCAATAAGATGACGGTAATGGCGTTGACATAACCGAGATTACGGGGTTCAGCAAATTTCTGGAAAATAAAGTAGAGCATCAAGTTACTGCTCTCGTTGGGGCCGCCCATGCCGAGCGCTTGCAACTGCTCAACGGTCTGGAATCCTCCAGTGATGGCGACGACCAAAATAAACAAGGTAGTGCGGTTGAGCAGGGGCAGCGTGATGTAGCGGATTTGCTGCCATACGTTCGCGCCCTCGAGGTCGGCGGCTTCATAGATGTCGCGCGGGATGCTCTGTAATCCGGCGAGGTAGAAGATCATGTAATAGCCGACCTGCTTCCAGCAGATGACGATGATCACCGATACCAGCGTCATCCCCGGCAAGCCGAGCCACTTGACACCTGCGAAACCAATTGATTTGAGGACGGTGTTGGTCAGGCCGATGTTATCGGCATACAAGAAGGACCAGATGCTGGCCGCGCCGATCACGGGAAGGAGCGCCGGATAAAACAGACTAAAGCGCCACAATCCGAGCCAGCGGAGTTTACGGTTGAGCAGTAACGCAGCCCCAAACGCCAGTGGAACGCTAAAGATCACTGTCGCAAGGGTAAAGACGATGGTATTGACTAGAATTTTTGGGAAGGCGTCGCTGATGTCAGGACGGGTACTATTTGCAGTATCGAATAAATCGACGTAGTTTTGGAGGCCAACGAAACTCGGTTGCTGGCGTACGGTCAGCGGAGGACGGTAGAGACTGCCGGTCACGGATTGAATAGTCGGAAGCATGGTAAAGGTTATTACAAAGATGAGCGTCGGAGCGACGAGAAAATACGGAAACAGGCGCGCTGCTAAAGGTTTGCGATAGGTGGTGCGGGTGATAACCCTTGTGCGCTGCGCCGAGGCTTCCATAAGCGGCTTCTTTCCATGATGATCGGACAACATAAGGGCATTCGATTGAATGCCCTTAATCAAGGTAGTCAAATTATGCTACAAGCTTACTTATATTGCGACAGAATCGCTTCGGCTTCCTTCTGTGCTTGGTCGAGCGATTCTTGCGCACCCTGTTCGCCGGAAATCACGCGGACAATGGCCTTGCCCAAAATCTGACGCACATCGAGTGCCTGATGGGTAGACAGTTCGCGGTTCGCATATTCCAACTGATCGCGGGCGATACCATACTGAGGCTTGTCAGTCGTCAACTGCTTGAGAGGATCAAGATCCCACGCCGACTTGCGAGCGGCGATATAACCGGTTGCAGCACCCCAATCCGACTGAATTTCGGGGGATGAGAGGTAGGTAATCCACTTGAAAGCGGCCTCTTGTTTTTCGGGCGTGCTGGTGCTGAACATATACAGGTTTCCGCCACCGGTCGGTGCGCCATAACCCTTATCGCCTTGGGGCAGGAAGCCAACGCCTACATCAAAGGTCGCATTCTTGAGAATGTTGGTCAAGCTGCCGGTCGTGTGGTAAATCATCGCGGCCTTACCGCTGGTGAAATCCTTCGGAGTGTCGCCCCAAATGATGACGCCCTTGGGCATGACGCCGTCTTTTTGGGAAAGGTCGCTGAAGAATTGCAGACCCTTCACAACTTCAGGACTGTTGAAGTAGACATCATTGAAGTTGTCACCGACCACGTTTTGGCCGTTGGCAATGGCAAAACCTTGGAACAGCCAGTAGGGGAAGCCGTCTGATGGAATTTCTAGACCCCAGCGTTCGCCGTTCGGCTTGGTCAGCTTCTTGGCATAGTCAACCAGATCTTGGAAGGTCTTCGGCGCGGCAGCGGGATCTAGTCCGACTTCTTTGAACATGTCCTTGTTGTAGTACAAAACGGGTGTGCTGCGCTGGAAGGGGATAGCCCAAACTTTGCCGTCACCGTCGACGCTGTTGCGCATGAATGCCGGGAAGAAATCGTCGGTATAGGCTTTGCCATCGTCCATTTTATCGATGAAATCTTGGAGCGGAACGATGTAACCATTGTCGATGAAGGTGGGGAGGTCAGCCGCCAACATTACAGCTACATCCGGACCTTCGCCCTTACCCTGAATTTCGGTCTGAACGGCAGCCGAGATGTCGTCGTAACCACCGGCATAGGTCGCGACCACTTTAATGTCGGGATTGGCTTTGTTAAATTCTTCTACGTAGCGATCAAAAATCTGAGTTAAAGGGCCGCCAACAGCGGTTGGATAATAAAACTTCACTTCGACTGGCGAATTTTGTGCGAGCAAGCTGAACGGAGATACAGCCAGCAGCATCAGCGCTACGCCGAGCAGCGCCGCATGAATAGGACGGAACGACTTCATACTTTTTTCTCCTGATTGAATTCGGTGCCCTAAAGCAAAGAGTAACCGGATGATCCTACACTGGCATCATCAACTGCCTATTATCCATTCTTTAAGGATCAAAGACAAATACGTTGTGTAACAAGTCCATGCTTATTCGGATTCCCTTATACCTTAACCCTTTGGCGGGTCGTAATTTGTTAGGATGATCTGTAGGCTTATCTACTGCACATTTGGGAGGAACTATGAAACGAATAGTTATTTTCGCGATGCTACTTTTGACTTCGCTTGGGGTCACACGGGCGCAAGACACTGCGAACTGGACAATTTTGCACTATACGGCTGTCGACAACAATTTAGAGGGCGCTGCTTTTAATGATTATTACGAAATGCAGACGGTAGGCAGCGGTGAAGGCGTTAATATCGTGACCGAACTAGACCGTGCTCAAGGCTTTGATAAGCGGTTCGGGGATTGGACCGATACCCGCCGGTTCTTCATTCAAAAGTCACCGCCGCTGTCTGAACTGGATGCAGCAGGGCAGCGTGAAGCGCTCGTGAAGTATTTTGTTGAAGCAGGTTACGGTGAAGCGGACAGCTTAAAAGCTCAGGTTGCGCAGCTAGATGATGCTACCGTCGCCAAAATATACGAGAACAACAATGTTGGCGTTTCGTTTGATCAAACACCGGTGCAAGACCTAGGCGAAGTCGATATGGGCGACCCCAAATCGCTGACCGATTTTATCGAATGGGGTGTCCAAAACTATCCAGCCAATCACTATATGGTCATCATTGGCAGTCACGGAGGTGGTTGGCGGGGTATTGGCCCGGATGATGGCGGTAGTGATCCTTCGATGTTGGAGCTGCCAGAAATTGATGCGGCATTAAGCGAAGCACAGGCGAAATTAGGTATCAGTAAGTTTGATATTGTCGGCTTTGACGCCTGCTTGATGGCTGTTACGGATGTGGCTGTGATGCTTGAACCGCATGCGGATTACGTGTTGTTCTCGCAGGAAGTGATTCCGAGCAATGGCTGGGAATACGCGAAGAGCATCGCCTCGATGCAGGCTAATCCGGACTGGGATGCTTTCCAAGTTGGCTCGTCTTTCATTGATAATTATATGGAATATTACGCAGGCAAAGGCGGACGCAAAAAAGTCGATCTGGGATTGGTGCAGACTGATGGTTTGCCGAAACTCCTCACAGCCTTAGAGAATTTCGCCAAGGTGGTCAAGACTGATACGGTGGAGCTGCTTTCCGCGCTCGGCACAGCCCGGAATAACAGCCAAGCATTTGGCACGTCATTAGGTGATCGCGCAGATGCCTATTCGTACATTGACCTAAAGGATTTCATGACGTGGTTCAGTCTACAGACGAGCATCAGTGCCGATGCCTATAGCGCTGCACAGGAAGTGATCGCTGCATATGACGGTGCGGTGGTGTATTCACTGGCCGATAGTAAACTGCCACGCGCAAATGGTTTGGGCATCTATTTGCCCTCCACACCTGCCTACTACGAGGCTTATGGCACAGATTATCCAGCACTTGCCCCAAAGGATTTTGCCTTCTGGCAAGACTATTTGAACCAGTTCTACAGCACAATTTCGACAGCGCTGGATGGAAGCGCACTCCAACTGGATATCAAGAATGTGTTTACGCTAGGGGAAAAAGGCAGTTCTGTTGATACGCCGGTTGTCTCCTTTGATGCGGCCGGTAAAGGTGTCGTTGATCTGTCTTATACCATCATGTATGTTCAGGAAGATGGCACACGGGCGATTGTTGACTTATCGCCGATTTCGTATAACTCTACGCTGCCAACCGGCGAGACGGTGATTGAATATCCCAATGAACTCACGCCGAGCACGTTCAATTGGAGTGTCGAGTTCCCTTATGTGAGCGATGGCACGAACAGAGTGTTGAGCTTGCTGCAATCAACGAGCGCTTCAGGGAATGAAGCGACGGTGCAGGGGACTTACGTTAATGCACAGGGGAGCCAACCGGCCTATATGGTTTTTGACACCACGACCAATACTTACACCGGATTGCTGGCGATTGCGGATAATTCACCCTATGAAGTACAGCCGCAGCCGGGTGATCAGTTCATTGTGGATCTCTATACCATCAACGCTGACGGTCAAATTGAAACCAAATCATTGACGGAGACCCCGCTGACGTTTGGCGTTGAGCCATTTACCTTCAGCTACAGCCCGGCAGTCAGTGGCAATTATGAGGTTGGCCTGAGCATCAGTGATTTGGCTGGTAATCGCGTTTTCAAGAAGGTCGAAGTCGCCATCAATAACGATGGTGTCGACGGCAGTGTGCGCGGCTATACCGATACCAATGAGGGTGTGTATTTCCAATATCCCTATGCGTGGGGTGAGTCCTATGTCCTGAACGACGATGATGGAACCATTACTAATGCAGTTAGTGACGATACCGGTACACAAGCAGTTTATGTGAAGGCTTATGCCGATACGACTGATGCAGCAGCAGCGTTGGATACTACGCTCAATGCCATTGATGGTGAAAAGGGGGAAGTCAAGGAAACCACGCTCGGTGGTCAGGCTGCTTACAGCGCTACCTATACGTTTAAGACAGACCAAGGCACATCTTCGGGCATCGCCTATAGTGTGGTGAATGCAGAATCAGGTTCTGTGGTCGTCTTCCAACTCGAAACGGCAGGAGACGCACAAACAAACGATAGTGTGGCGGCTTTACTGGACTCTACACTCAAACTCTTCAAACCCGTCTAGGCGGATGATTATTCAAGAGGGTGGCTCCAATGCCATCCTCTTCCTCATGGATTTATCGACCACAATATCAGCACGATGAGTAAGATTTGGAAGGGTAACCGTACCGTTAGTGATGGGTGCGGTTTGCCAAGAATCGGCACATGATTGCGTGCGCCATAAATATTGGCAGGGAAGACCGCGATCAAGTAAAGAATCAGCGCGATACCTGCCCAATAGCGTGTCCGGGGAATAAGTAAGCCAATTCCGCCGAGAATTTCGAGAATACCTGTGAATAGGACGATTCCATCACGGTTGGGGAATATTGGCGGCACGATTTGAGCGAAATCTTTGCGTAGGAATGTGAAGTGTGCAATACCGGCGAGGATGAACAGCGCTGCTAAGAGCCATAGCACAATCATTTGCAGGGTTGTAGGCACACGAACTCCTGACGGTTTAAGACGGCGAGGTAAGCCTTAATTTGTTCACTTCTTCGTGCCGCACGATTGGCGAATAACCAAGTGGGTTGGCGTTTGAATGACCAATGCAATCCCCTGAGGGTCTTCAATGCGCTTGATGACTCGTTCGACTGTAAGCTCACCGATCAACTGCTTGTGGACGTGCACGGTGGTGAGTGCCGGAACGGTGAAGGCCGATTCGGGGATGTTGTCGAAGCCGGTGACGGCGACATCGCTCGGAACGTGGAAATCGTGCTGATGCAGCCATTGAATGGCGCCGATGGCAATCAGGTCAGAAGCGCAGACAATCGCTTCTGGAGGGTTGGGCAGGCACATTAGTTGTTCAGCACCAATTTGTCCCAATCGTGGAGTCCAGCCATCCTCACCGAATGGGGCAATGACACATAGTTCCGGATCGGCGGGTAGGCCATGTGCTTTGACGCCATCAAGGAATGCTTTTCGGCGGAAATCATGGTGACCGGTGATAAAACCTAAACGACGGTAGCCGGACTTCACCAAATGGTCAACCATATAACGGATGCCATGATAACCATCGAAGGTGACCATATCGTAATCTGAGCCGAGCGTTTCGGTGGTTGTCACAAGCGCGCGCACATGCGCTTTCAAATAGCCCATGCTCTCCGCATTGGGCAGGGGGCCAAGGAAGATAATCCCACTTGCTGAGTACCCGTCCAATAAATCGCGCACCTGTGAAGGCGTATTGATTTCACTATGCGGTTTGATGTAGGCGATACGGCAGTCGAGTTCCTGCAACTTACGGTCGACGCCTTCTAACACGGCATTGAAAAACGGATCGCTGTACTTTCCGGTGCTAAAGGCAAGGAGGATGCCAATTTCGGTGCGTTCCAGTTTGGTCTGTATACGCAGACTATGGCTGACTCCGCCATGTTTGCGCCTCACTAAACCTTTATGGGAAAGTTCTTCAAGATCACGCCGTACGGTCATTTCCGAAACGCCGAACTGTTCAGCCAGTTCGCGTGTCTCGAGCATTTCATTTTCCTTGGCTTTATCGATGAGCTGTATGATGTGATTTTGCCGTTCCAGTTTATTCATGATAGTTGTAATGTTCGAACGAACACTCCGATTGTTTGTTTGTGCCACAAATATTTGACAACCACACAAACTTCTGTATAGAATAGGGCTTAGTTCAATTTATATTGCACAAGTCCATTTTTTACAACAAGTTTTTTGGTAAAACAACATGTCTACTAGAACTTTTTTGTTTACCTATTCTACCGCTTGTGTGTGTTCCTGCACCTCGCCAAGAATCCAACCTGCCGACACATGCATATAAATCTTAGTCGTGAGTGTGATCAGAATAACGTTCGCATATATTTTGTTTGTCTGTTTACAATGTTCGTTTGAGTGTTCATATGAACATTGAAGTGTTTAAGATTAGAGAGTATCCCAACTGATGTCGGGAATTTACACAAAAGTATTCATAAGTAATTCAGAGGAAAACCTGTAGTATGCCATCATTACCGACAAATACAGCCGACCCTATTCTCGAAATTAAAGATTTGAAAACGTATTTTTTTCTTGAAAGAAGTACTGTACGTTCTGTTGATGGTGTAAACCTCTCGTTAGCTCGGAAAAGTACGCTGGGGTTGGTCGGGGAAAGTGGCTGCGGAAAGAGTGTTCTTTCCATGTCGGTGATGCGTTTGATCCCGTCGCCTCCGGGCAAAATCGTAGATGGGCAAATTAATCTTCATCGCAAAGACACAAACGAAGTTATTGATATTGCCAAACTTGATCCAAAAGGATCTGAAATGCGGCGTATCCGTGGCGGTGAAATCGCCATTGTCTTCCAAGAGCCGATGATGTCGCTGAACCCGCTGTATACCATTGGCGACCAGATTGCCGAAGTCGTCGAAATTCACCAGAAACTGAGTCATAAAGATGCTCTGGACCGCGCGTTGGAAATGCTGACGAAGGTGCAAATCAGCGCGCCGAAACAGCGTCTTCGTGAATATCCACACCAACTGAGTGGTGGTATGCGCCAGCGTGTGATGATCGCCTTAGCGCTCTCCTGTAATCCTTCCATCCTGATTGCTGACGAGCCAACAACCGCCCTCGACGTTACTGTTCAATCCCAGATTCTCGATTTGATGAACGAACTCCAAGAGGACGTCGGGGCTTCGATCATTATCATTACCCACAACCTTGGTGTCGTCTCTCAAATGGCGGATCAGGTTGCGGTGATGTACTTGGGGAAGGTTGTGGAATTTGCGGAGACGCGCGAAGTCTTCCACGAGCCGCTGCATCCTTATACGGTTGGGCTGTTGAATTCGGTTCCGGTATTGGGGCGCAAGAACCAACAGCTTGAGCCAATCAAGGGCATGGTGCCGATGCCAACTGACATCATACCCGGCTGTGCATTTGCGCCACGCTGCCCACATGCCATGAAAATATGCCGTGAAAAATTACCTGCGCTGCGCGAAGTGCGTCCCGGCCATCAAGCCGCTTGCTGGTTATACGAGGAATCATAGCGCAGTAAGTTGTTTCAACTATATGTCTGGAAATATCGGTCACTTATAAGGGGGTGAGGCTTATCAGGAGACCTGCCAAGAATTGAAGTGTTGACCGTCTGTTGTTGGAAATTGTTTTTTATGACTCGAGGAGGACTAATAATGAAGGTCCGTAATTTACGGCGTTACGCAATTGTAGCGACAGCCGTGACCCTGCTGCTGGGTGCAGCATTGAGCATGCCTGTAGCGGCTCAAGGGTCAGTTGTCCCTCCAATCCCCTATCCTGATCCCCCGGACCTCGGTTTGGGTGGCGGTGCAGTTAATAAGCTGCCGATGGATCAAATCGTCACTTACAAGGCTCTGCCTGAATATCATCAGGCACCGATGCTGGATAAGTTCGTGGCCGATGGCACGCTTCCTCCAGTTCAGGATCGTCTGCCAAAAGAACCAGCCGTTTACCTGAAATCCGGAATGAAGGATGGTATCGGTGAGTATGGTGACCTGTGGCGCGGCTTCTCGGCCTGCCCGACTGCCGGTTACAACACCATGGCCAACGTTTCGATGGGTTGGTTCGGTATTGAGTCTTATACGGTTCGTTACAATGCGCTGTTCAAGAGCGGCCCACTGTATCGCGCTGACCAAGACATTACACCGATGCCTGAAACAGCCAAGAGCTGGGAATGGTCTGAAGATGGCAAGCAGCTGACGCTGCACCTGATTGAAGGCGCAAAGTGGTCAGATGGTGTGCCCTTCACGGCAGACGATGTCATGTTCACGTGGGAAGGCTATATTCAGGATCCGAACGTCAACTCCAGCAAGAAAGCTGACAACTGGTCATGGGATGGCAAACCCGCAACACTGGAAAAGGTTGACGATTACACCGTCAAGTTCACTTTCCCGGTTGTGAAGCCTTATGACGCCTTCTATCTGATGACGGAAGCGAACTTCGATGTCATGCCGGCGCATCAACTCAAGCCGCTGCATCCCAAGTGGAGCACCGCCAGTCCTGCACCAACCTACAAAGATTTCACCAATGCTCTGGCACCGGATAAGCTGCCTTTGGTTACGATGGGCCCATGGGTCATCACGGAATACAAGACCGACGAACTGATGATCATGCGCCGCAATCCGTACTACTGGAAGGTCGACGAAGAGGGTAACCAACTGCCTTACTTGGACGAAGTTCAGTATCGCAAAGGCCCGAGCGGCATTGGCCGTGACCTGTGCACCATCGCTGGTGACTGCGACCATATGAACCTTGAGAATCCCAGCACCTTCGTGCAGGCGATGACCGCCGCCCAAGACCCGAATGCGAAGTTCAGTGTCAGTTGGGGACCGGAAACCCTTGGCTATGGCATCCAGTTTAACTATGCGTTGAACTTCGGTATTACCGATGACAAGCGTGATGTGGCTGTAAGAACGCTATTCCGTGACCTCAAGTTCCGCCAAGCCCTCAGCTATGCTGCTGACCGTGACGGTATTGCCCAGTCGATTATGAAGGGGCCGTTCCTCCGTGGTTGGGCCGGTGGTCTGTATCCGGGCGCTCCGGACTTCGACAAGAGTGCGGTGGTTTACTATCCGTACGATGCCGCTTCTGCGAATGCGCTGCTCGATGAAATCGGCTTGAAAGATACCAACAATGATGGCGTTCGTGAATGGACTTCCGGCGACATGGCTGGCCAACCCGTCGTTATCCAGTTGGGTGCTTCTCAGGACGCTAAGGAAACCCAGAGCGTTGCTGAAGCGCTGGTCAACCAGTGGGGCGCAATCGGTATCAAGGTCAACATGAAAGTTATCGACAGCCAGACGTGGACTGATACACAGGCTGCTGGTACATGGGATGCTTATGCCTTCCGTGGTGGTCAATCATTTGCGCTACCGTTCACAAATCCAGACGAACTGGCTCCGTTAACTCACGGTTTCAACTGGCACAAAGATACGGCCGAGAAGCCCCGTGAATTGATGGACTTCGAGAAGCAGCTCGTGGACATCATGACCAAGTACAAGAGCACCTATGACGCGGCTGCGCGCAAGGATCTCTTGACCCAGTACAACAAGATCTTCACCGAAAATGTCTACGATTTGGGTGTTTTCGTTGGTCGTTACGGTTTGGGTACCGCCAAGCGTATCAAGAATATTGCTGATGGTACACCCGTGTTCATGTATCAATGGGTGGAAGATGCAATTCTGCTCGATACGCTCTGGACGCCGAAGGATCAACAACTGCCTCAGAACCGTCCGGACACCATCGCTGTGTATCCGAAGTCGTAATTCGTCCTTTGATCGAATGGTCGGGTTGGAGGAGAAATCCTCCGACCCTTCCTACTCATATTGAAAATTAGCGGTTAGTCATTGTAGTAAGGCTTGTAGCTGTCTTATGGAGCTGGCATGGTAAATTATATTATTCGCCGCTTAATTATTGCGTTTTTCATGCTCATCGGGATTGGCATCGTGTCATTCGTTGTCATCAAACTTCCCCCCGGTGATTATGCCAGCGTATATGAAGGCTATTTGATTGCCCGTGGGGCCACTCAAGAAGATGCGCTGCGTGCGGGTGATCAACTGCGTCAGCAGTACGGTCTAGATAAACCGATACCGGAACAATTCGTCAATTGGATAAAAGGGATTGTGACCGAAGGCAAGTTTGGTTACTCCTTCGCCTATGGTAAAGATGTAGGCGTGCTGATCGCTGAACGCATTCCCATGACCTTGCTCATTGCCATCCTTGCCCACCTGATTTCAACGGTGGTTGGCGTCGGGTTAGGCATCTACGTAGCGCCACGAAAATATGGTGTTGCGGATAATGTTTGGGCAATTATCTCATTTATATTGACTTCTGTCCCTCGTTTCTTCCTTCTTCTCACCGCAGTATGTGTTCGCGCCTTGGAGTTTCAATAAAGTTGTCGACCTCTTCCAGCATATCTGGCCCGTGCTCTTGATTGCCGGTTTAGGCGGTGTGGCCCGTAACATGCGCGTCATGCGCGGCAACCTGCTGGACGTGCTCGGTTCACAATATGTACAGACGGCGCGTTCAAAAGGGCTTAAGGAAAACACGGTCATCTTGAAACATGCGGTGCCCAATGCGCTTCATACGATCGTCGCCTATCAGGGTACGGTTTTGCCATACATGCTGGCCGGCGAGCTAGAAGTTGCCATCGTACTCGGGTTGCCGACATTGGGTCCCTTGTTCTATGAAGCATTGGTCAATGGTGACATTTATATTTCAGGGTCGTTGCTCCTGATTTACGGTGTGTTGATCCTGTTGGGCAACTTGCTGGCTGACATTTTCTTATCCATCCTCGATCCACGTATTCGTTATAGCTAGGGCAGGGAGTGAAAAAGTATGGGTGCTGAAAAATCAGAGTTTGTGACAACGGGTTCGGGGCTGGGCCAAGACACCAACTCATCTGCCGAGGAATTGGGTATAACGGTGCTCCGTGATGTCGCGCCGGGACATGATGAAAATGAAAGCTACGTCCAACTTGTTTGGCGTCGCTTCCGGCGGAGCAAAGTGTCCATTGTTGGTGCATTCATGGTGATTGGACTTGTCTTGTTGGCGGTGTTTGCCGATTTCTTTAGCCCGACCACCATTTATGGAATAGATCTGAAATCTTCATTTATTCCTCCGCAGCAAGTTCACTTTTTTACCGATGCCAACGGGCAGTTTCATATCGGCCCTTATGTCTACAATATGGTGTATACGCTTGACCCGAAGACCTTTCAAGTCATGTGGGTCGAAGATACTAAGAAAGCTTATGACATCCATTTCTTTGTACAGGGTTCTGAATATAAGATACTCGGTTTGATCCCTTCAAACTTACATCTATTTGGTGTTGAAGAAGGTGGCAACATCCACATTCTGGGCACTGATAAACTGGGACGTGACTTGTGGGGCAAGGCATCTGAGGCAGGGCGTATTTCATTGACGATGAGCCTGTTCGGTACAATTATCAGTATCGTCATCGGTTCAGTGCTGGGCGTGGCTTCAGGCTATTACGGCGGTTGGATTGACAACGTTCTGCAACGCTTTACCGAATTTGTGACGGCCTTTCCTCAACTGCCGTTGTGGATGGCGCTTGCTGCGCTCATCCCCAAGACAGCGGATTCGTTCAGCGTATTCATCGTTATGGCGGTAATTTTCGCGCTCCTGTCATGGACGACACTCGCCCGTGAAGTGCGTGGTAAGGTGCTCTCCTTACGTGAATCTGATTTCGTGATGGCGGCTAAGGAGATGGGCGCTTCAGACGCGCGTATCATTTTCCGCCACCTCTATCCCAACGTGCTTAGTCACGTGATCGTGATCCTGACATTAACCATCCCCGGCATCATTTTGGCGGAGTCCTTCCTGAGCTTCTTGGGCATCGGGATCACGGAACCGCTCATCAGTTGGGGATTAATGATGCGGAACACTCAAGACATTCAGACATTAGGCCAAAACTCTTGGATTTTGGCCCCCATTGCTTTCATGGTGACCGCAGTGTTGGGCTTTAACTTCCTTGGTGATGGCTTGCGTGATGCTGCTGATCCTTATGCAGTGAGGTAAGGCCAAGGTGTGAGATGAAGAAGCCAACAAAGTTAGTAATTGTTTTAGTTATAGCAGGAATTTCATTTATATTGTCCGGGTTAACGATGGCTGTCGCACTCGGTCAGGATAACGCGGGAGATGCTGCGACATCCCAAACGACGTCCGAATCGTCAGTCGCATTATTGTCGACTGTATCCGGTACGGTCGTCACCGATAAGGGGCCGGTTGACGGGGCAATCGTTCAAGTACAAGCCACCCCTAACCAGACCAAAACGGCCGCTGATGGTACGTTTACCTTAACAGGACTTGGTGACGTACCGAAAGCGATCATTACGGCATGGTCAGCGGGACATTTCGTTGGTTGGGTTTCACTCGATACGACGTCAGCGGACTATAAGGGAAGCAGCAATCTGACCATCATATTGAAGCCGCTTCCTCAAACCGATAACCCGAAATACGAGTGGTATACAAAAGATGGCGTCGATGGTTCGGCGGCTTGCGGCATGTGTCATCGTGAATATAAAGAGTGGCAGGCCGACCAACATTCGAAAGCTGCGACAAATCCACGCTTCCTAGATATGTATATGGGGACCGATGCTAGCGGCGAATCCGGACAGCAAACAACCTTTGGTCTCGATGGCAAACCGCTGCCGCCTGACCCTAACCAACCCTATCATGGGCCGGGTTTCCGCCTAGACAATCCCAGTCGTGCTGGCAACTGCGCCTCATGCCACACGCCCATTGCCTCAACCGCTTCCAACCAGCAGAACTGTGCATGGTCAGGCTGCCACATGAGCACGACGATTGAACGCTCCAACGGAGTCATTGAACGTCCGGCCGTTCCGTCTGTCAATCTAAAAGGTGATGCGGCAGAAGGCATTAGCTGCGAATTCTGCCATAAGATCGTCGATGTCATTATCGACCCCAAGACCGGAATGCCATATCCGGATATGCCCGGTATTTTGTCTTTGCAACTCATACGACCCAATGACGACAGCGGTCAAGTCTTCTTGGGTACTTTGGTAGATGTGAATCGCCGTGACAGTTATTTGCCGCTTGAATCCGAAAGTCAATTTTGTGCCGGATGCCACTTTGGTCAATTTGGCGGCGTTGTCGGAATGAACGACGTAAAAGGTGGCACAGTCATTTACAACTCTTATGGCGAATGGCTGACTAGTCCGTACAGCGACCCCAAGACCGGTAAGACCTGTCAGCAGTGTCATATGCCGGTGTCTGATTCGAAGTGGTTCGTCTTCCCGGAGCAGGGTGGTTTAGTACGCGACTATGCCGAACTGCACAATCACACCATGCCCGGTGCGACGGATCAGCGCTTGCTGCAAAATACGGTCACCATGACCACTGACGCCAAACGGTCAGGGAATCAGGTGCAGGTGACCGTCAGTATCACCAATGATCAAGCCGGACATGATGTTCCAACCGATGTACCGATCCGTTCGGTGATCTTGGTTGTCCAAGCCGTTGATTCCAAGGGTAATGCCCTCACCTTAGCAGAAGGTTCGGTGAATCCGGATTTCTCAGGCGATTTCGGCGGATTACCCGGTAAGACCTTCGCCAAAGTGCTCAAGGATGAATTGACGGGCGAAGCGCCAACTGGAGCCTTCTGGCGGCCTGTGACCATCGTCTCGGATAACCGCATCAAAGCGATGGCGACTGATACGTCCGAATATACCTTTACTGCACCAGCAGGCGAAGCCGTGACGATCAATGTCAAACTGCTGTATCGTCGCGCCTTCTATGAACTCGAGAAGCAGAAGGGCTGGAATGATCCCGATATCATGATGGAACACGCAACCGTGCAAGTACCAGCAAATTAGTGGGAATAAACAATGACTGATAACGAAAATATCATCCTTGAAGTTAAAGATTTAAAACTCCATTTCCCGATTCATCGCGGCTTGTTGCAGCGCGTTGTAGGGCATGTCAAAGCGGTTGACGGGGTGAGTTTTAAGCTGCGCGATGGCGAGGTTTTAGGTCTGGTTGGCGAAAGCGGCTGCGGAAAAACGACAGTTGGTCGCACCATTCTCCGCCTTTATGATCCGACCTCCGGGGAAATCTGGTATCAGCGCAAGAATGGCGAACGGATTAATCTGGCGTCGATTAACCAGAAACAGATGAAACCGCTGCGCCGTGATATGCGCATGATCTTTCAGGACCCGTTTAGTTCGCTCAATCCGCGCTTAACCGTCAAGGATATTATCAGCGAGCCGCTGGAAATTCACGGTATTGCGCGTGGTAAAGCCGCTGAGAAACGCGTTGCTGAACTGATGGAGTCAGTCGGCTTAAACCCCGCACTGATGCGTCGATATCCACATGAGTTCTCCGGCGGTCAGCGTCAACGTATCGGTTTGGCGCGTACCCTGTCCCTGAACCCGCGTCTAATCGTAGCGGATGAACCCGTTTCTGCTCTGGATGTGTCCGTTCAAGCGCAAGTGCTCAATCTCCTTCAGGAATTGCAGACTAGACTTGGCTTGACGCTCATCTTCGTGGCCCATGACTTATCAGTAGTCGAACACATTTCTGATCGTATCGCAGTCATGTATGTCGGCAAGATTGTTGAAATGGCCGATACAGATGCTCTGCTACGGGATCCCAAGCATCCCTATACCGAAGCGCTGCTCTCGGCCATCCCGCCTGCCGACCCTGATATTAAGGTCGACCGTATCCAGCTTAAAGGCGAAGTGCCGAGTCCGGCCAACCCGCCATCCGGTTGTATTTTCCACACCCGCTGCCGTTATGTCCAAGAGGTGTGTTCGCAGAAAGTGCCGGAGTTAGCAGAAGTTGAACCGGGGCACTTTGCCAGTTGCCATTTCGCTAAAGAGTTGAATCTAAGAGGTATCGGAGCGCCGGCATGAACACCCAATCACCTTTTCCGGCTGTCATCGCCTATATTCCTATCTTGGGCTGGCTGTATGTCTACCTGACGCAGCGTAAAGACCCTTTTGCCGTTTTTCACTTACGGCAATCAGTTGGCCTCGTACTGTTCCTGATCGGCGCATTCCTAACGTGGGTTGTTGTCGGCTATCTGTTAGCCATAATCCCCTACATGGCGATATTTAGCGCCGCGTTGTTTACGATCGTCATCGCGGTATATATTTTTGGCTTCGTGACTTGGATCATGGGCATTCTCAACGCAATCAAGAGTCAATCAACGCCGCTGCCTTTGTTTGGGCGGTGGGCGAGTCGTCTGCCAATTACATAACATTCAAACTCGGAAGGGGTAGGTCGTCTCATGGCAAAAATTACTTTTATAGGCGCGGGGAGCCTCGTCTTCACCCGCAACTTGTGCAGTGATATTTTATTTGCGCCCTCATTACAGGATAGCACGATTACCTTGATGGATATTGATCCCGCAAGGTTGGAGCAGTCACGCAAGGTTGTTCAGGCCATCGTCGATCTGCGTAAGGTCCCTGCGCGGATTGAAACCACCACCGACCGCCGCGCTGCCATTAAAGGCGCGGACTTTGTGATCACGACGTTCCAGCAGGGCGGATTGGATGCCTATAAACTGGACATCGAAATTCCGCAGCGTTACGGCGTCGAGCAGTGTGTTGGTGATACGCTTGGGCCGGGTGGCGTGTTCCGTGCCTTGCGTACGATCCCCGTACTCCTTGATCTCGGTCACGAAATGGATGAACTGGCTCCTGACGCGCTGCTCCTCAATTACGTCAATCCGATGGCGGCCAACTGCTGGGCGTTTGATCGCGGCACCGGTCGTCCCCATGTGGGGCTGTGCCACAGTGTTCAAGGTACCAGCGAAATGCTGGCGCGTTGGATTAACGTACCCTACAACGAAGTTACCTATCGCAGCGCAGGGATCAATCATCAAGCCTTCTTTCTCGAGTTCAAGCGGCATGGTGAGGATTTGTATCCGCTGATTTGGAAAGCCATCGAAGATCCCGAAATCTATGGTGAAGAACCCGTTCGCATCGACATCATGAAGTACTTCGGGTACTTCGTGACCGAGTCGAGCGGACATGCCAGTGAATACATGCCCTATTTCCGCAAGACCGTCAACATGATCAAGGATGAACTCGTTCCCAAGTTCAAGAGTCCCAATGATCATTGGTTTGATTGGGCGCGGACCGGCGGCTATCTCAAGCACTGCATCGAGCGACAGGCCAAGTTCAACAATGAGTACGAAGCCATGATTGCTGATGGTTCAGTTGTTCCGACCGAACGTACTCATGAGTACGGTTCTTCGATTATGGAAGCGGTGGTCACCAACCAGCCTGCCGTCATCGCAGGCAACGTGCCCAATCGTGGATTGATCGACAATCTGCCGCAAGGCTGCTGCGTTGAGGTGCCCTGCTTGGTCAATGGTAACGGTATTCAGCCTACGACCATCGGCTCGATTCCAACCCAATTGGCGGCGCTTAATCGCACCAATATCAATGTTCAGGAATTGATTGTTGACGCGGCACTCTCTGGCAACACCGAAGCGGTCTTCCATGCCGTCATGCTCGATCCTTTGACCGCTGCCGTCTGCACGCTAGACCAAATTCGGTCGATGGTTACCGATCTGTTGACTGCCGAGCAGCAGTGGCTGCCGCAGTTTAAGAATATTCGTCAAGCTGTAGTTTCATAGTCATTCAAAGGACATCACGATAATGCCGAAGATTACTCTCCTTGGTGCTGGCAGCACCGTATTCGCCCAGAACTTGATGGGTGATATTCTGAGCTTCCCTGAACTCGCTGATTCAACCATCAGCCTGCACGATATTGATCCCGAACGCCTTCGTACTTCGGAAGTTGTGGCGCATAAGTTGGCCGACGCGCTAGGCGTCAAGCCCAAGATCGAAACTTCGATTGACCGCCGTAAGGCGTTGGAAGGCGCGGACTATGCCATCGCCATGTTCCAAGTCGCCGGATATAAGCCCGGTACCGTGGTCGATTTCGAAATTCCAAAGAAGTACGGCTTGCGCCAGACGATTGCTGACACCTTGGGCATCGGCGGCATCATGCGCGGTCTGCGGACTATTCCGGTTATGATTGATATGTGCAAGGACATGGAAGAACTCTGTCCGGATGTCACCTTCCTCCAGTACGTCAATCCGATGGCGATGAACTGCTGGGCGTTAAGCCGTGCCACTTCCATCAAGACCATCGGTCTGTGCCACAGCGTTCAAGGAACCGCCGAGCAGCTAGCCAATGACATTCACATCCCCATTGAGGAAATCAACTACATCAGCGCCGGAATCAACCACATGGCGTTCTATCTCAAGTTCGAACGCGATGGTGTCAATCTGTACCCCGAAATCCGCAAGGTGCTAGATGAAGGCCGTCAGCCAGATTGGAACCGTGTCCGTTATGAGATGTTCAAGCGCTTGGGCTATTTCGTCACCGAATCCAGCGAACATTTCAGCGAATATACGCCTTGGTTTATCAAGCGCGACCGCCCAGACCTCATCGAAGAATTTAATATTCCGCTGGATGAATATATTCGCCGGTGCGAAGTTCAGCTCGCAGGATGGGAAGCCCTTCGTAAGCGTCTTGAGGCGGGGCAAGATGAGATGGAAGTTCGTCGCAGCCATGAATACGGCTCATTGATTATCCACAGTCAAGAAACCGGTCAGCCGCGTGTCGTTTACGGAAACGTGCCCAATCGTGGTTTGATCGATAATCTACCGCAGGGCTGCTGTGTCGAAGTACCCTGCTTGGTTGATAAGAGTGGTATCCAACCCACCAAGATTGGTTCGCTGCCACCACAGCTTGCCGCTCTCATGCAAACCAACGTCAATGTTCAATCGCTAACGGTTGAAGCGGCATTGACTGGCAAACGTGAATATATCTACCATGCCGCGATGCTTGATCCGCATACAGCGGCTGAACTCAGCTTGGATCAAATTTGGAATCTTGTTGATGATCTCATTGAGGCACATGGCGACTGGCTTCCTCAGTATGAGAACTAACTGTTGCCAACATTCTTTTAGGTAAGAGCGTGTTGGGGAAGGGCGCTGCTTTGCGGCGCTCTTTTCATTTCCATAAGATGGCACTGATACGATTCTCGACAAGCGATCACTACTGGCTTTGGTTTGTAAACTCGAACCCAAACGTCTTTACATGGTAGTGGTCACATGGTAAGAGGTGAACGCATACGCAAATTGTGTTCGAGAATAAACCAACGTGTAATCAAGTCATGATAGCGATCTTCTTTAGAAAAGGATAAGGTGCGACGGGTGTAACGACCATTCCATTGGCGCAGATTGTTGTACCAGCGTTCTTGGTGGTGGGTCAGCCCACTGCCTTTATTGACCGGATGATGTTGCTCGGATGGCAGGACGAGCGAATAGGCTTTCCATTGATCGGTGAACAGGGGGAGTGCTTGATAAGCAGTGGGAATGGCTTGCCACAGCAAGCGACAGGTATCTTGGGAACGGTCGCCGATGGCATAGGCCACGATCTGTCGAGTACGCCGACATTGGGGGGTCCACAACCAGCGCTTGAACCATTTCTCACTCACAAAACTGACCAGTTCATCTAATTCGAGTACGTCATCCGCTTGAGCGGGCAAGAGGGTTTCGACTAAGGAGGGTAACTGTGCCACCCAAGCCTCCAACCATCGCAGCACGGTCTTGCGCCAGACACCGAATACCCGTTGAATGCCGCGCAAACTCATCCGTTCTCGGTAGGCTTTCAGCACTGTCGCTTTAGTTTCAGAACTATATTTTTCGTGTGGTCGCATCACCCGGTAAGCACCGCAATCTTTGCAATGGTACTGCTCATTCCCGCATTTATTCCGTCCATTGCGTATAATATTCGTGCTGCCGCATGATCGACATGAGTAGGTGATAGTCTCTTCGATCATGTGGCAGATTCTTATCCACCACCACTTACTTTGCAACCACTACCCTTTACATGAATGAACTTCTGTTCTACAATTGAATTCGAATCTTCTTTCAGACCAATAGGATAACGTGATTTGAAATCTACTTTTAGCTCCAACTTGGAACGGTTTAAAACAACAAAAGCAGCGGCACTCTATCTGCACACATTGGCAGCAGTACGGGAGCATTCCGCCATGCCAACGACAGTTCAGCGGCATCTAGTGAGCGTCTCGCCGAACCCCTTTGTCGGCGGTGGCATTACGGGAGCTATCCGCTGCATTTGTGTCATTTCAGCGCCGTTGACCGAGCCAACCGCCGTTACATAATGTCAATTCAGCGGTTTCTCCCCGGCGGCCCGCCTGCCAATTCAGCGGAAGTATTGCAAAATCTGCAAAAGCAGTGCAATTAGTTGGCTATATGGTTTGTTGAGGTCGATACTGAATGGCTTCCGCAACGTGTTGGACTTCGATCCGTCGACTGTCTTCTAAATCGGCAATCGTTCGGCTTAGTTTAATCACGCGATGGTAAGAACGCGCGCTCAGTTGCATTCGCTTCGTCGAAACGTCGAGAAGCTGCTTGGCCTCTGGCGCGAGATAGCAAAGTTGTTGAATCTCGCTGACACCCATATCCGCGTTAGCGTACAGTCCCGCTCGTCCTGCAAACCGTTTGCGCTGGTGGTCGCGCGCACTTTCGACCCGCTTCCGTACCTCTGTTGAACTTTCCGCCCGTTCATCGCTCATCAGTTTGTCATACTCTACGCGTGGGACATCCACATGTAAATCAATCCGGTCAAGCAGTGGGCCGGAAAGCCGCCCTTGATAACGCGAAATCATGGTTGGTGAACAGGTGCACGCCCGTGTCTTGTCCCCATAATAGCCACATGGACAGGGGTTCATCGCGCCAACCAGCAAGAAATTAGCCGGAAAAGTCATGCTGCCCTGTGCGCGGCTGATCGTCACAATCTTGTCCTCAATCGGCTGCCGCAGAACTTCCAACGTTTTCGGTGCCATCTCGACAATCTCGTCGATAAAAAGCACCCCCCGATGCGCCATCGAAATTTCGCCCGGTTTGGGCACCGATCCACCCCCTACCAATCCGGCTTGAGAAATCGTGTGATGAGGTGCGCGGAACGGTCGCGCTTGTATTAGTGGTCGATCCCCACGTAACATATCCGCTACTGAATAAATACGCGTGACTTCAAGCGCCTCATCCACAGTTAACTTTGGAAGGATCCCCGGCATTGCCCGCGCCAGTAGCGTTTTACCAACTCCCGGTGAACCGGATAATAGGATGTTATGATTGCCACCCGCTGCTATTTCCAGCGCCCGCTTGATATGCTGCTGGCCCTTAATATCCGCGAAATCGACAATGCCATCCAAAATTACATCATCAGAAATGGCCAGAGGTGGGGCAACAAAGGGTGGAATGGTGTTCAATCCGTAGAGATGCTCAACCAACTGTCCCAGCGTTTCAACCGGAACAATCTCGATCCCGTTGACCAACGCCGCTTGTGGTGCATCCTCGGCAGCCACAAACACCCGCTCCATACCTTCTTTGAATGCCGTATAGACGACGGGCATAACGCCTTTAACGTGTCGGATACTGCCATCAAGTGAAAGTTCACCAATGAAGAGGCTGTTCTCCAGCGCGCCAAGTGGGATTTGATCGGTTGCTGCCAATACCCCTACGGCTATGGCAAGGTCATACGCTGGCCCGTGCTTGGGAATATCTGCGGGGGATAAGTTGACGGTGTAGCCCTTGTTTGGGAACTGCAAATGCGAGTTCTTGACCGCAGCCCGAACGCGTTCGCGGCTCTCTTTTACTGCACTATCCGGTAAACCGACTATGGTAAAAACCGGAACGCCAGCGCGCGGATTAAAATCGACTTCAACTTCAATGATGCAGCCATCTAGACCAATGACCGCACAGGCTCGAACGATTGCCAGCATACATACTCTCGATGAATCCTAAACGATTTATTTGAGTATATATTGCATATCGTTGTACGCGCCATTCAGAAGTGGGATTTAACCCTTAATGCCGCTGGAAACCGACAAACCTTTGATGATCCAATTTTGGGCAAAGAAGTAGACAATCAGTACCGGAATCAGCGCGACAACCGAAGCTGCCATCAGGAGTTCCCAACGCACCGTAAACTGCCCTTGAAACATGCTCAGACCGACAGGCAGCGTTCGCATATTTTGGGAGTTGGTGACCACCAACGGCCACAAGAAATCATTCCATGTGCCGAGGAACGTGAAGACGGCCAACGCCGCGAGGGCAGGGCGAGAGTTGGGTAAAATAATACTCCACCAGATGCGAAGTGACGATGCCCCGTCAATCCGTGCTGATTCGTCAAAATCCAATGGAATGCCACGATAATACTGCCGCAGCAAAAAGATACTAAATGCCGAAAATGCGGGCGGTACAATCAAGGCTAAGTAGCTGTCGAACCAACCAAGCTGCCGGATGATTAGAAAATTCGGGAGGAGCAGCACAGGGAATGGGATCATCAACCCGATGAGGTACAGAAAGAAAAGTGCATTCCGTCCCTTGAAACGTAGTCGCGCAAAGGCGTAGGCCGCCAGCGAGGATGTGAGGAGTTGCAACACTGTCACAGAAGTCGCGACCAACAAACTGTTAAAGTAGAAACGGTCGAATGGAAGTGATGTCAACGCTGTCGAGTAGTTCGAGATCAAAAAAGTCGATGGGATTAGACGTGGCGGAAACTCCCTCAGAATATCTGTCGGCGTCTTAAGGGAAGTACTCACCATCCACAAAAACGGCAGCACCATAATGAATGAGCCGAGAAGCAGAATAATATGAGCAGCTAAACGTCCCCAAGGAATTCCTTTTGATTGGCGAGGTGCGTTATAGGTATGTGTTGTCATGACGTTCACCTCTATTCTGTTTCGTAATAGACCCAGCGCCGCTGCAATACGGTTTGCAAAATCGTTACCGCAAATACAATTGCGAACAGCACCCAAGAAATCGCGGCAGCCTTGCCCATACGGGTAAAGCTAAACGCATTCTGATAAATATAAGTGACAATCGAAGCCGCTGCTTGCGGCAACTGCCGCTGCGTATTGGCCGACATGATGATCGGTTCAGTAAAAATCTGGAACGCGCCAAGCATTTGAATGACCAACAAAAAAAATGTGGTCGGACTGACCAGCGGAATGGTCACATAACGCAGTAGGTTCCAACGGTTCGCGCCATCAACTTTTGCCGCATCATATAGGACGTCCGGTACAGCTTGTAACGCGGCTAAATAGATGACCATCGTAAAACCAACGTTTTTCCAGATGGTAAATATCGCGACGCTGATTAGTGCCCATCCGGGTAAGAATCCCTGACCGGGTGCGTTTAAAAAATCGGGTGGGGTAATGCTGTTCACCCAAGCCAATAATCCCGGTGAGGACTGTACCCACGCTTGGTTGAGCAGCGTCCCTTTGATTTCCCAAATGCCTGCAGAAATGACACCGGTTTGCTGATTGAAGAGGAAGCGGAAAACCATTGCTGCCGCGACCACACTCGCCACAACAGGCATAAAGTACAGCATCCGGTAAAGTTTTGCGGCTCGCAGCCCCATATTCAAGATAACAGCTAATGTAAACCCTAGAATCAGCTGCACCGGCACAATGAGCACGGTGTACCAGAAAGTGATCAAATCCCATTGATGGAAGCTGAGTACCAGTGAAACGGCTATCGGAATCAAAACAAAAATTGTAAAACCAAGAAGGCTAGGTAATAAGAATAAATAACCTTCAAATTGCTGATCAGCGCGCCAGACTCCAATCCCCAATCTGAAACGTAGTCTTTGCAACAGGCTGGAAGGCTGCGGTGTCCTTGATTGTTGTGATAGATTCCTCGCGCTGTCCATAGACTGTCTCCGTTCACGGTTGAATGAAACGCGGGGCCGAGCAATAACTCTAACCCCGCGCTTTGTAAATTTCAGGTGATCAATTAGCGACCTGCAGTGAGGTTATTTCTTATAACCATGTTCCGCAAGATACTTATTGACGCTATCGCATGTACCGGGCAGCACATCTGCGGCCTTGGCTTCGCCTGCCCAGATGGAAGTCAGAACCGGGCTGATAATGGTGCTGTTCAGTTCGTTCCATTCGGCGAACCAACCATTGCCGTTCGGCGGTGCAGACTCTGCGCCAACCAACCATGCTTGTTTGTTGGCTGGACCGCGCTTGTCATCCAAGAACACGGAGGAATTCGCGCCGCTCTTGGTGGGAGGGAATGCGTCTCCAGCCGAGAAGTAAACGGCCTGACCGCCCTCGGGTGATTGCAGGAATTGCATGAATGCCCATGCTGCATCCGACTTCTGGGTGAGCGCGCTCATAACCCACGCCGCACCGTTGGTGCTACCCGCTTGACGTCCACCGCTCGGCGCCTTCGGCACAGCCGCCACATCATGCTGCTTGGTCAGACAGGAAGACTGCCTGATCGCCACCAGCCTGACCGAGATTGGCATCACGCCAAGCATAGCCATCGTTCATCAAACCAGCGAAGAACTCGATGCCTGCAACTGCTTCAGGGGCGCTCAGCTTGCATTCGGTAGGCTTGAACATGTCGTCCAAAATCAGACCACCGTTGCCACCGACAAAGTTGAAATACTTGCCACCTTCTGCGGCCAACCCGTAACGGGAAACACGACCGCTCGCATCCTTAACTGTCAGCGCTTCAGCAGCCTTTGCCAGATCGTCCCACGTCCAATCATCGGTCGGGTACTTCAATCCAGCCTTATCGAAGTCGTCCTTGCTGTAATACAGGACTTCGACTGCGCTGTCCCGCGGAAGGCCATAGACCTTGCCATCCCACGAGGTGCTTTCGAGCGCACCCGGCCAGTAATCCTTAAGGTCAAACTTGGTCTTCTCGATATACGGGGTGAGGTCTTGGATCAGTTTGCTGGAAGCGTATTTCTGAACAGGGGACATAAAGAACACGTCAGGAATCTGAGTGCCGTCACCAGCCGCAAACAATGTATCCAGCTTGGTGAAGTAATCGCCCCAAGGCTGTGACCAAAGCTCAATCTTGACGTTCGGATTGGCTTTCATATAGGCATCAGCAACCTGCTGATGTACTGCTATTTCTTCCGGGCTACCCCACATACCCCATAACAGGGTTGTTGTATCCTGAGCGGCTGCAACACTGCTGATGGCCGTTAGGATTAAAAGGATAAGTAAAACACCAGTAAGACGTTTCTTCATTTTTTTTCTAGCTCCTGTGAACTTGCGAAACGTTCGCGACTCACTCCCGACACATGCGATTATAGCGCCTTCGCGCAGTAATGCCATTAGTACAAGAAGGCGGTCTTATACAGGACCGCCGCCTGCGTGGACAACAAAATCATTAATTTCAGTGCTGCGAGCCGCTTCTGGTTTGGCCGCTAACAAATCATCAAAGAGAGGCAGTTTCCCCATGAGAACGCCCGTCTCGGCATAGAGATACATAGCGGCTGACCAGCCTTGCAGATCGAAGCCCATTGGATGTCCACTTACACCGTGCATCCATTCGTTGAAACCTTCGTTTTTGTCTCGTCCTTGTTGGTTGGCGGTTGCTAGCAGCAGTAACAGCCGTTCCGCTTCCGACTTCCATTGATGGCGAATTAATGCTGCAACATGGAATCCGCCTACCATCGGCCAAATCCCGCCATTATGGTATTGATGGGGCAAATTGAGATTACGGCTGCGATAGTAACTGCGCCAGTCACTTTCCCCCGGATGAATCGGCGGGTAAATTGCTTTGCTGGGGAAGGGTTCAGCAATGCCAACCTGATACATGTACCGCAGGATGTGTTCACTGCGGTGAAAATCCGCGACACCCGTTAAGACAGCGAGACAGTTGCCTAGCGTGTCGCACCAGTCACCGTATTCACGGAAGGCGACCCACGGAAGATAGTAAGGACGGC
Organism: Aggregatilineales bacterium; assembly: GCA_044226855.1. Taxonomy (GTDB): domain Bacteria; phylum Chloroflexota; class Anaerolineae; order Aggregatilineales; family Phototrophicaceae; genus CFX2. The sequence goes on from JBGAGF010000004.1 coordinate 246,190, forward strand.
TCGAAATCGTTCCGATGTTGTGATAGAGCATGAACCACTCAAGGCGGATTGCTTTGAGCTTTTCTAAGTGTTCCGCGAAATGCTCTGCGACCCAACAGCGATCAATCCACATCAAGAGGTTAATTCGCTCGTGGATCTGAGCCGCATTGACACTTACGAGATGACCTTGTGTTTCGGCAGCCAGACGTTTCCACATTAACTCATAGGCGAGAACAGCAGCATAATAGAGAACATTGTCATAGAGCGTGTTGTAGCGAATCGCGACTAAGTCCATCCAATTTCCGGCTTCCGGAATTTCGAGCAGCCCGCACTCATTCATATCTTGATATTCAAGCCAGATCAAAGCTTTAGTGATTTTCCCCCAGTTCTCCTGCAAAAATGCGATGTCACCTGTCGCTTGTACTTGCAAGAAATGAAGCAATATGAACCACAAGTTCGCGTCAACTGCCCCGGCATTTTCAGTACTGATGTAACCATTATCAGGATTGACATTTAGCGGAACTAATCCGCGTGCTGATTGGTATGCTCCAAGTGTACGCAAACTAGCCTTTGCCGCAGCGATGAGGTCAGCATCACCGCTTGCGAATGCACCTAAAGCGATGATGCCGTTGTCTCGCGCCCACACTTGCGGATACCCTGCTGATAGGCCTGACGCGCGGAATCCACTTGGGGTAACACAGCGATGAAGGACCTCTAGTGCTTTATTGTGCGTGTCTCTTAGAAGTTGATCACTTTTTTTCATAGATTTCACTTCTTTTAAACGATTGAACGACGTTGATTTTAACACTTCTACATAAACTTGCGACGATATGTAGCCTATACCAACTTCATCACTTGATCAATCACCACAAGCTGAATAACGAACTTATAAGTGGTATTATTTCCGTTCATTAGACGACAGGAGTAGCGTCTTCGTTACAATATGTACCATCCAAGCCTGTTTAGGGTGAATTCGAAGAAGAGATATGAAACTTAATGTGGAATACGCCACCAGACTCACAGTAAGAATCTTTAACATCCGTTTGATTTTAGCGCTCTTGTTACTCATTGCGTTAGGACTAGCTTCAGTTCAAGCATCTCAACAAATAACCGTCTCTGTTGAAACAACGCCTTTTATTCGGTCTTCTACGTGTTCGGGACAATTCGTTGCATATGACCTTGACCATACTACAACTGTAGCGGGTGGCAATCGCGTCCGGATGTTCGAGGCGAATGGCGGCGGAGTAGCCATTAACGATCTCAATGACGACGGGAAGCTGGATATTGTTTTGACCAATCAAGCGGGAATGAATACGATTTTGTGGAACGAGGGTGATTTACGTTTTCGTACCCAACGGATGGCACATGGCGATTCACGAGCGGTGACCATTGTTGATGTCGATGGTGACGGTCAGCAAGATATGGTTTTCTCCCGCACAAAAACCGCTCCAACCTACTGGCATAATGAAGGGAATGGAGAGTTTCTACGGGAGTTTTTGCCCGGCGTTGGTAAACCGGTATACGCGATTAATTGGGCCGATGTTGATAAAGACGGTGATTTGGATTTCGTTGGAGCAACCTATGATGCCAGTTTGTTGACTGATTACGGTCAAGATTTTTTGCTGAGTGGCAATGGCGGCGTTTTCTACTTTGAAAATCGTAACGGTCAATTTCACCTAAGTTCACTTTCGACCAGTGCTCAGGCATTAGCCATTATCTTGCTCGACCTGAACCATGATGGCTATCTTGATCTGTGGGTTGGGGATGATTTTGCGGTGCCTGACCAGATTTGGTATTGGTCGCCGATCGGATGGAAACGGAGTACACCGCTCAAAGTGATGAGCCACAGCACAATGAGTTTAGACTTTGCTGATCTAAACAATGATGGTCGTAATGAGGTTTTTTCGACCGATATGAAACCCTATACGGGTGATATACAAGGAGGTGCTGTGCTACCTGCTATCACCGCTGCTGTCAATCAAGGACGTAATCTGAAGACTGATCCTCAAGTGACACGAAATGTCTTGCAGGCTGTGGATGGCTCCAAAGATATGACGATGAGCGCCGGAGTCGATGCGACGGGTTGGAGTTGGTCTGGAAAATTTGGCGATTTTGATCAGGATGGATTTTTAGATTTATACGTGGTTAACGGCTTTTCTGAGTTCGGCACATTTCCTCATTTGCCCAATCACGAGTTGGTTGAAGCCAATCAGGTCTTTAGGAATGTGAACGGTACTCGCTTCAAACAGATGCCGAATTGGGGACTGGACTCTACACGTGGTGGACGAGGAATGAGTATTGCGGATTTGGATAACGATGGGGATTTAGATATTGTCGTCAACAATCTCAATAGTCCGGCGCAGCTTTTCGAGAATCAGCTTTGTGAGGGCAACAGTTTGGAAGTTGATCTATTTGCACCCGATACACTGAACACACACGCGATTGGTGCAACCCTTATCTTGTATACCGATACTGGAACCTACTATCGGGATGTAAAAGCTGCCAGCGGTTACATTTCTGGTGACGCGGCGCGCGTGCACTTGGGTTTCCCGAAGAATGCACAGTTGCAGAAATTGGAAATCATCTGGCCGGATTCAGGTGTTTCGGTTATCGACACGCCATCTCCAAATGGGCTCATCAAGATTACAAAGGCTGGGTAATATAGGGGATAAATTTGGCTGGTCCGGTGTTATACTCAGTTGATGTAGAGTTTAAGGATGCACCCTAATATGCCAGATAGTCAACAGCGACTTCATGCAAGGGTCTACGGTCGCGTCCAAGGTGTGAATTTTCGCTTTTATACCCGTCAAACCGCTGCTCAAATAGGCATCAAGGGGTGGGTTCGTAACCGTGCTGATGGTTCAGTTGAAGTCATGGCAGAGTCAACCCTTGAGAAACTAGAAAAGTTCTTGCAATTTTTGAATAAAGGGCCAGAATCAGCCTCGGTTTCATGGGTAGAAACAGATTGGGGAACTGCAACAGGTGAGTTTGCAGACTTCCGTATTAACTAACACAGGAAGAAATAACGTAATGGAAAAACTCGGAATACCGCAAGAGGAAGTTGAGGCTTTGGTCAAGGAATTGGCTGATTCCCTCAATGAGACGACGCGTGCTCCAATTAAACAAATTAGAAAAATTATCGAATATTTTGGAATGGATTTTGCTCGCCAAGTCTATAAAGAGACATTAGAGGTCGAAGCAAATGGCGGTCTGATGCTGCCCAATGGCGAACGTCGTCGAACGATCGGTGGCGTATTCTTTTTCCTCTCTCGCGAAAAAATGACCGATGAACAACGTCCGATAATATTTCCACCGTTTAAACAATATAAAGGCTCCCGTAATGAGCTTGTCCCAATCGGCGTTCCGTTATTGAGTTGGAGCGAACGGATTGCCCTTATTGATTCTCTGAAAAACCAGCAAGGAGAAGTGAAGTCCATGAAAGTAACACTGAGCGGGCGCCCCGGAAGTATTGAAAAGCAAGGTGACATCGTTGTTACAACCCTGTCTGATACCGCATCAGTGTCTAATCTGCCGCGGCCACTTCCCCGTCCGCCCGAAGCCCCAACACTTTATACCGTCTATATGGTGGCCAAGCAGTGGGAAAAAGTCGAAGCCTCACTAGCAGATCCAGCAGATAATCTGATAGTGGATGGAGTTTGTGCCTTCGATCCGGATACACAAACTATGGCCGTGTTCGCAACCGGTGTTCGCAGCGAACTCCTTGATATTAAGCCCGTGGAGACGAGACGCGCAGAAGCCGCCGCCGCAAAACAAGCTAAACAACAAGCCAAGGCAGCTAAAAGTGACGCTGAAAAGGCCGAGAACAAGGCACCTAAGGCAAAAAGTGCTTCTACAGTGCAACCACAGCCGCAAAACAAAAATGCTCCAAAATCTCGTATAGCGAATCTTCAACCTGAACCCGAGCAAGTTCCTGCTGCTCCCCTTAATCCGAAACTCCCTCCCGAAGTGGCCCGTAAACTCAACGAATTGTACGCATCGGCATCACTGTTCCGGCAAAAAGTTGCTAATTTGCAGTCCAAACCGCCGGGACAGCAGTTCGGTCTCGAGATGACACAAAAGCTGCTCAAGAACGTTGAAGATGAGATCGCGGCACTCGAGAAGAAGCACGGTGGTTAGTAATTGGGACAGGGAAGGTGGATGCTGCCTTGACTTCACCATACCCAGAATTTATAATCGCATCACTGTCGAACAATGAACTGAGGAGAAATAACTCGTGGGTCCGCTGCCAAAACGTAGACATTCCCCAAGCCGTCGCGGCAAGCGCCGCGCACATGATTTCTTGACACTTAACCACCTCGTTGTATGTGAAAGCTGCGGTGAGTACCATGTTGCTCATCACGTCTGCCCGAAGTGCGGGACATACAAAGGTGAAACGGTTGTTGAAGTCAAAGAAGCATAAGCTTCATCGCGAACGTTTATAAGAGCCGCTCTGCATTAAAACAGGGCGGCTTTTGTTTTATTTCGGGACATTGATTCAAAAACGATTTCCCATGATCTGTGTTCTTAACTATAGATTGGTTTTATCAAGGGATAAGTATGATGGATTGGACGAACATCGCATTTGTTTTTCCGGGGCAGGGATCGCAGACCGTTGGCATGGCGAAAGACCTTGCTGAAACCTACCCGATTGTGCGCCAAACTTTTGAACAGGCAAATGACATCCTCAAGTTTTTGTTGAGCGATCTGTGTTTTAATGGTCCTGAAGAAGGATTGAACGATACTATCAATACTCAACCGGCGTTGTATGTGGCTGGCGTCGCGACTTTACGGGCGTTGCAACAAGAACTTCCTGCTGCAGCCCCTACTTTTGTGGCAGGGCACAGCTTGGGAGAATTTACCGCTTTGGCTGCGGCAGGATCGGTTTCGTTTGAGGATGGTTTACAGCTCGTGCGTGAACGTGGACGCTTAATGCAAGCGGCAGGTACACAAAGCCCGGGGGCGATGGCTGCGGTCTTAGGGCTCGATGCGCCGGTTGTACGCGAAGTTTGTCTGAAGGCGAGCCAGCAAACAGGTGGTGTGCTAATCCTTGCGAACGATAATTGCCCCGGTCAAAGTGTGATTTCCGGTGATGATGCAACGCTAGAAGTGGGTATGCAGCTTCTCAGTGATGCTAAGGCCAAGAGGGTGGTCAAGTTGGCTATTAGCATCGCGGCACATTCGCCATTGATGGAAAGTGCATCAGCTGAGTTTCGCCAAGTGTTAGCCTCGACGCATTTTGTTTCGCCTCGTGTACCGGTGTATGGAAATGTTCATGCATCACCTTTAGCCGATGTAGATGCTATTCGCAAAGAACTAGATTTGCAGTTGACCAACTCGGTACGCTGGACTGAATCGGTGCAAGCAATGGTCAGTTCTGGTGCGGAAACGTTCCTTGAATTTGGCCCGAAGGATGTATTGACCGGTTTACTTAAACGTATTGACCGCTCTAAGTCTGGCAAGGCGCTTAACGGGGTAGAAAGTTTGCAAAAATTTGTTAATGAGAGCGAGTAAGGCAGTCTGCACAACGATTTTGCGTTTCCATACTGCAACCTGCCACATTGACAGACACTCTTTCACGAGTCACAATACTCGCATTAGCCGTTAGTAGGAATTTTTGCGACATGCTGGCAATAATCACCACCACTAATATGGATACTACTCGCATAACATGACCCGGGTGGGGGCTTGTCCAGTTCGATACGTTTGTTGACACAGCACCCCATAACGGGGTGTTTTTGTTTTTTAAGCTAGATATTGGAGGTCATTTTTGGTTACGAAAGAATATGCAGTCAATTTGGATACACCGCAGTACGTTGTTGCACCGGAAAATCGCGTTCCGGTAACACATTATCCGGCAAACATGGTTTCCATTCCACCATCTAGAATGTTTCTGATCCGCGATGGTCTGAAGAAATATAAGGAGACAGCCGGGGCAGATGCACCGACCTTCGATGCGTCGCAGGGCGATGGTGGCGCGAGTTTGCCGGGGGTGCCCGTCGAGATTCTGCAGCGGGCAGCCGAACTGCAAATCAAACATGGTACGGCCTATGACCAACCGTGGGGAACCCCGATGTTCCGTAAGGCGGCTGTAGAGCAGTACTGGAAACTTGACCCCAAGACCGGATGGGGTGAGGCCAATATCTGTTTTGTGCAGGGTGGGCGTGACGGGCTGCAAAAGGCCTATTCAGCCATGTTGGCTCTGGGTAACAAGGAAACCGGTGATGCCTTGGTCGTCAGTCGTGTGCCTTGGATTACCTACAACTGGGGTCCGTACATGGTCGGACTGAACGTGCTGTTAGCCCCGGGCAATCCAGCTGATGGCTGGCGTTATACACCGGAATCCATTAAGGCGACAGCCGAATTTGCAGCCAAAGAAGGCCGAAAAGTAGCAGGGATTGTCATCACGTCACCTGATAATCCAACAGGGCGTACCATTCCAGTTGAAGAACAAATTGAATTGGCGAAAGCCGCGCTCGAAAGTGGTTATGCCTACGTGCTGTTCGACTGGATTTATCATTGGGTGACGGATGGTGGACCGTCCGATATTAATGCGGTGCTCAATGCGTTTTCACCGGAACAGCGTGAACGGCTGATTTTCTTGGACGGCATCACCAAGAGCCTTGGAGCCAGCAACATTCGCAGTGCTCATCTGGTGGCGGGCAAGAAGGTCATTGAGTACATTACCAGTCAGGCTTCACATGGTGTAGTTCCGGCTTTCTATGGGCAAGCTGTGGCGATTGCTGCCTATGAGATGGGCTTTGGCAAGGCAGCGGCCAGTATCATTGAGCCATGCCGTGAGAGCCGTAAGGTGCTGCGACGTGAATTAGCGGCGACAGGCGTCAATGCGATTATGGGCGACGGCTACTATGCCTTTGTCGACTGTGAACCGTTCATTAAAGCGGGCGGCCTCAAAGATAGTGAAGAGTTGATGACCTATCTTTCTGAGAAGTACGGCGTAGCCGTTGTAGCGGGCATTTACTTCTCGGATGCAGGTGCGAATTGGGTTCGTTTTTCATACGCACTGCCTCCGGAAAAGACTGAAAAAGCCTACAAACGGATGTACGAAGGGCTGTCCAATCTGGGCAAGTAACCTGAAAGCTATTTGACTGTTGTGAGAGGCACATCGAAGGGTGTGCCTTTTTATTTGGATTAAGGTTTAAAACCCCATTTGTCGCAATTGTCGCAGATTGTGCAATACAACCGCTGAATTGGCAGGCGGGAAGCAGGGAGGAAGCCGCCGACTTGATATTTTGACGTGGCGGGACGCTCGCTCAAATCCGCTGAAATGGCACAAATGCAGCGGATGGCTCCCGTAATGCCACCGCCGACAAGGGGATTCGGCGGGAAGCTCACTGGACGCCGCTGAATTGACATTGGCGTGGCGGAACGCTCCCGTACTGCCGCCATTGTGTTGAAGTGGGATTGCCGCTGCTATCGTTGCCATAAACCGTTCCAAGTCGCGAGTTCAATAGAGCATTCAAATTTCGCTATTCCGCTATTTTGAGGGGAATTTTAACCCTATTGTAGAACAAAAGTTCATAATTTGTCAATGACTTATCGTTCGAGTTTACAAACTTTGGTGGAGATGAAAATAATCATCACGCACATGTTTCTTATGAGAGATACTGGTTCTGTGGAAAAGATTACAAATAACCGATAGGCGAAACGATTTAGTGAAATTGACGTATTTAAATTCAGTTTACAAATCCGTCGTATGATGGGAATGTGATAATTGAGGGCAGGGTAAGAGATACAAGAATGAACAAGATTTTAATCGTGGACGATGACCCCAACATACGGCAGTTAGCGGCTGTATTTTTGAAGGATGAAGGGTATGACATCGTTCAGGCTTCGGACGGCATTGAAGCCCTGAAAAAGTTGGAAACCACAAAGGTCGATCTGGTGGTGCTGGATATTATGATGCCGAACATGGACGGTTGGGAATTATGTCGTCAACTGCGCGACTATTATGACATCCCGATCCTGATGCTGACCGCTAAAGGCGAAACCTCCGATAAGGTACAAGGCTTTCAACTCGGAACGGATGATTATCTTGTAAAGCCGTTCGAGCCATTGGAGTTAGTGGTACGGGTGAAGGCGCTGCTCAAGCGTTACCGGATTGCCGCCTCACAAACCGTCCAAATTGGGAAGCTGGTGATGGATCGCAAAACATTCGAGGTCAAAGCTAATGGTGACAGCATGACGCTGCCTCTAAAAGAATTTGAACTGCTGTTTAAACTCGCCAGCTACCCGGGGAAAACTCTATCCCGCGATCAACTCATCGAGGATATATGGGGATATGATTTCGATGGTAATGAGCGCACTTTGGACGTGCATATCAACCGTCTGCGCGAACGCTTCCCTGAAGAGCGTTATGCGTTCCGTATTCGAACAATACGAGGGTTAGGCTACCGGATGGAGGCGGAAGTATGACGGAAAACCCGAAACGAAAACGCCGGGAAAAAATCGCAATCCTCGGAATCATATTGGGTGTGATGTTGGGTGCGACAGCAATATTTACGATTGTCTATCTCATCACCAGCGTGATTTACGGTTTACTGCCTCATCCGCCATCACCATTTGCTGCCCAAATAATCAATACGTTTTTGGGGTTTATCGTCTGCTTCATTACACTCACGTTCATTGGACAGGCTTTCGGCTCGAAGCAGCGCGCGGCCCGTATGGGCATATTTCGGCCAATCATTGAAGCCATGAATCGAATTGCTAAAGGTGACTTCAGTGTCCAACTGGATGACAATTTGGACGGTGACGAAGGCATCATCAACGATCTTGCCAAGAGCGTGAATCAAATGGCTGTTGAACTGAACCAGATGGAGAAAATGCGGCAAGAATTCATCTCCAATGTATCGCATGAGCTTCAAACCCCGTTAACATCCATTCGGGGTTTCGCACAGGCACTCAAAAATAACCACATGAGTGCAGAGGATCGAAGCTATTATCTGGGCATCATCGAGAGTGAAAGCATACGGCTTTCGCGCATTACCGAAAACCTGCTGAAACTGGCTTCGCTCGAATCGGAGCATGTGAAGTTCGAGCCTAAGCCTTACAGTCTTGACCGCCAAATTCGCAGTCTGATTCTGGCTAATGAGCCGCAGTGGGCGGGCAAACAGATCGACGTCGATGTGACGCTCGACGCCGTGACGATTAACGCCGACGAAGATTTGATGAGCCAAGTATGGATCAATTTGCTTTCCAACGCTGTCAAGTTCACGCCGGACAGCGGTCAAATTAAGATGGATTTGCACCAGCAAAACGAGGCTATCGTTTTTAAAATTACTGATACGGGTATTGGTATCTCGGAAGATGACCAACTCCATATCTTCGAACGCTTCTACAAAGCTGATAAATCACGTACCCGCGCCAACAACACCGGCAGCGGGCTAGGGCTTTCGATTGTTCAGAAAATTGTGGATATGCATCACGGGACGATCAGCGTTGAGAGTAAAGTCGGGATGGGTACAACCTTTATCGTCGTTCTGCCTGCTGTGCAAGCCGCATCCATAGCCAAGCCTGCGGAGGTCAGTTCATCCACCTTACAAGCGACAGCTACCGTACCCGTTTAAACTCAGTTTACAGAGGCTGATTATGCTTAACCAAAACTGCTAAACGGGGAGGAGCGCATGATCAGTGGTCGGGTTGGTGTTCAAACGGGCTGCGTCTCGACAGAAGGGGATGACCTTTATTATGAGGTGCGAGGGCAGGGCGAACCGCTGCTCATGATTGCAGGCGGGGGCGGCGACGCCGGATTTTTCAGTTTCGCAGCGGACATTTTGTCGGATGAATTCAAGGTCATCACTTTTGACCGGCGCGGAAATTCGCGCAGTACACGGGACGAACCCCAGAACTTCGAAATCAGCCAACAAAGCCGCGATGCCGTCGCAGTAATCCATGCGGCAGGCGAAGAATCGGCTTTTGTGTTTGGCAACAGCGGCGGGGCAGTCATCGCACTCGATATGGCGAAGACCCAACCACAAGTGGTGCGGGCGGCGATTGTTCATGAACCTCCCGTTAGCCACATGCACCCTGATAGCAAAACATGGCAGCGCTTTTTCGCAGGCATCTATTGGATCGGCCAAACTTTTGGAGCGTCGGTGGCGATGTTAGGTTTTGCGCTGCCAACGGGCATTTCAAGAAGTGCTTATGACAGTGTTCCCCAAGATACGGCCAAACGAATGGGCCGAAACCATGATTTTTTCGTCAAGAACGAGATGATTCCTTTTTCGAGTTATCAGCCAGATTTGTGTGCCATCAAAGAAAATGGGGTCATGATGTTTATGGCAGCGGGCAAAATGACGCTGGATAAGCGGAAGTTTTATGGAGAAACCGCTCCCATTATGGCGAAGCTGCTCGGCTGCGAAATGGTGATATTCCCCGGAAATCATCTATCGTATATGGATACGCCTCAAGAATGGTCGGCTGTGCTGCGCGGTATTCTCCGAAAAGCATCCCTTCAACAAGAGGACGTGTGAACACCATGAATACACAATCTACACTTCACACGGTTATATCGGCTGACGGCACCATTATTGGATACCGTCAGTTTGGGCATGGGCCGGGATTGATTCTGGTACACGGCGGCATGCAGGCTTCGCAGAATTTCGTGAAGCTTGCCGAAGCGCTGGCGGATCGCTTCACGGTTTATGTGATGGACCGGCGTGGACGTGGTATGAGTGGCGCTTATGGTGAGCATTACTGCTTAACAAGGGATGTTGAGGATGTTCAGGCAATTGTGAGTAAGACGGGCGCACATTTTATCTTCGGATTGAGTTCAGGTGCGATTATCACTCTGCAATCGGCATTGAAGACTCCTGCCCTGAAAAAAGCGGCTATCTACGAACCGCCGCTTCCGGTGGATGATCACGATATACCGGATAGTTGGGTTACAAGTTACGACAGAGCCATCGCAAAGGGGAATCTGGCAGAGGCACTGGTCAGTGTTCTGAAAGGGACGGACGATTCGCCAATGGCTCTTATTCCGCGTTTTATACTGGTACCTATGTTGAATTTGGGGATTCGCGGCAATGCCAATGAATCAAAAGCTGGAGAGATCGCGATTAAAGACCTCATTCCCACAATGCATTATGACGCTCAGATTGTCAATGAAACCCGTGGACAAATTGACCGTTATAAGGCCGTGCAAGCTGATATGCTCCTGCTCGGTGGTAACCGCAGTCGCTCGTTTTTGAAAAAAGCGCTTGATCGTTTGGGTAATGTGCTAACGCATTCTCAGCGCATTGAGTTCACAGGCGTTGGTCATCTGGCAGCGGATAATGATGGTAAGCCGGAAATGGTGGCGCAAGCACTTAAAGGTTTTTTCATCGAAGCCTGATCGTTTTCTTTGCCTATTAAGCTAAGCCGATCACTCCGTTATGCATGAGCAGCGGAGTTTTTTATGCCAATATCCTGTTTAAATTGGGTTTACAAAACACTGATAAGGTGTAGCCATTCAATCACAACACAGCCGTGTTTAGTCGTAGGAGACACAATCAATGATGGAAAGACGTGAAGAGATGGCTGAGGCGCGCCAACGAGACGAGAATAACCCTAAAGTATCCCTGAGCGGGGTTAAGTGGGGGCGTCTGCTCAGCTATCTCAAACCTTATCGTGGACGGATGGCGATTAGCATTGTGGCGCTGATGCTGTCAAGCGCTTTCGGATTGGCGTTCCCGGCGGTCATTGTCAGCTTGCTGGATACCGTGACCAAGTCACACGACAGCAACGCCTTGAATCTCTTGGCGGGACTGCTGGTGGGTATCTTTTTGATGCAGGCAGCGTTCAACTTTGTTCAGTCTTACTTGTTATCTTATATCGGCGAAGGCATCGTCTACGATCTGCGGACGAAGCTGTATAAGCATTTGCAGAATTTATCACTCGATTTTTATGCGACGCGTCGCGTAGGGGATTTGGTGTCGCGGTTGTCGAGTGACGTCACGCAGATGCGTTCTGTACTCACAACGACGATTACCTCATTTCTCAGCCAGATTGTATCGCTGGTGGGGTCGGTGGTCATTTTGTTGAGCATGAATCCGCGTTTCACGCTGTTTATCTTGGGGTTAGCGCCTGTGCTCATTCTGATCGCCTTCCTGTTTGGACGGCGGATTACAAAAGGCAGTACGCTCATTCAAGATCAACTGGCGAACTCGACCGTCGTGGCTGAAGAAGGCTTGCAGGGCATTCGTGTGGTCAAGAGTTTTGGTCGCGAGGCTTACGAGACAGGTCGTTATAACACGGCTATGAAGGAAACTTTCCGCGCCTCGCTCAAGATGGCGCTTTATAACTCGCTGTTTATGGCGGTGATGATGTTCTTGGGCTTCGGTTCGGTGGCGGCGATTGTGTGGTACGGTGGACATGAGGTGATCGATGGTCGCTTGACACCTGCAATGATCACGGGGTTCTTGATGTACGGCATCAGTATCGCGGCCAGTTTGGGTGGACTCGGCGGTCTGTATGGACAGCTTAGCGCGGCGATTGGCGGCGTCCAGCGCGTGTTTGAACTGCTGGATACGAAACCGGCTATTGAGGACGCGCCGAATGCAGTCGAGTTGCCAGCGGTGCAGGGAAAAATCACCTTTGATAATGTGTCATTCCGGTACAATGACGAGACGCCTGTCCTACAGGATGTGCCGCTCGACGTTCGTGTCGGGGAAATTCTGGCGCTGGTTGGGCCAAGCGGCGCAGGCAAGAGCACCATTCTCAACCTGATTCCGCGCTTCTATGACCCGACATCGGGCAGTGTAAAGGTCGATGGGTATGATCTGCGCCAAGTGACCCAAAACAGTCTGCGTCACCAGATTGGCATTGTGCCCCAAGAAACGATCCTGTTCGGTGGCACCATCCGCGAAAACATTCTTTATGGTCGCTTAGAAGCCTCCGAAGCCGAGATGATTGAAGCGGCAAAGGCGGCGAATGCCCATGACTTCATTATGAACTTCCCCAAGCAGTACGAAACCCTTGTGGGGGAGCGCGGCACTAATCTGAGCGGTGGTCAGCGCCAACGCATTGCGATTGCACGTGCTATTCTGAAAGATCCGGCTATCCTGCTGTTGGATGAAGCAACCAGTTCGCTGGACAATGAATCAGAAGGTGTGGTGCAAGAAGCGCTCGACCGCCTGATGCAGAACCGGACGACAATTATCGTCGCACACCGCTTGAGTACCATCAAAGTGGCGCACCGTATTGCGGCGCTCGATGAAGGAAAAATTGTGGAAATTGGGACACACGACGAACTGATGGCACTTAACGGGCTATATGCCCACCTCTATACCATGCAGTTCCGCGAGCCGGATAAGGCGCTGATCGCTCCACAGGTCACGCTTTCAAGCAATGGTTACCGCAACAAGCGCATGTCCGAGATTAAGGCGGAGACAGTCGCTTTACCGCAGGCCACCTAACTGATTCTGAGACGTCAATTTATCTATCAAAAAGGCACATCGCAAGTGGTGTGCCTTTTTGTCGTATCGTCATGAACGCACTGCGGCTGTTTTGTAGTAGGCTAGGTTTTCGGAACCGCGTCCACGTACCACCCGTTTGCCCTCTAAGGAGCCTTTGGTTTCAGTCACGACTGTGTTCTGGCGCTCTTTGCCGTCTTTCTTGTAATAGATGACAACCCAATCATTTGTTTTGTGGAGTTCGTGAGCCTGCGCGGTGTTCGAAAAGAGCGCTGTAAAGTCCCAGCCATCGCGTTTGGTGTGCAGCACAGGCAGCCAAGCCTCTTTACTCGGATTAAAGCGGCGTGGGGCTATCTTCTGGAGTTTGGCTTCAGCACCACCTTGTCGATATTGTTCGTCGATGGACAGGAGTAGGGCGACACTGGGAGGTTCAGCGGTATCAGTAGATTTTTTGGATATATTTTCAACACGGTTGCGTTGGTCAGTTCGCGACGTGCGACTCAACATGCCAGCCAGTGAAGCACGAATGCCTTCGACCCGTTTTTCGCCGAAGCCCTCTACATCCGCTAATCGACCGTTATGCGCGGCTTGTTCCAATTCCGGTAAGGTCTTGATGTGGAGCTCGTCAACAATTTGATCTGCTAACTCTTTGCCAATGCCCGGTACTTTCGCCATCACCGCCTGAGGCGAAGCTTTGGCTTCCAGTTCTTCGAGTAAATTGGATTTACCTGATGTGACGTATTCGCTCACGACGGCGACGATACCGCTGCCAATGTGTGGCAGAGCATCCAGCTTCTCGGTTTGATTATCGTGTATCAGATCAGCGATGGATTGGTCGGCGTTGCGAATGGTTTGAGCACCATCACGATAGGCGCGGACGCGAAACGGATTGTCATTTTCGAATTCGAGGAGTTCCGCAATTCGATCCAAAACTTGAGCAATCTCACTGTTTGTTTGACTTTGTGCCATGTATATTCTCCCATCACTTGAGAAAATTCTTTAGCACATTACATCATAAATTACACTTGTTAGAGCGGCATAAGTTTTATTACAAAAAGGATTTACGTTTCTTGAACGTTTTCTCTCTTGGCGCAGCAATAATTACAACTTTTATGAATTAATCCTTAATTCCGTAAAAAATCACTCTGAAACATCCAAAAGTACTACAACTTTTAAGGGAAATTGCCTTATATTTTAGAGGTCTTAATCATCTTTGTAATAGAGGCATAGAGTTCTCATGGAACGCCCTACACTGCGCATCGCTAATCTGGATACTCATGAGCCAATTATTCGTTGGGGGACAGCAACGCTTAGTCCCGACGGCCAAATTCAGTTACATGTATTGGGCGTACATGAAGCCATTCGGGTATGTCTTTCCCAAGCTGTCCTATTAGGACGTGCGGATAAAGAGAACGGTATTGAAGTTAATGTTGATTTGTCGCCTTTTGGCGCCGCCGGACTAGGGGTTTCACGACACCATGCAACCTTAGAATTGGTTCGGAAAACGGTCATGCTGATGGATTTGGGTAGTACAAACGGTACTTTTCTGAATGATCAGCGGGTACTGCCCCAACCACGGCGAGTTGTGCGCGACAATGACGAAATCAGACTGGGGAAAATGATTATTCACGTCTACTTCTAGAGGCAATGATTTAGAGCTTTATCGACTCCAAAAACAGCGCGGTACCTATCCAGATACCGTAACTGACTTCAACATCAGATAAGGCATACCTGAAAAGGTGTGCCTTTTTGATTCTCATTTCTGGTGACATCGCCTACATTGTATATAACTAATCTATTAGCCTTGTAGGTTAGCATATATTCTGTGAATAAATAATGAAATCTACACAGAAGCTGAATGAATTCAAGTATAATTGTTAATGGAGTGTAATAAAAATAACCTTGGTATACGGACGGAGTACGTTTATGTCGCTTAGTGGCATTCTGGTGTCATTGGCAATTACCGTTATTGTATCGACGGTCTTGATCATTCGGCTTTGGGAACAGCGCTCAACCTCGGGTCGGGCGGCTATGCTGCTTGGCAGCATAATGGTGGCTGTGATCTGGTGGTCAAGTTTCTATGCACTAGAGATTGTTAGCCAAAGCCCGGAGCTTAAGTACTTTTTTTACGGCACGAAGTTTTTAGCTGTCGTGTCGATTCCTGTGCTTTGGCTGCTTTTCGCACTCCAATATACGGGTCGTACACAGTGGTTCACTGCGCGTCGGATCGTATTGTTTTGTATAGTACCAGCGATTACGACCATCTTAATTTGGTCAAATCAATTTCACGGATTGATGTGGACGTCTTTTGCTACCGTTGATTATTCGGATATGACGCTTGTTTCATCGAAGACCAGTACTTGGTTTTGGGCGCATTCGTTTTATTCCTATGCCTTAATTATGGCGGCATCGTATTTCTTGTTTCGTTATTTTGCAGGTTCTCCCGGCCTGTATCGCCGCCAACTTGCCGCTCTCCTCGTGTCAGTGTCTGCTCCCTTTGTTGCCAGTGCCATAACGGTTTTTGGAAATCAACCTATCGATTTCACACCGTTTGCCTTCGCGGTTACGGGGCTTTCATTAACATGGGGGCTGCTGCGGTTTCAACTACTGGAACTCGTTCCCATCGCGCGCAATCTTGTTGTGGATAGTATGACAGATGGTGTCATTGTATTAGACGCCCAAGGTCGTGTGGTTGATCTAAATCCGGCGGCTAAGGAAATCATTAGCCAACGCGTTCCCGATGCTATCGGAAAATCGATCACTGAACTTGGAAGCGCTCTCGGAGCCAAACTGGATTTGGCTCGTTGGTCCTCCGTTACAGGTGCTGTTCAAGATGAGTTGACAATTGGCGATGCCCCGAACGAGCGTGTCATCGATGTACAACTTTCATCACTTTTTGATACCAAGCATGAGTTATCCGGTCGTGTCATCATATTCCGTGATATTACTGATCGGAAGCAGGCGGAAAAGCAGATTCGTCAGCAGAATGAAGCCCTAAAGAACGCTAACGCTGAATTGGGCGAAGCTCGAAAGCAAGCCGAACATGCCACGCTGCTTAAGAGTCAGTTTTTAGCGACTATGTCTCATGAGCTACGTACGCCTCTGAATGCCGTTATTGGCTATTCTGAAATCCAGTTGATGGGTATGACTGGCGAACTGACAACCAAACAGCGCGAGTATCAGGATCGTATACTGGCAAACGCGTTGCATCTCCTTGGCTTAATTAATGACATCCTTGACCTCTCAAAGATCGAAGCCGGAAGAATGGATATTGCGCTCAATCCCTTCGAATTGCGGCCATGGCTAGATGAGATTATTCAACAAAATCGGGTTCTGGCCGAGGAAAAACATCTTCCCATTACTGTCGAAGTGGAGGAACGGCTTCCGGATGTCATGATCGCAGATCCCGAGCGCTTGAAGCAGGTTATGATCAACCTGTTGTCGAACGCGGTTAAATTCACTGAGAAAGGCTTTATCAAGATTTTGGTCGCCCGCAACGATTCCCAAACATGGAAGATTGACCTCGAAGACACGGGTATCGGTATTCCCATTCACGCTCAAGAAACAGTCTTTGAAGAATTCAGGCAGGTGGACGGGAGTACACGCCGCCAGTACGGTGGCACAGGATTAGGATTGGCGATTGTTCGTAAGCTCGTCATCATGATGGGGGGGCATATTCGTTTGAAGAGTGAAGTTGGTAAGGGAAGCACATTTACTGTTATTCTGCCTTATATAACCCAAACAATGGACGTGGCAGAACGTAACGAAAGTGTTAGCATGGAGGCGCAAGCAGTATGACCGGGCAAAAAATAGTGTTACAATCGCCTAATCTGGTGACGGATGATGCATCGCAATGGAACGTATTGGTGGTTGATGACGAACCGGATAATCGGGAAATCGCCGAAACGGTACTCAGCTTTAATGGAGTTAAGGTGCTAACTGCAATTCATGGAGCAGACGGCTTAAAGCTGATTGAAGACAGTTTGCCAACGTTCATATTACTTGACCTTTCCATGCCGGTCATGGATGGATGGGAAATGATTAAGACGATGCGCGCCAATCCGAAAACGCAGGGCATTCCGGTGATTGCTCTGACTGCTCATGCCATGGCGGGAGATCGTGAGAAGGCATATGAAGCCGGTTTTGATGGATATATCGCCAAGCCATTTCGTATTCCAACTTTTATGGCAGAATTGAAGAGTTGTTTACGCAATGTGATTGAGCACAGCAAAGTACAGGCGGCTAAATGAGTGAAGGTACATGGCAGGTCATTATTGTTGAAGATGAATTTGATAGCATGCAAATGGTCTCAGCAATACTTCACTATCATCACATCGATGTACTCGTAGCCCATAATGGGATCGAGTGCCTTGAATTGCTCAAGACACATCATGCGACAATGGTTTTGACTGATCTTTCGATGCCTGAAATGGATGGCTGGCAAACGCTGAGTGCCATTCGTTCCAATCCACAGTTAGAACACATTCCGGTTGTAGCGATCACGGCTTATTATTCGAAAGCCGTGTCAGAACGTGCAATGGCGGCAGGGTTTGATGCCTTTTTCGCGAAGCCTATTAGCCCCAAAACATTCGTTCAAGAGCTTTCGAAGCTGGTCTTGAACACCCCCTGAATCGATAGTTTGGTATGCGAGTTTGAAACAAAAGAAGCCATTATTTCCAAACTCGCATGTGGCGGTTCTTCCTTATTCTACAGTCACTGATTTTGCCAGATTACGTGGTTGATCAACATCAGCGCCACGCTGTACTGCGATGTGGTAGGCCAGCAGTTGCAGTGGGATAACCGCAACCACCGGACTCAGCAGCGGCGGCGTTTCCGGCACATACAGAACGTGATCAGCCTTGGTTGCAATCAACGTATCGCCTTCCGTGGCAATAGCGATGACGATGCCGCCCCGTGCTTTAGCCTGTTCAATCTGGCTAATCATCTTTTCGTAGAGCGAATCCCGAAGTGCGATACATAGCACGGGCATGTGATCGTCGATCAGCGCAATCGGCCCATGCTTCATTTCGCCAGCCGGATACCCTTCGGCATGGATATAGCTAATCTCTTTCAGTTTCAGTGCCCCTTCCAACGCAATTGGATAATTGTGTCCACGCCCCAAATACAAGAAGTCTCTATAGGTATGGAGCAGGGCCGCCAGCGCTTTGATTTGGGCTTCAGTTTCCAGCGCGCGACCTACCAGATCGGGCAGGCGTCCCAAATCCAACGCGTACTGCTGCCGCTGCTCCAGCGTTAATGTGCCGCGCAAACTGCCGAGGTGCAGCGCTAGTAGATACTGGTCTACGATGCTGGCAGTAAAAGCTTTGGTGGAGGCGACACCGATTTCGGGGCCAGCGTTCATGGTGATATAACCATCACTCACGCGCATGGCTTGGCTGCCGAAGTTGTTGACGATACTCCACAGCGTCGCCTTTTTTGCGCGGGCTTCCTCCATTGCGGCCAAGGTATCAACGGTCTCGCCACTTTGCGTGATGGCGAGAACAGCCGTCTGTGAGTCGATGATCGGGTCACGGTAGCGGTATTCGCTGCCATAATCCACTTCCACGTTCAGTCGTGCCATTTGCTCGATAAAGAACTTTCCAACCAGTCCACTGTAATAGCTCGTCCCGCAGGCAACGGTCACAATGCGATTGAGTTCCTGCGCCTGCTTCGCCGATAAGTTGAGTTCTGGTAGGAAGACGTCCCCACATTCAAAATCGATGCGTCCGCCAATGGTGTCGGTCAGGCTGCGTGCCTGCTCGAAGATTTCCTTCTGCATGAAGTGATCGAATTCGCCTTTGGCCGCGGTGATCGGATCGTAGGGAATGTCGTGAATTGGGCTGGTAAGGGTTTTCGCATCAAGGGTTTGAATCTGGTAGCCGCCCGCTGTGACCGTTGCGATTTGCCGCGACTCAAGGAAGACCACGCGGCGTGTGTGTTCGAGAATAGCCGGAATGTCTGAGGCAATAAAGTTTTCTCCGTCGCCCAATCCCAGTGCGATACCCCCTGCATTGCCGATACGAATCGCCACCAATTCATCAGGCTTTGCGCGGCTCATCACCACAATGGCATGAGCACCCCGTAGATAACTGACGGCTTTGCGTGTGGCTTCAGTCAAATTACCCTGTGCACCGTTTTGAGCGAACCGCTCGATGAGTTGGACAATCACTTCGGTGTCGGTGTCTGATTTGAAGGTGACGCCTGCGGCCATCAATTTATGTTTCAATTCGAGGTAATTTTCGACAATGCCGTTATGCACAACCACAAACTCGCCATCCATGCTGAGGTGCGGATGCGCATTGCGTTCGGCGGGGGCACCGTGCGTTGCCCAGCGCGTGTGTCCGATGCCAATTGTTCCGTGAATGGGGTCAGTTTGTACTTTAGCCCTTAGATTGTCGAGTTTGCCGACGTCGCGCCTGAGTTCAATGCGATCATCTTCGATGACTGCTACACCGGCTGAGTCATAGCCGCGATACTCGAGTCGCCCTAATCCATTAATGATTATAGGCGTCGCGTCTTGTTTGCCGATGTATCCAACAATACCACACATGAGAGAGTCCTCCGTTGTAGGGATAGGTGAGCACCTATCCGCGCGTGTATAACAGGATGCAATCGTCTCATGCGGCGCAGGCACGGAACGATTACGCGAAGCCTCACTCTTGTTTGAGCAGGCATCCTGTCCACACGCTGCCACCTGTCCCGGCACTTACGCACCGGCTTTCGTGGATCGCTTTTGTTGTACGGAGGGGTAAGACAAAGGGATGGTGGAAGCATCCCGGCGGCATCCGCTGATCTTTCGATTTTCTCCCCGTAATAGGGATTAAGCCCACATCGCTGCGAGCAACCGCCACCTCGTCATCCTGATGTCATCGTCATCAGGACCGTGCGCTATCTCGTCCCCCGATTAGTTCGCGGCGTTTACCTCCTCTGTGGATATGAAACATTTCATTCATTATAACGTGACTGGGAATTTGCCAAAAGTAAGGTTTTGACCGTGCTTCAAACTTGAACAAATTCCAGATACTCGGTTGTGGCTTTGCTCAAGTCGCTGTAAAAGCCGCGTTTGGTGCCGTCCTTGACGGCGATTGCCAGTTGATACATGGCTTCGTGGCTCATCGCGGCCAGCGCTTCGCGTGGAACGCGCTGACCATTCGTTTTGAACTTAAATGGACGTCCAAAGTTGATGTTGATTTTGGGGCGCTGGAAACGGAACAGCTTTTTCTCCCATCCCACTGCGCCAGAAATGGTCGTTGGAACAATGACCGCGTCAGCTTTGGTCGCCACAAATGCCAGCCCGTCCTTGGGTTCGGCCAAGCCTTCGGGATGACGATGGCCCTCCGGCGCAATCAAAATAAGCTGGTCGTGCTTGATCAACTCAACAGAATTGGTGAGCGCTTTACGGTCAACCTCACCCCGATTGACCGTATACGAACCCACCACCGGACGAACGGCCCGATAATGGGTTTTGCATATTCTCAATCTTTGTCATCGGAATAACAAAGCGCGACATGACGGCGCCCATGCACAGCACCGGATCAATCAGTGAGATGTGGTTCATCATAATGATGGTCGGCCCATTGGCCGGAATATTTTCGGCTCCCGTGACTGTGACGTCCCACAAGACCTTAAAGCCTAGCGACCGGATGAGGCCGCGCATCAAGACCCGCCGCCAGCGCAAATTGGGCTGCCGCGCCACATACGATTGTACCTCTGCCGAAAGCGTCATTTCGCGCCTGTCCTCTGATTACGCCGTCCTCCGGGCGGGGGACGCTTTTTCTTGTCCTTACTCTTCTTACTATACGGGTTCGTATTGGTAACGGTTCGCCGCCTGCCAGTTGTAGGCGTCTCGGAATTATCCACATAAGGTCTGCCACTGGCGCGTCGTGCTGCCGATTTGCCCTTAATCTGGATCAACTCGTCAGCGGGTGTTTTGAGCGCGGCCAAATCCTTCGCGTTCAGTTCGCGCCATTCGCCGGAGCGCAAATTGCCCAGCATCAGCTTGCCCATTTGCGTCCGTACCAGCGAACGCACAGTATGCCCAAATAAGGCAGCCGTTCGCCGGATTTGACGCTTCTTGCCTTCTGTCATCACAATCCGGAGGGTCGATTCTTTTTCGCCGCCTTCCATGACATGCACATAGCAGGGGCCAGTATAGTCAATCGTGCCGTCTTCATTTTCTAACTCGACACCCTTTTGCCAGCGCAGCAGCGTTTCTTGGGATGGCAGCCCAGTTACCACTACTTTGTAAGTCTTGGTGTGGCGATAGCGTGGGTGGGTGAGGGTATTCGCCAGTTCCCCATCGTTGGTCAGCACCATCAGACCTTCGCTGTCGGCGTCAAGGCGTCCGGCGCTGAAGAGATGCTCCTTAAAGGGCAGGAAATCAGTAATGATTTTGCGGGTATCGCCTTCATGCGGCTCATCCGTCGAGAGCACGTACTTCGGTTTATTAAAGGCGATATACAACTTCTGCTCAGGGAAGGCAATCTTGCTGCCATCCACTTCGATGACATCTTGGGTGGGATCAGCTTGATCGCCTAGATGAATCACCTTGCCGTTGACGCGGACGCGCCCTTGGCTGATGATGTCCTCACAAGCACGGCGTGACCCAATGTTGGCCTGCGCCATTAATTTCTGCACACGTTCTTTCACTGTTACACTTCTTTTAATTTGTTTTACTTAGGGTATTATGCCACATCAGTTCTTTTCTGTGAATGTTATTGACAGAATAAAAGTAATATTCAATTGCGTAATTATAATGTGTCTGCTAAAACAACTTGAATAGCTAGATGTAAGGTGACTTATGGCTGATAATTTCTTCATGAGATACGCAAAGAACAGAATAAGGTTGAAACAATATGCTGAAGTTGTCCAAGGACTAGGCATCCTCGAGCCGAGAATCCTTGAGTCAGATAGAGACGACATTTTTTTGTGCCCCATCTGCTTAAAAGCATTCAATAGAGACTCATTGAAAAATCCAAATAATATAATCGAAGAGCATGTACCGCCCAAAAGACTGGGTGGTAATGTCAGAACCATTACATGCCAGCGATGTAATAATCGTGCTGGTACTCAACTGGAGAATGATCTAAAAAAGTGGATTGAGTCTAATGATTTTGATAATGAATTAGCTTCGGCATCGCAAAATGCTCGGCTCTCATTTAATGGCCGAGAGGACTTAGGCGGAGAATTGCGATACCTAGATGGGATGTTGCACTTCATTGGTGATAAGCATAGGAGTAATCCTAAAAGTATTATTGAGTTACAAAATGTTCTCAAGGGCAAAAATCAAACTATAAATATTAAATATCGAAAGCCATTCCGACTGAATCATGCTGAAGTTGCTTGTTTAAGAATCGCATACTTAATTGCTTTTAGCGTCTGTGGATACGGATTTTTACTTAACCCTAATCTCGCGACAATTCGAAAGTTGGTCGACAATCCGAATGATAAACTGTTGCCTAGTTTGGGAGTATTAGCGGAACCTTTTCCAGACAGTATGATGGGTATCAATTTGGTTCTATACCCGAAAGAAGCTAAGTCATTCTTAATAGTTTTTGATCTCATATCCCCAAAAAGTAATGTAACTACTAGATACGGTGTATTCTTGCCTGGCCCAAGCGAACCGGGTCTTAATATATATTCCTATTTGACTGATTATCAAGGACTAGAATTTAAATCCATCCCTATGGGAAATCAGCCTGTTTTCGAAACTAATCCCTTAAGTTCATATTTTTTGTGGCAGGAACCAACTATTACACCCCTATAAATCTGTAAGGGATTATTGTTTACTTCTTTGCCCACTCTTGGTGCCGTTTCCAAACCTTTTCCCAGAGTACGTCCACATCTGGCAGGTGCAAATCGAACTCTTCGGCTAACACTTGGGCATAACCTTGAGCATTGTCAATGATTTCATCGTGTTCACCCGCTGCCGTAGTCGTGCGGAACATCGCGCCGCGCAGCGTTAACAAACTGTCGGGTGTAAAGCGAAAGCAGACCGTTGTCTTGACGAATCCCGATTCGTGCGAGGTTTGCAATCGCGTGGATTGTCCGGCGAAGTCACTCAGTTCATAGGGCGTCAGGTCGAAGTCAAACCCCGGCCCGCCATAGATATGGTTCGTAAACCACCAGCGACCATTTTCTTGTTCTAGTTTGAAGTCCAAAAATCCCTGCTGATAAGTATCTTCCGCCAGTGGCAGAGGCTCAATGATGCCGTTGCCGAAGCCTGTGTCCGCCAAATAAGGATGATCCAAATCAACACGCAGAATGAGATGATCTCCCGCGCCATTCGGTATAGGCTGATTCCTCTCTCGGCCTACAAAGCTGGAGAGCATCGTCACTTGAAAACCGACCTCACGCAGTGCCCATGCCAACAGGCCATTCATCTCAAAGCACCAACCGCCGCGCCCATTCGTGACAATCTTGTCGTAGATTTGGGCTAAGTCAGTGGTCAAGGGACAGTCGCGGTGGATGTCCAAGTTTTCATACGCGATGTTCAGTAAATGCGCCCTATGGATGCCTGTCAATGTTGCCAGATTGGGTGTCAAATCACCCTCATAACGAATGCGTTTCAGATAGGAATCAAGGTTCACGGCACATGTCCTATTCATTTCAAAATGGGTTTTGTTAAATGCTGCTGAAAATGCCGTAGTGGGTTTCACGTTTGCCGGTTTGAGCAATCGGGCGCAGCCATTTGGCTTTGCTGACCTGCAACGTACATGGCCCGTAAGAACAAACGCGTATGGGACGATGTTTGGACTGTGCTTCGAGGCTGGCGAGGACTTGCTCCATCAGCTCGCCGCGAAAAGGTGTGTACATGTAGAAGATGGTGCCGTCATTGTAATCCGCATCTCGCGCATCAGCTTGAACGAACGCCACGCCGGACAGCCCCAACTTTTGTCGACATTCTTCAGAATACCGAATATAAGACTCTTCGAGTTCCACACCCTTTGCTCGGATACCCGTCAAGAGATTAAACAGAATTGGCACGTGCCCGATGCCGGCACCCAGATCGTAAAAGACATCATTGACTGAGGGCTTAAGTTCATTAATCAATCGCAAGATGACTCGCACAGGCGTCGGCTGATAGAACATCATATCCGCCTCGCGTTTGTCGGGTTCGACGGGAACAACTGGTACTTCGAGCAGTCCGTTTGCCAGCATGTCCAGCTCATCGTAGCCTTCAAACTCACGGATTTCCCCGCCGTATACCTGCTGCTCCACGTTCCTAAAATAGCGGGCTACTGTCGCGTAATCCTTTACCTGAATACGGTCTAGCAGGCGCTCAAATAGTTTCCCATTCGCCTGATGCAGCTTCTGTGTAATCCCTTCATTCCGCTGCCTAAAGCTCAAGCGCTGCGCACTCGTTAATGGACCAACAGGAGTTTCATCCAGTTCTTCCAACATCTGGATTTCAAGAACGTCAAGTGCTTCCATGCGTTCCACAAAATGGTCTTCCGCATAAAGGACTGGACTTTGCTCAAGCTGGTCAAGTACTTGGCTCACTGCATGATAAGCGTCTGAATGAAGTGCCATAAAGCGCTATCCGAATACGATCTCCAATATTTATACCCTGTTGGCGTTAGCGTGCTGGTGCATCGCTGCCGGGGAAAGACTCGATTTCAGCTTCCTCTACCGGATCAATCGGCGCAGGTGGTGGACGCAGGGGTTCACTCAGCTTAACATTCGCTAACTGCTCATAGACACCAATCACGGCGCTGTTATCGAGGTTGTGCTGCCCATGCTGCAGCATCGTCGTGTACAACTGCTGGATAACGGCGGTTAGTGGCATCGGGATACCGTAGGTCTTGCCGGTATCGAGACAAATGCCCAAGTCTTTGTGCTGCATATGGGCCTTGAAGCCCGGCCCGCGATTGCCCGCGAATAAACGCGGCGGTTTGACGTCGAGTGTCCACATCTGTGCAGCACCACCCTTAATGGCTTCGACCACACGGCTTGGATCAACACCCGCTTTTTGGGCGGTGATCAACGCTTCACCCAATGCGGCCATTTGTGCGCCGACAATGATCTGGTTGCACACTTTGGCGATCTGTCCGGCACCGCTGTCGCCGACCAGAACCCACGCTTTACCCATTGCTTGGAACAACGGCACGGCTTTATCAAACGCTGCTTGTGGCCCACCGACCATAATCGTTAGCGTGCCATTTTTTGCGCCCACATCACCACCGCTCACCGGAGCGTCCAGCGCCATGACTTTTACTTCCGCCAGCTTCTCCGCGATCATGCGAGCCGTTTCGGGTTTAATGGTGCTGTTGTCGATATAGATCAGTCCCTCGTGCGCACCTTCAATGATGCCATTTGTGCCCAGTACCACTTTCTCGACGTCCGGAGAGTCCGGCAAGTTGGTAAAGACAAACTCGACCTGCTGCGCGACTTCCTTGGGCGATGAAGCGGCGGTGGCTCCGGCACCCACCATTTCTTGCACAATGTTTTGGCTGCGGTTATGCACGACTAGTTCATGTCCGGCCTTCATCAAGTTACGGGCAATCGACGCTCCCATAATCCCCAGCCCGATATATCCCACTTTTGCCATAATATTCTCTCCTCCACAAGCAATTTGGTTCAGTAGTTGTCTGACGACCTGCGACTGTTATATCTTCTTGCTGACTTGGAAGCGTAGTGGGATACCCACCATCAACCGCGTTTGGGCTTGTAACACCGGAATGGCCACGACAATTAACGTTAAGAACGGCAGCAGCGGAAAACTCAGGAGTGTGAAGACACGTTCCATAAATGTTTGTTTCCGTGTGCGGGGCGGTCGCTTAATCACATCTTGATACCAGAAGACGATACCGAGAATCGAAACCAGCACAAACGAGACTTGCAGCAGCACGTACGCTGGATTGTTGAATCCTTCTGCTAACACTTGCGGAAGCAGAGTCGGATTAAATAGAAAGGGCAGTTGTGCCCCTGCGGTAATAATGACCCAACCTGCACCTGCTAGCAAAATATCGTGGGCGACACGGAATAGGAGTTTGAACGAAACATTAATATCCACTTCCGGCTGTTCTAGCATCTTGGCGACAATATAACCGACTTCTTTGCTGCCCCATGCGTGGCGCAGGGATTGTTGATAACGGTTTTTAAGTGCTTGCACCAATGTCTCGCCTGTAACGGCGGTGGCAGAAAAGGGCAGGAAAACGCGATCCAACATTACAGCGCCTTCTCGCGCAAAGTAGGCTTTGATGAACATATGCCACTCATCGGCGATCACGTCGCCATCCCAATAACCACTGTTGTCCAGCAGCTTCAAACTCAGCGAATAGGATGACATTGGCATCGGTATCCACCACGGCGCAGCCAGATATGCCAGCTCAAAAGCCGTTGAATAGGCGTTTACGATTCGGAGCAGGGGATTTATGTCCCAAATATTGGTGTGGTAACGGATTGGCGCTTGCCAGAACCGGAGATGTCTCTGCGGAGTAATTGCAAAAAGATAGGTCAGCGCAAAAAAATGATCTTTGTGCCACAACGAGTCGGCATCTTGGGTGGTCACACAAATATGGTCGATGTTGTAACCCATTTGGTCAACTAATTTGCGTTTGACCCACCGTGCTGCCCATGCCTCATTCGCGGACTTACACTGCATCTCACCCGGCAGTCCGCGCGGATGTACTGCAAAAAACAGGTTGGCAAAACATGGCGTATAGTCGGCTACCAGCCGTTCGGCTTTCTCGACACAGCCATCTTCAGCCGCTTCCATGGCCAGCACGACCGTCATACGCTGCTTGGCTTGATACTGCGCTGCGAGATTATCGAGTGTGCGCCTTAGAATTTCGTCGGGTTCTTTATAGTTGGGGATGATAACGATGTGCTGGACTGCTTCCCAAGGCAGTGAGTCGTCTTTCGCTTCTTCTTTGTAGCGGGCGTACCAGTTGGTTTTCTCCCACTGGTCGATCTTTCGCAAACCCATCACGTTGGCGATACCTGCGAACAGAAAGCGCACAGCGGAATAGAAGCCAAGCAGGGCTGCGAGCAGCAGTAAAATGCGCGGGAAAGCGATAGCGCTGGCAATTGCAAACAGCAGGGATAACCACGCCAAACAGCCCGGGATGCCGTCTAAAGCGCGTTCAGGGATGGCAGGGGGCGGTGCTCCAGCCCAGACCGAGCGTCCGACTCCCAGTTGTACATTGTTGCGGCGACCACCATTGGATTGATAAGGCACAGTCTCATCCAGCAGGCTTACGGTAAAGATCGTGACAAGCATAGCACAGGTCAGGTTTGATTTGTATCTGACTTGTGATGCATTCCACGAGTCTTAACCGGAGCGTGTTTTGCTGCCTTTCACACCCTTTAGGCCGCGTGCGTCGACCAAATTCACGAGGTTGGTCTGATAGTCGTAATTGTTCTTGCGCTTCTCAGCTTGGGCGTCCCGCGCAATCTCCACCAGCTTATGCACGAACTCACGCGGTGGCATCCCTTGGGCATCCCACAAATAGAAGGCCAGCGAACCGGGCATGGTGTTAATCTCGTTGAGGTACACGTCGCCAGTTTCCGGCTTCACGAGGAAGTCAATGCGTGCTGTACCGCGTCCTTCAATCGCGCGGAAGGCTTGAATGGCGATGCCCTTAACCTTGGCCGCCAGATCGTCATTTAGCGGGGCAGGGATAATCCGCTCGGCACTCTTCATGCCTTCGCCGCCTCGTGTGTATTTCTCTTCAAATGTCAAAAATGGTGCGGATGATACCGGCTGCTCCAGCACAGATGCCTGAATGTCATTATCACCGCCCACGACCGCGCAGTTGATCTCGGTCGCGTTTTCCACTGCTTGCTCAATCAACACGCGGCGGTCAAGACTAATGGCCACCTCGATATGTGCCCGCAGCAGCGTTTCATCGTTCGCTCTGGCGACGCCGATGCTCGACCCCAAGGTCGCAGGCTTCACAAACATGGGATAGTGCAGCTCGTGCACGAGGTGGCTGATCACCTTATCGGATGACTCCAGCCATTCGACTCTGGTGAACGAAACGCCTTCGACAATCGGCACACCCTGCTGGCTGAGCACGATCTTGGTCATGATCTTGTCATTGGCGATGGCCGAGGCCATGACTCCACAGCCGACGTAAGCGATATCGGCCAGTTCCAGCAGCCCTTGAAGCGTACCGTCTTCGCCATGTGTGCCATGTATCGTCGGGAAAACCGCATCCAGCCGCTTGATTTCAGACTTCTCAAAGCGCCCTGCGGTCGGATTGATAATCAGCCCGTGATGTTGGATGCTCGGCGACAAAATCGCGCTTTGGACGCCCTTCAGACTGACGATCTCGTTCTTGAAGTTCTTAAGATCAGTCAGTGGTTCGCCTGTGAACCATTTGCCTTGGCGGTCAATATAAATCGGCACCACCTCATAGCGCTCCGGATCAAAGGCGCGCATCACCTGATGCCCGGTCACGATCGAAACATCGTGTTCTACGCTTCGCCCACCGAAGATGACGCCGACAACCGTTTTTCGATTTGCACTCATGCTGGTTTAACTTCTCTTTGTGTTGACGGTTAAACGGTGGGTAATTCTACCGCCTATTGCATGAGAGCGGGATACTCAATCCCGATGGGTTTAGGACAGGAATACCAGATCAGCAGGCGATTTCTTCATGCGCAGGCTGTCACCGTTGATTTCAAACACGTCCGCCAGCCGTACGAAATCCTGATCACTGATGATAAACACATAGGGATTTGCGCCCTCAAAAAGCTTATCCAGTTGGAACTGCTTGGGCGGTGTAATATTCGTTGCCCCGCTTCGCAATGCCGCCCAATAGGCATTCATCTGCACAATTTGATAATGGCGCAGCAGCCGCCGGAACAGATCGGGATAAACCACATTCTCGTCAGTGATGGCTTTGATGTTTGCCATCGTTACACCCGTTGTCGAACGGTCAAGCTGCCAGATATTCGTGGGTGGGTTCGGTACTTTGCTGCCGAGTTTCTTGGCTGAAGCCTGCGCTTCTTGAACGGCTGTATCCAGCTTACGACGCAGTTTACCTGCCAGCGTCATGTAGTACAGCGGATAAATCATGCCTGACCGCAGCAGTTCATAGTTAGCGCTCTTGTCGACAAACTCTGCGAGCTGGTCAGTGCTGATGGTCGAGCCATCTTTGATCGGCGTATCGCCTGAGAAAACCCACGAGAGCGGTCGTCCGTTTTTCTCAAAGTCATTGGTGACAATGTATCCCGGTACGCCATCTTTGCCTTTTTCCTTCACCACCGCGCTTGCGCTGCCGACAGTCATACGCGCCTCGCTCACGTATGAACCATGAAATGCATTCCGCCACTTCACCTCGGTAATGCCCATGAACTTCATGAAGTACTCGGCTGCACCCTTCGCCATTGCGGGCGGTTGGCTCAGGCTGACAAATGGCGGTTCTTGCAGGTTCGCGCTGGTCTTGCCTTTCAAGTCTGCTGGCACAACCGGCTTCGGTGCGGAGTAGTGTGTTTCGAGTGCGTCATGCCGCCTTCAGCCGCCAAGTTCTGGGCAAATACATCATTGAATTCGCTGTTGATGAGCTGCCAAAAAGCCGGATTTGCCGCCTTGAATTTGATCGAATCCCCATCCGGCGACTGCCCGACAACATAATAGATGCCTTTAATCAGCGTGTAGTTCATATCAACCCTTTTCAGTTTGGAATGTTACTTCCGGCTAGATACTACTGAAAGTGTAACAAATATTACATTTTGGGGCGAGTGGCCTAACCGGTCGCCAAAACGCTGATGATATACACGACAAAAATCCCCACACTGATACCGATGTTCAGGGCATAGCTGATGACGAACTGCTTTAGGGCTGCGCGTCCGGCACCCATTGCTTTCTTGAGATCGCCGAATTGGACCAACTCCATCAGCAGTGCGCCTGCTACTAAGCCGATGACCGTTCCTATTAGGGGAATAGGGATCAGAAAGGTGCCGAGGAATCCGCCTGCGAAGCTGCCAAGTGATGTGCGACAGCCCATGCCGGTTGTCTTCGCACCCAGCAGTGGTCGCCAATAATCAGCCGTCACACCTACCAGCATCAACAGCGTCATGATGATGGCTGCCAATGGGGTAATGCGCTGCCAGCCCGTAAAAATGCCATACACAATGCCCACCGCCCAAGGCATCAACGGCCCCGGCAAGATGGGTATAAATGCCAGCACTAGAGTCACCAGCATCAGTGCTGTAGCAAGGAGGAGGATAGACGGTGAAATATTCAGCATACGCGCTTTGTTTCCTGTACTTTTAGAGATAATTGTGACGCTATCGAAGATATTAATGTTGAATAATAAAACTGTATTTCGTTCCTATTCTGATGAAACCGTAGTACTATAAATCGCTATCTAGAATAAAGATGTGATACCGAAGTCTCATATGAAAAGAATGCTTTACCGTCTTATTCTCTGCATAGGCATTTGGCTTTTACTCTCTCATGCTGGCCACCCCGAAGTCATTTTAGCAGATTCCGTAACATCGGATTGGCCCATGTTTGGTCATGATGCGACTCACAGTGGTTCCACTGATGCGAGCTTTACACCAAAAATGGGAACAAACGGCTGCGTGTTGCAAAAGCCGACTGAAGTCTCGCCCTGTATATAAGCATTTTTTAAAAAGCCGCTCAAAGAATGGCCTCACGGCCTTAGTCAACCGGTTGTTGTTGCAGGAACACTCTTTCAGGCTGTTATGGATGGAACGCTTTTCGCGTTGGACGCCCAAACAGGCAAAGAAAAGTGGTCTTTCAAGGCTGATGGAGCCATCGCTGTGACACCCGCTGTCATAGGTAATGCGGTTTATTTCGGGGATTTTGCCGGGAATATTTATACCCTTGACATCAAGACAGGAAAGCCCTTGTTTCCTGCGATGAATGTCGGAGGTCCGATTTATTCGAGTCCTGTTGCAGTCACAGAAAATGGATTGATCAAAGTATATATCGGTTCAAACGTTGGAAAACTTTATGGTTTTAACGGCACAACAGGTGAGCTTTTGTTCCCTCCGTTTGATACGCAAGGATCGGCGATAATTAGCAATCCTGCTTATTACCAAGGAACTGTATTTTTTGCTGCCGAAAACATGATGGCCTACGCATTAGATGGCACGACCGGCAAACTGCGGTGGTCAAACAAACTGGATGGCGAGTCCAATCGTGGAGATCATCCAATTGTCATCCCGAAGTCGAACACGGTTCTCTTTCATACCGTGCCGCGTTTCGGCAATACGGGAATGGGATTGAAGGATCTCTTTTTTGTCTACGAGGTTTCGGGGCATGGCGGTAGACCGAAGCGTGCCTTAGGGGATCTGTTACCGGACTACCAGAGTCAAGTGAAGAAGTATCCCGGAACCAAATCGGTATACTTGTTCTCGGTTTCGACTGGTGATGAGGTCACGCAGTTCAGCGCTGATGGTAAGCCGCTTTCTATGATTCCCTTGAATATTTGGTATGCCAATGGGCAAAACTTCCCCGTTGTACTGGATCAAAAAGATCTTTTGTTTGCGGCCTTCGGTGGGTACATCAGTCTCGATACAACCACGGGTGTCTTCACGATAGCGTACGATAGTCAACCGATTCGTGGTGATGAATACACGGGTATCACTGTCGCTGACAATTGGTTGTATGGCGCGTTTGCTTCCAATATTGGGCGCTTGCGATTGTCGGACTCTAAACTAGAACAGTTACATGGATGTCGAGACTGTGGAGACAATTATCCGCCTATGGATCCATTCTCCGGTGCGCATTGGTGGGGGTATACCGGTGATGGCTATACGGACATGGGCGGATATATGGTTATCGCTGAGGGACATGCATATCTATCTATAAATGGATGGTTGTATGGCTTTTAACAGAAATCGCATTGTCATTATTCTCCTTATTGGAGTTTTACGCCTGTTTTCTCCTGTGCAAGCACAAGCACTAACAATTGATCAGTTAGTCAATGAATATCCCGATGTTTCATCCGTAACTCACTCAGGTGATCTCGTAGATAAAATTCGGGCAAATATCACTCTGCTGCTATCCGAGAATAAACACCGTGATTATCCGGGTGTTATCTTGGCCGAAGATGTACAGAAAATCCTTTGGTTTAAAGGAATGGAAATATCAACGCTGTCAGAAACATTCCCGTTTCTAGATGCGGCTCAAAAATCATCTTTACAAGACTTTCTTAAAATAGAAGTTCACGATTATCTACTTTCAAAGCAATATCGAGAGTATGAATCCCAAGGCGACGTCAGCACGAAGCTCGGCGATATGTCATTTGACTTAAATTGGTGGCAGTGGGGATCAACCGATTGGGAAGACCTATACGGGCTGTGGGCTTATGCACACTATAGTGGAGACTCGCAAACGATTGCTGATAACTGGGCGGATATAAGCCGATTATATTCTGAAGCGCACACAGATCGAAAGAAGGCGATCAGCGCGGGTATTTATGTGAACAGTCGCAACAGCCAGATTGCAGGACGAATCGGGTACGCCCGTATGGCACGAACGCTTTATGACCGGTCACAGGATACTGCCTATCAAGATGTCTACCGGAGTACGGTATCGACGCTTTCTAGCGAAATCACGATGCTAAATGATCAAGCAAGTAATGGTCCTTTCATGGATCAAATCTGTGGTTCCACTGCAACCGATTGGTGCCCCTCCAGCCCTGCACAGAATAGAAACCTGCAAATCTTTTACACCCAGTTTGACTTCATGACGCCAGAACTAGGACGCTACATGAAATCGAATTATCTATCACAGACTCAGACTGTCATTGATGATGCTTTGAAAGCAGATCCTTGGTGGTTCATGGCAAGCTATAATTTGACGCAAACAGGTGGCGAAGGCTATCACCCGTCGCCGGCTTACGCATATCAGATTTTGCAAGCCAGAGCGCAGATTCTGTCTGTTTCGCCCGTCACACTACGCAAAGAATTTCCTTGGCAGACTGAATACGCCACCCTACCACACTATTGGGATATTTTTACGTACGCTAATCTCCTCACACTTATTCGAAGTAGTGAAGAGGTTAGGTGGACAGATATATTAGTTTCACCCACATCCCCAAATTGATCGTGGTAGTTTAGCCTTCTTCCACAATCAAACTCATACACGTCATCGCCGCTTCAGCCTTCGTGAATTCCGATGTATCTACCGCGCAAGTTCGATAGCCACGCTGTTCGATAATTTCCGCCGTGTGTGGATACTGGCCGTTCATCAGAATGCTGCCGTTGGCCCGCACCACATTTGCCGCACCCGGCTCATCCTGTGCCACTTCGACCAACTGGTAACCATCAAATACTGTCGTATCCACACCTGCGCTGTTGACCAGAATGGTCTGGTCGTCCAGCGCAGTGCAGGCCGATTTCAGATGCAAACAATCCCGCAGCGTGACCGCCGTGACCGTATAGCCATAGGGCGCTGCTAATATGCGCAGCGCCTCGATCCCAGCGGCATTCGTCCGTGTAGACAGACTCACGAAGATGCTTTTGCCCAGCCGCATGACGTCTCCGCCCTCAATCGTCGCAGGCAGTGTGATTTGTTTGATTGGACGGTAACGTGCGATTTCGGGTTCAATCAACGCTGGTTCGGGACGCCGTGATGCGACACCCATCGGTGTGATAATCGCCACCTCATCCAAAATGATGGCTGTATCTTCTACAAACACACTGTCTGGTAGATCATCCGCAGCGGACAAAGTGACAACCTTGACACCGCAGCTTTCCAATCCTTCACGATAAGCGCGGTGCTGTTCCATCGCTTTCGTGTAGTCAATAAGATTACGTTCGATAAAGGTTAGTTCGCACTTGGCAATCGAAGTTGCTGGCAGCCGCGTGATGGCGATAGTCATGGTTCTGCTCTCTGTCTTTCTCTGTGCCTCTGTGGTGAATTTCTCTTATACGAATGCCTTCACATATTCACGCCATGAATACTGCGGCGCATAGCCCAGCACTTTCTTCGCCTTGTCGATGCTCAGCAGGGTCGTGTGCTCGCCCACGTCGCCCACCAAGGGTAGATTCGGGAAGACTTCCGCCAGCAGTTCCTTGTTTGGACGCGTCATGCAGGTATCCGCCGCCGCGATGATGAAATGGTCAGCGCCCGTTACTGCCGCTTCCAACCCCAACCGGCAGGCTTGTGCCACATCACGTGCATCCACGTAACCCCACAAATTCCACTTGCGAATTTTGGCGTCGTTCCAGTAGGTTGGGAACTTCTGGTAATCATCCGGTTCCATGATGTTGGATATGCGCAGCCCGACAAACGGAATACCTGACCATCGGCTGAACTGGCGTGCCATTTCCTCGCCCAAGACTTTCGAAAGGGCATAGCTGCTTTGCGGGAGCAGTGTTTGTGTTTCGTCAATCGGCGCATGATCCGGTTGTTCTTTGTCAAACGGCAGTCCCAAGGTCGTTTCGCTGGATGCCCACACCACACGCTTCATCCCCAGATGCATAGCCGCGCTAAACACATTGTAGGTGCTGCTCGAATTAATGCGAAACGTCAGTTCGTCCGGAACCAATCCCGGCGCAGGAATCGCCGCCAGATGCACCACGCTTTCTGCGCCTGCTAATGCCTCGACTGTCTGCCCGTAATCCGTTAAATCGGTCTTTAGAAAGTGGCTCACAGGATCACGCGAAGGCGCGACATCCACGTTCAGCACGTTATAGCCATGTGCCTGCAAATCCCGTACGACGGCTCGCCCTGCCTTACCACTGCCACCGGTTACCACAACATTCTTCATCTCAGCCCTCCGCTGCACATTTATAAATAGGCATTATTTTTTGCAGACCCTATCTTACCCCATTTCAAACCTTTTTCGAACTTGGTTTGTGGAACTTTTGTGCTAAAATCGGAACTAGTGGTAAAAGGTGAGGCTGTGTGACGATGCTTTTTTATACAATGCATTCGACTGAGTACTTGGAACTCAGCACCCGGGATATGGGGAATGGTAAATTTGGCGGCGGCAGTCCCCTTACCCTGATTGCCGCGAAATCAGCCGAGCGATCCGCCGAAATTGCCATAAAACCGCTGTTTTTATTGGCGAAATTGAAATGGTTTTGCCAACTTCGCCATATCTTCTTGATCTGAAAACAGCTAGGTGCTGTAGGTTTCCGGCAAGTCATTGAGGAACAAGACCGCGTCGCCTGCTTTCAAGTTGGTCTGATACCACTCGACGGCCTGCGCCAGCGTTTCCACAACCTGTAAATGTTCAGGAGGAAAGTTCGCCTCAGTCAGTCCAGCCTTAATTGGGGCCGTTTGCTCCGCGCCCACCAAAATCACATCGGTTGCGTACTGCGCTGCTGTGATGCCCAGCTTCTTGTTTTCCGGCTTGTGTAATGGCCCAAGTTCCACCATACCGGGCGTGATCAGTAACCGTTTGCCCGTCTGATGCATGGCCAATACCTTCAAGGCACTCACCACGCCCGCCGGATTCGCGCTGTACGCATCGTTAATGATTGTGATGCCCTGTGCCGTGGTTTGCCTGACCAGCCTGCTCTCAGCGGGTTTTAGCGCGCGTACGCGGTAGGCCACATCGCGGAGTTTCATGCCTTCATGAACCGCCACCGCCGTCGCGAGAAGCACATTGGTGACGTTATGCTGCCCGAGCAAAGGAGTTTCAAAAATCTCGCTCTCCCCTGTCTCTTTATCGGTGACTTTAAAGCGCAGTCCATCCAGTGACTCGCTGATCTCACCCGCGATAAAGCGCGGCCCATCGCTGGGTGCGTTCGCCGGATCGACTTCTCGACTCACTGCCAGCCGCGTTTTGGGATAACCGCGTTCGTACATCTCGCGCACGTATCGGTTATCCCAGTTGAATACACCTACGCCATCCGCAGGAAGCGCTTTAATGATCTCGTACTTGGCCGTTGCTGTATTTTCGAGTGTCCCAAATCGTTCCAAATGTTGTGGCCCAACTTCGACCACGATACTAATCGATGGATGGGTCAAATCGGCGATGCGTTCGATTTCACCGGGGATATACGCGCCCATCTCGCAGATGAAGTACTCAATGCTGTGATCGTTGGCAATATCGTTGTTGATGGCTATGCACACGCCCATCATCGTATTAAAGCTTTTGGGTGTGGGATACGCCTTATAACGTCCGCTCAGAATATGCGCGAGATAGTTCTTGGTGGTGGTCTTGCCGTAACTTCCGGTGATCCCCACCACCACCGGATTAACCTCGGCCAGCACGCTTTTCGCTTTGTTGATGAACTGCTGTCGGAGAAAGGCCTCTACCGGCTGCATCACTAGATTGCCTGCAATGAGTAGGAGAGGCGCAGCCAGAAACAGGAGCAGTCCAATAAGGGACACAACCGCGAACTTCACCTCACCAATATCGGGCAAATGGATACGGCTCAAAATCAGGAGACTGAGTATGAAGGTAATCGCAGTTACCCCGAACGCCGCGCTGAGCATCCGTTTCGCGCGTGCGGTTGGCTTGAATCCTTTCTTGACCTCACCTTCTGATGTGGGCCATACACCAACAAGCGCCGCGATGGCTCCAATTACGGTCAACATGAAGTTGCCGGGTGCTTCGCTCAAGATTACACCGAGTACCACGCCCGCTATCCATGCGATGACTGGACGGTTTGGGAGCCAACGTTCCCGCCGCGCAGCACACCAGCGCAGGTAGCGCAGACTCATGTACTCTTCGATTTGATAGAAGCGTGCCTGCTTATAAATCCGGTAACACGTTCCGCCGAACCAGATCAGGGCAATAATGAGGAGTTCAATCGGCATGAAATTTCGCTATCGTCGGTCCACAACAATCACGTCAGGGTTCCGTTTGTTCTTACCATTTCGGTTGTCGTCTTTCACGCCGAGTATGCGTTCAAGCACCATTGAGATGATACTCATGACAATGCCGCCGACAAACGCCGGCCAAAACCCGTCAATCTGTAAACGGGCTGGAATGAGACTTGCCGTCACCAAGAGAACGACTGCGTTAATCACCAGTACAAATAAACCTAGTGAGATTATGACCAATGGGCAGGTCAATAATGTGATGAGCGGCTTTAAAATGGCATTGATGATACCGAAAACCAGCCCGATGATGAGCAGTGTGCCCAGAGTATCGTTTGCTACATGTATGCCCGGGACAATTTCGGCCACCAATGCGATGCCAACCGCATAAATAATCACCCGCAAAATAAAGTTTCTCATGCCTTAACCCTTACTGTTTAAAGAAATGATCCATCACTCGCGCTGTATCAGCCGCCCGTTCCAGATAACTGTAGTGCCCTGCGCCTTCCCAGACCACCAATCCGGCGTCCGGGATCGTCTTTTCGAGCAGTTGTCCCTGTGAAAGTGGGGTATCAGCATCTTGATTACCCCAAAACAACAGCGTCGATGGTTTGACCCGTGCTGCAAAAGGTAGGAGGTCTTCGTTCACCACTTTCACGAACGTCTCGCGCATCACACCTTTGGCTGCCTTATAATCGGCTGATCCATAGCGCTCACTATACCAATTACGTAATTGCTCGGCTTGAGGTTTCATTCCGATGGTTTGTAGGGTGTTTAGAGCGAGGCGATAGGTCTTGAGCCTCATTTGCCCGCTGCTGGAAGCCTTTGGCCGGATTCCAGCAGCATCAGCGAGCGCCATCTTGATGATTCTTTCGCCGTGTTCTGCACCGAGTACTAATCCTAATCGGCCACCAAAGGAATGCCCGAACAGATAGAATTCTTCAAGTTGGTGTGCATCGATATAAGCTATTACCCATGTCACATAATCATGTATGGACCAGCTTGAAGGTGGTAAAGCGGTTTGCCCAAATCCGGGCATATCGGGTACGAAACACTGATAACCCAATGGAGCAAGCTTTTCAGCTAAGGGAGTCACAAGGCCAAGGTTTGCGCCCCAACCATGCAGCATAACAATGGGCTGGCCTTGCCCAACAATAGCCTGTGCCGTTTGAATGCCTTGAATTGATGTTAATGTAATCGTCGGTTGGCTCATGGGGTACAGTGATCACCTGCAACAAGGCGCAACTGGAAACTTGACTCGTGTAGCTTGAAACTGCTCATGGCTCGATCTCAATATGTGCACCGAGCGCTTTCAGCTTACCCAACACGCCTGCAAAAGTGCGTTCAATGACTTGCGCGTTATCAATCACCGATTCGCCTTTCGCCACCAGCGCTGCTCCCAACATTCCCAAGCCTGCACGTACATCGGGCGTATCCATATAGATTGCGTGAAGCGGAGTAGGGCCAACCACGATGGCACGGTGTGGGTCACAGAGCACGATTTGAGCGCCCATCGCTTTCAGTTTATCCACGAACAACAGGCGATTATTGAATAGCTTTTCGTGGATGAGAACCGTGCCTTGTGCCTGTGTTGCAATCACGGTTGCGATGGCGCTGAGATCAGAGGGAAAAGCAGGCCAAGGGGAGGTTTCGACCGAAAGATCAACATCTTCTTCACGGCTGGAAAGGTTAATGGTTTCATGTTTAGGCACGTACACAACTTGCTCATCAATGTCGAGCTGCACACCAAGCTGCCGGTAGGTTTTGACGATCATCTGCATATCGGTGCGCCGTGTGCCTTCGATTTGTACTCGTCCGCCGCTCAGTGCCGTGATCGCGGCAACGCTGGCCGCTTCGATATGGTCTGGCCCGATTGTCGCTTCGCCGCCCGACAGTTCAGGTGGAGCGATAATTCGCAAAACGTTTGAGCCAATGCCTTCGATGTGTGCGCCCATCTCACAGAGCAAATTAGCCAATTCTTGCACATGAGGTTCGCAAGCCGCATTGTGAATAATGGTTTCTTTACCTAATGATGCCGCCAGCATCATTACCATACCGGTTGCTGTAACGCTGGTCTGCGGGAGAATAATCTCGCGGTGATCCCAATTCGCGACTTTGCATTCCAGCGCACCCGGCATAGTGGTCACCGGGATGCCAAGGTCTTGCAGCGCTTCGAGGTGTGTGCGGATACGGTTGAGCGGAAAATCGATCTCGATGCGGATGTGCTGACGCCGCGTGAGGATTGGCGGTAAATACAGCATCATGCCTACCAGCCCACCCGTTTCGGCTAAAGTCAACGCGCGACGCGTAATCTGTTCGGCATGAACGATGAGTGTGGTTTCGTCTTGCCACGTTAGTTTTGCGCCGAGCTTTTCTGCAACTGCTAACATCGCCAGTATGTTAATCGTGCGCGGTACATTATGCAGAATAACCGGCTTTTCCGTCATCAACGCCGCAGCGAGCAATGCCATTGCGGCATTGGTATTGCCTGCCGGTCGGTAGCTGCCATTGAGCGCTTGGCGACCCTCTACACGAATTCGCATTCAATCCTCATCTCTCTGAAGTGAGGGGAATTATAACAGGTCTGTAGGTCAGGATTACAGAGCACACAGCTAAGTCGCCTTGCTAGTGATACTGCGCAATGTGCTGAATTTTATTGGATTTAGCCAAGTAACGTCACATTCGACATTCGGTTGTTTTCGCTGCCTGCACGTTTGCGGTCGCCAATCGGCTTGACGGGCGGACATTCCCATGTCATTGGCTCAGTTTGTGAGCGTTCCTCTTTGAATTTCGGCAAAATGCCGCAGGCAAAACACTTATCTCTACAATCAACGCGTGTTTCGCCTTTGATGCTCATCAGATAGTCGTCTTTCAAGAACTTCTTGTGAACGGCTGCATCAATATGATCCCACGGGAACATTTCATCCAATCCGCGTTCACGATGGGTATAGAATTCAGGTGTTAATCCTTCGTCAGCCATCGATTGCAGCCAGTGTTCATGATGATGGAATTCTTGCCATGCGTCGAATTTGCAGCCTGATTCCCATGCTCGTTGAATGACGCGTCCCATGCGCCGGTCGGCCCGTGCCATGATGCCTTCGAACTGGCTGTCGTCGATGCTGTTATAACGCAGGTGCAGACCATGCCCTTTGAGCTGATTGTTGAGTAACTGAATCTTTTGCCGAACTTGGTCGTGTGTATCTTGCGGAACCCATTGGAAAGGTGTGTGCGGCTTCGGAATAAATGTACTCACCCCGACATTCACATTCGCCTTTCCCCCCATGATCTTGTGGCCTTCGCGCAGCACTGCTTTGCACAGGTTAACAATTGCCTGCACGTCTTCGAGCGTTTCTTCAGGATGGCCGATCATAAAGTACAGCTTGATCGTACGCCAACCGCGAGAGTAGACCGCACGTGCCGCTTCCAAGACTTGCTCATCTGGAACAAACTTGTTGATAATGTCACGCATCTTCTCGGTGGCCGCTTCGGGAGCAAAGGTGAAACCACTTCGCCGTGTGTCGCCCAATTTATCCAGCAAATCGGCGCTGGTACTTTCAATCCGCAGACTGGGCAGACTTAAACTTAATCCGCTGTCCGCATACTTTTCATGTACCGCATCCGCCAGTTCATGGACATATACGTAATCCGACGACGATAGACTTAGCAGACTGATTTCTTCGAAACCAGTATTGGTGATGATTTCCTGAATGGCCTCCATCACTTCGGGTACGGTGCGTTCGCGTACAGGGCGTGTAATCATTCCAGCGTGGCAGAAACGACAGCCTCGTGTACATCCACGCATGATTTCGATGGGGGCGCGATTATGCACCGTATCGATGTTAGGAATTAGAAACCGCGTAAATGGCTTTGGCAATGTGGGGACAATACGCTTGAGAACACGTTTAGGCGCTTCGGAAATATTGGGCGTTATGCTGACCACAATGCCATTTTCGTCATAAGTTGTCTCATAGAAGCGAGGTACATAAATGCCCTGTATTTTGACAAGCGCATGCAACTGCTCGTCTCGACTTGCTCCACGCATTGCCTGAAGCGTGCGGGCTACTTCGGTAATTATTTCCTCGCCTTCGCCAATTACAAAGGCATCAATGAAATCGGCCATTGGCTCGGGATTGTAACAGGCATGGCCACCTGCAATTACGAGTGGATAAATCGAGTCGCGGTCTTTGCTGCGAACAGGCATTCCCGCCAGATCAAGCATATTGAGCACATTGGTATATAGCTGCTCATACGGTAAACTGATGCCGAGCATGTCAAATTCGCGGAGTGGGCGTTTGTTTTCCAGTGAATAAAGTGGAATGCCATTGGCTCGCATCAGCTTTTCCATGTCATCCCAAACACTGAAGACGCGCTCGGCCAGCATATCCGATTGATTATTGATCTGCTCGTAGAGGATCATGATGCCGAGGTTCGACATCCCGAGGTCATAAAGATCAGGGAAGGCAAAAGCAACTTTAAAGTCAATGTCGTCCCAATTCTTAACAATGCTGTTGAACTCACCACCCACATAACGACCGGGTTTGGTGACTTTGAGCAGTATACGCTTCAGTTTTTGTTCAATGGTTTGAGATGGCATCTGGTAAAACCTCATCATGATCGACTTGGAGCATTATAGCGGACAATTTGTATGAAGAGAAAGTATTTGGGAATCGCATTCGTTATTGTATGGGGCATCATTAGTTTTACGGTGACCTTTGCGACAGTCGCACAAAATTCGGCTTCAACGATTTCCGCACAGAATATTCAACACCTGCACTCCGTAAAACAAATCAATTTTGATGATTGGGCTTCTAAGGCTGGGACCGTCCAAAATGGATGGTTTGCGCTTAATCCGGATGGCAGCCGGCTGGCGCTGATGAACAGGGAGGGGGATATTGTGGTTGCGGATGTCGCCGGACAATTGATAGACCGTTACTCTGTTCCCGGCAGTGATAAGCTTCCGACCACGGTGCTCGATATGGCATTCAGTGCGAATTCTCCCAAAGTTGTATCGGTACATACTGAAGGAGGCGCTTACTATGTGGCTTATCGTGACTACGACATAAAACAGACCGAATATTTTCGTTTTTCGACGAGTGACGTGCCGTTACGAATATGGGACAGCAGTCATGTGTGGCTTGAGGTATCACCGGCGGACTATACCCGTACCCGTTATGTGCAATCCCTGACTCCACCTCAGGCTAATGATTTCCAAGTGAATGAGGTGCTGCCGTCAGATGCTATTCGTGAGTTGCCTTCTGGTCCTGAAAATGATCCCGATTCATTCTTGAGGATAGGGCGAATTGAGGCACCTTTTGCAATCACGGTGACACAGGATTTCTTAGTCA
This sequence comes from Aggregatilineales bacterium, assembly GCA_044226855.1. Classification (GTDB taxonomy): domain Bacteria; phylum Chloroflexota; class Anaerolineae; order Aggregatilineales; family Phototrophicaceae; genus CFX2. Next base: position 288,630 of record JBGAGF010000004.1, read on the forward strand.
AACTCTGGACCTTGGAAACTGGTAATGTTCTGGCGAGTGCCCAAGTGGATGCGCTGCCGGGAGCGGGGCAGCTTTCGCCGGATGGGCGTTATTTTGCATGGCGCGACGGTGAGTCGAAGGCGCTTCATCTGCTTGATTTTCAGACAGGAAAAGATCAATTTGTTGCACAATTGGAAGGTATTTATATACCATTCCTCTTGCTAAATTCCTCGGCTGATGTCATTATTGGCGTCAATGTAGCTTTAGAGCCTGTTGTAGTGGCATGGGACATCACAACAGGAAAGCGCATTGATCTGGGGGAATATCGTTTTTGTACTCGCCAGCCTGATATGGTTCGCATTAGCAGTGACAGTAAATCGCTTGTCATTGGCTGTGATAAAGGGCTGGATGTTTGGCAAATTTCTCCTTGAACCCAAATATTTGAAAAGCATCGATACTAAAAAGTTTTCTTGCATGGCCTTTGTTTGAAGATGAAATTTTTGGCATAGGGTGTCCGGTCTATTTATAGATAGGTCAGACGGCTCTATGTCGCAGCACTGCAGAATAAGAAAATGATACTATTGTTAAGGTTTTTGGTAGAAAAATCCCAAAACCTTATGTTTTTGTCATGAACTGAAATCTATAATGAAGTTTATGGGCAAGCTGCATTTAGAATTGAGTTAATAAATTGTCTAATCCAAAATCTACATCACAGTCCAACTCAAATACGACATCAGAATTGCCTTGCACGTGTCCTTATTGCCAACGTCGATTTGGCACAATGGAACAACTTACTTTACATGTGGTGACTCGTCATACATGGACTGGTAAATCAAAGAGTTCCGAGCCTGCTGTCAGCGGGAAATAGACACTCTTGACATCATTTGGCTGTAACGGTTATCTCGTTCTAGCTTTGGAATAATTGTCGGATCAAGTACACCGACTTGTTCTAAGCAGAAAGAGGCTGATACGGCAGCCATTGCCCCAGCTTCCGGTAGGCTTCTGCCTTGGGTAAGTCCGGCAAGGAAGCCTCCACAATAGGTGTTGCCTGCTCCAGTTTGATCAATAATTTCGGGAACTTTTGCAGCAGGGATATGCCAACGTTCGCCTTTCTGGTTGGCGACAATTGACCCATCAGATCCCATGCGCAAAGCTACACACTGCGCTCCATCTGACAACAACCCACTGGCCAATTCATCTGGCATCCAATCCCCATAAACGGCAGCGGCTTCAATTAAATTCGGGGAAACAATGTCAATCTGGCATTCCTTTAATACGGCCCGAACACCAGTGGCATTTTCATGGGTCATGATTTGCTGCAAAGGCTCCCATAGAATTATGCCGGTTAAAGTCTTACGCCACTCACGTATCTCATTGACGCCCTGCAAAAGATAAAATCCGTGACTTTGGGCATAAGCAGCGGGAAAGTGTTCAGGCTGCGCGCCCCGAATAAATGGAACAGTCTCTTTAACGCGGTAGAGTTCCCGGCGTGAACCGTCCTCTTCAAAGAGCTGCCATGCTCTAATCTGAGGAATATCCAGTTGAACAAGGCCGCGGGTATCCAAGCTTTGTTCCAGCCGATTTGTGGATTCATGCGGTAGTCCATGTCCGACGGTTGCGACGATTCCGGGGCGTTCGTCCCAGATAGCAGCACCCATTAAGGCATGGACGACGCCTCCACCCAACCGCGCCATATAGGTTTGGCCGCTCGGCAGCACAATATCGTCGATGAACACCGAACCGACGCCGACCAAATGCGGCGATTGATCACCGACCATCGCTATTGAGCCAGCTTGCTCAGTGCAGCCGCAATAAACCCGCCTGTCCGCGCATTGTTGACCAGCAATGATACGTTGGCACGGCGTGATTCGCCTTCGGTCAACTCGGATACGCGGTTCAAAACAAATGGGGTTACGGCTTTGCCATGAACGCCCTGTGCTGCGGCTTCGTCGGTTGCTTGCTGAATGGCTTTTTCGGCACTTGATGCTGGTAATTCGTCGGCTGCCGGTACAGGAACCGTAATCAAAATGCCATGCTTCGCCTGAATCTTATGGGCCGCCGCGATAATCTGGGCCGCCTGTTCCGGTGATTCGATGCAGGCGTCAATCGGTAGACCGCTGCTGCGCGTATAAAAAGCGGGCAGACTGTCTGTACCCAGTCCCAAAACAGGCACACCTTGTGTTTCAAGTACCTCAAGGGTGAGTGGCAAATCGAGGATGGATTTCGCGCCGGAGCAGACCACTGCGACAGGTGTACGACCGAGTTCGATGAGATCTGCCGATACATCAAAGGGTGCTCCACGATGGACACCACCGATACCGCCGGTTGCGAAAACGCGTATACCAGCCATATGGGCGACAATCATGGTTCCCGCGACGGTGGTCGCGGCGTCTTCACCTAAACCGACTGCAATCGGCAGATCGCGACGGCTGCATTTGCGGACGCTGGAATAGGGTAGTGCACCTAAGCGTTCAACTTCGCTGGCTGAAATGCCAACGGTGATTTTCCCTTTAAGGATCGCAATTGTGGCCGGTACAGCGCCGCCCTTGCGGACAGCAGCTTCCATCGCCAGTGCGGTTTCGACGTTGGTTGGGTAGGGCAGGCCATGCGTGATAAGCGTCGATTCGAGAGCGACAACGGGTCTTTTATCAGCGAGGGCAGCCTGCACTTCAGGTGCTACAGTAATCATATCGTTCATGTTGTACTCTTTCTGCTGCGAGTATGTTATTCAGGGTCTATATGGAGTTGAAAGCGGTGGATGCTGACCACCTTATCCGATAAGCCCAATTCGGCAATCACTTCGTCCGGACGTACGTTCCCACGATCTCCAACTGTCAAGTGAGCGATCAAGTCTCCCGAGTCATCAATATGTAAATCATATACCAGCGAACGTACATTGATATTGACGGGCTGGCCCTTCACTTCCTTTGTTTTGTTCATCGTGTCCGATGCCAGCAGTTTGTCGATTCGAGCCTGTAAATCTGCGCGGTCGATGCCATCTTCAAAATGAATACGGTATTCACTGCTGCGAACGCGGGTCGGCAGCGTTCCACTGCGGACGGGAACTTCGTATATATCATAGATGCGCAATCCTGATGGGCTGGTGGCTTGAATACGTTCAGCTAAACCAGTCAATTCAATTGGTTCACGCATTGACACGTCTAAGATTTCGCACTCGCTGGATATACCGAGCGGAAGGGCTGAAGCCAGCGCGATACGTGGGCGGGTGTTGAAGCCCTGTGAATAGAGAATAGGCAGATTGGCGCGGCGCAAAACACGCTCCCATGTCTTGGCTACGTCCAAATTGCTGGTATAGATCAGGGCGTCGAATTTTCCGAAGCGGATGTAAAGGCGCTGTTTAATAGGTAAGTTGTCGTTCATAACCTGACCTGATGGCTGTTGAGGTTTTCCTTTGATGAGGCTACAATCAACCGATGATTGCACCTTCGGAGTATGTATGACACCGTCACCTATTCGTCAGGAACAACTTCGTCAACACCGGCGTGAAACGCTATTGTACTTAATTGTACCGTTGCTTGTCTCGGTCTTCATAGTGCTGCTTGGAATTGTTGCGGTTTTACTGCTTCAGCGTCAGCTTCAAGTCAGTTTGCTGGCTGACTGGATGCTGACTGTTTTTGTGTTCTGTCCGTCATTGATCTGCTCGACGGTCATTTGTGTACTGTTGATGGCCGGGGTTGCATTGATGGGACGGGCAAGCCAAGCGGCGGCACGCCCACTGGTAAAACTCAATACACTCGCTGAATCAGCGGCAGAGCGGACGACGAAAGCGGCTGAGTCGGTCAACGCAGCGACGGTCAATGCGGCGTCACGTTTCGCCTTTCTGGACAGCTTATTAAATATGTTTGAACTACCGGATGCCAAGAAGGATACGAAAGAGAATAGCCATGACTCAAATCTCACCACTAAATGAACCTGCGGCGCGTCCTCAACGGCTTGTCATCGGAGGCGTTGTTGGGGGACTGTTCGGGTTATTAGCGGCCTATTTTTATTCTCGCGCGGTTGAAGATGATGTCCGGCAGAACGGGGTTCAGCGTAATCCGGTTTCAACAGGGGAAATCATTGGGCTCGGATTAGCCGTGCTGGCACTGCTCCGACAAGTTTCTGAGATGGGACGTTCAGCGCCTAAGAAGAAATAGATTCGCAAACTTCGCATTTTTTGCAGATTGTGCAATATATCCGCCGAATTGTCTGGCGGGAAGCTCGGCTAACGCCACCGAATTGACATTTTATGTCGGCGGGAGGTTCGGCTGATGCCGTTGAATTGGCGCATTTTCAGCGGATCGCTCCCGTAATGCCACCGCTGTGCAATTTGTGCACTGCTCTGCTCTAAATGCAAAACTTTCCACCACAAAGTCTCAAAGAAAGACAAAAAATTATTGAACCTCAGAGACTCTGAGCGTTAGAGAACATCATAAGTCTAGTTTAGAACAAATGTTATATTTTGTCAAGTCATGCGTGGGAAATTCTAAGGGAGGTTTATGAACTTTTTTTGGTGGCATGCAGGGCGGGTCAGAGACTGCGCCCCTACGAATAACCAGTCTCGATTGAGACGGCAGGCTGCTATGGTAATTGAGTTTTCAAGCGGCTTTTTATGGGTGCATCCCCTCGTTAATGGTTGATTCCAGAACATGTTTTCTGTATAATGATAATCTCAAGAATCAATGATGAGGGTGGAAATTTTCTATGTGTGGACGCTTTGTACTGACCGTCAACCCTGAAGTAGTACAACAAGAATTCAACCTCACAATGCCCCCGGCACAGATGCAACCCCGTTATAACATTGCTCCGACGCAACCAGTGATGGTGATTACCAACGAGAACCCTAAAGAAGCGACTTATCACAAATGGGGATTGATCCCGTCGTGGGCGAAAGATATGTCGATGGCTTCAAAAATGATCAACGCCCGTTCGGAAAGCGCTGCTGAAAAACCGGCGTATCGGGCTGCATTCCGCCGCCGCCGCTGCATTATCCCGACAGACGGTTTCTATGAGTGGAATGAAAACGACGGCAAGAAAACGCCGATGTTTGTCCACCGTCCGAATAACGAACTATACGGCATGGCTGGACTGTGGGAAATCTGGCATGATCCCGATGGGGGAGAACTACGTACCTGCTCGATTTTGACGACCGACGCCAACGCTTTTATGCAGCAGTATCATCACCGGATGCCTGTGATTTTGCATAAAGACGATTATGCGCTGTGGCTTTCACCCAAAGAAGAACCGCTGCCTGTTTTGCAGGATTTGATGAAAGCCTATGATGTAGATGGCTTGCAGGCTTACGAGGTATCTAGGGCGGTCAACCGCGTCAGCAACGATACGCCTTCACTGATTGAGCCGTTTAGCCAGCAGTATTTGCTGTAGATAATGCACTGTGGAATCAGCGGTTCAACAACAGTAAGACGATAATGATCACCGCGACTAGAATGATTCCCATTGCGAAGTAAAGAGCACGATTATTCGTGGCTGAGGTTTGTATTGGCGCGTGCTGCGGTTTGAAACGTGCTAAGTAGGTGGCAATCGCAGTTGGGGTGATCGCCGCGTAGTCTGCCACTTCGTCTGCCAAAGTGCGGTCACGTTGATGTCCTATTCCTGTTACAACTGGGATAGGACAACGACAGATGGCCTCAGCAATTAAGAGATTGTCAAAAACGGCTAGTTCAGCAGACCGCCCACCGCCGCGTGTGAGCACAATAACATCAACATCACTGCTTTTTCCAAGCCGCCTGATAGCATCCGCGATGACTTGAGGCGCTTGATCCCCTTGTAATCTCACGTCCGCTAACTTGACTGATGCTAAACCGCCTTCACTGCGATAAGTATCTTCGAAGTCATGTAATGCATCGCTCTGTTTGCTTGTGATAAGTCCTATTCTACGGATAGTTTCTGGCATTGGCTTCTTTTCACGCGGCCACAAGCCTTTTTGCGCGAGTTGATTAAGGAGATTGGTATCGACTACTTGGTTCTGCGTCTGAACCGGTTTTATCTGTTCAACATCAAGTTGTATCTCTGCTTTTCGTTCATAAACTCGAATGCTTCCCAAGACTTCAATTTCCATACCGCTGCTGATTTCAAAGTTAAGCGTATTTCTGACAGATGCACGAACCATGCATCGAATTGAATAATCTTCATCTTCGAGACGAAAATATAAATGGCCTGCATCTGATACGAATGGATGCACTACGTATCCACCAACCCAAAAAGGACGTTCAAGAGTTTCTTGCTCAACGAGACTCCGAACCAGCGCATTTAAACCCGGAATGTTGCGTTTAGTGGTTCCTGCCTGCGCCATCACCATTTCCTTGTCAATAAAATATCAGGAAATACTCCGACTTAATTCGCTAACTGCGGTTTTTGGCGCGGCGTTCCAGTTCTGCCTTGAATGGGTCTTGCCCCTTCTTAATGAGCACTTTGCGTCCGCGCGCACCTGCTTCGGGTTCGCCCACAATGCCGAGTTCGGCCATTAGGTCAACGATGCGAGCCGCACGTGGGTAGCCCAAGCCGAGTTTACGCTGAATGAGCGATGCGGATGCTTCGCCTTCTTCAATTACCAGTTCAATAGCCTGCTCTAACATGGGATCGGTTTCGGCCAGCACTTCGCGGCGGGTCATACCTTTTTCCCAAGGGCCGCTGGTGACTAGTTCGAGCTTGCCTTTGGCCGCTTGTTCGGCGCTCCACTTCTTCCAATAATCCACCACAGATCGCACTTCATCGTCGGACACGAAGCAGCCTTGAATACGCTTCGGACCCGCTGCATCGGACGCAAGATAGAGCATATCGCCGCGCCCAAGAAGATTTTCCGCGCCGACGGCATCCAGAATAACGCGCGAGTCCACGCCTGATGCGACTGCAAACGAGATACGGGATGGGAAGTTGGCTTTGATCAAACCGGTGATGACATCCACGCTGGGACGTTGGGTGGCAATGACGAGATGCATACCGGCAGCACGGGCTTTTTGTGCCAAGCGAGTGACAGTTCGCTCGGTTTCATCCGGTCGCGAGAGCATCAAGTCGCCGATCTCGTCAATCATAATGACGATGTAGGGCATGTACTCGTCTTTTTGGCGTCTGCCCAAACGGGCGTTAAAAGCATCGATGTTGCGAACAGCGTATTCTTCCAAGAGCTTGTAACGCCGATCCATCTCGCGGGTACACCACTGCAGCACTTCGATAATGCGTTCTTGATCGGTTTCTACAGGGCCGAGCAGATGGGGCAGACCGTTAAAACGGTTGAGTTCCACCATCTTGGGATCCATCATGACCAATTTGACGTTATCCGGCGTGTTGTTCAACACGAGCGCAGCGGCTAAGGCTGCCAAGCACACCGATTTGCCTGAACCAGTCGTGCCTGCAATCAGCACATGGGGCATCGATGCCAAATCGACCCCGACGGGCGCTCCAGATACATCGCGTCCCAACGGGATGAATAAGGGCGACTTGGCTTTTGCCAATTGATCCTGCATCGTTTTGCTTTCCATTACGGAACGCAAGGCCACGACGCTGGGATTGCGATTGGGTACTTCGATGCCGACATAGGTTTGTCCCGGCACCGGCGTTTCAAGACGCAAGCGCTTGGCCGAAAGCCCCAAGGCCAAGTCACTTGACAGGGCTGCGATTTTGTTGATACGCGTGCGCTGGACGACCGTTTCACCTTCATCATTTGTTTCGCGGAAGGGCTGCACCGCAAATTGTGTTACCGTTGGCCCCACTTTGACATCAACCACATCAATATCAATCTCAAACTCTAGCAATGTGTTTTCGATCAACACAACGTTGTTATTGATTTCCTGTTCGCTGGGTACGGTCAGCTCGATATCACGGAGCAGTTCCAGCGGTGGCAAATTGGGATCACGCTTCGGAACCTTCTTGACTTCCTTCATGTCCGAGACATTGAAAAAGCGCTTGATGCGACCATCAGGCCGCTCGACCTGTTGGAAACCATCTTTTCCTTTTTTGCCTTTTACTGTGCCAATGGCATTGAAGTTCGCCTTGAGATTATCGAGTGTTAGCAGGCTCGGTTCGCTTAAGGTGAGTTCTTCATCGGCTGTCTCTTTGGCAGACGACGTAGCAGCGCCGGGACGCAGTGAGGGTGGAATACTATCTAAATCAGGGCGAATGCGTAACACGTTCTGTGTGATGCGTTTGGTGCTTGGTGAGTCAACCGGCAGACCAATCAGGGGCGGGGTCAAGTTCAATGCTGGAGCGGATTGTGGACGCGACGCCCGCTTGGACAGAATATCATTGGCCTGCGCCTGCAATCGCTGTCCGATTGAGCCAAGCCGTTGACTATTGGTGGATAACCATGCTTTGAGGTTAGAGGCACTCAGGCCAAATACTATACCGACACTGATGATGAAGGTGATGCCATAAAACAGGATGGCTGGAATTAAGCCGAAAAGGCTGACAACGATGCTGCTCAATCCCCAACCGACATAGCCACCACCTTCACCAGCACGAGCCAGTGCCTTCAATTCGGTGTCACCACTCATTAAGTGCAGCAGCGCCAACGAAGCCAAGAAAGCAAGTTCCAAGGCGAGAATCCGGCGCGTTCCCAATTTGACGACGATACCCATTTTGGGCAGCAGCATGATGATACCGAGCGCCAAGATGCCACCTGAGACGATGACGCTGCCGTAGCCAAATAAAGAACGCAACGCGCCTGACCACGCGGTTGAGATCGTGGCGTCGGCAGATACATTGAGCAGGGAAAGAAAGGAGACAATGCCGAACACCACCAGTACGATGGCAGCGATTTCATCACCCCAAGGCGGAAGGCTGTTTAATAACGACTCCCAGAATTCCTGTTTGACCGTGTAACGTTCAACGGGTTTGCGGGATACAGGTGCTGGTGTGGGTTTTGTTCCCCGATTGCTGGTGGTCGTTTTATTGGCTGTTGGTTTCTGTTGTGCCACTTATCGCTGAAACCTCATTCATACTATAAACCAATGCAATTCCATTATAGTCGTCTTTTGATAGATCGCCTATTTTAAAAAAATAAAAAAGGCCAGATAGGACTTCTATCTGACCTTTGAAAATGAGAAGGATTTTCTTTACGATTCCACCCGCAAACTCAAACCTAGACGGCGGGCGCGGCTGTCGATGCTCAGTACCCGTGCGGTGACTTTTTGCCCCTCGGCGACCACATTGCGCGGATGGAGAAAGTGACCCTCTGCTAACTCGGATACGTGGATCAGTCCTTCTAGGCCATCCTCAATGCAAGCGAAGGCTCCAAAATCGACCACGTTGGTCACGGTACCTTCAACAACTTGACCAATCTGATAACGTTCACTGACGGTTGCCCAAGGATCCGGGTGTAGGCGCTTGAGACTGAGGGCGATCCGTCCCGCTTGACGTTCAATTTCAAGTACATGCACATGGACGCTTTGTCCTCGCTGTAAAATGTCGGCAGGATGACCAACGCGACCCCAACTGAGTTCACTGATATGGATCAGGCCTTCCAAACCACCGAGATCAACAAACGCGCCAAAGTCACACAAATTGGTGATGACGCCGCTCACCGAGTCACCGGGCTGAAGGCGCTGCAAGATGCCTGCCCGTTCGCCTGCCTGAACTTTTGCGGCTCGTTCGGACAAAATGAGACGGTTCTGTTCACGGTTGAGTTCAATGACGCGCAGCTTCAGCGGTTTGCCGATCATGTCCATTAGCGCATTTCTGCGGACACCGTTGTTTGCCGTCGCCGGAAAATCGGTTAGCTGGCTTGCGGGCACAAATCCATGTAAAGACCGCCACTCGACCAAAATGCCACCGCGGTTATAGCCAATTACTTTTAGCTCAACAACTTCATCATTCAACATAATCGCTTCGATATCACGCCAATCTTCCGCATCCATATTGGATGGTAGGCTCGATTGCGGTGGAACTTCATCTATAAATTCTTCAGGACTGGCGGTTTCAATAATTTCGGGTTCTTCAGGGCTTGACTCGGCGAATTCTCCTTCATGCAAAAGAGCTGACCAGTAGCCTTCATCCAAAGGTGGCGGAGTTTGCTCCCAACGCTGCATATTTGTAGCCATCCGGTTACCTCGGCAATAAAAAACAACACATAAATACCACATCTCCCATGTGTTCGATACTATGTATGTGGTGTATTAGTGACCCTACTCACTTCCCGTTACTCATTATATTTCGGGAAGTTCTGACTTGCAAAAGTAATCTTGTGGTTTAGGCCGAGGATTGACTATTATCACTGTTGACTTCCATTTCCAACAAGGTGTTGGCAACGGCATTAATGGCAACCTTCTGCTTGCGATAGAAATCTGGTTCGCTCAGGGCCAGCTTATTGGCCGCGTCGCGAACCTTATGGCGCTCAATGAAACGCTCTTCGAGGATGTTATAGACCATCCACTCTGGACTAAGGAATTTACGGTCGCCAGCAGGGCGCTGGTGCTCGATGGCTTTTTGGATAACGCTGCGCAGCGCACGTGCGGGGTTATCGCCATTCTCAGGTAGGGCACTGCGAACAATTTTGAGTTCTTGCAAGCCGCTGCTCGTCAATCCCGGCCCGCCCCAGTAATGTTTCAGTGCTGCTTTGACCTGTTCGTTGAACTGCTCACGATCAATGACCGCGCCATTTGTCTCCTTGTTACCGTTTCGTCCCGGACGATATTCCACTTCTGCCGCCCGTGATCGTGTGATGGTGATCTGAGGGAGGAGGCCCTCAAGCGCGGCATAAATTTCCGACTGCAAATGCAAATCGTCGAGTGTTTCGGCGGCACGTTTGATCTCTTTGCGGAAAACTGACCATTCTTCATCGGTTAAGTCCACTGTGCTGGAACGCGCTTGCAGACCGAGGATACCGATTAACACTGGATCACCATCGTCATCCGTGCTGCGCTTGCTGTACAACGGGGCGATCCAATACGAGTGCCACTGATGTAGGTTTTGCGCTTCACTGGTTTCGTCGTGCTGATTCAGCATTTCCCGAAGTACTGGTGACTCTTCATTTAACCAACCGACCTGAGGCTGCAATGGCCCGACCGCTGAAATGATTTCCACTTCGGTGTCGACCAGCGAGAGCACAAAGGCGGTATTCACTTGGAGGAAGTCGCATGTTGATGACAGAATGGCATCCAACAATTGCATTAAGTCGGAACGCGTCAACAGTCGTTCACTGAGCGTTTGCAGCTTTTCGATCTGGTCATCGTCTTCATCAGAATAGATCAATCGCTTTTCAAGCGGGGGTAATAAAAGGGCTATGAACCACTGCCAAAAGAGCACAATGGTGACTACGGCAAATTGGATGAAGTTTGTACCGGGTAAGCCTAATACGCGGGAGGCAGGAGCAATGATCAGGATAACAGCTAAAGCAAGGAAGGCTGTCGCGGGACCCCGCAACACAAATCGCAGCAAATCCGTTTTTACCACCCGGTCAGGCTTGCTGCTTCCAAAGAAGGACAGTGGATAGGACAGGAACAGCAGCATCATGATTAAGGCGGCGTTCGCAATGTTCACCAAGACGAGCATCCCGATGGAGCCGGTTTCACTGATGCCTAAGAGCACCGAATAAGGAAAAACTCCGAAGGCTGGCGTCAGCATAGCAAATTGGAGATAGCCCATGCGGCGACGCGTATCTCTGGTTAAACAGCGGTGCCGCGCGCGCTGAACATTGATGAATGCCGTGGTAATGGCTGAGAGAAAAAAGGCAATGTAAACCACGAACAACCCGCCGCCGGTGATATTGACGAGTTCAGCCCCACGAATGGCGGGGTGAATGAGGTCATTTGTGAATGCGGCGTCAATGACGAATAGGGCACCAATGAAATACAGCAGCCATGTAACGCGTCGACGGCGGCCACGGGAGGGCAGGCCTGTTGTCGCCAGTAGTGCGTCCGACAAATGGAAGGTTGCTGCTGGAATAAAAGCGATGCCGATCCATTGGGCGCGAACGATATTTTCAAGCGTCGTCTGGCTTGGTCCTAATGAAATCAATACGTCACACATCGATACGATGGTGACACAGAGCAGCACGATACCTGAGGTGCGGGCAACGCGGTTGCGTAGATTGCGGCTCAGATTGTAGAGCAGCATGGAAGCAGTCAGTACAACAATCGCTGTTGTGAGTGATTCGTTTACGGAATTGAGGAGTGTCGAGAGTAAATCATCCATGTCAATTCCCTGCGCTAAGTCAGTGATTGACTGAAGAATACCGCAATGTCCTGATTGGGGAAATAATGGTCATTATATCCACAGAAACTAAAACCGCTTTGTTGTGCAAACACAATACCCGGATAGTTCTGTGTGGCAACTTCAAGCATCATGCTCTTGAGTTGGTGTTCCTTTGCCCATTGGCGTGCGATGGTCAGCAGACGTGTGCCGATGCGCTGCCTGCGAAGGGGAAGGGTAACCACGAGATCATGGATACGGGCAATACTGTAAATCGGATCGTTACGCATGCCAAGATACCCTAGCGGCTCGTTGCTATCCCGCGTGACGGCGACCAAAAAGCATTGATCGGCAGGTAACGCCAATCGTAGGCGTTCACCGCTGGCCGTATATTCTGCTTCAAGCGTACGGGGTAGGTGCTGGTTTAAGAAGCCGATTTGCCAGCTACCCGGTTTTTCGTCGACAGTCATTTGCCAAACCAAGTCGGTTTGATAATGATGGTCGAGTTCTAGACAAGCCAGAATATCGCTCTCCAAACCATCACGAATAAGGAAGCTCAGCGAAGTGGTCATGGTTTGCTTTTCAAGTCAGATAAGTATCGCCGAAGGTGCCGCTGATAAATATCTCTACGAGAGGCGAACCTTCGTGGGGATCTAACGCGACAAAAGTCTGGTCTTCAAACTGCTCGTAGCGATTTTCATCGGCATGGACACCAAAAAAATGTCCCTGCTGGACGGTAATGCGAGTCCGGCAGCCCACAGGTGTAATCAGGTGAATGTTGCCTAAGGTTGAGCGAATTTGAAGCGCTTCTAAAACCTCAAGTGGAGCGATAACACGGATGTCGCCGACACCTGAAGCCAGAACAGCTTGTTTGACAATGACGTCGGATAAATCGAGGTTAATTTGACCTAGATGGGTACTCACGAAAAGTTCCCAAGGTAGATCACGCGCTAACCCCAATTCCCAATTGCTTAATGAGAACCAAGGGGTTGAAGCACGGTTCATGAGGAGGTGGGTATGTGTATCACTGACGCGCATCGCAGGGCGGGAACCGAGTGCATACTGTCCGGCAATCAGACGGCCTTCTTGTTGAAGCCCACGTGCCTGAACATCTATCTCGCCAGCGCTAATTTCCAACGTGGCCGACTCAACACTGCCGCGTGTGATACCAAAGGTTCGACCTTCTGCGCTGGGCAGGACATCTCCACGCACCAAAATCACTGCACCGATAACCACCAGTGCCAGCGGCCATAAGCTGATTGCGTTGAAATCGCCCAGCAACAGAAAATTGTTGAGGAGCAGGATAATCCCAAAAGCAGCGATCAACAGCGGCCATAGCCAAGGGCCGCGTGAACCTTTCGCAGGCACAGCCTACTCCTCGTACAGATAGTCCCGCAGAATAACATGCGCAGAGGATTGGCGCAGCCGGTTGAGCGCTTGAGCCTCGAGCTGGCGCACACGTTCACGTGTCACGCCGATGGTTTGCCCGACTTCTTCGAGCGTATAAACGCGTCCGTCTTCCAAACCATAGCGCAGCTTCAAGATTTGCGCCTCGCGCACTGGCAGACGCCCCAGCGCCTTTTCCAACTGTTCGTGCAGCAAGTGAGTCGCCACTTCTTCAGTCGGGGCAGGGCTGCTGACATCTTCGACAAAGTCGCCGAAGGTCGAGTCGCCTTCTTCGTCAATCGGTGTCTCAAGGCTCACCGGATGACGGGCAATTTCGAGCAAGGTTTCAATCTTGTCCGGCGTGGTTTCCATGCCTAATGCCAACTCGTCAATCGACGGTTCGCGTCCTAGTTCCTGAATCAAGTTCAACTGCACGCGGCGCATCCGGTTCAACTGATCGCCCATGTGCACAGGGACACGAATCGTACGGCCCTGATCAGCAACGGCACGGCTGACGGCTTGGCGAATCCACCAAGTTGCATAGGTGCTGAACTTGTGTCCACGCTGATATTCAAACTTGTTGGTGGCGCGGATCAGACCGATATTCCCTTCCTGAATCAGATCAAGGAAAGGCACACCACGACCAATGTATTTCTTGGCGACGCTGATGACCAGACGAGCGTTAGCACGGATGAGGTGTTCCTGCGCCACTTCGCCATCGGCGACGAGTTCGCGCAGTGTATAAACATCATCCATTGGCAGGTCTTCGCCCAGTTCTTCCAACTGCTCGGCTGCTAATTCAGCCGATTCCATGCGTTTGGCAAGAGAAACCTCTTCCTCAGCGGTCAGCAGTGGAACACGTCCGGCTTCTTTAAGATACAGCCCAACGACGTCATCCGTATCGAGCGCTTGTTGATAACCCGCATCATCTGTCAGGTCATCATCAATGTCGCTAACAACGAACTCCAAATCTTCGTCCATCTCCATCATAATTTCATCTTGAGGAGGATGGTCGAGATCATCTGGAAGCGGCACATCCATTTGTGCGCTCGCTACAACCTCAACGCCAGCATCCATTAGTTGTTCCATAACTTCATCCAGCAAGCCTATGTCTCGTTCAGCTTCCGGGAGCAATGCCAAAATATCATCATAGGTGACCATACCTTGACTTTGCGATTTTTGAATGAGTTGAGCGCGAATCTGCTCTCGTTTGTCTTGTTCCATTACCATCAACATACGCTGTTTAACCTAGCCTTGCTGTATATTCAGCAAGGGTCAGATATCTCCCTAGTATACCTTGTATTCAGATCGATGACGAAAATTAGTCCGGTCGGTGGTGTGGCGAGGTCTTCAGCGGATACTCGCGAAACGTTACTCCACGATGACTGCACTAGCGTATTTGATACATTAACGAGGTTTCACCAACTTGTCAAGTTAATGGTGGTTAATTCAACAATTATGCATTGTATTCATTAACCAATACCACTCAATCGGACAGGTATTTCGTCGACAACCATACAATTAACCGAGCGAAATCGCTTCAAATTGAAGTGAACCGATATTGTTTCTATAGTGTCAGGTGTAGCGTGAGAAAGATTGTTATTCGGCTCGTGTCTCTATATTTCATTTATAGAGAACCCTCAGACTGTGAATTGGAAATATAGTGATTACAACCGTTGTTCCAATTCCGCGTGGTAATATTCAGACGCCGAATTTGAGAAAAATCTTACGCGAATTTTGATATCAATTATACTTTAGTTTCCCTTCAAATTGGTACACAAAAGCATCAGGTTACAGGCGGGTTTTTGAATTGAACCCAAAGGTAATCAATGGCCCGTCTTTCCATGACATATATCACTTTTTTGTCATCCACCAACCCGTAATAGCTGACTTCTGTTGTGTTCAAATCGCCAATGGTGACGGCGTGGCTGGTGTTATTTCGTAACAAAATTTCGATGGAGAAAACGCCATCTGGTCGAAATCCAAAGTCAGCTAATTTAGTGTCTGGTTTGACTTCGATGGTGGATTCATACGGTAACAAAACCACGGTTTTTGCAATGTTGGTCGCGGCGGTTGTGTCCAACTTGCCGGGATTATCAGGGGCTGTCCAATTTCCTAGACTGTCACGGCTCAGTGTAAAGGTCGCATTCGTATGTGGATTGCGCAGCCGTATGGCCACAACATCATCAACATTCATACCCAACGTTTGCCCCATTAGTTTATAGCTGCTCAGGACTTGGGCAGCGTCAATTGTAGGGGGGTGTGAAGGGTCAATAGTGGCTTCGGCACCCGGCGCAGATGATTGCCGTGTTTGAAATAAAGCAATCAGGATTAAGACTGCAAACGCAATGAGAAATATGAAGAGCGTTTTTCGGTTCATGCGCGCATCCGTCGTATCCAGATGCCCAGCCCCAAAGCGAAGACAAGACCGGGCAACAAAATAACCGTCAAGAATGAAATAACATCCAGCGTTTGCCCGTCCACAAAGATGACCGGGCTGCCGGTGCCAAACGATTTTGGTGAGAAGTCAACGCGGTCACTGAAGCCCGTCAGCCATGACAGGCCATCGGTAAACAGAATAGCGTTGCCACCCGTTTGTACCAGACTGTTGGTCGCAAAATCACTATCACCGACCAGTAGTATCTTAGCTCCTGTTGCACGGTTATAGGCCCATGCGACGGTTGCCAATGGACCTTGAATATCTTGACCCGCATCATATTTATAGGTTTCGGTTTCGCCCAGTGTCTTGAGGTCGGTTTCGCCGTAGCTTTGCGGCGATGTCATAATCACCTTGCCGTTAAGAACGTCAGAGGCAGACGGTGTAGTAATTTCAACAGGGCGCGCAAGCTTGAACAAGGTCGGTGAGTTTTGTTCGTTTAGCCGCCTTGCAATATCATTTTCGGGATAAATCGCCGCACTCACCAAATCGAGAAGGGTTTGTCCGTGTGAAGCTTCATCCACAACCGCCGCGTCAAGGGCGCGCACGCCAAAGTGTTCCCACAGGTAGCGATTAAACAGACCATCGTATTTCAAGAACGAGTTCTGATTATAGAGAACATCCGCCATGATGAAGAGCGCACCACCTTTTTGCAGGTAGCGATCCACTACAGCGATTTCGGCTTCAGAAAGATCGGTCGTGGGGCGGGCCAAGATCACGGCTGAGGCATCGTCAGGAATATTGCCATTACTTTTGGCTAAATCCGAAATGCTCATTGGATAGGTGATGAGTCCGCTGGCCTGTATACCGTTATTAATGCCGGACATGCCCTGCGGCTCAGCGCTCAACGGATCCCGTTCAGCATGGCTTTGATCAAAATAGACGGTTAGTGTCCCTGAGATGAGAAGCCTCGAAATCGCTTCGGTCATATCCCGTTCTTGACTCTCACTGCGTGGCAACCTTGAAACGCTGCTGAAATCCACCGAACCGTCGCTCTTCAAAAATGATAGATACACTTCTCCATCAGTCGTAACTCCAAAATTCTGTGCAGTAGCGGGTTGTTCGTCCGGGTCAATATAGTTGCGCGAGATTTTTCCGTCAGTTGCTTCTTCGTAGAGACGGAAGAACTGATCATCAATTTCGCGCTGCCCGAGTACACGCGGGCTGTAAAATCCTGTAATACGTATCGGGCGAGAGACTTTCTTGAGAATATCGCGCGTTTCGTTACTGATGCTGTAGCGCTGGCCTTGCGTCATGTCTAGTACAATGACTGCACGTTGTAAGACTACGTACACCAGCACGACGATCCCGATCAGCAACAGTGTGCCGAAAACAGCAGAAGTACTATAGCGGGCTTGTCGTCCACTGATGAATGCGCGGAATTCTTGTGGACTGAAGGCGGCCCATAAGACGATTCCGACTGCTCCAATTCCTAATGCGGCGATCACGAGCGGTGTAAATCCACCTTGCCAGATGAGTCCTACGGCGCCCATCAGCAGGGCGACACCCCCTATGATGCTGGCCCATAAACCGAGTTGACTACGGGTAATGGCGATGTTTTCATTGCGCATAACTTAACGCCACCTGTGTGATTCAACGACGCGAACAGCGATAAAAAGCATAATGACGATGATGCCCGCGAAATAGGCAATATCCTCGGCTTTTACGATGCCATAGGCAAAGGAAGTTGAATAATGTCCAGCGAGTGAAAGCTGCCGGATGACACGCGCCACATCCAGATTGGAGACTATCTGTCCCGCGACATTGCCAAGATACAAAAAAGTCAATGTAGCGATGCTCAGAAAGGCGGACACAATCTGATTTTCAGTGACTGCCGAAAACATTAGGCCGATGGCAAGGGATGCGCCACCATACAACCAGATGCCGATGTAGGCGCAGATGGTATGTGACATGTCAGGGTTCGAAATGCGCGCGACGATAATTTGATAACTAAAAGTGATCGCTAACAGCAGTGTGTAATACAGCCACGCGCTTAAGAACTTGCCGACGACGATGGCGTTGTCATTCACAGGGGAGGTCAGCAGCAGTTCCATTGTGCCTTCACGCTGCTCTTCTGCCAGCATCCGCATGGTGAGCAGCGGCCCGAAGAAGATCATGGCGGTTGCCATAAAATCAGGGATCAGCGACGGATTGATAGGTTTAACAGTGAGGCTGAAGGTGACATCGCCATTAAAATACAAACCGGTCAAAATAAGAAGCGCACCGGCAATGAGATAGGAAACAGGTGTGGTGAAGTACTGCCCCATTTCACGTCGAAAAATCGTCCATGTTCCAGTCATAGATTTACTCTTTACCGACCACGTCGAGGAACATTTCCTCTAGAGTCATGGCTACTGGGCGTAGCTCCAATAAACGGTATCCACCTTCGATCACCTTTTGAGCCACTTCTGCCCGGACATCTTTTCCAGACTTCACCCGTATGGTGTAGCCTTCGCCTTGGGATGAAATCCCCTCAACGCCAGGAATAGTGGACAGCAGCTTGTTGGCGGTTGCGGCATTCGCGCCGCCGATTTGGGCGTACAGATGATCGCCTTTTTGAATCTGTTTTCGCAACGTGGCTGGTGCGCCCTGTGCCACGATATGTCCCCTGTTGATGATGATGACACGATCACAGACTTGCTCGGCTTCGGACAGAATATGAGTACTGAACAGCACAGTGTGTTTCTTACCCAGTTGGCGCACACTCTCACGGACTTCGATTACCTGCTGGGGATCAATACCGATAGTTGGTTCGTCCAATATGACGACTTCGGGATCATGAACCAAAGCTTGCGCCAAACCTAAGCGCTGTCGCATTCCCTTGGAGAGATTACGAACCAGCGTGTTCTTGCGCTCACTCAAACTGACACTCTGGAGCACTTGCTCAACGCGTTTTTGGGGATTACGCATACCGCGTAGTCGTGCCCAAAACGCAATATATCCGCCCACAGTCATATCGGGATATATCGGTACTCGTTCGGGTAAGTAACCTACGCGCTTGCGGACTTCCAACGAGTCTTCTGTGACGTCAAATCCGGCGATTTTGGCCGTGCCTTCGGTAGGAGGCATAAATCCGGTCAGCATCCGCATGGTCGTGGTTTTACCGGCGCCGTTTGGGCCGAGCAAACCAACAATCTCTCCGGATTTCGCTGAAAATGAAATTTGGTCAACCGCTAGAAAATTTCCGTATCGTTTGGTGAGGTCTTGGACTTCGATCATTGTTGGCTTGCCTGAAGAATGGTCATCGCGCTCTTTTGCATCCTACTGTGGCTCTCTCGATAGCGTCAAGTAAATGTAAAGGCATTTGCACAAGGAACATGCTAACCTTTATGAATACCGCCCGGTAAGTAATCATCCAATATCGAGCCGCCAATAAATTCTCTCAGGAGTGATGTGTCGGGAATCATGGCTTGCTGCGCAGGCGAAAGAGGCTGTACCCATCTCAAAAATGAAAGCAGTCGATTCGCCTCAATGTGGGGCGGTGTTCCCTGTTCAACTTGTAACAGGAGCGGTTCGGCCAGTGGACGCAGCGCGGCGAGCTCATAGACCAATGCCGAATTAAACATGGCGTCAGCGTTTTCTTGATAGGGGAAAATGTTTTCTTTTTCGCCCCGGCGAACACTCGGCCAGCGCAGCAGCGTATCGGTTGCTGTGTAACCCCGATGCTGCGCATCCCGTACAATTCGCCTCAGGAGACGAACATCAGTCGTCGATACGCGGTTATGATTATCGGTATTGAGCTGCGTTAAGGCTGATACATAAATTCGGTAAATTTTGTCAGACGGAATATCCGGAACAAGTCCTGGGTTAAGGCCGTGTATCCCTTCGACAATGATGATCTGGCTGGGTTTCAACTTGGCGATGATGCCGTTGCCGCTCTTGCCCTTCACGAAGTCGAAATGAGCAAGCTGCGTTTCTTCTCCTGCCATCAGTTGCAGCAAATGACGGTTGAACAATGGCAAATTGATGGCTTGCAGAGCCTCAAAATCGTAGTCGCCATTGTGATCGCGCGGCGTCAGTTCCCGGTCGATGAAGTACATATCCATTTCGACCGTAAATGGTTGCAGACCATGTGCCAGAAGCTGAATCGCCAGCCGTTTGGAAAATGTGGTTTTCCCTGATGAGGATGGTCCCGCAATCAATACCAGTTGGACACGCTGTTTCTCATGCTGCTCCCATATATCATGGGCGATGTGGGCAATCAACTGTTCATGTAAGGCATCGGCGACCAAGATCAATTCCTGTGCACGGTCTTCTCGCACAATCTGGTTCAGCCGACCAATGTCTTCGACACCCATCCGTGACAGCCAGTCGTCAGCTTGTTCAAATACCCGCACCAACTTTCCAACGGCTGTAATCCCTGCAAGGTCTTTTGGCTGTTCTTTCCGTGGATACTGGAGGATAAATCCGCCTGTGCCCAAAATCAGTTTGAATGTCGCCAAATACCGTGTGGAGGGAAGCATGTAGCCATAGTAATAGTCTTCACGTCCGCGCAGCGAATACAGAGTCAAGTCATTTCGTGTGCGCTGTTCGAGCAGCCGAACTTTGTCATCTTCATGCCGTGCTGCGAATAATGCTTCGGCTTCGTCCCGACTGGCAATACGTTTTGAAATTCGGTCATCACTTTGCACGATGGACCGCATTCTGGCTTCGAGATCGTCAAGTTCTTTTTGATTCAGTGGTTCCCGATTAATAACCTTACAATAAAACCCGCCGTCGGGAATGGCATAGCTCACGCGGACATGTATGCCCGGCCACAGTTCATCGACTGCCGTTGCCATTAACATCACGAGAGAACGACGGTAGATGCGTCCCCCGTCACTATTGGTGAGCGTAACGGGTTCAAGTGTGGCATCTCGCGTGACAGGGTAGGCCAACTCTCGAAGACGACCTTCCAAAATGCCACCCATTAGTAGTTCAGGAATAATTTCGGGATCAGTTTTACTGGCTTCAATCAGAAAGGACTCAATGCTGGTTCCGATTGGCGCTTCAAGAACGGTGGCATTCTTGATGGTTGCCTGAACCGTTTTACGTGGCTCTGCGAATCGGATACTGCCTTCTTCTGCCCTTGTTAATTGCATACTCAATTCTTTCATCAATGCGTACTACTTTTTTCATTATAGACTAGAGGTAAGCCTAGAAAAGCCTTAATGCCCATTCGCTGTACGTCTAATAAGCCTTCTCTAATGATTAGATCAGGGCGACGGTCTTTGAGCAGGCTTCGAACTTGGTGCTATAATCCTCCCATTAAACGTTTAAGGAAAATCCATGCCACCTTATGACAAATACCTTCAAGAAATATTGATTGACGAAGAAACCCTTCAAAAGCGTGTTGCTGAACTCGGCAAACAAATATCAGATGATTATGCTGAAGGCGACGATTTGATTTTGATCTGCATTCTCAAAGGCGGAGTCATGTTTTTAGTTGACCTCAGCCGTCATATTGAGCATCCTCACGAAATGGATTTCCTTGCTGTTTCGAGCTATGGGAAAGGGGTTCGTGAATCATCCGGAAACGTTCGCATCGACATGGACCTCGGCTCTAATGTCACAAACCGTCATGTTCTCATCGTGGAAGACATTATCGACAGCGGCGAAACGCTGCGCTTTGTGATGGATGTGATGCTGACACGCCGTCCAGCTAGCCTGAAGTTGTGCACGTTGTTGAACAAACCGTCACGCCGGCGGGTCGATATTCCGATTGATTACGTTGGATTTGAAATCGAGAATAAATTCGTCTTCGGCTATGGCCTCGATTTGGACGAGAAATTCCGCAACCTGCCCTTTGTAGGCGTCGTTAACTTGGATGCTTTACCCAAATGATCGATGTGACGCCTCGTCAGCCGTATCGTCCGCTTATCTGGCCGGACTTCATTTTAGATCTTCAAGAATTTCTTGCAGAGAATCCTGACGAGATTTACATCGTCGGTGGTGCCGTTCGCGACGCGTTGCTGCACCGTCCACTACACGATATTGATCTGGCAACCTCAGGGCAGGCCACTAAGCTGGCGCGGCAAATTGCTAACCGCTTCAAGGGCGATTTTTTCATTCTTGATGCGGAACGCGACGTCGGACGGGATATACTAAACGTTTCAGATGGCAGACTTGTACTGGATGTCGCTCATTTGCGAGGCGCATCACTTCTTGAAGACCTTACTGACCGTGACTTTACGCTGAATGCGTTGGCCGTCGACATAAAAGCGGATTTGAGCTTGTTAATTGACCCTCTAAATGGCGTAGAGGACATCAAACAACACCTGCTGCGCCGTTGTACCGATCATTCAATAGCGGATGATTCAATCCGTGCATTGCGAGCGGTGCGTCAGAGTGTACAACTCAATATGCGTATCGAAGCCGAGACCTTACGCGACGTAAAAGCTTCTGTGCTGCAGCTTGACAACTCATCACCTGAGCGTGTTCGGGATGAATTGTTCAAATTGCTTTCACTGGCACGTCCAGTCGCGGCTATTCGAGTTGCTGACACGGTTGGTCTGGTCGGAAAGATCATTCCAGAGGTTGTCCCGCTGCATGACATCAAAGAATCGACGTCCAATGTCCAAGCGAAAGACTTGTGGCAGCATACGTTGGCGCTCGTTGATAATTTGACAAGCGTATTGAACGTGGTTAGCTACACACGCACGGACCAAACAGCCGCATCCTTCGGTTTAGGGATGCTCGCTATCCAGCTAGATCGCTTCCGTACACGTTTATTGGAACACACCAACATAATATGGCCGAATGAGCGATCTCATCCGGCGTTACTAATGCTGTCGGCGCTGCTCTACGATTCGGGACAAGTGCAGGGGGCCGAAAATCACATGGCAAGAGGGGCTGCTTACGCAGGAGTCCGGGCTGATGCCCTCCGATTAAGCGTTGCCGAGAAGTCACGTTTGATCGCAATTGTTCGCTACCAGCGGCTCGTTTATTCTCTCGAAGACACGACGCCCCTTTCACTCTATCAATTCTGGCGCAAGTTGAATGAGGCAGGCGTCGATGTTTGCTTGTTGACACTGGCCGATTATTTGGCAACATACGGCACTTATTTGAAGCAAGCTGACTGGTTAATGCTCGTGGATCGTGTACGTATACTACTCGAAGCATGGTTTGATAAGCGTGATCAGATTGTGTCTCCACCTACATTAGTGGATGGCAACATATTGATGGAAACGCTTCAATTGAAACCCGGACCAATCTTGGGAGAACTGCTAGAGCAAATTCGCGTCGCGCAGGTCACAGGCAAAGTGCATGACCGTGACGGTGCCTTGGCCTATGCCCAAGAGGTCCTTCACAGCAAACACTAAAGTTTTCCAATGATCTCACTCAAACGGATTTGAGCGTCGTCTTCGGGTACTTCGAAATGCATACTCATGGTGATGGGCGTGCGTGCGCCTTCGCTCAGAGTTCGAATCATCTCAATAGGCATGACCAACATTCGAGCGAAGATTTTGACCACTTCCTCATTTTTCCCCTGCTTTACAATCGCAGGCAAGCCGCGTTTTTCGCCCCATTCACATTGGATGGTGTGACGTGCGAGCAGGCGGGCCAATGACATGCGGGGTGAATAGTGCCCACCTGTTTTCAAGAACCCCACCGAAATATCGGCAATGTTCACTTCTTCCCACATATCCGCTTTGGGACGTTGTAACATGATTTCGATCGGTACAGGAGGATCGTCAATTTCAAATGTATGGATCAGTTCAGAAGCAATCTTTTCAAGCTGGTCATAATCAATCATATTTTACTCCTCTACAGTGTTGTCATTGGCTACACCTTTACTGGCGAAAAACCACAATAATGTATTGCCATATTTACGCTTGTCAGTCGTTTCGAGATGTTTCAAGTCTATATCGACTTCCTCATGGGGATCAATCTGGACAATAACCTCGGTGTCTGGCTTTATCCATGCTTCATTAGTATCTAGCAACTTTATTGCATCAAGCCATAAGCTTTTGTATTGCGGCGGCGCGATATAGATGAAGTCGAAGGCCTCAAATGGCGGTTGCTCAATGAACTTGAGTGCGTCTGCTCGTTTCACGACAGCTTTTTCGGCTAATTTTGTGGCCGCCAAATTGTCCTGAATGGTCTTAATCGCTTTGGGTTCAAGGTCTACAAAGGTCGCTTTGGCTGCACCCCGGCTGAGCGCTTCAATGCCTACACTGCCTGTGCCAGCGAACAAATCAAGGAATACCGCATCGTAGATGTCGCGGCCAATAATGTTGAACAGCGCTTCTTTCACCCGATCCATAACCGGACGAGTGGTATCACCCGGAACCAGTTTGAGGTTGCGCCCCTTTGCGCTGCCCGCGATCACCCGTATAGGCATATGTTGTTACGTTCCTTGAATAGTCTCTTGTACCGCTCGGATATTGGAAATGGGCGTGGTCGCCATAAGAGCGCTCCCAGTCGCCAGAATCAAACGGCGGTTATTCGCTTGAGCCATGGCGCTGCGTATCTGTTCTCGTATGTTTGCCGGCGTACCGTAGTTCATGTGCAGCTTGTGCGATAGCCCTCCACAGACCGCGAAGTTGAACTGAAGTTTGGCTTGTGCGATGTCGGGCTCGGTAGCTTGATCGTGCCAATTGATCACCTGTACAGGCAGTTGACTGCATAACCTGAACATTGGTGCTTCGCCATCCAGATGCAGCACATTGAACCACCACTTGCTTTGAATGGACTCAAGGATTTTGCGATCATAAGGCAACCCGAAAATACGATACTCATCCTCGGTAAGCACATCATAACTGGCTTCCCGCAAACTGTAAAAGATGCCGGAAACTGGAAATCGTTTCATCGAGTCGATAAACCGTAGGGTTGTTTCAGTAAGTGCATTCAAACCTGTTTGTACACGGTCTGGACTGGTTCGAATATGGCGGATTAAGGTGTCACGGCCTGCAACCATCGCGGCTTGGGTGAGGGGACTGTAAATGGTCTGAATGATCGGCGCGTCATCGTTCCGCAATCCTTCTGTGACGATTCGCAGTGTTTCTAGATTGCGACCCAATGATCCGCGCTGAGGATCAAGTGGCCGTAGGTTTGTCCAATCCAGAGAACGGCTGATAACGCGTTTGGTGCATGTCCGTGTTCCTTCTGGATTGCCCTGCCATTCATCGTTTAGACCATAATCAGCAACCGCGTAACTTTCGGCTGGGGTTACTTTGACAAAATCCCAGTTGTAGGTTTGTTGGAATTCAATGGTGGAACGTGCTAAATCTGCTGCCCGCTGATCGTCACCCGGCCAATATCGCCATAAAGCAGCCGGCGTGCGATCAGTGGCCTCGCCAGCGATTGACTTCTCTAGTCTTTCGCGTTTGTTCATATTGCAAGTAATTACTTTCCAGCCTTCAGCTCGCTCAAGCGCTGCTTTGTCATACGGGTCAGCATCATGTAACGGTCGTCTTCTGGCGTGTTAGCGACACGGTGTTCCTCTTCACTGGCTTTAGCCGGACGCTTTGCCGCAACAGCCGCTTCGACCAGCTCAAGGCATTTTTGAAAATTCGCCACCGCGCCTTCGGTGTTACCGGTGTCGCGCAGTGCTAGGCCGTAGCCATACAGTGCGTCAATATTGTTTGCATCCTGCTTGAGGATTTGTTCGTACTCAGGTACTGCTGCTGATGCTTGATGTTCACGCTGATGACGCCACGCATGGCTGACATTTGCTGTATTTGAGGGATTACTGCTCATAGGTGACTTAGCCTCCAATAGAATTAGTAAGCCTAATTCTACAGATCGCGCGGCGGAAACACAAAATTTGATTGGTCTATTGGCAGAGTCAAGGTCACTAGGGGGAAATGGTTATCAGTGTCGGCAGGATGACATCTGTGCCAAGGGGCTGACCATCGGGATTAAAAAACTCTATGCGCGAACTGTCGTCGCAGCTGATTGAACAGTTATAAGCTTGGACGTGTATTTGATAATTGCCGGACGTGACATCCTGCGCTAGCGGCAAATCATACACATCACTTATGTATTGGCTCGTATTCCAGCGTTTGGTCGGATAGTATCCCGGATTCCGCAGCTCAGTTTCATTCCACGTACTGCCATCACTATTGTTCACAAGAAACAATTTGACTTGGTAATTCTCCGAGAGAAAACGCTGTGTTTGCCAGAATAAGGTGATGCTGAAATCATCGCCTGACCTATAACTATTATCCGCCAGCCGGAAAGCGCTTAAGGTAAGCCCCGTATTGCTTCGCATTCCTGTTTTAAAGCTGTCGTTCATGCCTGAACTCGGTGATAGGTTGATCTTGAAGAACGGATTTGGGACGAGTACTACGAGCGCCACCAATGCGAAACATCCGATTGGGAGCGCAATTAACCGTGCTTCCTCCGATTTTAGCAAATCGAAATCTTCGAGTGGATTTTTGCGTAATGTTCTAACTTTGCTCCATGTCCAAATGACGACAATTAGAAGCGCAACTGCGGAAATGAGCCAGCTGCCTAGTCGAACGTTGGTGCTCCCTAGGACAATCAATAACTCGGAGTTACCACGGTTCATTTCAGGCAAATCGATTTGTATGAGACCGGTGCCAGATTCCGGTCGCAAATTGACAGGTTGGTCACCAATGGTAGCGCGCCAGCCGGGGAAAAAACTTGTCAAGTAGATCAGCGAAGTTGCGTCACTGACTTGCCGAACTTGGAAGCGATCACCATGTGTAAAATGGTCGAGTGGACTCCCCCGAAACTTGCCGGTGATTTGGCCGGGACCAAGCTTGTTTATGTCGCCCGACTTAAAGCTTTCAATCAGATTGCGGTTGTAATCCACCTTTCCCGGAAGTGTGCTCGGAAGCGACTCGCCAGCAGGCAGCACTGCGACGCCATAACCTTGCTGTTCGTAGTTGATTTGCTCTGCACTGTCTGCGCTTCCGAACGGATGCGTGGCTTCCGGTGGTTGCCAACTGGCTCTTGAGCCGATCCATATCCCGACCATTAGTACAGGCAGTAAGAGACGCTGCATTCGTGAGGACAGTATTTTCCGAAGCAGCAGAATGTCGCTGCCTACAACTGCAAAGTAAAGGGCCATCAAGCCGAGGATCCATGTTTCATGCGGGAATATCAGTAACCCACAGCATGTAATGACTAATCCATTGATAAGGAAAAAAGTTCCAGAACCAAATCTATTGCTAATAAGTGGTCTTGCTAACGCTCCGCCGAGCGCAAAGACAAGGGTCACCACACCGATTGTTAATTGTGCATGCGGCTTCATATCGGTCTGGTCGATTGCTCTTAACGGCGTAATCAGGTCACTCAACCGCAGTGTCAAAGTTTCGGCTGCGATGTTAGCCTGCCAATGAATTGCGGATTGTTCGAGGATCGCAGGCAGCCAGAAGAAACTTGCCAGCAGAATTCCTAGTCCCCATGCCAGAAATAACTGTGCAAGTTTGCGTTTCTTTTTGACCTGCTGATAACACCATACGCCGTAGGCTAGATTGAGCAGATAAACCCCGAAGGCTTGTTTGGGGCTGGTCAACATTAAAAAGCAAGTAAATGCGGCGACCAGTAGTACATTTTGAGGTTGGTGTCCACGGATGAGGCGGTCGGTCGCCCATAACAGCGCAGGTGCAAACGCCAGCACCAACATACTGGTCAGATCGCCTGTGACATGCGGAACAACTAAGCTGACATAGGGGCTGTTGACATAGAGCATGGCCGCCAATATGCCGGCTGCTGCGCTGGCCTGTCGCAACACCAGAAAATAGACGCTAACTCCAGCAATGCACGTCGCCAAAACGTATAAAAGCCGAACCGCTCTGACTGCGTTATTGGTGAGCAGGACTTGAAGGACTGCTGCTCCATACGCCGGACTTGGCGCATAAAAGCTGGGAATAGGCACACCGTACCCGCCGAGTACATTTGCTGACCAGCGAGGGTAAAGCCAACCCTCTATAAACGATTCCGAATAATCATTCGTACGATACACGTAATTTTCATTGGCGTTATTGTGAGGGAGCTCAGTTCGAATAATGAAGGGAGCAGAAACGACCAAACAGAGGGCCAATACCAGCAGAAAACCCCAATCAATCCCGCGTTGGGCGCGACGCATCCAGTCGGGAAGTTCCTGTGGAGGAATGGCTCGTTGCAAATTGCTCATACGCTAGATTGTACATGATCTGTGGTTACATGATGTGCTTGATTTGCATGTTGCTCGGTGCTATTCTGAAAACCACTATGGTGATGAGAAGTTATGGATCAAATAACCGTCCGCCTTGCCACGTCAAATGATCTGGCTGACCTCGCCGATATGTGGTATGAAAACAAGATTATTCAGCAGCAATCCGACGCACGCTTAAAGGTTTTAACCGATGCCCGTTCAAAGTGGATTACTGAAGCACGTCTCTGGCTTGCTAACGAGCGCTGTGCGATATGGTTGGCTTCTCGACTAGATAAGCTCTTGGGATACACAATTGTTTGGCTTCAAGATTTGCCGCCGGGACTGCAACCCAATTGCGTTGGATGTATAACCGATATGGCGGTAGACCCCCATACGCCGTCCGGCGGGGTAGGGCAGCACTTATTAGAAGCGGCCTGTACTTGGGCACGGAGTCAAGGCGTCGAAAACATGATAACCGTAGTACCGCATCGGCAGCCTGTTCAACAGGCATTCTGGCGTGGTCAAGGTGCTAAAGCGTGGATGGATTTAATGTGGCTGAAATTGTAATTCGCCCCGTCACAAAAGATGATACCGATGCCTTAGGCGAGATGTGGCTGGCGTTGGTCGCTTATCATCAACAACTTACGGACGATTTGCCGGGTGCGGCACGGGGTGGCGAACATCGCTATGTCCGCCGGATTATGGAACGTCTTGATGATCCCTATACCTGTGCCTTGGTGGCCGAGGTGGAAGGACAGGTCGTTGGTTTTGTGCTGGGCATGGTGATCGACCTGATGCCAGACATTTTTGATCAGAAACCATCGGGCTTTCTGGCCGATATTTACGTCGAACCGCAGGTACGGCGGCAGGGTGTCGGGCGAAGTCTCGTCAATGCGCTCATCGAGTGGTTTCGTCGGTGCGATATTCACACTTTTGATTGGCATGTCGCGTCGAATAATCCCGAAGGACTGGCTTTTTGGCGGTCGATTGGCGGTCGTGATGTCATGGTGCGGATGCGTGCGGATATAGGAGCGAACAATGACTGAATTGTTATATCAAACCGATAGCTACATCAAAGAGTTTACGGCTCAGGTGGTCGGTCACATACCGGAACAAAACGGTGTTCTCCTCGACCGTACAGCCTTTTATCCGGGTGGCGGCGGACAGCCGAATGATGCCGGACAGTTTGTGGTTGACGGAAAAATCTATCCGGTGACTAGTGTGGCGCGTGGCAACATTCACGTCGTTCAAGGCGAACTGCCTGCGGTTGGCGCAACCGTAACCGGACAGCTCGATTGGGATCGTCGTTATAAGTTGATGCGTACCCACACAGCCATGCACATTCTCTGCGGTGTGGTCTGGCGTGACTATAGTGCCAGTGTGACCGGCGGCAATATGGAACCGCTCAGTGGACGTATGGATTTCGAGTTCGAGCGGATGCAAAAGGAACTTGTCAACGAGATTGAAGCACGTATTAATGCTGAAGTCGCCGCTGCCCGCGACATTCGCGTTAAAATCCTGCCGCGTGACGAAGCCTTCAAAATTCCCGATTTGATCCGCACGAAGATTAACCTTTTGCCCGAAGGAATCCCCGAAGTTCGCACGGTTGAAATTGTCGGCCTCGATTTGCAGGCTGATGGTGGGACGCACGTCGCCAATACTCGCGAAGTCGGACACATTCGCATCACTGACTATAAGAGCAAGGGCGGTATCAACAAGCGTATTTATGTTGAGATGGACAACTAACGTTAAGAACGGTTTGAACTCATGATCCGGCGTATTCAAATTTTTCTCGGTCCCACGTATTCACGTATCTTAATCGCATGGGTGGCGATTACAGGTTTGGTCAGCCTCATATTGAATGTGGTTGTGAATCAGTATGTGTGGGTACGTACGGCCCAATCCCTGATCGTGATTGCTTTTCTTTTGGGGTTGGTGGTGATTTTCTTCATCCGCTTGTCTTCAGAAGAACGCGGACATTGGGCGTCGATTATTGTACCAGCGTTGATTGCTATCGGTCTCGGATTGATGCTCACACCGCAGCTCTCCCTGTTGTTTATGGGGTTGGCAGTGGGTTGGGTCATCGCCATGCTGCTCATCACTCGCAACCGGATGCCTGTCGAATATCGCCAAGCGGTCAAATTCTTACGAAAAAGTGAGTATGCCGAAGCCATAAAAGTCATGGATCAAGTGATTACGGCTGATCCTGACCACGCTTACCATTACAAATTTCGGGCCGAAATCTACCGTCTTTGGGGCAAACTCAAACAAGCTTCCCGTGATTATCAAAAGATGACGCAGCTTGTGCCGGATTCACCTGTGGGATTCAATGGATTAGCCGAAGTCTATCTCCAAAATGGAGAATATGATCTGGCCCAAAAAGCCGCAGTGACGGCGCAGCAGTTAGCCTCTGATGATTGGGTGACCTATTACAATCTCGGCATGATAGAAGATCGTCTCAAACAATCAGAAGCGGTGGTCGAACATCTTCAAAAAGCGCTTGCCCTTAAAGTGCCTGATACACGCCATCACTTGCTGATCGATTTTTATCTACTTCGCGCCTACGGTCGTTTGGGACGCCTTGATGAAGCCCGCCAAAAATTGGCCGCATTGAAGAAGCAATCGGTTGGGCTAGAAGAATGGCAAACCATTCTCAAAGATGAGCAGGCTGCAACCTTGCGCGGTGTTATTGGGGATGACCTCCAAACAGTTTACGAGTTGTTGGATGGTGACCTTAAGGTCGAAGATATGAGGTTAGCCTGATGCGTCGGCGCTTACAGGTTATTTTAATTTATGTCTCGCCACTGTTAGCAATTATTGGCGGTTTGATTTTTGTTTACGGTCTTTTGAGCGAACTGTCGTCTGATCGTCCACCGAGCGGAATATTGTCACCGTATATCCAAATTGCGCTGGCTGGACTGTGTGTCGCAGGCGTCATGTTTTTGGTGTGGTTTATGCTGGTCGGTTGGTTATTGGTACGCCAATCGCGCAGTCAGGGTTCAGGCTATGGCGATGCCTATCGATTGATTGAAGAATTCCGCTTTCGTGAAGCCATTCCTTTGCTTCAACGCTCAATCAAGGAAGGTAAGGAAACGCCGGAAGTCCTCATGCTGTTGACCAGCGCCTATGCCTATACCGGTCAGCTTGGTAACGCTCAAGCCACTGCCGATCGCGCGGTCAATCTGTTCCCGAATGACCCCGGTTCCTATATCACGTTGGCTAATGGCTACCGTTTGCAAGCAGCCTATGATGAAGCCGCACGCGCCCTCATGAAAGCCGCTGAACTGGAACCCAGTCAGCCTATCATTTGGGCGGAACTGGGCTTTGTTCAACAGTTTGCGGGTGAGACGGTTGCGGCGGTTGAGTCTTTCAAACGTGCGGCCAAGTATACCATGCCTCCGATGTATGGTGTGCGGGTCTATTATCATCTTGCACAGGCCTATACGGCAGCAGGCGAGGTCAAGCAGGCCGTTCGCGCCACGGTCAAAATGGTCAATGCCCGTGATGGACTGGTTACATGGTTGTCAGGCTTGGATGCCCTTGATGGTACAGCTTACGGGCAAGCTTTACGCTATGAAGTCACCGCCATTCAAAATGCCTTATCCGATGCCGATGCTGGCAATTTAAGCTAAACACAACTTATGGGAAAAATTACGGCCTATCTCATCAGGGCGTTTCGGAGTTGGGAGCGCTCGACTCAGTTTGCGTTTGTCATCGCTTTCGTCCTGTTGATTGTTTCATTGGTTGTGGTGTTGTCCAGTTCGGGGAACCTTCGCCAGAATGCCTTAATCGGTTTGGTGGGTCTCATCATTGCCTTACAAATTATTTTCATGTGGGGCAATCGGACGATGGTGACAGCCTATACTCTTGCGCAGCGCCGCTTTCTGGTTGGCGATTTCGTCGGCGCGCGGGACATTTTGGAGCAGCATCATCAAACGGCTAAGCCGGATGTATTCAGCTTAACGCTGCTGGCGAATACCTATCGCCAGTTGGGGATGCTCGACAAAAGTGAAGAAATTGTAAAAAAAGCTTTAGCTTTAAGACCTTTTGACCACTTTCCTCTCTACAGTTTCGGGCGTACACTGCTAATAAGGGGATTATATACGCAAGCCATCGATACATTCCGTCAGGCGTTACAGGCGGGCGCGCCTTCCATTATCGAATTCGATTTGGGAGAAGCGCTCTACCGTAATGGTGAGTTTGACGCGGCTGTAGAGATATTGGAAAAGATGCGTAATCCTCAACAGGAAGCATTTCGCTTGCTCATGACGGACTATTTGTTGTACCGGATGGGCAGGGGAGATCGTCCTAACGTCGATGAGGTGACCGCGGGCATACAGTACTGGCAGGAACTAGCAGCCCGCTTTCAAGACACACCTTACGGCCAAATACTTGCAGATGACGTGGTATTTATGCAAACGCTTGTGGAGGAAAAATGAGTATTCTGGGACGTGATGGGAACATTTCGTTTATCCGCGTCGGCACCATAGCCGCGATATTGGGTCTTCTGGTGATTGTAGGTGGAATTGCCTTCTTTTTTATTGACCGTTCTCAACATCAACGCCCCTTTGAAGTTGACCCCTATCCCGGCGCGACCATCTGGTTTTCAAAGCAGCTGACGGGCAATTCTCGTCAGGTGGTATACCGCGTTCAAGGGGCGACCCCCGATGAAGTCGCGGCATACTATCAGCAAAAATTGACGCAGCTCGAGGGCAGTAATGGAGATCCGTGTCTGCGCTTCCCCAGTGTCGGCAATTATGATGGGTTTGACAAAGGCGACAAGACGTCTATTCCTTACCGCTACAGCTGTATGTTTGACCGCTCTGGTTTTCAAGTTTCACAATATACCCGTGTGAACATCGAACCCGGTATTGAAGCTAATAATTCTCTAGGCATGGTTGTTATCGAAAATGAACAATACTGGCAGCGATAGTCCGCTCGAAGCAAACGAAGCGGAGTCGCTTCCTGAAGGCCGCCGTGTCCCGACCAAAGTGATCGTTATGGGGCTGATCGCCATAGTCTTTGCGGTGGTTATTGGCAGTCAGGTGATTGGTATTCTATACGCGATATTCTTTCCGCCTGCTCCACCTGTGCCTGATCAAGCGACTCTGGTTTCGCACAGCAGCAAAGATTATGGCGTGGACGATTGGTTCTATACTTCCAAACAAAGCGCCTGCGACGTGTACCACTATTACGAATCAAAAGAGGGGCAGTGTCGTGTGGCCCCGATAGCCTGTGACTCGAAGGAGACTCCATCGGCGACCAAAGATGTTAATGGTGTTGGTCAAAATGTTGCGCGCTGCGTCGGAACACAGAACTTCTCGATTTTCGCGTTACGCTGGGAAGTGGTTATCGCGACAGGCGCGGCGTCATCTCTCGAAACCGAATTTCGTTTGAACCGCGAAATTTATTGGACGGGCGCTGTTCCGCCGAGCAACCCGCCCAGCTTGGATGGCGGCTTACCGGGGTTCGTCGAAGCAACCGAAGAGCCGACAAAATCCTCTTAGTAATAAGCCCCTGTCTCTAAGCGTCAGGGGCTTACCAACAAATCACATTTTCGATAGCCATCCGTGAACTTTCCCTACCGCATTCCATTATTTTGCGCGATAATGGCAGGTGTAAAGTTACCGCAGTCCAATAACCCGATCATAGTATGTGCATGTTGAAGGAGGTGTCCCCGTGAAGGAGACGCATGTTATGCTCCTATCGCGGCTGATTCCTCGTTTGGGTCGAATAGCCTAACATTGTCCTGAATTGTCTTCTATCCGCATCCCAAACGATAACTGTGATGGAGAATCTTATGTTCAAGGCAGTTAATGCCAAAGTGGATATCCAAAAGCTGGAACGCGATCAACAGACGTTCTGGCATGAACGGAACGTCTTTCAGCGCACCATGAAGGAGCGCGAAGGCGGGCCGGAATATGTGTTTTATGAAGGTCCGCCCACAGCCAACGGTAAGCCCGGCAGCCATCATGTCTTGGCGCGCGCCTTCAAAGATATGTTCCCTCGCTACAAAGTGATGCGTGGTTATCACTGCCTGCGCTACGGTGGCTGGGATACACACGGTTTGCCAGTTGAAATCGAAGTCCAGAAAGAACTCGGCATCAAGTTCAAACACGAGGTCGAAGAATACGGTGTTGCCGAATTCAACAAGAAATGCCGCGATAGCGTCCTGCGCTACCTGACCGATTGGGAAAAGCTCACGGATCGCATCGGTTTCTGGGTCGATCTGGATAACGCCTACATCACGTTCAGCAACGATTACATCCAGAGTGTTTGGTGGATCCTTAAGCAGTTCTGGGATAAGTCGCTGCTGTATCAAGGTTATAAGGTTGTTCCTTATTGCCCCGAATGCGGTACGCCTCTCAGCAGCCATGAAGTCGCGCAAGGCTATGAAACGGTTGAAGACCCCAGCGTCTACGTCCGTTTCCCGCTCAAGGATAAACCCGGCGTCTATTTCCTTGTTTGGACGACCACACCGTGGACGCTTCCAGCCAACGTCGCCCTCGCCGTTGGTGAAAACATCGACTACGTACAGGTCGAAGGCCCTGCACAAGATGGTGACACCAAGGAAAACTTGATCCTTGCCGCCGGCTTGGTTGAGAAGGTGCTCAAGCACCCCGAAAATTATAAGATCGTCAAGCGCTTCAAGGGCAAGGAACTGCTGAACCAGCACTACAACCCGCTCTACACGTTCCTGCCCGTTGAGCAGGATTATGCTTACGTGGTTGCGGGTGATTTTGTCAGCACCGAAGACGGTACCGGCATCGTTCACATTGCGCCTGCTTTTGGTGCCGACGACTTGGGTATTGGCCAGAAGTATAAGCTGCCCGTGCTCCGTACGGTTGCGCCCGATGGCAAGATCATCGATCAAGTGACCAAGTTCCGTGGCATGTGGTTCAAGGACGCCGACCCTGAGATCACCACTGATTTGCGTGAACGCGGCCTGCTCTACAAATCCGGTAAGTACGAACACAGCTACCCGTTCTGCTGGCGCAGTGGTACGCCGCTTCTGTATTACGCCCGTGAAACGTGGTTCATCCGTACCACTGAATATCGCGATAAATTGGTGAGTCTCAACCAGACTATCAATTGGGTACCCGATCACATCAAAGACGGCCGCTTCGGCAATTGGTTGGATGACGTCAAAGACTGGGCGCTCGGACGTGAGCGTTTCTGGGGTACGCCGCTGCCCATCTGGATCGATGATAAGACTGGCGAGCAGTTGTGTGTCGGCAGCGTTGAGGAACTCTCGCAGCTTGCCGGACGTGACCTGAGCGAACTGGATTTGCATCGTCCCTATGTCGATGAAATCGCCTTCCCTAATCCAAACGGGAAGGGCGGTACGATGCGTCGCGTCCCTGAACTGATCGACGTGTGGTTCGACAGCGGTTCGATGCCTGTCGCGCAGTGGGGCTATCCGCACAAAAACGCTGACATGTTCAAGACGCACTTCCCTGCGGATTATATCTGCGAAGCGGTGGATCAGACTCGCGGTTGGTTCTACAGCCTGCACGCCATCAGCACCATGCTGTTCGATGAAGTCGCCTACAAGAACGTCATCTGCCTCGGCCACATCTTGGATGGCGAAGGCAAGAAGATGTCCAAGAGCAAGGGCAACATCGTTGATCCTTGGGACGTGCTGAACAAGCATGGCGCAGACGCCTTCCGCTGGTACTTGTATACCTCCAGCCCGCCCGGTGATCCGCGCCGCTTCTCGGTTGATTTGGTGGGTGAAGTCGTCAACAAGTTCTGGAGCACGCTCTGGAACACCTACAGCTTCTTTGTGACCTACGCCAATTTGGACAAGTGGTCACCGCTGGATAAGCAGCCTGCCGTCGCCGACCGTGACCCGCTCGATCAATGGGTGCTGGCAGAACTGCATCAGCTCATCAAAGAAGTGACGGAAGCCTACGAAACCTATAACGCCACCGACGCCACCCGACCGATTCAAGTGTTCGTGGAACGGCTCAGCAACTGGTACGTTCGTCTCAGCCGCCGTCGGTTCTGGAAGAGTGAAAGTGACGCTGACAAACAGGGCGCATATGCCACCCTGTACGAATGCTTGACGACCGTAGCCAAGTTGATCGCGCCAGCCATGCCGTTCTTGAGTGAATCGCTCTACCGTAACTTGGTTGCCAACGTCGACGAATCAGCGCCGGATAGTGTCCATCTGGCATCATGGCCGGAGTTCAATCCCGCCTTGATCAATATGGAAACCATCAACGATATGAACATGGCTGAACGGTTGGTCAGTTTGGGACGTGCCGCGCGTGAAAACGCCAATCTCAAGGTTCGTCAGCCGCTTGCCAGCGCACAATTCGTGACGCGCGAAGCCAAGGAAGCCGCTGCCGTCAAACGTCTCACGCCGCTCATCCAGAGTGAACTGAACGTCAAGAAGGTGGTGGTCTTGGAAGGCGCAGGCGATGTCATCGCTTACGTGCTGAACCCGCTGCCGAGCGCGTTGGGCAAGAAGTTCGGTAAGGACTTCCCCAAGGTACAAAAGACGCTGCGTGAAGGCGCTCAGGCGGATGTGACCCGTTGGGCAAAGGCCTTGCTCAACAGCGAGAATGTCACGGTTGAAATCGATGGCCAGACATATGAAGTTACGCCGCAAGAAGTAGAAGTCAAACAGAAATCGGCAGAAGGCTTCACCATCGCCGAAGAAGGCGGCTATTTGGCCGCGCTCGACACCCGCTTGACCGAAGACCTCGTGCTTGAAGGGCTGGCCCGTGAAGTGGTTCGCCGTGTCCAGACCCTGCGCAAAGAGGCCGACTTCAACATCGACGACAAGATTGTCGTGCGCTATGTCGCCAGTGAAAAACTTGGCAAAGCCATCGACTCGTTTGCGGATTATATCCGCACGGAAACCTTGAGCGATAAGCTTGAGGCCAAGCAGCCTTCGGATGGTTTCTTCAACAAAGATGAATCCTTTGAAGGCGAGACACTTTCACTCGGCGTGAAACGCGTCAAAGCCTAAACTGTTCTCTGTAAATGCATAAAAAAGGGCGTAAGCACTGCTTCGCCCTTTTTTTGATTCCCGCGCTTCCACATTCTTCCTTATTGGTACTCTTGTCTAATTGGGCAATCTAACTAACCGAATTTCAGTTAAATTGACGTTGTTTAACAGATGCAGATTGCTGTATATTTGTATGCTATTGCTAAATCCCACTAAGCCCAATTGTTGAATTTGCTAATCCAATTGAATAGCGATATTCAATTTGTCGTAAAAGGCCGTCTACATGAGTGAAAACAATACAACTACCCTACAAGCTCTTTTGCAGTTTGCACTACCCCTTGGTACGTCCTTGGCCGCTGGTTCACCCGATATCAGCATTAACTGGTCTGTCACTGTTCGCGCGCAGCCACCCGCCTTTCCGGATATTTACGGCGGCGAACTGGCTTTGGTCTCAATGGATGTCCTTCGCAGTTACAACAGTCGCCTCACGTTAGGTGAAGTTGTACAAAGTCTCGCGCAAGTCGGTGTCAGCGCGGTCGCCGCTATTGATGACGTGACGGATACCGCCATTGCCATCGCCAATGATTGTCAGGTCGGCTTGTTAGCCTTACCTGACGACAGCAACCTGACGCGCATTGAACGCTCGGTCAATACGCTAATTGCCAACTATAGCGCTCAACTCAACCAGCGCGCGATGGAAATTCAGCGCCAGCTCAGCCGCCTCGCTGCTGAAAACCGTGATCTGAACAGCTTGCTTCAAATCGTTGCTCGTGCCACCGCTCGTCCGGTAGTCGTTCATGATGACGCTGGTGTACTCATGGCGCAGGTTTATCCTAATGTAACCCGTCGTGGTGGCGGAACTGGACGTGCTATCCTCCAAAGTCTGCCTTACGGGGCCTTTCAGAATTGGCTGGAACGTGAAGCGCCGGATACCGAAGGCTCGATTGTCTCCAGTCCGCTCGGTTTCACAACCGTTCTAAAGGTCGAAAAACGCGTCGCGGGGTATCTTTCCCTCGTTGATAAACAAACGCCGCTCGATGAATTTGATCGTCTTGTCATGACATACGGTGCCGATGTATGTGCCATTGAGCTAGCCAAGAATCGCGCTATCGCCTTCGCAGTGGAGCAGGCACGCGGCGACTGGGTTCAGATGTGGCTCAGTGGAACGCCTGCCGACGACGACTTGCTCACCACCCGTGCCCAGCAGTCCGGCTTTGACATTAATTCTTCATTTGTCGTAGTGGTGTTCCGTGCCTCTACCAAATCCGGTGCGCCGCTGCCCCTAGAATCGCTCATCTCGTTGGTGCGTGATGACATGATTCGCCGTCAGTTGAATGGCGCAGTCGGCCAATATGTCGATGTGATTGTCGCGCTCTATCCGCTCGAAAATGCTGCTCAACCGCAGCGCGTTCGCCGCTTGGTGGATGAAGTCCGTGAACAGTTGGCTTCTCGTACACCCAGCGGTTTAGTCGGTGCAGGTATCAGCCGTCCTGCGTTGGGACTGTCAGTGTTGCGGGAAGCCTACCGCGAAGCCAAAGACGCCGTCAGCATCGCCAACGAACTGGGTGATCGTGAACAGGCCACTTTCTACGGTGACCTCAAGTTGTTCCAGTTATTGCTGGCACTTAAAGAGCGAAACCTTGACCAGATGCGCCGCTTCCACAAAGAGACGCTTGGCTTGCTGGTCGAGCATGACGAACGCAAGCAGGGCGATTTACTACGTACACTCAACGGCTTCTTTGAGGCCAATGGCAACCTTGCCAAAGCCGCTGCCGATCTTGATGTCCATCGCAACACGCTGGTCTATCGTCTGGAGCGTATTGCCGAACTCACCGATATGAATCTGGATGATCCGGATAACCGTCTCATCTTGCACCTCGCGCTTAAGATTCAGCGTGTTCTCGCCACCCTTTCTGGGGGTTAATTTCACGGACTCTTGTAGGGACACGGCAGTGCGTAGCCTACCTGTGGGATGCCGTGTCCCTCTTTATAATATTATTTTCTGTGTTTATTTTCGGTTAACCCGATAAACCCTTTTCCAACTATATCCCAACCCGCCGCGCCTCCTCGCTCCCTCAATTGGGTTCTCGCCAACCCTCCCACACAGTTACAAAATGGTCTTCCAAAGTGTAACCCGTTCGTTCGCCTATTCCGGTACAATGAGAATAGGGTGTACTGTAGGGATTTGTCGTCGGCAAATCCTTCGCCAAATTAAATCATCACGCACCTTAACATCTCACCAACCGCCGCCATCGCCGCCGCCATTTTTTTTGACGCCACCACCGCCGGATTATTTTGAAAGGGATTCTGATTCTGAAGAATTTTCCGAATCAATAATGGAATTTTCTCCCTTCCCCTGTTACTACAGGCTTTCACCGGAGTGAGCCTGCGAATGTGGTGATGTAGGGTTGGGAGTAAAGGTATTCTCTTCTTTCTTTGCGTCTGTGCGAAGCCTCCCGTGGGGATTGTGGTAAAAAATGTATTGATATTGATTACAACGAGCGTAGCGGCATGGCACAAATGGCAGGCGGTGGCATCAAGGGAGCCATCCGCTGCAAAGGTGCCAATTCAGCGGCTCCAAGGAAGCTACCCGCCGCCATAGAATGTCAATTCAGCGCCATGCTCCCTCACATCCGCCTGCCATTTCGGCGGATAATGTGCAAAATCTGCAAATCTTGCATTTATATGGAGCTAAAATCTAATCGCTAACCGCTACAAACCAAGGGATAACCACACAATCCCAACCGCCATCGTCAGAATCGTGATTAAAATGCCTGCCTTCAAGAACGCCGTGAAACTCAACTTCACCCCGCGTGTCGCCGCTACCTCCGCCACGATCAACGTCGCCGCCGAGCCAAGCAGGGTGAAATTCCCCGCCAGAGTCGAGGACATCGCTAAGGTCAGCCATGCCTGCTGGGCATTTGGGAGTGTTCCAATCTCCGGTCGCAGGAGTAGTACCGCCGGAACATTCGACACCACATTGCTCAACACGCCAGTCGTCAGGCTCAACGCCACCACCCCGCCGTGAATGAGTGGGGAGGCGAGTTGGAACAGTTGCGTGCTCAAGCCGGTCACTTCAATCGCGCCTGTCACAATGAACAAGCCGCCGAAAAAGGCCAGCAGTTCCCAATCAATCGCCAGTAATTTGTTGGGCTTAATCTTGGAAACCATCAACAATCCCGCCGCCACACAGGCCGAGGACACAATCGGCAGTCCGCCCAGAAACGCGATCATCAATCCGCCTACCACCAAGAGTGTCCGATTCAAGAGGGGAGGGTAAGTTGTACTCTGTGAGGTTTCATCAGTTTGGATGACCTTTTCGAACGGTTTCTGGAATTCCTGCCTGTAGATTAGCACGATGACGCCCCAACAAATCACCAACCCGATCAAAGCCACTGGCCCTAGGTGTGCCAGAAACGTCAGAAACGAGATGCCGCTGGCCTGCCCGATAATCAAATTCTGAGGATTGCCCGTAATCGTCGCTGTCGATCCCACATTCGCTGCTGTTCCCAACCCGATTAAGTACGGGATCGGATCGCGCTTTAGTCTCAAGCAAAGGTCAATCACCAGCGGCGTAAACAAGATGCACACCGGATCGTTCAAGAATATCGCTGACAAAATGCCGGACGCTGCGATAACCAGCGCCAGCAAAATGCGTGGGCTTTTTGCCAGTTTCAGCCCCCAATCACTCACAACATTAAAGAAGCCTGCCATCCGCAAGTTGGCGTTTATGACCATCATCGCTGCCAGCAGTAGGATGGTTCCAATGTCCAGTGCTGCATACGCCTGTTTTTCATTGATCGCCCCGATTGCGATCAGAATCGCCGCGCCGACCAGCGCAATCGTCGCTCGGTTCATGCGTAACCAACGCACGCGCCCGACCGCGACCCCTGCATAAGTTCCCAGTACTACAATGGCAGTGATGATAGTGAGGATGGACATAAAAACTCGTAATGGTGGAATAGTAACGCCGCGCTATTCTACAGTGTGTCACAGTGTCCAGAAATCCTATTTCCAAACAAAAAGAGCGAACCTTGTCCGCTCTTCCTTCCAACCAAACATGTAGGGGCACAGGATTCCTGTGC
The DNA here is from genome assembly GCA_044226855.1 of Aggregatilineales bacterium. Lineage (GTDB taxonomy): Bacteria > Chloroflexota > Anaerolineae > Aggregatilineales > Phototrophicaceae > CFX2. Next base: position 329,708 of record JBGAGF010000004.1, read on the forward strand.
CCATAAGGAAACCAGTTACTAGTTCTTACGCATCGGTGGCGCGATTTTGATGAAGTGATCCTGTGGCCGCCCCACCAAACTGTAGAGGTGATGTGCCGTTTCCGGTTGGTTGTTGACTTCTAACGTCTGGATATAGACATTCAACAGTTCACGTACATCCGCGATTCCGCGCTCATCCAGCGGGAAAATGTCGACGGTTGCACCTTCCGCGATGCGCCGGCGAATGGCCTCGACCGTCAGGTTCATTTCCGGCTGAATGCGTTGGTAAATCACGCCACCCGACATACCTGCACACATCCACGGGCCGGGATCGCCCAAAATGATAACGCGACCGGATGTCATATACTCGCAGGCATAACCTTTGATGTTCGCCCGTGCGGCCAATCCACCGAGTTCGTCACGGAGTGGACGTGTAACCTCGCCACCGAAGATCACGTCAGCACCGCTCAACCGGATACAGGCGCGGGTATCGGCATTCCCTTGGATGATAAAGCGCCCGCCTTGCGCCCCGTAAGCGAAACTCTTGCCCACCGAACCATCCAAGCGCTGACCGTTGTGGTTCAACCCCTTGAGGATCGTCACCGTACCGCCCCGTGCGCACTTCGCTACACCGTCCTGTGCGCCGCCTTCAACCATCACTTCCAGTGGCGTGTCAAGGAACGCTGCCAGACCGTTACCCGGAATAGCCGAGTTGCTAAAGTTCAGATGTACTGCACTGATCAGGTCAGCGTTCGGGAAGTCGCCGCGCTTGATCGCGCCGTTCAAGTGTGTACCCAACGCGCGATCCATCGCCATCACCTGTTCATCGTCGTAGGTCAGTTCGCGCTCGCCGTATTCCACCTGCTCGGCGATCGTCGCCGTGATTTGCTTGGTCAAGGTATTGCGCGGACGAACCAAACGCACACCCACGCCCGGTTGCAGGGCTTTCTTCATATTTTGAGGCGCACGACGGGTCAACGGGCTGAGGTCAATCCGGTCGTGCATCGCAATTTGTTCGAGCAGATCAGCGCGTCCAACCACATCCTGTGTACGGGTAAAGCCGAGCTTGGCCGTCCACTTGCGGATGTCGTCTGCCAGCATGTAGAACACGTTGCAGATGCCTTCAACCGAGGCTTCGAGGTCGCGTGGTTCGAAGTGCTTGATGCCCTTCAGTACCGCTTCTTCTGCCGTCTTGACGTGTGTCGTGATACCAACGTGGCATGTACCTTCATGGCACTTCCGGCAGATCGTACAACCCATCGCGACCATCGCCAGCGTACCGAAGCCTACGCGGTTCGCGCCCAAGCACATCATCTTGAGCACATCGCGCCCACTCTTCATACCGCCATCGCACCACAGTTCCACATCATCGCGTAAACCGCTTTCGTTCAGTGCGCGGTGTGCCAGCCACACGCCAATTTCCGCAGGCAAACCGACATGGCGCAGGGAGTGTGCCCGTGCTGCGCCGGTGCCACCGTCGTAGCCGGTGATATTGATGATGTCCGCGCCAGCCTTCGCCACGCCGACTGCAATCACGCCGACGCCGGGAACAACCGGAATCTTGACTGACACCTTCGCATTCGGATTGGCCGTCTTGAGTTCATCAATCAATTGAGCCAAATCTTCAATCGAATACAGATCATGGTTGTTGCTGGGTGAAATTAGGTCAACGCCCGGTGTTGTATGCCGCGCTGCTGCCACCTGCTCGGTGACTTTATAGCCCGGCAGTTGTCCACCTTCACCCGGCTTCGCGCCTTGCCCGATCTTAATCTCCAGATAGTTGCAGGAGTTCAAGAACTCGATGTTCACACCGAAACGCGCCGAGGCGATCTGATTACCACGATTGCGCGGGTAGCGTCCCATCACATCGGCTAGCTCACCACCTTCGCCATTCACACAGATAATGTTCAGGCGGTAAGCGGCTTCACCATAAGCCTTGTAGGCCAGTTCACCCTGCGAACCGAACGACATGGCGCCGATGATAATCGGCATCGTATGATCTTTGAAAGTGATATCTACACTGTCTGGATCAATGACCTCTTCAACTTCTTCCGTCTTTAATCCGAGGATGTGACGCAGTGCAACCGTTCCACATCTTGGGATACAAACGGTCAGCGTTCGCCAGCTTACCGGTCTTTTCGCCACGAAGTTCCGATGCCCGTTCTTCGGCGTCAGCCTTCATGTCACTCCACGTCAGGCCACGTGCTTCCGATCCAAAGTAATTGGGTGTACCGAAATAGGGATTAACGTTATTCGCTAGCCCGATGGAACTAAATGAGTGCCCATATCCGCGCAGCTCATGGCATCCGATTGTCGAGATCGCTTTCTCAATCCCGCCGTTGAGAACCTTAATTAGCCCAATTAACTGCTTGACACGGACATCCGCTGCGGGTTTCTCTTTCGGTGGCTTCGGAGCCAGACCCAACGCCACTGCATACATGGCGTAGGGCACAACGCCGTTTGCACCCAGCGCAATGCATAACGCCAAATCATGCAAGTCACGGAGGGCACCTGGATGCAAATCGCACCGTTCAGTACAGCCTCTACCGCTGCTTGCTGTAGGCGATCAACGGCCTCTTGAATGTTTTCGTCCATCGCCGCCGAACTGGAGAACACGACCATGCGTTCATCGAAGGTTTCAAACAAATCTTCAATGAGTATCGTGCCGGTTTTCTCAGCCGCTTGGCGAATTTCGTCCGCTAAGCCGAGCTCTGCATAGCCGCCGAGCAGAAGGGGAGTCGCCAACTGAATGAGTGGATTATTTGGGTCGATGCTTGAGCCAACTTCTGGCCGACGACCAATTAAGGTCTTAACCGAGAACTGTGCTTTTTCGCGTTCGCGGTCGATGGCTGGGTTGGTAACAACCGCCACCGTTTCCTTGAAGAAATCTGCGATGTTCACGCGCGTCTGGCTCAGTGCAGCAAGCGGGCCATCCCAACCGAGCGACCCAACCTGTTCTTTTTGGGACTCAGCAATCGTCTCCATGAAGTTAACGTGGTAGCGCTCCCAACCCAGAGCCGCCATAGTGTTCGCATTGACCGGTGTTTTGTATTGCAGCCAAGGAACAGGTTGCGCCGTCCGCATTGGAGCAGGGGCAATGTGGGTTGCTTCGGCCACGGCTGTACCTGCCAACGCAACTTGCATGCCACCACCTGAGCCACCAAAGTCTGACGGTGTCATCTTGACAGAAGCCGAAGGCATATCATTCAGTGACCATAGTCCGTTATTGCCATTGGCATCGCCATGACGCGTATTACGTTCCCGTTGACGATTGAGCACGTACTGTTGAATAGCAGGATAATCAAAAACATCTAGTCCTTGACCCGCCTTAAGCTTCAGCGCGATTTTTTCGCCTGGAGCCAGAGGCTTGGGTTCAACCGACATCATATCCAGCGAATAGACGCCGCGTTCGGATGTGACGAAGTAATCCTTTTCACTTTCGCCGAACCACAGAGGACGAAGACCCAGCGCATCCACGCTAAACACGCACTCGTCACCCAAACGTCCCGCAACTGCCGCAGGGCCTTGCGCAAACGGCCCAAACGAGCGGCGAATTTGCTCATACAGATCATGAATTTCCGGTACGTTCTGAATCAGATCGTGTTTATGCGGCGGGAAAACATATTCCATCGCCTCGATCAAGTCCATATCGTATTCCATGCACAACGCGTGCAGAACACGATCCACATCTTGCGAGTCCGAGTTACCGGGATCAAGCGTAATTCCGATCATGCCCGCTTCGAGCCGGAAGCGGGAAATGGTATTGAACTCCCCGTTGTGCCCCATGACCCCGAACGGTTGAACACGTTCGAAGTTCGAGTTTGTGTTAGTCGAATAACGCGCGTGACCCAATGTGACACACGATGCGTAATCCGGATCACGCAGTTCGGGATAATACCGGCGCAGAATTTCGACGGTGCCTTGTACTTTATAGACAACACTATGTGATGAGAAAGATGGGAAGTGGACACCCAATTCTTTTTCAAGTTGAGTTTGCAGTTTGAACAACGTGCTTTCCAACTGTTCTTGGGGAATGCTGCCGCTTGTTCCAGCAATTTGCCAGAAGTCCGGCTCATTCTTTTGGGCATTCGGCCCCAGCATGTGGCTGTTAACAATACCCGGTTCTTCAAGAATGACATCCAAACCAGCCGTCATAATGTGCTGGCTGATGCGTTCAATGAGGTTATGTGAGCGTCCCCGCGCCGCTGCAGGAATCATGACATGCGCAACCCAGAAATTACGGTTACTGGCGATTGAGGAACGCAGCCCCGCCCGTGCCAGACGCTTAACCCACAATTGACGGGGAATATCCGTCAATATCCCGACGCCGTCACCCTCGCCATCGACAATACCGGTTCGATGGCCCATGCGGGTGAGTGCTTCAATAGTCCGTTTTACGTTACCGTGAGTGGGCTGGCCGCCCTTGCGTACAGCACAGATCAAAGCACAGGCATCATGTTCCTGTGTGTCAATGCGATGGAGGGGGAAATCCGTACAATCTGATGGGCTATCTTGCTGCATTGTCATTGCTCCTTGATGTCACATTCCTTACATGTGTTATTTGGTTAAATCACCTAAAAATAAGGGTTTAGTTATTGGTGATAATTTATCCTGTAAGTAGCAATAAATATACGGATAATCTACTCTAAGCTTTTCCCCAACAAATCGTGCAAATTGCATAGATGCTTTTCACGTCTTTCCCTCAAGACATTTACACAAAGCCACATTAAATCATTTGCTGACAAGAGAATAATTTGCGATGCGAAAAGGACGCTTCAAGCGTCCTTAGCTTTTAAAATCGCTGAGAATAACGGGGGGTTAGTTCATCGTCAACAATCTGCGGATTGTTAACGCCAAATGTAATGCCAACCGAATCTCCGGACGCTCCAATTCGATTTGTGCAATATCGTTAATGCGGTTCATGCGGTAGAGCAGGGTATTGCGATGCACAATCAACATGTCGGCGGTTTGGCTGAGATTACCGTGACAGGCAAAGAATGCCTCAAGTGTCTTGATCAGATCAGCATTTTGGCGATGATCGTATTCTTCGAGCGCTCCCAGCGTCTTCTGGCAGAATGACAACAGCTTATCGCGGTCAGACAAGCTCAGGATGAGTTGGTAGACACCTAAATCCCCGATATAAAGAGGCGTATCCGTATGCAGCCGCGCTGCCAATTCGAGCGCCTGTACCGCGTCTCGGTGACTGTTGCGCCATGCCGTGATATCCCGCGCGGCTTGTCCAATTCCAACAGCCACTCGCGCACCGGGATACTGCCGTTGAACTTCTTGAGTAAACGCCTTAGCCAATTTGATGCTGGCCTCGACGGTTTCTTTCGCATCTGAACCGGTTGCGTGAAATACTAAGAGTTCATTTTCCCGCTCGCGCTGCCACACCAGTGCACTGGCATGTTGGCTGGCAACAACGCCGTTCACCAGAGTCTCAAGCCGCCGGTTGGATGGCGTTTTCTCACCTTGCCACGCCAATACAATCGCCAGATGCGTTTGCGTCATGTCATGGTCGAAACGTTCACCCTGCCGGATTGCTTCCTGCAAACTGACGTCACCAATCAGGATGCGGTCGAGGAATGTGCCCCGTAAGCGTTTTTCCGTATCACTGATGGCTTTGGCCTTTGCCATTTCGAGCGCACAGGCTGCCGCGCCGTGTTCCGCGACCAGCAGGTCAATATCATCCAGTTCGGTATCGCGTCCAATGATCGACAGGTACCCGCGCCCGATATTCTTGGTGATGATCGGTGACACCAACCGTGCTAAGCCCGGTGTCGGGATCGATTGTAGGAGTACAGGATTATCAATCTCCGCGACACGTTGCCGGTCTTGCATTTCGACCGGCAAGTTATAGACGTTCTTTAGAAACTGCTCGATGTCGTCCCAGTTGCCAATGAATTGGGGCTGTACCGTGCTTTCAATAACGCGTAATCGCTTGTCTTGGACGACAATTGCCTTGTTGGTTAGTCGTGCCATCGCATTGACTAACTCAGCCATTCCCTCATTGCGCGACGAAATTTGTGTGAGCTGCCGGTAAATTTGTGTTGCCCGTCGTTCAATTTGTCCTTTGCGATCGACCAGTAAACTGATGACCGCTTTTTCGACTAACCGGATTCGGCTGCCTGCTGGCAAGACCATTACGGCCATCCCGATAGCGTTCGCTTCGGCCACAATCGTCGGTGCCGCATTTTCGCTTAACACAATAGCGGAAGCCTGCATGTCTGATGCCCAGCGCAGAATGTCGGCATCGCTCACGACCGCTGAATTTTCAGTTTCAGCCGGCGCAACCAGAACAATTTCCCCTCGTTGAAGCGTTTTATTGCTGAGCGTTGTTTCCGGATAAAAAACGGTCGCCCAAGAGACCGGACGGCTCAATAATCCGTCCCCGGCCACCACTTTTGTCCCAAGAGGCAAACCCAACTTTCGCACGTCTTCAACTGTAGTAGTATGTGTACTTTCCGCCATATTTCGTCCGTCACTGTCTTCGAAAACAAATCGTTATAGTTTGGAGCGATGGGTCTAGGTTTCACCCGTCAGCAGACCCATCAAAATCACAGCCGCAAATACAATCAGCGATAAGCCGAGAAAATTTATATTGGGGCTGACGTATAAGTTTATGGCTGTCAGTCCGGCCAGCAAGGCTCCTGCTAGCCATGTTGTCGGCGCGACTCGCCAGCGCTTGGAATTTTGATATACGCCTGAGCCCAGCAGTACAATACATCCCGCAAACGGGATCACCCAATTGGGAAGTGTCAGGCCGCCTTGTTGGAGTATTTGCGCACCGGCGATCGCCAGTACGAGAAAAAACCATGTTAATCGTTCGATTCGCTCTTCACCGTAGCTTTTGGAACGCGAATAGGATCGTCCGCGCGACTCGTAGCTAGAGCTGCGACTACGTGAATAACTGGATCTGCGTCGTGTCATGCTGACCCCTTATGCTGATAACATTGTGGTTACTAGGATACACCTACGATGCTCTTTAAGCAATTTGCACAATACCCTTTTGGAGCATACAATCGGATGATGATATTGATGACGACAATGAGGATATTCAGAATGGGCAACCGCCCGTTTCTTATTTTAGTAGTGGTAATGGTGTTAGCGGCTTGCAGTCCCGAACGTACTGCGCTCAACAATGGCCCACTCTTGGTTCAAGAAGTGACTTTGGCACCGACTACACCGGCACCTACGCGTGCACTCAGTGCAACACCATCGCCTATTGTGATTGCGGTTTCGACAGCCGAACTGACCACACCGATTCCGAGCAGCACCACAAAGTCAAATTTTGTTTTGGTGACACCGACGCTGCCACCGAGTAAAACGCCCACTCAAACGCCCAGTATTACACCGAGTTGGACGCCGACTCCTACGGCACGGCCTACACTCCCACCAACTGCGACCAGTAGCATTATTTATGTGACAGCTCCACCGAATGTGATTTCAGGTGGGGTAGTGCCTATTCCTACAGCAATAGGCGTCAATCCACAGGGACAAACCTGTACGACACCTTGGTTTTTTGGTGGCTTTAAACCCGCTAGTTGCCCCATGAATCCGCCGCTCGTCAGTGCGGGATCATTCTTGCAGTTCCAGAATGGCGCGATGATATGGATCGCGCAGCAGGATGCAATTTATGTCCTTTTTGACAGTGTAAACACACCGCGCTGGCAAGTTTTTAACGATGCCTTCACCGATGGCATGGCAGACATCGATCCTGCCTTTAACAACGCGCCGCCCTATACCTTTCAGCCGCGTCGGGGCTTTGGATTGCTCTGGCGTGGGCAGTCTGCTTTGCGTGATCGCTTGGGTTGGGCGGTCACCGAAACCGAAATTGCCTTTACGCCTCAGGTACAATTGGGTTCGGATGGCATGATCTTCATCGGGGACATGCGCGGTGGTGTTTACAGCTTGTCTCCGGATAGCAGCGATTGGAAGCGCTACTCGTCATGAACTACGTGCGTACATTCGTCTAAACATGGATAGAGTAGGGCAATGACATGACCGAAGCCAATTATTCTAAACGTGTCGGCATTTTAACCGGCGGCGGCGACGCACCCGGTCTAAATGCTGTGATTCGGGCGGCCTACTTAACTGCCCGTAATCATTACCAATGGGATGTTGTTGGCATAGTACGTGGGTTCGACGGACTCTATGAGGGATTGCCGGCTGTCGATTTATCGACGCGGGATGTTCGTGAGCTGTTGGCACGTGGCGGCACGATTCTTGGTGCAGCCAATCGGGGTAGCCCTTTTGCCCATCCCAAACAGCGCCCTGATGGAACAATCGAGTATGAAGACGTTTCACATGTCGCGATTTCTCGCATGACGGAGCTTGGTTTAGATGCTCTGATTGTAGCGGGCGGTGATGGCACCATGGCAATCGCCCACCGCCTTGTCAAATTGGGAGCTCATATCGTTGGGGTACCTAAAACCATCGATAACGATATTGGTGGCACAGACATCACCTTTGGTTTTGATACGGCTATCAATACAGCGACCGAAGCCCTCGATAAGCTCCAAACCACAGCTGAAAGTCATCACCGTGTCATGGTCTTGGAGGTAATGGGTCGCGATGCAGGTTGGATTGCTTTACATGCTGGTGTAGCCGGCGGCGCGGATGCGATTCTCATTCCTGAAATCCCCTTCGATATTGAAGTTGTGGGTCAGAAAATTCGTCAACTCAAATCATCAGGACGCCATCACAGTCTTGTCATTGTTGCTGAAGGGTCGGCACCAGTGGGCGGTCACCAGCAGTACAAGATCGCTGGAAGTATCAAGCAAGGTGCAAGGCTCGGTGGGATAGGGCAGATGGTTGGCGATTTATTGGCCGAACGTGTCGGCTCTGAGGTGCGCGTCACTGTGCTGGGACATGTTCAACGTGGTGGTCAACCAACTCCATATGATCGCTGGCTCGCAACCCGCTTCGGCTCTGCCGCCGTACACATGGTTGCCCAAGAACGCTGGGGATATATGGCTGCACTGCAAGGTACGCAAATGTCCTACGTGAAAATCGAAGACGCCATCAAAATGAAGTTTGTCGACGTGAAAGGTGAAACCGTTCAGATGGCGCGAGACCTAGGTGTGGTATTCGGATGATCGAACCTTCTCCTACCGCCGATACGGTACCCATACACGTCAACCGCCGTCGTCGCTTAGGGTTCTCTCGCCGTTGGCTATTCCTCTACCTTTTGATCACACCCTTCTTTTGCTGCGGCCTATCCTTACTGGTTTATCTTGTGTTTCCCCCTGCTGCGGTCAACATCGTTGTGCTGGGGGTTGATGGACGGTCCGGTGAAGGCTTTCTCTCTCGAACCGATAGCATCATTCTGGTTGGCGTCAAGCCGTCCCAATTACGCCTCAGCCTTCTATCGATCCCCCGTGATCTTTTCGTCGAAGTTCCGGGTTACGGCTCGCAGCGCATCAATACCGTCAATTTGCTGGCCGAGCAACAGCAGCCTGGAACGGGTCCCTCATTAGTGATGGAAACCATTTCTAATGACTTTGGCATTTCACTCAACCGTTACATTCGCCTCGATTTTAATGGCTTTGTCAAGTTGGTTGATGCAGTCGGTGGTGTAACCATTGATGTTGAGCACACCATTATCGACGACCAATATCCGACTGAAAACGGCGGGGTAGAGTATGTCAAATTCGATATCGGTGTACAAGAGATGGATGGCGAACGGGCGCTCAGGTATGCGCGTACCCGACACGCCGATGACGATTATCACCGCGCCGCTCGGCAGCAGCAGGTTGTCTCGGCGCTCTTGGCAAAATTGGTTAATCCGGTGCGCTGGCCTGCAGCGCTTGCGGCATTGCGTTCCTCAATCGATACCAATCTGACTCTGCTTGATATGTATAGTTTGGTTGTCCCGGCGCTCTTGAATCGTGGACGTTATGAAACGTTGGTCATTGATCGCGATTACATAAAAGGAACGGCTGAAGGCCACGCCGTTCCCGATTATGAAAAGCTGCTGCCGTGGCTAAGAGATCACTTTCGGTAAAACAAAAAGTGATGCCATATTGACATCACTTTCCACATGCATATTTACGCGAGCCAGCGTTATGCTCCCGGCTTTTCCTTCATCAGCTTATCGTAAACGCCATCCCACAATGACACATCGCGCGTCATTTTTGTGATCTTAATATCCGCCACACGGGGCAGCAGCTTGAGCATAATTGGTGGGAGCAGTGTCCAATTGTCAGAGTAAACCATATTGCGCAGTTGGTCAGCCATATCGCCAACCCACATCCAGCGTTGTCGCAGTTCTTCCGACTTGACCCAATAATCACGTTTTTCCCACGCGGTCGCCGATTGTTCTATGCCGGCCTCAATTTCACGGAAGCAGTAGACCAGCATCGCAGTCATATTGCGGACTTCATCATCGACCACTTGCTTTTGACTTAATCGCCGCAGGATTTCAGCCACTGTACGCATGGTCTGATTACGCTGCTTACCCGTGCTGTCAGTATTAATCACTCGCCCCATTGCGTTTCTTGTTCTCCACGTTATCGTCTATGAAAGAATCGCTCGAATGCCTTTGTAAATCTGCCCACCGCTTAACGTCTTCAAGATGGTATTGGCAGATCGTCCCGTCCGTTCAGCCAGCTCAACCGGTGTTAGAGGAACGTTACCGTTCGCCAAAAATACACGGAACACACTGTCAACCAATGAAGTTTGCTGATTAATGAAGTTGGGGTTTTCGGCAGCGGTTTGGATCGCTAATCCCAATTCGTCCAGTTCAAACACTTCCCCTGTATCCGGATCAATGTAATCAACTGTCCGTACTTCATCGGATTGGCTTAGCCTGTCCCGCTGTTCGGGCATCAGATGGCTAAGCAAATAAGTACGCAAATCTTCGGAACTTTTCTCCCACCAGCTATAATCGACACGAAACTTGGTTTCGAGTGTCGGCTTAATGAGAAAGCCGGGTTTACCTGTTGTGGTGGTCATAACCAGCCTCCTTTAATCATTACTGAGTTTCCAATAATCGCCCCCAACATTTTGGAAGTCAGGATTGGCTATCAGAACCGCAAAAATTGGCCCCGGCGGACATCGCCGCAGCACGTTTACGGCACTGTAAATCGTTTTAGAATGAACGGTTCCCTGAGGAGTGAGCGCGCCTAATGAAGGGATAATGCTCCTTAAGATAGACACCAGACTCTTTTTCTGCTGTTGCGCATTTGTGAAGAGTGCGTCGACAGCTGCTAGGTCTTCCGCTCCTAAAATCATCAGATCATCATATTCTGCACCGATTGCTCGCTTATGATTTTCAAATGTAATTTGATCACCCTTTGGCACAATCAGACGGATCCATTCGGTGCGAGGCTTATGAGCGTTGAAGTTGACGGTAACTTTGCCGTCACCATCACCTTTGCTGACCGTAACATAAGCACCAATGGGCAGTTTGTGTTTGCGGTAAAACTTCGCTAAGCCGTATACATAGCGATCTTTACGCACAACCCATGCAGGATATTCTTCGCCGTCCTGTCCATCCACCAATGTAAACGCCACACGCGCTGTTTGACGTGCGGTTGGGAAGATCGCTGCTGTGCGATCACTAAGAGGAAGCGTTCCCAATCGGCGGTGGGGGTAGGTCAGGGTGATTTGGGTGTGATTAATGTCTCCGACCTCGATTGCTGGCGAATACTCATCATCAATTTCGGCTTCGATGGCAAGCATTTCTTTCGTCAGGAGCGTTCGGTCATATTCAATCGGACTGTAGCGCAGCATCGACGGTGTACGCTGAACTTCTTCGGGTTCTAGCCGGGTCAAATGCCACAGAATTTCGCCTGTTGGCCCAACCTCATCAAACCGCGAGTCTTTATTCAACCCATAATTCATCGAGAACACTTGCAAAGCCATTGGCGCTTTACCCAGCCCGCCCATCTCATTGAGGATGGCCTCGGTAGTCATCGGGCCGCCGCCCATAATGTCCAGAACGGCTTCCGCGAGATTTAAGTGTCCGATGTTGACATCCATCAATAAGTCACGCGGGAACCATTTGCGCGCCATAAAAATCAAATCGGATGAAGAGCGAAGTTTATCCTCGACTTTTTTGGTGATCTCTTTGCCGGAAGTGGCTAATATCTCATCGGCATTCAAATCATTGACCGAGCCAATCGAGTCATCGGTGTCACTCTCTTGGTTGAGATCGTGCTCAATAGTCAATTCGGTTGCGAATTCACGGTTTTTTTCGTCGATGTTCAAGTCCTCGTCATCAAACTCGACGGCCACCACGTTGAAGTTGCCGTAGTCAGGGTTATTGCCGGCTCGCTTGCCAACGACAACTGCTGTCTGATAATCGAATTCCGTGAAAATGAGTTTTTGTCCAATGTTGTATGAGCGCGCAGGATCGTATATGCGAGCATCTTGGTAACGCTGGCGGAGCGTTTCGACTTCTTTGCTGATGCGTGCCTCAATAAGCACACGGGTTAACGTCTCAGTGTCAAGTGGTGTTTCTCGTTCCAGCAGCAGATTCGTCAGATACTCGATGTCGTCTTTTTCGACGGTGAAATTACGCGCCCAGTGATGGCTTGGCATCATCAAGGTTTAGATTCTCCAGATGGTTATGCGGGGGAATTGTAGCAAAGTAAATTTTAGTTTGAACCTCAATTATACTTTATATCTCTAGCCCCACGCAAGCGTCGGGTTGACCACCGCATACCCGTAGTATATACTTACCGTTCATGATGATTATACAAGCAAAATGAGGTATATACCGCATGTCAACCAAGCGGACATGGCAACCAAAAATTCGTCGTCGTAAGCGCGTTCATGGCTTCCGCCAGCGCATGCAAACGGGCAAGGGCCGTCAGGTTCTTTCGCGTCGTCGTCGTGTAGGCCGTCACGTATTATCCGTGACCCCCAATCACGTCAAAAAGGTTAACTGGAAAGCCTAACTGATAGTTATTATGGAACGGCGCTTCCGACTTCGCCGCACCGAGGATTTTGCTCGACTTCGCAAACAAGGCATGACGACTCAGAACCGTTACATCCTGATGAGTCAGATGCCAAATGGATTGTCACATAACCGTTACGGATTAGTGACATCGGCGCGAATAGGTGGGGCAGTGGTGCGCAATCGGATGCGTCGTCTGTTACGCGAATCCCTTCGGTTGCTCAACCCGCAGCTCCGTAGTGGTTTCGATGTGGTATTCGTAGTACGTCAGCCCCTTACACAGCAACCATTTGATGGGGTAAGTCGTATATTGACTGAGATGTTTCGTCAGGCCGATTTAATGTTAGTGGAAAGCAGTGAAGGGTGAAAATCGTAGCATTAGCGATGATTCGTTTTTATAAGCGTTTCATTTCCCCGCTTCTGCCGCCGTCCTGCATTTACGAGCCAACCTGCTCCATGTATATGTATGAAGCGATAAACCGTTTTGGGGTTATTCGTGGTGGTTGGATGGGTGTCAAACGGATTGCGCGTTGTCATCCATTTCATGTAGGTGGCTACGACCCTGTACCTGAGCTTGAGGAGTAACGTGTTGAATATTCGGCAGTTTATGGCGCGCCCTACATTATGGGGCGCTCTTGTATTGTTTAGTCTGGCACTAGCCGCCTGCGGTCCTGCCCCCTTGGGTACAGGTTGGCCTGCGATTAGTCTTTTATCCAGCGCATGCGGTGGAAAGACGACCGAGAGTATTGTGGTTGCCTATAATGACCGCATTGTTCAGGTCAATCCTGCCGATGGGACGCCTGTCGTCCTGAAGAATGCCGACTGCGAGAACCGTCCTCCGGACTCGGAAGGCAAACTCCGCGCTTGGGATTTCCGCCCCACAGGTAACAAACAGTTCTATACCTCGCCGCTCTCCATTGACAATCAAGGTATGTTGGCGATTTCCTACGACCAACATATTTACAAGATTGACACGACGCTTGCTCAAGCAACTGTCGCAGATGGTCGTATCATTGATGGCTATTCAGGCCATTCGGTGACGGACTTGGTAGCTTCGGATAAGTTAGTCTTCGTGGCGCTCAACGCGAAAGATGTCGTGGCTCTTGACCGCGACACGCTGGATGTTAAATGGAAGACCTCTACCGAACATGGAGTTTGGGGCAAACCGCTACTCGTTGATGACATGCTTTACTTCTCATCTTTGGATCATTTCTTATACGCGGTCGATGCCAATACCGGTGAGCAAAAGTGGAAGCTTGACATTCTGGGTGCCGCGACAGCCACACCGCTCTATGCCAATGGCAAGCTTTATATTGGCAGCTTCGCGCGGCAGGTATTTGAGATTTCGACAGATGGTAAGATCCTGAACCAAAAGCCTACGGTGGATTGGGTTTGGGGTACACCAGCGATTGATAACGGTATACTTTATGTCGGTGACTTGGGTGGTACGTTGTATGCATTCAATACCGCTAACAATCTGGAGCCGGTATGGCAGCAGAAAGTAGCTGCTAGTGCCATTCGGGCGACGCCACTGATTGCAGGTGACGTCATTATAGTTGGTGCACGCGACCAGAAGCTCTACTGGCTTAATCGTTCAAATGGTACGTCCGTTATTGGGTCTGATGGCAAACCCTTAGTCCGTGAATTGACGGCACCCATTCTGTCCGATATTTTGCTTGTCCAGCCGGGGGATGGCGTGGATATTCCCAAACCGTATATTGTTGTCAGCACGACTTCGACCAGTCAATTGTTAGCGGCTTATACGCTCGACAATGGCGAAGCGAAGTGGTCTTACAATTTCCAGTAAAGCCGAGGGAGCCTTTTATCCATGTGGGATCTAATCCTTAACCCATTCATCACTGTCTTGACGCTGTTATACCAGTTGTTTAACAGCTCGGTGATTGCCATCATTCTGTTTACTATACTAATTCGTTTGTTGACCTATCCTTTGACGATTCAACAAACGCGCGCGTCGAAGGCGATGGCCGAACTTCAACCTGAACTGAAGAAGTTACAGGATAAGTATAAGAATGACCGTGAGAAACTTTCGCAAGAACAGATGAAACTGTATCGCGAGTATGGTGTAAATCCGGTCGGTGGTTGCTTGCCGCTGCTGATCCAGCTTCCGATTTGGATTGGCCTCTATCAAGCCATTAACCATGCCTTGGCCGCAACACCACTGCAATTGCTGGATTTGGCTGGTCGTTTCATGATTCCCGGCCTTGATCGTCTTGTTCCACTAAATAACGTCTGGTTTGGTATGGATTTGACTCAAGCACCGACAGCCAACCCGACTTATGCCATGATTTTCCCTGTGCTCGTGCTCATCACGTCTTACGTACAGTCCAAGATGATGACACCGCCTTCGACACCGTCTGAAGATGGCAAGCCTAATCAAGCAGCGGCCATGACCCAATCCATGACCACCATTATGCCCTTGATGATGGGTATGTTCTCGCTGTCATTTTCGGTGGGCTTGTCGGTTTATTTCATTGTCTCCAATATCATGGGTATCGTACAATATGCCATGACGAACAAAGGTAAGTTCACGTGGAGCAGCCTGCTACCCTTCAAGATTGGCGGATCGAGCACCCCTAGGCCTGTACCTGTTCCTGTTGGACCCGGTGGTAAATCAACCCTGAAAGCGAAATTGGAAGCTGAACGATCTGTCGGTCTGATGTCCGGCACTACCGTTACGGATGACAGTGAGTCCGAAACCAAAACTGACTCCAAGCCCAACGGAAAAGGGAATGAGCCACGCGTGAAATCGCCCAAGGCGAAACCTGCGAAATAGATTATTATGCGGCTGCGTGGGTAGCCGCACTTTTGTTTGTAACAAGGAAATTAATCCATGAGTTCTGAACGCTCCATCGAAACGACGGGCGAAAGCGTAGAGGAAGCTATCAGCAAGGGATTGGCCGAATTAGGTGGAGTCTCACCTACGGACGTCATTGTTGAGGTCTTGGAAGAGCCTAGTCGCGGTATGTTTGGCCTTGGTGCCCGTCCTGCACGAGTACGCTTACAGTTATTCCGTACACCTGCGGCTCCTGCCGCCTCTACCCCTGCGCCTGCCGCCGTTTCAACTCCTGCCGCCCCTCAAGCCAAGCAAGAATCGGAAGAGGCATTCTCTGTCGAGGTTGATGAGGACGAAGGTATTTCCCTGTTAGAAGACATGCAGGAAATCACCGACGACTCTCAGTTAGACGAAGATGTACGGGTAGCGAAGGTGGTTCTTGGCGAATTACTGGATAAGATGAACATCTTGCGTCCTGAAATCATCATTCGCCGCGCCGTCAAAGGCACTGAAGGTGAAGGCAATCCTTGGTTGCTTGATATTACCGGTCCCAACCTGAATTCACTCATCGGCCGTCGTGGTGAAACACTGAATGCCCTTCAGTATATTACTCGCCTGATCTCAAGTCGTGAACTTCAGCACCGTGCTAACATAGTCGTGGATGCCGCAGGTTACAAGGCCAAGCGCTCTCGCATGCTCCACGATCTTGCCCTACGTATGGCTGACCAAGCCTCGCGTACCAAGCGTACCGTCGCTTTGGAACCGATGCCCCCTTACGAACGTCGCATTGTGCATATGGCTCTTCGCAGCCGCGCCGATGTTCAAACCAAGAGTGTTGGAGAAGGCAACTCCCGCAAAGTCACGATTGTTCCTCGGTAGTCATCTACATGAGCGTTGTGCCTGATTATCTGCTCATCGGCCATGCTACGGCTGACCTCACACCCGCCGGGCGTTTGCTCGGCGGGACAGTTTCTTATGCTGCCCGTGTCATTCACTCCTTTGGACTCAAAGCGGGTATTCTCACCAGTGCTGCGCCCAATGAACCGCTGCTCGATCAACTTCAGCCGTTCATCTCCGATTTAGTCGTTCTGCCCGCGCAGGATACCAGCACCTTCGAGAACATTTATACGCCGTCGGGCCGCATTCAATACCTTCGCGCGGTTGCTTCCAAAATCACGCCAGCCGACATTCCATCAACTTGGCTCAGTGCGCCGTTGGTACACCTCGCCCCATTGACCGACGAAGTGGACCCGCAGATTGCCCATCAATTCAAAGATGCTACCGTCATGCTGACCTTACAGGGCTGGCTACGCAAATGGGATGCTGATGGTCGGGTGCGCTTCAAACGCTGGTTTGATGCCGATGTCCTTCAAGATATTGATATTGTTGTCTTCAGTGAAGAAGACATTGCCGAAGCGCCCGAACTCGAAGCCGAGTTTGCCGGAGCAGTACGTCACTTGTTTGTGACCCGCGCTGAAAAAGGCGGCACCTATTACCGCAACGGTCAGCCCACCGACTACACGACTCTACAGGTTGAACTCGTTCATCCGACTGGGGCAGGGGATGTCTTTGCCGCCAGTCTTTTGTCATCCTTGCATGTCTTAAATGGTGACTTTGCATCGGCTACCGCTGTAGCAGCACGTTTGGCTGCCATTTCCGTCACGCGTTTTGGATTGGAAAGTGCCCCGACTGCTGCCGAAGTACAAGTTGCTCTCGCAAGTGTGGAGAAACATGCGCCTCGTTGATCGCGTTCTATACAATGGCAATATCGTTACCCTTGATCCAGCCCAACCGCGTGTGACCGCCCTCGCTATTCGTGACAATCGCATAGTCGCCTCTGGCTCAGATGCCGATATGTTGCACTTGGCAACCGCTGACACTGTTCGTCACGACCTCGGCGGCGCTTCAGTCATTCCCGGACTCACCGATGCCCACATTCACTGGGAGCAAACCGCTCGCGGGCTAACTCAGGTTAACGTCTTTGAGGTTCCCGATAAATCCATTGCTGTTGAGCGTGTGGCCGAGCGTATTGCTAAGACACCAGCCGGTGAATGGGTTACGGGTTACGGCTGGTTTCAGGATATTTGGCCGGGTGCGGCCTTCCCATCTGCTGCTGATTTGGACGCCGTTTCGCCGAACCATCCCGTTTTCCTGATCGCCAAAAGTTTTCACGCTGGCTGGGTCAACAGTTACGCGCTGCGTCTGTGCGGCATCGACGCTTCCACGCCGAGCCCTGAAGGCAGCCAAATCGTTCACGATGCGCAGGGCAACCCGACTGGCCTCTTGCTCGAATTGGACGCGATGAATTTGGTTCGCGCCCACATTCCCGTTCTAACGCCCGATCAAGTGGCCGATCAACTGAAAACCGCTCAAGACCTTGCTCTATCCTACGGCTTGACCGGCCTACATGACTTTGACGAGCCATCTTGCCTATATGCCATCCAAATTCTGCGTGAACGCGGTGATCTCAGTCTGCGTTTCCTCAAAAATATCAACCAGCGTTGGCTGACTGCCGCGCTTGATTCAGGCATCCGTTCGAACTTTGGTGATGATTGGATTCGTATCGGTGCCTTGAAGATGTTTGCCGACGGCGCGCTCGGCCCGCATACCGCCGCTATGATAGACCCCTACATTGGCGAACCGAATAACTACGGCATCATTACCCTCGAAAAAGAAGAGATGATCGACCACATCAGCCGTGCCAGTGCTGCCGGTTTACCCTCAACCGTCCATGCTATCGGTGACCGCGCCGTACATGACGTGTTGGATGCTTTCGAAATTGTGCGTGCTGAGGAAGCCAAACGGGGCGAAAGCCGTTCTTCTCGCCGCCACCGCATTGAACATGTTCAAGTGATCCATCTGAATGATGTTCACCGTCTTGCCGAACTGAACATCATTGCCTCGATGCAGCCGACTCACGCCACGTCGGATATGCTCACCGCCGACCGTTTCTGGGGCGAGCGTTCCCGCTTGGCCTACAATCCGCGCGTTCAGTTGGATCAAGGTGTGGTCGTCGCCTTCGGTTCTGATTCTCCTGTTGAGTCTTTTGACCCGCTTAAGGGCATTCACGCGGCGGTCACACGTCAGCGTGCTGATGGTACACCCGGCAAAGACGGCTGGTATCCTGAAAACCGTCTCACTGTCGACGAAGCGTTACGCGGTTTTACCTTAGGCCCGGCTTACGCTGCCAGCATGGAATCCCGCTTGGGGAAACTTGCTCCCGGCTTCTTAGCGGACTTGGTCGTCTTAGATCGCGACCTCTACGCCATTGACCCTTCGGATATTCTGAATGCCAAAGTCATCGCCACTATGGTCGATGGAGCGTGGCGTTACGGTGGTCTTTAGCTCAATCGCAGTTCCGCACTGCTGAAAATGGCACCGAATCGTACCGAATAGATAATGATTCCCCGGTAAGAACTGAAGTCCACTTCGCTTGGCACTTCATAATTTTGGTTGCCAACGTTACCCTTGAGCGCACCCAGATCAATATAGTCATTGCCGACTTCTTTTTGTTCGCGTGGTTTCGGATTGCGCACCAGATACACATGCAAATCAGGCCCGTTGGTTACACTGAAATCCTCTAGCCGCAGCAGTCGGCTGTTATCCGGTAGCTGGTAAATCGTCACCGTTCCTTTTCCCGTGTGTATCGCGTCGATTACCGTAAATGTCCCGCCCGCGATGACGGTCGGATTAGTCATGGTGGGCATACCTTGCTGCTCTGTCGGTATGACCGTATCGGGGCTGGTGATGGCCTGTGCCATAGCCACCGCCATTGTCGCATCGGCCTTCCGCATATCACGGAACAGTTGCTGCTGCTCGTCGGAAAGTCTTAAAAAGGCATCACTCTGCTCAGCCGAGAGTCCCGGAAACGCCACGTTAGTGACCACATTCCGCGCGATCAGCGGTCGCCACAATGGAAACGTAAATACGACAGCCACCGCCAATGTTCCCAACAAAACGATAAAGACCCGAAGCCTCATATTCATGTGCTAATCCTCAATTGCTCACATAAGTTTCTGCTAAGTAGTCCGCTCTTGAGCATCGACAGACCTTCTACCATTGTTATAATCCCGTTCCACACGGTTTGATTTTTTATTGTAATACCTAGAGGAGTATGGAAATGTCATTACGCCCCGGAATGGCTATTGGATCGCGCGAGTTTCCTGTTGTGGGTAATATGCTCACTATCGGCGCTCAGGCCCCTGATTTTAAACTCACGGCTAATAATTGGTCATCAAAATCCCTCTCTGATTATACCGGCAAGATCAAAATTCTGAGCATCGTTCCCTCGCTCGACACCAGTGTTTGTTCCGCCCAAACCCACCGCTTTAACAAGGAAGCCACATCGCTTGGTCAAAATTTTGTTGTTCTCACGGTCAGCGCCGACTTGCCCTATGCCCAGAGTCGCTGGTGTGGCGCCGAAGGTGTTGACCGTGTCGAAACCCTGTCCGATCACAAAACGATGAGCTTTTCAACCGATTATGGCGTACATGTCGCCGACTTACGCATCTGTCAGCGCGCCGCGTTCGTTCTCGACCAGGATAACGTGGTTCGATACGCCGAGTACGTTTATGAAATCGGCAGTGAAATCAATTTCGATGCAGTGCTCTCTAAGGCTAAAAGTCTGTTGGTGTCGGCATAAAAGGGGATACAAACGATGAAGATTCTGCTTGAAAACAGCAAGTACCTCATCCTATTGACGGTCATCGCTTCGTGGATTGCCACCATCGTGGCTGTCGTCTGGGGCGTATATGAAACGGCGCTGGTAGTCTACAATTTCGTGACGCGGTACAAAAGCGCCACCAGTACCATTGTGTCCTTTGTCCAATTAATGGATATTTTCCTGTTGGTTGCAGTGCTGTATATTTTCACCGTTGCCATGTATGAACTATTCATTGGCGACCTTAATCTGCCGAAATGGCTGCAAATACACGATTTCAATGAGCTAAAAACCATTTTAAGCAATGTGATCATACTCATCGGCGCTGTTGGATTCTTGAAGTATTTTCTGGAACGCAACGATCCAGCCTCAACCTTGCTCTATGGTCTTGCTATCGCGGTTGTGTCTTATGTCCTTATCTTGTATCGCAAACATGATCATGATGAATTACCGTCCGAACCGCATTAAGGAAAATACCAATGGCCGATATTCGCTTACAACGACTCGCTAATGTGCTCGTGGATTACGCTTGTGATGTCAAACCCGGCATGTGGGTAGGCATTCTTGGCGATGTCAATACGCTGCCCGCCCTTCGAGCTGTCTATGCCGAAGTGCTCAAGTATGGCGGCAATCCCTCCGTCTTCATCAGTGACGAAACCATGACCCGTCACTTTGCCCGCGAAGCCAACGACGACCAGATCGCATGGCTCGACCCCAGCATGACCCTTTACTATGAAAAAGCCGACATCTATATTCGTATTGGCTCCAGCAACAACACCCGCGCCATGACCAACGTCGATGCCAAGCGTGTGCAGCGCATCGCCGCTGCTCGCAAATCGTGGCTTGATACCCGCCTGACTCGCAGCGCCAACTTGGATTTCGAGTGGGTCGGCACATGGTATCCCAACGAAGCCAGTGCTCAAGAAGCCAATATGAGCCTCGAAGAATACGAAGACTTCGTCTATAGCTCGATGTTCCTTGACCACGAAGACCCTGCTGGCGAATGGCGAAAGCTCTCAGCCGTCCAGCAGCTAAAGGTCGATTGGCTCAAAGGTAAGAAGAACGTCAAGCTTCAAGGCCCGAACGCGGATATTACACTCTCCATTGATGGCCGTACCTTCATCAACAGTGACGGGCACAAAAACATGCCAAGCGGTGAAATCTTCACCGGCCCTGTCGAAGACTCGGTTAATGGCTGGATTCGTTTTGACTATCCGAGCATCGTAGCCGGTAGGGCAGTATCAGGCATCGAATTGAAATTTGAGAATGGCAAGGTTATCCACGCCAAAGCCGAATCCAATGACGATCTCCTCCAAGCCCAACTCAATACCGATGCGGGCGCGCGTTACCTCGGCGAATTTGCTATCGGCACTAACTTCGGCATTAATCGCTTTACGGGAAACATTCTCTTCGACGAGAAAATCGGCGGCACTGTTCACATGGCAATTGGCATGGGCTATCCCGAAACCGGCAGCCACAACCGCAGCGCCGTCCATTGGGACATGATCTGTGACATGCGCAACAACAGCACCATCCATGTCGATGGCGAACTCTTCTACCAGAACGGCCAATTCGTCATCTAGTTGTTGCTATCTCAAATCACATCGCTGTGAACACATAATAAATATAAAATCGGTTTGTAGGGGCACAAGGCTTTGTGCCCCTGACTTCTTCTTTCTCCTATCCCATTTCGATTTTTTCTTCATCTCTAACGACTGATGACTATCGACTAGCGGCTTTATTATTCCCTAGGTTTACTTTAGGTTTGTCAGTAAACCAATTTCTAACTACTGCTCAACCTTCATCCCGATTTCCTCCCTCAAAATGTTTGTCCTTACCGCGCGAAACAGTTACAAAATGATTTTCCAAAATGTAACCCACGTCGTTCTATTATCGATTACACTAAGCGTATGATCGAGGTAATTTATCTTGGAGTTATTGATGCCATACATCTCTGCGCCTCTGCGGTTCAAATGTCTTTCTCATCTTTCTTTGTGCCTTAGTGGTAAAAATGTATGGACTAGCAACTTAAGCAGCGGCAGTGCACAAATTGCACCGCGGTGGCATTGAGGGAGTGATCCGCTGCAAATGCGCCAATTCAGCGGCATCAGCCGAACCATCCGCCAGTCAAAACTGTCAATTTGGCGGCATGAGCCGAGCGTCCCACCAGACATTTCGGCGGATAAAATGCAAAATATGCAATTCTTGCGAATCTTGAGAAAATAACCTGACTGGGGAATTGGTAAGCGGAAACAGGCAACAAAAAAACCTCAGATGGGAGGTTTCTTGCTCATTCTATGGTGGTGATACCTGGACTCGAACCAGGGACCTATGCATTATGAGTGCATCGCTCTAGCCGGCTGAGCTATATCACCATGAATAGCGGGGACAGGACTCGAACCTGCGACCTCCGGGTTATGAGCCCGACGAGCTTCCACTGCTCTACCCCGCATCGTATAACAGGAATAATATCAGCCGCCTAGGGCAGTGTCAATGGTGAATTAAGGATACTTGTTCTATCGTCATATTTTCTCATGGACCATATAGAAATCATATTTGATCACTCAATAACCATAAAGTTATTACCCAATACACCCTATTCCCATCTTCATTTTTCCGCTATAATCACCCGTCCTATACGAACTGACGTTCTGAAACGGAGCGTGACATGCCCCCCTTCCAGCTTGTCTCAGAGTTCCAACCCACAGGTGACCAACCCACTGCAATTGCTGGCCTCGTTGAGGGTCTGAATAAAGGACTTCAACACCAGACTTTGCTCGGTGCCACCGGAACCGGTAAAACTTTTTCCATCGCCCAAGTCGTCCAACAAGTCCAGAAGCCGACCTTAGTTCTTGCCCATAACAAGACCTTGGCTGCCCAGCTTTACGCCGAGTTTAAGGAGTTCTTCCCCAAGAACGCCGTCGAGTACTTTGTCAGCTACTACGATTACTACCAGCCCGAAGCCTATGTCCCCCGTATCGATTTGCATATCGAGAAAGAAACGCAGATCAACGAGCAAATTGACCGTTTGCGCCTTGCCGCTACGGCTGCTCTTTTTTCGCGCCGTGACGTTCTGATCGTAGCCTCGGTCTCCTGTATCTACGGTATCGGTAGCCCGCAGGCGTGGGGACGTTCAACCGTCGAACTCCAAGTCGGAGAAACCATCCGCCGTGATACGATCCTGCGCAAGCTCATACAGATACAGTACTCGCGTAATGACCTTGACCTGCATCGCGGCACCTTCCGTGTGCGTGGTGATACCCTCGAAATTGTGCCTGCCTACGCTGAAACGGCCTATCGCATCCAGTTGTTCGGGGATGAGATCGAGCGTATGGTCGAGTTCGACACCTTAACAGGCGAAATTCTGAACGAGCATCAGAGCATCAAAATCTTCCCGGCCAAGCAGTTCGTGACAGATGAAGATAAGACCAAGCAGGCACTCCACGATATTGAAGTTGAACTGGAAGAAACCATCCTCAACTTCAAGCGCGAAGGCAAGCTGCTCGAAGCCCAGCGTATCGAACAACGCACGCGCTACGACCTCGAGATGATCCGTGAAGTCGGTTACTCCTCAGGTATTGAGAACTACTCACGCCATCTCGATCAGCGTCCTGCCGGAAGTCCACCCTCCACACTCATTGACTACTTCCCCAGTGACTACTTGATGGTCATCGATGAAAGTCATATGACTGTTCCGCAGTTGCGCGGGATGTACAATGGTGACCGTATGCGTAAGACAACTCTTGTTGACTACGGCTTCCGCTTACCAAGTGCGCTTGACAACCGCCCGCTCAGTTTCGATGAGTTCCAAACGCGCATGGGGCAGACTATTTATACCTCTGCCACTCCCGGACCTTACGAACGCGAAATCAGTCAGGCTGTTGTTCAGCAGGTCATTCGCCCGACAGGTATTCTCGACCCCGAAGTCTTTGTCCGTCCCATCGAGGGGCAGGTGGATGATCTTCTTCAAGAGATCGCCTTGCGTGTTCAAAAAGGTCAGCGCGCTTTGGTTACGACACTCACTCAGCGCATGGCCGAAGAACTGGCAGGCTACATCAACGAAATGGGTATTCACGCTCAATACCTTCACGCTGAGATCGAAACGATTGAACGTATTGAAATCTTGCGTGATCTTCGCTTAGGCGTTTATGATGTGCTGGTCGGAATTAACCTCCTTCGTGAAGGCATCGACCTTCCCGAAGTTTCACTGGTTGCCATCCTCGATGCGGATAAAGAAGGCTTCCTGCGTTCCGAACAAGCCCTCATCCAGAACATCGGTCGTGCCGCTCGTCACGTCGAAGGCAAAGTTATCCTTTATGCCAACCACATGACCGACTCGATGAAACGCGCTATTGATGAAACTAACCGCCGTCGCGCTATCCAGCACAAGCACAACGAAGAGCGGGGTATTACACCAACCTCGATCATCAAACAGGTGCGTGACCTCACCGACCGTGTCAAGTCGATGGTCGAAAGTGAAACAGCGGTTGAAGGTGCGGTTGATCTAGCGCAGTTGCCGAAGGAAGACATTAACAAGATGATCAAGGAGTTGGAGAAGGAAATGAAGTCGGCTGCCCAAGCCCTCGAATTCGAGAAGGCCGCCGCCCTCCGTGATCAAATCACCGAACTGCGTGGCATTGTCCTCGACAAACAGGTCGAAGGCAGTCTCTTACTCAACTAACATCGCGTTAGGTTTCTTGTAGGGAAGGCTCTCAGAGCCTTCCTTTTTTCTCATAAGCGAGCTTTGATTGGGGTAGGCTTCCGTGTATTTTAAGGTAAATAACACACTATACGGAACCCGAATTCCGTATTTCGAGCTTCCGGCTGGGCGAGATCACGATGGCTTAGGCGAGTGACCTCGTCATGCTCCAACGATCCAACGCGTACCACCCGCTCCACATCACCGCCCAGAACAACTTGATCAGTGCCCCAACTGTTCATGCACCATTCCAGCACATTCCCGCTCAGATCCATCTGCTCGCCGTCGTTTTCCACCGCATGTTGCCATTGTTGTTCGGTGGGGAGCGCTACGGTCGGCAAGGTCTCGCGTGGTTGGACGTGCCCCGGCATATCACGATTCGCCATTGCGAGTCCCGGTCGCACCTTGACGTTCAGCCACCGACAGAAAGCCACTGCTTCATACCATGAAACGCCTACGACTGCCTTTTCCGCATCGTCTGAAACCGAAAGTGGAGTAGTATTCGCTTGTCGCCATGCTTGCGCCGCCTCGGAAAAATCCCACCATCGCTCGTTGCCATAACCCTTAGTGTCTTCTATGAAAACACGATATTGGGCGTTCGTAATCGCGTACTTTCCAATCGCGAAGGCACCGATCTTAAAGGTTCCACCCTTTGACCCGCCGTCCGCGCTGGCATCTTTCAGTGTCACTTCGCCAGTCGGAATATCCAGCCACTCGAACGGAGGTGGTAAGAGATTGAGTAGGTTGGGTAACAGTGTTCGCCTCGGAGAAGTCGCCCGGCTGATGTCGATAGTTCCGATGGCTTGTGCTGGAATTCCATTTGGTGTTTCGGGGTAGGATAAACTTTGGTCCTGCGTGACTTTATAGCTGTCGAGATTCCCAAGGGCGTTTCGAAGCGCCGCCTTATCCTCTTCACTCATCCCACCCGCCACATCAATGTAGGGGAGTGTGGACAGCCCATCTGGTAACGACGCGCTTTCTCGTAACAATGCTGGGATAATCGGCTTACCTTTCTTAATAGCTTGCCCCAACGCCCACTGGCACCACTCAGAAGCCAATGAGTCCGGCGAAATCGCATAGATGACAACCTCGGCAGAGTCGATTTCTTCGCTTAATTTTGCGGCCCAATCGAGGTCAGGGAGCAGGTTTTCTTCCGAGCGAATATCGTGGCTTTCGGAATGGAGAAATGCTGCGATTTGCTCCACAGCATTGAGATCGGCATGAGCATAGTTGATAAAGACGCGCATGTTAACCACCTATCTGTTGAGGCACAATATGGTTCAAGTATAGCCCATCTTCGGTATTCGGATTTTAACTACACGACTTCTGCGGCCGTCAAGTCTTCCCACGTCTCACGTCGCCGTGCCAGTTTCCACGACTTACCATCCTCACTCACGACGACTTCGGGTGGACGCACCCGCTGATTATAGTTACTTGCCATCGCCATGCTGTACGCACCAGTCGTCAGCACCGCCATCAAACTCCCGGCTTCCATGTGTGGAAGTTGAATATCATGCCCTAACGCATCAGCGCTCTCACACACTGGCCCCACCACGTGATAAGCTTTTTGCACACGATCGCTGTGTTGAATTACAGGCACTATCTCATGGTGCGCTTCATACAGGGCAGGGCGTATGAGTTCCGTCATACTGCCATCCGTGATGTAAATGGGTTCGCCGCCTTGTTCTTTGGTGTACAACAGCGAAATCACCAGCATCCCAGCATCCGCGATGATCGACCGCCCCGGCTCTAATATGACCCGATAATCTTTGAGCAGAGGCGTAATCGCCGCACCAAAATCCTCCCAACGTGGGATTTGCTCGTCAGGTGAGTACCGAACCGCCATTCCCCCGCCGATATTTACCGTTCGAATATCGGGGTAAGGCGCGATGCAATCGAGTGCCACTTGCACGGCTTGTCGCGTAGCCTCAGTATCGTGTAGTTGGCTGCCAATATGAATGTGAATGCCTTCGATTTTGACATTCGGATATTGACTGCGCCCTGCTAGAACCTTTTTAACCGTCTCGATCGAGAGTCCAAACTTTGCTGCCTTATGTCCAGTCGCAATATGCCGGTGCGTCGCAGCGCTGACGTCCGGATTCAGACGCAGTGCCACTCGCGCGGGTTCGCGTCCGATTTCCCTCACGAGATCATTAATGTGCTGGAGTTCCAATACGTTCTCAACATTGAACCAGCCGACGTTTTGCTCAAGCGCATAGCGGAGTTCGTCCCGTGTTTTACCCACGCCAGCAAACACAATATCTTCCGGCTTGGTTCCAATCCATAACGCTTTATAAATCTCGCCTCCACTAACCGCATCAATGCCGGCATTGGCGTTGATGACAGTCCTCAGCACAGCAAGACTTGCATTAGCTTTGGCGCTGTAATGGATATGTGGCTTGAGATCACCAAACGCTGTTCGAATTCGCGCGAGATTGTCCAGCACCCGTTTCAAACTGTAGATATAAACGGGTGTCCCAACCTCCTTAGCAATGTCCTCGACCAAAACGTCGTCACAATAAAGGTTGTCATCAATGTAGCGGATAGAGTCGTTTAGCATGTCTGTGCCTATTGAATGGAGACGAGTTCAAAAGTTGTGCCGGGACGCTGAATACCCTTGTAGACTTGTTCACCGAGGTTATTGACTCGTGCAAACGGCGCAATCAGTTGATATGTAGTATAGCTAATCAAAATCTGCTTGGGCGACGCCGCTCCGCACAGTCGTGATCCAAAGTTAACCACATTTCCGAGCGCGGTGAATTCACTTCGGATGCGATGACCAATTTCACCGGCAATTGCCTCACCGGAACTGATACCAATGCCCATATCAGGCAAGTAGCGCCCTTGCGCTGCCAGACTCGCTTGCAACTCTTTATGAACAATCTGCATTTTTATGGCCGCGCCAGCCGCTCGATAAGCGTGATCTTCCATATGAACTGGCGTGCCGAATAGCCCGATGACCTCGTCACCTACGAATTTATCGAGTGTGCCCCCAAACTCGAGAATAATATCCGTCATTTGTCCGAGAAATAGGTTGAGGGTTGCCACAAATTCTTCCGCCGGAACCTGTTCTGCCCAGCGTGTCGAACCACGCAAATCGGCAAACAGCACCGAGAGGTGAACTCGCTCTCCATCGAGTACACTCAAATTCGCTTTTTGCAGAAGATATTCGACGACTTTGGGATCGACGGAACGGCTCAGGATCGTTCGCATCCGCCGTTGTTCCATTCGCTCGAAGATAGCCGTATCAACTTGGCTGGTGATTGCGTGCAGCATATCGCGATCATCTTCCGAAAACTCGTCGCCATTACTGCTGTTTACCATTCCAATTACGCCGATAATGCGCTCGTTTAAAATCAACGGTGCTGCGATATAGCTGCGGATACCAACGTCAACACGACTTCCGTAAATCATTTTGCCCTGCTCAAGTGCCGAGCGAGAAACACCTTGTATGACTTCTTGGAAGCTGGGTGTAGCAATCTTTCCATCAGCCGTTACCGCACGTAACTCAAGTTCTTGGTTTCCCACCTCAGTGTAGAGTGCGATGTAGCCCATCTCGCTTGAAATGGATTGCGTTAGCTCAAAAAGAACCGCTTGCAGCATCATGTCCAAGTCTTTTTCCTTGTCACGAATGCGGTCAATCTTGTAAATCACTTCCAATTCGCGTTTTCGCTGGGTCAACTGCTGTAGTACACGGATGTAAACCACAGCCGAGTCCATTTGGGTCATCATCGCGTGCAGTAGCCGGTGATCAGCGATGCTGAACGCTTCTTCACGCCCTACGACAACCGCACCCAAACGCTTGCCAGCTACCACGAAGGGGGCAGCCAGCATAAGGAGATTAGACGGGGTTTCTGTCGTCGTAATAACTTGTGGAATGGTCAACTGTCCTGCGCGTCGCTGAATCTCTGCGAGTACTTGGGGAGAAAGGTCATGCTTATCGACGATGCTTCGTACAACCATATCGTTTGTATCGGGTTGTGTGAGCAAGATCAGACAAAAGTCAGCATGGAAGTAGTCGCTGGCGACTGCCGTAAAATCACGTATTAACTCGCCTTCGGTGCTGGTTCGGTCACGCAAACGGTCGATCTCGTAAATGGCTTCAAGTTCTCGGTTGCGCTGCGCCAACTTCCAAGTCATACGGGCCTGCATAATCGCCGAGTCGAGTTGGCTTTCGGCCAGCGCGATTTCTGCCATGTCTTGATCACTGAATGGCTTGTCGTCGCGTGCCAGCACAAATCCACCCAATGGATAATCATCCAGCACAATCTGTATGCCAATCGTGTGTGACCACGGGGCATTTGCTAAGAGTTGTCCACCGTTCTGGTGTAAAGCTTGTTGGCAAAGTTCAGTTGCGACACGTACCGGCATGCCACTTGCCGAAATTAGTTCGACATCGTCGCTGGTTTCTGCCACCAGCATAATGGCAGTTGCGGTACAGTTGAACCACTCTTGAAGCAGTTTGACTAACAAATCAAACATGTTTTGTGGGTCACCATCATCACTCAACGTGTCACGGACGTGATCGAGCCGCGTGATTAATTCGAGTTCGTGTTCTTTTTGCTGCAACGCATCCATAGAGCCTATTACCTGCTTCGCTTTCGGTAAGGTTGTCCTATATTTTTCTGATAGGGTTATGCTATAGTGTTGTTTGCTATAGCGGAGTACACTCTCTTGTCATGCGGAGTAGTATAACAAACAAAGTGCATGTCGGCTTGTATGTAGAATAAGGTGAAGCTACTTGGCACTGGTAAATGTTGAAACCAAGTTGGCGACCGAATACGAAGCCATTCGTCGCCGCGAATATGAACTGATCACAGGCTTGCTAGATGTCCTTCCAAAAGTAGATAACTTGGGGGATGACCGGTTAGGACAGATGCGAGATGCGCTGTTCCACGCAGATCATCCGTTCTTGATCGTTCTAGTCGGCCCCTTCAACTCGGGCAAGTCAAGTATTATCAACGCCCTCTTAGGCGAACCAGATTTATTGACTATCGGCCCTGTTCCAACGACAGACAAAATCACGATTTTGCGCTGGGGCGAACAAACCGAGCGTTTGAGCGGAGGCGGTGGGGCGGACACACTTTTGTATCCTGCGCCGCTGCTCCAAAAAGTGAGCTTGGTCGATACCCCCGGCCTTGAGTCAATCTTCCAGAAACACGAGCAAATTACACGCCAGTTCCTGCATAACGCCGATGTCGTATTGGTTGTCATGTTGGCAACCCAAGCCATGACGGCCAAAAATCTGGAATATATCCAGCAGCTCAAAGAATACGGCAAGAAAGTCATTCTCGTTATTAATCAGGCTGATTTGCTCTCCGCCGAAGAGATGGAAACGGTTCATGATTATGTCATGGATCAAAGTCAGGCACGGCTTGGTTTCAAACCAGATGTCTGGTTGGTCTCCGCCAAGCAGGGGCAGGCCGCTCGCCACAATGGTGAACTGGATAAGCTGGCATGGAAAGCGTCCGGCTTAAGCCGCATCGAAGAATATCTTGATGATCAGCTCAACGATGTTGCCCGCTTGCGCCAGAAGTTACAGACACCGCTCCAAATTGCCAAAAACGTCAACCAATCCGCTTTAACTGCTGTTCGTACCAATCAAACCGCGCTGGATCAATATCAGGGCATCGCCACCAACATTGAGCAGCAGTTGGCCGCTCAAAAGCGTGATCAGGACAAAGCGGTTCGTGATATCAATACTGAAATCACTGAGCAGTTTGACTTGATTGCTGCGCGTGGCAGTGAAGCCATACAGGATACGTTCCGTTTCAATAATGCCTTTCGCTCTCTTTGGGGTGGTATTCTGGAACTTGTTGGCCTATCGCGCGTCATTCGGCGTGGCGGATCGTATACCAACGTTGCTTTTGAACGGCATAAGGCCTTTGAACCCGTTCGTGAATTGCCAATCGTTGCCGATAAATTGCCCCCTCGCCTTGAAGGCAAAGACATTCAAGATATTGATGATCTAGTTAAATACGCCAAAAAAGAAATCGAGGCTCTGCCGCCGACCATTAGCGGCAAAGTCATCGGTACGGTACAAGCGCCTATTAAATATGATCGCAGCGCCCTTCAAGAAGTCCGCTCTACCTTAGAGTCGATTGAAGAAGAAGCGCGTCAGGACGAAACTGGGCGCTTAGAGCAAATTTTGCGCAACTCGATGCTCTACCTCGCTGTTTTTGAATTACTGCTGATTATCTTCGGCGTTGTTATGATGGGCGTTCAAACCAATGACTCGCAGTCTAAAATCATACTGCTGATTGTCTTGATTGGATTAGGCGTACTCGCTTTATTATTTATGCCGTTGCGGGGTCGCATCTTACAAACGGGCTTCACCAATCGTATTTTTAAATTACGTGGGCGCTATATTGATGCGCTCTCCCGTGCAGCCGATAAACAAATTGATTATGGGATGCGTTTGCGTCAGGATGCCATTCAACCGCTCACGCGATTGATCACGGCACAGACTCAAATTCAAACCGAACAACTCTCGAAGTTACAAGCCGCTGATCACGAGATCGTGAGCATCGAAGCGGCACTCGCGAAAATGGGTAAGAAGGGTATTCTCGGATAAGAGAGGTCGTATACTTTGACCATGCTCAATACGCTGGATGGAACGTTAGCAGCCCTGCGCGAAGAAGAAATCCGCCTGCTGACAGACATTGGTTCAACACTCGCAGATATGGGGGACGCCTCGCAGCAAGATCGCCAGCGTCTTCTGGATGTCGCCCAAGATTTGCGCGAAATGTTCTTTTTAGTGGTCATTATCGGCGAATTCAACGCCGGTAAATCATCATTTATCAATGCTATGCTCGGCGATAACTTGCTGCCGACAGGTATCACACCTACCACCGAAGCCATCGAACTCATTCACTACGGCGAATTAGATCGCAAGCCAATCATGCGCGAAGATGGTATTCGGGTGTGGTCACATCCCAATACAGGTGCTCCCGGCGTTGCATTAGTCGATACACCCGGTACAGGTTCAATATTTCAAAAGCACGAGACAATAGCCAAATCCTTCTTGCATCGTAGTGATTTAGTAATCTTCGTGATCTCGGCTAAGCGCGCTTTTGCCGAAACCGAACGAATGTACCTTGAACTGGCGAAAAAATACGGCAAGAAAATCGTTTTAGTCGTCAATCAGGTTGATTTGCTTCAGCCCAAAGAACAGGTTGAAGTACGCCGCTTTATCGAGCAGCAGGCATCTGACTTGTTGGATATGCGTCCTCTAATGTTCATGGTATCGGCGCGAGAAGCGCTGAATGCCAAGAATAATGGCAATGTCGTTGGCGACCCCGGTGGTATTGAAGCCGTCCGTGCTCACTTGCGTGGTGTGTTGAATGAAGCGCCGCCTGCCAAGCAAAAGCTCTTGGCTCAATTGGATATGGCAACTCATTTAGTCAATATAGCGCATTCTGGTATCCAGAGTAAATCAAGTTTGGTGACTTTAGATACCACCAAAGTGCGCGACGTACAACGGGAACTGGAGCAGCAGTCGCTTGGCTTGGAAGGGCAGTTGAAGGCCGCTCGCGCCGAGGTTGATGCTGTTTTTGAGGGGATGCGCCAGCGCGGCATGAACTTCATTGATACCAATCTCTCGATCCGTAAGGTTGGTCGCACGCCAAAACGTGAAGTCCTCCAATCCGAATTTCAAGAAGTAGTCGTTGGTCGTGCCCTACGTGATGTTGGCGATGCTACCAATGGCTATATCAATGCAGTTGTGGATAGCAGCCGTCTTTACTGGCGTAGTGTCATTGATCGCCTTAACCAGCTCCGCGAACTGATGGAGCAGGAAATCGGTGGTCTCGATGCGGGTATTTACGCCGAACAGCGTGAGGCTTTGCAGGATGCCATCCGTATGGCCGAATCAGAACTCAAAACCTATTCGACGGGCAGAATTGTCACCGAGATGCAGGACATATTTGAAACCAACAGTGCTGGCTTTACCACCAGCGTCTTAGCCAGTTTTGGGGGCTTGATTCTCATTCTGTTGGCACTTGCTCCCGCTGGTCCAATTATTGGTAGTGCCTTTCCACTGGTGTTACCTGCTTTTGTAGTCGGAGCGCCCGCCTTATTGGGCGGTGGCTATTACGCGTGGCGTTACTATCGCGGTGTGGTCAATGACACCAAGCGTGATTTGCATAAACGCATTGATGAACTGCAAAAGTCCTATCACAACTCATTAGATGAGTTGACCCAGAAGGAACGCAGTCGCCTCGGTCAGTATGGCAATCAGGTCTTGATCCCCATTTACAGCCGACTTGAAGTCTTGGCGCAGCGCTATGCTGCTCAGCAGTCAGCCCTTCGTGCGCATCTAAATCAGCTCCAATCGCTGCGGGACAATATCGACAAAGCCAAGTGAGTTGTATGTTTTGTCCGAATCGGGTCTTGATCAGGGCGTATTTGCGCCCTGATTTTATATCATATAGTCGACTTCTCTCGTCGTGCCTCTAATCACATGCTAAGTGTAGTTTGGTTTTCCTTGAGGTCTAAAAATGTCACTCTTTTTACAAGCCGAAATTATTATCCAGCTTCTATTGGCTGCTTTTCTCGGAGCATTAATTGGTTGGGATCGTGAAAGCCGCTTTCAACCAGCAGGCTTACGAACCCATATTCTCGTGGTTGTAGGCTCATGTCTCTTTACATCACTTTCAGAGCATGCCTTTAGTGGCGATACGGGCCGTGTAGCTGCACAAATTGTCGTTGGTATAGGTTTTTTGGGTGCTGGAACGATTATTCAACGTAAAGGACAAGCGCATCATCTAACCACGGCAGCCAGCATTTGGGCGACTGCGGCTGTAGGGATGTCGGTAGGCGTAGGTGCATGGTTCTTGGCGCTAGGAGCAACGTT
Source organism: Aggregatilineales bacterium (assembly GCA_044226855.1). Taxonomy (GTDB): domain Bacteria; phylum Chloroflexota; class Anaerolineae; order Aggregatilineales; family Phototrophicaceae; genus CFX2. The sequence continues at coordinate 363,598 of JBGAGF010000004.1, forward strand.
AATAATTTGGGCAGTGTTGGCGATCGTGCGCATATTCTCGAAGCCCGAAAATCACACAGCGATGCCAGATGGCGTAATGCAAACCGCAGGTAGGCCTAATGCTCAAGATGAATAATCGTAATACAGATTATGCTATTCCTCGCTGTGATAACCATCAATTGACCATATTGTGTCATGAAGATCTTGGATATTGTTGTATATACTTTCAAGCGTCCGATCGATTGCCTGAATGCCAAAATTCGAGTAATTGATCCCGATGATGTACCGGAATGTAAACCAGATAACATAACTTCCGTCACCGGTAGCAATCGTGTAAGTGCTGCGCTCTGACTTAAGGCCATCCATCAGCTTCATAATTGCCGATGCATATTCATGAGTTATTTCAGCGGCCTTATTGTCATCAAGAGGCATAAAGCGAGTTTCAGTGTCTTGGATTTGGTTACCGAAGATATTTGTTGTTGCCTCTCTCGCTGCGCGTTCAGATTCGTCTTCGTACTCCCCGAATCGTCCTATAAATCTTCCCTTATAAGAGATAGCCAAAACCCATTTAGGCTTCTCTATTAACGTTTCTACAAATGTCTTAAGCGCTTGTTCGATCCCTGATTGAGCACCCATGACGTCTATAATCCGTGAATCTGCTTAAGCTGGTTGATGATCGGCTTTACATCTGGCTCACGGCCGTCGCGCGGTGGGCCAAGCGGATCGCTAACTGTATCATCACGGAGTAGTGCATGTGCGATGTTCGCCATGCCATGACTAAGCGCATCAAGGTTGTAGCCGCCTTCCATTGCGAAGACAATTTTTCCACTGGAGAACTGGTCCGCCATCTTGATGAGTTCGCGCGTTAGGTGCGCGTAACCTGTCAGGCTTAGGCGCATACCTGCAATCGGATCAAGCCAGTGCGAGTCGAATCCGGCTGAAACAATAATCAGTTCAGGTTTAAAGCGTTTCGCTGCCGGCCAAACAACTTGCTCATAAAGTGCCGTATAACTCTTGTCACCGTGGCCCGCTGCCAATGGAATATTGATCGTGTAGCCCGTTCCTATTCCGGTGCCTGTGTCTGTAATAGCGCCGGTTCCCGGATAGAATGGGTATTGGTGGGTGGAAATGAATAGGGTAGTGGGATCATCGTATAACATCGCTTCAGTACCGTTACCGTGATGCACATCGTAATCTACAATCATGACCCGTTCGACGCCGAATTGCTTTTGAGCGTATCGGGTTGCAATTGGCACATTGCCCAGCAAACAGAACCCCATTGCGTGTTCTGGCATCGCGTGATGCCCCGGTGGTCGCACGGCTGCCAGCGCATTTTGAGCGCGTCCACTGAGGACTTCATCTACGGCCTGAACGACGCCACCCGCCGAAAGCTTGGCAACCTCAAAAGCTGTCGGTCCCGCGTAGGTGTCTGGATCAAGATGATGCACACCTCTTGGCGGATTTTTCTCAACCCACTGCAGAACATCGAGATACCGCTGTGTATGCATGCTCAGTATCCACTTTTCGTCAACAGGTGGAGCTTCCAGCTTATTCATACGGATACTCAAACCCGTGTTGTCCATTTCTGACCAAACAGCCCGAATCCGTCCTGCATGTTCAGGGTGACCCGCCAAATGATGTTCGGTATAACGTGGATGGGTAACATAGGCTGTGGTCATATATTCCCTCGACTGATCGTAGAAATAACGCATCTAGTGCTAAACGCTGCCTATTCTCTCGACAAATAAGTGTTAACGCAAGTACCCTACCGTAATTCTAAAAAGGAAACTATAATGACCAAACATGACTGATAATTTCCGCGCGGGTTTTGACTGTCATTTGATTAAATCCCGACTTAGTGCAAATTCTATACGGCGATGAAAACGGGTGTCGAATAAGGAGCGTCGGACGAAGCTATGCAGTATGAACGGCTGGTTGAGTGGGCAAAAGGGGTTTGGGAACAGCGCTGGCCCGGTCGCAAATATGTGACCATTTGGGCATCAGCCGAATGCAGCAATATGATCGCTCAGAACCAGATTCGTGCTGGCCGTAAACTGCGTGGCAAGGCTCGCTATGATGGCTTGCAACCCCTCGATTGTCCGGTGATAGTTCCAATTAGTGACTACGGCACGCGCGGCAAAAAGATGGTTTTAACGGCCACCGCCGGGGCTTACATCTTCAAGTTCTCTCAAGAAGATGAAGATCCTTTCGAGATTATCTACGCCAGTTCCTACTTTGATGACGACGTTCAGGATTTAACCGCTGTCGCCATTGTTCCAAGTGATAAACTTGAAACATGGGCAGCCTTTGAATTTGCCTGTGCCCGTGCGGTGCGTCCTCGTATTCGTCGCCGTCGTGATGTCTATATCATCGGTGGAACGGACGCTTTCTTCGATCCCACAGTCGATTGGGAAGATGTGATTCTCCCTGATGAGTTGAAGACGGAACTCGCCGATGATATGGAAGCCTTCTTCACCAAGGGGGTCGATATCTATCGTCAACTGAAACTTGCACCCTTTCGTAAACTGCTTCTTGCAGGCGTTCCCGGTACAGGTAAGACTATGCTCTGCGCGGCGATGGCAAAACTCGCCATCAGTCACGGACGAATTGTAGTCTATGTCTCAGGCTCGGATCGGGATGGAGCATCCTTTGAGAAAATTCAGCGTGCGCTCCAAGCCGTGACCGCCGCCCGTTATCCGGTTCTCCTCATCGTCGAGGAAATTGATGCTTATCTTCAGGGCGACGACAAAGCGCGTGTCCTAAACGTGCTGGATGGCGTCGAATCACCCAATAATCCTGAAGGCGCACTGTTATTGGCGACCACCAACTATCCCGAAGTCATTGATGAACGGATTGCCAAGCGTCCCGGACGTTTGGATCGTATTTTTGTCATCCCCACTATTCAAGATGACCAGCATGCCGAACAAATGCTGCGTCATTATATGGCGGATCAGTGGCGCGAAGACCATATCGCTGTTGTCACGCAGCTTATTGACCAACCCGGCGCATTCGTTCGCGAAGCCGCTCTTCATGCCCGTATGCTTGCCGCTCATGAACATCGCACCGAAGTAACGCTCGAATTTCTTCAACAGTCTATTGACAGCCTCATGCGCCAGCTACGCGCGGGCAATGACTTCCTTCGTGACCGCCGTCCCATTGGTCTCAGTAACAATGGCGGCAAATCGAAGAAGGTGGGCCGTCAGAACCCCTTTGGTTTCCGCGACGAACTTGTCTAAAATTCCGCTTGATTAAACATTAATCATATTAATCTGACCACAAGTACTGTTGACAAGTTGTAAAACTTTTCTAACAAACTTTAGTGGGACTGATTGACTGAAGTGTTGCAATTCTGTTACACTTCAAATACAGATAACATTTTGTTATTTGTAATTTTCGACAAAAGTAGTAAAGGAGACACACTGTGAGGAATTTGGTTTCGGTCAGTGTTCAGCCAGTAGCACTCAGGGGCGGACGCAAGTTGCTAGCGGTCGCTTTGCTGGTTGGGATGCTATCACTGGCTATCGTGCCGATGGTTGTCAACGCGCAGGTAACTGCTACCGCTGCGACCTCAGGCTTCGGTGCGGCCTTTGGCTATGCCCAAGAGATTGGCCCGATTGCTTACACGCAAGCAGGCTCAATCGGTAATGGGTTTGCCTCGGGGACTGCTTTCACACCTAGCTCATCGTCGTTGTCTGCTGTCTTTACGAGTGGACCTGCGGCGGCCTTTGCGACTTCTATCGGCACGCCATTTGGTTCCAACGCCTTTGTACAGGTCGCATCCATGTTCGGTGGCTTTGCTTCTGGTACAGCTTTCGGCTCACCGTAAACTTTAAACATGTAGAGGGCAAACTCGCGGTATTGCCCTCTCATGGAAGTGAGACAAATTCAATGTTCTTACGTCGCAATCCCCATAGATCAATTATAGTTGTTAGTCTCTTGTGGATAACGTTAAGATTTCCTGTAATGACATCGGCTCAGCAGGGTCCGGGCGCGGCATTTTTTACTTATAAATGTGGTAGTTCTTCAATCAGTTTTTTCATGCAGGGTAACCCTGCCCTCCAAGCGTCATTTTCTGAAATTTCTGGCCCACTCGCGACTGCACTCTCAAGCCATCAGAATCAACCCATTAAATCTGCTGGCGAAGTTGCACTTTGGGCACTAACTTCTGACGAGCTGCAAATTCACCAAATTAAAGACCCTGACCTCACACACTTTGTTGTTCCATCAACTATTTGTGGCCCGCTGTATACTGCTCCGGTAGTTGCGGGTGTGAATTCTGCTCAAGCCTTAGCATTGGTTCAAGTGAATGGGCCGGGGCAGGGTATCGCTTACGCCCAAGTGGATACAAGCGGTCAAGTTACGGCTTTTGCCGCCGTGAGTGGAAATGGAATGGCTCTTGCTGCCGCCCAATCCACTACCGCATCAGGTTCGTTAGCGCCTACAACTTCGAGCGGCGCGTTTCATGTTGTTGCAAAGGGCGAGAACCTGTTTCGTATCGCGCTTCACTACGGAACGACTGTTGCTGTACTCGCCAAAATCAATAACATTACCGACCCTACGCGCATTTACGTGGGGCAGAAAATCTACCTTCCCTAGCATCTACGTCGTTGGCAATTTATTTATGTTGAGTACTCATAGGAGAGCACTACTATCGGTGCTCTCCTGTTGTGTTCAGCGGTTTAGCTACCCGGCGTCGGAGTCAGAATCGGTGCCGTGACCGTAATCAATCCAAGCTGTGTGAGGAAGCTCAGCCCGTCATAAGCCTCAAAACTCTCCGCGACCAAACCTTGCTGATCAAACCGGAAAAATGTAATCACAGGTAATGATAGTATCTTGCCAGTCGCTGGAATTGACGAACCGTTTTCATTCACATACGGTGCGCTAAAGGTTCCTTGCAGCGTATAGAACGCCACCGTCCAATTCCCTTCCGTCACCAACTGCGCTACATTCTCTTTGAGATCAGGCAGTGCCCCGCGCAGCCGTGTCAGGTCAGCCACCATACCTGCGCGGTCTAGTGTTCCAAATGGATTGTGAGATGAGAAATCGTCTTTAAAAGTTGTGTTTACGACTTCCAGATTACCCTGATTAAATGCATCAAAGTATTGCTGGATAACCTGCTTATTCTGCGGTGACATGCCGACATCGACCACGTCCGGATATTGAACCGGTGTAACCGGAGGACTGCTTAAGGTCGGCAGTACGCCAAGCTGGCTCAGGAAGTTTAGGTTATCAAAACCGTCCCATTCCTCTGCAATCTTTCCGGTCTCATCGAATCGGTACAGGAGCTGCACCGCAAATGTAATCGGCTTATTATTCGGCTCGATGGGCAGCGCATTCGGTGATACAAATTCACCGGTAAAAGTGCCATTGAGAAGCACTCGTACTGCGACAAATTGTCCTTCTGTCACGGCCAATTCGCTCACCGCTTTCAGGTCCGGCATGGCTGCGCGCAACGACAGCGCTGAAATCTTGAGTGCGTTGATGTCACTTTCAGCAGGATGGCGCAAGAAATTGGGCGCGAAATACGTATCGATCACACTGATGTCGCCACTTCCATAGATACTGTTGATAACGCTCTTTACGACATCTTTGGGTGATTGCTGTTGTGCAGCCACAATCGGCAGGCAAAGCACGTTGGATAAAGCAATCAAAACAAAGCTAATTAATAGGATTTTAAGTGGTTTCATGTGTGGCTACCTTTTCTGGGGAATTAAGGCTGACTACAGAACTGGTTGAATAGCTGCTGGAATGCGGGTGGCGCGTCCGCTGGCAGTTGACCATTGAACCCGCTGCAATCGATGGTTTGCGTCGTCGGTATGGCTGGCGCAGGAGTTGGATTATCGCCACTTGGAGCGGCTGTCGGCTCGGTATTGGTGACGTCATTCGTCGGTGCAGCGCTTGACGTACCGCTGTCTTTCCCGCATGGAATAACAAGTGTCTGCCCGACCACAATCTGGTTCATATCCGCAATCCCGTTTGCCTTCTGAATAGTACCGATGCTGGTACCATATCGTAGTGCAATGCGGAATAAATTCTCACCCGGTTGAACCACATGGGTGACGCTGTCGCCGCAGGTCTCGCTTGATGCAGGTGCTTCGGTCGGTGGAATGGGTGTCACTGTCGCAGGTGGAGGCAGCGGCGTTGCTTGAATAATACCTAAGCTTTCAAACGCCTTGGCTACAACGGTTGCCGCCTTCGTCTCATTTTCATTGATGGGACGCGGTGCTGACCAAAACAGAATCCTACCGTTGTTATCCATCACACCCGCTAATGTTTGTCCTGCTTGCGCAGTTGCCCCGCCGCTCACCGCGAATGATCCGCTGTAAACAATGGCCTTGATCGCATTAGCCGATTCTTGCTGAAAAATCACCAGCGAATTGGCCTGTACATCCATGCCATTGAGTTTAATGAAGGTCTGTGTATCGCCTGATGTATCAATCGCCGCTAGAGATGGCGCTTCACCACAGCTTTCCGTCCCAAAATGGGTACTCACTTGCAAACTTGTCGGTACAGTCGGGGCGAGACTCGCTTTCGCGTCACCCATCAACAGAATGTCAACACCTGTTGTCGAATCCGCAGGAATCATGTTCGCCAGCGCCAACCCCCACTCAGTATCAGTAGGATTAGCCAGTGAAGTTGTAAAGCTTTCTACGGTGTTAAGCGCTAACTTATCCGACGGGTTTTGAAACAAGCCACTGTTGCTCGAATTGGTCTGCGCGCTGACCGCCTTATGCCCATAGCACAAGGTTCCAGCTTCGAGGTTCTTGCAGTTATTACCTAAATCGTTTAAGGCTTGTTCGACCAATGTTGCGCAGTCAAGCGCGGCTTGAGCAAAAATCGTTCTGGCGGATAGGAGAATCAAACAGACAGCGACGGAGACGACCAAGCGGGTGGAACGCATACACAATCCTCTAGATGGCATCCTATGCACAGCATATAACAGGGTTTGCGTTGGCGCAACTAATGGATTAATGTCACTTGGGCGACAAAATTAGATAGTTAAATCCGTTCATGGTAATCGTATCGGTTTGGCTGTAGGCGCGGCTAATCGCTTGCAGCACCACATCCGGATAAAACTGTGCCCGCAAAATGATCAAGCCAAACGCTTTTTCATCGATCATCTTGACCAGTTCTTTGCCTTGATAAAGCTCCTTCTTTTCGAGGTTCAACAGTTGCGTCGGATTCGTAATTACCGGACGCCCTGCCATCAATGTGAATCCCGCATCTTCGCTGATCACGGGTTTATCACTGGCTTTGATCAGATCGACAATTCTCCAACCGGCGTCGATATCGGCCTGTGTCGTCAGATGCCCGATGTTGGCATATCCCGTTGCATATTGCCCATCTTGCGTTCGTGCTGAGTCGTAAAACCCATTCATTGAATTGGCGTGAATGTTAAACATCTGCGCAATCTGATTGAATACAGGTTGATTAATCGGCAGATGCAGTACCGCTCGCCCGTAACCGATATAGAGCAGTGGGACAACAACCAAGCTTGCCTGCATTAATCTTGATTTATATTTGCGAAATGGTTCGATCAATCGGCTTAAATAGTTTGGTGGGAATGCCCATTCGGCGCGGATGCTTCGCGCTGCAAAAATGCCGCTCAAAATGCAGGTCGCTGCGATTGCTGTACTAAAATAGCTGTCGCCGCCGCCCCATGTGCCAGATGCTGCGCCGTTTATTGCCGCGGCCACCATGAACCAGATAGCATATAGTGAAAGCCTGTCCCAATACAGTTCATAAACTACCAGCAGCGCCGCCGGAACGATCAGAAATCCGTGCAGACCAAACCACTGTTTGAACAGCGCCACGGTTTGGATAATCTTGAGTTCGTTGACGTTGGCGAGGATTGCCTGTCGCCACCATTCACCGTTCGTCGCCCAATTCATGCCCACGAAAATAGCGATACCAACAACCGCCGCCATCCCTCCCCAGACCACAGCGCGTCTTGGTTGCCGTATGAACAAAAACAACCCGACAGCAATTGCAGTAATTGCTGCCAGTTGCTTGGTATAGCCTGCCGCTAGTATCAAACCAAATCCTATCGCCAACAGCCATCGTCGCCGTCGCGTGTTGGTATTTTCATTCACATGGGCCAGCACCACAATCGCCAGTGTCTCAAACATCACCATGCTGGCATGTTGCCGGAACAATGGCCCTATGTGATAGATCGTATTGGACGCCAGAAACGCCAATCCTGACAGTACTGCTACCCAGCGGTTGCGCCCTTCACGCCAAACAGCATATCCAATGGCGCAAGCGGTTACCAGCGTGCCGAGGAAACCCAGTACCCGCCCATAAGCGTAGCTGGTGCCAAATATGGGTACCAGTGGCGCGGCGATAATATGAAAAAGCGGCGGATAATTGCTGGAATAAAAGGGGAAAACCTCGGTGTTCTGGTACGGCCACTGGCCGTTGCTGAACATGATCGTATCCACAAGTTCGAACCCTTCGCCTTGGTCGTAGTCAAACGGGAATCGGATCAGATTGACCGCGTAGACCACGTAAACAGCGAAATAGAACAACAGTAGACCGACAGCCACCGTCATCAAGGCGCGATGAACCCGACTCGATGTCAAATTATGCGAAGCACTCATGCGGGCGCATCACCTAGTGGAATAAGCGACAAACCAATCAAAAATCCAACCGCGAATAAGCCGAACACCAATTGCTGTGCTGGGCCGATTTCCGAAACAGGCTTGTGCCGGAGTAAATTTAAGGCCAGCAAGCCCAAAAATCCGGCCACGTCGCCAATGACCAGCAGCCATCCAATTTGTCTTTTTGTGAATGTGAAAGTATTTTTCCAGATCATGCGCCAGAGTATATCATAAATGGTTCGCAACTTCTTACACTTTCCTGCGTATAGTGCAGTAATAAGTAGTAAGAATTGAAGATGGATAATGCTTCTTGAGGATGGTTTTAGAATGAGTGACGATCCAATCCGCTCCCCGGAAGAAAATGACCGGGTTTCGCGTTTGTCTGCAGTATCGCGTACCCAAACTGATGACGAACTGGTGAACGAATATGCCGTGCGCTATCAAGAACCGCTAAAACGCAAAGTGATGCCGCGCAGCTACAGCACCATGAATGTCACCGATGAGGAAAAGCTTTGGGCGGCGATTGCTCACGCCAGCATTTGGGTGACGATGTTCGGTGGCTTCCTGACGGCGGGTTTCACCATTCCCATCAGCATCTTTATTCCCTTGGTGATTTACCTGATGTACCGCAAGAAGTCGGACTATGTCGTGTTCCATGCTCTGCAGGCCTTCAGTCTGCAAATTCTAGGCACAATTGGTGTATTAGCCTTGGCGGTTGTTGGTGGCTTCGCGTGGACAATCGGCATGGTCATTGCCTTGTTAGCCATTTTCGTGCTGGCAGGTATTGTATTGGTGCCGCTGTGGGCAATTGTTGGTGTGCTATTGGCATTGGTTGTCTTCCTGACGCCTTTTGGTGCGCTGTTGTTAGCGACCATTGCTGCTTACCAGACCTATAATCGGCATGATTACCGTTACCCGTTCATTTCACGCTGGATTGACCGCCAGCTTGCCGGAGGCTTCCTCAACACCGCCAGCTAAGTTACGAGTAGACTGCCTTTCATGAATGCCGGTAAGTCTCTTCCGGCATTTTGATTCCCTCAACCTTACTATTTGTTTCTCATCACAGACGTGCTATCCTTTCTCGACTACGCTATGTTGTCATGACGGCTCATTCGTAGCCCATTTATCTTTTTTGCGAATAGTACGTATCGCTTGAGGAGCAGCTACACTCATGTTGAAGTCACATACCTGCGGAGAACTACGCGCCGAACATGCCGGGCAAAAAGTAACACTGGCAGGTTGGGTCAATCGTCGCCGTGATCAAGGCGGCTTGATCTTCATTGACCTACGTGATCGCTGGGGCATTACGCAGGTAGTAATCAATCAAGAGTCATCTCCCGAAGCCCATGATATTGCCAGTGAAGCACGCAGTGAATTTGTGCTTCAAGTGACGGGTCATGTTCGCCCGCGTCCGGAAGGCACCGCCAACGATGAACTGGCAACAGGCGCTGTTGAAGTGGTCGCTGATGACATCAAGCTGCTCAACCCCTCCAAGAATCCGCCGTTCTACATCAATAAGGAGGAGAGTGTTGACGAGGTGCGACGTATGGAATACCGCTACCTCGACCTGCGCCGTCCCCGGATGCAGAACAACATCGTGCTCCGTCACCGGATTATCAAGTTCGTCCGTGACTATCTCGACTCGCAGCGGTTTGTCGAAATCGAAACCCCGATTCTGTTCAAGACCACGCCCGAAGGTGCACGTGAGTTCTTGGTACCCAGCCGCTACCATCCCGGCAAATTCTACGCGCTGGCTCAAAGCCCGCAGCAGTTCAAGCAGTTGCTGATGGTTTCTGGCTACGAGCGCTATTTTCAAATTGCCCGCTGTTTCCGCGATGAAGATCTGCGTGGCGAACGTCAGCCCGAATTCACGCAGCTTGACCTCGAAATGAGCTTTGTCGAGCGTGAAGACGTCATGCAGTTGATCGAAAACATGATGACCGCCTTGGTCGAAACGGTTGGTGACAAGAAGCTGCTCTTTAAGCCCTTCAAGCGCATCACCTTCACCGAAGCCATGGAAACCTATGGGTCAGATAAGCCCGACCTGCGTTACGGCATGGAAGCGATTGACATCAGCGACATTGCAGGTAAGAGCGCCTTCCCGATCTTCCAGAACAATGTTGCCGAAGGTAAACCCGTCAAAGTGATTTGTATTCCCGGAGCGGGTAAGGTCAGTGGCACACAGTTGCGTAAAGACACTTCTGAACTCGAAAGTTTGGCGCGTTCTGCCGGAGCCAAAGGCTTAGCATGGATGGCGCTGCCTGAAAACGAAGCTGAAGAAGTCAAAGGCCCAATTGGTAAATACTTCACGGTCGATCAAAAACTTGCCGTTTTCGAAAAGGTCAACGCCAAGCCCGGTGACCTCCTGCTGTTTGTCTCCGACGCTCGTAAAGTCGTCTACGCAGTGGTTGACTCCATTCGCCGCACCATGGCTGCCAAGAACAATCTGGGTGATCCCAACACGCTCGCTTTTGTCTGGGTCTACGACTTCCCGCTCGTGGAGTGGAACGAGGACGAAAGGCGCTGGGATCCGTCACACCACCTTTTCACCGCCCCCGTTTGGGATGACGTGAAGTACATGGACACCGATCCATCAAAAGTACGCGGTCAGCAGTACGACCTCGCCTGCAATGGTTATGAAGTCGCGGGCGGCAGTATCCGTATTCACAAGGCTGACCTGCAAGAGCGCATCTTCAAGCTCATCGGCCAAGACCTAGAACATGCCCGCAAGCTCTTCGGCCACATGCTCGAAGCCTTCCAGTACGGTGTTCCACCGCATGGTGGCATCGCGTGGGGTATTGACCGCCTCGTCATGCTGATGTGCGGCGAACCCAACATCCGTGAAGTCATCCCGTTCCCCAAGACCCAGAACGGCTCCGACCTCATGGTACACGCACCGTCGTCGGCCACCCCCAAGCAGCTTGATGAAGTCCATATTGGCATCGTCATGCCGCCTGAAGATGAAAAATCTTAAACAACACTCTGGAGAATCAAAATGGGACGCACACGCGTCCCATTTTTTGTTTTATCCCACACCTTATTCCGATTTGAAGAAATACGCGTGCAGCAGTCCCGCCGCAATGCCCCCTCCGAAAATACCCACCAGATAAGGCAGCGCATAACTCAAATCACCTGCGACAAGCGCCGGTCCAAGCGTACGTGCTGGATTAAGCGATGCGCCAGTATACGTGCCGCCTGCCAGAATTGACCCCGCCAGCGTCAAGCCAATAGCCAGCGCTGCGACATTGCCGACCTTCCCATAAACCGCCGCCTGATATACCGCGCTCACCAAGAGGAACGTCATCACAGCTTCAAACAATGCTGCTGACCACGGCGCGCTGACGGTGAGGCTGCCAATGGTCTGGCCGGCTTTTGCGGCACCGGGAGAAATTACGTTGAGCACGACCGCCGCGATGATCGCCCCGACAAACTGTGCCACCCAGTAAATCACCGCTTTGTTGACCCCGATCTTTCCGCCTACCAGCAAACCCAGTGTCACCGCCGGATTCACATGTGCGCCCGAAACATGCCCATAGACGAAAATGATTCCCGCCAAAATCAAACCGTGTGCCAGTGCTGCGGCCACTACCCCTTGTCCGGATGCCACCGCGAACCCCCCGACAAACACCAACGTGAAGGTGCCAATCAGCTCCGCCAGACCGGACTTTAAAGTTTGATCATTCATATAAACGCTCGCTTGTGTTATTAAAACAGTAATGTAGATTACCGATTATAGCGCCGATTATGGGCTTGTCATTATGCTGGCATTATCGTCTGTTTAAACCCTTGCTCTGGACGAAGGTCAGCCTTTACACCAAGGGGGTGGTCTGGTATAAAAGTAACAACCTGCTGTGCCCGTGATGGCGCAATGCGTTTGAGCCAACACCCATATGAAGGGCATCAAAAGTCTGGTAATTCGGTGATAGACCTGCGCGGTTAAGACCTACTTATCGGTCAGGTGCCCACCCTGCGAAAGCAGGTTCAAAAACATCGCGGCACACGGCATAGCGGGATCCTTGAAATCAAAAAGCACACCACTTAGTGTGCTTTTTCTATTCCCTCACCTGTTACTACAACCATCAGCGGAGTGACCTTGCGAACGTGCTGATGAAGGGAGTAGGGTGGGGGTTCACTTTTTACTGCGAATAGTTATTCCCGAACACCTTCACCATTAACTCGCCCAGTCGCGCTCGGTCAGGGATCAGTACCGCAGCGCCGCCTGCCGTCATATAGGGCATGGTATAGGCGTTGTCAATCACACCCGTCTTGATATTCGCTTTATCAACGTCTTTCAGATACCACACCAACTGGATAATCTGATCGAAGCTCAGTCCTGTACTGATGCCTGAACTAATCGCATTCCAAATCGTCGGAGACTGCGCGATAAGCTGTGGCAGCATATTCAAACTGAGCACGCGATCCCGAATAGCATACAGTACGGCCTGCTGTCGTTCGGCGCGGTTAAAATCGCTGTCGCCATGACGAGTACGCGCATACTTCAAAGCGGTCTTACCATCAAGGTGCTGGAATCCGGCTTTAATATAAAACGGGTCATAGCCGTAGTTCATATCCGGATAGCTGGTGTCACTGATGGCATACGGGATGTCCATATCCACGCCGCCAACCGCATCCACGATCGTGATGAACGTGTTGAAATCAATCGCTACATAATCATGTACGCGAATGCCGAGGTTATACTGCACCGTTTGCATCAAGAGCTGCGGGCCATAACCGGGACGTTGCAACTCGCCCAGTACCATCGGCGTATTGACACGTTGAGGCTCGCTGTAGCCGGGAATGGAGACAAATAAGTCGCGTGGGATACTCAGGATTCCGAGTGATTTTGTAGCTGGATCGATACTAACCAGCAGCATTGTATCGGTGCGGTAAGCCAGACCGGTTTCATTGGGGCGTCGATCTAGGCCGACCACCAACACAGTAAAGCGAGACTGTCCATCCCATGCTGAAAGTGTAAAATTGCGGCCGTCGCTCAGCGTGATCTGTTGACCAGTTTGAAGACTTCCGCCATTTGCGTTAGCAACTTCAATTGGTGTTGGCAGTGCGATCACTGCCGTCGGTATGACTTCCTGTGTGGTTTGGGAGGCACGGAGCAGGATGAACCCGCTCAGCCCCATAATCATCACGATGCCGAAAATTGCCGCCGCGATGACAACCCACGCCCATTCGCCGCCTCGATTGCGTGAATTGACTCGGCGTCGGCGCATACGTTCTCGTGCGGCTGAAGCCTGTAAATTCGGCAATGGCGGCGGTGGAAGTGAATCAGTGTTGTAGCTTGGACGTACTTGCGGCGTATTTTGTACCGTTGGCGCAGGCGGTAAATTATTGGGACGGTTTTGTGGAACATATACCGGGCGATTATTGACCACCGTTTGTTGGTCATCATGCGCGGGTGGATTTTGCATAGGGTTCGATGCTCGTAAAGTTAAATGAATAAGACATAAAGACAGTATAGGTCGGGTAGGAATATGCGTCAATGGCGCTTGATCTACGATAACCCTGCTATCGGAGCATGGAATATGGCGGTCGATGAGGCCATTATGGAGGCAGTTGGAACCGAAAATGTTCCCCCTACGCTGCGCCTCTATGCATGGGATCCGGCCTGTCTCTCGCTCGGCTATGGACAGCGATTTACCGATGCTGATTTTTCCCGACTTGAACATCTTGGCTGGGACATCGTTCGCCGTCCAACAGGTGGCCGCGCCATCCTCCATACGGATGAATTAACCTACAGCCTGTCACTACCCGCAACGGACGAATTAGCCATTGGTACAGTCGTTGAAAGCTATCGTCGCATCAGTCTTGCGCTAATGTCCGGCCTGACACAGCTAGGCGCATCACCACATGCTGACCAACGTGCCGACCGTATTGAATCCGGACCGGTTTGTTTTGAAACCCCGTCCCATTATGAAATCACGGTGACTGGTCGTAAGCTGGTTGGCAGCGCTCAAGTCCGCCGCAAAAATGCCGTCCTTCAACATGGCTCATTACCCTTATACGGCGACATTGCACAGATTTGTGAAGCGCTTGTTTTTGCTGATGATGCTTCGCGTCAGGCTGCCGAAGAACATGTTCGCCAGCGTGCCATCACTTTAGCCGATGCACTCGGATTTGAAGTCTCGTGGGCTGAAGCCGCATCGGCTGTCGTCCAAGGTTTTATTGACACCTATGCCGTGGATTTCGACGACTACGCAAATACCTTAACCCAAGCCGAATCCGCTCGTGCTCAGCAGCTAATGTCCGAAGTCTATGCCACCTCTGAATGGACAAACCGCCACTAACCCATAATCTCACTCGACTGTGGTTTTAAAAAACGGTTGATTGTAGGGGTAAGCCGTCGGCTTGCCCTCAGATATTTGCGTACTTACCACCCCGAACACGATATATTGTTTTGTCGTAGTGCGCGGTCTTTGACCCGCCCGTGCGAGAATTGTTGGCTATCTTCTTACCAATCCCTTGACACAATGCGAACAAATGTTTAATCTATATCTGTTGCGTATAGTCATATAGGATTAAACACTCATGACCGATTTGCGCCAAATCCCACTCTTTCAGAATCAACCGGTCACCCCCGACGACCTCAATATCCACACCGAACTACGGTATACCATCCCGTTATTTCAGCAGCACCTTCAAAAAGAGGGTAAGTCGCAGCACACCGTAAACGCTTTTACTGCTGATCTCCAACTGCTCGCTGATCATACCGGCGGCGAAACGCCGATAGGGGAGTACACCACCACTAAGCTCAATGACTTCCTTGATTGGCTGGAAAACGGGCGGGGTGTACCATGCAGTCGTAAATCCTATGCCCGCCGTGTGACCACCCTCAAAGTCTATTTCAAGTGGTTGACCAGCATTCACGCTCTGCCGCATGATCCTGCCAAAGCGGTTCTTCAACGTTCCGGCCCAGCGCCGCTAGCCTACGCTCTCAATCGTGATGAAATATCAGCCGCATTGGTTGCTGCGCGCGGTATGAAAAAAGGCGATGAAGTGGATACACGCCCTGAAATGCTTTTTAGCTTGATTTTGGATACCGGAATCAAAAAGAGCGAGGCCGTCGCACTTAAACCGTCTGACATTGACCGCTCCAATCCCGAAAAACCAGTCCTGACCATCAAGCACAAAGTACGCAATATCTTCAAAGAGCGCCACATCGATCTGGATCCCGATTGGGTACGCTTGTTAGATGAGTACTTGATGCAGTACGCTCCTAAGGACACCATCTTCAACTGTACTGCCCGCAACCTCGAATACATTCTGTCCGATGTTGGCGAAGCTGCTGGCATACCGGCCAAAATCTCATTCGAGATGCTGCGCTGGTCAAGTGCTGTTCGTGATATGCGAGATGGTCACGACGAAGATTATACTCGGGACAAATTGGGTCTGAGTCCGATCAGTTGGCAGGAAACACGCTCCAAAATCAAACGCCTCATCGAGCTTCAAACCAAATCCTCGGAAAACTAAGCATTGCCACAGATTGTCGGCTTGAGCTGCTTGTATTTCGTAAGGGCGGTGTCTTTGACCCGCCCATGTGAAATGTGCCAATTTTCCTAACCATCCCCATTGTGTGTTTGTCTTCAACTAACCAATTAAATGCTGCTCTCCGCAACCGTCGCCCCACCCGCTTGTTGCACCAGATATTTCTCCAATTGTCCGAGATTTTGCTTCAAAACACTCTTCAGGAGATGGTTCATTAATACCTGCTCAAATACACGCCCAACTGCTCCGCACTGAGGCATAAACTGATACTCAACCGTCATCGTAACGGCAGTCCCCTCGTTCGTGGGAATTAGCGTCAGCAGCATTTTTGATGGCAGCACATTGGAAGTCGATACATGAACTTGATGTGACATCGGTTTGAACTCAACCACCGTCCATGCCGTCACCTGTGGGAATGGTCCCAATCGATTGTAATCATAATAGACGGTGTTTTCCCCATATGCCCCATGCGTTTTGACTTCCGCCTTTTCCAACCCAACCACCCATTTCGGTGTGTTATCAATATCATTGAGCGCGTTCCACACGGCTTCCACAGGTGAGTGAATAGTTCGACTTGCTTGAACGTAACCCATTTCATTCCTCCATCTCAAATACTTCACAGCATAGCGCTTTACGACTATCGATACATCGCTCTGCCGATTGAGTTGTTGTGTCAACAAATGGGGGAAAGCTGACTCAGTCAAAGGACTGAAACGGGCCTGTCAAAAACGCTCTGCATAGCACAAAGGTTTGAAAACTCTACCTGTTCTTGCTTGACATTTAGAACTAATGGTCTATAATTGTATTGTAATAACATGTCGATTAGAGGAGCACAGGCATTACGACCTCTGATCAGTAAACGACACACTCAACTATCCATAGGAACATTCTGAGATGCCCTATTTTACTTTAACGCCGATTGAAAGCATTCTTCAAATTCAGCAGCGTTTCTGGACAGCCCTCCAAAACCAATCCGATGCCGAACTGGAGTCCGTATTAGCCGAAAACTATCGTTGTGTGTCGCCGCTTCAGCCGGATCAAAACCGCGCCGAATTCATTCACACGCTGGTGTCGATGCCGCTGACGGTCTCATCAATAACCTGTCACAATCTACAAGTGGATGTTTGGGGGGAAACCGCTGTCTTAACAGGCGTTCAAATAGCGCGGATGCATTTGCCTAATAATGGCGAATCGGTCATTGATAAGCTGGCGATCACCAATGTTTTTAGTCGCGTCGGCGAGGATTGGCGAATGGTGCTGTCACATGCTGTTTCACTGCCGACCACTGATTGAACACTTGGCGGCATGCTCCCTCACATCCGCTGCGACGGCACCGGCATTTGCGCCGCGGCGGCCATGCGGGAGCCATCCGCTGCAAATGCGCCATTTCAGCGGCATTAGCCGGGCTTCCCGCCAGTCAAAATTGTCAATTCAGCGGCTATACGGGAGCGTCCCGCCTGCCATTTCGGCGGACAACATGCAAATTCTGCAATTTGTGAATCACATTTGCATCAATCTATCCTTTACAGTTATAGCCCTTAAAGATGATTTTTAACTGCTGACTGTAAACTGATAATTAAACTAATACACCCGCAGAAGTAACCCCTTCAAATACGCCCCTTCAGGGAAGGTCAACGCCACCGGATGATCATCTCTCGGCCCTAAATGCTTCAGGATTTGCGCCTGTCGTCCACTATCTGCCAGTGCTCCGAACACAATCTTTTGGAACAAATCGGCGCTGATCGCTCCCGAACAGGAGAACGTCATCAAATACCCGCCCGGCTTTACACACTTAAACGCATTCAGATTGATATCCTTATAACCACGCGCTGCCTTATCCACTTGCCCCGCATTATGCGCGAACTTTGGAGGGTCAAGCACCACCACATCAAACTGCTTTCCCTCACTCGCATAGTCTCTCAACAACTCAAACACATCCGCCTGAATGAATTCACATCTTTCCAGCCATTCTGGATGATTTGCCTGAACAATTTTCTCGGCTGTTTCGAGCGCTTCATTCGAACTATCCACATTTGTAACTGATGCCTGATGAAGTACCTGAATGCCAAAACTTCCGGTATAGCTGAACAAATTGAGGACGCTGGTCTCATTAGTGCCTCTAGAAGGTGACCAGAAATTATTGTTTGTTAAGAGGTCGTTCAATAGCCAGTGGTTATATACTTGATCGAGGTAGTAGCCTGTTTTATGTCCGAGGCGGACATCGACTAAAATCTTTTTCCGGTATTCAATAATCTCAATAAACTTAGGAGGTTCTTCTCCTGTTAGATTCCCAACAGATGCTTTTAACCCTTCTTTTCCTCGAACATCTACATCGCTTCGTTCATAGATCCCAGTTGGATGCAGAAGTTCATTCAATATCTCGGCGATCATCACTTTCTGTTGGTCAATATGTAGCGTAAGGGCTTGTAGGACTAGCCATGAACCATAACAATCGACAATTAAACCGGGCAGAAAATCATTTTCGGCATTAACAAGCCTGTATGCGTTTGAAACGCCAACCCTAGTTGCGCCGATTTGTATTCCTCGCCCTTCAATGGCTCGCTTGAGCATCTTGCGCCACCATGCCTCGTCAATTGGTTCATCCTGCCAAGTCAAAATACGGACTTGGATTTGGGATCGTGCATTCCAATACCCGCGTGCGAGGAATCGCCCTTTCTTGTCCGTGACGATCACAATATCACCCGGATTGGGATCGCCTTTCACCTCATCAATAGCGCCTGAAAATATCCACGGGTGCTGTTGGATAATGGGCTTTTCGCGTCCGGCTTTAATCACAATGGTAGGGGAGGTCATAGGCTGTTGTTCTCTGTAAAGTAATCACACTTGAGAATACAGCCTAACACAAGCATGTGGGAAAATGCAGGGCAAATGTGGGATTCGCCCTGCGTGAATATCGTGGGATTATGCGGGATTTTGTGGGTTATCTGGTGTGATATTGCTGGATTGTGTGGGATTCTCGCCTACCATTTCCAACAATTGCGCCTCACTAATAATCGGGACATTCAATTGTCGCGCTTTGTCGGCTTTGCTACCGGGTGAATCGCCCATCAGCACGTAACTGGTTTTCTTACTCACACTGCCCGATATTTTCCCACCGTGCGACTCGATCAACGCTTCAGCCTGTTCGCGGGATAATGTGGGTAATGTGCCTGTCAGCACGAAAGTTGCTCCAACCAATGACTCGCTTGCCATCACCTTCGCTTCATTATGTGGGTTAACCCCGGCCGCTCGCAGCTTTTCCAGCAACTTACGGTGTCGCTCGTCTGCAAACCAACTGGCGATGCCTGCTGCCAGAATCGGCCCAATCCCTTCGATGTCGTCAATCGCTTCAACTGAGGCGTTCATCAGCCCATCAATCGATCCAAACTTATCGGCTAACAATCCCGCAACCACACTTCCGACCCCTTCGATCCCCAACGACCCAACAAGCTGCGCCAACGGTCGTGTCTTGGCCGCCTCTATAGACTTAATCAGATTGTCGATCTTCTTTTCAGCAAAGCCTTCGATCCCACTAAAGGATTCGGGCGTCAAGTAGAAAATATCTGCCTCATCTTGAATGATGCCTCGGTCAATCAAAATCTTGACCGTCTGTGGCCCCATCGTCTCAATATCCATCGCCCCTCGTGAGACAAAGAACTCGATGCTGCGGAATACTCGTTCCGGGCAGAGTGGGTTAGGACAGATGTAATCTACAAAGCCTTCCGGTCGGATAATGGCTGTGTTACAACTAGGGCAGTGAGTAGGCGGTGTGATAGGTGCCTCGCTGCCATCCCGTGCTCCGATTACAGGCCCGATTACGTAAGGAATGACCTCGCCGGATCGCTTTACAATCACAGTGTCACCCAGCCGAACGTCCAACTTCGAGATTTGATCGTAGTTGTGTAGACTTGCACTGACCACGGTTACGCCACCTAAGAACACAGGCTCAAGCTGTGCTGTTGGCGTTACACGTCCCGTGCGACCAATATTCGCGGTAACCCCAAGTAACTTGGTCGTCATTTCCTCTGCTGGGAACTTATAAGCAATTGCTCCGCGTGGGTCTTTGCCCGAATACCCCAACTCAGCTTGTATTTTCAGATCATTGATCTTGAGCACCACGCCATCAATCTCAAAATCCAATGTCTTTCTGCGGGATTCCCATGTGGGTAATTGCTGGATAATGTCGGATAATGTTGGATAAAGTTCCGCGTGTGGCGCAATCGAGAAACCCAAATCCCGCAAGTTATTCAGAATATCCCACTGCGTATCCCACTTTATCCCACTCGCTGCAACCACCGAATACAGATAAGCCACCAACGGACGTGACGCCGTGATGCGCGAGTCTTTTTGTTTTAGTGTGCCTGATGCGGTATTCCGCGCGTTGACATATAGCGGTAGACCTTCCGCCTCCTGCTTCTTGTTGAGCGCTGTAAAATCCTTTTTGAGGAACATGACTTCGCCCCGCACCACCAGTCGTTCCGGCGCCTTACGACCATTTTTATCCACTGGAATGCGTAGCGGTACATTGCGGATTGTCCGGACGTTCGCCGTTACATCGTCACCAAGTTCGCCATTTCCTCGCGTGGCCGCTTGCACCAGATAACCGTTTTCATAAGTGATGACAATCGTAAGCCCATCCAACTTCGGCTCAAGTGTGTAATTCAGTTGCATTCCCGCTGGCAAGAGTCGCAGGTTGCGTTCTTCCCATGCCCGCAAGTCATCCTCACTAAAGGCATTAGCAAGACTCAAAATGGGTGCGGGATGCCTAACCTTGGGGAAATCCTCACTGAGATCGCTGCCTGCCCGTTGGGTTGGCGAATCGGACGTAATCAGTTCAGGATGCTCCGCCTCAAGTGTCTTGAGTTCAAGGTACATCTTGTCATATTCGCCGTCAGTAATCACTGGACTCCCCAGAACGTTGTAACGGTAAATGTGGTAGTTCAGTTCATCGCGTAGTTCGCGCGCACGAATCTCAAGCTCGGAAGGCATCATCAAACCCTCTCTTGATAAAAGTCCCAAAATAGGAGCATTGCTGTTATGGAGTTACGACTTGGAATAAATCGGTTGTACCATCATTTTCTGCCGCCCAACCAGTAACACCTCGTGCAGGATCACTGAGTTGCCACCAATTTAGCCCGTTGGACTGGCGCGGTCCGTCCATGATTTGATACTGCTCACCGGGATTCGCCACCGTCACAACGCCATTTTCTGTACCGGGATTGTTGCGAATGTTAATGCCTTGGTTACCGACAATCACAACGGTGCTGCCAATCGTAATTTGTGGTGGCTGCGTCGGCGTGGCAGTATAGACAATTGGTGCCAGCGTTGGCCCTGCCAACACAAAATTCGTGTCGGCTGATTGCTGGAATTGCTGGGGCAGGGTCGGTGTCGCCAAAAGGGATGGGATTGTCACTTCCGGCAAACTGCTCGGCACCGCCGATACAACTACAAATTCTGGTGGTGCAGTTGGGGCGTTCCGTCCGCCCAAGCCAAGAATAACCAGTACCACACAGGCTGTAGAACCCGCAACCATCAGCAACATGAGCAAGACCGACCAGATCGGCAGTCGAAAGGGCGAATTTCGGTTCGGCTTTTCAACGCGTCGTACAGGTGCATAAGACTGTCGTTGTTGTCCTCGTTTCGGTTTTTCGATCGCGCTGTTGACTGGATAGGGTGGTTGGCGTTGAACCGGATTGGGAACAATCGGCGCATTATCCCGCTTAGGCTTTTCCTCTGGAGTAGTCGTCCGCGGTGAATTAAGACGTGTATCTTTAACCGGCGTCATATACCGTGTCTCATCCTGAGCCGTTTGCTGGCGAGTCGCGTCTTTCTCAGGTATTTCAGGTGGCAGAAACGGTTGTGTTGACTGCTTATCGTCGTTTTTTGGCTTGTTAGGCAGAGGTTCGTTTTCCTCTGGAATGCGCCGTCGTTCTGGCATGATTACCGCCCTCGGTTCTGTGTCCAGCTCAGGAAGCGCTCTAATGGCCACGTGTTAATCACCGAATCGGCGGTCACCCATCCGCGCCGCGCGGTCATGACCCCGTACATCATCAAATCCATATGGTCCGGCGAGTGAGCATCCGTGTTGATGGAAAGTGGGATACCCATCTCAACCGCCCGTCGTGCATACTGCGCTTCCAAATCCAACCGTCTGGGATTGGCATTGATTTCCAGCGCAATCGCACTCTTTTGTGCCGCAGCAAACACTGCGTCCATATCCAGATCAGCCGGTTCACGGTCTGGAATATACTGCGCGCGTGGATGACCAATCAAATCAACATGTGGATTTTGGATCGCGCTTAACATCCGCTGTGTGACCTGTTCTCGAGGCTGCCTCAAACTCACATGGAGTGATGCAATCACGAAATCCAGCTGCGCCAGCACATCATCTGGGAAGTCCAGACTGCCATCCGCGTTGATGTCCATCTCGGTGCCGTGAAATACACGAATACTACCGCCAAGTTCAACATCCACTTTGCGGACTTCTTCCTGTTGAGCCAGTAGTCGCTCTATAGACAAACCATTTGCGATGCCCAAACTGCGCGAGTGGTCGGTAATGACAATATACTGTCGCCCACGTTTACGTGCTTCCTCAGCCATCTCTCGGACGCTCAGTGTGCCGTCGCTTGCTGTCGTATGCATGTGGAGGTCAGCACACATATTATCCATCGTTATCAGCTTGGGCAGTTTGCCTGCCTGCGCTGCCTCAATTTCGCCACTGTCTTCACGTAGTTCAGGAGGTATCCAAGGCAGTCCAACCGTTGCATAAACCTCTTCTTCAGTGGCGCACAGAATTTTCGGTGCGTCCTCGATAATATTGCCTTGTTTATCCACCGGACTAAAGGCGTGTTCGTTCAGGCTCAAGCCCTTTTTGAGTGCAATTTCCCGCATTCGAATATTATGGGCTTGACTGCCAGTAAAATAATTCAGCGCCGTTCCCCAGCGTGCCTTTTCCAACACACGCAGATCAACCTGCAACCCGTTCAGGAGTTCAACACTGCTTTTTGTTGGCCCGTGCCCCAGAATTCGTCCAACTTGCTCCATTTTCACGAAGGCATCCATAATCGGTGTCGCGTCGTCACTCGCCACCAGCAAATCAACATCACCAATCGTCGGACGTGCGCGCCGGATACTGCCTGCGACAGCGCCTTCTAATGCGCCGGGAATGGTCAGCAATTTATCCAGAATGGCTTGAGCCGCCGGTAGTGCCACGCCAAGTGGTGTGCGTCCCGTTTGCCGCCCCAGCGATTCAATCCCCTCAATGATTTTCTGTTCACTTTTCGTGCCCATGCCTGCCAGATCACGGAGTTTTCCACCTCGTGCAGCCGCTTCCAAATCCGGAATGGTCGTGATATTCAGTTCTTTCCAGAAGAGCTTTGCCTTTTTAGGCCCAACCCCATTGATATGCACAATGTCGACCAAGCCTGCTGGAATTTCTTTGGTCAATTTCTCGTAAAATTCAAGTTTGCCCGTTTCCAACATCTCATTTATTTTGGCAGCTAGCGTATCCCCAATGCCCGGAATATCCGTCAGTGTGCCTTCTGCTGCAACCGCATGAAGATCACGCGGCAGTTCTCGGATTGTCTCACCTGCCCGACGGTAGGACAGGACGCGATGAATAATCTCGCCTTTGATTTCCAGCAGCCTTGCGACTCGCTCAAAAATATCAGCAATTTCACGGTTGGTTAGGGACATATGGACCTTTATTGAGATATTGGTCGATGGCAAATTAACAGGTTATCTTTAGAATTTTTGTCTCATGGAATTATAGCCTAATTGCCCCAATTGAGCTAGCGAGAATTAGCCTTTAAAAATAGGGGGATGCCAGCGTTTTGATGCACACATTTGTTTTGACATCAAATGGCACTGGTGAGGTCAATCTCTTTGCCATCGATCTTACCCTTCACTTGAGATAGACCATCCGCATCCTGTGTATAGGTCAGATGCCCTGTTTTCAGTCCACTAATCTCCATGTCCATGCTGACGCCGTCTTTTAGTGAGCCATTTCCTGTCAGACTGAAACCTTTCGAGAACGCACAGTGATCAAGGTTAAACTCCTGCTTCTCATCATCCGCAGGTTTGAATTCAATACTTCCGCCGTAGGTGCAGCCCACTTTGATCGTATCGGATGAACTTCCATAGTAAAACTCGGGCAGATAGTAAATTTCTTTATAGACCGCATCCATCGCGTCCAGTTCCGACTCAAGGTTGCTGGCATCAACGGGTGCATTCGGGACATAAGTATCTGATACTACACCTTCACAGGTTGTCTCTCGCTCATCAGGCATCTTGTCGTTAACTAGAAAATCGGTGACCAGATCATCTGGACAGGCATTTCCCCGCCCGTAAATGACATGTGGGCCGCCTTGCATGGTAATCAAATAGCCGTTGTCGAGATGTTTGAATACTCTGCGCCCATTTTCAACAGGGGTAGCAGGGTCAGCAGTCGCTCCCAAAACCAATGTTGGAATGCCCTTCGCCTCTAAATAGCTAGGCCGCTCGGCTGGCGCATTCCCCGGCCAGAAAGCACACGGCAAATCACCATAGAAGATTGATGCGAGGTCTGGAACAGCTTGTTCAACTTTGTCACCTGCCTCCACATAAGCTTCGGCCTTTGCTTCTGATGTGTTACCTGCCAAGGTGTAATCGTTGCATTCGACTGCGTAATAGAGTGCATCTGAATAATCATCACTGCTGCCCGGCATGGGTTCTTCGGTTTCCTCATCAAGACCCAGCGCAACATAAAATTCACGCTTGAGTGGCACCAAATTGCCGTGTGAAGCTGAAGCTAGCGCCCGCAGCAGCATCATGCGGTCGCCTTCACTATAGCCGAGATTACCCACAATCGTCTGGAGATCGGATAGGGTTAGTTGACTATCGGATTGCTTACCGCTGGGCAGCGGGAATTCAATCTTCTCGGGCTGGCTTGTGAGTTTTGTGTGCAGTGATTCGTAATAAGCAACTGCATCCCCATTTTGGAAATCACTCGCGCAGGTTTCATCAGCATTACAGGCTTCCAGTGTTTGTCTGATGACATCACTAAAGGCTTGCGTTTGCTCCACGTAATAATCCGTCAGCGACTGTGTCAAATCAACGGTGCCGTCCAAAATGAGTCCCGCAACATGGTCAGGATAAGTGGCCGTATAGGTTTGTACATACTGTGTGCCGTAGCTTTCGCCGTATAACCAGATTTTGTCGTCTCCCATTGCTGCACGGAAAGTGTCTAAATCCGCAACAGCTTGGTTCGTACCATAGAACGGCAATGTTGATATATCAACACCCATCTCATTGACACAGTCATCCGCGAAGGTGTGTGCAGTTTGAATCAGTGCCTTTTCTTGCTCACGCGTTGCGGATTCCCAAGGAGTCGCATAATAAACCGCTACCGCATTGGGACATTGTAAATTACCAGATTCATAAGCCCCTCGCTGGTCAAAGAAAACGATATCGTAATGCTCAGGAATCGATGGATCAAACATAGCCGTATACGAATCAGCAGATGCTAATCCTGAAGAGCCGGGGCCGCCTGTCGCTGTGACGAACATGCCCTTGCGTTCACCTGTCGCAGGTAGGACACCGAAAACGACATCAATGGTGTGCTTATCATCCTTAGCGAAGTGATCAAGTGGGACAGTCAGCTTAACGCAGGTAAAATCACTATTGGGGCAGGGATAACCACCAAGCTTGTCAAAAACATCTTGAGTTGTCGCCTGCGCTTGAAGCGTACTTACAACCCCTGCACTCAGCACGACCAGAGCACAACAAATACCTGCAATATGTTTCAGAAATTTCCTCATGATGCCTTCGCTGAACAATTTATGCTGCTGAATCGGTGCGCGTATCTGCGAGATTAATTTCTTTGCCTGCGTATTCTCCTGTGACAGTGATTTTCCCGTTTGAGTCTTTGGTATAGGTCAGCGCGCCGCTTTCGAAACCGTTGATGTGAACATCCAGTGTAAAGACGCGATCTTTGTAGCTGCCGGTGCCAGTCATACTGAAGCCGTTAAAGAAAGTGCAGTCACTCAATCGGATTTGATCGCCCCCATCAAGGCTTGGGGCAAAGCTTAACACGCCGCCTGTTGCGCAAGCGGTTATGTCCAGATCAGACCCATTCCAGTAATAGTAATCGGGCAGTAAGAAGATTTCGTTGTAGGCGGCGTCCATAATCTGTAAAGGCGTATCAAACGAGCGAACGCTCGACGGGGAAAGGGGCACATATGGGCTGGCAATTACCCCTTCGCAGTTGATTTTTCGCTCAGCCGGTTTCTTGCCGTCAACCAGAAAGCCTTTGATAATGTCATCGGGGCAACGGTTGTAGCGGTTGAAAATAACATGTGCGCCACCTTCAGCCGTTATCAGATAACCGTCATCCAGATGGCTGAAAACGCGCTCGCCGTTCTGAACCGGTGTTGCCGGATCAGTAGTTGCACCCATTACGAAGGTCGGTATACCTTTGGCAACCAGAGGTTGTGGGGGTTTTCCCGATGCCGCACTCGGCCAATAGGCACACGGCAAGCGTCCATAAAACCAACTCGTCAGACGTGGAACTGTTGCTTCGATGCTCATTCCCGCCTTTATATAGGCTGTAACTTGTGCTTGCGCATCCCCATCCATAATTTTGTGGTCGGCGCAACTGATTACATAATACAGCGTATTATCAACTGGATCGCCGAGTTGTCGGCCTTCAGATGCAAATTGATTAATGGCGTAATACGTTCGTGCGAGTGGTACGAAGTCGCCCTGTCTAGCTGCTGCTAAGGCACGTTGGAATAACATGCGACCAGATTGTGTATATATCGCATCTGATGCAACGGATTCCAGCATATCCTTGGTAAATGTGCGCTTATCTTGTCGCCCTGAACCAACAGGAAATTGATAGTCAATTCCACTTCTGCCAAGTTCCGCAATCAAGCTGTCATAAAATCCAAGAGCATCGCCACCGACTTCAGCCGAGCAATCAGCATTGCGATCACAATCTTGAAGTGTTGCCACCAGAACATCGTTGAAGGCTTGAGCTTGTTCTTTCTGAAAATCGAGGAAAGGCGTGGTCAGATCAATTGTCCCATCTAGAAACAGTGCCGCTAGATGGTCAGGATGGGCAGCTGCATAGGTTTGGGCATACTCCGTTCCATAACTCTCACCGTATAGCCATAATTTTTCATCACCCATGAGCATACGAAACGCTTCTAGGTCTTCAACGGCTTGCGAAGTTCCATAGAATTTAAGTGTATCTTCGGGTATGCCGACATTGGCAATCTCCGCTACACAATCGTTCGCAAATGCTTGTGAGGCGTTTTCCAGCGCTGTCCCTCTCTGATCAGTAAATACGTTCATGTCACCCAAACCGTATTTATTGAGCGCATTCGGACACTGCAAATTGCCCGACTGCTTGGCTCCACGCTGGTCAAAAAACACCAGATCATAATGTTCTTTGATTGCTGGATCAAAATCACTGGCGTACCTGTCGGCGAATTCCAATCCGGATGACCCCGGTCCACCTGTCGCTGTGACAAACATCCCTGTACGTTCACCACTAGCCGGTAAAACGCCAAAAACAACATCAATCGTTCGCTTATCGCCCGGAGTCGTATGATCCAGCGCTACTTTCATCTTGATACATGTGAAGTCACTTTTGGGGCAGGGGTAGCCTCCAATACTCGCCAACTTTTCGCCCATTGTTTGTGTGCTTTGCGCTGCAATTTGAGCTACAGATACTGCCAAGCTTAGTGCGCAAAGGAGGAACATGAAAACCAGTTTAATAGGACGCATAATCACCCTTTTTGAATGATGTTTTGCAGAGACCAGTATAGCGGAAAAACAAAATGCTTGACAGAAATCCGAATTGTCGTTACTCTCTTTTCTAATTGAATACATAAAAACGTTGATCTGGAATAGTACACATCAACACGATGTTCAGAGAGTCGCCGATAGGTGTGATGGCGATACATACGGTGGTGTGGAATGGACCGGGGAGTTGCGTGGTCGAAATCAAAGTAGCCCACGCCGGAGGCGCACCGTTATCAGAGCGCAGGGTATCGCAGTTATTCATCTGTCGTACCTGAAAAGAGTGAAGTTGTCTTTCTGACAGCTTTAACCAAGGTGGCACCACGGGAACCCCTTCTCGTCCTTGTTATGGAGATGGGGTTTTTTGTTGGTTGGTTAAACTGTTTAGGGAGATGCTCAACATGGTGCTTTTTGCCACCCAAACCCACGAAAATATCCGCCCCAGCCGCGAACGTGTCTCTCAACTCTTTCAACAAGGTGATCTTGTTCCTGTCTATCGGATACTGCCTGCTGATCTTGAAACACCTGTATCGGTTTATCTCAAATTGGCGCAAGCAGGGCAGCTTTCTTTTCTCCTCGAAAGTGTTGAAGGTGGCGAACAGGTCGGACGTTATTCCTTCCTCGGCGTAAACCCCAAGGGTGCAGTGATTGTCCAAGACGGGCAGGTTCACCATACGCTGCATGGCGTAACCACGACTCGTCCTTTAGCAAATGGAGAAGATCCACTCGATGCCGTTAAAGCCGAGTTTGGCCGTGTAAAACCCGTTCGCATTCCGGGCTTGCCGCGATTTGTCGGTGGGGCAGTTGGCTTTGTCAGCTACGACTGTGTTCGTTACTTTGAATGTCTGCCCACTTTGACTGTCGATGATCTCAACGTTCCAGATGCGGCTTTTATGCTGCCGGACACGCTGGTGATTTTTGACCATGCCCGGCATCAGTTGTTGGTCTTGGCCAACGCCCATAATGAAGGCGATGCCGATGCGGCTTACGACGACGCAGTTTCCCGCATTGATGAAATCATCGACGCTTTACGCCAACCAGCGCCGTCATTACCGCAGATGCAGCCTTTTGCGGGCTCTCAGGCGGGGCGTGAACTCGCATCGAACATGACGCAAGCCGAGTATGAGGACAGTGTACGTGCCGCTAAAGAGTACATTGCTGCTGGGGATGCTTTCCAAATTGTGCTCTCGCAGCGTTTCAGCGGGAAAACTTCCGCTACACCACTTGCCCTCTATCGTTCACTGCGGATGCTCAACCCTTCGCCCTACATGTTTTTTCTAAACTTCGGGAACGACCTCAGCCTCATTGGCGCTTCACCGGAAGTCATGGTTCGACTGGAAGACGGAAAGGCAATGGTTCGCCCGATTGCGGGCACGCGTCCTCGTGGAGCAAGTGAAGAAGAAGATCGGGAACTTGCAACGGAATTACTGGCTGATCCCAAAGAACGCGCCGAACATGTCATGCTCGTCGACCTTGGGCGTAACGATCTTGGCCGTGTTTGTGATTACGGCACCGTTCGCGTTCCAAAAATGATGTACGTCGAACGCTATTCCCACGTGATGCATATTGTCAGCCAAGTGGAAGGCAAACTACGGGGTGGTATGGATGCCTTCGATCTGCTGCGCGCGACTTTCCCCGCAGGAACATTGAGTGGAGCGCCCAAAGTCCGTGCAATGGAAATCATTGAAGAACTCGAAGCCACTCGTCGTGGAACCTATGCCGGAGCCGTTGGATATTTTAGCTTCGATGGTTCGATGGATACCTGCATCACCATCCGTTCGGTGCTGATGCGCGGCGATACGGTGACCGTGCAATCTGGTGCTGGTATCGTGGCTGATAGCGATCCAACACGCGAATATGAGGAAACCTTGAACAAAGCCAAGGCTGTCGCAAGCGCGATACAATATGCCGAAAAGGGACTATTGTAGGAGGCTATCATGGCAGTCAAACGCGTTATTTTTATTCGCCCCGGCGAGACCGATTGGAATCGGGATCTCCGCTATCAAGGTTGGGTTGCTATTCCCCTGAACGCCTATGGTGTTCGACAGGCGCAGCGCTTAGCAAATTACATTCGTAACATCGGCGTGGCTGTGCTTTACAGCAGTGATCTTAAACGCGCCACCGAAACCGCTGATATTTTGGCTGAGAAGTTGGGTTCGGAACCTGTGCTTGATAAACGACTACGAGAACGGAACATTGGAAAGTGGCAGGGGCTGACCCAGAAAGAAATGCAGGCGTGGTATCCGACCGAATATGCCCAATTTGTGGGAGACCCGGATGGCTATCGTGTTCCGGATGGGGAGTCTCGTAAGGATGTACGCGAACGGGTTCTCGCAGCATTCAATGAATACTTGGCTGCTGATAAAGGTGAAACTATCGCTGTTCTATCGCACTCAACAGCCATCAACGCCTTGTTAGCTCAGATTATTCCCAACGTGAAGTTCGGTTCGGTTGATGTCAGCAATACTTCGGTGACCACCATCAAACACAATGACGATGGAACGTGGCAGCTCGTAACCGCAGATGATATTACGCATTTGGATGGAATGTCCGCACAGAAGGTACAGGAACTGGAGGAATAAACATGATACTGGTGATCGATAACTACGACAGCTTTACCTACAACTTGGTACAGGTCATGGGTGAAATGGGCGCTGAACTGCATGTGGAACGCAACGACCAGATTACTCTGGATGACGTTCGCGCCATGCAGCCTACGCATATTGTCATCTCACCCGGTCCCGGCACACCAGACGATAGTGGTGTATCGCTCGATGTGCTGCGCTATATGGGCGAAACAACGCCTGTGCTGGGCGTATGCCTCGGTCACCAGTGCATTGGTCAGGTCTACGGTGGTGTTGTTGCCCGTGCTCCTCATTTAATGCACGGTAAAACCAGCATGGTTCACCACAACAATGAAGGTTTGTTTGCAGGCGTTCCCAATCCCTTCGAAGCAACGCGCTATCATAGTCTTGTGGTGCTGGAAGATACCGTTCCTGAATGCCTGACAATCACCGCTCGAACCGATGATGGTCTCATTATGGGGTTGCAGCACAAGCAGCTTGCGGTCTACGGGGTGCAGTTCCACCCTGAAAGCGTCCTGACGACTTATGGGCCACGTATTCTGCAAAACTTCCTTGAAATACAGGTGCCGGAGCGCGTTTAGATATGAGTACCAACGTTCTTGAACTAACACCAGTTGTACAAGATCAAACACCGTCCAAGAAAACGGTGCTATCGGGCATTCAGTCGACAGGCATTTTACATATCGGCAATTAT
Organism: Aggregatilineales bacterium; assembly: GCA_044226855.1. Classification (GTDB taxonomy): domain Bacteria; phylum Chloroflexota; class Anaerolineae; order Aggregatilineales; family Phototrophicaceae; genus CFX2. The sequence continues at coordinate 394,737 of JBGAGF010000004.1, forward strand.
GTCGGCGCGTTGAGTTTGTGGGCCGCTAACCAGAACCAATACAACAACCTGTTTATGGTTGCGAACCTGCATACCTTGACGGTTCCTGAAGCGGTCAATCCGGCGGTGTTGAAACTGAAATCGCGGGAAGTCGCTGCGTTGTATATCGCTTGCGGCATTGACCCTGATCAATCGGCGATCTTTTTGCAGTCGGATGTTCCGGCTCATACCTATCTCGCATGGATATTAGGCTGCTGTACACCGGTTGGTTGGCTGGAGCGGATGACGCAGTACAAGGTCAAAGCTGCGGCTCAAGAAACGGTTGGGAGTGGCTTACTCAACTATCCTACTCTGCAGGCGGCTGACATTTTGATCTACAAAGCTCATTATGTGCCTGTCGGTGATGATCAAAACCAGCATCTCGAAATCACACGTGACGTTGCTCAGCGCTTCAATCACTTGTTTGGGGAGTATTTCCCGCTGCCGGAAACGCTAAACCGTCGCAGTGGTGCGCGGATTATGGGACTCGATGATCCTACTCAGAAGATGAGCAAGAGCATCGCTGCCAAGAAGCAGGGACATGCCATTGCATTGCTCGACAGCCCTAATGTGATTAAGAAAGCGATTATGGGTGCCGTGACGGATGCAGGCGGCGAAATTCGGTTCGCAACAGCCTCGCCGGGCGTGAAGAATTTGCTGGTCATGTATGAAGTGCTTTCAGGTGAATCGCAAACGGCTATTGAGGCACGATTTGCCGGAAAGGGTTATGGAGCGCTCAAGAAAGAACTCGTCGATCTGGTCGTGACGACGCTCAAGCCGATACAAGAAAAGTTTCAGGCGCTCATGGATGATGAACACGAACTTGATAAACTGCTGAGCAGTGGAGCAGCCAAAGCCAGTGTTATCGCCAACCAGACCGTAGCTGATGTACGACAACTCGTAGGGGTATAAGGAAATAACCAATATGGATATTCAACGTGCGCTAGATGTGCTGAGTCGTTTTGGTCATTTGCAGGAGGAAGAAGCCGAAGCGGTTATGCATCAGATTATGACCGGCGGGGCGACAGACGCCCAAATTGGCGCTTATCTGATGGCGCTTCGTATGAAGGGCGAAACCCATGATGAGATCACAGGCAGCGCGCGGGCGATGCGCTCCAATTCGCAGCATGTCGTGACCAAATACGATGGTGATTTGCTGGATACCTGTGGCACAGGTGGTGATCGCTCAGGGACATTTAACATCAGTACAACAGTCGCCTTCGTTGCTGCCGGAGCAGGGGTGAAGGTTGCCAAGCATGGTAACCGTGCTGCCAGCAGCAAATGTGGCAGCGCCGATGTACTGGCGCAGCTTGGCGTCAACCTCGATATGACCCCTGAACAAGTTGGTCAGTGTGTAGATGAAGTTGGTATCGGTTTCTTATTTGCAGGCAAGCTTCATCCGGCAATGAAATATGCGATTGGTCCGCGCAAACAGATGGCGATCCGTACGATTTTCAACATCTTGGGGCCGTTGACCAATCCGGCTGGAGCACAGCGCCAACTGATCGGTGTCTTCGCATCTGATCTCACGGACTTCATTGCTCATGTTATGGGGAAACTTGGATCAAAGTCTGCTTTAGTGGTGAGCGGCTATGGTGGACTGGATGAACTCACGACCACCGGGCCAAACCGCGCCAGCCATTTCAAGGATGGGCAGGTACGCAGCTACGAAATTAATCCACAAGATTATGGTTTTAAAGGTGCCAATATTAGCGAACTCTTGGGCGACGATGCACCGACCAACGCGGCTATTTTACGTGGTATCCTGAGCAGTGAAATCAAGGATGCGAAGCGCGATGTGGTCTTGTTGAATGCAGGTGCAGCGCTCTTGGCTGCTGATACTGTTGAAAACATCGCAGATGGGATTAACCGTGCGGCAGAAGTTATTGATAGTGGAGCCGCACTGGCAAAACTGGATACACTCGTCGCTTATAGCAAGCAGCTTTCAGCCGTAGCGAACTAAAGTAGAAACAGGTGCAGCGTGTTTGTAAAAACTGATACGATTTTGGACAAAATATTAGCGCAGAAGCAGGAAGAACTGGCTTTGGCACAGTCAGAGCCGGGTTTGATAGAGCAGATCGAGCAAGTTGCCCGTCATGCACCGAAGGCGCGTGATTTTAAGGGCGCGTTGCAGCGGTCGACTGTTGCGCTGATTGCCGAAGTCAAGAAAGCGTCACCAAGTAAAGGTTTATTGGTCAAAGACTTCAACCCTGTGCGCATTGCCCGTACCTATGAAGAAAATGGCGCAGCGGCGATATCCGTTTTGACGGATGAGCAGTTCTTTCAAGGCAGCTTGGATGATTTGAGGGCGGTACGCGCCGCTGTACGTTTGCCGGTGCTGCGAAAGGACTTCATCATTGACGCTCATCAAGTCTATGCAGCTCGTGCGGCTGGGGCGGATGCTGCGCTTCTGATTGTCATGGCGCTCGAAGACGGCCAACTGCGCGATTTGCACAGTCTGATTACTGAACTCGGCATGTCGGCTTTGGTTGAAGTCCATAACGAGGCGGAATTGGAACGGGCTTTGAATATCGGCGCAACCCTGATTGGCGTGAACAATCGGGATTTGCGTACCTTCCACGAAGACCAGAATACCACCGCGCGAGTTGCAGCACTTGTACCGGACGATGTAACCTTAGTGGCTGAAAGTGCTATTCGATCTGCTGAAGATGTTCAGCGGATGGGTTCATACGGTGCAAGGGCTGTGCTGGTGGGTGAAGGTCTGGTGAAGGCTCCCGATATGGCGGCTGAAGTTCGCTTGTATAGCAGCCAGCAGCGCAACCCTATCGCCCAAACAATGGGGTAAATAGGTCAGTATGGTTAATAAGGTGAAGGTCAAGGTTTGTGGAATTACTCGCTTTGAGGATGCATTGATGGCAACTGAAGCGGGGGTCGATTTGCTGGGGTTTAACTTCTACAAGAAAAGTCCACGGTATATCACGCCTGAGGCAGCCGCGTCGATTTGTGACAGTCTGCGAGCACAAGTGGGAGATGCCTGTCCGATTCTGGTGGGAGTCTTTGTAAATGAAGTAGTTGGCGTGATTTCGGCAATCACACGCAAAGCGGGACTCTACTGCGCACAGCTACACGGCGATGAGTCCGAAGCGATGCTCAAGGAACTCTATGGCATTGGCTTTAAGGCGATTCGACCCATGAACTTAGCTCAAGCCTTGGACGACGTAAACTACTTCAAACCGCAGTTCCCGACTGACGAGCGATGGCCTTCCTTATTGCTTGATGCTTACCATCCTAATCTGTACGGTGGTACGGGAGAACAAGCAAGCACGGAGGTCGCTTTAGCTGTCAAAGCCCAAGTTCCGCGTTTGATGCTGGCAGGCGGGTTGACCCCGGACAATGTGGCAGGTCGTGTTCAAGCGATCCAACCTTGGGGCGTTGATACGGCTAGCGGTGTTGAGCCGGAAGGGCAGCCCGGTATTAAAGATGCAGGCAAAGTTCGCGCATTCGTTGAAGCGGTGCGGCAATCGTGAGCGAACATCTCGATATTTATGACGAACATCAAGTTCATATCGGTGCAAAAGAACGCGCGGCGGTTCATCGCGATGGCGATTGGCACAAGGTTTTTCACTGCTGGGTAATTTATCGCGGTGAGGATGGCGTTGACTATGTAGTCATGCAGAAGAGAGGCCCTGATAAAGATACCTTCCCGAATTTGCTGGATATAACAGCGGCTGGACATTACCAAGCGGGTGAGGACATACGAGATGGTATCCGCGAGGTGCAAGAAGAACTGGGTATCAGCGTCAGCTTCGATGATCTTGTACCGCTGGGACAGCACATCGGCGTGACGAACTATATCCATTTGATTGACCGTCAATTCTGCGATGTGTTCCTTCTGGTTCATCCGCAAGATATTCGGGACTATCACTATCAAAAGGAAGAATTAGACGGATTGGTCGTCTTTACCATCGCTGATGGGCTAAAACTGTTCAATGGCGAAGTCGGCTCTTTACGGGCTAAAGCAACTGGTTTTGGTGTTGAAGAATTGAATATCTCAGAGGATGACTTTGTTCCACGCACCGACGACTATATCTTGCGTGTGTTTTTACTTGCGATCCGTTATCTGAATGGCGAACGCAATCTCGCTCTTTAGAGAGATGAAAGTAGTAACTGATGGCAGATACAACGATTAAATCAGAATTTATCAAAACTGGCGTCACCAACGTTCCTGATGAGCGGGGCTATTACGGTGATTTCGGTGGGCGCTTCGTACCAGAAACGGTTGTTCCCGCGCTTGATGAACTGGAAGCGGCCTATCGAGAAGCGATGGCTGATCCCGAATTCCAGCAGCGTTTGTTGGATTTACACCGAACCTATACCGGGCGTCCGACTCCGGTGAGTTACGCCAAGCGGCTTTCTGAGAAGCTCGGAGGGGCACAGATTTACCTCAAGCGTGAAGACTTGGCTCATACCGGCGCCCACAAAATTAATAACGCTCTAGGGCAGGCTTTACTGGCGCAGCGCATGGGCAAGAAGCGGATTATTGCCGAGACCGGGGCAGGGCAGCACGGGGTTGCCAGCGCTACAGCGACGGCTTTGCTGGGGCTGGAATGTCATGTCTATATGGGCAGTGTCGATATGGCACGCCAGCAGCCCAACGTCTTCCGGATGAAGCTGCTGGGTACGGAAGTCATTCCTGTAGAAAGTGGTACCAAGACACTGAAGGATGCCATCAACGAAGCCATGCGTGATTGGGTCACGAATGTTCGCAGCAGCTTCTACCTGCTGGGTTCGGCGTTAGGGCCGCATCCTTACCCGATGATCGTGCGTGACTTTCAGAGTGTTATCGGAGTGGAAGCGCGGCAACAGATGCTTGAGCAAGTAGGACGCCTGCCGGATGTGGCCATTGCCTGTGTGGGTGGTGGCAGCAATTCCATAGGCTTGTTTCATGGATTCCGCGATGACGATGTGGACTTGATTGGTGTTGAGGCTGGTGGGCACGGTGTGGAAAGTGGTGAACATGCGGCGCGTTTTGCTGACCCGCGCTTTGGGCGTCCGGGCGTGTTACAGGGAACCCGATCTTACGTGCTTCAAAATGCCGATGGACAAATCATGAACACGCACAGCATTTCAGCGGGGTTGGATTATGCATCGGTTGGCCCTGAACATGCCTATCTCCGTGAGACGGAACGGGCTTTTTATACCTTAGCCACTGACGAAGAAGCATTGGCGGCTTTGCAAACGCTGGCTCAAACCGAAGGGATTATCGCGGCGTTGGAAAGTTCACACGCGGTGGCTGAGGCCATCAAACGCGCACCGACCATGTCCAAAGACTCGGTTATTTTGGTTAACCTTTCGGGACGTGGGGATAAGGACCTCGGAACGATTATGAAGGAACTGAAGCTTGATACCTAATGGAATGCCCGTCCGGCGCTGCGTGAGCGCACTGCTCATGGATGAACAGGGCATGCTAGTGATCCAACTGCGTGACGACAAGCCGGGACTGATCTTTCCTAATCATTGGGCGACATTGGGGGGGGCAATCGAAGCGGACGAAACGCCGGACGAGGCGATGCAGCGCGAACTGTCGGAAGAAATTCAGCCTGTGCCACCGGTTGTCTTCTGGCGCTATTTCGAGCATACCTACCACGATGGAAAGCAGCAGTGCATGGTGGCAAACTACGTTTATGTAGGGAAACTGCCTTGCATTCAAGCGGAAATCAAGCTCTACGAAGGGCAGCGATTAGAAGCATATAGGGCTGATCAAATTGATGCTTTGCCGGTTGCATACGGATTAGAACTCATCTTTAAAGCCTTTTTTGAAACTTATGCCAGCGCGTAGTGAAACGAGTAATTGACGATGACACAGACCAAATCTGTTTTTGGAACGGAAGCAATTGCAGCGATTTTTGAGCAAGCCAAAGCCCAAAATCGTGCGGCGTTTTTGCCTTACTTCCCGATTGGTTATCCGACTTATGATGAGTCACTTGAAGCTATTAAGGGAATGTCTGATGAAGGGGTTGATGGCTTCGAAATCGGCATCCCGTTCAGTGACCCACTGGCTGATGGCCCGGTGATACAGGCGGCGACGCAGGTTGCGCTGGAGAATGGTATCACGGTCAGGAAGTGTCTTGAGGGCGTTCGAACCCTGCGCGAGCGGGGCGTTACCCAACCGATGCTCCTAATGGGCTATTACAATCCGATACTGGCGTACGGTATCGAGGATTTTGTTCATGACGTGCGGGAAGCGGGAGCTGACGGGTTAATTGTGCCCGATTTACCACCGGATGAAGCGCATGACCTTGAACAAGCTTGTTCTAAGGCTGGATTAGGGATGGTGTTCTTTGTCGCACCGACCAGTAATCCTGAACGGATTAAGCTGGCAGCCTCGAAAGCCACCGGATTTATCTACGTGGTGTCTCTAACGGGCGTAACTGGAGTGCGAAGAGATCTGCCTCCTGATCTGCGTGAGTTTATCGGCAAGTTGAAGCAGTATACTGACCGTCCGTTAGTGCTGGGATTTGGGATTAGTACCCCTGAGCATGCCCGCAGCATGAATGGACTACTAGATGGGTTCATCGTCGGTACGGCTCTGGTGCGGGCTGGAAAAGATGGCGCGGCAGCGGTCAAGACGCTGGCAGGTTCCTTACGAAAAGCTCTGGATGGCTGATTAATGCCTCAAGTGTTATCAATATTGCACTTGATTCGCATTTTGTGCAGAATTTGCAATACATCCGCCGAAATGGCGGGCGGGACGCTCCCGTATGGCCGCTGAATTGACATTTTATGCCGGCGGGAAGCCCGGCTGATGCCGCTGAAATGGCGCAATTGCAGCGGATGGCTCCCGTGTTGCCACCGCCGACATTTCCGACATACGTCTCTGTTGTGGTTGCACCTGTTTTGGTAGCAATTCAAGCGGTTGGACGCATGACGACATTCGATATTCTCCAAAATAGTTTACACTCTATATGTATGGTGGTGGTCATTTGGTAAGTGATGATTGAACCCTCACCCCTAGCCCTTCTCCCTCAAGGCGAGGGGAACCAAACAAGTTATCACTTACTATGCAACCACTACCATATGTATTTTAGAACACAAGTTCAAAAAGTGCAATTTGAATTCGGTTAGAAATTGGTCATGAAAAGGGGTGAGTTCTTATCGTTTACTACCTAAATACTACTTAATTCCGTCGCTGCAAATACTCTTCAGGCATTAATCTATCAAGTAACTCACTTTCAATATCAAGTCTACCGTCCCAACCGAGTGCATAGAGCTGCGCCAGTATTGCATGATACTCTTTGACTATTTCTTGATCCCATGTACCTCTCCAACGAGCCGCCAGTTCGCCTAAATAACTTTCTAATCGATTTAATTCGGGATCGATTGGAAAACCAAATTTATCGACTTGATGTTTAGACATATCTCGACCCCTATAGGAAAGTTTGTATTCTGAACTACCTAATAATATTCCATTATTGCGTCATTTCATAAACGGTTTGCTTATCGGCTGCCGTGCGCGGACGCGCTACAAAAACCTGATTTGCAACGCACTATATAAGAAACGCACCAGTAACAAGTTTTCAAGCACCCAATTCGAAGTGCTTTGAGGCTTTCGATGTGAAACGGTTTCTGAAGTTGAACGAAAAAATGATAGCAGCGCAGTATTTGACAAACCCCGCGAGGGCATGTTATGCTCTCTTCCATCGGTGAAGTAAACCTAAGTTAACCATGCAATCATCTGTCCATTTTGCACGTTCCTATTATTACTTTACAAGCCACATAGAGACTTGTAGAGCGTTGCGTGCCGGGTTGAGGCGGTAGACTGAACCGTAAACATTGAGAGAACTCAAAAGGCGCCGAGTACACGCTCGGCGCCTTTTTTATTGCTTATTACCGGGACGAAAGGGGTAAACAATGGCGATCAGGGTGCGGGGCGTGCGTGGAGCGACCACTGTTGAGGAGAACACAGCGGAGGCCATATTAGACGCAACCCGAAAATTACTTGAAGCACTTGTGGAAGCGAACCAGATTGAAGAAGACGATGTTGCCAGTGTGATCTTTACGACCACCGGTGAATTGAACGCGGTTTTTCCGGCGAAAGCAGGGCGAGACATGGGCTGGCACCGGACGGCGCTGATGGGCGCAAAGGAAGTGGATGTGCCGGACGGGATACCGATGTGCATTAGGATATTGATCCACTGGAACACTGAAAAGGCGCTGGACGAAATCCAGCACGTTTATATGCGCGGTGCATTGGCACTGCGACCTGACCGCTATCCGGCTATGTACCCGGACAACAAAATTGTTTTAAACGGAGAAGAAGAACCATGATCGTCGTGATGAAATCCGAAGCCAGTTCACAAGCGATTTCGCATGTGATTAGCCGCATCGAAGCCGATGGCTACAAAGCGCATTTGTCACAAGGTGAGCAGCATACAATCGCATCGAAGCCGATGGCTACAAAGCGCATTTGTCACAAGGTGAGCAGCATACAATTGTCGGCGTGGTGGGGGAAAGCCCGACGCCGCTGCGTGAAGAAAATTACAGTTCGATGGACGGCGTCGAAAAAGTCGTCCGCATTACCGCGCCTTACAAGCTTGCGAGCCGCCACTTCCATCCGATTGACACCCAAGTGCCGTTGAATGGCTCACAAATGGGCGGCAACAAAGTATTAATCATTGCTGGCCCGTGCTCGGTGGAAAGTCGCGAACAAATCATTGAGATTGCCTGTGAAATGCGGGAAGCGGGGGCGACTGCATTGCGGGGTGGGGCATTCAAGCCGCGCACGTCGCCTTACAGCTTCCAAGGACATGGCGAGAAGGCGCTGCAATGGATGGCATTTTGCTCAAGCGCGGCATGAGCAGCACAGTTGAGGATTTGTTGATGTCGGCTGAATATGTGCTGTCACATGGGAATAAGCGGGTGATGTTGTGTGAGCGTGGCATTCGAACATTCGAGAAGGCCACCCGCAATACCTTCGATGTGAATGCCATTCCGGTTTTGAAGGCTCTGACCCATCTTCCGGTGCTGGCTGATCCCAGTCATGGAACGGGTTATTCCGAATATGTCCTGCCGATTGCGCGGGCAGCGGTAGCGGCGGGAGCGGATGGCGTGATTGTGGAAGTGCATCCGGAGCCGGAGAAAGCTTATTCGGATGGGCGTCAAAGCCTGCGTTATGACGCCTTCCGGTCGATGGTGCAGCAGGTTCAACGGATTGCGGCAGCGGTTGATCGCACGGCGTAAGTTGGCAATCACGGAACCCCCTCCTTGATCCTCCCCCGCAAGCGAGGGAGGAAACGAATGCGGTACGGAGTTTGTGAGTAGAGCGGGTTGGTTACTTATGAATGATGTAATCATCAGGCGAGCGACATTGGCGGATGCGGAAGTGCTGGCCGTTCTCAATAAGGATGTTCAGCAAATCCATGCGGACGCTTTACCGAAACTGTTTAAGCAGCCTAACGACTTGACCGAAATTAGGGCAGATTTTCAGACGCGAATATTGGCCGACATGGATGGTTTCGTGTTGATTGCAGAAGACGAGCAGCAGGCGGTGGGGTATATTTATGCCAAAGTGGTTGTGCGCCCTGAGAGTGCTTATACCTTTACTCAGAGACTGATGCTGGTTGACCAAATCTCGGTGCGGTCATGCGACCAACACAAAGGTTATGGGCAACTGCTGATGCAGGCTGTTCTGGAAGAGGCATCTGCGCGGGGTATTCATCGGGTTGTGCTGGACATGTATACATTCAACTCGAATGCGCAGCACTTTTATGCCAAAATGGGGTTCGAGCGTCTCTCGGTTCGCATGGCGCTCGATCTTAATTAACGATAAGGGTAGAGGTAAATATGGCCTCTGGTGGCTTTAAGACCCGACATCTGGCGGTCGTCGGGTTAGGATTAATGGGTGGTTCGCTGGCACTGGCGCTCCGTAATCATGCGGATACGATCACCGGAATTGAAGTGAATGCGGCGTCACGCGAATACGCTATAAAGAACGGGATTGTGGATGCGGCAACTGACGATCTGAAAGCTGGCGTTTCGGAGGCTGACACGGTCATTTTGGCCGCGCCGGTGCAGATGATTCGCTCGATGATCGAACAGCGAATTGGGTCTTACCTGCGGTCGAATACGCTGCTGATCGACATCGGTGGGACGAAGCACGACATTTGCGAAGTGATGGGGCGGCTTCCGGTGGGCATCCATGCAATCGGCGGCCATCCCATGACGGGAAAGGAACTGAGCGGTGTTCAGGCCAGCGACGGGAATCTTTATAAAGGACGGCCATTCGTGCTGTGCCCAACGCGGCGTACCACTCCCGCAACGCGATTACGGGCGCTCGAGTTGGTGGCGGCACTGGAGGCCGTGCCATTCGAAATGGAAGCAGACCGACACGACCGGTTAGTGGCGGCGATTAGCCACATCCCGTATTTGCTGAGTTCGGCTCTGGTGGCGACGGTGGCAAAAGAAGGCGAAGTTGATCCGATCGTTTGGGAATTGGCAGCGGGCGGCTTCAGGGACATGTCACGATTGGCGGGACAAGACGTTCAGATGATGGGCGATGTGGTCAGTACCAATACACAGGCCGTAGCGACCTTGCTTGCTTTGTTCCGAATGCAGTTGGCGATGTTGGAAGCCATGCTTATTTCGCGGGATGACCAAAAGCTGGCCGAGTTCTTGAAGCCAGCACGGGAAGCCCGCATCAATTGGTATCAAAAATACGAAAACGGATATAAAAATGGCAAATGATTGTTTCAAGGTAAAGCCTACGAAGGGCTTGAGCGGGAAGACGACTGTACCCGGTGATAAATCGATCTCGCACCGCGCGGTGATGTTCGGGGCGCTGGCTAAAGGCACAACCCATGTCCGTGGATGGCTGGCGGCAGGGGATACGGAGGCGTCACTGGCAACGGTGCAAGCGCTGGGCATTGAGGTCGAACGTCACAGCAAAAATGAATTGACGATTCATGGTGGTGAACTCAAGCCGCCGAAAGGGACACTTAATCTAGTCAATGCTGGAACCGGCATCCGGCTGATCGCGGGGATAATGTGCGGTCAGCCATTTGGCAGCGTGTTGGATGGCAGTGAGCAACTGCGCCGCCGCCCGATGAAGCGGATTATCACCCCGCTGCAAATGATGGGCGCTGACATCACGGCGACCAATGACCGCGCACCACTGACTATTCGACCTGCCCAAATGCATGGCATCAAGTACGATATGCCGGTTGCCAGCGCTCAAGTTAAGAGTGCGGTGCTGTTGGCGGGGTTGTTCGCGAAGGGCGCAACGGCGGTTGTGCAACCCGGTCCCGCCCGTGACCATACCGAACGTATGCTAAGCGCGATGGGTGTGGACATCAGCAGCGATGGTACGACGATTGTCCTGAAACCTAACGGCGCACTGAAGCCGATGGATCTAACTGTGCCGGGGGATATTTCTTCGGCAGCTTTCGTCATCGTCGCGGGATTGATTGTTCCGGACAGCGACATCACACTGACGGGTATTAACCTCAATCCGACGCGTACAGGCATTGTTGATGTGCTCAAGGCAATGGGCGCGGACATCACTGTAACGGAAACCGGCTTGGAGGCTGGTGAACCGGTTGGTGAAATTCGCGTGCGGCACAGTGTGCTCAAAGGCACTGAAGTGGGCGGTAAGGTTGTGGTCGAGATGATCGACGAGTTCCCGATTTTGATGGTCGCGGCGCTGCTGGCTGAAGGTCGAACGGTGGTGCGGGATGCGCAAGAGCTGCGCGTCAAGGAGACGGATCGCATCTTGGTGATGGCGACTGAACTGGCGAAGATGGGCGCTCAGATTACTGAAACACCGGATGGCTTCATCATTGATGGGCCGCAGAACTTACAGGCAGCCACAGTTGAAGGCCATGATGATCATCGGGTGTCGATGAGTTTGAGTGTCGCGGGTTTGGTCGCAGACGGGGATAGCACGGTTAATGATGCGCGATGCGCCAGCGATTCGTTCCCGGGCTTCGCTGAAACCATGTCGAGCTTGGGCGCGCCTATCACCGTTGAGACTATCGTTCATTAGTCGTTTCAAGCGGGCGATATGACCTCTGCCATTCAAGTCGCTGATCCATTGACCTGTCCGGTTTGCGGTGGTTCGGGTAAAGAAACGCATGTCTACCGCTACAAGCCGCAGCATCGCAGCGATCCGAATAACGAGGATATTGAGCGTTCGGAAACGTGCAAGCTGTGTCGTGGGGTGGGGCAGGTTTCACAAGGCGATTTGGATGCATGGCAGCAGGTTCAGACGTATCCGGTTTGTCCACTTTGCAAGGGAACTGGCGGGAAATATCTCTGGTCGTGGAACGAAACGGAAGCCGGCACCCGCAAGCGGTTTGTTTTCGAACCGTGCTCATTGTGTAAAGGCGAACAGCATATCTCGCCGGAACAGATGGAAACCTTCAATCATGAACGGCGGAAGCTGCGTTTCTGGGGTGTGGGCTGTACGCTGCTGGTGGTTGTGGGAGGACTGTTCCTCGCAACACAGCTCATCTATCTGCTGATGGCGCGAACGCCTTGGGTACAGTGCTGTGCGCCACCGCATGTGGTCTTTGTCAGCGGAATGATCTTGTTATCTCGCAAAATGGGATGGAATTCGTGACGAATAAAGTCGGAGTCATCGGTTGGCCTGTGACGCACAGCATCAGCCCGGCGATGCATAATGCAGCCTTTAGAGCACTTGGTTTGAACGACTGGCAGTATGAGCTTGCGCCTGTGCCGCCGGATATTGTCGGGCCAAGTTTGCGGATGCTGCGCAACGAGGGTGGGTTCATCGGCGTGAATGTGACCGTGCCGCTCAAAGAGAAAGTGATTCCGTTTGTCCTTTCGGATGAGCGCGCTCGGGCAGTGGGCGCGGTCAATACGATTGACTTTCGGGAAAACATTGGCACGAACACTGATGTGATTGGGCTGATTGACGACTTGAAAGCCCACAACATTCCACTGGATGGCGCGAAGGTCATTGTGCTGGGGGCAGGGGGCGCGGCGCGGGCGGCGGTTTATGGATTGGCAAAGGCTGGCGCGAAAGTGATTGTCGTCAACCGGACGCAGCAAAAGGCGCAGGTGATGCTGGCTGATCTGACGATTTCAGCGGGCGTTCGAAGTGCAGATGTCAAAACGCTGGATGAAGCGGCTGAAGAGGATGTGTCGCTGATCGTGAACTGCACATCAGTTGGGCTGTGGCCGAAAGTCGATGAAAGCCCTTGGATCAGTGGCGTTCCGCTCCCTAAAGGTGTGACGGTTTATGACACAGTGTACCGACCTGAGCGGACCCTCCTGATGCGGCAGGTCGAGGCGCATGGTGGACAGGCGATTGGTGGATTGGGTATGCTTGTCCGGCAGGGTGCGGCGGCCTTCAAAATCTGGACGCATCAAGAACCGCCGGTTGAGGTGATGTTCGAAGCAGCGCGAGAGGCGTTGCAAAAACACTAGAATAACATTCGATCGATCTGCAAAAGGCTAAATGATGATACGTTTTCTGACTGCGGGTGAATCACATGGGCCGATGCTGACAGCCATCATCGAAGGGCTGCCCGCAGGACTGCCTTTATCACCGGACGATATTAACGGCGAATTGGCACGCCGCCAGCAGGGTTATGGCTCCGGTGGACGCATGAGCATCGAGCATGACGAAGTGCGCATTACTTCAGGGTTGATGAACGGCGTGACTACTGGTGGGCCAATAGCGCTGCTGGTGGAAAATCGCGACTTCAAGAACTGGAAAGAAAAAGACATCGCTCCAATGCCCATCCCACGTCCCGGCCATGCGGATTTGACGGGGGCTATCAAGTATGGCTATCACGATATGCGGGTTGCCCTCGAACGTGCCAGCGCCCGCGAAACGACCATGCGGGTGGCCGTCGGCGCGATTTGCAAAAAGCTGCTGGCCGAGTTTGGTATCGTCATTGGGGGCTATGTTGTCCAGATTGGTAATGTGAAGGCTACGATTGACCCCAACATGGAATATGACGAGTGCTTCCGCTTAGCCGAAGAAAACGATGTGCGCTGTCCGGTGGTAGAATGCGTCGAGCCGATGCACGAGGCCATCCGACAAGTCAAGATTGACAAAGACACGCTTGGTGGCATATTTGAGGTGATCGCTCTGAACGTGCCGCCGGGATTAGGTTCGCACGTGCATTGGGATCGGCGTTTGGATGCCAAGATTATTGCGGCGATGGTTAGTATTCACGCCATGAAGGGCGCTGAAATCGGGGAAGCGTTCGACAACGCGGGCAAACGTGGCACACAGGTTCACGATGCCATCATGCTGGGCGAGGATGGTAAGCTGATCCGTCCGACGAACCGTGCAGGTGGCACGGAGGGTGGCATATCAACTGGCGAACCGATTGTCGCGCGTGTCGCCATGAAACCGATTGCCACGACCCTGCATGGTATCGAATCGGTGAACCTCGCGACCGGATTAGCGGAAGACACGACCTTCGAACGGAGCGACTTTTGTGCACTGCCCCGCGCAGTTCCGATTGGCGAAGCGATGATGGCGATTGTGATTGCTGACGCCTTATTGGAGAAGTTAGGCGGGGATAGTATCGGCGAGATGAAACCGCGTTTTGCGACTTTGTGTCAAGCGCGGCTCAGCGATCTGCCGATGGATAATGTGGAGTGGCGTTTTGGATACGAATAACGAACGCAATATCGTCATTACCGGATTTATGGGTACCGGCAAATCAACCGTTGGCAAGCTGCTGGCCGATAAGCTTGGCCGCCCTTACATTGACACCGATGAAGAAATCGAACGTCGCATCGGGATGACCATCCCTGAGGTGTTTCAGCGAGACGGTGAAGATCGCTTTCGCCACATTGAACGGCGGATGTGTCGCTTTCTGGCGGCACAGGGCGGCTACGTCATCTCGACTGGTGGCGGCATGTTAGTGGATGACAGCAACCGTGAGGTCATGGTCGCTTCGGGGTTTGTGGTCTGTTTGAACGCAACCCCAGATGTGATCGCCGAACGGCTTAAAGCAGATAAAAGCGAGCGCCCTTTATTGAAAGGCGACTGGCGTGCTTTACTGGCGAAGCGTCAGCCTGCTTATTCTGATATTCCTAATCAAATTGATACTACGGGTAAAACGCCCGAACAAATAACAGATGAGATCATTCATTTATGGCAGAGCGTATCCGTGTAACCGCACCCGGCGGTGATTACGACATTCACATCGCAAGCGGGCTGCTTAAGAACATCAATCAGTATGTGCCGGTTGGTAAGATGGTCATTATTACCAATACGACACTTGCGCCGCTTTATGGTGACCAATTGGCTCACGCTTTGCCGGACACGTCTGTCGTGACGATGCCAGACGGTGAACAATTCAAGACGCTGCAAACCGTCGCTAAAATGTACGTCGATTTAGTAGAGGCTGGACTTGACCGGAGCGGAACCGTCATTGCATTAGGCGGCGGCGTGGTTGGCGATACGGCAGGCTTCGTGGCCGCGACTTATATGCGCGGCGTTCGGTTTGTCCAAATTCCGACGAGCCTGTTGGCGATGGTCGATTCGAGTGTGGGCGGCAAGGTTGGCGTGGATTTACCGCAGGGTAAGAACCTTGTCGGGGCATTTAAGCAACCAGATGTGGTGCTGATTGATCCTGATGTGCTGAGTACGCTGCCAGAACGTGAGTGGCGCTGCGGTATGGCGGAAACCATCAAACACGGGTTTCTCGCTGATGAAGGCCTGCTTGCTCCGGAACTATGGACTAAGGAACGGGCGGCTGAACTGGTGCGGCGTGCGGTTCAAGTGAAAGTCGATGTCGTCCAGCAAGACCCCTATGAACGGGGTGTACGTGCCCATCTCAATCTGGGTCATACTTTCGCTCACGCAATTGAGCGGGTGTCCGAATATCAATGGCTGCATGGCGAAGCGGTTGGGGTAGGGCTGGTGGCAGCGGCGCGGCTCTCCTACGCATTAGGCTTATGTGACTCAGGGCTGGCCGAGGAAGTGGAAGATATTGTCGAAAAAGTAGGCTTGCCAACCCGTTTGGGCAAACTTGATGCCGAAGCTTTATATGCCGCAATGGGTACGGATAAGAAATGGCAGGCAGGACACTCACGTTTTATCTTTTTAAAAGTAATGTGTCAACCGATGATTGTGGAGGATGTACCCAAGGCAACGGTCATTCAAGTACTCAAGGAAATGGCAGGATAATATAGTGATTATTTTTGGGACACGGAACCGTTTTAAGACCATTGGTAGCGGTCAGTTTTACTGCCCACACTGTCAGGCACAGCGCACTTACGAACACAAACAGGCGAAGCGTTATTTTACGCTGTACTTTGTTCCTCTCATTCCGATGGGTGACCTCGGGGAATTTATCGAGTGCCAGACCTGCCACATGACCTATAAAACAGATGTGTTATCCATAAAACCTCCGACCAAGCAGGTCAGTGCCATTGAACTGTTGAATTCGGTCAAATCACGTCTGCTCAACGGTGATCCGGTCGAGTATGTGGTGCGGGACTTGACTGCCGCAGGCATTGAGCGCGATGTCGCTAATAATCTGGTTAATTCGTCGATTGGCTCGGCCCGTAAAATCTGCAAAAATTGTAATCTTTCTTATGCTTCTGACGTGACGGTATGTCAGGAATGCAAACAACCCCTGCCGGAGATGGCCTCGTGACCAAAAAAATCCTTTTATTACATGGCCCAAACTTAAATTTACTTGGGACAAGAGAGCCAACCGTTTACGGCAGTGTGACGTTGGATCAAATCAACGAGTGGGCGACGGCTCATGCGCTGCTGTACAAGGTTGAAGTACGTTCGGAACAATCGAATCACGAGGGCGCGTTGATTGATGTGCTGCATGTCGCCCGTAATTGGGCGGATGGCGTGGTATTTAATCCGGGGGCTTATACCCATACCTCGGTCGCTCTGCGCGATGCGATTAGTTCGGTTGCCCTGCCAGTGGTCGAAGTTCACCTGTCGAATATTCATGCTCGCGAAGAATTCCGGCACAAGTCCTTGCTCGCGCCGGTCTGCGTGGGCCAAATCTGTGGGTTCGGGTGGCGCAGTTATTTACTGGGTATTGATGCGCTTTTAGGGCATCTGGGCGTAATGGACAAACCACGATAATTAGTGGTCATGACCAAAGCAGAGGCTTGCTGCTTTGGTAAACTCCCCTCTAGGTCTACTTTCATGATGTCCGTTATACTTGAATTTCAAACGTGTTTTCTAAACTGATGAACATGGTCTGTCATGTTCACGCTTATGCTGAAAAGGCTGATCGATATGCCGACAAAAGAAGCAGTTTTTGCCGCTATTGAAGAACATCATGTCCAATTTGTAGATCTGTGGTTCACCGACATTACGGGCATGGTCAAAAGTGTGACTGTGACGAGTGCTGAACTCCTCAACGTGATTGAGGCGGGCTTGCATTTTGATGGCTCGTCTATTGAAGGTTTTGCCCGTGTAGCCGAAAGTGACATGATACTTTCACCTGATTTGAACACCTTCGTTCTGCTCCCTTGGGATGAGCATCGGACGGCGCGAGTGATCTGCAATGTGCATACGCTACGTGGCGAACCCTTCATCGGTGATCCCCGTAATGCCCTCATCAAAGCACTGCGCCAAGCTGAAGATATGGGGTTCACCTACAAAACGGGTATGGAACTGGAGTTTTTCCTGTTCCGAACCCAAGATGAGCGCCCATTGCAACCCCTCGTTCCCTTTGACAGCAGCAGTTACTTTGACATGTCCATGCATCCCGCAAAGACGGTTGTTCGCGAGATGGTTACGGATTTAGCCGAGATGAATATTGGCGTCGACTCGACTCATCACGAGATTGGTTCGGGCCAACATGAAATTGACTTTCAATATGATGATGCTTTAGCGACTGCCGATAAGCTGTTGACGGCTCGTGTTGCCCTGAAAGCCGTCGCCAATCGCAATAAGCTGCTGTGCACGTTCATGCCGCGCCCAGATGCTAACTTGCCCGGTTCGGGGATGCACACACATCAAAGCCTCCACGATAAGCAAAGTGGAAACAATGTTTTTGTTGATACCAGCAACGAATATGGTCTGTCTCAAACGGCGAAGTATTTCTTGGCCGGTCAACTGGCTCATGCCCGTGCGATGTGTGCCATCCTTGCGCCGTTGGTCAATTCCTATAAGCGTCTCGGAACCAGTTTTGAAGCGCCAGTTTACGTCACGTGGGCACATATCAATCGCGGGGCATTAATTCGTGTTCCTCACGTCACTAGTGGCAAAGAAGGGCATACTCGCCTCGAACTGCGCTGCCCCGACTCCAGCATCAATCCGTATCTGGCAAGCGCCGTCATGCTCATGGCGGGACTTGATGGCATTCGCCAGCAGTTACCGCTGCCTGAACCGCTCGAAGAGACGCTGGTGCGCCAAGACCGCAGCCGTGTGCGTCAGCTCGAAGTGCTGCCGTCTTCGCTCGGTGAGGCGCTTGATGTGCTCGGACAAAGTGATGTGGTTTTGTCTGCGCTGGGGCCGTTTATCAGTGACCGGTATATTGCGGCCAAACGGCAGGAATTTGACGAGTACAGTCGTCAAGTCACCGCATGGGAGTTGGAGCGCTATCTCAACCGTTACTAACCACCATCTCGTGGATCAGACTCAGCGCTTCCTCGGCTTCTTTGTTTTCGACAACTAGTGTGACGCTGGAGTTCGAAGGACCATACGAGAGTGCCAGAATATGGAGATGCTTCAGCCGCTGCATAATGGTCGCGGTAACCGTTGGCCAATTGTCGAAATTGGCACAAATGGCCGTCACAAAGGTGATGTTCTTGACCACCCAATTCTGTGTCAGCGGGTTGGCCTGAAGATTTTCTTCCATCGTCAGTCGAATCGTGTGAATAGCATCAGGGCCGGCTGTGGTTGGAATGAGAAAACATGCCAAGCTGTGGGTCGCGGATTGTGCCGAGAGGATAATATCCAGTTGGCTGTTTGGGGCGGCCATTATTGCTTTGTCATATACCACTGGAATCGGAGAGAATTCGCCTGTGCGCTTGGCCTCCACTGCTAATCCCGATATTGAGGTGATAGCTTTCAAGGTGCGCGAACGTCCTGACGCGGTGTCACTGATGAGCGTTCCGGTTTGCTGCGGCTTATAAACATTCTTGATGCGCAGCGGAATTTTGTCGTCACGCAGCGGGCCGATCATACGGGTGTGCAGTACCCGCGCGCCAAAATAGGCGAGTTCGGCGGCCTCTTCGTAGGAGAGGGACGGGATCACGCGGGCGTCCACGATGTCACGGGGGTCAGCTGTCATCATGCCGTCTACATCTGTCCAAATCCAGATTTCAGTTGCGTTGATACAGACGCCCAGCACCGAAGCGGTATAGTCACTGCCACCACGTCCCAATGTAGTGGGCTTTCCTTTACTGGTCGCACCAATGAATCCGGTCACAACCGGCACAATTTTACGTTCCAATAACGGTACGAGATTTTGCCCGATTTGAGTACGCGTAAGGGCAATATTGGGCGTTGCGTTTCCCGGTACATCATCGGTCACAATGAGAGAGGTGGTGTCCAGCGCAACGCTGCGCAAGTTATTCTGTCGCAGCAAGGCCGCAATAATCCGCGCTGCTAGCTTTTCCCCGACACCGATAGTGGCATCCACCGCTTCGGATGTCACCTTACTGGTGATTTGTGACATTCCCTGATAGAGATCCAGCATGTCGAATAGTAGGCGGTCAATATCCGCATGCAGTGCCGCCCGTTCGGTTGTGCCTAATGGTAGTTCGTCAATGAGCGCCAGATGCCGTGTGCGTAAATTGGCGACGATGCGACGGTATCCACGCTGCTGTCCCATCTGAGCTAAATGTGCAGCTTCAATCAAGCCATCCGTCACGCCTTCCAATGCCGACGCAACCAGAACCAATTGATCCCATTGCTCACGCTCATGGAGAACGATACTTAGCACTTGTGTGAGCGCATCGGTTGTTCCAATCGATGAACCACCAAATTTCATGACGAGGGTGTTCATACCTGATTCCTGAAAAAGAAAATCATCAACTGTAGGCCGTTATGTCTACATATTGATGTAAATTTCATGTTTGTGTTTAAGAGTATTACGGTGAGATGAGACTAGCATTTTGAGTGGAATCTGTCAAATTCTTTGCCATAATAGGTGTGTTTGACTTATGATTGAGTCGAAGCTTGAAAAAATCGGATAATAGGGTTGTAAATCTAATGACAGAAATTACTCTCGCAAACCAGCGAACAGTGGCTGGTGTGCGGTTTCACCGTGTAGGTAAATTATATCATTTTGATTATAGCGCGTTTCCCGAACTGCAATTGAATGATTACGTGATTGTCGAAACAGCGCGTGGTCGCCAGATGGGGCAGATCGTCAGTTTTGCGGCGGCGGATGAAGACGGACGCGAATACAAGCCGATTATGCGCCCCGCAACCCCCCGCGATTTGACCCTGAAACAGCATTGGGAAATGCGGCAGGATGAGGCGCTTGAACAGTGTGTCGCGAAAGCCAAACAAATAGGTGGTTTTCAGGAAGCTAAGTTTATCGCGGCGCATTACAATTATGACGGCAGCATGATTACCTTCTTGTTCACTGCTGAAGACAAACTCAACACAGGCCGCTTAGGTGCTGAATTGAGTAAGGTTTTTCCGACGCAGGTTGAGCTAAGGCAGATTGGCCCACGAGATGTCGCTAAACTCTTGGGCGGGTTTGGTGCCTGTGGAGAAAGCCGTTGTTGTAGTACCTTCTTGACCGACTTTAGCCCCATCTCGATCAAGATGGCGAAAATGCAGGGGATTTCCCTTAACCCATCAGAAATTACGGGGATGTGTGGTCGGCTGCGCTGCTGTCTGGTCTACGAATATGAACAGTATGTTGAGGCGCGTAAGCAGCTCCCGAAACGCAACAAGCGCATTGGAACGCCGCATGGCGAGGGCAAAGTGCTGGATGTCCATCCGTTGCAGGATGCGGTGACCGTTCTGGTTGAGGATACACGATACTTTTTGAAGCGTGAAGAACTCATCCCACTGGATGAATGGGAAGCGCTGCAAAAGAAAGCGGGCGAACCCTGTACCAAACATGGCGACGGCCCGTGTGAATGTGGCGCGAAACCCGGTAAGAAGCAGTCGCCACCAGAAGAGTAACGATTAGTACAAAGTGCATTGATCTTTCACTTGAGCGATGAGTACATCGCGTTATTGATTTGCTTTTCGTAGATTAGGTAAGACATGGTAGACGCCAATCAACATCCAACTCCAAAACGTGTTCTAGGCGTATTCGCGCATCCGGATGATCCTGAATTTTTCTGCGGTGGAACGTTCGCCCGCTGGGCAGCGGAAGGTGCTGAAATCACCTTTGTGGTCGCCACCAGTGGTGATAAAGGCAGCAGCGATCCGGAGATAACCTCACCCCGCCTCATAGAAATTCGCGAGGTTGAGGAACGGAATGCCGCTTCCGCACTTGGTGTAAAAGAGGTTGTTTTCTTGCGTTATCCAGATGGTGAGTTGCAACCCAATTTGGAACTGCGCCGCGATATTACGCGTCTCATTCGTCTCAAACAGCCGGATATTGTGGTGACCTGTGATCCGACTGTGTTTTGGTTTGGTACGACAGGCGTTAACCATCCTGACCATCGGGCAATCGGGGAGGCAACTCTCGATGCTGTCTATCCAACCGCGCGTGATCGACTGAATTTTCCTGAACTCGAACGGGATGAAAAGCTCGCTCCGCACAAGACGCATCAACTTTATATCTGTGGTACACAATCTCCGACGACAAGAGTAGACGTGACTGCTTACATCGAAACCAAGATTAAGTCTCTGTATGAGCATAAGAGCCAGATCGCCGATATGGAAGCGATGGCTCAACGTATCCGCTCGAATATTGATCCTGAATCGCCCATTGACGCGCCTCGCTACGTGGATTCCTTCCGCGTTATTACATTTAGCCGGTGAATAACATGATTGATTTTAAGTCTCAAGCTGAAGCCCTCCGTGATGAGTTAATCGCTCGCCGCCGTGATCTACACATGCATCCTGAACTCGCCTTCGAAGAATTCCGTACGGCGGGAATTGTGGCGGATGAACTGCGCCAACTTGGTCTAGAAGTGCAAACCGGTGTGGGCAAGACTGGCGTAGTTGCTATTCTGGAGGGCGCACAATCAGGGCCGACCGTTCTCGTTCGTGCCGATATGGATGCGCTCCCCATTCTTGAGGAAAATACCTTTTCGTACGCCTCAACCGCATCCGGTAAGATGCATGCTTGTGGGCATGATGGGCACACAACCATCGGGTTAGGTGTTGCCAAGCTCCTTACCAAGCACAAAGATGAAATCGCAGGGCGGGTGAAGTTTGTTTTCCAACCCGCTGAAGAAACCGTCGGCGGTGCAAAGGCAATGGTTGCCGATGGTGTCCTTAAGGACCCGCGCCCCGATGTGACACTGGGCTTGCATCTATGGAATTCCATGCCGATTGGCAAGTTGGGCGTTGGGGAAGGGCCAGTCATGGCGGGCGCGTCTACTTTTACGATCAAGATTATCGGTAAAGGCGGTCACGCGGCGCTGCCGAGCGGCGGTCTAGACCCTGTTGTTTGTGCAGCACAGATGATTAACGCCTTGCAAACCATTGTCAGCCGTAATGTCGATCCTTTGGACAGCGCGGTTATTTCGGTGACCCGTGTACAAACGGGTACAGCCTACAATATTATTCCTCAAGACGCGGAATTGTGGGGGACAATCCGCACCTTCAAGTTGGAAGTCCGCGACATGATTGAACGGCGGATGCAGGAAGTTGTTTCGGGAATCGCGCAGGCGATGGGTTGTAAAGCCACGATAGAAGTGAATCACGGAACGCTGCCCGTACGAAATGATCCGGAAGTGACGGCTCGCACACGTGCTGTCCTGCGTCAGTTTGTGGGTGACGAAGGTTTAATCACTACCGAACGGACGATGGGTGCGGAGGATGTTGGCCTGTTCATGGATGACATTCCCGGTATGTACTTTTTTGTTGGTGCTGCCGTACCTAATCAAACCGAATACTTTGGGCATCACCATCCCCGCTTCGATTTTGATGAGAATGCTCTGCCATTCAGCGTGGCTTTGATGGCCTCAGCGGTAGCCAACTATGTCATTCCTTCTGCAGCGGGATAAGCGGCATTTCGATACTAGGTAAAAGTAAACGATGGCACGTAATAATGTCTTGCAATGGCGCGATGGGCGTGGATGGCTAATCCTTTCTGGTGGACACCTGTCAGAGAGTGAGATTCGCGCCAAAGCTATCGGCCATGTCGATGCCGACGGCGGAGTTGCTTATATTAGCTTCGGTGGAAATGCTGAAGCCGAGATATTGCTCAGTGATATGCAAGATTTGGGCGCGCCGCCGGGTTATCTAGTCGATGTGCTTTCGGAAGATGATGAGACGATCCGTGCAAAATTAGGGGAAGCCAGTCTGATTGTCGTTTCATCGACCTCCAATATTGCAGACATTCGTTCAGCGTTGATGGGTGCAGCCGTCGAAGGCATGCAAACGGCCTTTGAGAACGGCGCGGTCGTCCTGTTAGAAGGGAATAGTGCCGCTGTGTTTGGAGCATGGATGCTGCTCGAAACGGGAGAGATCCGGCAGGGTATTGGCTGGCTTTCGCAAATGTTTGTATTGCCCGGTGTCACTGCGGTCGCTCAATCTGAAGCTGGAAGAACTGCTCTGGCAGAAGAAGCGTCTGCCCTTGCGCTTGGTATCGGTGAAGGCTCGGCTTTAGCTTTAGGACCTGATGGCGAAGTTGAGCCTTGGGGCGAACAGCAGGTGACAATTGCTCTTGGACGATCTTATGTTGCCGGGTCATAAGTTGATACTTATTGGTTATAATGAAGCGTTGATTTATTTCTTTTGAGTCTTGTGAGAGGACGTTGAAGTGCCTGCGACAATTGTGATTGGTGCTCAGTGGGGTGACGAGGGAAAAGGCCGTGTGGCCGATTGGTTGGCCGCAGAAGCCGATGTGGTTGCGCGTTATGCCGGTGGTGACAATGCCGGACATACGGTTGTGGTCGGTGAAAAAATATTCAAGCTGCATTTAGTGCCCTCTGGAATTCTCCATGACCATGTGGTTTGTGTTCTCGGTAACGGGATGGTTGTTAATCCTGTCAATTTGCTGCGCGAAATGGATCAGATTGCGGCGATGGGAGTCGAAGTCACGCCGGATCGGTTTATCATCAGCAGCCGTGCTCACCTGATTACCCCTGCGCATATCGCACTCGACAGCGCCTCCGAAAAAGCGTTGGGCAACCAAGCGATTGGTACCACCCTGCGTGGTATTGGTCCTGCTTACATGGATAAAACCGGTCGTAAAGGCATCCGTGCCGGACAGATGCTCAACGTCGAGGAATTTGCCGATGCGCTTTATCACATGGTCGAAGAAGCGAATGTCACACTGGCACGGCAGGGCGGTGTCACTCTCGATCCGAAGGTAGTGACCACCGATTACATTGACGCCGCAGAGCGTTTACGCCCCTACATCAAAGACACAACTGTATATTTGAATGATCGTCTGAAAGACGGCGCACGCGTTCTGTGTGAAGGTGCTCAGGGTACATTGCTCGACATTGATCATGGGGATTACCCCTTTGTGACCAGTTCATCGCCCACGGCTGGCGGTGCGCTGACCGGACTTGGCATCGGCCCTCGTTACATCGATCGGGTGATGGGTGTTGCCAAGTGCTTTAGTACGCGTGTGGGCAGCGGTCCAATGCCGACCGAACTGCTTGGTGAACTGGGCAATCGGCTGCGCGGGACTGGCGAACACCATTGGGACGAATACGGCACGACCACTGGTCGTCCGCGCCGCTGTGGTTGGTTGGATGCCATCATCTTGCGTTATGCCGCTGCGGTCAACGGATTTACCGAACTTTTCCTGACGAAACTCGATGTTCTCAGCGGTTTTGACGAATTGAAAATCGCCGTTGCTTATCACATTGATGGTAAGCGCTATGAATTCCCGCCCGTTACGCTATCCGAAACCGAACGCGCTGAAGTCGAATATATCACGCTGCCGGGCTGGCACGAAGACATCAGTAAGGTGAAAGAAGTAGGCAATTTGCCGGAGGCCACCCGCGCCTATATTCAGAAGGTGTCTGATCTGTGCGGCACGCCCATCACCACCATCAGCGTTGGTCCAGAACGTGATCAACTGATTTACATTTAAATTGCGGCGATAACAGGGGTCTTCTACGACGTTATGACTGAAGCGACCTACAGCTCTCAAATGGATGCACCCGTTGATCGACCCCCTCAACGGGTGGTGTCGCTTGTGCCGAGCGTAACCGAATCGCTTTTCGATCTTGGGCTGGGTAACCGCCTTATCGCCATTACTGATTACTGCGTCTATCCGGCTGAAGGCGTGGCTCGCTTACCGCGTATCGGCGGTACAAAAAATCCCGATGTCGCACGTATCATCGACCTGCGCCCCAATCTCGTCATTGCCAATCAAGAAGAGAACCGCAAAGAGGATGTTGAAGCCTTGCTAGCGGCGGACATTCCTGTTTGGGTGACGTTCCCGCGCACCGTAGCCGATACCTTTAACCTGCTGTGGAACATCATGGATGTGTTTGACGCGCCGGCGATGGTGCCACGCATCCGCTTGATCGAACAGACGATGGATTGGATATGGCGCATCAGCGAAAAGCGTGTCGAGGACCAAGAGCGTCGTGTCTTTGTCCCGATTTGGTTAGATCCGCTGATGACTTTCAATGGCGATACCTACGCCAGTGATTTGCTCCGGATTTGTGGTGCAGTCAACGTGTTCGCGGATCGTGAGCGCCACTATCCTTTGGAGGCAGATTTGGGAAACGCACAGCCGCTGCCTCCCAATGATGCTCGGCTGTTGGGACGCGATGTACGCTACCCGCGTGTAACCCTCGAAGCAGTAGTCGCAGCTCAGCCGGACACGATCTTGCTGCCCAGCGAACCCTTTCAGTTTACATCTGAGCATATGCAGATATTCTCAGAACTCGATATTCCCGCCGCCAAAAATAAGCGTATCATGTTAGTGGATGGCTCATTGTTGACTTGGCATGGTACTCGCATTGCCTACGCTTTAAATACATTGCCGGATTTACTCTATCCTCCCGGAGAAGATCAGCCCAAATGACGAAAAGCGATGCCAGTAACGAATGGCTTGATACCGTTGCGCACGATTTACGCAGCCCCATAAACCTTGTCTACAACTGTTTGGACGTTATTCAGAATCTAGGGCCGCTCAACGAAAAACAACTCCATTATCTTGTTCGCGCCTTTGCTGGCCTCAAGCGCATGGAGCATCTCATCGCGCGTCTCAAAGATATATCGTGGGTGGATTCATCCGTACCATTGGAACTGAGCGAAGTCTCGTTTCCCGATTTGGTAGCCGAGGCGGTCGACCTGCTGCTCGAAGTTGCTGAACAGCGGGAAGTAAGGGTGAGGGTCAATATTGCGCCGACTGTCCCAACAGTTCAGGCGGACGCAGCCCGAATGGCGCAGGTGATGGACAATTTGTTGAGTAATGCAATCAAATACAATCGGCAGGGCGGCAGCGTGGTTGTCGGTGCTGTTCAGGATACCGATTCGATCCGCGTGATGGTACAGGACAGCGGCATCGGCATTTCCGGGGATGATTTGCCACATGTTTTTGATCGCTTTTTTCGTGCTCCGGAAGGGGTGCGTCGGAAGATTGAAGGCAGTGGTTTGGGACTTGCCATCACGCGTGGCATAATCCTGCGTCATGGTGGCAATATATGGGTTGAGAGTCAACCCGATGTGGGTTCAACGTTTTATTTCACCCTGCCGCTAAACCCGAACGGGGAATCCAGTGTGGTGTGAGCATAGCCACTACGAAATGGGTAGAAATAGTTCAATCGGCTATCTTGCAGTCAGTTGTGAGAAATAGTACAATCTTCTTACTTTAGGCGGTATCTCAGGAGGTTAGCTGTGAAGCGATTGTTGATTATCATTGCTGTAGTTGTCATTTTGATTATTGGTGGTGGCTTGACAGCACAAATTGCTTCTAATGGTAACCAACTCGCTATTCCCGGTGTGATCCGCCAAACGGCGAATCCCGATGCTTCAGCGCTGGATATGGCACCTTGGAAAGCCGAGCAGTTATTTCTGTTCATCGGGTTCGTCCTGTTCAACTTGATCGGTATCGCCGTCACGCTCATGGCAATCTTCTGGTTCCTCAACTGGCAGATTAAAGTGGTGAAGAAGAATCCATCAACTTCCCAAACCAGTGTGGTCGCGACCGAAGAATCCTAATTTGTTTTGTTCGACATAGTTTATATCTGTTCCGAGGTTTAACGTTATGCAGCAATCGTTCAAGCCATCTCGTGGTTTTGCGCGGTTGGCTCTCGCCACGACTTTATTGACATTGGGTTTAATTGTTTTTGGCGCGGTCGTCCGGGTAACTGATTCTGGGCTAGGCTGTGGTGAACATTGGCCGCTCTGTAATGGTACGATATTTCCGCCGCTCGATAATATCACCGCATGGATCGAATGGCTTCACCGTCTGTTTGCGGCCTTGATTGGCGTCTTCGGGATCGCCATGTTGGTCGTATCTATACGCGCCTACCGGAATCAAAATCGTCGTGTTCTCAACATTACCATTGTGGCGGCGGTGTTGTTTGCCGTCCAAAGTTCATTGGGTGCCATCGTTGTCTTGAAGAGCTTGCCCGTGTTGGCGGTGACTCTGCATTTGGCGACCGCCATGCTGCTCTTGGCCTTCTTGCTCTTGGCCTCGCTGGTAGCTTCCTATCGTCCGGGCTTACCATCTGCATCCAACCGTGTTACGACGCTGGCCTATATCACCACTGCGCTTTCGTTGGTCATCATCCTGACGGGTGCGCTGGTTCGGGGCAGTGGTGCGACTCTCGCCTGTACCGATTGGCCTTTATGCAGCGGTCAGATATTGCCTGTTCAGCAGGGATCGCTGGCGGTGATTCACATGTTCCATCGCTTCGCGGTTGCTGCCCTTGGCATCAGCGTTGTCGTGTTAGCTGTTTTCGTCTACCGTGACCGTCAAGATCAGCGTTTGCGAACCTTAGCATTGGTCGCGGTAATTGCGTACTTTGCGCAGGCTGGTGTCGGTGCCATGTTTGTGATGAGCCGTGCGCAAGCCTTCTGGGGAGCGGCACACGTCGGTTTGGCGGCCAGCACATGGGCCATCTTAGTAGCATTATCAGCCGTTGAGTGGTTAAACAATCATACGATTTCTAGTGGGAATACTGACCAAACATGGGAACTTCAATCCAAAGCGTCGAAGTAAATAAAATCAACTTGGGCGGGCTGATTAAGACTTATCTCGAACTGGCAAAACTGCGCATCGTTTTGCTGCTGCTGTTCACGACATTGACCGCCATGATCATTGCTGCCAATGGCATCCCGAATATGAACGTCTTGATTCCGACGCTGATCGGTGGTGCTTTAGCTGCGGCAGGTGCCAGCGCCATCAACCAGTACATTGATCGCGATATGGATGCGTTGATGGCTCGTACGGCCCGCCGTCCTATTCCATCAGGTCGTGTTGCGCCCTTGAACGCGCTGCTGTTTGGCATGGGCATGCTGGCATGGTCAGTTCTAATTTTGGCGATGTGGGTTAACTGGTTGACCGCCGTTCTCGCGCTCATTGGTGGCTTGTATTATGTCATCCTCTACACGCTCATCCTCAAGCGTAACACGGTAGTCAACATCCTGATCGGTGGTGGAGCAGGGGCGGTTCCCGTTCTCGTCGGTTGGGCTGCCGTAACCGGTACAGTCTCGTTTCAGGCTTTTATCCTGTTCGCTATCGTCTTCTATTGGACGCCTCCGCACAGTTGGGCACTCGCGTTGCTCGTCAACAAAGACTATACCTTGGCGAACGTCCCCATGATGCCTGTCGCGCATGGTGAAGAAGCCACTCGCCGCCAAATTTTGCTCTACTCGGTACAGTTGGTGCTGATCACCCTTCTACCGCTGCCTTTCAAATTTCTAGGATCGATTTACATTTTGGCCGCTGTTGTTTTAGGTATCGGCATGATTTACGAAGCGGTCAAACTGATTCAAGAAGGAACCGGTGCGGCTGCCCGTACCATGTACAAATACACGACTTCCTACTTGGCATTCTTATTCTTGGTGATGATACTTGATCGGTTGATTCCCCTCCACTAGGCATATGACTCGTGACCTCTTCAACGTCCTCTAAAACTGCCCGGTGGCCGGTCTATCTGGTCATCGGTTTGTTTGTTCTTGTGTCCATCATTTTCTTTGCGGCGCTTGTACTCACAACCGAGACCGAGTTAGTGCCCGAGGCTACGGCTGCTATTGATTTGACAGCCGATACCTACATGGGTAAGGTGACGGTCTTATTGCAAGGTGCTGATGCCTCGCGCGGTGCTAAATGGGTCGAACAGTTCGGCTGCACAGCTTGTCATCGAGAAGGGGCCGTCAATAAGATCGCGCCCGCTTACGATGGGATTGCCGACCGCGCCGCGACCCGTCGCCCTCCATTGACGGCATCCGCCTACATCTACGAGTCGATCACCAATCCATTGGTGTATGTCGTGCCGGATTACAACCCGGCCATGCCGCAAAATTTCGCGCAGGTGTTATCTGACCAGCAGTTAGGCGATATTATTGCCTATCTCCTCACACCCACCGCCCACTGACTCAGCGCAGTATTGGTTTAATCTTACACATACGATGTGATTTCAATCTAAACATGTTTATAATGGGTCATATTGGCTTTTTATGGGCGTGATTTTATATCATGCATTGAATATTTTTTCTGGATGAACCCCTATGTATCTGGATGTTTTTACCTTATCGGCATTGGTCGATGAATTCATGGACGGGCTGGTTGGCTCACGCATTCAAGACGTTCTTGATGTGGATGATACCGGCATTGGTTTCGAAGTCTATGGTGACCGCAAGCGCCGTTACCTATACCTCAGTGCAGATACACAGACTCCTCGCATTTTATTACTCGACGAAAAACTGCGCCGTGGCTTAGTCAAGCCGACGCAGCTTGGTTTACTCTTCCGCCGCTATGCCGAAGGTGGTTTGATCGAACACATCAGCCAGCCCCCTTGGGAACGAATTCTGCAATTCGACGTGACCGGCCCCGAGGGTGCAATCAGCATTATTGTCGAGCCGATGGAACGCCGCAGTAATCTCCTGTTGGTTCAAAAAGGGATTATTTTGGATTGTATGCGACGTGTTGGCCCTGACGAAAATCGCTATCGTTTGAGTCTGCCCGCGCATGAATATAAACTGCCTCCGCCGCAGGTTGGCAAAATCGACCCTACCCGCGTCATTCTGGAAGAGGTCAAGGCCTTTTTTGAGCACCTTGACGACCCGAAACGCAAAACACAGCAGGTTTTAGCCTCGCATTTGCTCGGTATCAGCCCGCTGTTAGCCAAAGAAATCGTCTTTCGCGCCAGCGGCGATGTCAACCAAAAAGCATCCGAGGCTGATCCAGATCGCTTATACGAAGCCCTTCGAACCCTGATTGAACCGCTCTCCAAACGCCAATGGCAGCCCGGTGTCGTTGAAAGCGAAGATGGTGTTGTAGCCTACAGCGTTTACCCGATTGAAAGCCTATCCACGTGGCGGCCAACTGACACCCTCAGCGAAGCGCTCACAGCTTATTACGGTGCTCCGGTCGGTGAAGATGCTTACCGGGCCGCCAAAATCCCTGTGCAAGAAGCCATTCGCGAAGCTCAGGCCAAGTTGGGCGCGCGTCTGGCCTCGCTTGAACGCTCAATGACCGATGAGCACGAGCGCGAAGTGTTGCGACAAAGTGGTGAGCTTATTCTGGCGTATCAATACGCCTTACAGCCGGGGCAAACTGAACTTAAGGCGCAGTATGATCTGGATGCCCCCGAACTCGTCATTAAAATCGACCCCAAGCTGTCTCCCCTCGAAAATGCTCAAGCCTATTTTGGACGCTATGACAAAGCCAAGAAAGCCCTTGAAGACGTTCCGCGCCTCATCAGCGAGAACCGCAATGAACTGGAATACATGGGGCAGTTAGCAACCGATCTCGAATTCGCTTCCAGTTGGCCGGAAATTGACGAGGTGCGCCAGATTCTACAATCCGGTGGTCATTGGCAGGGAGCAGCCGCCAAGAAGATCGCAGGCAGCGGTCAAAGCGCCCCGCTCAAATCAGTCACTAAAGATGGTTTTGTCATTTGGATTGGCCGCAACAGCCGTCAGAATGAGCTGGTCACGTTTGGCAAAGGTGGTGGTCAGGATTTGTGGCTGCACGCGCGTGGCGTTCCCGGCGCGCACGTGGTTATCAAGTTTGATGGCCGGAATATTCCTACCGCTGTCATCAATCAAGCGGCGTCCATTGCTGCTTATTACAGTGCCAAACGCAGTGACGCCAAAGTCGAAGTCGATGTGACGCGTTGTTTGTACGTTAAAAAGATCAAAGGCGCAGGGCAGGGCATGGTGACCTACAAGAACGAGGAAACGCTTAGTGTAGAGCCTCAAGACGAAAAACAGGTGTCATAGTAAGGCTTTGAGTAATCACCCAAAGTTTGAAAACTCGAACGATTTTTGCTTGCATTATTTGAACTTTTGTTCTACGATAAGGCTGCATTTTGCTCTTAAACAACCATGTTGTGGAGTTTCACCGACTGCCTCTTAGTATCTCCTTTCCGCTTGTAGCTTGAAACTTAAAGCAGCAGTGGCAGTGCACAAATTGCACAGCGGTGGCACTGAGAGAGCCATCCGTTGCAGTTGTGCCAATTCAGCGGCACCAGCCGAGCTTCCCGCCGACACAAAATGTCAATTCAGCGGCTTCTCCCGTGCTTCCCGCTAGCCATTTCGGCGGATAAATATGCAAATTGTGCAAATTGTGCGCGAATAACTACAATAGCTTTTATAGACTGTGTGCTGGTGCTGCCAGATTAAACCGCCCCCTTTGCTTTTAATCTAGTCGGGCATGGTCATGAAAGGCTAATCGATGGCTAAGTACAAAATGACTCCCAAATCGGGTAGTGAAGTGCTACTCAAGCACTACGATCCGGATTATCATGGCGATTATGATGAGGCTTCTGCTGACCAAGAGTTAGCCGAACTCAAGAAGAAATTAGAAGGTTTACAGGAAAAGTTATACGCCGAGAACAAACAGTCGTTATTGGTGGTCTTTCAGGCGATGGACACCGGTGGAAAAGACGGTGTCATTCGAAAAGTCTTTGAGGGCGTCAATCCTCAAGGGGTTCGTGTAGTTTCCTTCAAAGCGCCGACGCCCGAAGAACTCGCTCATGATTTTCTCTGGCGCGTCCATCAATACGCCCCTCCGCGCGGTTACATCGGTGTTTTCAACCGTAGCCACTATGAGGATGTCCTTGTAGTACGCGTTAATAACCTCGTTCCGAAACCTGTCTGGAAAGCGCGTTACGATTACATCAACCAGTTTGAACAGTTATTGGCTTCCAACGGAACCCGCATCCTGAAATTCTATCTGCACATCAGTAAAGATGAGCAAAAAAAGAGACTCATGTCCCGGCTGGAAAATCCCAAGAAACAGTGGAAGTTTTCGATGGGCGATTTGCCTGTTCGTGAGCAGTGGGATGACTACATGGAGGCCTACGAGGCTTTATTGGAACGCTGCAATACTGACTATGCCCCTTGGCACATTATTCCGGCCAATCATAAGTGGTATCGAGATGTCATGGTAATCAAGACAATTGTGGCTGCTTTAGAGGATATGAATCCCCGTTTTCCACCACCCGAAACAGGGTTGGATAAAGTGGTTATTCCAGACTAATGCCTTGCGACCCGTCGCGCCGCGTCCAATACCCGCGCGACGGTAATCTCTCGAACACAGGGATGGTTGGATAAATCATCACCTGTCCAATCGATGACCTTGCATGGCCGACATCCAATGTCGCTGGTGAGTATCATGTGTTTTTCAGGTGCCCCCCATGGCCCGAATTCAACCGGGTCGGCTGGCCCAAACAAGGTCACCGTTGGAGTTTGCACCGCGTTTGCCAGATGGAGCGGGCCGCTGTCTGGACCAAGCACGACTTTCGCCCGCTCAAATACCGCTGCCAGTTGAGTAACACCTGTATCCCCGGCCATAATTACCGCTGGCTGTTTCATCCGGTCAACGATACGCCGGGTCAGTGCCAGTTCCTTATCACTTCCAGTCAACACAACGTGCGCGTTCAGTTGCTCAGTGAGGATGTCGGCCACCTGCGCCCACCCTTCTTCTGTCCAATGTTTGACTGCCGTCCCTGTACCGGGATGGATACAAAAGATAGGCTTATCTTTTCCAATGCCCCACGCGCTCAAATAGGCATTCACATAAGCACGATCATTGTCATGGACCGTAAAGTGACTTACCAGCTTTTCAGGGTTGGGTATTGTCATCCATTTGTCGAATAACCGTGCGTTTTGTAAAACGACGTGTTCTTGTTGAAGTGGAATGGCTTGTGTCAGATAGGGTGCCACGTCCGGCAAATCATAGCCGATGCGGTCAGGAATGCCTGCGAGCTGCGCCACAAGCGCTCCCCACCAATGGTCGGGCCGCATGACAATCGCGCTTCCATAACCGATTCGACGCAGTCTGTTCGCAGTGGAGACTGCGAGTTGATAAGGAGAACGGAGGTTTCCTTTAGGTGATCTGCTAAATCCGGGGAACGCTAATGTCAGTACCAGATCAACCTCTGGAAAGTTCGCGATCACATCTGCTGACCAAGGGCCAACCAGAGAGTGAATCTCAAGATGGGGTTTTGCCATTTTGAGAGCATGTATAGCCGGTGCTGTGAGCAGAACATCACCCAGATGATCAGGACGAATAAGCAAAATCCGGTTACTGTGTGTTCTGCGCCCTGTAGGGATCGGGATATGGGATGCAAGACGTAATAGCGTTCGGCGTGCCTGATGTTTCAGAGGCGTACTGTGGAACGCTTCCGCCATAGTTTTGTTGCGAATAACGAGCGCTTCTCTATCCACGCTCAAGTGCCTTATAAGCGTCTAGTAGATTGGGTATGAGTACCGCCCAATCATAATGGTTTTTCACGTATTTGTGGGCTGCTTCACCAAGTTGAGACCGTAATTGAGGATTATTCAGTAATTTGACGATGGTTTCAGCCATCTGTTCAGGTTGATCGACAATCAGCATCCCCATTTCGGCTTCTCTCTGCATTCCGCTCGCCGCAAGTGTTGTCGCCACAACGGCGCATCCAGCCGCCATCGCCTCTAAAATTTTCAGTCGCGTACCGCTGCCCATCCGGAGTGGGGCAATATAAACTTGTGACCCTTTTAAATAGGGTAACACACTTTCGACCCATCCGGTGACAATTACGCTGGCGTTGTCTCGCAGAAACTCCAAACTTTCATGGGGTTTCTGCCCAACAATATAAAACTGCACGTCTGAGGCTACCTGTTTGATTCTGGGCAAGATTTGAGACGTAAACCATAACACCGCATCAACATTTGGCCGATAATCCATTTTTCCGGTGAAAACCAATACCTGCTCACCTAAAGATAGACTAGACGATGACTTGTCATATTCATCCGTAAAGATACCGTTTGCGACCACCGGGACTGATTTATGGGGATTATATCGTCGTAGGATTGTGGCGTCTTCGTCGGAAACAGCGATAACAAGATCAGCCTGTTGGCACAAAATTGCTTCAAATTTGGTGATGCGTCGAGATTGGATGAGTGAATATATCGCCGCGGGTAGCCGACGCGGATTACCGCGATCAATCTCAAAAATCACATACTGCATCGCTGCCTCTGCATTAAAGGCATCGTAGACCAGTTTTGCGGACGGCTTGGTCTGCCTGATGATTGGTAAGTAACAGGCGACTTCAATTCCTTCAAATTGAACTACATCAAACGCTTGATCATTGATGAGTTGTTTGAGTTTTTGCTCGAATGCTTCACTGTAAAGTCGACGTGAAATGTCAGGCTCGGTCGACAGAAATAAATCTTTCAATCGATGGCTTTTAGTACGAATAGGTGTAGCTACCGTTTCAATTCGCGTGCAGAAAGTTTCAAGAGGCGTGCCTATATAGGTTGCGCTTGGTTCGCAAAAACTGAGGAGTGTTATATCATGTCCTGCTTGATGTAAACCATGTAATAAGCCATAAGTGCGGAGGGCCCCGCCTTGTTGTGGGGGGTAGGGCAAGCTGGCGGTAATGAAGAGGATTTTCACTACAGCGCCCCCACTTTCTCATAGACAGATAGGGCAATTTGCCCGGTTGTTTCCCATCTGAATAATTTTGATCGCTCCAAACCCAGTTGTTGCTGAATGTGACACCACTCTACATCTGTCAGCACTTTTTTCATTGCTTCTTTAATATCGTCAACCTCATCAGGATTGATTTGTAAGCCGACATTGCCTACCACTTCAGGGAGAGAAGATCGATTGCTGACAACTGGTACTGTTCCACACGCCATCGCCTCAAGAGCAGGAAAACCAAAACCCTCATAAAACGAGGGCAGCACTAGCATCGAGGCTAAATTATAGACCACAGGTAAATCGTCATCTTCTATGGTTTCACGCCACAAAACACGTTCTCCAAGGTTTAGATCGGCAATATTCCGCATCGTTTCGTCAAATAACCAACCGCGTCTACCCACAAGCAGTATCGGAGGGGAGTCGGGAAGGTCTTCCAGCAAGCGTTTGTAGGCTTTCAGTAAACCCAAAATATTCTTGCGTGGCTCGAAGGTTCCGACAAATAGGATAAATTCTTTAGGAAGCTGATGTTTTTGACGGCAACTCTCAAGGAAATCACCGCCTAATACCTTGAACTTTTCGTCAACGCCGAGCATGTGAACGGTAATCTTTTCATGTGGAACGTTCAGCATATTCACTAAGTCAATTTTCGTTGCTTGGCTGTCCGCAAGAATATGATCAGCTTGTTTAACCGCTGCTTGAATTTGACTGTTGTAATAGTGCCGCGCTTCTTCGGTCAGGTGCTGTGGATAATGCAGGAACGTGAGATCGTGTACGGTAATCACATGCTTCCGTGCGCCATGAATAGGAGGGATAAAGTCGGGACTGTGAAGCAGATCAAGTCTGAATCGGGATAGCTCTACAGATAAGGCGATGCGCTCCAATCGATGGTGGCAGGGCGTCCATAAACTTGCGCTACTGAAGCGATGAGCCAGTCGATTAGGTGCCTTTCGGCTTTGGAATACGGTATAGCGATTACGGGTATCAATGGTCTCTAAGGCCGATACCAGCCGGCGCATATAAGTGCTGATGCCACCCGTACGGTAGTAAGTTAGGCGAGTATCAATTCCGATGTGCATAATTTTGGAAGTATAACGGCTGATCGGTCAACATTCCAGCCTTTTAGGGTATAATCAGCTTTATTATCGTTTACAAATTTGGATGCATTTGTGGCTCATATACTCGCAGTAGCCAATCAAAAAGGTGGCGTTGGAAAAACTACAACTGTTCTGAACCTCGGATTGGTGCTTGCCGGTCGTAGCAAGCGGGTTCTCTTGGTTGATCTCGATCCACAGGCCAGCTTAACAATTTTCATGGGGTATGATCCCTATCGTATGACACGTAGCAGCTATTCATTGCTCATGTATCCAGAAATCTCTCTCGTGAGAGTCATGCAGACAGTGAGTTCTCTTATTGCCCTGTTGCCGGGAAGCGTGGATTTAGCTACCGCTGCAATTCGAATGGTGCAAGAACAGCACCCTTTAGGACGTCTACGAACGGCTTTACGGGAAACTCAATATGCCTTTGATTACATTCTTATTGATACACCTCCCGGCCTGAACGTTTTGACCGTTTCCGCTTTAATCGCATCGGATCAACTGATCATTCCTATTCAGTGCAATTATTCGGCAATACAAGGCATAAAAGCTATTCAAGACATTATTCATCACGTTAATGATGGTATGGGTAATCCTGATTTGAAGATGCGTGGGATTTTGCCTACATTTTTTGATGCCGAGTCCTTGTTTGCAAAAAAGGTTTTGGCCGATATAAGAACGCTCATGCCGGGAAAAGTATTTAACACCGTTATTCCTTATGATCCAACCGTGGCTGATGCGCCTCATACAGGTAAAGCTGTTGTGGATTATGCCCCTGACAGTATAGGCGCAGAAGCATATCGTGCACTGGCAAATGAATTGCTCACCTAAAGCCAATTCTTGATGATTTGATCAATTGTTTTGTCATCAATGAGTGATTTTAGCGCTTCATTGACTGCTCTCCACGTGTTTCCGCGTTTGGTACTGACTGCGATCGCATAGAGCAAGTCAGTTACTTGGCTTTCGTTTGTTTTCCACTCGGGGTGCTGTAGTAAATATAGACCTGCGCTTGTAGCATCAACCAGAGCAGCGTCACTGTCACCAAACTGAACTGCATCAAGCGCAATCTCAGGTGTTTCGTAGGGCATGAACTGGAAAGGCGCAATTCGCCGCATCCACGCGCGAGCCGTTAAATTGGCATCCGAGCCGAACTCAAATGCTAATGAGTGCCCACTGATTTCATTTATGTCTGTCAGTGGGCGATTAGCATCTGAGACGAGTACTTGTCCACCGTTAAAGTAGGGAACCGTATACAAAATATCACCACTACGAGAATAGTCGATTGTCAGTGCCGAGATCAAAATATCTGCTTGATCAGCTTTGAGCGAGTCGTACAAGCCATCATAGCCCATATTCACGAATCGCACGGGCACGTTTAGCCGGATACCGAGTGCTTTACCGATATCAATATCGATCCCATAGATGTCAGTGTTTGTGGCGACTTCAAAAGGCGGATAGCTCGCATCTACCCCGATACGGATTTCTCCATAAGGGAATAAGTCTTTAGTGGGTAGGTTGGGACGGGCGACCGAGGTCCATCGAATCCAAAATAGTACGCCTGCTAGCGTCCATACCCATACGGTTATGACGAATATAAGTGCGAAAAAGGTTAGCGGGCGGGAGCGGGCAACCATAATTGTGTTCCTTGTTCCCAACCGCGCGCGTAGGCTTGGATGGCGTAATAGATGGGTGTGAGTTCGAAATCGGGTGTAATCAGTGCAAAGTTATCAGGGTAGCTTTGCGTGTTAGCCGGATAACGAAGTACCCACAAGCACAATTTATCTAGCCACGGCCAGCTATTCTCTGCCCATTGAAACGCATCCACTGTATAGGCTACACGCTGAGATGGTCGAACTGCCTTTGTCCATCGTGGGTTATCGTTCCATCCGCTTTCCGTAATAAATACGGGCTTCTGAGGATTGTCATATTGCAGCATGATCTGATGAAGTAGCTCTGCACGCCGAAAGTTGAGGTCTGTCGGAGATGGGGCTGCTTCAGGCGGTTCGGTAAAACCATACGTGTGCATCGCTAGTGCATCAAAATAAGGCGCGGCATCCGCTTCGTATAAGGCTTTGAGGTAAAGGAGGTCGTTTAGTCCGTTAGGGCTGCCAGCTGGTTCCAATGTTGGCGCGAGAGGCGCAGCTAAAATCATGACGTTGGGGTTAGCTATGTGTGCTGAGACATAAACTGTTTTGAGTAGGCGAGCATAGTCAGCAGCGATTACGGGCCGGTATCCCCATTCAAAGGATAGGTTCGGCTCATTCCAGATAATGATCTGGTCAATTGTTCCTGCGTAACGCTTTGCAAAGAGGGCTACAAAATCGCTAAACGCTTGGAACGATTCATCAGGTAAATAATTGAGGGTGGTTGTGTTTCCGTTTTGTTTCCTTGCCCATTCGGGCACCAATCCCATGCGAGCAATGATATGTAGACCTTGATTGTGAGCATGACGAGCAATTCGGTCAAATGAAGACCAACTGTATTCTCCACGGTTCGGTTCAGCGTATGCCCATGGGAAGAACTCAACAATGGTGGTTGCACCCATTTCACGAACCAATTGTAATGAGCGCTGGATTTTCCATTCGTAGACTTCATCAATGAGGCGTGTATGAACACAAACTATGGGTTTTGTGGTTTGTACTATTTGTTGATCTTCAAGGGGCGCACGAGGGAGAGGTGGTGTAATCAATCCTAATAGTAGCCAGATAGCTAGACAGCGGATTACCCATGGCCAATATCTTAACGAAATATTCGTAATTTCTCGCAGCACGACAGTGTATAAATTCATCGTATGATGAGGATAACATGCAATAGTACAAAATACATATTAAACGCTTAGAATGAGTTACAACTTTGTAATATACGTATTCTTATGTACTATATCGATGTGGGACGAAATATATTGATTAAGGATAACCAGTAATTGGGTTGAAAGTATGCGCTTATTCATTAGCTATGCAAGGGTGGATCAACCATTTTGTCGGCAAATCGTTGAAACACTCGATGTTCACGAAGTCTGGTACGATCACCGCATTGCGGCTGGTCAGAAATGGTGGGAAGAAATCCTTAAGCGCCTGACATGGTGCGAGGGTTTTGTTTACCTACTCTCCAAAGAATCGGTGACATCAGAATATTGCAAGCAGGAATTTACCATCGCGCACCAGTTGGGTAAGCATATCTTCCCTGTTCTTATTCATCCTAATACACCTCTCGCTGATGAACTCAAAGATATTCAATATGTTGACTTCAGCAGCGGTTTTGATGTTAAGGCAGTCAAACAACTGCTGAATTCCATTCATTTAGCTGAGCGCGAACCCAAAAAGCCTTCGATTAATCTCACGGCATCCACGTTGGCCGCCGCGGTGCAGCCTCCGGCAATTGATGCGGCGAATGTTATCGATGAGGCGGCGGAAGCGTTGGACTCCGGCAACTTTGACAGGGCCGTATATCTGCTTAAGACTGCGCAAGAAAGTGGGTACGCTTCGAAGTTCATTGATATTAACGCAGTAATCAAAGAGGCTGAAGCAGCGCTTGAGAAACAATCGTACTTGCGGAACGCCGAACGTGAGTACCGTCCGATTGTGGCACTGATTAAGCGCCAAAGGACGTTTCATATCGGTTGTAAGGCTTTTAATGATTTTCGGCGCGATTTCCCGGATTATGACCCAGAGGGTTTGGCCGCCCTTTGTTTGATGCCTACTGTACCGACTTGGATTGATATTCCAGCGGGTGAGGTCATTATCGAGCGGGAACGCAAGCGGGTTATCTATCATGTGGATGCCTACAAGATTAGCAAGTTCCCGGTCACGAATGAGCAGTATCAATCATTTGTAGATG
Source organism: Aggregatilineales bacterium (assembly GCA_044226855.1). GTDB lineage: Bacteria > Chloroflexota > Anaerolineae > Aggregatilineales > Phototrophicaceae > CFX2. The sequence continues at coordinate 434,812 of JBGAGF010000004.1, forward strand.
CTCCAGACGGATACGCCAACGATAAGTGGTGGAGTTTTTCGAACGAGGCTTGTGATTGGCACAAAGCCCACCCAAAGTCGCTAGAGGCCAAAGTTGCCGAGAGGAAAGATTTACCCCGTGGCTATGTATGCTGGTACGAAGCGACAGCATTTTGTTTGTGGTTGAGCGCTAAGACTGGTCACCAAATTAGCCTACCTACCGAACAACAGTGGCAGCGCGCGGCACAAGGCAACACAACCAACCGATATCCTTGGGGCAATAAGTTTGACAAGACTTTCTGCAACACCAGTGAGAGTGGGATTAAGTCAACCACCCCGGTTGATAAATATCCCCAAGGTGTTAGCCCCTTTGGCGTATACGATATGGCGGGCAATGTTTGGGAATGGTGCTCGACCAAACAGGTGACTCAATCTACCAACCCAAATGGCATTTTGCCGACTGCACCTCCCGCTATCACCTATATCGTGCGTGGCGGTTCATTCTTGGGATCAGCCGAGCGTGCGAAGAACACGTTCTATTTCAAGCTCGATCCGGTACACCGATATTCCACGATCGGTTTCCGCGTGATCATGAATAGCTAAACACCTATACTTCGTATTGCGAAAACCTCCTTTTTGCCATTTTCGCCAATATTATATTGCAGTTTCGGCGGATGGCTCGGCTACACTCGCGTCAATTTTGATTGTGTGTCTGACGCCAACTTTGCCAATCTCTGAGTCTTGAAATATGGGGAAGAGGCAGACGAGACTTTTGTCACTATAGCTCTGAACCATTTCAAGATTGACCTTTCTACACAAAATTCTCCCTTTTCACGATTTCGAAGGCAACGGTGATTGTGAAATAAAGCTTTTAGTCCAATTCTCTCGTTCCAGTATAAAAGAGACTGTTGCATAACGGGTGACCATTTGGAAGAACATTTCGTAACTGTTTTCGAGATTCGGTTCCAACTTAACAGGCGACCAACCAAGAAGATTGGTTGATAGCAGGTTAGTAAATGGTATGCTGACAAACCGAAAGTAAACCTTGAATCTAAGGTTTTAGTGATTGCAGCAAGTTATTGGGATGCTGGTCTGGTTACGTCCGAAATTGCCACGCTATCGTCAGCGCTCATCAAATTGAGCAGCCCTATTCTGTAGACTCACTGTCTCTTCATAAATGTTTTTCCTCTAGCTCATCATCTACACAACTTCTGAATATCTTCTTCATTAGTTCTGCAAAGCGCTGCTGCACACTATGACGTGTAAGATGAATTGGAGAAATCACCGTGAAACGAACCTTTCTTATCCTAGTTTTGATCATATTGGGTGCTGTTCCATTGTCGGGAACGATCAATGCTGCACAAGGAGTCTCGCTGAGCCAAGATCCCCCATCTGGAGTACCCCAAACTTCAGAACAGGCGGCGAATACGTCACAGCAGTCGCAAGCGAGCCAAAGCCAGTCCTCTACGCAGACATCAACCACATCAAGTTCCATTTCTGCTCTCGGTTCGGTCGAGCCAAACAGCATAGCATTGCTACAGTTTCATATCTCCGGCGCGACTAGCAGGGTCTATGTCACTCTCGGCGATTATGTGAAGGCTGGAGAAGTACTAGCAGACCTCAAGAGCGATGATGCCTGGAATACTTATAACCAAGCCGTTCTAGCCCTTGAAAGTGCGCAAATTGCGATGAGCGATCTAAAGGAACCTGCTACGGCAGAGGAATTGGCTGTGGCGAAGGCTAATATCACGAGCGCACAGGCTGCCTATAGTTCTGCGGCAAATTCAACGTCAGACGCTCAGCTTGAGAATGCACAACTACAATATGACCAAGCCCAAGCGCAACTGACCGCTTTGCAAGATGCCCGCGCTCATATGGGTGGGACAGACGAACAAATCGCCCTGCAGGATGCCCAAATTGGCGCTGCCAGCTTTAATGCTGAAATTGCGCGCTTACAACTTGAAGAACTGCAAAAACCGAATAGCTCTTCTTTGTGGTCAGCATCCATTCGAATCAAGCAAGCGCAGTTAGAACTTGAGCAGCTTCAGCAGGGACCCACGCAGGACGAACTGAATAGTGCGCAAATCGCAATTGATCGCGCTCAGGCAAACCTTCTAGCTGCTGAAACAGCGCTTCAAAAAGTTCAACTCGTTGCGCCAATTTCAGGGTATGTGACCGCCGTAAATATCTCAGCCAATCAAGCGGTTTCCACGGACACAGTGGCCATTGAAATTTCAGACATGTCAGCACTGCACATGACTGTTCCCATCAATGAGTTGGATGTTGCCCGTGTTCAAGAAGGGGAAGACGCCAGCATTAAGCTAGATGCACTGACTGACCTCGCCATTCCCGGAAAAATTGAACATGTTGGATGGTTAAGTGAAACCAGCAGCGACGGGATTGTCACCTACGACGTGCAAGTCGTCCTGAATACGACCGACGCACGCGTGAGAATCGGAATGACTGGTGAAGTCACCATCGAAACAGGGAGTACAAACTCATGACTCAGCCTACATCGTTAATCGCAGCAGCGGTCATTCTCGGTCTTGGTGGCGCAATCTTAATCGGATGGTTGGCAAACCGTGCTTCGGTTGCGCGTTGGCTCCGGTGGGTGCTCCGTATCGTGGTAATCCCCGCTCTGGTCGTCGGAGTCGCGATTCTGACTTTTGTAATGGGGAAAAAAGCGTCGGCGTCGGTACCCACTTCACCGACAATTGTTGTTCCATCGGAAACGATGACAGTCAAGAACGGCACATTGACGGTGACATTGAATTCAACTGGATCATTGACTGCTGCCGATGAAGAATATTTGACGTTCGATGTGGCTGCCCCTGTGACTGAGGTTCTGGTTGCTGCTGGTGACCACGTCAGAGCAGGTGATGTGCTGGCGCAGGTTGATGCGACTTCTATCGAGACGCAGATCCAAAGTGCGCAGCTAAATTTGACAGAGGCACAAAACGCACTGGCTGCTTTACAAGAGCCTGCAAGTGATCTTGACGTCGAAATTCAAAAACTCAAAGTACAAGCGGCACAGGCTTCTTTGAGCGCGGCATCCGAAACTGGCGCAAGTGCTGAAGACATCGAGATCGCCCGATTGAACGTTGAAAAGGCAAAGAACGCACTGTGGCAGGCACAACTTAACCGCGATATGGCCTCCGGCAGTTCAAACAATGGCCGACCTGTTGAAAACGCTTATTCCAACAGTGTAGAACAGGCTGCGCAGCTTGAACAAACAGCATCCAACATCACTACGGCGGAAAACACCTATGAGAGTACCGCTAGCGAAGGCGCAGACGCCAGCGCACTCGCATCAGGGAATGCATCCCGCATCAGCGCTCAAGCTGGACTGACCACTTTATTGGCAGGTGCGAGCGACTCTGATTTGCGTCAGGCCGAAATCAAGGTCGAAACGGCGCAGCTCGCTCTCGAAGCGGTTCAGAAAAATCTGGATAAAACTAAACTGGTTGCGCCGTTTGATGGCGTGGTGGCATCGGTTGACTTTGTGAAGGGAACGATGCCGGGTACGAGCAGCATTTCGCTGATCAACACCAGTGGTTACAGCATTAGCTTGTCGGTCGATGAAAAGGACATCACGGCATTAAAAGTTGGGCAATCGGTGTCGTTGAGCGTACAAGCGATTGACGGCGCGACGATTACTGGCACCGTTACCCAAATTGATCCGGTACCAGTTACATCATCGTCAAGCCTATTGGTGACTTATAACGTGAAGGTCACGCTGAGTCCGACCGAGCAGACCCTGCGCCCCGGAATGTCGGTGGTTGCAACAGTGACTCTCAATGAAGTGAAGAATGTGATTGTAGTGCCAAACCGCTTTATCACGGTGGATTCAACTATACAGCAGGCGACTGTAAAGGTCGGGATGTCAGCGAATACCTATACCGATGTGCCTGTAACCCTTGGAACCAAAACCGATAACGAAAGTGAAGTTGTGAGCGGTCTGACGCCGGGACAAACGCTAGTTATTCTGCCATCGGCTTCGACCACGACAGCGACTCAAAGCGGCCTCAATTTGCTGCCGGGTGTGGGTGGCAGTGGACCAAGCGATGGTGGTGGCCCCGGTGGTGCTCCGCCAAGCGGTGGTGGCGGTCCACAGGGAGGTGGTTAACATGGAAAACGTGAAGCACACCAACGAAGCACCGGTGATCGATATACAAGGGATTACCAAGACCTATCATCTAGGTGAAATAGACCTCCATGTCCTCAGAGGGATTGATCTCAAGATTGAACGCGGTGAATTTGTGTCCATCATGGGGCCGAGCGGTTCCGGCAAGAGCACATTGATGAATATTCTGGGTGCGCTCGACCAACCGACTACCGGCACTTATCACCTAGACGGAATTGATGTCGCTCAACTGCACGAAAATGAGTTGGCGCGTATCCGCAACAAGAAAATCGGCTTTGTGTTCCAGAACTTCAACTTGCTGAAAAGGACAACCGCTCTGAGGCAGGTCGAACTTCCGCTAATGTACGGCGGCGCACGTGGACGCACCCAAAAAGCGTGGGAGGCACTGACATCAGTCGGTTTAGAGGAACGACTCAATCACCTGCCGAGCGAACTTTCGGGTGGTCAGCAGCAGCGAGTGGCGATTGCGCGTGCTCTGGTGAATGAGCCTTCGCTGATTTTGGCGGACGAGCCGACCGGCAATTTAGACACGCGCAGTGGCAGAGAGGTGATGCAAATTTTTCAACACCTCAACCGTGAACAGGGCATTACGACCATCTTTGTGACGCACGATCCATGGATTGCGCGTCATACCAATCGAGTGGTCATGCTTCGCGATGGGAACATCATCGCTGATAAACAGATAGCCGAACCTTTGGACGCTGAAACCGCCGAACGGCCGTCCGAAGCGGAAGAACTGCAAGAAGTGTTCGAAACCACCTATTTTGGTGGCCAAGCTGAAGAGTATAACTAGGCAGCCCTATGAATATCATCGAGATTTTTCGTGTCGCTTTGACCGCCCTCGGTACGAACCGGCTGCGCGCGTTATTGACCACATTGGGAATCGTGATTGGTGTGGCATCGGTCGTGAGTCTGATGAGTCTGGGCGACAGTTTGCAGTCGTACATTAAGGGGCAGTTTGATAGTCTGGGTGCTGATGTGCTGCAAATCAGCGCGGCACGTTTCCGCAATACCTCTTCCGGGACGCAGCCTTTGACAACCGACGACGCCGAGGGTTTGGCGAATCCAACCGTTGTCCCACATGTTAGCGCAGTCGCGTGGACCTATAGCGTTCAGACGACCGTACGTTCTGGCGAGAACAGCAGCAGCCTATCGGTGCAGGGTGTCACTGCGAATTACGCTGATGTGAACAACTGGTATCCGACTTCCGGTGGCCGATTTATCACACAGGATGACATCGATTCGAGTGCGCGGGTCACTTTGATTGACGCGACCACAGCCGAAGATTATTTTGGTACCGAAAGCCCAGTTGGGCAGACCCTCATGATCGGCGGGCAGGTGTTCACGATTATCGGTGTCATGGAAACCCGTTCAACGAGTGGTATGTCATCCCAAACCTCGCTGGTTCCGATCACGACTGCACAAACCCGATTAGCAAACGCCCATGTGGCCGGAAAAGGTTATCGTGTCAGTCAGATACAGGCTAAAGCGGCATCGAGCGACTCAGCCGTCATTGCGCTGGCAACTGCTGAAGTGAAAGCTTATCTGATGAAGGTACATGGCATTACGCTGGCCTCTTCAGCTGATTTCAATGTGATGTCATCTGGAACCATTCTTGACTCGCTTTCATCGACGCTGAGTTTGGTGACTTTGTTTCTGAGCGCGGTGGCCGGAATTTCACTGCTGGTTGGTGGCATCGGCGTGATGAACATCATGCTGGTTTCCGTCACTGAACGTACTCGTGAGATTGGATTGCGCAAGGCGGTTGGCGCTCAATTCAGCACGATACTATCCCAGTTCTTGCTTGAGGCCGTGCTTCTATCCTTATTGGGTGGGGCAATAGGAATCACACTCGGCGGCATTTTACTGCTGGTCGGGGGACAACTCGCGCCGCAATTGTCTATCGCACTCAGTCCACAATCTGCGCTAATTGCGACGGGCATCAGCAGTGTTATCGGCATTCTGTCGGGTATGTATCCAGCGAGCCGTGCGGCCAATATGCATCCTATCCAAGCGTTGAGGTTCGAATAATGTTTACCGCACTCACCGATAACTTTCGTCTTTCAGTATTGGAACTGTTCAATAATAAGCTCCGAGCGCTCCTCACTGTACTGGGTATCACCATCGGGATCGCTGCGGTTGTGCTGCTGCTGTCACTGGGGCAGGGCGTCCAAAACTATGTGACCGATCAATTTGAAGGACTGGGAACCAACACCATTCGCATTTCGGCGATATCCGACTCGAACCGCCGTACAGAATCCTTGACGACGGAATTGGCTGAAACGCTTAAGGATCAGGAACGACTTCCCTTGATTGATCTGGTGATGCCGCAAACTAGTGGCAACTACGCTGTCGCATTTGGCGACAACGAGTTCACTGTTGGCGTGCAGGGCGTTACGGTTGATTACACCGAGATCGAAGGACGCAGCGCGAGCAGTGGGCGCTTCTTCACCCAGAGTGAGCAAGATAGCAGCGCACAGGTGGCCTTGATCGGTAATACGACCGCTGACAATCTGTTTGACGGGGCTGATCCAGTAGGGCAGTCGATCCGTATTCATGGTGTTGTCTTTCAAGTTGTTGGTGTCCTCAATGAGAGCGGAACCTCAGATGATCTTGTTGTTGTGCCGATCACGGCTTTCAAGGCACGTCTCAATAACAGCCGTACCACCAGCGGGGCGAGTGTTGTGAATACCATCTTGGTGCGAGCCAAGGACGTCAATGCGATGGATGAGGCGACTGCCCAACTCAGCCAAGTGCTCCGAGAGGAACGGGATGTAGCCTCGGGTGCATCCGATAACTTCCGCACTTTCACCGCATCGACAATTGTCGAATCCCTGACAAGCGCCATTCAAATCATTACGATCTTTCTGGGGATTGTGGCGGGTATTTCGCTGTTAGTGGGCGGCATCAACGTCATGAATATCATGTTGGTGACAATCACTGAGCGGACGCGTGAAATCGGTCTACGAAAAGCCACCGGTGCACAAAACAGTGACATCATTATTTTGTTCCTGGTGCAGGCAGTCGTCATGACCCTGCTCGGTGGTGCGGTGGGTGTTTTAATAGCAATGGCAGGTGCGACCATCGTCACGGCAGTAGCAGAAGGATTTGAAGTTCAGGTTCAGGCTTCAAGCGTTTTGCTGGCCGTTAGTATATCGGCCTGTATCGGTATTTTCTTTGGTGTTTATCCAGCTTCGAGAGCAGCGCGACTAAATCCAATCGACGCGCTGAGATATGAATAGGTAGGGCATGAAATCATGAATTTGCAATCACTGATAACCGTTACTCCGTTTCTCGCTGTCGTATATTTGTTGTTCGCGTTTGTACAGGCGTTATGCAAGAAACGCCAAGGAATCGCCGCCATTCTATTGGCACTTGTCGCGGTTGTTATTCCTTTGGTGGAATTAGTTACTGAACAAAACACGGAATTGCGTTCGCAACTGGTGAACTATCTGACACTCAACGGCATCATCGTATTTGTCGGAAGTTTGTGTGTACTGTTTGTTGAAAAGCGCAATCCGAAGCGAGTGGCAAATCGGTCATATGGCATATTGGGTATCGCCCTTAGCGCTTTCATAGCCGTCGGGATATTTGTCTATCCATTGTTACCGACCACCGCCGCGACTTCTAGCACGAGTGCGATGAATGTGAACCGCACAGACAATTCAACTTTACTCAATGTGTCCGAGTCGATTGCCTCTAGCCCAGTGACTTCCACAGGAGTGGCACCGGCGGTTCAGCAGAATGGTGTTAATCCTCCCAGTAGCTCATTCCCTCCGCCGAATGGCACGCCCTCTGTTTCTGGACAAGGGGCACCACCAAATGCGCCGTCTGGACAGGATACAAGCCAAGTCCAAGCGCAAACCACAGTGGAGCCCACATCCGTACAGGCTACGGCGACCGAACCAGTTATCCGCCCCACACTGATTGTTTTCCCGACTTTGGAGCCAACGACCGAAGTTAATGTTGTTACAGTTGAATCGACTGCCGAAGTAACACAGGAAGCCTCACCAGTAGCAACCTTTGATACAGTTACTTGTACCATTACACCGATCTATAATCTGAACCTGCGCGATGAACCTAATACCGATGGACAGATCTATCTATCTATACCCTATGGGACGGCTGTGACCGCGGACGGTAGAACTTCTGATAACTGGTACAGTGTGCACTATAACGGTCAGAATGGCTGGGTGAGTGGAGAGTATGTTTCAACGGTGGAAAGTTGCAGTAAGCTACCGACTATAACCAACTAGGAGTATAGTGTAAGAGATTGGAGAGTTGCTTCACCAAGCATCTCTCCATGGTTGTTTTGCCTCTCTTCAGGCAATGTTTGTTCAATGTACTGTTTGAAGTCATTGACCTATTGTGCAGGTTGCAGTACTCGACTACTGCAAAATATGATATTAACTACAAATAGAGATTGAATCTGATTGTAAGGTCGTGAATTTGTATTTCATGACCTAATTTCCTCGCCTAAATCCGGTATTAAAGTTTACTCAACTTCAATTTATGACCAATTGATAATTGCATTCGCAAAAGTTTGTCCAATATTCGGTTAGGTGTGACTTGTCAGATTCAGTACACTGCCCCACATCGAATTCACTTTTACTTCGGAGGGGAGTCACATGAAAAAACGAAACCGGGTGTGGCGGCAGTTGCTCATTATGGCAATAGCTACGCTGGTCTTTTCCACGTTCGGCGTGCACAGGATATTCGCCCAAGACGCTACTGCCGTTACTGTGGACGACTTAACAACAGTCAAGATTGCAATTGATACAGTGTGGGTTTTGCTCACCGGTTTCTTAGTCTTTTTCATGCAGCTTGGATTTGCTATTTTGGAAACCGGCATGATCCGCCAGACTTCTGCTGTCAACGCCCTGCTTGAAAATTTTCTTGAGGGCGGCATTGGCGCCCTATGCTGGTGGATTGTCGGTTTTGGATTGGCGTTTGGCGCTGATAACGGCAGTGGTCTGATTGGTACGTCTCTGTTCGCGCCCGGTATTGGACTGGCTGACACTATTTTCTACGGAAATATCGGCACACTGACGATGTTCTTCTTCCAATTCGCGTTCGCTGCGACTGCCAGTACCATTGCAACAGGCGCAATGGCCGAACGTACCGATTTCATCGGCAACCTCATTTATACGGCCATTGTCTTGCTTTTTATCTACCCGGTTGTAGTTCATTGGGTTTGGGGTGGTGGTTGGCTGTTTAAACAAGGCTTCTTCGATTTCGCAGGCAGCAACGTGGTCCATACGGTCGGTGGAGTTGTCGGTCTGATTGGCGCATGGTTCCTTGGCCCTCGCAAAGGCAAGGTTTGGGGACAAGCCATTCCGCCTCATAATCTGGGATTGGCTTTGATCGGAACCATGATCTTGTGGGTAGGCTGGTACGGTTTTAATCCGGGTTCTACACTTGGTGCAGTTGGTGTCGCTGGCACGATTGGGATTGTCACTCTCAATACGACGCTGGGGGCTGGTGTCGGTACATTGTCGGCCATGTTCTTCCAATACTTCCGCACTGGTAAGTGGGATTTGACCGCCACATTGAACGGATCACTGGCAGGTCTGGTCGCTGTTACCGGTGGCTGCGCTTTCGTTGGCCCTTGGGCTTCAGTAATTATCGGCCTTGTTGCAGGTATCCTACTGCTGCTCTGGGGCGATGTTCTGGAGAAAATCAAGATTGACGATGCTGTCGGTGCTTCTTCTGTTCACCTCGTTTGCGGTGTGTGGGGCATCCTTGCGATTGGTCTCTTCGCTGATCCAGCCTTGACCCCGTTTGCTGCAAATGCGCACAGTGGCATGGGCGGTCTGTTGGTCGGGGGTGATGCACAAATCCTTGTTACACAAATCATTGGCTCGGTTGCCACCATTGCCTGGGTTGGTGTGACCTCCTTCATTATGTTCGGAGCTTTGAAAGCTATCAAGCGGCTGCGTGTCAATCCGAAGGCCGAAATGGATGGCAACTTCATCGACAACTACGAACATGGTCAGAGCATTTGGCCTGATATTCTGCCTCTGCCCGGTGACGAAGTGGCCGCCAAGGTTCCAGTTCGCTCGGCGGCTCCGGCAACGGGTGACTAATCTGTAAGTTGTTTATCTCTGAGTGGAGTGGAGATGCGTATCCCCACTCCTTTTATTGAAAAGGTATCCGGCTGTAGTCTCCCGTATGGCCGCCGCCAAATGCTGGTTCGGCGGTGCACGAGAGCAAGCCGCTGAAACTGCAAAATTGACTGCAATCTGTAACATTCGAGATAGACGGGCAACGGCTAGACTCAGCCTTTTTGACCTGTGATTAGAAAAGAGACTCATAACAGTTTAGCAAAAAGCTTGAATCATCGGGTGACATTTTGGAAGAACATTTTGTAACTCTTTGCGGTGGTTAGCGCTAACTATTTTGAGGGAGCACGGCTGCTTAAACGGTTGATAAGCCGTATGAAACCCGTTTGTGACGGTTTGTGAAATTAAACCAACTTATGAATATCTCTTTCAAGTGAGTGTTTTTGATCGACTACCTGTTGCCTAGTCAGCCATGAATTCGCGGAGGTTCCTTTGTTCGGGATTGGCATCATCAGTTTGGCTCCCGCCGTCACTGCCTTGCTGCGCCCTGCAGTGAGAAAATTCATCTCCAAAGAAATTTATGGATGGCTGCTGACTGTCTTAGTGAGCGTCCTTTTCTTCGGACTGCTGACCTTAATCCCCACCGTTCATGACGTCGGCCATGTGACCGTCAGCATTCCGTGGGTTCCCCAACTCGGATTAACCCTCTCCATCTACTTGGATGGATTGTCGCTGCTGTTCAGCCTAATGATCCTCGGCATCGGCGCGATGATCGTCCTCTACAGTCTGTATTATTTTGATGATGCTGAATCACTAGACCGGTTCTATAGCTTACTCCTGCCCTTCATGAGCGCGATGCTGGTGGTGGTTCTGGCCGGTAACGTATTGACGCTGTTTATCGGTTGGGAATTGACCAGCATCATATCGTTCCTATTGGTTAGTTTCGACCGTGAAAACGAAGCCGCACGCAAAGGCGCATTACAGGCACTAATCATCACGGGTCGCTGCGCGAACATCCGTGGTACACCGCTTTTACCACGCTGATCTTCCTTGGATGCTTCACAAAGAGCGCGCAGTTTCCGTTCCATTTCTGGCTGCCGGGAGCAATGAGCGCGCCGACACCAGCCAGCGCCTATCTACACTCGGCAACGATGGTCAAGGCGGGTATTTATCTACTGTTCCGTTTGTCTCCCGCTTTGGGCGACACGCTGTTGTGGCAAAACGGACTACTGGCGATTGGTCTGATTACGGCTTTGATCGGAGCGTTTATCGCGCTGCGCCAGCATGATCTCAAAGGCGCACTGGCTTATGCCACCATCAGTCAGCTTGGTATTTTGGTGGTGTTGATCAGCTTACCGCACGGCGAAGGTCTGAAAGCGGCTGCGGTCGGAATTCTGGCGCATGGTTTGTATAAAGCAGCGCTGTTCCTGACTGCCGGGGCGGTTGACCACGCGACGTCAACACGCGACATGCGGTATTTAGGTGGCCTGCGTCAACAGATGCCGGGTTGGACAGTGGTCGCGGTCATCGCTGGGTTGTCTATGGCTGGCATTCCACCGCTGTTGGGATTTGTGGCCAAAGAAGCGCTACTCGAGGCTCTGCTGCACAATCCAGTCGCGCTGGTGCTGGTTGTCCTTAGTGCTAGTTTGAGCGTGGCGCTGGCCTGCGTTCTGGTGTGGGATGTGTTCGGTGGGAAGATCACACAAAACAGCTATTTCCATGCCACGTCCAAGGGGCTGCTGATAGGACCGGCGGCACTGGCAGGGTTATCGTTATTAGCCGGTGTTGGGCTGCCCGTTTTGGTCGCACCGTTGATTGAGACGATTGCCGGGGAAGAAGCCCATCTTGCGTTGTTTTCCGGTTTTAATCTGCCGTTCCTCTTGAGCCTGACGGCGGTCGCTATCGGGTTTGGTGTGTTTGCGACACGCTCGATGTGGCGGAGTTGGGCTCTCCCCGCACTGCCCACTGGTACACAACTGTACCAAGGTGTAGTGCAGAGTGTAGAGCATGTTGGTGATCTCGTCTTGCGTACACAAGGTGGCAAGCTTCGCTATTACCTCAGCGTGATTTTAGGCAGCGTGATCATTCTGCAAACGACTGCTGGCCTAGTACACCTGTCAGGTGCAGCGCTCACATTCGAGTTTCACCCCAGTCTCGACATCTTGCGTACGGGTTTGTTGGCGCTGTGTCTCGGCATGATGCTGGCCAGTATTTTGTTCAAGAATCATCTCATGGCAGCATTATCACTGGGTGTAGCCGGATACAGCGTCGGTGGCTTGTTCCTGATTGAACCGGCACCCGATGTCGCTTTGGTGCAGTTTATGGTCGAAACCATTGGTACCGTTTTACTGATCGTGATGCTGGCGCGTATTCGCTCAGTCGAACGCAAACAGGCGATTGACTCGTTATGGAATCAATCGAAGCTTGGCCTTACGCGTGACGTTGTGATATCGCTGGGAATCGGAATTGGTGTGGGCTTATTCGTGCTGGCAGCACTAACCAACCGTCCACAACCCGAAAGTATCGCCACATGGCATCTTGAACACACTGAAGAAATGGTGGGCTTTCCCGATGTAGTTGGCGCAATCGTCACTGATTTCCGGGGGATGGATACGATCATCGAGATTACGGTGTTCAGTGTGGCAGCGCTGGGAGTCATTACTATTCTCGCAAAACCGTCCGGTGGTCCACGCTGGCCCGTTAGCATGGTCAAAGTGATTACCAGTATTCAACAGACAATTCGCAAACCCGTCAATGATGTGGAGCATATTGTCCCCGCACCGTACGTAGATGAGCATTATTCCCACGGTGAGGATTCATTTTTGCCGAGTTTTTCTACACCGCTTACGCGGACTATGACGCGGATTGTGCTCCCGCTGGCGTTTCTGGTTGCATTGGCGCATCTGTTTTACGGTGGCGACGGTCCCGGTGATGGCTTCACAGCAGGCGTCGTGAGCGGTTTAGGTGTGGCGTTGTGGTATATCGTGTTTGGTTATTACGAAGCCCACGAACAATTCGCCCGACTCGGTGCGCGACGGTTGATTGGCATCGGTGTGTCGCTGGTGATTGCAAACGCCGTTTTCCCAATGCTTCTCGGCCAGCCCTTCCTTGCCCACTTGAACGTGGATTTGACGCTGCCCGCAAACATTCATTTGTCGTCCACGTTTTTTTATGAGACTGGCATATTTTTTACCGTTCTCGGGAGCATTACCACCGTCATGGAAGCCATCGCTTATCCCAAAGAGGTTGAACCGTTATGAATATTCTCTTCGCAATCGCTACGGGCATTATGTTTGCATTCGGAACCTTCCAACTGCTTCGAAGCGATATGGTCAAGTCGGCGATGGGCTTTTACATCCTGTTCACGGCCATCAATCTCTTCTTCTTCGCGGTGGGGGCTTTCAACGGTCAGGCTCCGGCCTATGTGCAAAACATCGATAAGACCACAACCAGCGATCCGCTGGTGCAAGCGCTCATTCTGACGGCGGTGGTCATCAGCTTTGGGACGTATGCGGTGCTGCTTGGTCTGATTTCGGCGTCGGCGCGGCGCTACAAAACTGCGGACCTCGATACGTTGGATCAACTGAAGGGCTAGCTGATGGTCAACAATCCAATTGTCCTCATTCCGATATTCGTTCCATTGAGCGGTGCGGCGCTGTGTATTTTGACCGCTCATTATTTGCGTATCCAGCACATCATCGGCATGACGGCCAGCACGGTTGCATGGCTGGGCAGTATCGCGATTTTGCTACTGAACTGGAGCGATGGTTTACAGATATATCGGATCGGAGGCTACGCGCCGCCTTACGGTATCGTGCTGGCACCGGATATGCTCTCGGCCTTATTCGAAGTGATGGCAACCACCGTTGTTGCCTGTGGAACTTTATACATCCTCGGTTGCCGCGATAAGTGCGTTTCCTACCCCGCGTTTATGCCAATTTTCCTGTGTATGTCCGCGGGCTTGAACGGCGCATTTTATACCGGCGACATCTTTACGTTGTTTGTGTTCCAAGAACTGATGATCATGTCATCCGTCGTATTAGTCGCCATCTCGGATAATCGCCTCGGGGTGGAAGCGGCGATCAAATATCTGCTCATCAGCGCGATGGGATCGTTGTTCCTGCTGCTGGGCATCGGTGCGATCTATGCGACCTTCGGCACATTGACGCTGGCCGATATTGCTCGCTTGCTGGAAAGTGGTCAGCGTCCATTAATGGCTCAAGCGGCGGCAGTCGTCTTGATGTGCGCCTTCCTGCTGAAAAGCGCGGTCTTTCCCTTTCATTTCTGGCAGCCGGATTTTCATACGGCTGCGCCCACGCCTGTCCATGCGGTGCTGTCCTCGGTGGTGGTCAAGGTTGGAGTGTATGGCCTTATCCGGCTGACGATGCTGCTGTTTATCAATGAAGCGCCGCTTGTGCGGACACTGCTGCTGGTGTTGGGGATCATCGGGGTGTTCTTCGGTGGGTTGGCGGCACTGCGCACTTATGACGCCAAGCGCATGTTGGCGTACTCGACCTTCGGACAAATCGGTTTCATTCTGATCGGCATTGGATGGGGAACACCGTTAGCGCTGATTGGTGCCATTGTCTATGCCTTCAACCATAGTTTTATCAAGTCGTCGCTGTTGATGATAACAGGCGCTATTGCCAGCCGGATGCCCAACAAGAGCGCGAAGCTCGCCGACATTACGGGCGCAGGCCGCAGTCTAGGTACGATCAGTGTGCTGTATCTGATTGGCGGGCTGGCGCTGACCGGCATTCCTCCGCTGAATGGGTTCATCAGCAAATTGACGATCGTGCAGGGCGGTATCCAAGCACAGAGTTGGCTGGTACTGGGTTTAGCGGTGAGCGCTGGTTTGATCACACTGCTGTATATGACGCGCACATGGCAGCACATTTTCCAGAAGTCTCCGGATGCCACGCTGAAGCTCAAACCGGTCGGGGACAGCATTGTCGCGCCGGCGCTGTTGATCGGGCTGTGTGTGCTGCTTGGTTTGTACGCCGTTCCATTGATTGACGCTGCAACGTTGGCTGTTACGCGATTGGGCGATCCAAATATTTATATCAAAGCCGTATTGGGAGGTTAAGACATGATTGCAACCGCTTTACTGGCTGTACCCTTCGCCGTCGTGTGGATGATTTTAACAGCGTCGGTATCTGTTGGCAGTTTTTTGGTCGGATTCTTGTTGGGTTTTGCCGTATTATTCGGCCTCAAATTGAATACGATTCAGATTAATGGTCGTCGTATACCGAACCAACTGGTCGCGTTTGTGGTTTACACCGTTACCTTGATGCGCGACATCTGGAATTGCAGCGTCGATGTGGCGAAGCGCGTGCTTAATCCGAAGATGCCGATGAATCCGGGGATCATCGCTGTGCCAACCCAAGATCCTGATGAAAGTGATGTTACAGCGGCTTTCAGCGCACATGGCATCACAATCACGCCGGGTGAATTGGTAGTGGATTTTGATGGCAGGCACACGATGTATGTTCACTGTTTAGATGTGGATGCATCATCACAAAACGCAGAGGGAGCGCAGTCAAAACGGTTGATGCTGCTGCGCCGAATGATTGGAAAGGACTAGGGAAATGTCACCACTGGTTCAATTGAGTGTTCAAGCAGCGCTTCTGGTTTTGGGTATTTTGATCGTTCCTTGTGCCTATCGCGCATGGATCGGGCCGACCGCGCCGGATCGCTTGCAAGCCATCGACACCATCACCACCTTACTCATCGGCATCATTATCGTCTTGGCAGTGCTGCGAAACACCGTTATGTTCGTCGATGTGGCTATCGCTATCGCTGCTTTTTCGTTTGTCGGAACAATGGCTCTCGCCCGTTACATATCTGAAGGAAGAGGATTCTAAAATGGAAATCATCGGTGTCATTGTCCTTTGGATCGGCATTTTCTTTAGCATTGTGGGCGTTGTCGGCCTTGTACGAATGCCTGATTTATACTGCCGCCTGCATGCCACCGGCAAAGTGTCAACGGTCGGTTTAGCCGGGCTAGCACTCGGTGCGGCGATCATTATGCCCTCTGCCGCTCTCAAACTGCTGGCGCTTGCCATCTTCGCTGTACTGACGCTGCCTGTCAGCACACATGCAATTGCCGCAGCTGCCTACCGCCATGGCAATTACAAAGCCAATCTGGTGCGTGATGATTTAGCTGCATTGTCGACACCAACCGTTCAACCGCAGGGTGCACCCGCAGGCGACTAGCATTTAATACGACAGTAAACACAGTTGTTTATAAGCCGTAGAATCCGTTAAGGCTGAGGGGCACCTCGGCCTTTACTCCACTCATTGTAACGTGCCCAAAAGAGCAATCGCCTCTTGCGCAGGCAAATTTCCACTGAATATTTGCTGCATCATACCTTGCACCAAGTGTAGAAGGGCGTTGTGCTCGATTTTCAATTTGTGAAGCACATCGTCATGCTGCTGGAATAAGGTAACGATTTTTCGCTGTTCGTAGATGGCAGGGATTGGGATTCGTAGTGTTCCAAAGGTGAGATTAAAATTGTAGTGTTGGTCCGGAAACGCAGTGTGCAATACATGTTTTTGATGCCCCAAAAAGTAAAAGAGAAAGTGCGGGTCAATATCCTCGTCCGGTATAAGTCCGACAGGGTGATTCTCAGAATCAGGCGGTGTACGTAGTAATTTACCGTTCGTTGAAACATAAAGAGGGTAGGATGATGACCTATCGTGGCCAAACGTCACACAGTCCAAAAAAGGTTTGGTTTTCCACTTTGTATTGGTGCGTTTGAAAAGCTCATTTGCAACGCCGTTCTTGACTTCAGTGATACTCTTGTACATGTCCGCAGTGTGTTGAAGCGTTTTAGAAGCATACTGCCATATTTCGGCAATTCGCTGTTGTTCATCTGGCGGAGGTAAGGGCACCATGATGCGTCCGAAACGCCTTAGATCAAGCCGTCCTTGTTTCGTCTGAGCCAAAGAAGCTGCTTGGTCAAACAAGGAAGTTCCAAGATATGCCGCAAAATAGTTTTTATTGAGGTCAGTGTGAAGGTCAAAGCAGAGTGTCGTGTGGTGAACCAGAGCGGAGTCGAATTCCGGTTGCACAAGCGCCCAATGGCGTGGTTGAATTCGCGTTCTTGAAATAACGAACTGCCCCGAATGGATCACTTGAAGGCGCTTCCCCCGAAAATCAGTACCCTGTTTTCGCCCTTTTGAACGAAGTCCAACGGGGTATGAAGCAAGTATCGCGTATTGATAGGACGCTTGTTCAGTTGTTGAAGCAAATGTCTTGCTGATGTGCAAAACATCATGCAAAGGAACACAATCCCAGATCATATCTTATTGTCGTTATTATCTGACGTCTTATTGTTCAATGATTCGAGGTTCTTCATCAACTTATCCACTGCAATTTCGCGCTGCTTGACTGCGGTTCGGTAGCGGTCAAGCGCCGACATCATGTCAAATGGCTGAGCGTCTTCTTCCACGTGTAAATATTTATCGACGCTCAGTTTGTAGTCATATTCTTCAATCTTTGCAATAGGCACGACCTGTGAGTAATCAGCGATATTTTGCCAGCTTTCAAAGGCTTGGACGGCTGCTTGGATGGTTGAGGCTTCAAGTTCATTGTGACGCGTATAAGGTAAAGCCTCATTTGACGCACGGACGAAGAGTATGTTCCTAAGTCTGGCATCTGGTTTGTTCTTATTGAAGACCAACACGTAAGCGGCGGAATTCGTTCCATGTAAAAGCTTGGCTGGCAAACTGATGACGCTTTCCAACCAATCTCGATTAACGATATGTCTCCAAAAATTACGGTGATCTTCTTGGAGCAGTGTGGCCGGAGTAAGAATGGCGCCACGACCACTGATCGCCATGACCTCAATTGCGTGTGTCAAAAAACCATCGTTGGTTCTGCGGATTTCGCCTTTATGAGTAGTCAACGGCAAAGGCATGTTCTGTAAAACCAGATCAAATTTGCCAAGTAGCTCGGGTGGGTTTTTCAGTGTATCTACATGATCTATGACTGCATGGTTTAGACCATGAACTATCATATTCATTTTGCAAATTGCCCAAATGTCGGGAGCTAATTCACAGCCATAGAAATCTACTGAATCAACATCACCGCTGTTCTGGCTGATATATCGCGCACTTTCTGTAAACATCCCACCTGTGCCAACAGATGGGTCGTATATGGACATTCCGCTGCTCGGTTTCATGATTTCGACCATGAGGCGAATGACGGAACGGGGTGTGTAAAACGATAATCCTTGCTTGACCGTCAATTTGGCAAGCTGAGAAATCCAATAGTCATAGGCTTGGCTAAAATTTCGGGGATTTGAGAAGATGCCGGTTTGCTGTTGCAGTTGATCGACTAATTGACGATAGGCTATCAAGTCTGCGTCGGGTATGGATGTATTGACCAGCGACGGTAATAAAACATTTCTTAAAGGTGGACTGGCCGTTTCTAGTTCGGAAAATGCATCACTCAAGTCCTCATGTAGCGTTCTTTTTCTGCGTTGTGATCTGATGGTCGTCTGGCGAAAGGGCGCAGCACTGGACGCAACAATCCGGGGGAGATTTAGCCTGCCGCTATAGAGACTTGGCATTTCACCCACATGGTAGAAAAACAGCATGGCGAGGATAAAATAGAAATATGTTGCGTAGTCCATACTCTTTTTAAGAACATGAATACTGTTTTGGAGGTGATGCTTTAGATCAGATTTTTTGAATTTGGTCATCTGAGAATAGTTATTCTACTCGGTGAAACTGTAGTCTATAGAAGCATATTCGAATTATAAGAGATATCGATCCCCGCTAAAGTGTGAGAGTAAACGAAATTTTCCAAATTGATCTTGTCTAATATAGTTAAGTTCTTGCTGTTACGTCAAATCTCGTCTAATACTCCTAGATTGGTAATGTTCTCGATATTCTGGGACTTCTGCAACCGATACTTTGCTCAAGTCACGATAATCAGAATAGATTGAGTGGCTAACTAATGTGCGAAATGTTGCAATAAATTCCAACTATCCCGGTCAGGCATCATTAAATCGAATATGATCGCTGATGGGGCAAGTCTTCTCAAAGGCTGGCCGGGCCGCTTATGGCTGTAGCAACATCATTGTGACTGCCGTACAAATAGCATTGAATCAAGTAGAAATATTATGTTATTATCGAAAATTAAGACTATTTTATGCATCTTGGAAATAGGCAAAGTTATCTTGAAATCGATAGTCTTTGCTTCTGTTATGATAGTTTTGATGCTCAAATTACACAGCACGGCCAGTTCCTCCAAAATGTTCAGGGTTTGCATCAAGGTTTGTACCCTGTTTAGAGCATAGTCAGAAAACCAACCGTGCTGAGCGCGTATTACTTATCAGTTCACCATTCAGGATTTGTTGGTGCACCTGCTCCATCAACTAACTTAGCAATGCCAACAAAAACTGCCGCATCAAGCGAGGATCGACAGCTCTTATGAGCGGTATCAATGGACTGGGTTTCTGATGCAGCTTCAAAACATGTCGTTGAATTTGTTCATCCAGTAACACACCTTTGAGCAGCTTAGACATGTTAGTTTGCTGTTCGATACGCAGCATGGTAGTGGTTATAAGGTAAGTGATGAACGCATGCTCAAATTATGTTCCAGAATAAACCAGCGCGTGATGAGATCATGGTAGCGATCTTCTTTGGAAAAGGATAAGGTGCGACGGGTGTAGCGACCATTCCATTGACGGAGCGTGTTGTACCAAGGTTCTTGATGGTTGGTCAGTCCGCTACCTTTGTTGACGGGATGATGGTGTTCAGCTGGTAAAACCAGTTCATAAGCGTGCCAGTGATCGGTGAATAGGGA